>CAVQYN010000029.1:0-219989 GCA_963718225.1 uncultured Chloroflexia bacterium
CAAAGACAAGCGCTGGTGGTTAGAAGATAAGAGGACGTTGGAAATAGAGTCATTTGTTTTCCAACATCCAACCTCAAATTCCCATCATCGGCTATTGGATTCAACGTCCTTTACTATTTCCATTGCCGTTCCCATTCGAGCGCGGCTTGCGCGGCGCAGTTGCCGCCAAAGCATCTAGCGTGACCACATTGTTCGTCGCGGTAGATTTTGGCAAACGATCTGCTGTTTGCGGCGCGTTTTTTTTCGGCGTCGAGTTTTTTGACGCGGCGTTGTTTCCGGCGCAATCCATCCGGTTCAAGAACAACGGCATCGCCCGCGAGCAATTTTGCAACTCCTTCTTTGGGCGCGGCGTTGCGACAGTAATCGCAATTGTCCGTTTGATGCCGCGTCATAGTGATCGGGTTCGGAATAGTTGCGATCACACCTTCAAAGTTGCGAACGACGACCTTGCGGTCACTCTGAGAAAGAGATAGTTGGGCATAACCGGAACTTTGCCGCCGCCGCCAGGCGCATCAATGCAAAATGTCGGAACGGAAAACCAGTCGTGTGACCGCGCAAGGATTCGATGATGGATAGACCAACGCTGACGGGCGTGCGGAAATGTCCAATGCCTTGCGACAAATCACACTGGTAGAGATAGTACGGTCGAATACGCGATTCGGACCAACTCGTGCACCAGAGATTTCATCGTATTGGTGCAATCGTTGATGCCCGCCATCAAAACGATTTGTGCGCCGAGTGGAATTCCCGCATCTGCCAACTTGCTTACCGCCGCGATCGAACTTCGGGTGTCATTTCTTTCGGGTGATTGATGTGAATGTTCATCCACAAGGGATGGTATTTGCGCAAGGTTGCAATCATTGAATCGGTGATGCGTTGCGGCAAGAAAATAGGCATACGCGTGCCGATCCGAATGATTTCCGACCGATTTCACCGCCCGGAAACGTCCCAGGACGTAATCGAGCATGTCGTCGGAGAGGAACAAACCGTCACCCCCGGAAATCAACACATCGCGCACTTCGGGATGCGCTTCAAGGTACTGTGCTATCGCTTCAATGCGCGTCTTGGTCGCGGGCATTACCCCCGTGCCAACCATGCGGCGGCGAGTGCAATGGCGACAATACGCCACGCATTGGTCGGTGATTTCACGAGCACGCGATCGGGATAACGATGCACCAACCCAGGGACGGGCATGTGCGCGTCTTCGCCGAGCGGGTCTTCCAGATCCGGGTCGTCCAATGCAAATTCCGCCATCGTCGGAACCACTTGACGGCGGATCGACAATTGGGATCGCTGGGATCCATGAGCGCCGCAAAATGCGGCGTGATCGCCATTTTCAACTCGGGCTTTAATCGCACGGCTTGCTCTTCATCCGCCGTCAGATTGATTATTTGACGTAGTTGTTCTACCGTCGTAATGCGATGCCCCATTTGCCATCGCCAATCATCCCACTGTTCCGGGGTCACTTCATTCCAGAGTGGACATGGGATGAGCCAAATGCAAGTCCTCTTTCAGAGTTCGCGGGATAAGGCAATGCCTCTTCGAAAGGGCGAGACTTGCGCTATTACCCGGCGGCTCCTTTTCCGATATTCAGTTGTCAGATATTCCATGTTGAAATAGATACCTTCCTTTGTGATTTTTTCTTTGCGCGCGTATCCACGCGCATGTTCACGAACGTTAATCGAAAAATTAAAAGTTAGCTGTCTTGGCTAAAATACGTTCCAAAACATCTTCTTCTCAATCGTCGTCACGGCAACAACTTCGTCCTCTGCTAGCAGAACTGTTTCGCCGTATGGCACAATAATCTTGCCTCCACGAATAATCAGCGGAATCACAAGTCCTCGGCACCTGGAGTTCGCGCAGACGGCTTGCCCAGCACCGGCGAATCCGCCGGAACTTGGGCTTCGAGAAATTCAGCGCCCGCTTCCCGTAAGGTCAGCAAGTGGACCAACGAATGCGCGGGATTTCGCGCTCGATTTGCGCCAGAATCAGGTCGGTGACCGAAACGGTCTGGTCAATACCAAGGAGCTTGAAAATATGTTCGTTCTTGGGATTGTTAATTCGCGAGACGGCTCGCTTGACGTTGAATTTCTTCTTTGCCATCTGGCAAATCATCAAGTTATCTTCGTCGTCGCCAGTCACCGCCATCGCGAAATCGGCGCGGTTCATTCCCGCTTCGTCCATCACAAAGGATTCAGTGCCATCCCCGCGCATAACAATACCACCCAGTTCCGATGAAATGATATCACACTTGCGTTTGTCTTTTTCAATAACCAGGACTTCGTGCCCATCATTCAATAGCGTTTTGGCAAGGTAATATCCAACCTTGCCACCGCCCACGATAACAATATACATGATCTCCCGTTTATGCTTTGCCGTTGCCGATTTGATGATTGCATGGATGGGTCCGCCCCCATGATGGTCGGACAAACCGTGTCCATCAAACCTAAGGTGTGATACGTTCTTCACGCACTGGGTCGTACAGTCGCGCAACAACGTGCGGGACTTTGAAAACTAGTTTCGCGATTTCCGCCGCCATCGCATTCGTGTTATCGCCGTTGGTCACCGCAATAAACGCGTCTGCATTTTCGATGCCCGCTGCGCTTTAGAATATCTTCGTCGATCCCAGTCCCAAACACCATCTTCCTTGAAATTCTTTCCCCAATCTCGCAAATGAGTCGTCGTGCGATCGATAACGACAACCGTATGTCCTTCATCTCCAACCGTCGCGCCAAATACGCGCCCATGCGACCACAACCAAGATCACGACCTTCATCGATCAAATCCTCCACGCTAATATATCACGAAGACTATCGAATGTAAAGAGGTTTTCAAAATTTTTAGGTGTGCTTGTTCACGTCCTCGATGTCGTCGCGCGGCAACTCGGCAGATCCAAACGCGGCACAACGCGTTCTTTAAAATGTATAATACTCGTCGTGCCTAAAACAAAATCGCCCAGCGGCTTGCGATACGGCGCGCCGAGAATCATTACAATCGACCTGGCGTTCACTGGCTTCATTAACGAGCGCCGCGCCGGCGGAACGCGCTTGCAGTAATTCGACTTCCAACGATCCCTTCGCGGCTTTGGCGATTTGCTCGGCTTGCGCCAGAATTTTCTCGCCGCGTTCCAATTGGCCGGTCGATTCCGCATCTGCCGGCAGGTTGCGCTGAATCTCGATCACGTGAATCGCGATCACCTTGGCTTTGTCCTGCCGTGCAATTTGCAGAGCAAGCCCGGATCGATTCTTCGTCGGCGGAATTCCAGATACTGGGACAAGAATGTGCTTAAATCCCATGGGCGCTAACCTCGCGTGCAATTTTTACCCGCTCACAAACAACAAGCCAACGCCGACTTGCGTTGGCTATCAACCGTTTTGTAATTACCACTGCAAACTTTGCTCGTCAATCGTTTGCGATTCTACATCGTCATCGATTGCGTGTCAACTTACCTCGCAATTACAATTCGAATTGTAAACCATCACTACAAAAGCAAAAACCTTGCGGCGAGTCGCCCCACCGCAAGGTTTTAAATTACATTTGCGCCAACACGCCTTGAATGATCGTCGCTAACTTGGGAACGGCGGCTTGCCCTGCCACCAGAAACTCTTCGTGGCTGACTTTGTCATGCCCGGGCGCAAGCGAGTTTGATATCATACTGAGACCCAGGACGCGCATACCGCCATGCCGCGCCACGATAACTTCGAGAACGGTGGACATACCCACCGCATCCGCGCCAATCATTCGAATAAATTTGACATCGGCGGGCGTTTCAAACGAGGGACCAGCGAGCATAATGTACACGCCTTCGTGCAGTCCAATTTTTTGCGCGCGCGCAACTTGGCGTGTCAGTTCGCTTAACTTCGGATCGTACACCTGCGACATATCCGGAAACCGCGTGCCGAGCAATGCGTCATTCGGTCCGCGCAAAGGATTTGCGCGGTCATTCCCATGAGGTTGATGTGGTCGACGATCAGCATAGGTCGCCTGCCCGATAGGTTACATTGACTCCGCCCGCCGCATTGGTCACGATCAGCGTTTCCACGCCGAGCGCGCGCATCACCCGGATAGGCAACGTTACGCGTTGCATCAGTAGCCCTCGTAATAATGCGCGCGCCCGCGCATCACAATCACCGGTTTGTGGCTCATCTTGCCAACGACTAATGCGCCTGAATGTCCTTCAACCGTTGAAACCGGAAAGCCGGGAATTTCTTTGAAGGGAATCACATCTGCTTGCTCAACTTGATCGGCGAGCGTGTCAAACCCTGATCCCAAAACAAGTCCAATCGTCGGTTGGTATTTCGTGCGACTGGCAACAAATTGCGCGGCTCGATCATAATCCGCACGGGCAAAAATTCATCGTTCAAAGGAACCTCTATTGAAGGCGCGCAAGTAACTCGGTCTTTTTTTGTTGGAATTCGGTTTCGGTCGGTATGCCTTGCTTGCGCAATTGATCCAGTTCGGCAATCAACTCGGGAATGCTCGGCGTACTCTGCGGGTCAATCCCCGCCGACGCGTTCTTTTTGATTGAGCATCTCGGTTTTGAATTTTACCGGGCTGACGATGTGGCGCAATAGATTGACGCCCATCTCGCTTGCCGTCAAAATTTCAATGTTACCATAATCAAAAAGGCGTCCCAGGACGGTTTCGGTCAACACCACATCGTTGACTTTTTCGAGCGATGAATCGATAACGTGTTTGTTGAAGACACCCGCCGTTTGAATCACCCGGCGATTGGTCACAATATATTCTTCAGGTCCCACCATTTCAAATAGTCTGCGCCGAACGCCACCACCGGCGCGATAAATAACAGCATAACGAGCAAGCCAACAAGATTCAAAACACTAACCCTGCGACCGATAGGACAACAATCAGAACGAGAAGTACACCATTCGCCGTCAACGATTTGGCAAGCGTCATCCAATGTTGGCGCGTTCGGATTATGATTTGTTCATTGTCGGCTAATAGCGTTTCGACATAGCCCATAACAATTGCTCCTTATCGGCAAATCAACCGCAATATGGTTTTTTAAACGCCGTTGATGGCTCGCGAGTATCTGCCAATTGCGCATACATTTGAGTGGTGGCAATACTCGCATGTCCAAGCAAACGTTGAACCGTTCACCAAATCTTCACCTTGATCAACAGATGCACTGCGAATGAATGGCGAAGGTATGCGGCGTGACCGGCAATGTAATGCCGGCTTGTTTAACATATTCTTTGATAATAAGCCACAAACCTTGCCGCGTTAAACGCTCGCCGTGCGGATTGACAAACAACGCACGACTCGTCGGTATTCGTCAGCGCGGGTCGCCTGCGCTCCAAGTAGTGCGCCAACACATCGTTAACGCGGTTTGGAATAGGAATGACTCGCCGTTTGGAGCCATGCCCAAGCAATGCGCCGTGGTATCGGTTCCGAATTAATATCGTCGATGTTCAGCGCGGTCAATTCGCTCACGCGCATATCCGTAGCAAACAACAATTCGAGGATTGCGCGGTCACGCAATCCTTTTGGGGTGCTGTGCCGAGCCGGCGCGGTAAGAAACGTTCGATATCTTCCGGAGATCAAGACATGGGGAATTCGTTTTTCAACTTTAGGCGAACCCACCGAAACGGTCGGATCAGAGTCGATCAGATTTGCGCTCAATCAGGTAATGGTAAAATGATTTGATCACCGCGATTTTACGTGCAACACTAGACGCAGTATAGCCGCGTTCTTTGAGATGCAAAATAAACGTCAGTACCAGGGGCTTGTCGACGCGCCCCCAATGACTCAGGTTGGGACGCTCGTTCAGTGCAAAATTCAAAACTGTGTCAGATCATTGCGATAAGCTTCGATGGTATTGCGCGCATAGCCCTTGTTACTTTGGAGTGCGTGGAGAAACTCGTAAATTTGTTGTTCCACCTTGTCCCCTTAAACCTAGCATCATTGTAGCACACTCTGACGAGACTAACAAATCGTAATTTGCAATTTGACAATGGGCGTGCTATAATGCCAACGCAATGGGCGGTTGGCTCAGTTGGTTAGAGCGCGCGGTTCACATCCGCGAGGTCATAGGTTCGACTCCTATACCGCCCACCTCATTGACCCGCGGCGAACCATCGCCGCGGTTTTTTGATGAGAGAGCGGGAGATTGCCAGATGAACAGATCTAGTCACTGTTCCAATCCAATCCGCTTGCCTCTACACGGGATCGACGATTTGCTCTTTCGCGTCCGTTGGTATCTCTACTGCTGTTCTGCCTCTCGTCTGGATCGATTTGGCGGGGTCTGTTTTCCGAACCGCGCTATGGTATGGTTGGTCTCTGCCGTCATCATCAACCTCATCATCGGAATTATTTTCAATTTCCCGAACTCGCCAAGTATTGTCACGCGCCTTACCTATCCTCGTCATCGATCGTGGCGATGTTCAGCGTTCTTGCCCCTCACTAGCCATACCCGTTCAAACTTGCTGGCATATTTCAGATTTTTCCGGCGATCGTTGCCGCGATTCGATTCGGCCTACGAGTCGGTTTAGCGATTATCCGCTTGTTCTTTCCTTGTCATGATCGCGCAATACTTTTATTCAGCTTGAAGGAGCTGAAGGAGCGTCGATTTGATGCTTACCGGGCATAGCCCTACTTGCCACATGGGCGCCGGCCTATTAAGCTGGTTATCTTTCCAACAGCGAAAGAGAAATCGCAGTCAAACGCACCACGCCAAGAATGATCAGCTCCGCGGCGCGATGGCGGGCGCGAAAATCCTATATCAAACCGCCGACTCCCTCAATTTAACCACCAGTTATCGAACCGGTGCTCGGAATGCATGCTTGATGCTGGCGTCAAAGGGCTTCCCGGTGCGCGCCGCGAGGATGGTCCGCCGGTTGGCATTGCTATTGTTATTCGACGACAACGAGAACGAGCAACGGCTGCGCATCATCGCATCGCGCACTCTAGACCGCCGCGACCATCGATCAAACATTGCCGGAGAAGCGGTATCCTCGCCGAAGCATTTCAAACTGGCGAAGCGATAGTCTTTGAGCAATCGACGAAGACCCAGAACTTGGGTTATTAAGCACCTTGCCACGATGTCGTAGTGGAGTGTGCTATCCCTTTCGCGCAGGACTTGAATTGTACGGCGTAGTGATCCTCACCTCCCCTGCGCCGCGCCGCCCTCTCCGGATCATTTGGAATTGATGCAAGCGTTCACGAGTCAAGCCGGCATCGCTTTTCAAAACGCCAAACTGTACCAAACATCTCGGCAGGAACAGGACCGCATGATTCAGAACGAAAATGAATTGCGCCAGAAACTCGCGCGGGAATTGCACGATGGTCCCACGCAAAAAGTTGCCGGCGTTGGTCATGCAATTGGATTATATCAATCGCTTGCTCGATTCGAATGCTGCCCGAAGCCAAACAGGAATTACAAAGCGCGCGCACACCGCTCAGCAAGCCATCAAAGAAATTCGCACCGCTTTGTTCACCTTCGCCCACTGGCGCTGGAAAGCAAAGGGTTGTCCGCCGCATTCGCGCAATACGGCGAACGCATGCGGGAAGCCGAAGAAGATCAACATCCAGGTTTAGCCGGGCGAATTCGGCACAGAATTGGACTAGAACTATTGCCTCCACTGTTTTTGCGATTATCGAAGAAGCGGTCACCAACGCGCGCAAGCACGGCAACAATGCGCCGATTATGGTCAGTCTACAACGCAAGAAAATTCACTTGTCGCCGTCATCCAAGACCAGGGTCCCGGTTTCGATTTAATGCGCGTCGAAAACGTATGACAAGCAGCACAAGTCTCGGGCTGCAAAACATGCGCGAACGTGCCGGGCTCATCGACGGCGACTTGCCGATCGTGACGCGCCAGGACACGGCACACGCATCACCCTCGCCGTCCCCTTGCCACCAATAAGATCTGTCGGAGCGAGCTCGTGAACCTCTGGGATATTTTGATTTCGCTAGAGCCGCGCCGATCGCTCGCTATCGTCATTGGCGCGTCCATCGTGCTTTACACGCTAATGTCTCAAATCTCGCATGGGGCAATCGCTTTCCGCGCGCGGGTCGCTATGGTCGATTTCTCGAATGGTCACAGAGCTCTCGCCTCGTGCGCGCATTCGGCGAGTTAATGCGATGGGTGTACTATCTCGCCGTGCCTTAGGCAACGTTGATGCTGGGCTATACAACGATGCGCGCGCTTGGCATTTGGGGACTGGACTGGGTCGGACGGCAATCACGATTTGCCGTTGTCGGCATCGGCGCATTATTCGTTATCGTCTGGGTTTGGCGACCCTACGCGCAGAGCGAACATCCGCATGCCATCGATGAAAGTGGTTGGAACTGGGCGCGCCACATCGTCGAATTGATCTACCAAGAAGCACACTGGGCGTTCTATCGTAGTGGACCTATTCTCTGGCTCGGCGATTTCTATTGGGGCAGTCTCCTTGGACTCGCACTTGTGTACCTAGAGGGATGGAGCAAACCGTTCGTGCGCGCGAACGCACGTGATATTACTCGCGCGGATTCGCCGTTGTGGAGCGGCAGTCTGGCGATTATCAGCGCGACCGTTTTCATTTTCACACAAAACACATGGTACGCCTGATTCATGCATCTCATCATGGATATCGGATTGCGCAGACGATCGGATTTCCACGCCCGCACACTCCAACACGCATCGTTCAATTGAGACATCCATGAAAAAACAACCGCGGCTACCAATTGGTACCGCGGTTTTCAATTATCCTGATCCGAATGAAACGGAGCAAGCGTGGTGACTTATTTGATAACAAACGACAAGACAATCAACACAGAAAAAAGAAGGTCGCAAAAATCGCGATGCTTTTCAAATCACTGTAAATGTGCGAATAGTCGTAGGTCACGGCGTAACCACACGGCTCGCCGTTGCAAAATCGTGCGCGTGTTGGCGCGCGAGCCGGACTTCACCGTCTCACTTTCGTCGGCTGTTTGCGTCATTTCGTGGACACTGCGCCGCATTCGCCGCGCGTTGTTTCATCTTGCGAGTTTTCTTTGGCATGACTAATCTCCTTACGATAATCATTCCATGAACGAGCAGGATTATAAGCGAAATACCAGAATAGGCAAATCACCGGCACCCAATTTTACGGCACTAATTCGCCAATCACAATCAAGCGATGCGTATCGACGCGATACGGCGTGCACGTAATCAAAGTGACAATTGGAATTTGCGACGGCGCGAGTGGGATAATTCGGTCGGCAAAACAACGCGCTTGGCTTTGATGACGTAGCGAAAGATGGTGTTGCCGGCGTGGATCAATACATCTTTGCCTACATCCAGTTTCTCCAAATCGCGGAACGGTTCGCCATAGACATCATTGTGACCCGACAAGATCAGATTTCCCCGCTCGCCGGGATTGACCGAGCCAACACGATGACCAATGCCTTGCTTCAATTCTTCCCAGCTATCACCCTGTACAATGGGCCAATCGATATTGACCGATGGGATATACGATCCGCGTCGGCGAGCGCGGACCCGGCGTGGGCACAGGCAATGCGGCGACTGCTATTAGTTGCAAGCCCAGCGCTGGCGGCGCGGCTTCCGGCGCAAACGAACTACCCGGCAATTCCAGCAATGGATTTGAGGGCGGAAAAGATGACCCGGGTAATTCCAGATTACCAGTGCCGATACTCGCCGTGCCGTTCGGGGTAGCGGAGCGCGCTTGGCTCACTTCTTGATTCAGTGTCTGCAAATTGGAGAATGAGCTGACGATGATCGTGAGCAAGCCAACCACTGCCATCACTTCGATAACAAAGAGCAACTTGTCGCGCAACGAGCGCGGCTTTTTCTTCTCGTTCGTTTCTTTCTGCGTTGGCGCTTGCTCACTTGGCATGA
This sequence comes from uncultured Chloroflexia bacterium, assembly GCA_963718225.1. Taxonomy (GTDB): domain Bacteria; phylum Chloroflexota; class Anaerolineae; order UBA4142; family UBA4142; genus DAOTXS01. Next base: position 9,843 of record CAVQYN010000029.1, read on the forward strand.
CTGTCACAGGACGAAAACGCCGCGTCGTATCCGATTGCGCGAACTGCCGCGCGCGTTCTACGCGCCTTCGCTGTTCGACAATCAATTCAAGCTCTTGAAGCGATAAATCATCCACTGTACGTTTATCTGTCATAACTTTTACTCGATTACAAGCACAACCCCTGATTTCCTTGTGTAACCCGATTATACGCCTATCTGCCAATTCGCGCAAGCAACATTTGCCACACGCGTTCGGCTTCACGCACCCGCAAGAGCCAAACAAAACGATGTACACCGCGCCGGCAACAATCGCCGAGACGACACTTTGGGCAAAATCGAATCATTCATCCCTTCGATGACGAACGCGACCACGCCCATCGCCAATCGATGCAAGAATGATTTTGATGGTCGTCACAATCATTTCCGATTGCCCAAATCCACCGAGTCGCGTTCGCGTGAGCCAAAGCATAATCAGCGCGTGTCCGGTCAGCATTGCCGAGTTGGCGACACCAAACCGATAAATCCCATCGATTCCATGAGCGACAATGCGACGATGAAATAAATTCCAACGGCAACAAATTGCACAAGGTTTGGCGTGAGCGTATTTTTGCGCGCATAAAACGCAAACACGAGCGGTTGATCGATAGCGGCAAATGGCAAGCCGAGCAAATAAAATTGTAGTGCGCGCGCGGTCATTGCAGTATCGATCGCAGTAAACGCGCCATGTTCAAACAGCAACGCGACAATCGGACGCGCGAGGATGAACAAGCCAATCGTCGCCGGGAGAATCAGGAGCAAGAACAAGTTTGATGCCGAAAGCAAGCGTCGTTTGGAAATTAGAAATTGGAGACTTGTCCTGAGCGGAGTCGAAGGATTGGAGATTAGATGGTTCAATCTGGTAACTGACTACGTGCGACTGTCGACTGAGGTCGGGAGAATCGCAAACGAAATTGCTGTGACAACGAGACCGAGCGGAAACTGCACCAGCACCGTCGCATTCTGCATCCACGCGAGCGATTGTTCGCCAGTGTGCGAAGCGAGATTGCGGTCGATCACCACCGCGACAACACTGATACTCAAACCGGCGACGACTGGCGCGTACAATTTCAGATATCTTGCGGAGCGCCGGATGATTAAAATCGATAGCAAAGCGATAGTGCATATCGCGCAAGCCGGGAAGTTGTAATGCCACTTGCAATGCCGCGCCGATAATAATGCCAATGATCAGACTCGTGATGCCGAACGTCGGCGCGAGCGCAAGCGCAACGACGACGATACCGGCGTTGTAGGCGGCGGTCGGTAAACGCGGGATATGTGAATCGCTTGAGCGAATAGAGCAAGCCGGTGACAATCCCGGACATGCCGAGGAAGAACACCGCCGGCAGAACTAACCGCAACATATCGACAGCGGCGAGTTGCAATTCTGGATCATAGCCGCTACCCAGTAGCCAGACCAGTTGCGGCGCAAAGAGTTCGAGCAAGAGCACGGCGAGTGCGAGAAAAATCGCGAGGACGTTGAGGACGATGCTAGCGACGCGCCACAATTCTTCGCGGCGTTCAGCGAAATCGGAAAAGACCGGGACAAGCGCGGCGCTCACCATCCCGCCGACAAGAAAATCGTATAGCGTTTGGATGATCGTCGCCGCGACGCGAAATACACTCACCAAGCCGGTCGCGCCAAACAAGTACGCGATGACCGTCTCGCGCACCAGTCCCAGCACGCGGCTTGCAACATTGCCCACTGAAATAATTACTGCCGCGTTAACGATAGATTTGGAGGTTGGAGATTGGGGGTTAGAGGTTGGAGATTGGAGATTGGAGATTAGAATGCTCCGCAAGTGGAAAACAATTAAAGTTCCAAACCGGCAACGTCAACTACAAAACTATCACACTATCCAACTATTGCACTAACATCCCACATCCGGCAAAACGCGCATCGACCTGGCGCGGTCGTCGGCTGACCGCACACCTCACATTCGCGTGCAATTCACTGACCGCATTGAATTGCTCGAACGCGCCTTCGTTTCGCGCGCGAAGAAATTCAAGATAGAAGGAAAGTTTAGCGCCGGGCGATTCGGCTTCGAGTTGATTCAACAGGGTCTTGTGAAAATTCATTTGATTGCCGGCGGCGTGCGGACATTCATCGTAAATGTAATCAATGTTGCGCACGAGCGCATACGTCGCAGTCTCGCGTTCGTACATTCGGCAGAATGGCTTGACCTTGCGAATCAAACCTTCGCGCGATGCCGGCAAAATCGGTGATTGACGCGCCAAATATCCGGTTTGCCAGCGCAAGGTGTTTTGAAACAACACCGCCGCTTCATCGTCGAGATTGTGACCGGTGGCGAGCACGTTATAGCCCTTTTCGTGCGCGAGGCGATTCATCACGTAGCGTTTGGTCAAGCCGCACGCCGCGCACGGTCGTCCCTGCCCGCGCATTTTCGTGCGCGCAATTTCGGGAATCGTTTTGCCGTACGTTTCCGGCACATCGACGACATGAAGCGTGGGCGTAAAAGCATCCTGAGCGGAGCCGTTTTCGGCGCAGTCGAAGGATACGATGCGTACCATCGGCGCTTGGATTGCTTCGCCTCCTTCGACTTTACTTCGTTGCGCTCAGGATGGCTCGCAATGACAGATGCAAGAAATTTGCGCGTCATCTCCAACGATGCGTCCGAGTACGGAATCGGCGTGTTAATGCCCAGCCCGATGTACAAGCCATCGGCTTGGTAGCCGAGACGCAACAGCACATCCCACAGCGAGAGCGAATCCTTGCCACCGCTGACCGCTACGAGGATGCGCTCGTCGCGCGTGAACATTTTATATTTTTCGATGGCGCGATCGGTCTGCGCCACAAACCACTCGCCGTAATGCTCGCCGCACAACGAGAGTTTATGATGGCGCATGTTGATGACCGCGCTCGCACTTCGACACTTTCTACCATTTCATCATTCGCCTATGCTGCTTCACTACCTTCTGCGCAACTGAATTCCTCCCGACACAACCGCCACCAACTTCACCTCGTCGCCTTCACGCAAGAACGACATCGTCGGTCGTCAGTTTGCCGTTGACGACGACGAGCACGCATTCCGGATCTAGTCCAATTTTTTTGAGCGCGTCGCGCGCGGTGATGTTCGGTTTCGTGTCGTACGTTTTATCGCGGAAGGTTATTTGCATAGTGCGATTGTACACTAATCAGCAATGGTGGTCAAAAGTGGTCACAGACGGAGGACGGAGGACGGACGACCGAGGACGGAATGTCATTGCGAGGAGACGGGTTGCGCCGACGAAGCAATCTCTCAAATGTCGCTTAAAAGATTGCTTCGCCGCAAAGAACGCGGCTTGCGAATACAATCCTTTGTTGTTTTTATCTGGCAACTGTCTACTGTTGACTGTCGACTGCACTCACGCGAGAGCAATGAGCAACAACCCCACGACCATCAACGCCGCCGCAAACACGCGCACCGCGCCAAAACTTTCCTTGAGCAAAAGCCAACCGAACAACGCGCCAATCACCACACTCGACGCGCGCACCGAGCCGACATAACTCGCCGCCGTCATTTGCAAGCCGATCAGCGCGGCAAGATAACTCCCAATCGTCGCAAAACTTCCCAGGATGATGCGCTCGCCAATTCGTCCGCCACTCACGCACGGTTGCGTCACGATGCCCGCGCGACCACGCAATCGGCGCATACCCAATCGCGATGCCGGCGTACATCCACCAGTTGTACACCAGCGGTGACGCATAGCGCATCCCCACTTTATCGAGTAACGTGTAAGCCGTCACGCACAATGCGGCAAGCAATGCAATTTGTGTCGGACGATGCCTAGTGCGCGCAACGGCTTGAGCACATCGGCAAGCGAGGGAACGCTCGCAAGATAAATACCGATGACCAACACGACGATGCCGACATAACCCAGCACCGGCAATCGTTCGCCGATGAAAAAGCGCGCCGAAGATCGCAATCAAGAGCGGCGGCGTGCCGCGCGCAATCGGATAGACTTGCGACAGATCGCCATCGGTGTACCCATCGTGATCAGACGCGCGTACACTACCTCGATAACGATGCTGGGAATGATGATCACCCACGCTTCCGCGGCATCACCAGCGAGGATTGCAACGCGACAACGACGCCATACCACATCGCGCCAATCGTGATCGCCCACCACAAAAACGCGGACGAATCGCGTCCGCTCTTGCATAATAAATTTGAAATCGCGTGTAAAACTGCGGCAATGAGAACGACAACAAGAGCGAGTAATGGCATTCAGGTCAGTAGTCGGTGGTCAGTGGTACAGTGGAATAGAATTTTCTGACTACTGACTACGTGCCTGGCCACTATTTCTCCTCTTCAGTTAGTTTCGCTTGAACACCTTGCCGATAAACGTTTTCGGCAACTGCTCGCGGAATTCCACCAAACGCGGCACCGCGTGATCTTCCAGGCGCATGCGACAAAATTCGATAAATTCTTCAGGCGTTGCCATTTCGCCTTTGCGTTTCAGAACGACATACGCCTTGACCGATTTGCTCGCCGCCTTCCGGCGGCACGCCCGCAACCGCGACTTCCAACACTTTGGGATTTTCGTACAACACTTCTTCGATATCGCGCGGATAAATATTGAACGCGCCCGCGAGAATCATATCTTTTTGCCGGTCGATGATTTGGAAATAGCCGTCGGCGTCATGCCGCGCCAAATCGCCCGTAAACAGCCAGCCATCGCGCAGGACATTTGCGCGCGTTTCGTCCGGACGATTCCAATAACCGCGCATCACTTGCGGTCCGCGCACGACCAATTCGCCGATAGCACCGAACGGCAAATCCTCGCCGCGTTTTCAAATCGACGATTTTCGCATTCCGTGTCCGGCATCGGCACGCCAATCGTGCCAGTTTTGCGCTGACCGTAAATCGGATTCGCGTGCGTGACCGGACTCGCTTCGGTCAATCCATACCCTTCGACAAATTTGCCGCGCGTCAGTTTTTCGAACGCTTCTTGCACTTCGACGGGCAACGGCGCCGCGCCGCTCACACACGCGCGAATCGATTTCAAGCCAAAGCGGCGCACGCCGGAAAATTGTTGATCGCCATGTACATCGTCGGCACGCCGGGAAACATTGTCGGGTCGATATTGCTTGATGACATTCAGCACTTCGCGCGTCGAAAATGTTGGCAGGAGAATCAGCGTCGCCGGCAATCGAAATTCTCAAATTCATTGCGGTCGTCATTCCGTAAAATGCGAAAATGGAAGGCGCACAAGATGCGTTCTTCGCCTTCGTCAATGTCGGTGAGCCAGTGTCGCGACTTGGGTCGTGTTCGCGACGATATTGCGATGCGTCAGCATCACGCCTTTCGGCGACTTCGGTCGTGCCGCTCGAATATTGGATCAACGCGAGATCGTCTGGCATCACATCGATGTTGAGCGAGCGAGCTGGACGCGCGCGTCGAGTAAATCTGGCAAACGCAATATGCGTCCGCACTCGCCGCTGCAAATCGATGCGATGCCCTTCGCGTTTCTCGCGCACAATCGTAAATAGTGTCGCGGCGCAGCGGCGAAAAATATTCCTTGATGTTCGTGACAATGACATGCTTGAGCGGCGTGCCTTCGCGTACGATTTTGACAATCGGGTGAAAAACAGACTCAGTGTGACAATGGTTTCCGCGCCGGAATCGTTCAACTGATGTGACAATTCATCGGCCGTTGAACAACGGATTCAGACTGACGACAATCGCGCCGATTTTGAGTGCGCCGTAATACGCAATGACCATCTGCGGCGAGTTGGGCAAGAGCAATCCGACGCGGTCGCCTTTTTTCACACCCAGTTGGATCAGCGCATTCGCAAAACGATCCGCCGCCTCGTTCAATTCACGGTACGTCATTGGGTGGTCGTAAAAAATAATCGCGCGATGCCGCGGATGCTGCCGCGCCGCCGATTCCAAAAAGCGGAACAAGCGGTTGGGACGGATACGCAAGCGTGTAAGGGACATCGGCTTCGTAATGCCTGAACCAGGGACGTCGCTTGACCAAATCGGTTTTCTCGCGTTCGCGTCCCTCCCGCCACGACATAAATGCGCTACCCATGAATCGCGTCAATCGCGCGATTCACCGCGTCTGGACGTTCGAGCATCACCAGATGCGCCGAGACCGGAATTTTGGCGATTTGCGATCCGGGAATTAGATCCGGCACGGCGTCGTATGCCGCTTGCTTGAACACAATATCGCGATGACCGATGACGACGAGTGTCGGCGTAGTGACGCGCGGAAAATAATCGCGCCCGTGCCATTTAGACATCGCGTTGATGATAGATGCGCTTTCAAGACGAATGCCGGCGCGGCAAGCGCACGCGGAAACATCGAGCGAATCGGTTCGGCGAGCGAGACTGGCAGTTGAAATGCAAGACGGAGTAACGGACTGAGGACAAAGTCGACCGAGGTGCTGACCAACACCAAGCGTTCAACGCGGTCGGGATGTTTCGACTGCGTACGTCGCTGCAATCGCGCCACCAAACGAATGACCCAGGAAGATGAATTTTGGCGGGAAGCGCAACGCCTCGACAACGTTGCTCAATATCGCCCACGAGTTCATCGATAGAGTAATCGCGTATTCGGTCGGTCCGACAAACCGTGCCCGCGCAAATCAACCGCGACGACGCGATGCTTGTCCGCAAATTCGACCAGTTGCTGTTCCCATTGCCCGGCAAATCCGCCAAAGCCGTGAATGAACAAGAGCGTGCGTTCCGCTGGCGAACGCCCGGCATCGATCACGCTCAACTGCACGAGTGGATTATTCGAGACGACAACTTGTTTGCGATAGAGTTCGAGATCGAGAAGAGGCATCAAACACCATTGCAGATTTCTGATTTCAGATTTTCGATTTAAAACCGCTTTCACGTCGCCTTTAATCTGAAATTTGAAATCTGAAATCTTAAATTAGCGTCAGCCACCATTCCACGCGCGCGGGAATCCATTCTTCCAATGCTCGCCACGGCACAAGCATTTCCCGCGTCACGTCCAAGCGCTTGGTGAATTGCCACGCCGGCGTGAACGCAAGCCGTTCTTGAGATACGCTTTCACCTTCGCATCGTTTTCCGGCGTTTTGGACATTCGTCCGCGAAACAATTCCTTTTCGAGAACGCCATCTTTCCCGGCTTCGGGTCCGGCTTCTTGTTCCGCCCATTCGCGAATTTCGTTGAACGGCTCGATATTCACCGCCATCGCGTGCTTGCCGGGTTGCGCAAGCAAAATCGGATGTGTGCCGTCGACAACCGGCTTGCCGTCGATTTCCGCTTGCCCATACATCCCGTGCCAGCTCGCTTCGACTGCCACAACCTCTCCACTTGCACCGACAAACGTCCACACGTGTTCGAGTTCGTAGAGATGTCCAATGTCCCAGTCCCACCACAACGCGTACTCGATGGCTTGAACCGCGTGGGTATCCTACGCTCACCCACTCGACCTGGCGGCGCGGGAGAAATGACGGCGATTCGTTTGTGTGATCAAAGATGTGATAGCCGGCGGCGATGATCGTAAACGGCTCGCGCTCATCCGCCATAATGATCGGCGCGTATCGCGCGGCAAGATCAAGCGCATTTTGGTCTTGGGTAACTTGCGGTAATCGACTTGGATCCAAGATTATTCCTCAAGCACCGCCACTTGATTGCGTCCGGCTTCTTTGGCGAGATACATAGCGTCGTCAGCACGCTTGAGCCATAGGTGCATCGCCTTCAAATCGCTTTTTAACAAAGGCGCGATGCCTATACTAATGGTGACAATTGCATCCGGTCCTTTCGCGAGGTGCGGAATTTTCAACGCTTCCACACTACGACAAAAGCGTTCTGCCGCGAACCTGGCATTTGCCGGTTTTTTGTTCTGGCAACAGGACGATAAATTCTTCGCCGCCATAACGATAGGCGGCATCGCCATTGCGGCAAGTGTGCGCAAGCGTCTGCGCGATGGTTCGCAAAACTTCGTCGCCGGCAAGATGTCCGTAGAAATCGTTGTACAATTTGAAATTATCGACATCGCACATGATCGCGCAATATTCTTTGTTGTATCGTTCGGCTTTGCCGCTGATCACCGGCAAATCTTCCATCAGCCGCAAACGATTACCCAAGTGGGTAAGTGGATCGCACCGCCCTTGCTCAAAAAGTTCTGATTCAATCGTTCCAGTTCCGTGTTTTGGATTGCCAGTTGGCGATGTAGTTCAGTCACCCGCGCGGCAACCAACAACCGGATTTGCAGGTCTTCCGGAACCAGCGGCTTGGGTAAGTAATCGTCTGCGCCGGTCTGTATGCCGGCGATAATTTGTTTGCGGTCGCCCAGCCCCGTTAGAAAAATAAAATAGGTATAGCCGCTCCCAGACGACTGCCGCACCGGGCGGCAAAGTTCAATCCCATCTAAACCGGGCATGATTCGGTCGCTGATCAACACATCGACAGATACATTTTGGTACATGTCCCACGCTTGAGACCCGTCTTCTGCCACCAAACAGTGATGACCGGCTTGTTCAACGGCAAGTTTTAAAATCATGCGTGGGATCGCGTCGTCTTCGGCAATTAATACTCTCATGATGCTCAACTCCTATGGTACACGTTCTTTCGATAACGCCGCGTGTGCCAGATCCAACTCTACCTTCAATTGCGCGCACAAATCATCAACTCCCGCCCAATCATTCGCCTTGCCTTTGGCTTCGAGTTCAGCGCACACACGAGACACGTGCCGCGCGGCGATGCTTGCGCTACTCCCCTTGAATGAATGAGCGGCTTTGGCAAGTTTTGCCGCATCGTGTGATTGAATCGCTCCGTTAATCGCCGCAATTCGTCCCGGCGATTCATTCAGGTACAGGTCGATCAATTGATTGAGGACGTTAGGCATGCCCGGCTGTTGTAATTTTCGGAGCACGTCAACGCGCCGCGATCAAGTACCGCATCTTGTTCCACGTTATTTGGCGTCACTTGCGCCGGCGCGGGAGATTCGCCGGGTAATTCGACATATTTTGGTAACCAGCGCCGCAGAGTTGTGAATAATACTGCCGGCGTAATCGGTTTCGCGAGATAATCGTCCATCCCGGCGGCAATACACCTGTCGCGTTCGCCGTGCAACGCGTGCGCGGTTAGCGCAATAATCGGCGTATGGCGGGTCAACCCTTCACGCCCGGCGAATTTGAGCCGTCGCTTCATAGCCGTCCATCTCTGGCATCTGGCAGTCCATCAGAACAATATCGTACGTCGTCCGCGTCAACGTCTCTAGCGCTTCAAGCCCATTGCCAACCACATCGACGTGATAACCACGTGATTCGAGCATATAAACTGCAACTTGTTGATTGATCGCATTATCTTCGGCAAGCAAAACGCGCCGGTGCGAACTCTCGCCATTCATGTTACCCAACGCTGGCACTTGAGATTCGGTTGTTCCGACCACCACTCCTAGGGTTGAAATCAAACAATCGAACAATTCCGATTGGCGCACCGGCTCGACCAGCGAAGCGTCCAAGCCCATTTGCCGAATCGTTTCCGCACCGCCGATTCGCCCAACCGACGTCAGCAAGATGAGCCTGATCGATGCCAAGGCAGGATCATTTCGCACGATCCGCGCCAAGCCAACCCCGTCCATCCCCGGCATTTCCATATCCAGCAAGACAATTTGAAACGGAGCGGCAGATGAGCCACGGAGTTTCTCCACCGCTTCGCGCGCGTTAGCGGCGCTTTGGGGTACCATCCCCCAGGCGATCACTTGATGATGCAACACTTGGCGATTCGTTTCGTTGTCATCGACGATCAAGACACGCACACCGCGCAAATCCGCCGACACAATTTGTTTTTTGAGCACGTCAAGCGAACCCAACTCAAATGAGAGGACGAACCAGAACGTTCATGCCCTGACCCGGCTCGCTATCGATCTGGACTCGCCCCCCCATCAGTTCGACGAGGCGATTGGAAATTGCCAAACCCAAACCTGTACCGCCGTGAATTGCGCGTGGTCGATGCATCTGCCTGGGTAAAGGGCTTGAAGAGGCGCGCTTGCTGATCCGGGAAATTCCAATGCCCGGTATCGCGCACGGAAAATTTAGGCAGGACTTGCTTAGGCCTCGCTTCAACCAATTTGACGCTCAACGCAATCTCGCCCCGTTCGGTAAATTTGATCGCATTGCCCATCAAATTGGTCAGCACCTGTCCCAGTCGGAAGGGGTCGCCGCACAAAGCGGGCGGCACATTGGTATCGACAAACGAAATCAGTTCTAACTTTTTCTGATAGGCGCGTTCGGCAAACAGCGCACCGATACTTTCGATCACGTTCTGAAGATCGAAATCGGTCTGCTCCAGCTCCATTCGGCGGCTTCGATTTTCGAGAAATCCAATATGTCGTTAATGATAGTGAGCAGATTATCGCCGGAAAAGCGGATAGTTTCGGCAAATTGTTTTTGTTGGGGATTGAGCGGGGTATCAAGCATCAGACTGGTCATGCCGATAATACCGTTGAGCGGAGTTCGAATTTCGTGGCTCATTGCGGCGAGGAATGCTGATTTCGCTTGGTCGGCTGACTCGGCTTGCTCGCGCGCAGACACCAATTCGGAAATGTCATGATATAGACCCAAGACGCCGACTCGCACGCCTTCCACCTTCACAGGTACGCCGAATATCTCGACGGTCACCCAGGAGCCATCCTTGCGTTTGCGCTGACCGGTACCGTGAATCGTCCCACCACGGATCACTTGATCCGTAAAATCCCGCGCTTCGGCTCGCGTCCTTTCCGGAGAAAGTAAATCATCCAAGTCGCGCCCAACCACATCCGCCTCAACATAGCCAAACAAACTTTCAAACGCCGGATTACACGACAGGATTCGTTGTTGGAGATCAAGAACGATAATCGCCACCGGGCTGTTAAGCACCAAGGATTCGAAAAATTGTTTTTGGCGAGCTAGTTCAAACTCTTTTTCTTTACTCTCGGTAATGTCCGTGTGCGAACCCGCCATCCGATAGGGTCGCCCCTGTTCGTCCCGCAAGAGCTGCGCTCGCGATAGAATCCAGCGATAGGAGCCATTTTTGTGACGCATGCGAAATTCGAGCCGATAGACCGGGTTAGCGCCGGCGAGAAAATGCTGGACCAATTTTTCCACACGCGCCACGTCATCGGGGTGGACCAGCGCCTTGAACGATGCGTATGTCCCGGCTATTTCGTCCTCGGAATAACCGAGCATATCCTTCCAGCGCGGCGAAAAATATTCTTCGCCGGTAATGAGGTCGGAATCCCAAATCCCATCGTTCGCGCCGCGAGCCGCTAGCTCAAAACGCTCTTTACTATCCCGCAATTCTGCTGCCTGCTCTTCGACCTTGCTTTCTAACACCGCTGTCAAATGTTTGACTTGATCCTGTCGCCGCCCCACCAACCAGGCGAAAAATCCAAGCACAATAGGCGCTGTATCTACCATCCAGAGCAAAGGTTCATTCTTTTGCGCCTGGAGCATTCCCTGGATCGAAAAAGGATAACCGTTATAAAAGAGTTCAAACAGAGTCCCAGTTAGCGGAAAGGTCGCCCCGAACAGACTACCAAAAAATGTATAGCGAACCGCATAATTTATTTTCGCCGCTAATTCATGCAACTTTTTCGCTCCGAATCCTCTTACTAGTCTCATCAATCGATCCGGGATTCGCATCGCCCTAAACGCCGATACAAACCAAGTCACAATCGCCCAACCAAATCAACCAACTCGAATGCAGATCGCACCTCGAACTTTGGAACCGAACCGTCATTCGCCCAAGCATAACGCTCGTTCCAGTGAAACCAAATCGAAATTAACCCGAGTTCATTTGCGCCGCGAATGTCGCGCGCCACATTGTTGCCAACCATCACCACGCTCGCGTAATCGTGCGGAGCGATTTTTAATGCTTCAAGTGCGGCGCGAAAGATACGCGGATCGGGTTTCTCGCAGCCCACCTCTTCGGAGATCGCTAGCGCATCAAACAGATCGTAAAGATTGTGCTGATGCAGGACATTCCACGCCGTCTTGGGGCGCGTGTCGGCAACAAGACCCAGCTTATAGCCGTGCGATTTCAACGTGCGCAGAGCTTCACCCATCCCATCGACCAGTTCGGCGCACTGTGTGTTCAGCTCGCCGTCTTTGACCTCGGTTTCCTCTTGCATTATCACATCGCCGAGATCGAATAGGAGCGCGGCAGGATTCATTTTCTACTCCGCGCAATCGGCATCGCGATTTTTCGCGCGGTGATCAAGCCCCAATCATCTTTGTGATTTACAACTTGCAAAAAACCGGCGATCTCAAGCATCCCGCGATATTCGGTAAACGAATGCGTGTCGCTGACCGCGCTGAACAATAATGTCTCGATACCGGCAAATGCCCCAGGCAAATTTTTTTTGCGCTGTGCATCCGGCATTGGTGCGCGAATCACAATCCAGCCATCCGGCGCGAGCGCGTGAAAAGCACGGTGAAAGACATCGACGTTTTGCTCGACGCTCAATTTATCCGACACATTATCGAATACTGCAACATCGAAAGAACTGGCTTTGAACCCGAACGTTAGCACATCGCCCACCACAGTTTTAACCTGCGACGCGATGCTCATCGCTGTAGCCATTTGTTTGGTCTGACGCAAAATGTCCGCCTGATCGACGGCAGTGACCCGCACACTTTTATTTTGTCGCGCTAGCGCGAACGATAAAATTCCAGCGCCGCAATTCACGTCGAGCATGCGCAAAGTTTTTGCTTTCGCCGATGTGAATCCAATTTTGCGCCACAACACATTCGCGGCTTGCGCTTGCGTTTGCCAATCGACTATTTGCGATGCGACATTGTCAGCGCGACTCAATTTACGTGGTGTTGGTACCGCGCGCTTGCCAAGAATCGTTTGACTCAATCGTCCGCGAGCGTCCCACGCTAAATCGGTGAGGATTGCATCGCCAAGATACGAGGGTTGACCTTTGACTAGAAATATTTTCGCGGTTGGTGTTAGAGCAAATTCGTTTAGCTGGAAACGAAGTAATCCCAGGGCTAGCAACACATCGAGCAAGACGCGCATCCCGCGTTCGGTGGCGCCGATTTGCCGGCATAACGCCGGTGTGGACGTGTGTCCCTTTGCAATGTGCGTAAACACGTCGAGTTCGATGGCGGCTCGCAAGATTGCGGCGCGCGATAAACCGAATGTGATGTCGTAGAGCAGTTCATGTTGAGGTAGGTCGTGGGCACGACGCGGCATAATAACTCCGAATTGATGTCACGTGATTATACCTTATTCTGAAATAAAAAAGCAAGGGAGCAGAGACGCCAATCGACCAGAGCGAATTTTGCCCTTGCCCTATGCGCCTCTGCCCCCTCGCAGAAAGATTCATTGCAATGTTACGGGATTATTGCCAGCCGCGCAGAATACGTTCCAGTTGTCGGACGTGATCCGTTTCCTCAGCGATCAACGCCTCCAAGCGAACTTTCAAGCCGATTTCGCCGGCGGTTTCCGCTTGCTTGGCGCGCTCGCGATATTCCAAAATCGATTCGCGTTCCAGATCGAGATCGTTTTCCAACATCGCTTTGAGTTCGCGCGCCTCGCTAAACTTGTGCGTGGTCAGTTTCGGCGTCGCGCCTAGCCCAACGATTTGCTCACACAGGAAATTTATATGTCGCAATTCGTCCGCCGCTTCTTGACGCAGATATGGACTGATGCTCAACGAACCCACACCCAATAGCATTGATGCCTGATACGTATATTGCATCATCGCCCTGATTTCACGTTCGAGATCGCCTTGTAAACCTTCGACCAATTTCTGAGTTTTGCGGTCAGCCATCATGCCTCCTGAAGATAGAGATTAGAGATTGGAAATTGGAATATTATTTGCCTTTGAATTGCGGCGCACGTTTTTCAATAAATGCTTTGACGCCTTCCAAATGATCCTGGGTATGTCCCGCGATTTCTTGAATCGCCGCTTCGTACTCGAGCGTCTCGCTCAAGTCTGCCGTCATCGCGCGATTGAACACACGCTTGGTCAAGCCGATGCTTCGTGTCGGCGCGAGCGCGAGTTGCTTAGCGAACTCGAGCGTTTTGGGCATCAACTCGTCCGGTTGAAATACACGATTCACCAAACCGGACTGCAACGCCTTATCGGCATCGATCAATTCGTTTGTCAACGCCATTTCGGTTGCGCGTCCAAAACCGATGAGACGCGGAAGCAGAAACGCCGTGCCGGAATCCGGCGCCAGCGCGATACCGATAAACGCCATTCGGAATTTTGCGCTGGTTGATGCATGCCGCAAATCGCACACGCACGCGAGACCTAAACCTGCGCCGGTTGCCGCGCCGTTGATCGCCGCTATAAACGGTTTCTCGATTGCGCGAATCCGCGCGACAATGATGTTGTACCGTTTGGCGCAGGTGATCGCCAAACTTGATGCCAGCGGGCGACTGGTAACTTTTCCAACAGTGAAGACAAATCTTGCCCCGCACAAAAATTCTTGCCCACGCCGGTGATGACAATCGCGCGCACGTCCGCATCCCGTTCGACGTTTTTCAGCGCGTCGATCATTTCATCCGCCATCGTCTCGTCAAAAGCGTTGCTCTTATCCGGACGATTGAGCGTGATCGTTGCGACACTATCGGCTTTGTCGAGAAGCAAGGTTGAGTACCGGCATTGTGTCAACCTCTCCATGTCATTGCGAGCCGAGGTTTTTGCGGCGAAGTAATCTTTCAAAAGACACCAGAGAGATTGCTTGGCTTCGCTCGCAATGACAAATGTGTTTTTTATTTTTTGATGTGTGCTGTCAATCTCCTGACTCTAATTTCACCCACCCGCGCGTGTCTGACGCTTTGCGAATCGCATCGACTACGCGCGCGACAGCAATCGCCGCATGAAAATCCGGAAACGGCTTGACCTCGCCCTGTCGTTTTATTTGCGTCGCTATATTTTCGGCGAGGCGCGCCATGCTCCACATCAACGGGTCTTTGGGGTTATCACCCAACTCCAAGCGTTTTGGAATCGGCAGAATCGTCATCTCGCGGTCGCCGTCGCGCATACCGAGCAATTGACCGCTTTGCACAATTAGCGTGCCCATCGAACCGTACGCGCTAATCGTCCAGCCGATTTCGTGGCGCGAGCCGGTGACAAAATTCAGCAACGCTTCGCCGCCGCGCGCAAAACGTACCACTGACCAAAACGTATCGTCGCTGGTCACCGGTTTTTTTACGAGAATCGTTTCCTTTGACTTGGGATCAAACGTCGGCACTTGGATCGACGGAAAATGCGTGCGGCGATTCGCCATCACCGCATCGACATCGCCGAACCACCACAATAACGCATCGATAAAATGGGCGCCGAGTTCCCCCAGAATTCCGCCGCCGTGCGCGTCGTCCGCCGCCCAATTGCCGTGCACACCCCACGGTTGCGCCATTCCCATCGTCACATCGATGCGCAAAAGCTCGCCGAGATATTTTTCGTCGATCAATTCCTTGGAGTACGCGAGCGCGGGCAGAAAACGCATTTCAAAATCGACGGCGTGCACAACGCGCTTTGCCTCCGCCGATTTCAACAACGCGCGCGCGTCATCGATACCCAGTGCCAACGGCTTTTCGACTAACACATGCTTGCCGGCATCGATTGCCGCTTGCGTCATCGCTTGATGCGCATCGGGCGGCGCGGCAACGCTGATCAAATCGATTTCGTTGGACGCGACCAGCTTCCGGTAATCGGCGAACGTTCGCTCGACCTTCGATTGTTTGGCAACCGCGTTGAGCCGGGACTCGTCGTTATCGCACAACGCCACGACTTCATACTCGCGCGCGCGGCGAAACGATTCGATCTGCAGTTGTCCCCAGCCGGTGCCGATTATTCCGACGCGGATTTTGGTCATGCGTCGCTCAAGGGAAGCGAATTGTCGCTATCGCCAAAGTTGATGAGCATTCGCATCGGTTGGCGCACCCAAAGATTCAACACATCGACGCCATCGATTTTTTCCAATCTGGCGCTGATGATTTCCACTTGGCGGCGCAAACCATCGATCTGTTTATAATCAAGCATCGTGGCGCGTTGCGTGCTCCAAGCGCGTTGACAACGTTCCAATAATTTTTCGCCGTTGAACGAACGCACCTGACACGCGGCGGTGAGGTATGCCGACTTGCCTTCCAAAATCGATAACGACCACGGATTGATATCGATGTGAAATTCCGGCGTCGGTCCTTCGACAATCGTAATCGTTTCGGGTTCTTCAGATTCAGACACTATTTACCTTTCCAAGCCGGCTTTGCGTTTTTCGACGAACGCCGTCATCCCCTCGCGCTGATCTTCGGTCGAGAACAAGAAATAAAAGTGGCGGCGTTCGTAATTCAATCCTTCTTCCAGCGGCATTTCAAAAACCTTGTTCACGCACTCTTTAGTAAATTGCACCGCGACCGGCGCTTTGGACGCAATTTCGCGCGCGAGCGCTTTGGCTTCATCGAGGTACGCTTCGACCGGGACGACGCGCGACACCAGCCCGCGCATTTCGGCTTCTTTTGCGTTCATGAATTTCCCGGTGAGACACATTTCCATCGCGCGCGATTTGCCGATGGCGCGCGTGAGCCGTTGTGTGCCCCCCGCGCCGGGAATCACGCCGATGTTGATTTCCGGCTGACCAAACTGCGCCGATTCCGAGGCGATGATGATGTCGCACGCCATCGCGAGTTCGCAACCGCCGCCGAGCGCGTACCCGCTCACCGCCGCGATGACGGGCTTGGACATCTTGCGCGGCTTGTCCCACGCCGCAATCCAATCGCGTTTCAACATATCGACCGGCGTGGCAGATTTCATTTGATCAATGTCTGCGCCGGCGCTGAACGCGCGCTCGCTTCCGTAAATCACGATACATCGAATCGATTCGTTCGATTCAAATTCTGCAAACGCGTGTCCCAGTTCCGTCATCACTTGACTGTTGAGCGCATTCAACACTTTGGGTCGATTGAGTTGAATCAAGCCGACGGCGTCTTCAGTGGAAACAATAATCGTTTCGTAATTCATCGTCTTCATCTCCGTTGATGATGGTCGATCAATTTCTATCAGCCACAGAAACGCACAGAGGTAAGCAGAAAAAATTCTGTGTGTTTCCGTGTTGGCTGTGCTGGAGTTCGGCAGAGTCATCTGTGGCTAAAAATTATGCCCGGATAACCTTGACATCGCCTAAGCCAACGTTCACTTCCAAATCCAATTTCCGCGTAGCAGTGGCATAATCATCCGATTGGAAATCGAGATGCGGCGCAATTCCATCGGCACGTTGTCCAAAAATTTCGACGTCGCCCAAACCGCCACTTGCCTTGACGCGAACCGCGAGATCGCGCGGGACAATCACTTTAAAATCGCCAAACCCGTGCGAAGCACTTACACTATTCGTGCCGTCGGGAAAAACTGCGCGCGTCAGATCGAGATCGAAATCGCCAAAGCCATGCGAAAAACTTTCCTTGCGGATTTCCTTGCCGGCAAGATTGGGACGATAATCGCCAAAGCCGTACGCCGCGCCGGGTTGTGTGGCAACAAAGGGCTGGGGCTGAAATGCGCGCCAAATAAACCAACCGCCCAAGAAAATCAGTATCAACGCCCAGATCATACTCCAGTTGAAAACAAAAAGACCTAGATTGCCAAGCAGAAGCAGAACACCAAAAACGATAAATAATAATGCGACGATTACTTCAAATGAATTCAATCGAGACATCGTGACCTCCCTGTCAGCGATTCAGTTCTTTGAGCAATTCTTTCTCGCGCGCGTAACCCATTTGCGCGAACATGTTCGAGCGTGTGATGATAACAGTGCATCGCCAACCAATCGAGCGAGACTTTGCCGTATGCCGAATGCTTGCCCCAATTCTTCCACGCGGCATCGGGCGCGGCGCGCAACGCGCGCACCAACTTGCGGCGGTCGCGCCGGAAATCGGCGATGATATTCTTCAACGATTCGTCCGTCGAATAGCCGTTGTTTTTCCAGAACTCATCCTGATCGAAATTTTGAAAGGCGGGATGTGATTCGGCGAGGACACGCTCAACGCGGCGGAGAAAAACATGCGTTTCGGTGTCGCGCATGTGCGCGGCAACTTGGTGAATGCTCCAATCGGTGGGCGAGGGTTTGGCGTTCACTTCCTCCACCGAAAGTTGCGACAGTACATGCGAGATATTCCTTGCCGCTCTGCTCCAAACGATCAACCAAGGTTTTGCGCTGGCGGTTCATCGCGCCTCCCAAATATCGAGCGGTTCCGATGTGTTGCGGCTATTATAGCCAACTATCTCAACGATGCAAACGCGCGCCGCGGCAGATCACTATTTCTTGAAATAGTCGGCGTTCTTCTGGATGAACGATTTCCACTGCGCGGGCACTTCGTCCGCCGGGAAGATCGCACTGACCGGACATTCCGCCACACACGCTCCGCAATCGATACATTCGTCCGGCTGGATGAAGAGCATTTCGTCGGCGTCGGTCCCGTGAATGCAATCGACCGGGCAGACCGCGACACACGATTTATCTTTTACACCGATACAGGGTTCGGCAATTACAAAAGCCACAATATCCATCTTCGATTTTAAATTTACGATTAGTTCTCTCGTTACGGTCTGTCAGCGAGTTAAGTAACGTCTCAATGCACACACGGCAAACGCGTTATATCCATTTCGCCGATACGCCCCGCGCCGAGCGATTGCACTTGCTCCAAAACGCGCGTCGCATCATCGATCAAACGTACGACATCGACGCCGCGACAGTGCGGAGTGTACGGCTCGAGATAATTGATCCCACGCGCCAACACCTTAACCGCGCCGTTATAATTCCGCCGGGTGATGTGGTAAAAACCGACGCCGACTTGCAGAATGCCTTTGTAGAAATTTCGAAACGATCGTCGGTCTCGGCGCGCCAGATACTTCGAGCGATTCGTGTTGTGCCCAATACTCGCCGCGATTGAACTGTTCAAAGGCAAAAATCATTTGCGCGGATGCCGGTTCGCGCCAACGCGGGTTTTCCAAAGCGCAGTCATTTTACTCTATCGATGTAAGTGTGTCAACAATTCTTTGCCGGGCGAGATATTGGACAGAAATTTGATTTAGCGGGTGATTCGGGGTAGAATGGAAGCAAGCCATGCACACGCAATTCCCTTCGCTTGTTGGGAAACCGATCAGCCGCCGAACCATGGCGGCAAGTCATAGACCTTTCCAAAATCCAACACTCAATAGGAGTTAGCCATGAATGCACAAAACATTGTTCGATTTGTTCTCGCATTCGCTGTCGCTTTCACCGCTGTAAGTTGTGCGTCGCCAGCACCCACGCCAACTCCGTTACCACCCCCTGCGACGATTACGCCGACGCGTGTCCTACCCACAGCGACAACTGCGCCAACGTCAATCCCGTCCACCGCAACGCTCGCGCCAACGGCAACCAGTGTGCCACCAACCGTCATCTCGGTCAAAGAAATTACCGCGACACTCAAGTGGCTTGGGCATCCCAGTTTCATTCTACACAAACGAGCACCGGGCTAACCACCTTGCTCGATCCAATGGCGTCAGCCGTTGGTTATCGCTAACACCGGTGAACGGAGTGGGATTTGGTCACCGTAAGTCACGAACATTCAGACCACAATTTTGTCAGTCTCGCTACCGGCACCCCAACAATTGTGCGCGTTTCGCCGGAAACGATTGGGCTAAAATCGATCAGACGATCAAAGGCGTGCGCGTTGAACCGTCGCTACTTTTCACGACGATGCGCAGGGCGGTCAGCGCGGCAAGAACGCGATCTTTGTGTTTGAATTCGATGGCATGAAAATCGCGCACCTCGGCGACCTGGGACACACGTTGAGCGACGACCAGGTCAAAGCCATCGGTGCAGTGGATGCGGTGATCGTCCGGTCGGCGGATATTTTACCATCGATGGAAAAAATGCCGCTCAAGTCGTTGCACAACTGAATCCCAAAGTAGTTATCCCGATGCATTACAAAACCCAGGCACTCGCCACGTCATTGTCCGCAGTGCTGGCAACCGCAGATGATTTCATTCGCCGCAATCGGAAGCACAGCCAAAGTGACGCAAACCGGACAATCGATCACACTGTCATCGACCAAAATGCCCAGCGAACGAACGGTGATGGTGATGAGCTACAAGTAATCGACAACAAAATCGAAAACGAGTAAACGAATGGCGTCAAACCATTCGTTTACTCGTTTGTAGAGAAAACAAAAACAGATCCCGCCTGGCAATGACTTACTCTCCCAGCGGTGCGTACCGCCAGTACCATCGGCGCTGGCAGGCTTGACTTCCGGGTTCGGGATGGGACCGGGTATTTCCCTGCCGCTTAGATCACCAGAGGAATCTGTTTTTGTAGTGATTAGTATTGTTAAAACTGAACAGAAGGTAAATACAATGGGTTTCAATTCATCAATATCCCGAGAGCAAGCCCTCGCGCATTAGTAGTAGTTCGCTCAGACTTCACAGCCTTTACACGTCTACCCTATCAAGGTCGTGGTCTACGACCGCGCTTACTCGATAAATCGATGGGGAATCTAATCTTGGGGCATGCTTCCCACTTAGATGCTTTCAGCGGTTATCACTGCCGAACTTGGCTACCCAGCGATGCCGTTGGCACGACAACTGGCACACCAGCGGTCCGTCCACTCTGGTCCTCTGGTACTAAGAGCAGCTCCCCTCAAATTCCCTGCGCCCACACTGGATAGAGACCGAACTGTCTCACGACGTTCTGAACCCAGCTCGCGTACCGCTTTAATGGGCGAACAGCCCAACCCTTGGGACCTAATTCAGCCCCAGGATGCGACGAGCCGACATCGAGGTGCCGAGCGAGATCGTCGCTGTGAACGCTTGGATCTCACCAGCCTGTTATCCCCGGGGTAGCTTTTGTCCGATAAGCCACGACCCTTCCACACGGAAGTCGTGGGATCACTAAACCCGACTTTCGTCTCTGCTCGACTTGTAGGTCTCGCAGTCAAGCTCCCTTATGCTTTTGCACTCAGCGGCTGGTTTCCATTCAGCCTGAGGGAACCTTTGGGCGCCTCCGTTACATTTTAGGAGGCGACCGCCCCAGTCAAACTGCCCGCCTGGCACGGTCCGTCCGCCGGATTACGGCTAGGACGTTAGGGTCGAAATTTCTTGAGTCTGGTATTTCAACGTTGACTCCACCGAGTCCGCGAACCCAGCTTCCAAGTCTCCCAGATATCCTACGCACAACAAACCTCAACTCAATGCCAGGGTACAGTAAAGCTCCACGGGGTCTTTTTGTCCTAGTGCGGGTAAATGGCATCTTCACCACTAATTCAATTTCGCCGGGTCCCCCGTTGAGACAGCGCTCAACTTGTTACTCCTTTCGTGCGGGTCGGAACTTACCCGACAAGGAATTTCGCTACCTTAGGACCGTTATAGTTACGGCCGCCGTTCACCGGGGCTTCAGTTCAATGCTTTGGCTTGCGCCGAACATCTCCCTTTAACCTTCCGGCACTGGGCAGGAGTCAGCCCCTATACATCAGCTTGCGCTTTTGCAGAGACCTGTGTTTTTGTTAAACAGTCAGTCGAGCCGATTCTCTGCGACTCACCGGCGCTTTGTTATTCACGGACGCCAGCGAGTCACCCTTCTCCCGAAGTTACGGGTGCATTTTGCCGAATTCCTTAACGGAGGTTCTCCCGATCGCCTTGCATTTCTCATGCCGCCCACCTGTGTCGGATTGCGGTACGGACACCCAAGTCTCAACGTTTAGAGGCTTTTCTCGGCAGTTTGGAATCACCCACTTGTGGCCTTGCGGCACCGCCCACCACTCAGATCAGGACGCGGATTTTCCTACGTCCCTCAACTCCTCGTGACTTAGCACCTACCATGTCCAATAGGCAGGCTGGGCTATCCTACTGCGTCACCCCTTCACTCCACTCAGGTGGTTTCGGAATATTAACCGAATGTCCATCGCCTACAGCTCTCGCTCTCGGCTTAGGGCCGACTAACCAGACGCGGATTACCCTTGCGTCTGAACCCTCAGGCTTCCGGCGTTAGAGTTTCTCACTCTAATTTCGCTACTTATGCGAGCATTCTCACTTCTGATCGCTCCACCAGTCGTCGCCGTCTGGCTTCTGTGCTCTCAGAACGCTCCCCTACCACTTACTTTACAGCAAGTTCGTGACATCGGTGCTCGGCTTGAGCCCCGTTACATTTTCCGCGCGAGATCGTTTGACCAGTGAGCTATTACGCACTCTTTAAAGGATGGCTGCTTCTAAGCCAACCTCCTGGCTGTCAGAACAATCTCACATCGTTTCCCACTTAGCCGAGACTTGAGGACCTTAGTCGACGATCTGGGCTGTTTCCCTTTTGACTACGAAGCTCATCCCACGTAGTCCGACTCCCGCGCTTGGAGTGGCGGCATTCGGAGTTTGGTTTGGGTTGGTAAGCTTGACGCCCCCTAGCCAATCCAGTGCTCTACCTCCGCCACTAAACACGCGAGGCTAACCCTAGAGTTATTTCGGGGAGAACCAGCTATCTCCCGGTTCGTTAGGCATTTCACCACCTACTCACAGGTCATCCCCTAGTTTTGCAACACTAGTGAGTTCGGTCCTCCACGACGTGTTACCGTCGCTTCAACCTGCCCATGAGTAGCTCACCGGGTTTCGGGTCTACTCCCTGCGACTTGGCGCCCTATTCGGACTCGCTTTCGCTACGGATCCGGGTGTACTCCCTTATCCTAGCCACAGAGAAGTAACTCGCTCGCTCATTCTTCAAGAGGCACGCGGTCAGGCATTGCGCGGCAAGCCGCGCCATAGCCCTTCCACTGCTTGTAAGCACACGGTTTCAGGTTCTATTTCACTCCGCTAACAGCGGTACTTTTCACCTTTCCCTCACGGTACCTAGTTCACTATCGGTCACCAAAGGTATTTAGCCTTAGAGAGTGGACTCCCTAGCTTCCCACAGGATTAGCGTGCCCCGTGGTATCAGGGTACTCAACGAGAGTCTGGTTCTTTAAGCATACGGGGCTATCACCCTCTTTGACGGAGCTTTCCTGACTCCTTCTGCTAAAAATCAGATTGGTAACTCTCATATGTTGAGCCCTACAACCCCGCCACACCTTACGGCATGACGGTTTAGGCTTTTCCCCGTTCGCTCGCCACTACTAGGGGAATGATTTCCTTTCCTCGAGGTACTGAGATGTTTCAGTTCCCCCGGTGCCCTCCCTCGCATCTATAAATTCAATACAAGGGTCCTCGAAGATGAATTCGAGTGGGTTACCCCATTCGGAAATCCGCGGATATAACGCCTGCTGACGGCTCCCCGCGGCTTATCGCAGCCAACCACGTCCTTCTTCGGCCTTTGGTGCCAAGGCATCCGCCATGTGCTCTTAGTAGCTTTGCTCTCAGGATATCGACGAATTGAAACCTTGACGAATGGTTGCACGATCTTGCGATCACGCAACCGATATTACATTGCCATTTGTGTGTTTGCAGAAACACACATCGCAAAACATCCTGGTGATGTTTGCGATACCTTCTGTTCAGTTGTTAAAGTGCATTCGATCTTAGCGATTCTTCCATCGCTAACGAGTGACGAGTCGCATCACGATTTCGGCACTGGTTAACGATCGATGGATTGCGGGGAGACAAAAAACGACCTGGCACATCGCCAGGCCGCGTATGACAGGCACAACGATAGTGTCAACTCACGTGCTATTCAGATCGATTCTCCGCAATTTCGAACATAGATTTGAAGACACACCTCACGGACACTATTATACTTGAATTCCAGCCCTTGTCAAGGTGGAGCCGAGGGGACTCGAACCCCTGACCTCCTCCTTGCAAAGGAGGCGTTCTCCCAACTAAACTACGGCCCCTCGGCAAATCACGCGTGCGCTGATTACACGAGTGGGCCTTTGTGGACTCGAACCACAGACCTTGCCCTTATCAGAGGCACGCTCTAACCAGCTGAGCTAAAGGCCCGCTTAGCCTGCTCGTCGCTTGCGCTTAACAACTGAAGAGTGATAGGAAAGACGTTGGAGAGATCGAAGAAATTTTGGAGTGTCGAGCGTGAAGGCTCGTATCTCCCTAGAAAGGAGGTGATCCAGCCGCACCTTCCGGTACAGCTACCTTGTTACGACTTCGTCCCAGTTATCAGTCCCACCCTCGGCGGCTCCGTCCTTGCGGTTCGGTCACCGACTTCAGGTGTTACCAACTTCCATGACGTGACGGGCGGTGAGTACAAGGCCCGGGAACGCATTCAACGCACTATAGCTGACGCGCGTTTACTAGCAACTCCGACTTCATGCAGGCGAGTTGCAGCCTGCAATCTGAACTGAGGATACTTTTGTGCGATTAGCTCCGCCTCGCGGCTTGGCAACGCTCTGTAGTACCCATTGTAGCGTGTGTGTAGCCCAGGATATAAAGGCCATGCTGACTTGACGTCATCCCCGCCTTCCTCCGGAGTTAATCCGGCAGTATCGCTAGACACTTGTAACTAGCGAAAGGGGTTGCGCTCGTTGCGGGACTTAACCCAACACCTCACGGCACGAGCTGACGACAGCCATGCAGCACCTGTGCATGCTCCCTTGCGGGTCGGGCCCCTTTCAGTTTCCTACCACATACATGTCAAACCCTGGTAAGGTTCTTCGTGTTGCATCGAATTGAACCACACGCTCCGCTGCTTGTGCGGGCCCCCGTCTATTCCTTTGAGTTTTAAACTTGCGTTCGTAGTCCCCAGGCGGAGAGCTTAACGCGTTAGCTTCGGCACCGACAGGAAACCCTGCCGACACCCAGCTCTCATCGTTTAGGGCGTGGACTACCGGGGTATCTAATCCCGTTTGCTACCCACGCTTTCGTGCACTCAGCGTCAGAAGTGAGCCAGAGAGCCGCTTTCGCCACTGGTGTTCCTCCCGATCTCTACGCATTCCACCGCTACACCGGGAATTCCACTCTCCTCTCTCACCCTCAAGCCGATCAGTATCAAATGACCTCCCCCAGTTGAGCCAGGGGCTTTAACATCTGACTTGACCAACCGCCTACGCACGCTTTACGCCCAGTAAATCCGGATAACGCTCGCCTCCTACGTTTTACCGCGGCTGCTGGCACGTAGTTAGCCGAGACTTATTCTGCAGGTACCGTCCTCACTCGTCCCTGCCAAAAGGGTTTTACGACCCGAAGGCCTTCGTCACCCACGCGGCGTCGCTGCATCAGACTTTCGTCCATTGTGCAATATTCCTCACTGCTGCCTCCCGTAGGAGTATGGACCGTATCTCAGTTCCATTGTGGCTGATCTTCCTCTCAGAACAGCTACCCGTCATCGGCTTGGTGGGCCATTACCTCACCAACTACCTGATGGGACGCGGGCCCCTCTCAGAGCGACTTGCGCCTTTGCACGATGAAATGAATCATCGAGCATATGCGGTATTAGCAAACCTTTCGGTCTGTTGTTCCCCACTCTGAGGTAGGTCACCCACGTGTTACTCACCCGTTTGCCACTAGCATTCCAGTTTCCCAAAATGCCCGTTCGACTTGCATGTGTTAAGCACGCCGCCAGCGTTCATCCTGAGCCAGGATCAAACTCTCCGTTGTATTTCAAATTTTGAGTTTCATCCGGATTCTTCAATTCTACAAACGCTTTCCTATCACTCTTCAGTTGTTAAGGTTCGGACGAACGAACGGGTTGCCTTATACCACACTCTGCGCCCCGTGTCAAATCCGCTCTGAGACAACAAAATCCGCCGACCGGGGTCGGCGGAGGCAATACGAGACCTTTCAACGAACAAACTGTTCGATGATCTCAGTTAGTCTCGCGGCGCCTCCCAGAAAAAGATTTGTAATGCCTCACTCATCGTGCATCGGAGATTATACGTAAAATCGATGCGCTTGTCAAGTGTTTTACCTTAAAGATTTAGAACGCTTTCAAACCTCGCGCCGACCCTCCATCGCACGCGTCAACGTCACTTCGTCGGCATATTCAAGATCTCCGCCAACCGGCAAACCGCGCGCGATGCGAGTCATTTTGATTTGCAGCGGCTTGATCAGCCGCTCTAAATACATCGCCGTCGCCTCGCCCTCCAAATTCGGATTCGTCGCTAAAACGATTTCCTTGATGCCGGCGTCTTGCCGGACGCGCAGCAACAGTTCACCCACGCGCAAATCTTCTGGACCAATACCTTCCACCGGCGAAATCGCGCCGTGCAACACGTGATACAATCCGTGATACTCGCGCGTGCGCTCGATGGCCAAAACATCAAGCGGCTCTTCGACCACGCACACAATCGATCGATCACGCGCTTCATCGCGACAAATCGCGCACGGATTTTGCTCGGCGATGTTTGTGCAAATCGAACACGTGACGATATTTTCCTTCAAATGCGTCAGCGCTTCCGCCAATGCCTGCGCGTTTTCTTTCGGCGCGCGCAACAAATGGAAAGTTAGTCGTTGCGCCGTCTTGGGTCCAATGCCCGGCAAGCGATGAAATTCTTCGATCAAACGCGTAACTGCGCGCGGTGTCGTGTCCATGTTATCCCAAAATATTGGGCAAGCCCAAGCCGCCGGTCACTTCGCCCATGCGCTTGGACGCGAGCTGTTGCGATTTTTCAATCGCTTCGTTCACCGCGGCAAGTACAAGGTCTTGCAACATTTCTACATCGCCCGCACTCATCACATCGGGCAAAATCTTGATCGCTTTGATTTGCTGATGCCCGGTAATCGTCACCGTGACGGCACCGCCGCCGGCGGTTACATCGAACGTTTCATTTTCCAGCGCACTCTGCACTTCGGCCATGCGTTGTTGAAACACTTGCAATGCGCCTTGCGGGTTTGCCGGATTCGTGCGCGGCATCGGTTGCGCGCGGCGCGGATCGCCTCGTTTGCTCATCAGTTATTGTTCCTTGTCATGAATTTCTGTAATCTGTGCGCCCCACTGATTCACCGCCGCCTGAATCACCGGGTCGCCCTCGACCGCTTTTTGACGCACTTTGCGCGGCGAGAGCACGCACTTGACCAAAATTTTTTGTCCAAAGACATCCGCCAATGCTTTTTCAAGCACGCCTTTGCTTTTCGCTTCTTTTTCAAATCGGTCCGCGTGGCTCTGATAATGAAAACCCAGTTGAACCGTATTGCCCTCTACTTTGATTGGCTCAACATCGCGCAACAACGCTTCCGCCGTTTTATCATACGGTCGGACACGTGCGAGCACCTCTCTCCATCTCGATTGCAATTGTTCCACCGTCAGCGTCGATGCGGTCGTTGCTGTTTCGATTTTTTGTGCGGACTCTTTCGCCGCCGGCGCTGCTGCAGTTTTCGGCGCAGTATTTTTTGGCGGTGGCGCAATGGGTGTCGACGGCTGTGGCACACGCGATTCTTGCATCAATGCTTCAACGAAGGCGATTTCCAACGGCAAGGTTGGATGCGCGCTTAAACGCAATTCCAAACCGGCTTGGCTGAACAATCGAATCGTGCGCACGAGTTCGTCCGCCGAAAATTGTCCGGCGCGTTGCGTCATCTCCGATTGCGTTTCTGCGGTGAGCGTCAACGCGTCGCCACTGCCGGCTTTTATCAGCAACAAGCTGCGCAAATACTCGACGATTTCACGCGCCAGTTGCTTTGGATCTGCGCCGGCATCCACCGTCACTCGCAATAAGCGCAAGACCTTGCGCCACGTCTTTTTCCGCAAGTCGCGCCACCACGTCGCCAACGCTTTGACTCGACGCCGCGCCGAGTAATCCTTGCACTTGAGCAAGTGTGATGCGTTCACCACCATACGCCGTCAATTGATCGAGCAAACTTATCGCGTCGCGCATTGCGCCAGTCGCTTGGCGTGCGATTAGTTCGATGGCTGCCGGTTCAACCTGTAACTTTTCTTTTGCCGCGATTTCAGTCAGGCGCGCGATGATTTCTTTGAGCGTCAGCCGGCGAAAATCAAAACGTTGCACGCGCGAGATGACCGTCGCCGGAATTTTTTGCGGATCGGTCGTCGCCAAAACAAAAATGACATGCGGCGGCGGCTCTTCCAGTGTTTTTAGCAACGCATTGAACGCCGCCGTCGAAAGCATGTGCACTTCGTCAATGATATAGACTTTGTATTTGGCTTCGCCTGGACGAAAATCAACCTTGTCGCGCAAATCGCGAATGTCATCGACGCCGGTGTTGGACGCCGCATCGATTTCGATCAAATCGAGCAGGCGGTCATCGTTGATTGCCTGGCACACGGCGCATCGATTGCACGGCTTGTCGGCTTGGTCAGACAAACAGTTAACTGCTTTGGAAAGCACGCGCGCCGTTGTTGTTTTACCAGTGCCGCGTGGACCGGTGAACAAGTAGGCGTGCGAGATGCGTCCCAGCGTCAACGCGTTCTTGAGCGTGGTGCGAATATGCTCTTGCCCTTCAATTTCCTCGAACGTGCGCGGGCGATATTTCAAATACAACGCTTGAGCCACGATGCCAATTCTCCAATGAAACAATGCGCCAAACTCAATGGACACGCTGATTCATTACATTGTGTGATTTGAGTTTACCATCAAAGCAAGTGCGATGCAACCGGTCATTATTGTGGCGGTTTCCAATCCGCGCCCAGAATCACACGAATATCGGAATCGCTTTTTACATTCGGCGTGCGCCGGATGTTGGCGGGATCAATGTGGAAAAGTTGCGCCAATGCCGTGACCGTCGCATTCTTATCGCCACTGTAGTCAAGCAGAACGGTCTTGGCGTAATCCAATCGGTCGGCGTTGCCGTACGCGTAAATCTGAAACCCCTGCCCTTGCAAATAGCGCGCGGTCAATTCCGCCATCTGCGCGGTTGGCGTGCCATTCAACACGGTAATCCCGGCGGCTTCTTGCTGAATCCGCTTGGCGATGTCCACCGTCGATGCTTCATTCGGAATAACTTGATCGAACAAGCGACCGACTTTGGATCGGTCAAACCATAGCACGTCCGCGCCGGTATTGGTCAAGAATTGGACTGTCATCGAATCGTCGATGGTGCCGGTGCGAATATTTTCCGTTTTGATTTTGATGCCGACATTCGCCAAGGCCAAAACTTCTTGCGGCTTGATGTCCGTATCCACCGTGCCCCACATCGATTGCACGAGTCCCGGCAACTTGGGCAAGATATCGAGGCGCAATGCCTTGTCGCGCAACGCGAGCAACACCTGGATCTGGCGTTTCGATCTGCCAAAGTCGCCGTCTTGATGGCGCGTGCGCGCGTACGCCAGCGCCAAATCGCCGTCCATGTGAATGCGTCCCGCCGGAATCTTGAGCGGACGATAGCCATAATTTTCGTCCGGGTATTTGGGATCGTCAATGGCCTTCGGCACATCAATGTCGATGCCGCCCAACGTATCGACGACTTTGCGAAAACCGTTGAAATCGATCAGCACATAAAAATGCACTGGGCGACCAAAATTATATTCGACCGTTTTTTTCGCGAGCGCGGGACCGCCGCCGGGATATTTGTTCACGACACCGTAATAGTTTGCCGTGTTGATCCGGCTCTCGCCGACGCCGGGAATCGGCACATACAG
The DNA here is from genome assembly GCA_963718225.1 of uncultured Chloroflexia bacterium. Taxonomy (GTDB): domain Bacteria; phylum Chloroflexota; class Anaerolineae; order UBA4142; family UBA4142; genus DAOTXS01. Next base: position 39,277 of record CAVQYN010000029.1, read on the forward strand.
ATCACGCGGGATCGTGACTAGTCCCGCGGTCGATGTTTTTGGATCAAGCGTCGCCAACATAATCGTATCGGTGCGACACGCGTTGCGATCAACCGGTCGGCAATCGGTTCCCAACACTAGCACATTGACGCGCTCGCCGGCGGAAATATTCGGCACGTTTCCTCGCGTCGGTTGCGCGCCGGCGGAAATCATCGGCAAATCGCTCAGTTCCGGCAAACCACGCGCGACCACCGCCATGCGCACGGTTTCGAAAATTTGAAAAGCGAAAAAGATGCCGCCGCATGCAAAAATCGTCAAGAGGATCGCGCCGATAACGATGAGCGGCGCTTTCGCGCCAATCGGTTTTGGTTCGTTGTGCATAATTCTCCCGCGCGATTATAGCACAACCAGAAAACTCGAACAAGATTTGACTTTTCCCATTCTTGGCTATATCATCCTAGCGATGGCACTTTTAGGGGATCGTCTGCGCCGCGCGCGTGAAGCGCGTGGCATCTCAACCTATCAAGTTGAAATCGATACGCGCATTCGCGCGACCGTCATCGATGCGTTGGAACAGGGCAACTATGAAAATCTGCCGCCTGATCCATTTTTGCGCGGGCTGATCCGAACCTACTCGACTTATCTCGGACTCGATTCCGAAGAAACGCTCGCGCTGTATCTTGCCGATTCAACTCCGCTTCCGCCCCCTCCCCCGGGTCCGGTCGCTCCGCCGATTACCAAACCGGCGCAAGTCATTGTTCCGCCGCGCGCCGCACCGCCATCAATGCCGGAAGAATTCCCAGAGCCCACGCGTCGCAAAATTGCGCCGCCGCCGCTAATGCCGAAACCACTCGACGCGCCGGAAGAGTTAGCATCGCCGGAAACTCTCGCTGCAAAACCGGTGACGACGACCGAACCGATTATTGATCGATTCAAAAATCGATTGCCCAAGAATATTCCGGTTCGACTCGTTGCGATTGCCGGCGGACTTGCTCTGCTAATTTGTTTCATGCTGCTATTGCTCGCCGTATCGCAAGCCGGCTCGTTTTTAGCGAACCTCCAAGTTGCCGCGACACCGACGCGAATTCCGCCAACCCGTACGCCCACCGTACAACCCGGCGCCCTGCCAACAAGTGTGCCAACTATCGCCGCAACCGCGCCGGCATTTCCAACTTTTCCCGGCAATCCTACACCAACACTCGCGCCCAGCGCGCGCCGCACCGCCGACCCCAACGCCGCGCTCAATCTTCAAGTTTCTGTAACTGACACCATCAAAATTCAGGTTGGCGTTGATGGCGCAATGGTGTTCGATGGCTCGCTAACCGTGGGCGCAGAGCAATCGTGGAGTGCGAAAGAGTCGTTGTATGTGTTTGTTGAAAATCCGCTCGGCGCGGTGATCTCATTGAATGGGAATGTGAAATGGTTTGCGCCGCGCAATTTTGGCGAACGCACCGTCCTCGAACGACAATGGTCATTGAATGATCGCGGCACACCGGTAAGCGAAACACCGATTCCGCCGGTCAGCACGCCGCGCCCAACGCAACCGAGCATCAGTCCAACGCCAACGCTCACGCCATTATCGTTTCGCAATTCGTATGTTGCGCGGCTCGCGCCATAAGTTCACATGAAAGGTGAATGCGATCAGAGCGCGTGCACCGATTGGATGTGCGCGCTCTTGCAATTCTAAAACCCGATGAAATATTTTTTGCTCACACTTGGCTGTGCCAAGAACGTCGCCGATTCCGATGGCATCGGCGCGGTCCTGACACAAGCCGGCATACATAGCTCGGAAAACGCAAACGACGCCGATGTATTGATCGTCAATACATGCGGCTTTTTACAGGCGTCGCGCCAGGAATCGCTTGATGCGTTGCGTGAACTTGGCACGCAGAAACACGACGACCAATTGCTGATCGCGGCAGGTTGCCTTATCTCGCGCTACGGCGAAATCGTCCAACGTGAAGTCCCGCAGGTCGATGCGGTAATCGACGCCGGACGTTGGCTCGCGCTTCCGCGCGTCATCGAGCATTTGCAATCGCACGCGCCGCAAGGCGATTGGCTGAAAGAATCGCACCTTGGTCTCCCCGCCGATCAGATCTCCGTGCTTGACGCATCAGCGCGAAGCAAAGCAGAATTTTCCTCTCAGCGATCCTCCCTTCGCACTAGTGCGTCATCGATCGTCGAGCAATTGCCGCGCGCGCCGCAGGGTCCCAGCGCGTACCTTAAAATCGCCGACGGCTGCGATCGCCCGTGCACATTTTGCATCATCCCGGCAATCAAAGGCGCGCATCGTTCCAAGCCAACCGAAAACATTCTTGCCGAGGCGCGCGATCTTGTAACGCACGGAGTCAAGGAAATCATTTTGGTCGCGCAGGACACAACAGCATATGGCTGGGACTGGGGACAACGCGATGCGCTCGCGCCGCTCATCGACCAATTGTGTACAGAAGTCGATGGTTTGCAGTGGCTCCGCTTGATGTACGCGTATCCCGGTCATGTCACGCCGCGATTGATTGAGACGATGGCGCGGCATCCCCAGGTTTTGCATTACCTCGATGTGCCGCTTCAACATGCGCACCCGGAAACGCTCAAGCGAATGAAACGTCCCAACATCGTCGTCGCGCGCAAAATGCTCGATGATCTGCGCGCCGCGATGCCAGACTTGGCAATTCGCACAACGTTCATTGTTGGCTTTCCCGGCGAAACGAACGAAGAATTCAACGCGCTCTTGGAATTTCTAGAGGAACAACAATTCGACCGCGTCGGCGTGTTTGAGTTTTCACGCGAAGAAGGCACGCCGTCGGCAACGATGGACGGACAAGTCGCGGCGAAAACGAAACAGCATCGCCGCGAGCGCGCAATGGCATTGCAGCAAAACATTTCGCTGGCGCGCAACAAGAAATGGATCGGGCACGAAATCGATATCTTGGTCGAAGGCGTCGGCGATGGCGTGAGCATCGCGCGCTCCTACCGCGACGCGCCGGAGGTCGATGGCGTTGTCATCGTTGAAAATGAATTGCCGGTCGGAAATATCGCGCGCGTGAAAATCACAAGCGCCGTCGAATATGATCTGATGGCAAAAATCATTAGGGAGAAAAATCGATGAATCAAAAAATATTATTCGTGTTGGTCGGATTGCTTGCACTCGTCGGCATCGCGTTGATTATTTTTGGCATGTTGCCCGGCGGCGCCTCCCCAAGCACTTCGGCAAAGGCGTTAACGGCGAAAGCCGGCAACTTGAATGTAACACTCGCAATGAATCCTGCGCCCGCCGCATTCTCGGCAACGACATTCGATATCACGATCACGGACGAAAAAGGCGCGGCAGTGTCCGATGCGAATGTGTCGCTGGATTTGACGATGCCGTCGATGTACATGCCCGCCAATCGTCCGGTCGCGCAATCGCTCGGCGGTGGCAAGTACCGCGCAACCGGGCGATTTACGATGCGCGGCGGCTGGCAAATCGCCGTGATTATCAATCGCGGCGGGCAATCGCAGACGGCGATCTTCCAATTGGGGTTGTAAACTCCATAACTTTTCCACAACTCGATGGTAGAATCAGAATATTCTATCATGGAGGATTTATCGAAATGAAACGCTATGTTGTAATCGGAATCGCTGTCTTGCTCGCCTTCATCGCCGGGGTCGCGCTCACACTTGTCGCGATGCCGTTCGTGCAATCGCGAATGCTTGGCGCGAATCAAGAGAATGCGCCTGGGATGATGCGCGGCGGAATGATGATGCGCCGCGGCAATTCGTCGGACACGACCAGCGCGCCGATGGGAATGCGTTGTGGTATGATGGGCGGCAATTGCGCCGATGCGAACGCTGACGCGCCGGCAAATCCAGCGACGCCGGTTGCGCCCACATCGATTGCACCGGCTCAGGCAACCGTTGCGCCGCAACCAACGCAATCGGCGAACGCGTTGCCGGCGAATGCAAAAACCGGTAAAGCCGGTAATTTGAATGTGGTATTAGTGATGAACCCGCAGCCCGCCGCGTTCTCGACGACCACGTTCGACATCACGATCACGGATGAAAAAGGCGCGGCAGTGTCCGATGCGAATGTGTCGCTGGACTTGACGATGCCGTCGATGTGGATGCCCTCGAACAAACCGCAAGCGCAATCACTGGGGAATGGCAAATACCAAGCCGCTGGACGATTTACGATGCGCGGCGGCTGGCGCATCGATATTATTATCGAGCGCGGCGGACAGAAGCAAAACGTCTACTTTGATATTGGGCTGTAAAATCAACTCGTCATTTTGATGAACAAGCTCGCGCGAAATGACACATTGATTCTGGAAAGGGATCAACCATGATATTCGGAAATTTGGCTCTCGCATTTTTCACCGGCGTGATCAGCAGTTTTGGTCATTGCTTGGGAATGTGCGGCGGCATCGTCGCGATTTATTCGGCGCGCCAATCTGCCATCACCGGCACGAAAAATCCTAGCATCGGCAATCGCGTTGCATCGCTTTTGCCGGTGCACCTGGGACGCATCACGACGTACACACTACTCGGCGCGGCAATCGGCGCGGCAAGTTCAATGTTGGAACAAGCCGGCGGGCTTGTTGGTTGGCAAGGACTCTTGTCGATCATCATCGGTATCATCATGTTCTTGCTGGGGCTAAGTTTACTCGGCGTCCTGCCATCGGTCGAAGTCGTCCTAGCGAAAATTTCCGGCGGCGCCACGCCGATGACGCGGATGAAAGGATTGTTCGGCAGTACGAGCATTTGGGGGAATATCGGACTGGGTTTGTTATGGGGCTTGCTTCCGTGTGGTCTCGTTTTTGCGATGCTCATCAACGCCGCGAGCACGCAAACGTTTTGGGGCGGCGCGTTGACGATGATCGCGTTTGGTCTGGGAACGATACCGACACTTTTGGGCTTCGGTCTCGCATCCAGTGCAATTGCACCGCAACTGCGTGGAAACCTGATGAAGCTCGCCGCGATTATCATTATCTTGTTCGGCATGCAAACGATTTTGCGCGGACTTGCCGCCGCTGATGTGATTCCATCGCTCATCATTGGACCGGTGATGCTATGGTAACGCCAGTCAAGTGCGAACACTGTGATTTGGAAACGAATCGTCCGGTCGTGAAAAATATCGGTGGGCGCGATTTGAATTTCTGCTGTCACGGCTGCGCCTCGGTGTACGAGATGTTGTTTGAAGAAGGCATGTTGCCGCTCGTCGAAGAAGAAAAGAAAAGGGACGAGGGGAAAAAATAAAAAGCAAGACCGGGTTTCTGCGGAAATCCGGTTTTTGTTTGAGGGGCGACCATACACTTGCCCTCCCACTCCGCTTCGCTTCGGGGACTAGCGTGGCGGGAACGTGGCTGTGCCGCAGTCCAGGCACAGTCATGCCAGGGTGTGGTCACCCCCTCGTCGGGTAGCCAGACAGGGCTACCTCTACAACAACGTCAACACCTCGTCCAGGTTTTTCACAATCGCGTCCGCGTGCGATAAATCCTGATGCGCGGTAAATCGATTGGGAACGGCAATTGCGCGCATCCCCGCCGCTTTTGCCGCTCTGATTCCCGTCGCGCTGTCCTCCAACGCGACGCACTTTGCCGGCGTCACGCCAATTTTTTCCGCCGCGCGCAAATACACATCCGGCGCGGGCTTGGTCTTGGGCACATCATTCCCCGCGACGATCACGCTAAACCGGTCGATAATGCCCAAGCCACGCAAAACGATTTCCACTTGATGGCGCGGCGACCCGGACGCAACGCCGGCGCGCATTCCCCGCGCCTGCGCTTGATCGACCAAACGCGTCACGCCCGGCATCATTACCAGGTTCGATGGCGCCGAGATCAACGCTTCGTAAATCTCCTCGCGCTCGGCGATGAGTTGCGGCGGCGTGCCGGGCAAATGAAATCGAGCTTGCATGTAATGCACGTTCTCGACAACCGGGATCCCCACAAAACATTTGCCGTACTCTTCGCTTTCGAATTGATAGTCGATGCCGTGTTGTCGGAGTAACGCATTGACCGCACGCATGTGAATCGGCTCGGTGTCTACGATCAATCCATCCAAATCAAAAATGACTGCCTGAATCATAACTCTCCAAAAGTGTTTTGTCGCGCGATGCGAAAACCAATTGCATCACGTTGATGAGATAGTGCGCAACGAACGGCGCAAGCAAATCGCCGGTCGCCAAAAACAAAATCGACAAGAGCAATCCCAGCGCCGCCGCGACGCCGATACCCAGCGCACCTTGCGGCAAGTGCATCGCGCCGAAGGCAATCGACCAGACGATGCCCAGAAAAATCGGCGGGGCGAAAAGCGCAAACCCGCCGAGCAAGAGCGAGCGAAACAACAACTCTTCAAGCAACACCGCCGGGAGCAACGCGAGTGGAACCCAAAACCATTCGCGGCGGTTACGCGGCATGATGCTTTGCACAACAACCGGCGAGTAGACCGATGCGCCAAAGCGCTTCACCGCCCATTCCGTTACACGCGGCAGAAACATGGCGACGACGAAGCCGGCCACCGCGCCAATAACGATCGATGCAAATGGCGACGATAGCACCCAGCCGAATTGCCTGTCCGGTTGTGCGCTCACACGCGCAAGCGCAATGCAGACAAAAATCAAAATCACGCGCAAAACATTCTCGGCGGGCAACAAGAGCAAGTTGAACGTGACCGGCTCTTGTCTTAAGAATTGCGCGGTGCGCCACGTACCCCACGCGAGAAACGCCAGCAACGCCAGCGTGCCGATAATGAATTGAACCATTTACATTAAAAGACACTTTTGCGTCAAGCGCAGGTCTATTTTGGCACCACGCTAAATTTAAACTCGCTCAACTCGGTCGTCGTTGGCGCGAATGGTGTGACAACCAAGATTACTTTTGAAGCATCTTTGCCGAAGGAATCAAGCGAAACCTTGACGCGATTTTGCGAATCGAGCGCGAGGCGCACAACGCGCGTCGTCTTGCCCATTTCGACAAGTTGCACCGCGTAGCGTTGCGGCAGAATATTATCGACGCGCACAAAACCCGCCGCTTGCCAACCCCCCTCCCCGTTTTCGCCATCGTCCGTGTATCCGATTTCCGGAATCGCAATGTCATCGATTGCCCAGCCGGGCAAATTCAGTGCGTCGTCGGTGATGTAATCAAAACGCACCAAAATCGATTTGCCGGCGTACGCAGACAGATCGACTTGCTCCTGCACCCAACGCGCCGCTGACTTGTCCGACACGCCCGAGTTCCCGGTAAACGCCGGACCGTAAATACTCCCATTGGGATCGGCGGTCGATGAATTTTTGCCGGGCAAAATATCCCACGTCTTGCCATCATTCGTCGAGACTTCAACGTACGCGTAATCAAAATCCTTTTCGATGGTGTACCACGTCCAGAATTGCAAAGTCGCTTGATTCACTTTGGTCAAATCGAATTGCCGCGTCAACGACATATTCGACAAATCGGCGCGGTTCGATTACCACATCCATTGACCACTGTGCGCGTTCGCCGGTAACAGTTTCGCCGTCGTCGTGCCGGTAAAATACAACGTCGCATCGCCGCTTGCCGGCTGAAGCTGATAGTAACTCGCCGAGTACGGCGGCAATTGCACCGATTGCGTCGCCGGGTATTGCGCCAGCGATGGAATGCGCGTGATGCGAAACGTTGGTTCGTTGGCATACGCATAGCGTCCGTTTTCAATTGCCGGATCGTTCAAGTAATTGGCAACTGCCCAGTCCGCAAATAAATCATCGAAACGCAAACCATTCGCGCGCTGATCGAGTACCGCCTGAACGCCGGGAATCCCTTCGCGCGGCGCGTGAATGACATCGCGAATAAATTCGGGACCAAAGCGTTGCGCCGCATAATCGAAAAAGAGATACGAGGCGGCGTAGTGCGCGTACGTTTCCTGCGGCTCATCCGCCCACGTGTTCAATTGCGTGTTGGGATTGCGCGCGAGACTTGTCAATCCATCGACACTCAAGCCGTTCACCTTCATTGCCAGATTGCCCATGCCTTCATCGATCCAACCGGTTTTGTATTTCGCTTGAGCGTTGTGAATCATGTGTTGAAATTCGTGCGCGAGCGTGCCGCGAAAATTTTCGTCGTTTATTTTGACGGCAGACAAATTCATATAGAGCAAGTGGCGTTCGTTGCTGTATTGCGCAATCGCGCTGGGAAATGTATCGACGCTGCTGAAATAACCGGCGGTGTAATCGTCCAAGCGCCCGCAAAAAACATGCACGCGCAATTCGCCGTCCAAGCCCGGCGGCAGAGTGCCGAAATATTTTTGGTTCGTCGGAAAAATATTTTGCTCGAAATAATCTGCCGCCTTTTGCATCGCCTCAACGTCCGCCGACATGCCATCCTCGACCCAGAACAAACTGTGCGGCGTCATCACCTTGAGCGTCGCGCTCGTGGTGCGATATTTTCCGGCAAACGCTTCCTGAACGATATTGAATTGGTTGCGGTCGCCAATCTTGTAATTGCGCGGGACGAGTGTTGGCACCGGCGTGAGCGCGGCGGTTTTCTTTTTCAAACGCGCATACAATTGATACGCGTCACGTTCCGGAATCTGGGTGCGCGCCAGCGCATCGGCAGTGGCGCTAGAGGCCACCGGCACCTGTGTGGGCACAAGGGCAACGCTAGTCGGCGTCAGTGCGTTTGTCACACGGGTTGGCGTGGGCACGCGCAGCATCGATTGAAACACAAACACGCCGGTGCCGCTGAGCACGAGGCAAATGCACAGCGTCAATAGGATAATCGATCCGATTAGAATTTTGCGAATCATCTTTTTCCTTTTGCGGAGCAGTTCAAAATCGCGGCATTATAGCATAAAACAAACTTGCGATGTCCTCACGACATCGCAAGTCTTCTTCGACTCTATCGAAATCTCGCGCCGACAATCGGCAGGCGTTTGAGACGCGCGCGCAACCATCTTCGCCGCGCGTCCGGCGTAGACCCGTTCGTGCACCGTTTCGCGCACGATCCATTCGTCCGTGCCGTCGGCGCGAAAACCGTGCTCGGTGCCGGCGGGAACGTAGAGCGTTGTGCCTGGCACGCCGCGCATCTCGCGCCCATCGATCAAGATTGTGCCTTCACCTGCCAACACATCAAACACTTCGTCAGTGTGGTCGTGGCTGTGGTACGGCACGACGTTGCCGCGCGCAAAGCACAGCAAGCGACCGAAGAACGCTTCGCCGTCGAACAGGTTCAGGTTGGTCAACTGTTCCTGGGAAAATTTCTTAATCTCTGTGTAATTCGCGGTAAAGAAACGCAAAGCATCGCTCCAGATTATTGCCACGGAATCACACGGAACCACACAGAAAAATTCGGTGTGATTCTGCGTGGATTCTGTGGCAAAATATTTTTAACGCAAATTCATCAGCACCAGAACGCCGAACGCGAGAATGATTATACCAGAAATTCGATTGACCCACTGCATCGCGTTCAAATCGAACCGCGCACGCAATTGTCCAACCCCGGTGCTCAACGATAACCACCACGCCGCCGAGCCGGTGAACACACCCAGCACCAACATCGCCGAAGCAATGAAATCGCTACTGCCGCGCACAAACCCGGCGAATATCGCCGCGAACGAAAGAATCGTCATGGGATTCGTCAGCGTCAGAAAAAACGTCGATGCGTACGCGCCGAGCAACCCCTGCCCTTGCGCGAGCGCGACATTTTGCGCAGGTGAGGCAAGCAACGTGCGGACGCCAAGATAACACAGAAACGCGCCACCCAGCAAGCCGAGCCAAATCTTTTGCTCGACCAAAATGCCGGAGATAATCGTCAGACCGAACGCGGCGATGCTTCCGTAAACCGCGTCCGCTGTCGCCGCGCCGAGACCGGAGACAAAGCCGGATGCGCGACCTTCCGCGAGCGTGCGCCGAATGCACAAGATGCCAATCGGTCCCACCGGCGCGGCAATCGAAAAACCGAGCACAAGTCCTTGAAGGAATAATTCCATCGTTCTTGTCCACGAATTACGCGAATTTCCACGAATAATTTTTCGCGCAAATTCGCGTAATTCGTGGATATTCTTTATTGCGTTTGTCGCGCGCGTTCGTACACGGCGCGGTCACCGAGTTGCTTCCGCAAAATCGCAATATCGCGCGGGACGAGGTACGCCGTGAACACAAGGAAAATCGCGCCGAGAATCCACGCTGAAACACAAATCCAAAGAATCGCATCGTGCAGTGACGACCGCACCGCGATGATGCCGGCGAGCAACGGCGCGAGCGCCGCGCCGCTATTCTCGATAAAATATTGAACCGCCAACGCGGTATGCGAACTTCCGGCAACGTGATGTCGTACACCGTTGCCACGATATTCGGCGACGAGAACGGAATAAAGACCGCGGTGAACATGAGCATCACGAGAAACATCGGTTGATTGCCAATCGGCACGCTCAGCGTCAAGAAAAGCAGAATCGCGCCGGTCAACACACCGCCCATACACACCAGCACGCGCCCGCGCGGCGTTCGCTTGAAAAAGTAATCACCGAACGCGCCGCCGATGAAATAGCCGGCGGAAAGCGCCAAAATCGCCGGCGCCATCGTGCCGAGAACGGCCTCGGGCGTGTACCGGCGCTCAACTTCGAGATAGCGAAAGAACCAATAGACGATGACGTTCCACGGAAAGACGCCGACAAAACCTTGCGCGAACAACAGCAACAAGCTTTTTTTGCGAAAGAGACCCAGCGCGATCTTGGCATCGAAACGATAAATGCCCATCTGCTCGAGGTTCGCCAATTCCGGTTCGCTCTTGCCGCGCGGCGCTTCACGCACCGCAAAAAAGATGATCGCCGCGATGACGATGCCCAAACCGCCGGTGATGTAAAAAATTCCTCGCCAACCTAGACTCGCCGCGAACATCGTGCCGACAATCAAGCCGATCATGTAACCAAGCGGCTGGGCGATTTGCAACAAACCATAAATTCTGCTCCGCACCTGCGGACCAAAATAATCGGCAATCAGGCTATACAAACCGGGATAACTCGAATCATCGATGCCGGTCGTCGCGCGCGTTAAAAGGAAAGTCGGAAACGTCGGCGCAATCGCACTCAGCCAGGTCGTCGAACCCCAAATAAACGATGCGAGCGCAAGTAATTTCGCGCGCGCATAACGATCGTACAAATAGCCCCACAGCGGATAAAGCAGCGAGCTGACGATCAACGCGCCGGTAAAGACCGCGCCCATTTGCGCTTCGTCGATGCCGAACGTTTGCATGATTGGCGTGGTGAGCGGACCGATGAGCAAGCGGTCGGTTTGGTGCAACAACATGAACGCAAAGAAAACGGCAAAGACGAGCCAACGATACTTGTTTGGTTTCACGTCATGCTCCTGGGTTCGATCTAGTCGCTTCCAACTTCACGCTTGCGTTCCGCTTCGTCAATGGGATTCTTGTACTGGTGTCGATCACCCGACGCGCCGCGCAACAATTCAATGGCGTGCGGAATCGCCGGCAGAATCGTTTGCAAATTTTCGCACGCCGCTTTGGGACTGCCCGGCAAATTGACGATGAGCGTGTGTCCGCGAATCCCGGCAACCATCCGCGAGAGCATCGCGTGCGGTGTTTTCGCCAACGACGCGGCAATCATTGCTTGCACCAAGCCGAGCGCTTCGCGCTCGATGACCTGTTTCGTCGCTTCCGGTGTCACATCGCGCGGGGAAAAGCCGGTACCGCCCGTCGTTAGGATCAAATCGAGATGCGCGTCATCGCACCATTTCAAGAGCGCGCGCTTGATCTCCATGAAATCGTCGGGGACGATGTGCATCAAATCGACATCCTCGCCGAAATGTTTTTCGATCATCGCGCGCAACGCGGGACCCGATTGATCTTCGTAGATACCTTGCGACGCGCGGTCACTGATGGTCAGAATTCCGATACGCATTCATTTCCCCGATTGGGCGTAGCAGGCTACCCCCTTATCACTAATATCACGGCAAATGTACTTGCTTGTGCCCGTACTTTTTCATCAGCGCAACCGTCTCTTCAATCGGCAAGCCGGGTGCAACGCGATCGTCAATTCCCACCATCGTATCCGATTTGAAGAGTGAGTTGAGCACCGCTTCTTCCGTTGCTTCGACGACCGACCAAAAGAGATGATTGATCAAATCGCCTTCTTCGACAATTTGTTCAAACAGGTACGTCAAACGATCGTTAAAATGCTTTTTGCGCCGCGTCGTCGAAAATGCGATAACGAAATCGCCGCTCGTGTTGCCAGTATGCGAGCCGGTGCGTGCCAACCCGTTTTGCGCGCGCATCGCTAAACGATTTAGAATGCGCGTTGAGCACGGCGCGTCGGTTGCTAGCACAACGATAATCGAACCGCTATCGATATCGCGTTTCATTTCCGGCGGCGTGTCGCTTGTGCGCCGCAGAGGTTTGTAATCGATCAACTCGCGCCCAACCGGCACACCATCGATCATCAATTGCGGTCGCCATCCAAAATTTGATTGCACGAGAATACCGACGGTGTAACCGCCGAGTTTGTCCGGCAATTTGCGCGACGCGGTGCCGATGCCGCTTTTGAAATCGTAACATGTCATCCCGGTTCCGCCGCCGACCGCGCCTTCTTCGACTGCGCCATCTTTCGCCGAATCGATGGCGCGGAAAACCTGTTCGCGCGTTACGTGCCGCCCGACGATATCGTTGAGAAACATATCGCTCGTCTCTGCGACGACCGGGCTGATGCCCCACGTGGTGACGCCCATCGCCGGATTGCGCGCGACGTACCAATCGATCACGGCATCGGCAACGCGCGGCACGTTCCACGTGTTCGTCAGCATGATCGGTCCTTCAATAAATCCCATCTCATGAATCTGCTCGGCGTTCGTCACCTCGCCGAAACCGTTGATACGCAAAACCGCGCCGGTCACCTTGTCCAAAAATAAATCGCCGCCGTGCGGCAAAATCGCCGTCACGCCTGTGCGAATCGGTCCCTTGCCCGGCACGTGCTTGCCCTGCCCTTCGATCAACGTCACGTGTCCGACGCGCACGCCGGCAACATCGGTGATCGCGTTGTAACGTCCGGTTTCGTAGCCGTCCGATTTTGATTCCCAGGTCGCGCGCGCGTGGACGATTCAACACGTCTCCTTTTTCGACTTCGTCAAACGTTTTGCCCATCAACGTGACGCTCCATCGTTTCCCAGCCAAGTTCAGTGATAGAATTCGATCACGTCGGTGTTTTCACGCGTGACGAGCAAGTACGATTTGAGACAACCCTTTGCCGCCAATCGTTTTTCGACTTCCGCCATCAGCATTTTGCCGACGCCGTTGCCACGATAGGCGCGCTCGACGGCGAGATGATAGATGAATCCGCGCCGCCCGTCGTATCCGCCGATGACCGTGCCGATGATCTTCGACTCGCTCAGGATGACTGCATCTTCTGCGACCAGAAACAAATCCGGGTCGCGCTGCAATTTCTTGGCAATTTCCTCGCGCGTGTCCGAGCGACCAACGCCGATGCCCGGTCCAGAATTTTCCCAAAGTGAGTAGACATCATCATAATCATCAGAGTGTAAATTCACGGATTGAAATCATCATGACCATTAGGTGGGGCAATTTGTCAATTACTGTCACTTACTGAATTGCCAGCGCCATATTATCAAAGTACGCCGACACACGCCGAAAGTCTTGCCATGCGACAAAACTCACCGTCGCATCGTACGGGTCGTGGTACGTCACGCCGCTATCATTCACGCCGACAATAACACTCGCATGTTCGTATGGCACGAGTTTCACCGATGTGCCATCGGACAATTTTACCAACAACGGGCTTTTGGTACAAATCTTGCCACGTGTGCCACCAAATCACCGGGCGTCCCGCGCGCAAATGATCGATGATCGTGTTTTTGAAATCATCGTACACCTGCATGTAAAGCAATTGCGATTTCACGCCAAGCGCGTTCAATCCTTTTTGCAATCCTTGCGCGTACACGCCGTAATCGGTCAAGCCACCAAAGTTAGGCGAGTTGACGCGCCCACGAATGCCGTTGAATGGATTGTCACTGCGGGGCATCGCGGCGAGCAATTGATTCTCGCTGATCATGCCGCGCGTCGCCATCGCCGCCGATGCTTCTTCGCACGTGAGCGTTTGCTTTTGCCGATACAACGGCACGTTTGACAATCTCAAGGCAAGGGTTGTAGGCGCAGATGAAGGCGCGCGCGACGCGCGACCGCCGGGAATACTCAAGCGTTGCCCGGCAAAAATCAGCCAATCGTTCGGCAAATCATTTGCGTACACGATCGACTGTGGCGTGGTGCCGTAACGCAACGCAATGGAGAGAAGGTATTCGCCTGGCTGAACAATGTGAACAGTCGATGATGGAGCTATTTGCGGCTTGGTCGCTGAAGGAATTTTGAGCGACCATCCGACGTAAATCAATCCGTTGGGAGGAAGATTGTTTGCCGCCGCAATCGTATCAATCGATATTTTGAAACGCGACGCAATTGAAAACAGCGTGTCGCCGGCGCGAACGACATAGTAACCGGTCGATGATGTTGCCGGAATTGACGCGGGCGCAACAGTGCCCATTGGAATTTTGAGTCGCGTGCCGGCGTATACCCATTCATCGTTCCCAATGCCATTTGCACTAGCAATCGTTTGTGGCGAAACATCGTACGTGCGCGCAATGCTATAAAGCGTTTCTCCCCACGCTACGGTGTGAGTCGTGGGCGAATCGGCAGAGGCGCGCGTAACAGTCAGACCCACAACCAAAATCGCGACGAGCACGCCAATCAAGTTATGCGGGGTGGACCTTGCCGCCATAAATTTCATTCACCTGACTTTTGTTCTTTCGCCTTGCGCGCCTCTTCCATGGCGCGATCCAATTGCTCACGCCAAGTTTGCGCGCGCGATTTTGGAACCAAAGGCGCTTCCGGCACAGGCACGATGGCGCTTGGCTTGATCGCTTCTGATTTTGGCAATTCCTCTGCCGGTGATTCCGGCGCGGGTTCTATTTCCGACGTCAGCATCTTCTGTCGCTGAAATTTCTTCAACCCGAGATGCCGACTGGCTCCGGCTCGGCAACTTGCTCTTCGAAAGCGAGTTCCTCTTCGATGATCAATGGATGAAGCGATTCAACTTCCGCCGGCTCTTCCACATCATCGACTGGCAATTCCGCGTGTGTTTCATCCTCTGCCGCGATTTCCGCCGCCGTGCCGATTTGCGCGCGCTCATCGTCGGACTCGGCGATTTCCGGAATCGCCTCCTCAGCAATCGGCTCGCCTTCGACGAGCTGGCGCCAGGGTCCGTGAATGCCATCGTCGGTGACGCCATAATACACCCAAAACTGTCCCGCCGCGCGTTGCACCAAGTCATAGCGCACCTTGCCGCCGCGCCGATACGTTTTGCAAATCGCAATGTCGCCGATCCAGGTCAGCGCGCTCGGATCAACCGCGCCTTTCACGCGTTCGGCGATAGCATATTGCCACAGACGCCGCGCGCTCACGAGCGTCACATTATGCACCACCCGGTTATTCCGCAAATCGCGCACGGAATAGTACCACGTATTTTTGCGTTGTTCCGCCGCGACGATTTCCACGCCGGTGCGCGGCGGCGGGATCGACGAAACGATTGTTTCCGGTTTTGTTTCCGGCGCCAGGGTCGCTTCTTTGGTGATGGTTTGCGTCGTCGCCGGCGAGGTCGCCGGCAAGTTCGACGACGAGCGCATCGCGCACAAGTTGAATGATCTCGTCGCGGACTGCCAAACCGGTTTCGTTTTCCGAACGCACGTAAATATAGCTGTCTTCAAAAGCGTACGGAACTTGGCTCCCGCGCGGCACGATCACTTGCAACACATTCTTGCCCTGACTCTTGAGTACTTCGATTTGCACTTCGAGCGGCGGAGTCACTTGTTTTTGAATCGCGTTCTTGCAGATCGTTGATTGCATTTTCCGGACGATCGACGCCGACGACCGGTTTGCGCGCTTCCGCGCTCGCGCCGATGTAGAGCGTGCCGCCGTTCGTGTTCGCTAACGCGACGACATCTTGCAAAATCGTTTTTGCCACGATGTGCCGTTCGCCCAATCGTTCATGAAACGATTGCACGAGATTGTCGCCTTGCTCACGCGCCTCGCGAATCGGATCGAACGGCTCTTCCGCCGTCGGGCGATGCGGTCGCGTGCGCGAAAAATCGTTACCGAGGAAAATCGCCTTGATCGCGTCGAACGATATTTCATCGACCAAAATTTCGGTGGCGCGATCGCCGACGCCCATTTCGTTTTTGTATTTCGGATCGAAATCGAGTTTGTGCGCGTCACTGCCCTGAATGCAATGCATCTTGCGCGGATATTCCGGCTTGGTGCCGCTAAAGAACGCCGCCGTCCGCCGCCGCGAGGTGGATTCAAGATCGGTGACTTCGAGCGCGTGAAGGTTCGCGTCTTGCGTGTACGCGATACGCGTCTGCCCGCCAAAATCAAATCCGGGCATCGCAACGCCGTGCGATGAGTTGGCGTGCGCGGCGATTGCCAAGCCGCCCGCTTCGTTGATCGTGCGATACGCGGTCAGCACATCGCTCGTCGCGCCCACTTCGCCGGAACCTTGATCGAGTTTATCGGCAGGGACGCGCAGAGAAAGCAAGAGATGCTCGAGCTCGCGCACGGTTGTTTCCGGCGCAAACACGCCGAGGATGTGAAAACCCAACGTCGCAGTAAATTCAAAACCTGGGAGGATGAGAATTTTCTCGCGCAGACGGCGATAATCATCCAGTTGTGTTTTTTCGTTATCGCGCAAACGCTTGAGCCGTTCAAGCATTTCAAGCTGCTCAATTTCTTCGAGCATCCGCGCATAGCCGCTCACCGAGTTGTGATCGGTGAACGCGATAACGTCGAGATTCTTTTCTTCGGCTTTGCGCAAAAAGTCGAGATAGGTGACGTTGGTTTGTTTGTAATCGGACGACGCGGGCGAATGGAGATGCAAATCCATGCGGTACCACTGTCGTTGTGATGTTTTCTTTCGTTGAGGCATACTGTCCTTCTTAACGAATGCAAATAGCAAAAACTATTTGCGTTGGGAAGGATCATTGCGGGAGAAATCTTTGCGGAACAATCGCGCGGGTGGTCTAGACTCCGTGTTTCATTTCGAGAGGAGTGAAACGAGCGAGAAATCTTTATTTCAATCAATAACGAGATCTTCGCGTCGCTACGCTCGGAATGATATAGTGGAACTCACTCGCGCATCACACGCGGAGACGCTCGACAAATGTTTGCCATGCGGCACAATAACCAAATGGTCGAGCACATGTGCGTGCGAAATAATCAATCGCGCAGAAATTTCTACTTGCCGCGAATAACCCTTGCCAAAATGTGAATCGCTCCGGCGCGCATCGAAAAAATTCGCGCGGCGCGGAAAGAGATTCTAGGGTTGATACAATTATTCGGTTGTTAATCTTTCGCGTGGTCATTTCGAGGCATGCTGTACGTGCCGAGAAATTTCGTTGTGTTACCGAGAAACAACATTTCTCGCCGCTACGCGGCTCGAAATGACAATCCTATGTCCTCTTCTTCGCCGCGCGCGGCGATTTTTGTTTGGCTCCCGGTTCTTCGGCACTGTGTCCATTGCCACTGGGAACCCTGGATAACTGCTTTGCCCAACGCGGCATTGAACACATCAAAGACTTCTTCCGCGAAGACAAAGGTCAACTGCTTGCGCACATCATCGGGCAATTCGTCCAAATCTTTTTCGTTGCGGCTTGGGCAAAATGATCGTCTTGAGTCCAGCACGATGCGCGGCAATCACTTTTTCCTTGATCCCGCCCACCGGCAGAACGCGACCGCGCAACGTGATCTCGCCGGTCATCGCAATGTCGTTCCGCACCAACCGATTCGTCATCAGGGATGCCAACGCGGTCGCCATCGTCACACCGGCGCTGGGACCATCTTTCGGCGTCGCGCCTTCCGGAATGTGCAGATGAATATCGCTTCGCTCGAAAGCTTTTTCATCGATCTTTAATTCTTTCGCTTTGGAGCGCACGTACGAAAGCGCTGCTTGCGCCGATTCTTTCATCACGTCGCCGAGTTGCCCGGTGACGATAAACCCTTTGCCGCCGGGCATGCGCGTTGCTTCGATGAATAGGATATCGCCGCCCACCGGCGTCCACGCCATGCCCGTCGCAACGCCGGGAATCGTCGTGCGTTCGGCAACTTCGCGATAGAAATGCGGCTTGCCAAGAAGTTCTGTCACTTTCGCCGGCGTGATGACGATCGGCGTCGTTTTGCCTTCGGCGATGTGCGTTGCCACTTTGCGGCACACGCCGCCGATTTCGCGTTCCAGATTGCGCACGCCGGCTTCGCGCGTGTAATCGCGCGCGACTTGGCGAATCGCATCGTCCTCGAACTTGATTTCTTCCGGTCTCAAGCCGCTTCTTTGACCTGGCGCGGGACGAGATAGCCTTTGGCAATGTTTAGTTTTTCTTCTTCGGTGTAACCGGACAATTGCAAAATTTCCATGCGGTCGCGCAACGCCGGTTGAATCGTGTCGAGTTGATTCGCCGTGCAAATGAAAATCACTTGCGACAAATCGAAATCGACATCGAGATAGTGATCGCGGAACGTCTTGTTCTGCGCCGGGTCAAGCACTTCGAGCAACGCCGACGACGGATCGCCGCGAAAATCATGTGCCAAGCTTGTCCACTTCGTCGAGCATGATGACCGGGTTGCGCGATTCCGCGCGCTTGATCGATTGAATGAGCCGCCCGGCAACGCGCCGATGTACGTCCGGCGATGTCCGCGGATTTCGGCTTCGTCGTGCATGCCGCCGAGCGACATGCGGATGAACTTGCGCCCGAGCGCGCGCGCAATCGATTGACCGAGCGACGTCTTGCCCACGCCGGGCGGTCCGGCAAAACAGAAAATCGAACCCTTGTAGGTTTTGGCTTCTTCGTCGCCGCCGCGTTCCAAACGCAACTTGCGCACCGAAAGATATTCGAGAATGCGTTCCTTGATTTCCTTCAAGCCGTAATGATCTTCGTCCAGAATTTGCCGCGCGCGCGCAATATCGAGATTGTCCGGCGTTGTTTTGTTCCACGGCAAATCGACGAGCCAATCGAGATACGTTTTGATGACGCTGTACTCGGCGGCGGCAGTCGGCATCGATTTCATCCGGCTGAGCTCGCGCTTTGCCTCTTTCTCCGCCTCCGGCGGCATTTTGCGCGTCGGCGATTTTCTTTTCGTAATCGCGCGCATCGGCGGCTTGCTCATCGTCCTCGCCGAGTTCTTTTTTGATTTGCTTCATCTGCTCGCGCAGGATGTACTCGCGCTGGTTCTTTTCCATCTCGCCTTGCGCTTGCGATTGGATTTTCTTGCCCAGCTCCAGCACTTCGAGTTCTTTGCCGACGATGCCGTTCAGCTTGGTCAGTTTTTCTGAAACGTCATCCAGTTCCAGCAAACTCCTGCGCGTCTTTCAAATCCATCCGCATCCCGGTCGCAATCATGTACACGAGCTGGCGCGGGTCTTCCACGTTCATCGCCGCCATGATCAGTTCTTCGGGAAAGCCGGACGTAACCGCTGACAAGCGGCGCAACAAATCGACCGTGTTGCGCATCAACGCTTCGACTTGAATCGTCTTTTCAAAAGTTTCCGGCGCGGGCTGGACGCGCGCGCGCAAATACGGTTCGGTCGCAATAAACTCTTCGATGCGGATGCGCTCCACGCCCTGTACGATCAAACGCACGCTGTCGTCCGGCGCGCGCAACAACCGATGAATCACCGCCGCTGAGCCGGTCAGCGCGACATCGTTGGGACCGGGCGTCTCCGCATCAGTATTCTTGACGCTCACGATGCCAATCATGCGGTTCGGCGCAGTCGCCACCTCATTGACCAACTGTTTGTCACGCTCGACGGTGATGTTGAGCGGCAAAACCGTCAACGGATAAACTACCGTTCCGCGCAATGCGAGAATGGGCAATTCGCTTGGGATATTTAGAGTTATTCTCTTGTTCTTTTTTGGCGTCGTCGTCTCTAATTCCAAAAACCTGCATGGTTCAGTTCCTTTGTTCAACTGTCCGCGGATTGCACTTTAATCGGCACGCGGTGTTCCTGCTTGGATCGCGGCAGGGTAACGTAGAGAAATCCGCGATCATACTGCGCTTGGATTTGGCTCGTTTCGTACGGGTCCGCGAGCAAAACCTCGATTTGAAATTCGCCGTACGGAATCTCCAAGCGATGGAAACTCGTTTTTTCTTCCGTGTCTTGCCGCACGCCGCGAATGACCAACGTCCGATTGACGAACGAAATTGTAAAGTCGTCCGGGTTCATCCCGGCAACTTCCAACTTGACCACCGTGCCGGCTTCCGTCTCGTACACATCGGTCGCTGGGCGCCACAAGCGCGGACGCGCGCGATGTTCGTGCGGAAAGTATGTGTGGATCATGCGATCTAATTGTCGCTCAAACTCATCGGGATCGTGAATCTGCCGCACCGAAAATCCTCCTGCCCCGCCAGACCGGCGGGCTTGCTGAGTCGTCATCGACCCGACAAGTATTTTAGCACATTTGGTCAAATCGCTCAAGTCGGTTTTGCAAACGGTTTTGCAAATTTGCGCCGCCGCGATACAATGGACTTGTACGCATCCTGAGCGGAGTTTCGCAAAGCGAAACGGAGTCGAAAGAGCGCCTTCTTCGACTGCGCCGCTCCGCAGCTCCGCTCTGAATGCTTTCACGATTTCACCAAGGAGTGCAATGCCAATAGCTATCATCGTTCACGGCGGCGCCGGCGACATTACCGATACGTCCGTCGCCGCACATCGTGAAGGCACGCGCCGCGCCGCCCAAATCGGCTGGGAGATTTTGCGGCAAGGCGGAACCGCCATCGATGCCGTGGAAGCGGCGGTCGTCGTAATGGAAGATGATCCGGCATTCGACGCGGGCATTGGCTCGTTCTTGAATCGTGACGGCATCGTCGAACTCGACGCGAGTTTTATGAATGGGCAGACGCTCGATGCCGGCGCGGTTGCCGGCGTGCAAAGAATTCAAAACCCAATTCATTTGGCGCGGCGCGTGATGGAAAGCGAACATACTTTTCTGATTTCGCGCGGCGCGGAAGAATTTGCCCAGGAAAAAGGAATCGATTTGATGAACAACGCATTGCTTCGCACGCCGGAACAACTTGAAATCTGGGAGCAATGTCGCACCACCCCGCCCGAACGCGAGTCATCGCAAGCGGTTCCGGTGCGCGGCTTTGGTACCGTCGGTTGCGTGGCAATCGACAAGGATGGGAACATCGCCGCTGGGACATCGACCGGCGGAATGAAATTCAAACGCCCCGGGCGCGTTGGCGATTCGCCGTTGATTGGCGCCGGTGTCTACGCCGATAATTTGCTTGGCGGCGCATCGGCGACCGGCTGGGGCGAGGCAATCACGCGCGTCGTGCTATCGCAAATTTGCGGTCGATGCGTTGGCGAATAGCCACCACCCAACCAACGCCGCGCGGCAAGCAATCGAAATGCTGGCGCAACGCGTCGGCGGAACCGGCGGCATTATCCTCGCCGATCGATTTGGGCGCATCGGCTTTGCATTTAACACGCCCAGAATGGCGCGTGCGTTCATCAGCGAGAATATGCAAAATATCGTGGCAGAATGCTAGTGGTTGTCATAAATCGACGTCTAATTCTATCGTGATTTTTGTGAAAAAGAGCCAAAAACTATTGACTTTACCTAATTCGCGTCGTATAATGGCGGTAGTGAGACGGGGCTGTCCTGTCTCCATTTTATTGTTTGCTCCGCCCAATTGGTCTGGTGTTGACAGAATGGCGAAAAAACCTAGCACGAAAAAAATTAAAGCCGTCAAGCCGACGAAAAAGAACAAGCCGATGCAATCGATAGCGGCGCGCAAGTTGCGCGCCGCGCTTGCCGCGCGCAAGAGCGCCGACCCGGTGCTCGCGTTAGGACAATCGGAAGACGAGAATACGCCCGTCGATGAGTTGATCAAAAAAGGCAAGGATCAAGGTTATCTGACGCAGGACGATGTTTTGCAAGTTTTTCCGGAAGCCGAATCGAATCTCGAGCAACTGGAGGAACTCTACATCGTCTTGTTCGATGAAGGCATCTCGGTGGTGGAAGCCGAAAAGCCGGCGGCGACGGATGAAGCAGAAGAAGCGAAGCGCAAAGCCGGAAGATATCGATCTCAGCGCGATTGGCATCGACGATACGGTTTCGCTGTACCTTAAGGAAATCTCGCGCATTCCGTTGCTCACCGCCGCGCAAGAGGTCGAGTACGCGCGCGGCATGGAAACCGGCAAGCGCGCGCGTTATCGGCTGAGCAAGAATCATCTTTCGCAAGGCGAACGCAATCGGCTGGAAGGCAAGATTCGCGAAGGCGAGGCGTATCGGCAGAAACTCATCAAGGCGAACTTTCGCCTCGTCGTTTCGATTGCGAAAAAATATATCGGGCGCGGCGTTTCGTTTCTCGATTTGATTCAAGAAGGCAATATCGGCTTGATCCGCGCGGTGGAAAAGTTCGATCATCATCGCGGCTTCAAGTTCTCCACGTATGCGACGTGGTGGATTCGCCAAGCGATCACGCGCGCCATCGCCGATCAGGGTCGCACGATTCGCGTGCCGGTGCACATGTGCGAGCGCATCAACAAACTGACGCGCGTCTCGCGCCAACTGGTGCAAGAACTAGGACGCGAGCCGACAAGCGATGAAATCGCAACCGAACTGGGCACGACTTCGCGCAAGGTCGAGCGCATCATCAAGATTTCGCAACGCCCGTTATCGCTGGAAATGCCGGTGGGCGAAGAACAGGATTCGCATCTGGGCGATTTCATCCCGGACGAAATGACGCTGGGTCCCACCGACGCGGCATCGCATCAGCTCTTGCGCGAGCAAATGGAGGACATTCTCACGTCGCTCTCGCCGCGCGAAGGACGCGTTCTGCAATTGCGGTTTGGTTTGAAAGACGGCAAAGCGCACACGCTGGAAGAAGTGGGCAAGAAATTCGGCGTGACGCGCGAACGCATCCGCCAGATCGAAGCGAAAGCGTTGCGCAAATTGCGGCATCCGTCGCGGTCAAGAAAGTTGCGCGATTATCTGGAATGACACGTAGGGGCTGTAGCATGCTACGCCCCTACGATTATTCAGCCCCAAACTCCTCCGCACTCACCCCAACCATCCGGCAAAGCTCGGCAAACGCTTCTGCTCTCTTGGCTTTATCCTTGTCCCCAAATCTGTACACAATCGCTTGATTCCTGTCGAACTCGGATGACGCCTTGCCGTACAGATACAACGCCATCGCGGCACAGTGAATCCGGATATCGTCGTTGCCGTGAAGCGCACACCAAAGCAATTTACGTTGGATGCGTTCGGTTGGATATTCCTTCGCCAAAGACAACGCAAACGTCATCCCCTTGCCGATTTTCGTTGCGGGCAAGGTATCTACGACAATCTCCTCCACTCGATCGACAACGCCCATTTCTTTGAGATACCGCACAGCAAACAATCTCGCGTCGAGGTTACTGCTCTGCAAACAGTCCTTCAACGCTTCGATGGCGCGCGGCGTTTTCAACGCCGCCAGCGCTTCCACATCGCGCCAATCGCCATCCTTTCTGGAAATCAACAGCGATTCGACTTGCTTCAACTCTTGCGCGTCCAATTCCTTCAGCGCGTCGAGGTCGTACCCGATACCATCATGCCACTCGATGAAACCAATTTGCATGCTCTTTAGAAATTTTTCCATTGCTGGACTGCGCTTGAACATTTCAACCTCTTCGGTATAATAGACGCGCAAATCATACACCCGCGTTTGCCTGCACGCAAATCCATTTCATCGCAACGAGTTTCTATTTCATGCTGACCAACCTTCGCCAAAAAATTCTACTCTCGCTTGTCTTCGCCGCGCTGGTATATCTCGCGCTCACACTCTACGCGGACGCGCCCAAACTTGCCCAAGCGTTAGCCAATTGGGATTGGCGCTGGCTCGCGCCGACACTCGTCGCGGTGCTGGCAAACTATGGCATTCGCTTTGCGCGCTGGCATTATTATTTTCACGTCATCGACATCAAAAATGTTCCACCGCGTCCGAGTCTCTTGATTTTCCTTGCCGGCTTTTCACTCACGATGGTGCCGGGCAAACTCGGCGAACTTTTGAAATCGGTTCTGCTCAAATCGCATTACAACATTCCGGTCAGTTACTCGGCGTCCATCGTCGCGGCGGAACGCTTGACCGATGTGATGGGCATGACGTTCTCGCCGCGCTCGGCGTCAGCATTTTTCCGATGGGCGCGCCCGCGCTCGTCGTCACGCTCATCGGATTCGTCATCATCGTTGCGCTGATTCAGTCGCGCGCACTCGCCGAAAAACTAATCGATTTGCTGGCGCGATTGCCGGTCATCGGACGCTTTGCGGACCTTGCGAAAAACATGTACGAAAGCGCATACCTGATGCTTCGCTTGCGCCCGCTTATCGTGTCGATTGTGTTGGCGGTGCTTGCATGGTTCGGCGAATGCGTCGCGCTGTTTTTGATTTTGCTCGGCTTTGGAATGCCGGCTTCTTTGGATCTCCTGCTCCGCTCGACTTTAATCTATGCAATTGCAAGTTTATTCGGCGCGGTAACATTTATGCCCGGCGGACTTGGCGCAACCGAAGGCAGTATGACGAGTCTGCTCCAACTCCTCGTCAACGCGAGCGCGACGATTGCCGCCGCCGCGACGTTGCTCGTGCGCATTAGCACGTTGTGGCTTGCCGTTGCGCTGGGCGGCATCGCGCTGTTGCTCTTTGAACGGCTGGAGGGAAAAGTCGAAACAGAAAAACCGGGTCTGTAAAGACCCGGTTTTTGCTTAGTCAAACATCACCATTTGCTCGCCGCGCAATTTCTCCTGAATCTTTTGCGCGATCAAATTGAGGTGCTTGTTGTTCGCCACAAAATCCAATCGATCCGCTGGGACGATCAACACCGGCGATAACTCAAAATCGCCGATCCATTCATCATAGAGAACGTTGAGTTGCGCCAGATAGTCCGGCGCAATACTCTTCTCGTACTCGCGCCCGCGTTGGGCGATGCGTTGCAGCAACGTCGGCACCGAGGCGCTGAGGTACACCACGAGATCGGGCGGCGGCAAAAGTTCCGTCAAGACTTGATAGAGTTCGCGGTAGGTTGACCAATCGCGCTCCGAGATATGCCCTTGCTTGTACAAATTCTTGGCGAAAATTTCGGCATCTTCGTACACGCTGCGATCCTGCACAACCGTGCGCGGAAAATCGCGCAGTTGCCGCAAATCGTGCAAACGGCGAGAGAGAAAAAAGATTTGCGAATGAAACGACCACGCGCGCATGTCTTTGTAAAAATCGGCGAGGTACGGATTATCGACGACGCCTTCAAAGAACGGTTCCCATTTCAACTTGGCGCACAACTTTTCCACGAGCGTCGATTTGCCCACGCCGATGTTGCCGGCAATTGCAATAAATTTTTTCATCCGCGTCCCTCGTTGTCAAACAGCGGATGCTGATGCGGTCCCAGTTCCAATTTCGCGCGAATGCGATCCAGCATCACTCTCAAATCCTCGGTGCGGCGCACAAAGTCCATTCGATTCGTGTCGATGGTCAAGACCGGCGCGTGAGAATAACGCGCAAAAAAATCGTCGTACGCTTTTCCCAACTGCGCGATGTAATCGCGTTCCATCGCGCGTTCGTACGATCGATCACGCTGGGTGATGCGTTCCATCAAGACATCGGTATCGGCGCGGAGATAGACGACCAAATCGGGCGCAGGGATTTTCGTGGCGATGATGCGATGCACGCTTTCGTACATCGCCAACTCGTCGCCTTCGATGTTGAGCGTGGCGAAAATTTGATTCTTGTCGAAGGTATAGTCGCTGATGAGGTTGCCGCGCGCGAGCGCCGCCGGGATAAATTCGTGTTGCTGATGATAGCGGCTCAACAGAAAAAAGATTTGCGTTTGAAATCCATACCGCTTGCGATCTTGATAGAATCGCGCGAGAAATGGATTTTCTTCAAACACTTCGAGCAAGATTTCGGCGTTAAACGCGGTCTGCGCCATGCGCGCGAGCGTCGTCTTGCCCACGCCAATCACGCCTTCGATGGCAATGTAGAAATTTTTCGACAATGTGATTCTCCAAAGAATGAGCCCATGAGCCAATGCCCAATAAACCAAAGCAACGATTGGCTCATTGGAAATTGGTTTATTGGCTCATTGTTACTTGCACTTTGATTACGCCCGGCGCAACGGCACGCGCAAATGCTTCAACGCCGCGCTCCAGCGGATATTCGGCGCTGACCATCGCATCGACATCGACCAGTTTCTGTTCGAGCAAGCGCAGAGCCGGCGCAAACGGACCGCACCGCGAGCCGACAATCGAAATCTCGTCGATGACAATCGGCGCGAAAGACGTGTCCTGCCCACCATGAAACGTCGATTTCAAAACGAGCGTGCCGCGCGGGCGCGTCAGCTTGCGCGCCAAGGCAAATCCGCTCGCGTGGCCGGTGCAATCGACCACAACATCGAACTGATCGTGAATCGAGTCTGCGTCGATGGTGGTCGCGATGCCGCGTCGGCGCAGAAGCGACAGCTTGCTTTCGTGTCGACCCATTGCCAACAAATCGCAACCGGTCAACTGCAACACTTGCGCGCATAGCAAGCCCAGCTTGCCATCGCCGATGACCGCGACGCGATCCGTCGGGCAGATATGAATTCGATCAGTAATCTCGCATGCGGCGGCAAGCGGTTCGACAAAAACGGCTTGCGCATCGCTCACGGCATCCGGCACGCGATGCAAATTGCGCGCGGGCAAGGACAGGAATTCCGCCAGCGCGCCATTGCGATTCACGATGCCGAGCGTCGTGCGATTGGGACAGTGCGTCACGTCGCCGCGCAGACACGTAGGACACGTTCCGCAGTCCGCGTTGATTTCGCCGACAACGCGTGCGCCTTGCATTTCACCGAACTCGACAACGCCGACAAATTCGTGCCCCAGGATTCCTTTGAACCCCATATACCCTTTGACGATTTCGAGATCGGTGTTGCAAATGCCGGCGCGGAGCACACGCACCAACGATTCATCGCGCGCGCGCGGTTCCGGCAAATCACGTTGCAGTTTCAATTGTCCGTCGAAAACGATTGCCCGCATGATTTCCTCGATGATCAAACTATATCACAACTTGCCGCAAAGAAAAACCCGCCACTGGCGCGGCGGGTTACTGGCTCCTCGGCTAGGACTCGAACCTAGAACATCGCGGTTAACAGCCGCGCGCTCTGCCAATTGAGCTACCGAGGAATATTCACTTGCCCCAGTATTATATCCAAGAACGTTTACGGGTCAAATTAACCCAAATAATCCTTTAGTTTGCGACTGCGCAACGGATGGCGCAACTTGCGCAACGCTTTCGCTTCGATTTGCCGGATGCGCTCGCGCGTCACACCGAACTCTAGCCCAACTTCCTCCAGCGTGCGCGCCTGTCCATCCTGCAAACCAAAACGCAATTCCAAAACCTTGCGCTCGCGGTCATTCAACTGATCCAGCACATCTTTCATTTGCTCTTTGAGCAATTGCCGCGATGCTTGATCGGCGGGACCCGGCACCAATTCATCTTCGATGAAATCGCCAAGCGAAGAATTTTCCTCTTGCCCGATGGGCGTTTCGAGCGACATGGGCTCCTGTGAAATCTTCATGATCTTGCGCACCTTCGCCCCGGCGCGTTTCAAGCGCCGATCCAGTGCGGGATCGAGCGGTTCGCCGCGCGCTTGCGCTTCCAAAATCGCACGCCGATCTCCGGGCTCTAGAAGGTCCATTTCCATCGCGATTTCTTCAGAATTCGGTTCGCGTCCCAATTCCTGCGTCAAGCGCCGCGACACGCGCACCAATCGATTGATCGTCTCGACCATGTGCACCGGAATGCGAATCGTGCGCGCTTGATCAGCAATCGAGCGCGTAATCGCTTGGCGAATCCACCACGTCGCATACGTCGAAAACTTGAAACCCTTCGAATAATCAAAGCGTTCAACCGCGCGCATCAAGCCGATATTGCCTTCTTGAATCAAATCAAGCAAGGACATGCCGCGGCCGATGTAACGTTTGGCGACGCTGACGACGAGCCGCAGATTTGCTTCGGCAAGTTTCAGACGCGCATTCACCGCGGCATCGACCACCATTTTGAAACGCGCGCGCCGTCCGCCGTCGAGATTGGCTTTAAGCAGATTCTGTTGCGCCACCTCGCCCTTACGCACCGCTTGCGACAATTTCGATTCTTCGCTCGCGGTCAGCAACGGCACGCGGCCGATTTCACGCAAGTACATGCGCACCGGGTCGTTGCCCACTTCAAACGGAATATCGACGGCAATCGCTTCTACGTCTTCCACCGAGTCTTCTTCGGCCGGCGCCTCACGCTTGACGACAGCATGATTGCCAACCAGTTTGATTTTCATTTCAGCGAGCAAGCGTCTCAAGTCGGCAATCTGCTCCGGGTCTTGTTCAACTTCCGGAAAAACTGTGCGCACCTGTTCCAGCGTGAGCTTCTTGCGCGCGCCGGCTTTGCGCACCAACGCATCGAGCGCGGCGTCTTGATCCGGCAAATCCGCCGCGCGCGCCCACACAATATCTTCGCGTTCGCCGCCCAGCGTGGTTGCCAGCGACAACAATTTCGACTTTTTTGTTGACCGCGAGTGTTTGGTTTTTGTGATGATTTTGGTCTTGATTCGAGGCATTTTCAAATTCGATAAAGCATCGCTTTGGAACTAAGAGCTTTTTGGCTGTTCATCAAACGTTTGCGCAGAAAACTCACGCGCTCGAGTAATTGGTTTGGATTTTCAACCGCACTTTCATCACCCTGATCGCGCAATAAAACTTCGATTTGCGCGAGTTCGAGCTTGTCGTGTTGCAAGCGCAGACGATGCGCGGTGTTCTCGATTTCGCGCGCCAACTCTGGCTCGTGCAAATCCGGAATCCCCTGGCCGACCAATTGGTCGTGCAACGCCGCGAGTGTTGCATCAAGCGTCGCGCGAAACGCATCGCGATCGAAAAGTCCGTTTTCCTCGGCAAACTCACGCAGACTCACAAACAGCGCGCGACAATCCGGCTCGGCGAAATCGTCCGCTTCGAGAAACGCAACGCGCGCCAAATGTTCGGGCGTGTGCAACGCGAGTGTCAAACAATATTCTTCCAATTTCGATGCCGTGCGCGGCACCGCCGTTTCTTCGGGCTTGGACTCGCCACGTGCGGCGCGCTTTTTCACATCGACTTGTTGCGCGATGGTCGAGTCCGGCACTTGGACAAGACGCGCAAGTTGTTGCGTGTAATGTGCACGCTGAACCGCATCGCCGATTTCCCGGATGATCGGCGTGAGCCGCTTGACGGCCGTCGATTTGTCGCGCGCATTTTTCAAATCGAGGTCTTGCGTAAGGACGCGAAAATAATAATCGACTAATGGTTCCGGATGCGCCGTGAGTTCGACCCATTTCTGCGGCTCGTCATGAATCAATTCATCCGGGTCTTTGCCGGGCGGCATCGGAATCACAAGCAATTCTGCTTCCAGGCGTTCTTCAAATCCGACGAGTCCCGCACCCATCGGTACCGGCACCGTTTTGCGATCCAGCGCGCCGCGCGCGACTTCCAAACCGCGCTTGGTCGCCTCTTCGCCCGCCGCATCCGGATCAAGCGCCAGCGCGTACCGGTTGGTCAGGCGTTTAAGCAAGCCCAATTGTTTTTCGGTCAGCGCGGTACCGAGCGACGCGACAACGTTTTGGAATCCGCCTTGATGCGCGCCGATGACATCCATGTACCCTTCGACGATGACGGCAAGGTTTTGCGCGCGGATCGCTTCTTTGGCCAGGTCGAGTCCGTACAGCGTGCCGCTCTTGTCAAAGAGCGCGGTCTGCGGCGAATTCAAATATTTCGGTTCCTCGCCGGTCAACGTGCGCGCGCCGAATCCAATCACTTCGCCGGTCCGATTACGAATCGGAAACATCAAACGTCCGCGAAAACGATCGTAATGTCCGCCGCCTTCGCGTTGAATCACCAAACCTGCCGCTTCTAATTCACGATTAGAAAAACCCTTGCCGCTCAAATACGTTTCGCTCGCGTGCCAATCGTCCAACGCAAAACCAAGTTGAAACAAATCGGCGGTCGCTGGCGTGATAAAGCGGCGCGCTACGTAATCGCGTGCGCTCTGCGCGGCAGAATGCGTCTTGAACAAATCATGGTAATGTGCGGCAGCGGTTGCCAGGAGTGTGCGCAGGCGTTTGCGTTCCGCGTCTTCGCCGGGCGTTTCGTAAACCAGCTCAACCCCGGCACGTTGCGCGAGTCGGCGCAACGCTTCACCAAAATCGATATTCTCGCGCTTCATCAAGAACGAGAAGGCATCGCCGCCGGTCGCGCACGCGCCAAAACAATGCCACGTGCCTTGTTCAGGATAAACAACGAACGACGGCGTTTTCTCGTTGTGAAAAGGACAGAGCGCTTTGAAATTGCGCCCTGCTTTTCTTAAGGTTGCATATTGTCCGATGACATCAACGATGTCGATTTTCGATTTGACGTCATCCACCACAGACATTTTTTCGATTCCTACGTTGCGCGAATTACTGCGGCGTTATATTGCCACAAGTTATCGAGAACGTCAAGTGTTCGCGCGCAAAAAAATACCAGTCGCAAAAATTCTTTGCGACTGGTTTGCGTTTCGTCAATCGTTCAAACTACGATACCGCGACGCTCGGCATTAACTGCGGTTGCGGCATCGGCAGAGATTGTGGATCGCCCAACACCACACTCGCCAACGCATCGACGATTTCCGGATCCCATTGTTTGCCCGCGCCCGATCTTAGAATCGCGACGGCTTGCTCCGGCGTCATCCCGCGCCGGTACGGTCGATCGGTAATCATCGCGTCAAAACTATCGGCGACAGTCAGCACGCGCGCGCCAAACGGAATCGCGAGTCCTTGCAAACCATCCGGATAGCCCTTGCCGTCCCAACGTTCATGATGGTGTTTGACAATGTCCGCGCCGCGCGCAAAATCCGGATAACGCTTGAGCAGTTGTGCGCCTTGCTCAACGTGCGAGCGCATGATCTTGGTTTCGTCCGGCGTATGCGAATCCGGCTTGAAGAGAATTTGATCGGCGATGCGCCAGCTTGCCAATATCGTGAACACGCGCGGCAATGCAAATCAAATCGGCTTCAGGACCGGGTGTATTCATTTCTTTCAAAATGCGCTTGGAAATATCGGCAACCCGGCGCGAGTGACCGCCAGTGTATGGATCGCGCAAGTCGACCGTGTCTGCCATACCTTCCAAGATTTGTTGGGTACTGTCGCGCATCTCTTTGGCACTTTTGAAAGCCAGATACGCCAAGACCGTTGGCAACGCAAGCAAGACGAGTGCCCAATATCCTTGCATCGCCGCCAATACGCCCAGAATGCCAATCAAGTATTGCACGCCTTCCACCACGCTTGCCTCACGCAGGC
This sequence comes from uncultured Chloroflexia bacterium, assembly GCA_963718225.1. Classification (GTDB taxonomy): domain Bacteria; phylum Chloroflexota; class Anaerolineae; order UBA4142; family UBA4142; genus DAOTXS01. The sequence continues at coordinate 70,632 of CAVQYN010000029.1, forward strand.
ACGTTGTCAATACCATGAAAAACGGCTCTTTCGTGGTCACAGCAAGCTGGAGTGAGAAGGTAAGCATTTCTCCAAAAAACATGAACACGGCAACCGGAAAGAGGACAAAATAGCCGAGGGTATCGTTTGCAACACCTGAATGCGCCATCAATGCAGAGAGGAAAATAACAAGGGTGCGTCTCCCAGCAGCAACCACAATGTCGCTAACCCATAGGCCTTGCTCTTTTTGCACCAGCAGGTTCCCGATCACAGTCCCAAAGAACGCACTCGTTGCCGCAAGTGGAGCCGGGAGAAGCACGGCAGAGAGATATAGCGGGACCAAATTCATGTGAACTTTGGTTCGGCGGCGAATGTGAATGGGAAACTTGTGCGACAGGGCAGTCACACCGGCAAATAATCCCGCTACGAGCAGATTTGACCAACTCGATATGCTCGTAGCGGAAGACACAATATATGGGACGGAAATGGCTAGAATCAACAGCGCACATCCGCCAAAAACCATCAACAACAATTTTTCGGTGTTTTTGCTCGGCATGGGAATCCTAATGAAGGGTGATAACTGCCGGAAGAAAAACATTCCGAGTGGAGTTGCCAACAACGCAACTCCACTCGAATGCACCAATTATTTCAATCAGCTTGACTGCAGGCTATTGTGCGTAAAGTTTTGCCCTGATGGTCTGTCCGACCTTGCCTGTCTGCACCAAGAGAGAATTGCATGATGGCAGGAGTGCCAGGCGCCTTACCTTGGGGCCAATCCCAATGGCGACTGCCATTTGGTCACCTAACCCATACGGGTTTGCCCCAGCCAATTTGGGTGAAAACCGTAACTTCGCTACCGCGAACTTGCTTGTCGGTAGAAACTTTTACCTCAACCAGATATTCATAGGGCTTGGAATTGTAGTCAATCTTGACTCTTTCCTTAGCCACCAACTCAGGTGCGCCGATAAACTCGGGGTTGTTTAGCCCGCCCAACTTTTTGTAGCTTTCCCTCGGCGCGAGCCAAACCCCCTTGGGAAGTGAAACTTTGTAATCGATCCAGCTAACCTGATCCACTCGGACACCATCGACAAGAACATCAATCAACAGTGTCTTGCCATCGGACAGGTAGAGAATTGGATCTGTGCGGCAAAAATCCAACGCTGAAGCACTGCCCGCTCCCAACGTGAGAACAAGCACTGTCGCCAGCACGATGATGCCCAGCGAGAAACAATCGACGAATTTTCATTTTGTATCTCCTTTTGGTGGTGATTATCAATCAACGAAACAAAGATCGGACCGAGAAAACATCTACGGCGATATGAGTAGTCGCTTTAAGCGATTGATTGCTTCTGCCAGTAACTTCCTTGAAACCCAAGAGCGAGTTATCTGACGTCAATCTAAGTCCAGTGGTTGCTTCAACGGTGGTCCGGGTTTTGGTTGTCATCGCACGCACTTCGGTCTTGTACTCGCCCGGCTTGCCATTCGCAAGAACCTTGACTTGCTCTTTGGCTTTGAGTTCAAGGTCACCGGCATACAGAATATCGCATCACCTTCACGCCGCGCGGAATGAAAACCTTGATTTCAATACTCTTGACATTCGCTATGCTGGTACCGATTTCAACATCAACGCTGAGTGTCTTGCCATTGTCTAAAATCAAAATCGGATCTGTGCGGCAAAAGTCTGCCGCCGAGGCAACGCCGGAACCCAGCGTGAGCACAAGCACTGTCGCGAGCACGATGATACCTAGTGAAAGTAATCGACGAATTCTCATTTTGCTATTCCTTTTGGCAATTCTATTGATCGACGAACCAAGAATCGCAGATAAAACAAAAACCGTGCGCAATGTCGCCATTGACACGGTCGGTTACGCCACTGGCTCCACCCGACTTTGGCGTCCATGCAGAACAATCGAGTTTCATCGCTTCCGTGAATTACAAACTATTTAATTGATACAGTAATTATACTTGCTATCAAGTCAATTGTCAAGCATCAATTTTTGCCGATTTTGTGCCTGTTTTCACCAATTTTGAGGGCTCACCCGGCATGCGGTTTGAAAAGCCTAGTGCCTAATGTGCCCAGCATAACATAAAGAATTCCTATTCCGACGATTAGGAATTTCGGGACTGCACACCACTGCGCCAATGTCGCCCAAATCTCTTGGCGTGCGCCAAGCAAAATTTGGATGAGCGAAAAATTCTCGATGGCATCCAGTCCGCCGGCGATCAACAACGCCCATGCTAAAACGATTCCCAACGCTGACAGCATCGCGAAACGCGGCGCGAATGCGCGCGCGACAATGACGCATCCAAGCCCGATGCAAAGCGGATACAACACGAGAAACAAATAATCGAATCCCAGGTTCAACCCGGCGTAGACACGCCCGGTCGCGCCCCAGGAATCGACCATCTTTTGCGCGCTGGACATCGTGCCGGCAAGTTCGTACGAAACGATGCCGGACGGCGCGGCGGCAGTCTTGAGCGGCTCGCCGAGAATCTGAAGCGTGAACATCACGACGAGTGTGAGAATCAAAAGCAAGACAAACGCGCGCGTGCGATGCGAATCGGACAACCAAGCAAATGGATTAGCCAGTTTCATGCGGCTTGCTCCCTTTCAATCGATTATTTCCAAAAATCCACACTGCCTGCCCAACAGGCTTTGGGGTCATCAGGTCCGAGGTTATTCGTGTTAATCGGTCCGCCGATGTCTGACTTGCGTACGTGCGAAGGAGTGACGAGCCATACGCCCCAATTACCCGGTTTGGGTCCGTTATCGGTCAGAGTAAACGTGTATTTGCCATCCCACTCTGAAAGCACAGTAGCATATATCGTAGAGCCGTCGGTAGGACCCAGCGCCACAATGGCTTGTTGGTATCGTTGACTAGGGTCATTCTTGTTCAGGTAAACAATCCCTACGATGCGGGTATTCCCAGAGTGCGCACACGTTGGCGGATTTACATGAAACTCCATCGTCGATACGGTCGGTTGTGGCACAACCGGCTTGGCGGTGGCAACCGGCGGCTTGGCAGTTGGCGGCCGCGGTGTTGCCGGACGCAGCGTCGGCGTTGCAGTCTTCGCAGGCGTTGCGGTAGCAGTTGGCTCGGGCGTATCGGTTGGAATGGGTGTAATGGATGGACGCGGCGTGCGTGTGCGCGTGGGAGTCGGGGCGACTTGAGCAAGAAACATGTCAGTAGCTTGGCAAGCCAAATTGCCGATTGAAAGTACGGCGACGAGCACGAAAAACATTTTCAACTTTCGCAAGTACATGAAATCCAAATCTCCTTGAAAATCTCCGCCGCGTGGCGGTGAGTGAAATTATAGCACGCTCATATCGTTCGCGCAATTTTTTCGCGGGACAAAAAAGTGGGGCGAGTCGCTGACCCGCCCCGTTGACTTGTATTACTTGTCCTTCGCAACCTTCGCGAGCGCCGCTTGCGCCGCCGCCAGTCGCGCGACCGGCACGCGGAACGGCGAGCAACTGACATAGTGCAGACCGATCTGATGGCAGAACTCGATGGACGATGGATCGCCGCCGTGTTCGCCGCAGATGCCGATCTTCAATCCCGGCTTGGTCTTGCGTCCTTCGTTCGACCGCCCAGCGCATCAACATGCCAACGCCTTCGCGGTCGAGTTCCTGGAACGGGTTCGCCGGCAAAATCTTGTCTTCGACGTACTTCAACAAGAACGCCTTCTCCGCGTCGTCGCGACTGACGCCCATCGCCGTTTGCGTGAGGTCGTTCGTGCCGAACGAGAAGAACTGCGCGTACTCGGCAACTTGCGCCGCCGTGATGGCGCCGCGCGGTATTTCGATCATCGTGCCGAACTTGTATTCAACCTGGATACCTTGCTCTTCCATCACCTTCTTGGCGACCGGTTCCAACACCTCGCGCTGATTCTTCAACTCGTTCACGTGACCGACGAGCGGGATCATGATTTCCGGATGCACATCGACGCCGCGTTTCTTGAGGATGCACGCCGCTTCGATGATCGCGCGCGTTTGCATCTGCGTGATCTGCGGCATCGTGATACCCAAACGACAACCGCGCAAACCGAGCATCGGATTCGCTTCCTTCATCCCGGCGACCGTCTTCAACATCTCTTCGGTCTCTTTCAATTTCGCGGGGTCGTTGCCGCGAATTCGCAGTTCGGTCACCTTGACAAGTAACTCTTCGTACGATGGCAAGAATTCGTGGAGCGGCGGATCGATCAAGCGGATGACAACCGGCAATCCTTCCATCGCTTCCAAGATGCCGATAAAATCCTCGCGCTGAATCGGCAAGAGTTGATCGAGATATTTTTGGCGCTCGGCGTCGTTCTTCGCCAAAATCATTTTCTGCACGATGGGCAAGCGATCGGTTTCAAAGAACATGTGCTCGGTGCGGCACAAGCCGATGCCTTGCGCGCCGAACTTGCGCGCCATGCGCGCGTCGCGCGGATAATCGCCGTTCGCCCACACTTGCAAACCAACTTCCGGCGATTTCGCCACGCCCTTGCGCGATTTTTTCAAGCGAACTTGCGTCCGCCCACCCCAGGAGCGTTTGCAAATCCTTGTCTTTGTCGAAATCGGGCAAAACGGTTTTGATTTCGCCGGCAAACACTTCGCCCGTGCCGCCGTCGATAGAAATCGAATCGCCTTCCTTGATCGTCCGGCTGCCAACGTTGAACACTTTCTTTTCTTCATCGACGCGAATCGTTTCGCAACCCGCGACGCACGGCAGACCCGCACCGCGCGCGACAACTGCCGCGTGCGATGTCGCGCCGCCGTGTTGCGTCAAAATCCCTTTCGAGGCGTACATCCCGTGCACATCTTCCGGCGACGTCTCGTAGCGCACGAGAATGATCGCCTTGCCTTGCTTGCCCAGTTTCTCCGCGGTGTCTGGATCGAAAATCGCGAGACCGGTTGCCGCGCCCGGCGAGGCGTTCAAACCTTTGGCGAGCAAGTTGCCGGCTTTTGCCGCTTCCTCTTTCGCTTTGAAATCGAACTGCGGCATCAACAGATTTATCACATGCGCTGGCTCGACGCGCTGAATCGCTTCTTCCTTCGTGATCAATTTTTCGTTGACCATTTGGACGGCAATTCCTACGGCAGCGCGCGCCGTGCGTTTGCCGGTGCGCGTCTGCAACATGTACAGCTTACCGCGCTCGACCGTGAACTCGAGGTCTTGCATTTCGCGATAATGCTTTTCCATCTGATGCGCAAGTTTGTTAAATTCGTTATAGACCTTGACGTTCTTTTCTTTCAATTCCGCAATCTTCATCGGCGTGCGAATCCCGGCAACCACGTCTTCGCCCTGAGCATTGACCAGATATTCGCCGAAGAGTTCATTCTTGCCAGTGCCGGGGTCGCGCGTGAATGCAACCCCCGTGCCAGAATCGTTCGCCCGTGTTGCCGAACACCATCGTCTGGACGTTGACCGCCGTGCCGAGGTTGTCTGCAATCTTGTTAATGCGGCGATAATCGACCGCGCGCTTGCCCATCCACGAACCGAACACCGCTTGAATCGCGAGCTCGAGTTGCTTGTACGGGTCTTCTGGAAATTCGGAGCCGATTTCTTTTTTGTACAGTTCCTTGTACTGCTTGACAACCTCTTGCAACCCCTTCGTGTCAAGATCCGTATCCGATTTGGCGTGATACTTTTCTTTCACCCCATCAAAGATGGCATCCCACTTTTTGGCTTCGATGCCCATCACGATGCGTCCGAACATTTGAATAAAACGGCGATACGCGTCAAAGGCGAAACGCTCGTTGGCGGTCAACGCGGCGATGCCTTTCAACGTCTCGGAATTCAAACCAAGGTTGAGCACCGTATCCATCATCCCCGGCATCGAGAATTTTGCGCCGGAGCGAACCGAGACGAGCAACGGATTTTTCGCGTCGCCAAATTTTTTGCCGGTCTGCGCTTCGACTTTTTTCATCGACGCGAGAACTTGGTCCCACATCCCTTTGGGGAATTTTTTGCCGAGCGCGGTGTACGTGTTGCACGCTTCGGTTGTGATCGTAAAGCCCGGGGGAACGGGCAACTTGGCGTTCGTCATTTCCGCCAAGACCGGCGCCCTTGCCACCGAGCAAGTCGCGCATGTCCTTGTTGCCTTCCTTGAACAGATACACCCATTTTTTCGAGAGTGTCTTTTTGGTTGCCGCTTTCTTCGCGGCGATTTTTTTGACTGCCATGTCTGGTACCTCCTATGTGGAATTTATGATTTCAGACACTTGCGCTTGCGCGCGCGGTGCAAGTGTTTTCGATGTCTGATTTTAGACTATCCGACCAAACGACTAACCAACACATCCTTGACTTGATCGAGCGAGACACGCACCTGCTCCATCGAATCGCGGTCGCGGAGCGTGACCATGCCATCATACTTTTCATCGCCGGGAAGCGCGGACTGATGATCGACCGTGACGCAGAACGGTGTGCCGATTTCGTCCTGCCGCCGATACAAGCGACCGATGCTCGCGCTGTCGTCGTACATCGCCATCATGTGCGGTTTCAAATCCGCGACAAGTTTTTTCGCCACATCGACAATTTCCGGTCGATTGCGTGCCAGGGGCAAAACGGCAACCTTGATCGGCGCAAGTGTCTTGGGTAACTGAAGCACGATCCGTTTTTCGTTCCGCACTTGTTCTTCTTTGTAATTCTCGAACAGCGCAACGAGCACCGCGCGGTCCACGCCCATGGCCGGCTCAACGACGTACGGGATGTAGCTTTCTTTCGTCTCGTCATCAAAATACGATAGACTTTTGCCGCTCAGTTTTTGATGCGCGCTGAGATCCCAATCGGTGCGGCTGGCGATCCCTTCGATTTCGCTCCAGCCCATCGGAAAGCGGTATTCGATGTCGTAATTGCCCTTGGAATAGTGCGGCGGCTTTTCCTCTTTGACGTCATCCGGATCGGGACCGATGATCGTTGTCGCGTCACGGCGAATCACTTTGACGCGGATATTGTTATCGTCGATGTTGAAGGTTTTCTGCCACCACTTGACGCGCCAATCGCGCCACTTGTCGTGCCAATCGTCTTCCGTGCCCGGCTGGCAAAAGAATTCCATTTCCATCTGCTCAAATTCGCGGTCGCGGAAAATGAAATTGCCGGTGATGATTTCGTTGCGAAACGATCTACCGATTTGCGCGATGCCGAATGGAATTTTCTTGCGCATCGATTCGCGCACGTTTTCAAAATTGACAAAGATGCCTTGCGCCGTTTCGGGACGCAGATACGCAACCGCCGCATCGTCCTCGACTGGACCGACATGCGTCTTGAACAGCAAATTGAATTGCTTGGCTTCAGTCATCGTGCCTTTGTTGCCGCAATTCGGACACGCTTCGCCTGGAATCTGATCTTCGCGGAAACGCTTGTGGCAGTTCTTGCACTCGACGAGCGGATCGGTGAACGTGGCCACGTGACCGCTGGCAACCCAGGCATTCGGATGCATGATGATCGCCGAATCGATGCCGACCACATCATCGCGATCCTGCACCATCGCTTTCCACCACGCGCGCTTGATATTGTTTTTCAACTCGACGCCGAGCGGACCGTAATCCCAAAAGCCGCCAATGCCGCCGTAAATTTCCGAACCTTGAAATACAAACCCGCGCCGCTTGCACAATGAGACGATGGTTTCCATGTCAGGCATAAGTCATCACCCTCGTTTCAGTTCCCGCAAAAACTCGATGCTTTTCAAATTCCGCTCCAAATGATGCACAATGTATCGCTCAAGTAAAGCTTCAACTTCCGCCAGCACATCCGCATTCAATTTCAATCCGTGCACACTTTCCCACTCGCGCGTTTGCAAATAGCGCAACACCTTGAGCGCGTTCAACGAAATCGTTTGCGCGTCTTTCGCGCGCCCAGCGATTTTGTCGCGCTGTGTCTCCACGCAATCCGGATCAAGCACACCGCCGGCTTCCGCGCTGAAAAAATTCTCAACGGGCTCAATGGGTTTACCGCAATTCACGCAACTGAACAACTGCGGTCGATAGCCGACGTACTGCAACAATCGCAACTCGAAAAATCGCGCGAGCAATTCCGGGTTCGCCGCCTCATCGCCCAACCGCCCCAGTGCGTGCACAAGCAAATCGAATACCGGACGATTCTCCGTACCTTCCTCGGAAAAGCGGTCCACCAACTCGGCGAGATAGTACGCGTATGACACGCGGTCAAGATTTCCGCGCAGTGCCGAAAACGCGTCAATCGTATCGGCTTGCGTCACGACATCAATTTGCTGACCCTTCGCCAGCATCAAATCGACATGCGTGAACAACTCTACGTGTCCACCCTTGCGGCTCGATGGCTTGCGCGCGCCTTTGGCGTTCGCGCGAATTTTGCCTCGGTCGAGTGTGAACAGCGTCAATAGTCGATCCGCCTCACCGTGATCGGTGCGGCGCAAAACAACCGCTTGAACTCGATATAATCGTTCACGGGTCATGGTTCCAAGTTTCAGGTTTCAAGTTCAAAGTGATCCAGCGACCTGAAACTCTAAACTTGAACTTGAAACTATCCTCCTCTAACCGTATTATACTTGTGTGGTCGTTCCCAATTCTTTTTCATCTTCGCCTGAAAAACGGCTTCAGCATCCAAATCGAGCGCGGAACACAGATGCAAGATGCGAATAATCGCATCGATCAATTCTTCCCCCACATGGTCAAGCCCTTCGCCCTTTTTGTACGCGTCGGTCGCTTCCGAGACCTCGGTATGAATCAGCGCGAGCATTTCCCAAATGCGTTCGTGATCAGACGAAAAACCCTTGGCTTCCGTTAATGCACGCACTTCAAGCATTTTCTGATTCAATCCAACGGGTTCGACCATTTATCTCCTTTACCAAGCAAGTATTATACTCGACAATTTTTCAAACACCAAAAGTCACGAAAGATGCTCTGGACCAAATCGATCCGGCAAAATCTGTTTCATCGAAAACTTCTTCCGTCGATTTCCACGCGCTTGCGCCAGCACGATCATCGCATCGTCCGCTGCAAATTCCGAAAGCACTTGGCGGCAGGCGCCGCAAGGTGAACCCAGATTCGATGTGACGACGGCGATTGCGGCGATTTCACGCTCGCCTTCCGACACCGCCTTGAAAATCGCGACGCGTTCCGCGCACAAGCCGCTCGGATACGCTGCGTTTTCGATGTTACATCCGGTGTACACCTTTCCCGATTTCGCCATCGCCGCCGCGCCCACACGATATTTTGAGTACGGCGCATAAGCATTCTCGCGCGCCACACGTGCCGCCGCAACGAGTTTGATCCAATCGATCTTCATGGCGTATCTCCAACTTTTCTCCGAATCACGCGCGCGGGCGCGCCAACGGCAAGCGAATCCGGCGGAATGTCTTTGGTAACCACCGATCCGGCACCAGTGCGCGCGCGATCACCAATTGTTATCGGGGCAACCAGCATTGTATCACTGCCGATAAATACATCGTCGCCAATAATCGTTTGGTTTTTCTGCTTGCCATCAAAGTTGCACGTCACTGTTCCCGCGCCAATATTGACGCGCTTGCCCATTTGCGTATCGCCGATGTAACTGAAATGCCCAATGTGCGATTCTTCACCGACGTACGAGTTTTTCACTTCACCGAAATTGCCCATCTTGACACCACGCGCCAAATGTGCGCCCGACCGCAAACGCGCAAACGGACCTATGCGCACATTCTCTTCCACAATCGCGCCGGCAATATCCGAGGACAAGATTTCGCAATGGTCACCGATCTTCGAATCGCAAATCACGGTATTCGCGCCAATGCGGCAGTCCGTGCCGATTTTGGTTTTGCCGCGCAAATGCGTGTTCGGCTCAATCGTCGTATCCGCACCGATTTCAATACTCGCATCGATGTACGTTGTCGCGGGATCAACCAGCGTCACGCCGGCGAGCATGAAGTGATTGATTGATGCGCGCGCGCATAATTTTCTCCGCTTGCGCCAGTTGCACGCGCGTGTTCACGCCGATCATTTCGCTCGCATCGCGCGACACAATGGATTCGATTTTCTTTTTCTCTTTCACCGCCAGCGCTACGAGATCCGTCAAGTAAAATTCCTGCTTTTTGCCGCTTGGTTTCAAACGCTCCAGCCGCGCCCACAGCCAATCGGCGTCAAAACAGTATACGCCGCAATTCAGCTCTTTGATTTTCAATTGTGCCGGCGTCGCATCGCCTTCTTCGACAATGCCTGTCACGCGTTTTCCCGCATTGCGGATGATGCGGCCGAACGCCATCGAATCATCGGAGATGACCGTGAGCATCGTGATCGTCGCACGCGAGGTCTGGTGCAAATCGACTAGCTGTTTCAGCGTTGCCGGTTTCAACAACGGCATATCGGCATACGTCACCAACACGGTATCCGTCTGCTCGCGCAAAACCTCGCGCGCTTGCAAGACCGCGTGCCCGGTGCCGCGCTGTTCAACTTGTTCGGCGAACGCCGCGCGATGGCCAACGGACTCGCGCACTTGGTCTGCGCCGTGGCCAACGACCAGCACGATTCTTTCGACGCCAACTTCATCGACAGAATCCAACGCCCAATGCACCATCGATTTCCCGGCGACCGGGTGGAGCACTTTGGGCAATTTACTTTTCATCCGCGTGCCCTGCCCCGCGGCCAGAACCACAGCAGAGAGTTTCATCGGCATCACCCTTTTCATCTAATCATCACGTTTGCAAATTCAACATCATTCACGAAAAGCGCACCGTTGCCGGAGGCGATAACCTGCGGCATCTTGAAATCGAAAAATGTGCATAGCCCGCGATTCACGTCCGGCAATGCAATTGCCTGCTCATTCAAGGTAAATTCAGTATTTGCTGCGTCGCGCAATTGGATTGTTGCCTGGCGCGATGGCTTGCCATCGCCGACGCCGCGCCAATACAGCGAGAGCGAAAATGATTCGCCCGCGCGCAACTCTTCCGGCGTCAGCGTGTAACCCAACAATCGCATCTGCGGCGCAACCTCGACATCGATTGCCTGCGCCGGTTCCAGGTGCTCATACAAATTCCCCAGTGACGCATCAGCGTGATGTGTATCCTAAAGTGATCGCGTCACCCAACACTTGCATTGTCTTGGGATCATACGCTTCCACCGTGAGCCGATATTCGCCTGCAGGCGCGCACGCGTTTAACCCAGGATAGAACTTTTCGATGATAACATCGCCGGGCGACCATTGCGTCGTCGCGTAACTGTTATCCCCAGTCCACTTGTCTTCCTGCCCCCACACGCGCCCTTTCGCATCACGTGCCTTCACCGAAAATGTATAGTCGGTGTCCAGCGCTTTGAGCGCGTGAAAGAATAAGGTCACTTCGACATTGCGTTTCGCCGGGTCTGTCGCGCCAAGCGAATAGCCAAGCAATTCAAATGCATCGCCGAGTGCCGTGCGCGCGTTTTTTTGCGGCTGGACAAATTCGCCGCCGCGATTCAATGCCATCAGCGGGTTTTGCGCGTCGGGTAAATTGTTGGCGGGAATGCGAATCGCTACTGCAACCGGAAATCCCGCTGCGCCGATTAAATCTTCGCGCGTTCCCAGTGACCCTAATCGCTCGATGAGTTTGTCTGCTTTCTTTTCTTGTTCCCACGGATAGACAATCAACGCATCCTTGCCCGATGTGTTTGCCGGTAAAACAATCGAATCTCGACTCTCGTATGTTTTTGTCGGTACATCCATCGTCATCACGCGCATGGTTCCCTGCCGCGCCCACAGCGGCGCAATAAACACCTGGCTCGTTGGCGCATTTCGATTGATCCATTGCGCCGTATCCGTCACATGCGCATCAAACGCGAGATACGCTAAGCTCGATGTGCCGAATTCGATATAATCGCGCAATCCCAGTCCCGCGCCGGCGATAATCCCTCCGGCAAATATCGTCGCGGCGATTGTTCGCGTCACCGATCCGCATAATCGGTTCCAAATCGATAGCACGCCCCATGCGGCAAGCATCATAACTGCCGGTAGTGCCGGCAACGTTCGCAAAAAACTCGGCGCATCATCCGACGTAATCGACGAGAGGAGAAAGAAAATAATCCACAGCGCCAAAAGACTCGCGCGCAATCGCGCATCAAACGATGTGCGCCGCGTGAATAACGCGAATAACAATGTCGCTGCGCCGATCACAAAGAATGTGCCAAGAAACGGATCAAAGACCGGGCGATTAGGTACATTGCGATAGCCCTCGTGATCGCCGCGCACCAAAAACATCCCGATAACCGACACGGCATTGTTCCATAAGGCTGTTGAAATATTGCCCTGGTTCACACGCGCATCGAAAATCGAAAGGTTTGCCGTATGCCCCAAAAAATCGTCCGGATGTGCAACAAAGTATATTCCGAGCGGCAGAAAGATCACCAGCGCAACGACGCCAGCAATGACCAATCCTTTTGCATAGTCGATTGCGCGAGCGCGATTCATCACGATAGCCAAGCCGGTCAACAAAATCAAAACGAACGGCACAAGCCGGCAACTCAGATATGTGTACAGCCCAAACGCAACGAATACACCAGCCAAAATAAAATCGCGTCGGCGCAAACTCTGCAAGCCCCGCCAAAAGAACCAGAGTGCAAGACAAGTCAACGGCACAGCCAAGATGATGCGTAAACCATAGCGGCTATAGAACACATGCCATATCGAGATCGCCGTGAACAACGCCGCTAACGCCGCGACTGGAATTGATCGGAACAGAGCGCGCGCGAATCCGTACACCAATGCGATGGTCGCGGTGCCGATAATTGCGGCAGTAGCTCGCAAAGCCAACGCTTGCGGACCCAACAGCGCGACCGTGACCGTGTTCAAATAAAACCAGAATGGCTCGCGCCCGGTGTTATCGGCGAAGAAAATCGAAAATTGACCTTGCAGAAGCCGGAGAATATCAAGTAGATTGAACGCTTCATCATTGTTAAGTCCGGGCGGAACGTCATTCAATCGATAAAGCCGGAAAAAAGCGGCGACCAGAAGAATAACAACGATCAGTCCAACTTCGATATAATTTATCGCTTTTCTCGGAGCAGAGTTAATCGTCTGCATAGATGGGTTTATTTGATATCCAATGTACCGAGCTTGAAATTGTTTACCCAAAACGTCGCAATGCCCGGCGCAATTTCACGCGGCGCAGAGAAATCTCCAAACGAGCACTTGCCTCGCCCTTCCGCCGGCAACCGAATCATTTGGTCTGTCAATTTCCATTCCTGTTGCTTGGCATCCCGCAAACGCAAAGTGATTTTTTCTTCTTTGCCGCTCGCGACGCCGCGCCAAAACAGTGCCAGTGAGAATTCATCGCCTGCGCGCAACTCATTCCGGCGTCAGCGTGTAACCCAACAAGCGCATCTGCGGCGCAACCTCGGCATCGATTGCTTGCGCCGGTTCCAAGTGTTCATACAAATTTCCCGGCGATGCGTCCGCGCGCGTCAGATCCCAAATCGATCAAACCCAAACGCCGCATGTCTTGGGATCGTATGCTTCGACTGAAATACGATAATCACCGGCGGGCGCGCACGCGCTCAATCCGGGATAGAACTTTTCGATGATAACATCGCCGGGCGACCATTGCGTCGTCGCGTAACTGTTATTCCCAGTCCACTTGTCTTCCTGCCCCCACACGCGCCCTTTCGCATCACGCGCCTTCACCGAAAATGTATAGTCGGTGTCCATCGATTTGAGCGCGTGAAAGAATAGGGTCACTTCGACATTGCGTTTCGCCGGGTCTGTCGCGCCAAGCGAATAGCCGAGCAATTCAAATGCATCGCCGAGTGCCGTGCGCGCGTTTTTTTGCGGCTGGACAAATTCGCCGCCGCGATTCAATGCCGTCAGCGGATTTTGCTCATCGGGTAAATTGTTCGCGGGAACGCGCACGGTCAACAAAATATTCGCGCCATTCGTGCCGGTAATATCTTGGCGAAAACCCAAACTGCCGAGCCGCGCAGCGAGCGCCTCGACTTTTTTCACTTGCTCCGGCGGAAAAACAAAAACCGCATCCTTGCCATTGTTACCGGGCAAAATCACCGTGTCGCGACTCTCAAACGATTTGAGCGGCGTATTGCGCGTGAGCAACGAAATCGTGCCAATCGACACGGTCAGCGGCGCGACCAACATATTTTCCGATGGCGCATGGCGATTCAACCATTCTGCCGCTTCGACCTCATTAGAGTTGAACGCATAGTACAGCGATGCGTCGTTGGCGAACACGATGAAGTAATCACGGAACGATGACGCGGTTGCGGAGAACACGATCACTATCAGCGCGGCAGTCGCGCCCCAACGCATCGCCGATTTTTGCACGCGTGCGTACAGCGTTGATGTGCCCCAACCGGCAATCATCATCACCGCTGGCATTGCCGGCAGCGTACGGACGAAATTCGGCGCGTCGTCGCTCAAGAGCGAAATCGCCAGCGCAATTGATATCCACACGCCAAGAAACATCGCGCGCCGGCGCGCAAGCATTTGCGGCGAGCGAAACGACACGAGCCAGACAAGCACGCCGATGATGAATAATATCGCGCTGAACGGATCGAAAATCGGACGATGCGGCACATTCCGGAGAATGCCATTATCGCCGAGAATGAAAAACATGCCAGCCAATCGAAAAAAGTTTTGCAGGAGCGCAGTCATCGGCTCAACTGGAACATCGCCATGGGGCACAAAAATGGAAACTTCAGCCGTGTGGCTGATGAATTGATCGGGATGAAAAATGAAATAGATGCCGAGCGGCAAAAAGAGAACTAGCGCAACGACGCCGGTAATCGTCAAACCGCGGAGATAGCGCGCGGCATTCGGTCGATCCGTCAACGCGAGATAGAGCGTGAGCAGAACCAGCGCAATCGGCAGAACGCGCGAACCCGGATACGTGTAGAGCGCGAGCGCGAGGAAAATGCCCGTGAGCCCAAAATCCTTGAACTGAAAAGAATTTGCCGCGCGCCAGAAAAACCAATAGATCAACACGGTGAGCAAAACGAGCAAAACAATCCGTTCGCCCATCCGCGTAAAAAAAATGTGCCAAATTGAAATTGCGGCGAAGAACGACGCCCACAATGCGATGCGGTTGCGATCATTGGAAGAAGCAAAGAGTGCGCGCGCGAGGCCGTAGATCAGAGGAATTGTGACAACGCCGAGAATCGTCGTCGTGACTTTGAGCGCGAACGGCGTAACTCCCAGCATCGCCACGCCGACCATCGCGAGGTACGGGAACAACGGTTCGGTGCCGCCGGGCGCGGCGAAGAAAATGTGGAACTGTCCTTGCAACAAGCGAATGACATCGAACACGTAAAACGCCTGATCGAATTGAAATCCCGGCGGAATTTGATCCAGGCGATAGGCGCGCAAGAATGCGGCGAGCAGAATAATCGCAATCAAGACAAGGGGTGGGCGATACTTGTTGGATAACATTTACAGCTCGGTTGCCATAGAAAGCGGTAGGCAGTAAGCAGAAAGCAATTTGTTTCACTGCTCACTGCCTACTGCCTACTGATGCCTCAACTGGGGCGCAAGGATTCGAACCTCGGTCCACGGCTCCAAAGGCCGGTGTGCTACCGCTGCACCACGCCCCAACGGCAAAGATATTTTAGCACAGGATTCGATTACGCGCAAATATTTGCCTTGCGCGGTTTTTCGCAGTAGAATAAAGATAGACCAGTCAAGCACCTGGTCCTGAAGGAGTCCACAATGAATCGCCAGATTCTCTTTCGCCTGATGCTCCTCTGCGCTGTCACTTTGGCAATCGTTAGCTGTGCATCGCCTACACCGACACCACTCCCACCCACTGCCACCATCGCGCCGACGCGCGTTCCCCCAACCGCAACGACAGCACCAACAGTCACACCAACCACTGCACCAACGCTCGCACCACCTACTGCAACGCTTGCGCCGACGGCAACGAGTGCGCCCCCTTCCGCAACGCCGGTCAAAGAGATCACCGCTACGCTCACCTGGCTGGGGCATCCCAGTTTCATTCTCACCACTAGCACCGGTCTAACCGCACTGCTTGATCCGATAGCGGCGGCCGTTGGCTATCCAGTGATACCGGTAACCGGCGTAGATGTGGTCACGGTGAGTCACGAGCATTCGGACCACAACAACGTCGCGCTTGCCACCGGCAGTCCAACAATTCTGCGCGGTCTCGCCGGCAACGATTGGGCAAAAATCGATCAGACGATCAAAGGCGTGCGCGTGCGGACGGTGTCAACGTTTCACGACGATACGCAAGGCACGCAACGCGGCAAGAATGCGATTTTTGTTTTTGAGTTCGATGGCATGCGCATCGCGCATCTGGGCGACTTGGGGCACAAGTTGAGCGACGATCAAGTCAAAGCCGTTGGTAACGTCGATGCGGTGATGATCCCAGTCGGCGGCTTTTACACCATCGATGGCAAGAACGCGGCGCAAGTTGTGGCGCAACTGAATCCCAAAGTGGTCATTCCGATGCACTACAAGACGCCAGCACTCACCGCATCGTTGTCAGCCGTATTGGCAACTCAAGACGATTTCATTGCCGCGCTTGGGAATTCGGCAAAGGTTGTGCAGACCGGGCAGACAATTACACTCGCATCGACCAAGTTACCCAATGAGCGAACCGTGATGGTGATGAGCTACAAATAATGCCCACGTGGAATGAACTTTTCACGCAAGCAGAATTTCGCTGGCAGAATCCGCACGAGCACGTCGTCGCGTTGGTGCCGATGCTCAAACAGCGCGGCGCGCGACGCGTGCTCGACCTGGGTTGCGGCGCGGGGCGGCATACGATTTTTCTGGCGCACGCAGGGTTTCAAGTTTGCGGCGTAGACATCGCAGAGAATGGCTTGGCGCACACACGCGAATGGCTCGCGCGCGAAAACTTGTCGGCGGAGTTAAAGCGCGGCGACATCGAGCAGATTCCTTATCCCGGACGAATTCTTCGACGCGGTGATCAGTATCTATGTGATCTATCACAAAACGTTTGCGGGTATGCAACGCGTCATTGCGGAGATTTATCGCGTGATGAAACCGGGCGCGCTCGCGCTCATCAGCTTGCAATCGAAGCGCGGGTATCGTTATCGCTTCGGACAGGAGATTGAGCCGGACACGTTTGTCACGAGTATCGGTGCCGACGCCGGCGAGGTGCATCATTACAGCGATTTGGCGGACATTGAGAAACTGTTCGCGCAATTTGTCATTCAGCGCGTCGAGCTAGAGGAGAAAATCGAAGAGGGAAATCGCCATAGTCACTGGCAGGTCATCGTGGAGAAAGCGTAAACGAAATCGTCGTCCCTTTGCCTAATTCGCTCTGCGCCGATATTTCGCCGCCATGCGCTTCGATCAAATTCTTGGCGATGGCAAGTCCCAACCCAGTCCCCCGCGAATCGCGCGACTTGTAGAATCGGTCAAAAATGTGCGGCAGTTCGTCCGGCGCAATTCCTCTGCCGGTGTCGCTCACATTCACGATGACAGACTGTTCACTGCCCATTGCCAACTGCACGCTAACCTTGCCCCCACTCGGCGTGTAACGCAACGCATTCGCAATCAGATTTTCCAGCACTTGGCGAATCCGCGCCGGGTCGAGATTCGGCGTCGGCACATTTGCCGCAAGGTCGGTATTTAATGCGACGCCTGCCGCATCCGCCTGCATTTGAAACGACGCAACTGTTTCCCCAATGAGCAAACCCAAATCGATTGGTTCTTTCTGCAACTGCAGTGCGCCACTTTCGGCGAGCGCGAGCGTACGCAAATCGTCGATCAAGCGCGACAACACACGCGTCTCGTCGAGGATCGGTTGCAAGTGCGCATCGTCGCGCGGATAAACATCGTCGAGCAAGCCTTCGAGGTTTCCTTGAATCACCGTGAGTGGCGTGCGGAGTTCGTGTGTCACGTCGGCAAGCATGGCGCGGCGCGTTTGATCGCTCATCTCCAATCGCTCCGCCATCGAATTGAACGCGCGCGCGAGCGAACGCACTTCACGTGAACCGCGCTCCGCCACGCGCGTCGAATAATCGCCGTCGGCGATGCGCGACGACGCGGCAACCAAATCGCCAATGGGCAGCGCCAAGCGGCGAAAGGCGCGCGCAAACGTGAATATGCCGGTCAAGACAAAAGCACCCGCCAGAATCATCGCCGGGCTCAGCGATGTTTTTGCGCCAAGCCAATCTGTAACAAATGAGACAGCGAGGGTAAAGATCGCGCAACTGAGACCAAACGTCAGCGCAATCAAAACCGCAATGCCCATGAAAAATCGCCCGCGCATCGCGCGCGATGCTGGGTCATTACGCCATTGCGTTGGCGGATGTGATCGGAAATTAGCGTGTCTCATTTGTCCGCAAACTTGTAGCCGACGCCGTAGACCGAAAGAATGTAACGCGGTTCACGTGGGTTCGGTTCGATCTTGCGGCGAATATTTTTGACGTGCGCGTCGATGGCACGCTCGTACGATTCAAACGCCACGCCGCGCACCGCATCGAGCAGTTGCGCGCGCGTAAAGATGCGTCCGGGTTCGCGCGCGAGCGTCGCGAGTAATTGAAATTCGGTCGGCGTGAGGTCGACACTGTTGCCGGCAATCGTCGCGCGCATCTTTTTCACATCGAGCGAAACATCGGCAACGCGAATCGTTTCTCCGCCCGCCGACGCGTTTTCAAATCGGCGCAAGACTGCGCGCGCGCGGGCGACCAGTTCTTTGGGGCTGAAAGGCTTGACGATGTAATCGTCCGCGCCGAGTTCCAAGCCGATGAGTTTATCGCTTTCCTCGCCGCGCGCCGTCAGCATAATGATCGGCACATTCGATTCTTTGCGAAGCGCACGCGTCACATCAAGTCCATCGAGTTGCGGCAAACCCAGGTCAAGCACGATCAAATCCGGTTTCTCCACGCGCGCTGTGGTCAACGCCGATTTGCCATCGTGCGCGGCGAGAATGGCAAAGCCCGCGCGCTCTAAATAGTCGCGGGCAATTTGCACAATCTTGGGTTCGTCGTCGACAATGAGGATCTTTTTCATCGTCGGTTCATATTATACCACGATTGATCGATTATTTTGGTCGCCAGACTTCCCATTCTCCTTTCGCCATTCCTTCCGTCGGCAACTCTTCCGCCGTCCACTCGTACATCGAACCGTCATACACCGCAACATTTTCGTGTCCGACAATTTGGTGCGCCACGGCATTGACCGTCGCCGCGATGCCGCCGCCGCAGTAGGTGATGATGCGTTGATAGTGTGCTAGTTCTTGCAGGCGGAGCGTTAGCTGATCCTCCGGCAAAAAAGCATCCAACCCTCGCATTAAATCACCTTGCATCAAATCCAGACACGACACACAAATTGAACCGGTGATGTGCTCCGCCTCGTAGCTAACCGGCATCAAGACGTTCACCGTCCGCACGTTTGCATCGTTCATCGCCGCCAAGACCTCTTCTTTGTTGGCGAACATTTCTGGTCGCGGACGCGCGTTGAAAACGGTCGGCGAGTACTGTCGCGCTCCCTGCTCGATTTTTCCGCCCGCCTTTTTCCAAGCCGCCAATCCGCCGTTCAGAATGCGCACGTTGTTATGCCCGGCGTAACGGAGAACCCACCACGCGCGCGTTGCGGCGGGCAACATTCCACACGCATAAACAACAACCTGCGAATCTTCGCCAATGCCAAGCTCGCCGACCGGTTTTGCCATCGCGCTTGCCGGTAAGATCGCAAGCATGTAATTGCTGTTAGCGTCTGCAAATTTTTCGTGATCAAAAAATGCCGCCCCCGGGATGTGCGCTTGCTGATACTGTTGATAAGGCGTTTGCCCCGTGCCTCCAAAAAATTGGAGCGTGGCATCGTAGATTCGGATGTTCTTATCGTCTAATTTCGTTTGCAGTTCATCGGCCTCAATCAAAACGGTGTCGCGGTTCATAGTTTAATCCCCTTGATCGAAATTGGGTTAATGTTTGGGGCGTTCAGTTGAACGCCCCAAACACACAATCAGGCCTTCTGCGCTGGTTGTTGCTCGTGCATCTTGCGGTGCCATTCTTCGACCATCGGCGGAATGGTTTCCTTGTCCCAGTGGCGGCGATGCATTCCGCCCCAGCGCGCGCGCCAAAAGACCATGCGCATCACGCCGAACAAGACAAAGATGATGAACAGCGGAAACAGGCAACTCAAAAAGCCAAAGCCGCCGAATGGGTGAAAGCCGAAAGGTCGATGAAAGTACGGGTACGGCATCGTTCCTGCGGCTGGCGCATCCAATTTGCCGCTCGTGAGCATGCCTTGCGCGATGCCGAGATTGTACGCGTACATCCCCACGCCGATCACGCCAGCGACAATAAACAACACAAGCAACACACTGAATACGATTTTCCCATTCATAGTATCCTCCTTTTGGGAAATTCAATCTTGGACGGAGTATCGCATTCAATTGTGAATCAATTGTGAGGTGAGCGTGGAGAGATTAGAGCGGAACCAAGCCATTCGCTTCAAGAGCAAAATTAGAAACAGCCGAAAGATTTCCTTCCGGCTGTTTCGATCGACTTGCTTGCCAATCACCAATCGTTACTTGACATTGAACTCCGCACTCGCACTCCGCCCGAACACTTCGGGTTCGTACATCGGCACGGCTTCCGCCGGCAACGCGCGGAAGGTGCCGCTTGACGTCGCGCGAATCAAGTACGAGTACGTGTGCTTGCCCTGCCACATGTACGTCGTGAAGAACACCGCGCGGTCATCGCGCAAATCCGGGCGCGACCAGTAAAACCGATCACCCTTGCCGGTCGGCTCGATGCCGCTGGTGTTGAGCGAATAGTTGATCGCTTCAAAGCCGGCAGGGAGCGGGTCGGTCACCATCATGTACCAGCCCTCGCGCGGCATATCGACGGTCAATTTCACACGCACGATGTCGCCCACCTTGAACGCGGTCAGCGTTTTGTTCGTCGTGGAATCCAGGTACTCGCGCCGAACGGTTGCGCCGTCCAACGATTTCGCCGCGCCGATGGAATCGACCGACGCATAGTAGGTGAGATTCGACGCAAAGTACAATCGACCATTGCCGGTGCGCACGATGCGAACATTGTGCGTGCTTCCGGGGCGAACGGCAGAGTAATCGCTTGTTGTTGCGCGATATTGTCGCGGGTAACCGATTGCCTGGATACGCTCGCGCCATCGACGAAAATTTCATACGTGTAGTTCGCGTCGAGTTCGCCGGACTGCGCGAGATAATCGGTTAGCGCGATGATCGTTTGCGCGGTTTCTTGCGTTGTGCGCCAGTAGCCACCCAATCGATTGAGCATGAGATAGCGCACGGTCTTTAGCACCAGCGGCGATTGCGCATCGAGCGCGAGCATCGCGCGCAACATCGTCGCAGTCGTGCGACCGTTGCTGGAATAATATTCCCAGCGATAACGGTTCGCTGGCGATTCTTCCCAGTGCGCGTGTTGTGTCGTTTCGACAACTTGCTTTTCAAGCGCTGCGACAATCGCTTTGGCTTGCGTTTCCTCGCCGACAATTTTCAGCAACAGCGCGAGCGTCGCGCGCGAGTTGAGCGACATCTTGTCCTGCTTATCGATCATCGCCCGCGCGAGCGCGCTGTCGCCCTGCCCGGCTTCCGCGAGCACGTACGCGATGTACACTTTCAAGTCGTAATCGTTCGTGTCGACGAGCGGCGTTTTCAAATATTGCATCGCACGCTTGAGCGCATTCTCGTCGATGCGATAGCCGGCTTTTTTCGCTTGCACCAAACCGTACAACACATACGCCGTTTCGTACGGTTGCGAATCATCGTTCTCCCACCAGCCCCAGCCGCCGTCGCCGTGCTGAAACGCATACAATCGATTCAAACCGTCTTCGACTTGCTTCGGAAGTTCATTTTGCAACTTGTCATTTTTAATTTGTAATTTATTGAGCGATTGCTTGACGAGCACGGTTGGCAAGAAACGACTCATCGTTTGCTCGACGCAACCGTACGGATAACCGGTGAGATATTCCAACGAGTCGATCACACCCGCCGCAAGCGATGGCGACGTTGTAAGTTTGAGCGTCGTGAACGTCGCGTCGCGCGGGACGGTGACCGTAAACGTCGATTCGTTTTGCTCAACTTGTCCAGCGTTCGCGACGACGCGTTTTTCGCCGAACGGCTCAATCGGAATCGATAACTGCACCGCGTCGCTCACGCCCGCGCCGCGCGCCGTCATCGTGATCGTCGTGGAAAGCGGCACTGCCGCCGTCGGCAAAAATGATTTCGTCAACATGTCGAGTGGCGGCACGGCGACATCCCAGTTCACCCGCATCGATTGTCCCGCCGCAATTGTGATCGCGCGCGTCGTCGAAATCGGCAGAGTGAGATTCGTCGCGGTGATCGCGAGCGTTACCGCTTGCGGCTTGTCTGTCGAGTTGTTGACAATTGCGCCAAGCGTCATTTTATCGCCGATGTTCATAAAGCGTGGCAAGACCGGGCGCAAAATCAAATCTTTCGTCACGAGTGTGTCGCCGGTCGCTTTGCCAACCTGGGTCTGCGCGGTCACGCCGTTTGCCAGCGCGGTCCAAGTCGTGAGATTGTCCGGCAGCTTGACTTCGACATTCGCATTGCCGTTGCCATCGGTAACAATCGTTGGATTCCAATACGCCATGTCCGGAAAATCTTTGCGCGGTTCCTCGCCGCCGCCGCCACCACCGCCGAAATCTTCGCGCTGATTCACGCGCGCAAGAAACACGGTAAGCGATTGCGAGGTTTTCACCGCGAGATCGCGCTTGCCGTAAAAAGCTTCCACAATATCGGGACCAGAGTTTTGCGCGAGCGCGAGCACTGCTTTGTCGACAACCGAGAGCGAAACTTCCGCGCTCACCGGCTTGCCGGTCGAATCGGTCGTTTTGATTTGATACGTCGCCTTGTCTTGCGGCGAGTACTGCGGTTTCGTTGAGGCGACACTGACTTGTAAGTTCTTCGCGCTCGACACAACCTTGATATTTTCCAGACCCATTTTGAAACTGGGAATGCCGTCCGGAAAGCCGCCCTTTGGAATTAGCACGACGCTCACGTAAACATTCGGAAAGTGCGTGTCCGTAATCGGCACGTCGATGGTCGCGCTATTAGAATCCATCGCGACAAGCTGATGCGAAATAACTTTTCCACGTTCAAGCGTCACCAACGCCGTCGCTTTTTCGTACGGCGATTGGATCAACACTTTTGCCGTCTCGCCGAGGTTGTACTGTTTCTTGTCGAGCACGAGACCGATGCGGTCGTTGTTCTCAAATTGCCACGCGAGAAATTGAGTGCGGTCGCTGACCCAAAGCCAGGTTTGTCCCAACACGCGATTGCCGCGCGCGTCTTTACCCTGCGCGTCGACGCGGTACGAACCGCCGCGCGGCGGCACGAACGCGAGTTGATATTTGCCGTTCGCGTCGGTCGTGAAATCGCCGCGCTGGACCTCGGTCTTGACCTCATTGCATTTCCAAATGTTGCGCCCCTTGTCATCTTTCGTCGTGCGACAATCCCAGTTGATCAAGTTGATCGTGTAACTCAAACCGATACGCCCCAACGCCGCACCTTTGGTGTCGAGCGTTTGCACATCAAAGCGCGATTCCTTGCCCTTGTCGGCAACATAGGTCGTCGGTTTCATCCCGATGTAAAAGTTGCCGCGATGTACGATCACGCTTGAAAAGGTCGCTTGCGGCTGATCGGCTTGGTCGGTGACCGTCGCCTCGAGCGTGTAGATTTGACTGCGCTCTTCCTGCGAAATATTCGCCGGCAATTTGACGACCAATTCGCCGTTCGCGTTCAACACATCTTTGCCGGACGAAACCTCGCGACCGAAACCCCAATAGCGTTGCTCCGCCGCGTTGCCAAAATCAAGATCGCCGCCGCTCCAATAGAAATAGTAATCGTTCGCGTACAACGTCCATTGAACATTCGCGCCGGCAACCGCGCCGCCAAAAAAGTAGTTCGCGCGAATCGTCGCAGTAATCGTATCGCCGTTGATGTACGCGTCGCGATCCATCTTGACGTTGACCGCATATTCCGGCTTGCGATATTCTTCGACGCGAATCGTGTTCTCGTATGATTCGTCGCCAATCGTCGCGACGATTTGGTACGTGCCCAGCCCGGCTTCCGGATTGATGACAAACGAATCAGCCAGCGAGCCAAACGTGGTCGTCTTGACTGTCCTATCGTACAACACACGATCCTGCCAATCGCTCACTTTGATTTTCACATCGGTGCCGGCGGGCGGTTGCGAGTACGCGCCATCATCGTCATTGCGAACGATGGCCTTAAAATAAACCGTCTGCCCCGGACGATACAACGGTCGGTCGGTGTACACATAAACGCGATACGTCCGTTTGCCCGGATCCCATTGGTACGCCACGCCGTCAAAACGCCACGGCTCAATGCCGCTTTGCCACGCGTCGCTCACCGCCGCGACATCGCCCTCGCGCACGCCGACGACATTCAAATCGGTCTTCGTCGCCGTGATCGAACCCTTGAACACGCCGTCCTTATCGGTCGCGCCCGTACCAACACGATTGCCTTTCGCGTCGTAAAACGTCAGCAGCAGTTTTTCGATGGGCGTGCCGTCCGCGAGACTCGTCGCCCAGACTAAAACCTGGTCGGTCGTGCGCTTCATCGTCAGCGCGGTTTTCGTCGCGACGAGAACCTGCGTATCGTTCACGCCTTCCGGCGATTTCACGGTGAGAAAATACATTCCCGCCGGCAACGCATCGAGTTGCAAATCCTGGGTTTGATACTGATCGACCTTGCCTTGCGACGCAATATTCCAGGTCTTGATCGGATCGCCCGATGGCTTGAAGGTGCGCCACGCCTCGTACGAAAACGCAAGCGATTTGACGTACGTCTCAGTATCGAATTTGTACAGCGCGGCATCGACCTTGGAAACATTGATCGATTGTAACTTTAGCGTCGTCGCCTGGTCCGCCGCCGTGACGCCGTATCGTCCAATGTTGATGATCGCGAGGTACGGATATTGTTGCGTCGTCGTGAACGACATCGCAAAATCGTTCTGCGTCGCCAAGCCAATTTTATCTTTCGCGCCGGACGGAATCGAAATCTTGTACGTCGTCGATGGGCGCAAGTTGCCGCCGATAACGAGTTGCTTGCCCGACCACGCCAGTCGCATATTCGCGATGGCTGGCTCGACCTTGAGCCGCGCTTCCACCGATGCTTGATCCATCTCGCGATTGAACGTAACACTCAAGCGATTTTGCGCGTATGCAAACTGTGCGCCCTGACGCGGCTCGGTTGCGACGATCATCGGCGGCGCGAGCGTGGTGAACGTCCACGAAAATTCTTTTTCTGCGCGGCGTTGCAGCCAACTGCGCGCTTCGCGCGTGACCGTCACTTGAACCGTCGTGCTGAGGGGCCACGCTTCCGCCGGCGTGAAGGTTGCCGACATGCCATTCCAATTCCACGCGCCGCGAATGTTCGGCGAGATTTGAATCGCCGCGTCATTCGGCGTCATCGGCGTGAGAAACGTAATCGTGAGAGGCGCGGTGGCGGCAACATCAACCGCTTTGTATGCGGGACCGAATGCCAGAACCTGCGGCGCGCGCAAAGGACGCAGTGAATCCTTCACCGCCGAGGGAACGACACCGCGCAATGCGCCGATAACCGGCGCGTCAACTTCGGTGAATTGAAACAGCACGCCGCAAATGCAAAGCAAGAGCAATGCGGCAAAGATCAGCAACACAAATCGTCGTGCGGAGTTAGTTGAGGACATTACTTCCTCCTGTCATTTCAATCATACCACAAAAATCAGAAATCAGAAATCTCAAATCCCAAATCGCTGATAGCATCCTGCAAATCTGCCGGCAACCGCGCAACAAAACTCACTTTTTGTCCGTCGCGCGGCAAAGTGAACTCAATTTTCCACGCGTGCAAAAATTGCCGCGTCAAGCCCAGCGCGTTTTTCCGCTTGCCGTAAATTGCATCGGCGACGACCGGAAATCCAAGAAATGCGAGATGCACCCGAATCTGATGCGTGCGTCCGGTCTGTGGCTCGGCTTGGACGAGCGTGTAGCGTGTGTTCTTCGACTCCGCCGCTTCGCGGCTCCGCTCAGAATGCAGATTGGCAATCGTGCGATACACCGTCACCGATGCACGCGTCTTGCCTTGTGTAACCACCGCCATCTTTTGGCGATGCTTGGGATCGCGTCCAATCGGCGCATCGATTTTGCCGCGCGGCGGTTTGACGATGCCTTCGACAAGCGCAAGATACGTTTTCTTCACCCGGCGCGATTTGAATTGCGCCTGCAAGTCGCGCATCGCCGCGTCGTTTTTCGCCACGACAATAATGCCGCTTGTCTCACTATCAAGACGATGCACGATACCCGGACGTTCCACACCGCCGACATTCAGATTCGGACAGTGCGCGAGAATTGCATTGACCAATGTGCCATCGCGATGTCCTGCCGCCGGATGTACAACCATTCCCGCCGGTTTATTGATGACAATGAGATCGTCGTTTTCAAAGAGGATATCGAGAGGAACTTTTTCCGCACGAGGAATCGCCGGTTGCGGCGGCGGCACGCGCACGACAATCGTTTCACCAACTCGCACCTTGTAACTGCCCTTGCGCGCCGCGCCATCGACGAAAACAAAACCATCTTCAATCAAGCGTTGCGCCGCCGCGCGCGAAAGTTCGGGCAGATGTTCCACGATGCATTGATCAAGCCGCGCACCTGCCTCGGTTACGAACCAGGATGTCGTAGTTTCCATATGCGTTGTCCGCTAGGAAAATCTCTTTTCCATGTTGATGTTGGTGATTGCGTATCCCAATTTTTCGTACAACGCGCGCGCCGCATAATTAAATCCAAAGACATGTAACCGGATTTTGTCGATTCCAAGCAGCTTGACCCGTTCTTCTAATGCCTTCAGCGCTTGGGTGCCATAGCCTTTACCGCGCAGAGCTTCCTCTATCTCAATGTCGTAGACAAACGCCGAGGGCTTGCTACCCGAATGGACAACCGCGAACCATAGGATACCCACACTCTGCGGCAACACAGTATCGCGAATCGAAAACAAGTAATGTTCTTTGGTTTTCAAACCATCGGGAAGTAACTGATCTGTTTCTTGCTCGGATCGACTCAATGACTCTTCGGCGCTCCAGTTGCCCGCCCGCACTTTTTCAGCAGCATATTCACGAATCAACCGTTGGCGGTACAAACGAAATTCGGTTTCGGTCATGGGCTCTAGAACAATCACCTGATTCTCCAAAATGAAAAACCCCAGCATTGCGGCTGGGGCTATCCTAGACCATCGCCTTGCGATTCCACTTGCTCCGGCACATCGGAGGAAGTAACCGGAGCCGGTTGAGCCGGCGGCGGCGTGCGCCACATGTGCAACATCAGCAAGCCAACGCCGACGACAATCGACAAATCGGCAAAATTAAACACCGGGGCAAAACGCACGTAAAACAAATCGGTCACCGCGCCAAAACGCAGGCGATCGATCAAGTTGCCAACCGCGCCGCCAAGTTGCAAGCCCAAACTAAATCGCACGAGCCATTGCCCGGTCGGAATCGAACGATAGTACGCGACGATTGCCACCGACACGATGAGCGCGACAAACGTAAAGACAAGACTGAGTTGCGGAAACAACCCAAACGCCGCGCCGGAGTTGGTAATGTGCGTGAGCACAAAAATGTCTTCGAGCGGCGGGATGATGTTGTACGTTGTGTTCAACGGGATATTTTCGATTGCCCACGCCTTACTGGTCTGATCGGCCAACAACACAAGCAAGGCAATCGCCAATAAAGCCAGATCGCGTAATTTCATGAAACGGTCAGCACCTTCGTCGGACGAGTTTGCAGTTTCGCGCAATCGATGCACATCGTTGCGGATGGCATCACTTTGAGCCGTTCTTCCGGAATCGGCTTTTTGCAGTGCTCGCAAATTCCGTACGTGCCTTTACCCGCGCGCACAATCGCGCGATCGATTTCTTTGAGCATGCCTTCCAAGTGGTGTCGCAACGCCAACGATTTGGCTTGCGCCTCGACTTCACTGGCATCGTCCGCCATGTGGTTACCGGTCGTTGGTCTCTCCTGCGCCAGCATTTCTTGATGCTTCAATTCTTCCGCCAAGCGCCGGCGTTCCTTGCGCAACGAACGCAGAATCGGGCTATCCACTATTGGATGCGGCTCGATTTCCACTGGCTTGGGCAACGCGCGTCCGGTCACCAACACCGCCCGTGCCGATTTCTTGGCAGTCTTGGCAACCGATGCGACGCCGCGTGCGATCGTTCGACCGACCGATTTTTTTTGCGATTCTTCGTTCTTGGCCATCGTGCGCCTCCGAATAATGAGACCGCTGTGGCTCATTGCTCTCAATTCTAAACGCTTTTCCATTTAGATGCAAATTGCTCGACCGCAGACCGGGGACGGATGACGGAGCATTTTCTCTTCCGTCTTCGGTCATCCGTCCTCCGTCTCTTTATTTCTTCATCAACCCGACCGTCACCTTCTCACCCTCAAAACCATCTTCCACCGATGCCGCGCCGGCCGGCGCAGAACCGGCTTGCATTTCGGTCATGAGCGTCTCACTCATGATGTAATCGCGGAATTGCTCGATGGCATTTGCAAGTTTGGGTGTCGCGGTATAGTAGACGCGGATGCGATCCGAGATGTCATAGTCCGCGCTCTTGCGCAAGTCTTGCACGCGGCGCACAAACTCGCGCGCGAGTCCTTCCGCGACGAGATCAGATGTCAGCGTCGTGTCGAGCGCAACGACGAGCGTACCTTCGGACGCAACCGCAAAACCCGGTTTCGGTTGCGGCGTCACGAGCACATCGCCGGACGCGAGTTCGATTGCAAATCCGCTCACGTTCAGCGTGAACGATTTGCCGGCACGCACCGTCGCCGCGACCTGGCTCGCGTCCGCCGCGTTGAGCGCGGTCGTGAGTCCGCCCATTAACGCTTTGCGTTTTTCGCGCGCATCTTTTTTGATTTGCTTGTCGTCCGTTTCCGGTTCTGGCATCGAGCAACTTTACTTTTTCATTCAGCGTCGCAAAGTTCGGACGCAGTTGGTACGTGACGAGTTCTTCTTCGCGCGCCGCGTACTCAACCGACTTGACGTTCAACTCATCCGCGGCGAGGTCGCGCAGATGCGTGAGCGATTCGCGTTGTCCAGCGTCCGCGACGACAATCGCGCGCGCGAGCGGCTGGCGATTCTTCAAACTCTTCGCCGCGCGAATTGAATGACCCAGATTCACAACACTGCGCGCAACCGCCATATCGTTCAACAGCTGCCTGTCGAATTTCGATTCATCGACTGTGCGTCCAATCGCAATGGTGTACCGATTCAGGCGCGTGTTCGCATCGACGGAGCGCACGAGATTTTGGTACATCGCTTCGGACACGAACGGCACGAACGGCGCAAGCAGTTTTGCGAGCGTGACGAGTACTTCGTACAGCGTCGCGTACGCCGCGTGTTTGTCATCGTCGTCTTCCGATTTCCAAAATCGGCGGCGCGAGCGGCGCAAGTACCAGTTGCTCAAATCGTCAATGAACGGCTCGACCGCGCGCGCGGCAGATGGCGCATCGTAATTATCGAGCGACGGTGTCATTTCGGCGATCAACGCTTGCAGTCGCGCAAGAATCCATTGATCCAGCAAACTTCGGTCTTCGGTCTTCGGTCTTCGGTCGGGTTTCCATTTGTCCAAGTTCGCGTACGTGACAAAAAACGAATACACATTCCACAACGGCAACAAGAACATGCGCCGCGTTTCATCCGCGACGTGATAGCCGAACAGCATATTCGTGTCGTAGCGCGTGCGCGCAAACATCCAACGCATCACATCTGCGCCGATGTTGTCCGCCGCTTCGTTGAACTCGATCATGTTCCCAGCCGACTTGTGCATCGGGCGACCGTCTTCGGCAAAGAGCGTGCCGTATCCCATCAACGCTTTGAACGGCGGTTGTCCCGTCATCGCGGTGCCCATCGCCAGCACCGAATAAAACCAATTGCGAAATTGCCCTGGGAACGACTCGGTGATGAAATCGGCGGGATACCATTCTTCCCAATATTTGCGGTCGGTGCGATAACCCATCGTCGACATCGTGACGATGCCGGCATCGAGCCAGGGATTGCCAACATCTTTGATGCGCGTCACTTTGCCGCCGCATTTTTCGCATTTGATTTTCACTTCGTCGATGAACGGACGATGCGGCGTGTGTCCATCGAATTTGTCCCAGCCCTCGACCGCGCGCTCTTGCAATTCATCGCGACTGCCGATCACATTGAAATGTCCGCACTCAGTGCATTCCCAGATCGGAAGCGCGAGACCCCAGTATCGTTTCTTCGAGATCATCCAATCGTGCATCAAGCGTGAGCCAATCCATCTCGCGGTCGTAACCAAATTGCGGAACCCATTTGATCTGATCGACGACATCCATGATTTGATAACGCAGCGAGCGCGCTTTTTCTTCGGCCGTGAGTTGATCGCGCGGCTTGTCATACGTTTCGCCCATGCTGATGAACCACTCATCGACCAAGCGGAACAGCAACTCGGTCTTGCATCGCCAGCACGTCGGATAGCGATGCGTGTAATCGTCGGAGCGATAGAGATACCCTTTTTGCTTCAACGATTCGATGACGCGTCGGCGCAACATCGAACGCGCTCATTCCACTGAACGCGCCAAAGTTTTCGATGAACACGCCATTCTCGTCAATCGGCGCGACAACCGGCAAACCAAATTCCTTGCCGAGATGAAAATCTTCCGCGCCGCAACCTGGGGCGATGTGAACGAGTCCGGTGCCTTCCGCGTCGCCAACATCTTTCCACAAGATGACTCGATGCGCTTGCGCGGAATTCACCGCCGGGCGCGTGATGTGATTCTTTAATTCGATTGGAACAAAGCCACCCTTTTGTTGTTGCGCGGGCAAATCATCGAATGGACCATCGTACGTCCAGCCTTCCATCGCCGCGCCTTTCAACTTATCGAGACACCTGATAATCGCCCTTGAGCATTTTCGTCGTGCCTTCGGACAAATAGTACACATCGTTGCCTTGTTTCACTTTGAGGTACGTGAGTTCTGGTCCAACCGCAACCGCAACGTTCGATGTGAGCGTCCACGGCGTCGTCGTCCACACCAGCAAATATTCATTCTTGCGATTGCGCAATGGCAATCGCGCGGTGATGCTGGGATGCGTGAGATCGGGATAATCTTCGGTGCTGATTTCGTGTTCGCTCACGCCCGTGCCGCAACGCGCGCACCACGGCATCACGTCGGTGCCTTTGTAGAGCCAGCCATTGTCCGCGCACTTTTTGATAAATCCCCAGATTTGATAATTGTTTTCGTCGCTGAACGTATAGTACGACCCACCGAGTTGCGGCAAACCCAGTTGTCCGACGATTTGCTCGACCGTGCCAGTGACTGGTCCCTTGGGACCTTGCACGGTGAGCGTTTGATTTGGATTCTCGCCCAGTTTCTCGCTCAACATTCGCAAAGTGTCGGGATCGTTCCAATCCATCCAATAACCCAGGCGGACGGATTGTTCAGTTTGCACCGCCGAATAATTGAGCACGCGTTGCTTGCACAGAATCACGAACGGCGCGAGTCCGTACGCTTCAATGTCGCGTTTCGATTTGAAACCCAGGTCTTTTTCGACGTTGACCTCGACCCAGAGTCCCTGGCAATCGAAACCATTCTGCCAGCGTTCGTCGAATCCTTGCATCGCTTTGTAGCGCTGGAAAATATCTTTGTACGTGCGTCCCCACGCGTGGTGAACGCCCATTGGATTGTTCGCGGTGATAGGACCATCCACGAACGACCATTTTTTACTACCCGCGCGCAACTTGCGCAGTTTGTTGAACGCGTCGGTTTCTTTCCACCAGCGCAGAATGTCGCGCTCTAGTTCGGGAAAGTTGGTTTTGGAGGATACAGGTTTGAACATAGATAGCTCCAACAGATTGGACCGCGAAGACGCTAAGAACGCAAAGAAAACAAATTGAAGAACTTGCGGCCTTTGCGTCTTTGCGGTAAGGTTTTCTATTCTACCACAATTCTCAGCCGCTTGTTGATCTTGCCCTTGCTCTCGTGCCCCACCACCTTGATGCGCCCAACCTCACGCGTGTTCGCAACGTGCGTCCCGCCATCCGCCTGCAAATCGAGTCCAACGATTTCGACAGTGCGCACTTCTTTGATATCAGGTGGAAGCAAATTGATTTTCGTCCGAATCAAATCGGGAATCGCAAACGCTTCTTCACGCGGCAAAATTTTCACACGAATATCACGCGCCGCCGCAATTTCCAGATTCACTTTTTCTTCGACATCGTGCGCGAAATCGGCGCTCATTCGCTCCAACTCAAAATCCATTCGCGCCGCGAGCGGTTCCATATCGCCGCCGGTCACGCTGACGCCGTAATCGCGGAACATCGTGCCGCACAAAATGTGCAATGCCGTGTGCGTCCGCATCAACTTGTAGCGACGCTCCCAATCGATGACGCCGTGAACTTGCGCGCCCACTGCAAATGTCGCTGCACGGTCGAGCTTGTGCCACGACTTCGCCCGCTTGCTTTTTCACTTCGAGCACCTTGTATTCCTCGCCGCCAACGCGCAACACACCCTGGTCGCTGGGCTGTCCGCCGCCGCGCGGATAAAACGCCGTGCGGTCAAGCGCAACCTGATCGCCGTTGACAGCGGTCACGGTCGCATCGAATTCTTTCAAGTACGCATCGGATTGGCAAAGTAGTTCAGTCATCGAAACCCCTTTGACCGAAGACCGAGGACGGATGACCGAGAAATCATCGTGTCGTCAGTCGTCCGTCCTTCGTCTTCCGTCCAAAAATAAAAAACGCCCCGCCCCAAAGGGACGAGACGCTTGCTCGCGGTACCACCCTTTTTGATGATGCACCGTAAGGGCGTTTAACTAAACGCCCCAACATCATCCACTTTTCGAAGACCGATCATCTTCGCGTCTTGTGTAACGGTTGACGACTCCGTCGCAATCTACTCATCAATTTTATCTGCCAGCCAATCTGTCAAAAGGGTTTTGGCAGATTTGGCACATTTGGCCATTTGGCAAATTTGATTTTTGTTGCGCCGCTTCGGAAGGATTTTCGGCGAGGTTCGCGCGCCTGGCTCACACCTGCCCCAAGTTCGCTTGGCGATTACGCTCGCGTACTCGTTTCCATCATCGCGTTTGCAAGTCAAGTATAATCGAATCGGTTGCGCTTGTCAAAAGTTGATAACGCCGATTGTCCGTGCTATACTTGCGCTGAACACTTTCCCCCGATTACTGGTTAGATATATATCGCGTGTTGAGTCAACCCAAGTTCGTTACACAGAAAGGGAAGGTATGTTCCGATGAACCAATCGAACAAGGCATTGATGCTTGTCAGCGTTTTCGCGCTTGCGCTGGTTTTGCTTGCGTGCGAACTTGGCGGCGCAGATCGACCGGCACAACCAACGAGTGCGCCAACCCAGCCGTCGAACACCGTTGCGCCGCGCCCGACCGTCCCCCCAGCGCAACCAACCGCCGCGCCGGTCACATCGCTTCCCGCCGCCCCATCGAATTTACGAGCCGCGCAGATTTCACAAACCGAAATCATCGTCACATGGCAGGACAATAGCGACAACGAAACCGGCTTTCGCGTCTATCTGGCGGGAACCGATGTCGTGGCACGTCTCGGCGCGAACGTGAATCGCGCGACACTTGCGAACCTAACGTGCAATGTGCAGTATCAGTACACTGTGCGCGCGGTCAACAACGCCGGCGAATCACAACCCAGCAACGTCATCAACGTTACAACATCCGCGTGCAAGTAATCGAATAAAAACACGGGCGAGGAAAAATTCCTCGCCCGTTGAATTTCGAAAGAACGATCTAGCGCTTGGTGTATTGCTTCGCCTTGCGCGCTTTCTTGAGACCCGGCTTCTTGCGTTCCTTTTCGCGCGGGTCGCGCGTCAGCAAACCCAGCTTGCGCAACGGCGCCTTGAACGCATTATCGGCAACGAGCAACGCACGCGCCACGCCCAGCGACACAGCTGTCGCTTGACCAGCCGGTCCGCCGCCCTTGACTTGGACTGTGATCGTAAAGCGCGATTCGTTTTGCGTCGCGCGCAGGGGACTCGTCGCTTGCGTCTCCAACGCATTGATCGGAAAATATTCCTTGACCGGTTTATCGTTCACCGTGAAATCACCCGACCCGGCAAACAAGCGCACTCGCGCGACCGCGGACTTGCGGCGACCAACACCTTCATAAAATTTTCCGGTTGCCATGCTAAACCTCCAACGTCTTGGGCTTTTGCGCCACGTGGCGATGCTCGATGCCGCGGTACACTTTGAGCTTTTTGAAAATCTCGCGACCCAGACGACCCTTGGGCAACATGCCCCACACCGCCGCCTTGATCACGCGATCAGGATGCTTTTCCAACTGCGCCCGCAGAACCGTCGTCTTCATTCCGCCCGGATAACCCGAGTGATGATAATATTTCTTCTCATCCAATTTTTTGCCGGTCACATGAATTTTGGCGGCGTTCAAGACCACAACAAAATCCCCGCAATCCAGATGTGGCGAATAGTACACCTTGTGCTTGCCTTTGAGAATTTTCGTAATCCCCGAAGCAAGCCGCCCCAGCGTCTTGCCTTCCGCATCTACAATGTACCATTCCCGTTTAATATCGGCGGGCTTGGTGCTTGATGTCTTCATCCTTCGCTCCGATCAGTAAAGTCGTAATTCACTTTGATTAAACACAATCCGTGCGGCGGAACCGCTTCGCCCGCGCGTCTTTGCTTTTCGATCACACGCTGAAACTCGTCGATGCTCAATGCGCCCTTGCCAACACTAGTCAGCGTTCCAACGATTCGGCGCATCATCCGATACAAAAAAGCATTCGCTTCGACTTCGACGATGATGCGTTCGTCGTGGCGTTCAACGTGCGCGCGATAAACCTCGCGTACCGAGTTATCGCCGCGCGGCGGCGTGCCGAACGCGCCAAAATCTTTTTGTCCGATGAGTAATCGCGCGGCGGCGTTCATCGCCGATACGTCCAGCGGTTCCGGCATCCACAGCGCATAGCGTTCGAGCAATGGTGCGCGCATCGATCGATTGATAATCGTGTATCGATACGTTCGGCTCTTGGCATCGTATCGCGCCGAGAAATCCGGCGTGACTTGCCGCAACGCGCGCACCGCAATATCGTTTGGTAAAACCGCGTTCAACGCGCGGTGCAGGGTTTCATTCGACTGTTTCCACGAGGTGTCAAAGTGTGCGCCCTGCCCGCTAGCATGAACTCCCGTGTCCGTTCTACCCGCGCCAATCACACGAACTTGCGCGCCGGTGATCTTGTGTAACGCGCGCTCTAACTCACCTTGCACCGTACGTTTGGCGCGCTGAACTTGGAAACCCTTAAAATCCGTACCGTCGGTACTCGATGATGGCAAGCAGACGGCGTGTGTCCATGAGTTATGCTACGATTCGCGATCGACCAGTTCCAAGATCACCACCGGCGCCGCATCGCCCAGACGCGGACCTACTTTGTAAATGCGCGTATAACCGCCGGCGCGTTCCTTGTAGCGCGGTCCGATTTTCTCGAACAACTTTTTCGTCACGTCGGGATCGATAATCGTTCGTCCTGCGAGTCGCCGCGAATGAATGTCGCCGCGCTTGGCGAGCGTAATCATCTTCTCGGCGTCTCCACGAATCGCCTTTGCTTTTGCTTCCGTCGTCTCGATGCGTTCGTGGCGCAATAATTCAGTAATTAGGCTTTTGAACAGAGCACGCCGTTGATCTTTATCTCGACCTAACGACCGCCCCGCAATGCGGTGTCGCATTTCTTCTATTCCCCTTCGCTCGGCGTTTCGGATTCCCCGCCCTCTTCTGCCGCGGTCAGCAAATCGGCAGCCGGCTGGATCGTATCCAAATAGCCCTTGGCTTGCAAACGTTCCATCAATTCGTCTAGTGATTTTTGACCAAAGTTACGGATGTTGAGAATTTCTTCCTTGCTTTTGCGCAAGCGCTCCAGCACTTCACCCACTTTGGTGATATTCGCGCGCTTTAGGCAATTGTACGCGCGCACCGAAAGTTCCAGCTCTTCAATCGGCGTGTCGTACACGCGGCTGGGAATTTCTGATTCGGGCGCAATCTCCGCTTCTACTTCGCCGGCGAAACCGGCAACGAGACTGAAATGACGCACGAGCATTTTCGCCGCTTCGGTGATCGCCTCGCGCGGCGAGATTGAGCCATCGGTCCAAACTTCCAACAACAAATTGTCGTAGTTGGTTACTTGACCCACGCGCGCGGGCTCGACGCGAAAATTCGCTTTCTTGATCGGGCTAAAGATAGCATCGATCGGAATTTCATCGACGGGCAATTTGCCGCGTTCTTCGGACGGCGAATAACCTTTGCCGCGTTGCACCGTCAAGTCCATATCAAGGCTCGCGCTGTCGCCATCGAGCGTGATAAGATGCTGATCAGGATTGATCAACTCAACCTGTGCTGGCAATTGGATATCGCC
The DNA here is from genome assembly GCA_963718225.1 of uncultured Chloroflexia bacterium. Lineage (GTDB taxonomy): Bacteria > Chloroflexota > Anaerolineae > UBA4142 > UBA4142 > DAOTXS01. The sequence continues at coordinate 106,955 of CAVQYN010000029.1, forward strand.
TGCCGTCACATTCCCGCGACCTTTGGCTTCCAAATGCAATCGCGCCGATTGTTCACCTTCGTGCAGTTTGAACCGCAATTGCTTGAGATTCAAAATCAAACCGGTCATGTCTTCTTTCGCGCCAGCGATCGGCGAGAATTCGTGATGAATGCCGTCGACCTTGACGGAGGTGGACGCGGCGCCAGTCAACGAGGCGAGCAACATTCGGCGTAACGCATTGCCCAGCGTTAAGCCGTACCCGCTTTCCAAGGGACCAATAATAAATTTCCCGTAGCTCTTTGAAATTGCTTCCGCTTCGATTTTAGGTAAAACTGCTTCCAACGCGGAACCTCCTGGTTCAGAATAGTTCAATAGCACGATAGTGACCCGAGTGCAATAGTTTCCGCCGATTGCATGAACTAGAGCACTCACGAACTATCCAACTATTGCACTAGTCTTACCGGCTGTCAGTACTCCACAATCAATTGTTCTTTCAACTGCGTGTCGATTTGCTGGCGCGTGGGCAAGCTGACCACGCTAGCGGACAGGTTCTGACCATCAAGCGATAACCAGCCGGCAACCGATTTCTTTGCCATGTCTTTGGCGACGGCTTGAAAGTACGCGTTCTTACGACTCTCTTCGGTCAGCGTGAGCACATCGCCGGCTTTGAGCAAGTAAGAGGCAACGTTGATCGGTTTGCCGTTGACAAGAAAGTGTCCATGCAAAACCAATTGGCGCGCTTGCTTGCGACTCGCCGCAAATCCCAATCGATAAACGACGTTATCGAAACGTCGTTCCAAGAATTGCAGCAGTGCCGCGCCGGTAACGCCCGAGGTCTTGGACGCTTCTTGAAAATAAACCCGGAACTGGCGTTCGAACACGCCATAAATGCGGCGCGCCTTTTGCTTTTCGCGCAATTGGGTTGCAAAGTCGCTCGTCTTGCGCCGAAATTGCCCGGACTGTCCGTGCGGTCCAGGCGGAAATGGGCGCTTTTCAACCGCACACTTGTTTGAGAAACACCGGTCGCCTTTGAGATAAAGTTTTGTGCCTTCGCGTCGGCACAACGCGCAGGCGGAACCAAGATATCGACCCATCAATCCTCCAAATAACTAGACACGTCGCTTTTTCGGCGGACGACAACCATTGTGCGGAATCGGCGTTTCGTCAGTAATCGAACGCACGCGGATGCCAACTTGTTGCATGGCACGGATTGCCGACTCACGGCCGGGACCAGGCCCGCGCACCAAAACTTCGACTTCACGCAAACCCAGTTCCATCGCGATCTTGGCGGCATTCTGCGCGGCGATCTGCGCGGCATAGGGCGTGCTTTTGCGCGAACCCTTGAATCCGCTCGAGCCGGCACTGCCCCACGCTAACACATTGCCTTGCTGATCGGAAAATGAAATAATCGTGTTGTTGAACGACGCTTGAATATGCGCCACGCCGTAGGGTACGACCTTCTTTTCTTTCTTGCCCCCACGACGAACTGGTCGCCGCGGCGCGGCACCACCCGTCGTTGTCTTTTGTTCTTCTGCCATTGATCCTCCAGATGACTAGCCACGACGACCAGCACTAGTCACTAGATTACTTCTTCGCCTTGCTGCGCTTGCGCCCGGCGACCGTCTTCTTGGTGCCTTTTTTGGTGCGCGAGTTTGTGCGCGTCCGTTGTCCACGCACCGGCAGATTGCGGCGATGGCGCAAACCACGATACGAGCCGATTTCTTGCATGCGCTTGATATTCATCGCAACTTCGCGGCGCAAATCGCCTTCCACTTTGTAATCGCGATCAATCACCGTACGAATGCGCGCGACTTCGGCTTCAGACAAGTCCTTGATCCGAATCGACGGATCGACTTCGGCTTTGCTCAAGACTTCCATCGCCTTGGTTGGACCGATTCCAAAAAGATAACGCAATCCAATGTCTACACGCTTTTGTCGCGGCAGGTCAATTCCTGCGATACGAGCCATAAGTCCTCCGAAGTTAGAGATTAGAAGCTGGAGTTTAGAGTTGCGACACGGCGCGACCTAATTTCTAACTTTCAATCTCCAACGTCTAAATTATCCTTGTCGTTGTTTATGCTTTGGGTTATCGCAAATAATCCGCACAATCCCACGCCGGCGGATGATCTTGCATTTTTCACAACGCTTCTTGACTCGATGGTTTAACTTTCATTTTTCCTGCTCCAACATTTCACAACAACGTCAGAATTTCCGGCTCGCCTTCGGTAATCGCAATCGTGTGTTCAAAATGCGCCGAAAGTTTGCCGTCGACGGTAACCACCGTCCACTTGTCGCGCAAAACGCGCGTCTCCGCCACGCCGACGTTGACCATCGGCTCAAGCGCGAGCGTCATGCCGGGTTTCAACTGGGGACCCCGTTTGCCCTGTCGATAATTTGGAACCTGCGGGTCTTCGTGCATCTGACGACCCACGCCATGCCCCACGTACTCGCGCACCACCGAAAAGCCGCGCGCTTCCGCATGGTCTTGCACCGCGCCGGAAACATCTTCTAGATAATTCCCATAATGCGCCGCCGCAATGCCAGCCATCAACGCGCCTTGCGTTGCTTCCAATAATCGCTTCGCGACATCGGAAACTTTTCCGACCGGCAACGTGACGGCTGTATCGCCCACGTAACCTTTAAGCGTCGCGCCCACATCAATCGAGATAATGTCGCCGTCTTTCAAAACGACTTGCGTGCTTGGAATTCCATGCACGACTTGTTCGTTGATCGACGCGCAAATCGATGCTGGGAACCCGCGATATCCTTTGAACGATGGTTTCGCGCCGCGCTTGGTAATGATCGAAAATGCAAGCGCATCAAGCTCGGCGGTTGTTACGCCCGGTTGAACTCTTTGCTTTAGCGCTTCGAGTGCTTCTGCCGCGATTCGTCCGGCTTCGCGCATTGTCGCGATTTCTTTTTGGCTTTTGAGGACGATCACGTCTTACCCCAGGTCGTAAACTCTTGACGATTTTGACGATGGCTTGTTGCACATTTTCGATGTTTTGTTCGCCATCGACTTGACGCAATAATTTCGCGGCGCGATAAAAATCGATGAGTGGCGCCGTTTGCGTGTGGTACACGTTGAGACGACGCTTGACCGTTTCCGGTTTATCGTCGTCACGCTGACCCAATGCCGCTTCGTCTTTGTCGCATTTACCCGCTATCTTGGGCGGATTGGAGAGGACATTATACACAGAACCACACAAAGGGCAAATCCATCGCGCGGTCAGGCGTTCGACGAGCAATTCATCACGCACAGCGACGAGCAACACGCCGTCAATCTTTTTGCGTTTTTTCCCAAACGCCGCTTTCAGCGCTTGCGCTTGCGCGACCGTGCGCGGAAACCCATCGAACACAACGCCTTTGGCGCAATCGGGGCGCGTGATGCGCTCCATGACCATTTGAATCGTCACATCGTCTGGCACAAGCTCGCCCTTGTCCATATAGGACTTGGCCAGTGTGCCGAGTGGCGTTTGTTTGGAAACGTTCTCGCGGAAAAGATCACCGCTGGAAATATGCGTCAAGCCAAATTCCTTGAACAGAATTTCCGCTTGCGTGCCTTTGCCAGCGCCCGGCGCTCCGAGTAAGATGAGATACTTGCTCACGCTCTCCTCCGCCGCGAAAATTTATTTGATAAAGCCCTCGTAATGTCGCATCAACAATTGCGCTTGCAGCTGCTTCATCGTGTCCAGCACTACGCCGACGACAATGAGCAAGCCGGTACTGGTGATAAGCATCGTGGTCGTTTCGTTGACATCACTAATGAGGAATGGCAGAATCGCGACGATGACCCAGGAACAGCGCGCCAAACAACGTGATGCGTTGCAACACGCCGTTCAAATAATCTTCGGTCTTTTTGCCGGGGCGAATACCGGGAATAAATCCGCCTTGTTTTTGCAGCATTTCCGGAATATTTTGCTGTCGGAAAATCACGTCCGTGTAAAAGAACGTAAAGCCGACGACCATCAAAAAGTATACAATCCAATACACCGGACTTTGCTGATTGAACGCGTTAACGATCCAGTTCGCAAAGTTTTCCGGCTGACCGGCAGGAGCAGCAAATGGCGCGGCAATGACACCGGGAAAAATCAGAATCGAGATGGCAAAGATCAACGGGATCATGCCCGATGAGTTGATGCGTAGCGGAATGTGAGTACTTTGCCCACCGTACATTTTTGTGCCGCGCACCATCTTACCGTACTGAACCGGGATGCGACGATTGCCTTCTTGAATGTAAATAATTCCGACAATCGTGACAACCGTAATGAGTAAAAAGAAAAAGAAGTTGAGCGGATTGGTCTGCAACATCTGGGCAACGCGTTGCGGAATCCCCGCGACGATGCCGCCGAAGATGATAATCGAGATGCCAGAGCCGATACCTTGTTCGGAAATCAGTTCGCCCAGCCAAATCGCAAAAATCGTGCCGGCGGTGAGCGTCAAAATAATCGTAAAGGTTTCAAGCGGATAGGTTTGGAAACCAAACTTGGTCAACACCGGCGGATTGCTTTGCGTCAACACGGTGGCTTGCGCAAACGCCTGCAACGCCGCGAGCGGAATCGTCAATAAATGCGTCCATTGATTCATTCGCGCACGACCGGCTTCGCCGCCTTCTTTCACCATCTGCTCCAATTGCGGAATAATGCCGGTTGCCAATTGCACGATGATTTGCGCCGTGATGTACGGATACACACCCATCGCGACGACGGAAAAGTTGGAGAGCGCGCCGCCGGAAAACAAATCGAGAAAGCCGAGCAATTGATTCTGCCCGAACACAGTCCGCAGTGCCGTTGTGTCGACATTCGGTACCGGAACGTGCGCCGCAAGACGATAGATCACCAAAATCAACAAGGTGAAGAAAATCTTGTTGCGCAGATCAGGCAAACGCAGTGCATTTCGAAGAGCATCAATCATTGTTGTAACTCCAGAATGACAAATTGCCAATGAACAAATGACCAAACGTGCCGAGCATTTGTCATTGTCTATTTGTCATTTGTTCATTTCAGTTCTTCGGCGGTTCCACCCGCTTTGGCGATTTTTTCTTTCGCGCTAGTCGAGAACGCGTGCGCCTTGACTTGCAGCGCTTTGCTCAGGTCGCCCGTGCCCAATACTTTGACGTGATCTGGCTTGTGCACCAAACCTTGCTCAACCATTGCCTCTGGTGTAACTTCGGCGCCGGCGTTGAACTTGGCGTTCAACGTGCTCAGGTTCACCACTTCGTAATCGACCCTGAAAATATTCGTGAAACCGCGCGTGTGCGGCAATCGACGCACGAGCGGCAATTGACCACCTTCGAAATAAAGGCTAACGCCGCGACCCGTGCGCGCGCGCTGACCTTTGGTACCGCGTCCGGCCGTCTTGCCTTGCCCGGCGGAAATACCGCGCCCAACGCGTCGTCGTCTGTGTTTTGCACCCTCAGAGGGTTTAAGATCGTGTAGTTTCATTGCAACCTTCCAACGTAGCGGTTAGCCTTTGGCTTCTTCGACCTTAACCAAATGGCGAACGGTGAAAACCATGCCGCGAATCTGCGGCGAATCGGCTTGCTCGATTACTTGCCCAAGTTGGCGAAATCCCAACGCGGCAATCGTCGCCTTTTGATTTTTCTTGTATCCGATGGCGCTCTTGACCCACGTAATTTTCAATTTACCCTTGCTTGGCATTCTCTCTCCTCCACGGCGGCAAGAGCTGCGCGGCGGGCTTGTTGCGTCGTTTGCCCACTTGCTCAGCATCGGTCATGTCAAGCAACCCCTGCATCGTCGCATAGACGACATTCAACTTGTTTGCGCTACCCAACGATTTCGTCAACACATCTTTGACGCCCGCGCATTCCAAAACTGCGCGCACACCACCTGCCGCGATGACGCCGGTGCCCGGCGTTGCCGGTTTGAGCATCACTTGGGACGCGCTAAACTTGCTCACGATCATATGCGGAATCGTCGTGCCGGCGCGGAGCACTTTTTTCATATCCTTGCGCGCGCGCTCGGTGGCTTTGCGAATCGCCTCCGGCACCTCGCGCGATTTGCCCATGCCTACACCGACCGTGCCATTATTATCGCCGACGACCACAACGACGCGGAAACCAAAGTGACGACCGCCCTTGACCACTTTGGACGTGCGGGTAATATCGACCACGCGTTCGTCAAACGAAGGACCGGAATCTTCTTGTCGCTTTTGATCGCGGCGGGGTCCTCCGCGTCTTGCACCACCACCTGCACCGCCACCACCACCCATTGGACCTTTTGGCATCGAGTCTCTCCTAGAATTCCAATCCGCCCTCGCGGGCGCCTTCTGCAAGCGATTTCACGCGACCATGATATTGATATCCGCCGCGATCAAACACTACTTGCTTTAATCCTTTTTCGACAGCGCGTTGCGCCAGCAATTTACCGACGGCCTTCGCTTCGTCTTGTTTTTTCAATTCTTTCGCCTTGGCGCGCACGTCTGCATCCAAGGTCGATGCGGCGACCAACGTGTGCCCTTTGGCATCATCGATAATTTGCGCAAAGATGTGTCGCGCACTGCGGAACACATTCAAACGCGGCCGCGCCGGCGTGCCCTTGACTTTGGCGCGCACGCGCCGTTGGCGTCGTTCTCTGCGAACATGAGTTGCAATCGTTTTCATCACTCTACCTCAGCGCGCGAATTTATCCGCGCGCGACATATCAATCTTACTTGGCGCCAGCTTTACCGGCTTTACCAGCTTTGCGGCGAATCTTTTCGCCGAGATAATGAATGCCCTTGCCTTTGTACGGTTCCGGGCGGTCGAATCAATCGAATCTGTGACGCCATCTGACCAACCGTCTGTTTGTCTGCGCCTTCGACGCTGAACAAGCGTTGCGTTTTGTCGACGGTGAAGGTGATTCCTGCCAGCGGTTCAATCGTCACCAGATGCGAAAAGCCCAACGCCAGAACCAGGTTCTTGCCCTGCAATTCGGCACGATACCCGACCCCTTCGATTTCGAGGTCCTTTTTATAGCCGTCGGTAACACCCAGAACCATGTTGTTGATCAAAGATCGCGTCAAACCGTGCTTGGCATCGTACAGTTTATCTGCCGGCGCATGCACGACGATTTGACCCTTGTCAACTTTGATTTCCATTGCCGGATCGAATGTTTGCTTCAGTTCCCCTCTGGGACCCTTGACCGTAACCGTCGATCCTTCGACATTCACTTTAACGCCCGCCGGAAACTTGACGGGCAAACGTCCCACACGAGACATGCCAATCCTCCAATTACCACACGTAGCACAAGACTTCGCCGCCCAAGCCCTCACGCTTGGCACGCGAACCGGACATGACACCACGCGTCGTCGAGACAATCGTCACACCCAAGCCGTTCCGCACCCACGGAATTTCCGCCTTGCCTGCGTACACCCGGCGACCGGGTTTAGACACACGGCGAACTCCGCATAGAATCGGCTTGCGACGATCATCATACTTGAGCCAGACGCGCAATTGTGCTTGCGGCTTGTCCTTGCTCACTTCAAGCTTTTCGACGTAACCTTCGTCTTTCAAAATTCTCGCCACCGCCACGCGCAATTTCGATGCGGGCATCACCGCAGAAGGGTGTTTGACCGCAGCGGCATTACTTAATCGGGCGAGCATATCAGCGATGGGATCGTTTACCATTAGTCCCTGCTCCTTACCACACAACTCGGATTCATTCTTGAGCGATTCACCAACTTGAGAATCGCAGGCGGCTTACCAGCTGGATTTGGTCACGCCGGGGATGTTGCCTTGCAACGCTTCCTTACGGAAGCAGATGCGGCACATTTTAAAGCGTCGGATGTAACCGCGCGGGCGACCACAAACCTGACAACGGTTGCGCACACGATTTGGATATTTACGATGTTGTTCGCGATTCACAATCGATTTCTTTGCCACGACATCCCCTCCAGCTATTGCGCTCGGAACGGCATTCCGAGCAATTGCAACAAACGCCGCCCTTCTTCATCCGTCTTGGCGGAAGTCACGATGCTGACTTCCATGCCTCGCACTTTATCAATCGTATCGTAATCGATTTCCGGAAAAATCAATTGCTCGCGCAAACCCAGCGTATAATTGCCGCGACCATCGAACGCGTCGCGCGGGACGCCGCGAAAATCGCGCGTGCGCGGGAGTGCCACATTCACCAAACGGTCGAGAAAATAATACATGTTATCGCCGCGCAACGTGACCATCACGCCAATCGGCATGCCTTCACGCACTTTGAACGTCGCAATCGATTTCTTTGCCTTGCGCACCCACGGCTTTTGCCCGGTGATCAAGGTCATGTCTTTGACCGCGCCATCAATCGCCTTGGCATTACCCACTGCTTCGCCCACACCGATGTTCACCACGATTTTCTGAACGCGTGGCGCCTGCATCACATTCTTGTATCCAAATTCGCGCACCAGCGCCGGCACAATTTCCTTGCGGTACTGTTCTTTCATGCGCGGCGGCACCGCCGACTTGGCGCGCTTTTCAGCGGCCTTGGGTCCTTTGCTTTCTTGTTGCGGCGCGCCCTTGGCTTTTGGCTGGGGCTTGGCATCTGGCTTTGGCTTTGCCGCCTGTTCTGGCTTTGCCATCTGTTACCTCGTCAATCTTGTCTAGTCACTAGTCGCTAGTATCTAGCCACTAGTCGATAATCTGTCCGCACTTTTTACACTTGCGCGCTTTTTTGCCGCCCTCGTCGCTGAACCCGACGCGTGTCGGCTTGCCGCAACTCTTGCACACGACCATTACTTTCGAGAGATCAATCGGTCCTTCGCGCTCGATGATACCGGCTTGCGTTCGCACATCGCCGGTACGCTTTTGATGCTTTTTCACCAGGTTGATGCCTGCGACGATCAGAACGCCTTTTTTGGGCGAGACGCTATGCACTTCGCCGCGTTTCCCGCGATCGTTGCCGGCAATCACCATCACGGTATCGCCTTTGCGAATCTTGTTCATTACAATACCTCTGGCGCGAGCGAAATGATCTTCATGAAACCCTTGTCGCGCAACTCGCGCGCCACAGGACCAAAAATGCGTGTGCCTTTGGGATTCGTCGTTTCGCCGTCGAGAATAACTGCCGCGTTATCATCAAATCGAATGTACGATCCGTCCGCGCGGCCATGTTCTTTGGTCGTGCGGACGATCACCGCGCGTACCACTTCGCCTTTTTTAATCGACGAGGTGGGAATCGCGGATTTGACCGAGCCGACGATAATATCGCCGATGCCGCCGGAGCGTCGGTTTCCGCCGCCTTTGACGCGAATGCACATGATCTCGCGTGCGCCGGTGTTATCGGCGACGATGAGGCGGGTGTTGGTCTGAATCATTGGACCTCGCTTTCCGCCGCGTCATCCTCGGCAGACTCGTCCTCGCCGGCGAGCTTGGACAAGCGTTCAGCAGCGCGGCGTTCTTCTTCTGCGCGGCGCGCGGCGCGAACGGCTTCTTCCGTTGCACGCAATTCTTCCAATTCTTTTTCAACGATTTGTTCGACGACCTCGCCCCGCTGGACGATTTCATGCACGCGCCAACGCTTGGCACGCGACATCGGTCGTGATTCGATGATCTTGACCAAATCGCCGGCTTTGGCAATCACTGGTTCGTCGTTATGCGCTTTGAATCGGCGCGTCTGCGTGACGACTTTGCCGTACAACGGATGACTGCTGCGTTCTTCGATTTCGACGATGACAGTCTTTGCCATCTTGTCGCTGATTACGCGACCTTGCATAATTCTGCGATGTTCTCTCATTTCGCCTCCTGCACGCGCTGGCGCAAGAGCGTCTTGACGCGGGCAATATCGCGTCGCACCTCGCGCAGGCGATTCACGTTAGGCAATTGTCCTGCCGCGCGTTGGAATCGCAAGTTGAACAATTCTTGGTGCAAATCGTCGAGTTGCTTGTGCAACGCGGCGTCGTCCATGGTGCGAAGTTGTGTGGCTTCCATTACTTCGCCTCCGCTCGGGTGATAAACTGGGTTTTGATCGGCAACTTGTGCGACGCCAAACGCATCGCTTCACGCGCCGTTTCTTCCTTGACACCGCTGATTTCAAACAGCACGCGCCCGGGCTTGATAACGGCAACCCAATGATCGGGCGCGCCTTTACCACCACCCATGCGTGTTTCCGCGCCCTTGATCGTGACCGAATGATCGGGAAAAACGCGAATCCAAATCTTGCCGCCGCGCTTGACAAAACGCACGACCGCACGACGCGCGGCTTCGAGTTGGCGGCTGGTCATCCAACACGGTTGCAGTGCTTGCAAACCAAAGTCGCCAAAATCCAGGGTAACGCCACGCGTTTCTTTCCCTTTCATACGACCGCGATGCTGTTTGCGGAACTTGACTCGTTTAGGCATCAACATCTGAAATACTCCAAACACTTGCCGATAATAAAATTAGCTATTCTCTGACGCGGCTTCGGCTTGCGCGGCGGCCGCTTGAATCTGCTTTGCAATTTCGGCGCGGCGCACATCCGGCAACACTTCGCCTTTGTAAATCCAAACCTTGACGCCGATTTTGCCATACGTCGTCAGTGCTTCGTGGCGCGCATAATCGATGTCAGCGCGCAAGGTGTTCAACGGAATTCGACCATCCTTGACCATTTCGCGGCGCGCCATTTCCGAACCGGCCAAGCGTCCGCCGGCGGTAATCTTAATTCCTTGCGCTCCGCCGCGCATCGCGCGCATCACGGCTTGCTTCATCGCGCGTTTGTGCGAGATGCGTTTTTCCATCTGCTGACAAATGCTCTCGGCGATCAAATACGCATCCGCGTCCGGCATCTCAACTTCGACGACATCAAGCTTGATTTTTTTCTTCGTCAAGTCTTCCAAGTCTTTGCGCAATTGAATCACGCTTTGACCTTTGCGGCCGATGATAATTCCCGGGTTTGGCGGTGTGCACAAAAATCGCCACGTTGATTTGGGAATCGTTCGATGCGGATATCGGCGATGCCGGCGTGTCCAACTTTGCTCATAACCAGCTTGCGCACTTTCATATCTTCGGCGAGCAATTCGTTGTACACATTTTTTATCGGCAGCGAACCATTTAGAACGCCAGTCCTTGATATAGCCCAGTCGAAACCCGTAAGGATGAACCTTGCGTCCCATTATGACTCCTTCGCCTCGCGTTCCGCCACGCCGACGGTAATGTGCGCGCCACGTTTCAAAATCGGTTTATAGCGACCGCGCGCTCCGGCTTTCATGCGTTTGAGCGTGGGTCCTTCGTCTGCATAAATCGTCGCGATGAACAACTCTTCGCGTACCAAACCATAGTTCTGCGTTGCATTCGCAGCGGCGGCGTTGATCGCTTTTTCAATCACGCGCGCGGCTTCCTTCGGCGTCATTGCGAGCAAGCCGATGGCTTCATTCACGCTTTTGCCGCGCACGAGATCGGCGACCAAGCGCACTTTGCGCGGCGACATGCGTAGAAATTTTTCGACTGCCTTGACTTCAAAATAATCCGCCATGATATATCTCCCTGACTAGCCCGCTTTAGCGGGCGCGGCGGCGGGCGCCGCGGCGGCGGCAGCGGCTTCGGCTTTTTCACGCGTCGAGTGACCGCGGAAATGGCGCGTGGGCGCAAATTCACCCAGACGATGTCCCACCATATTTTCTGTGATATATATCGGCACGTGACGCCGTCCGTCATGCACGGCAATCGTGTGACCGACCATTTGCGGAAACACGACCGACGCGCGCGACCACGTTTTCAACACGCGCTTTTCGCCTTGCTTGTTCATTTGCTCAATCCGCTTGAGCAATCTTTCTTGTACAAAAGGACCTTTCTTTAACGAGCGACCCATACTTCCTCCAAACCTGCCAAACCCGCCAAACCTGCCAAACCTGCCAAAAATCTTTGGCACCTTTGGTACGTTTGGCCTATTTGGTTATTTGACTTACTTCTTGCCCCGTCGTTTGACGATAAACTTGCTGGTGAACTTGATGCGACGCGTCTTTTTACCCAACGCTGGCTTGCCCCACGGCGTCTTGGGACCGGGCATACCCACACCCACTTTACCTTCACCACCGCCGTGCGGATGATCGCGCGGATTCATCACTGCGCCGCGTACCGTCGGACGCCACCCCATGTGACGTCGGCGACCGGCTTTGCCGAGTTTGATCGTATTCCATTCCGCGTTGCCCAGCGAACCAATCGTCGCGAAACAATCGATGCTCACATAGCGCACTTCGCCCGATGGCAAACGAACCTGGGCATACTTGCCTTCTTTTGCCATCAATTGCGCGCCGGTGCCCGCCGAGCGAACCAATTGTCCGCCGCGACCTTTTTGCAATTCGACGTTGTGAATAATCGTGCCGACCGGAATCGACGAAATCGGAAGCGTGTTCCGGATTTGATTTCGGCGGTCGGGCTGGACATGATCGTGTCGCCCACCATCATGCCGACCGGCGCCAGAATGTATCGTTTTTCGCCATCGGCGTAATACAAGAGCGCGATACGCGCGGTGCGATTGGGATCGTATTCGATGGCCATGACTTTGGCAGGCACGCCGGATTTCTCGCGTCGAAAATCGACCATGCGATACTTTGGACGATTGCCACCGCCGTGATGACGTACCGTTATACCGCCTTGGTTGTTGCGCCCGGCTTGGCGCCTGCCCGGCGATAGCAAGGATTTTTCCGGCGTCTTTTTGGTAATTTCCTCAAACGTCGGGGTCGACATGTTGCGACGACCCTTGGACGTGGGCTTGTAGACTTTAATTCCCATGTTTATACACCTTCAAACAGGTCGATGCGTTGGTTCGCGGCGATAGTGACGACCGCTTTTTTCCACGCCGGCTTGTACATGACGCGGCGACCAAAATGGCGGCGCTTGCGCGAAACAATCATCACATTGACATCGAGCACCGTCACCTTGAATGCGTTCTCGACCGCCTCTTTGACCTGCGGCTTGGTCGCGCGCCCATCCACCTCAAACGCGTATTGACGCAACTCGTCCTTCAGGCGATTTGTTTTTTCTGTCGTCAACGGTCGTCTCAAAATTTCGTAAAGATGCATATCCAACCCCATCAATGAGCCAATTGCCAATGTGCCAATGAGCCAAGCAATTGGTTCATTGGGTAATTGGCGGATTGGTTCATTTTCCCAAATATCCTTCGATTACTTTGACTGCGCCAAGCGGCAGGATCAACATATCGTAGTTCAGCAAGTCGCGCACATTGAGATACGTTGCGCGCAACGTCTTGACATCGGGAATATTCGCCGCCGATTTTTGCACTGTCATGTTCGCTTCCGGACAAAACGATCAGCGCGGACGATTGCACTTCCAAGCCGCCAAGCACGCTTTCCATTTCGCGCGTCTTGGGCACATCGAACTTCAAGTCATCGACAACGCGCACTTGACCGTCGGCAACCTTGACGGACAAGGCGGAACGCAACGCCAAGCGTCGCATCTTCAGCGGCATTTTTTGTTCGTACGATCGCGGCGTCGGACCAAACACGATGCCGCCGTGCCGCCATTGCGGCGATCGCGTGGAACCTTGGCGCGCGCGCCCCGTGCCTTTTTGCTTCCAGGGTTTGGCGCCGCCGCCGGCAACTTCATCGCGCTTTTTGGTATCCGCATTGCCTTGCCGCGCGTTTGCCAATTGGCGCAACAACGCCTGATGCATCACCGGCTTGTTCGGCTCGATGCCAAAAATGCGATCTTGTAATTCGGTTGTCCCGATTTTTTGCCCTGCTTGGTTATACAAAGGAACTTGCATTGCGATAACTCCGTTAGTCGATAGACACTCGCCGGTAGCGACTATTTATTTCGCGCCTTTTTTCCCGACTTGTTGCAACTTGACGACTTTCTTTTCCTTGCGCGCTCGGCGCACGAAAAGCAATCCGCCATTCGCGCCCGGCACCGCGCCTTTGATGGCAAGCAAATTGCGTTCCGCATCAACGGTAACAACTTCGAGATTCAAAGTCGTCGCGTGCTTATTGCCCAACTGCCCAGCCATGCGCAAGCCGCGCAATACGCGTCCGGGTGTCGTCGTCGCGCCGCTGGAACCACCTCGGCGCACGCGGTCAGAGGCGCCATGCGTTGTTTTGCTACCCTTAAAGTGATGACGCTTGATGACGCCGGCGTGTCCCTTGCCTTTCGACACGCCGCTCACATCGACCAAATCACCGGCGTTGAAGAGCGCAACGTTCAACTTCTGCCCAACTTGATAATTGCCGGTGTTGCCGGTGCGAACTTCCAACAAGTTTTCCAAGCGACGGCAAGTTTTTCAAATGACCGCGTTGGGGTTTGTTCAAGCGTTTACTCTCGCCAAAACCCAATTGGATCGCGCCATAGCCATCATTTTCCAGCGATTTGATTTGAGTGACAAAACACGGTCCCACTTCCAGCACCGTGACCGGGATGACTTCGCCTTTTTCGTTGTAAATCTGCGCCATCCCAACTTTTTTGCCGAGCAATCCTTCAGCCATAATTAGTCCTCAGTTCGATAGTTCGTTAGTGCAGATAGTCAGAGAGTAGCCAGATAGTCCAAGACAAACTATTGACTATCTCGACTATTGCACTATCGGACTAGAGTTTGATTTCAATATCCACGCCGGCGGGCAAGTTCAGCCGCATCAGCGTGTCGATGGTCTTGGAGCTTGGCTCTACAACATCAATCAAACGCTTGTGCGTGCGAATCTCGAATTGATCGCGCGAATCCTTGTCGATGTACGTGGCGCGTTGCACCGTAAATTTTTCGATTTTGGTCGGCAGTGGAATCGGTCCCACCACTGCCGCGCCGGTGCGCTCCGCCGTTTCGACAATTTGTTTCGCCGATTGATCGAGAACGCGATGATCATAGCCTTTGAGTTGAATGCGAATTTTTTGCCGAGCCATAGTCTCCTCAATGCTAGTCGTTAGATTACTAATGACCAGCAACTAACATCTTATGCTGACACCTTGGTGATAACACCCGAACCGACCGTGTGACCGCCTTCGCGAATCGCAAAGCGCTCACCCTTGTCCAATGCCACCGGCGTAATCAATTTGACTTTGATCGTCACATTGTCGCCCGGCATCACCATTTCCACACCCGCCGGCAATTCCACATCCCCGGTCACGTCCAACGTCCGGATGTAAAACTGCGGTCGATATCCCTTGAAGAACGGCGTGTGCCGTCCGCCTTCCTCTTTCTTCAACACGTACACTTCGCCTTCGAACTGCGTCAACGGCTTGATCGAACCGGGGGCCGCCAAGCACTTGACCCCGTTCCACGTCCGTCGCGCTCGATGCCGCGCAACAAACAACCAATGTTGTCACCCGCTTGCCCGCTATCCAGCAACTTGCGGAACATTTCCACGCCCGTCACCACCGTCGACCGCGTGTCCCGAATGCCCACGATCTCAACCGTCTCGCCGACTTTGACCACGCCGCGTTCCACGCGACCCGTTACCACGGTCCCGCGTCCCTTGATCCCAAACACATCTTCAATCGGCATCAAGAACGGTTTGTCCACCGCGCGCGTCGGCGTCGGCACATAGGCATCGACCACGCGCATCAATTCCAAGATGCACGCGTATTCGGGCGCATTGATGTCTTTCGACGTGCTGATCAACGCCTTGACCGCCGCGCCGCGCACGATCGGCGTCTTGTCGCCGGGGAATTGATACGACGACAACAAATCGCGCAACTCCAACTCGACCAAGTCGAAAAGTTCGGGATCGTCCATCAAATCGACTTTGTTCAGGAAGACGACGATGGCGGGCACTTCCACCTGGCGCGCCAACAGAATGTGCTCGCGCGTTTGCGGCATCGGACCATCGGGCGCGGAGACGACGAGAATCGCGCCGTCCATTTGCGCCGCGCCGGTAATCATGTTCTTGATGTAATCGGCGTGACCCGGGCAATCGATATGCGCGTAATGGCGGTTATCGGTTTCGTATTCGACGTGCGAGATGGCGATGGTCAGAATCTTGGTGTCGTCGCGGCGGCCTTGTTTTTCGGATGCCTTGGCGACTTCGATCGTACGAGACAAATTGCGCCATGCCGTGGAGCGACATCACTTTGGTGATGGCGGCGGTCAGCGTGGTCTTGCCGTGATCGACGTGGCCAATCGTGCCGACGTTGACGTGCGGCTTGGTGCGTTCAAATTTTGCATTTTGCCATTTTTACAAACTCCTTTTCAAGAGTCTAAGTGGATGCTTTCTGCTCTGCCCGCCAATAATCGTCTCGGCGAAGCTCGCAGGCAATTGATCGTAATGATCAAATTCCATCGTAAACGTTCCGCGTCCTTGCGTGTCGAGAACGCACATCCGTTGCATAACCAAACATCGTCGCGAGCGGAACAAACGCGCGGATTGCGGTCACACCGCCCATGCGCGGTTCCATGCCTTCCACGTGCGCGCGCCGCGACGACAAATCGCCGATAATGTCGCCCATGAAATTTTCCGGGCACAACCACTTCAACTTTCATGACCGGTTCAAGCAAAACGGGACTGCCTTTTTGCACGCCGGCTTTGAATGCCATCGAGCCCGGCAATCTTGAATGCCATTTCCGACGAATCGACTTCGTGGAACGAGCCATCGATCAAGCGCGCTTTGATATCAACGACCGGATAACCTGCGACGACACCGCTATCGAGTGATTCACGCACACCTTTTTCGATTGCCGGGATGTATTCGCGCGGAATCGACACCGCCACGAATCGCATCTTCGAATTCAAAACCCTTGCCCTTTTCCAACGGCTCAAGTTCGAGAACGGCATGACCATACTGACCGCGACCGCCGGTTTGGCGCACAAAGCGCCCTTCGCCCTTGGCGGGCCGCGTAATCGTTTCGCGATACGCCACTTGGGGCTTGCCGACGTTCGCCCACACTTTGAATTCGCGCATCATGCGGTCAACCAAAACATCAAGATGCAATTCGCCCATGCCGCTGATGAGCGTCTGCCCGGTTTCTTCGTCCGTGCGCACGCGGAACGTGGGGTCTTCTTCCGACAATCGACGCAACGCTTCTGCCATCTTATCCTGATCGGCTTTGGTGCGCGGCTCAATCGCAACGGAAATAACTGGCTCGGGGAACTTGATCGCCTCGAGCAAAATCGGATTGTCGGCATCGCACAAGGTATCGCCCGTAAATGTATTTTTGGGACCAATGATCGCGGCGATGTCGCCCGCCAACACTTCTTCAATTTCTTCGCGCGAGTTGGCGTGCATGCGCACTAAACGCCCGATGCGTTCGCGTTGATTGCGGCGCGCGGTATTGACCAAAGCTTGCCCAGTCGAAATTTTTCCAGAGTAGACACGAATATACGCCAGACGTCCAACGTAAGGATCAGTTACAATTTTGAATGCCAAGCGCGGAAGCCGGTTCGTTATCATCTGCATGGCGACGTAGCTCTTGTTTTCCAGATCATCGGGGTCGATGCCACGCACTGCGGGAATATCCAACGGCGATGGCAAGTAAATCAACCACTGCATCCAACACCGCTTGCACGCCCTTGTTCTTGAGCGCCGCGCCACACAAGACAGGCACAAGTTTGCCGGAGATAGTTGCTCGACGCAGTGCAGCACGCAATTCGTCGAGGAAATCTCGCGCCCTTCAAGATATTTTTCAGTCAGCGCTTCGTCGGTTTCGGCGATGACCTCGATCATCGCGTATGGCGACGTTGCGTCGCTTCGTCTTGCAACGATGCGCGGAATCGGACGAACTTCCGGATCGACATCCGGGTCATCGCCATAAACAATTTCTTTCATCGTCAACAAATCGATAAAACCTTCAAAAGCCGATTCTGCGCCAATCGGCATTTGAATCGTCACCGGGCGCGCGCCCAAGACGGTCAATAATCATATCGATGGTACGGTAAAAAGTTCGCGCCGGCACGATCCATTTTGTTGACGAACGCCAAACGCGGCACGCCAAACCGATCCGCTTGCCGCCACACCGTTTCGGATTGCGGTTGCACGCCGGCAACCGCATCGAACACGACAATACCGCCATCGAGCACACGCAACGAACGCTGAACTTCGGCGGTAAAATCAATATGCCCTGGTGTATCGATCAGATTGATCTGATGCTCGCGCCACGATGGCCGTCGTCGCCGCGGAGGTAATCGTGATGCCGCGTTCGCGTTCCTGCTCCATCCAATCCATCACCGCCGTGCCATCGTGCACTTCGCCGATTTTGTATGTCTTGCCGGTGTAATACAAAATTCGCTCACTGACGGTCGTCTTGCCGGCGTCAATGTGCGCAATTACACCAATATTTCGAATTTTGTCGAGCGAAACTAGTCTTGCCACAATTCATATCCAATATCCAAATTATCGAATGACGCGATAATGACATCATTCGTCATTTGTCATTTGTGATTACCAACGATAATGTGCAAACGCGCGGTTGGCTTCTGCCATCTTGTGCGTTTCTTCTTTTTTCTTGATCGTCGCGCCCTGATTAGCGGCGGCATCCATCAACTCGCCTGCCAATTTTTCGGCGTAGGTCTTGCCCGCGCGCGAGCGCGCATTCGCAATCAGCCAGCGCATCGCCAGCGCAGTGCGGCGGACCGCCGGGACTTCGACCGGGACTTGGAGCGTCGCGCCACCGACACGGCGCGGGCGCACTTCGATGGTCGGACCCGCATTGCGCAACGCGGTCTCAAAAACCTCGACCGGATTCTTTTTGGTCTTGTCGGCGATAATATCCAGCGCGCCGTACACCACGCGCGTCGCCGTGTTCTTCTTGCCGCGCGTCATCGAACGATTGATGAACGACGCAAGCGTCAAATTGTTGTATTTGCCGTCCGGAGACGGTATATGGTGCTCAACTTTTCCACGTCGGGGCATTTCTAAACTCCTCCACTTGAACTAGTGTCTGGACACTAGATTACGCTGCCGCTTCAGCCGCGCCGGCTTTCGGTCGCTTGGCGCCGTACTTGCTGCGCCCCTTGCGCCGCTTTTCCACGCCGGACGTATCCAGCGCGCCGCGCACGATATGATAGCGCACGCCCGGCAAATCCTTCACACGACCACCGCGAATCAGAACCACCGAGTGCTCTTGCAATTGATGACCTTCGCCCGGAATATACGCCGTCACTTCGATTCCGTTCGTCAAGCGCACGCGCGCAATTTTGCGCAACGCCGAGTTCGGTTTCTTGGGCGTCATCGTGCGGACAACCGTGCAGACGCCGCGCTTGAGCGGCGAACCCTTGCCGCGCTCTTGCTTGTTACGCAAGCGTGTTCAGCGTAAAACGCAACGCCGGCGATTTGGTTTTCTTTCCTTGCGGCTTGCGCCCTTTGCGAACAAGTTGATTGATCGTTGGCACCTAAGTTCCTCCGTGTAGCATTTTGGCTACTTGCGCAAATCTTGCCTACTTTAGGCAACAAAATGCCCCTCCGCTTTTGGAGGCTCGCGCTATTTGGCTTGCGCCGCACAGCACGAAGGAAGGGGCATTGTAAACTTCCAAGCGGACATCCCCGGTTCACCAGCTCCCGCAAAGGTTTCGCTCGATCGCAATCGTGTTTCCGTGTTTTCTCTCACGGACGACGATTGTTTGCGGAACCCTTTTTTCATCTCCAAAAACTCTAGAGACGGGTGACCCAAGTAAGCGTGAATCGCCGTTTGCAGACGGAACGACTGTTTTCGCGTGCTACAATCTTTCCATCACGACTCACGGACGTCGATTATACGCAAATACTGATTTCGTGTCAAATCAAGCCGCAAGCTCGCTTGACTCGTCTGGTAATGTCGTCCACCGTCACTGTTGGCGCCGGACCCAAATCGATCAACGTCGACGACATCGGCTTGAAGCCGCTCCCCACCGGAATCAACTTGCCGAGGATGACGTTTTCCTTCAACCCGCGCAATTGATCGACGCGACCCCGCACCGCCGCATCCGTCAACACGCGCGAAGTTTCCTGGAACGATGCTGCCGCCAAGAACGATTCTGTCGCCAACGCGGCGCGCGTCAACCCGAGCAAAATTGGCTGCGAGGTTGCGGGATTGCCGCCGGCTTCGATGACTTTGGAATTGCGTTCGTCGAACGCCTTGCGGTCAAGGATTTCGCCCGGCAGCAAATCCGTGTCGCCGGAAGAGCGCACGCGCACGCGGCGCAACATCTGGCTCACGATGATTTCGATATGTTTATCGTGAATGTTCACACCTTGCGAGCGGTACACGCGTTGAACTTCTTCCAACAAATACATCTCGCACGCATCCTTGCCGAGAATGCGCAAAATCTCGCGCGGGTTTTTCGAGCCATCGGTTAATTGATCGCCGGCTTTAACCGTCTGCCCATCTTCCACGCGCAAGCGAGCGGCGGCGGGCAAATCGGATTCAGATTCTACGCGAATTTCGCGGCGAACCGTGATGAGACCTTTTTCGACAATTGCCTTGCCTTCGCCCTTGGCGAAGATTTCGGTCTCGCCACCTTTGGCAATCAATTGTTCTTTTTCAACTTCATCGCCGTCTTCAATTTGCGCCTTGACGCCCCGCGCCAGCTCGTACTCATCTTCTTCGATGCGCAAATTGACGATGCGCACTTGGCGTTCATCGCCGTCGATGACCATTTCGACGGTACCGTCGATTTCCGCCATCAACGATTCACCTTTAGGATCGCGCGCTTCGAAAAGTTCTTCGATACGCGGTAGACCGCTGGTGATATCCTCGCCACCGGCGACACCGCCGGTATGGAATGTGCGCAAAGTCAATTGCGTGCCGGGCTCGCCAATCGATTGCGCGGCGATAATACCCACCGCTTCGCCCTTGGCAATCACGCCGCCGCGCGCCAGATCGATGCCGTAGCATTTGCCACAGATACCGTGGCGTGCTTCGCACGTCAAGGGACTGCGCACAAACACGCGATCCACTTTGGCTTTTTCCACAGCAACCCAATTTGTTCGGTGACGATTTCGCCGGCGGGAATGATGACCTCGCCGGTCTTGGGATCAGCAATCGACTGCGCAGCCACGCGTCCCATCGCGCGTTCGGCGTAACTTTCGCCGGTGCGATCTTTCGAGGCTCCATCGACCCAGATGCCGGAATTGGTGCCGCAATCTTCTTCGTAGATGATGACTTCTTGCGCCACATCGACGAGACGACGCGTGAGATAACCCGCATCTGCCGTGCGCAACGCGGTATCCGCAAGACCCTTGCGCGCGCCATGCGTCGAAATGAAATATTCCAGCGCGGTCAAGCCCTTCGCGGAAATTTGATTTGATCGGCAGGGCAATGATGCGACCCGACGGATCAGCCATCAAGCCGCGCATTCCAGCGAGTTGACGAATCGGCTGGAAACCGCCTTTCGTTGCGCCGGAATTTGCCATCACGCGAATCGGCGAAGATTCGCGCATGCCCTTTTGCCACCGCTTCGGTTACACGGTCAGTGGCTTCCGTCCACAACTCGACGGTCTTGACGTATTGTTCTTCTTCGGTGATGAGACCCTTGCGATATTGTTGATCGACTTCGCTGACGCGGCCGGAGATTTCGATCAAGGATCACGCGCTTTTCCGGCGGCACCGTAATGTCATCGATGGCAATCGTCAAGCCACTGCGCGTGGCATACTTGAATCCGATTTCTTTCACCTGGTCCACGATTTCGGCGGTGCCTTCGGGTCCAAGTGTGGCGTAGACAGCGGCGACGAGTTCTTTGAGTTTTTTCTTGTCCAGCGCATCGTTCACAAAACGCAATTCGGGCGGCAAGATTTCGTTGAACAACACGCGGCCAACAGTTGTTTCAACCAAGTCGCCGCGCTTTTTCGCCAGTTTGCTTCCGGACTTTGCGCGCGTAATCGGGATCGAACGGCATTTTGATTTTCGCGTGCAGTTCAACGTGACCCAGATCATACGCCAACGCAACTTCATCCGGATTGCCAAAAATCTTGCCTTCACCGCGCGCGCCCGCGCGCTCCATCGTCAAATAGTACACGCCCAAGCACCATGTCTTTCGTCGGCTCGACAATCGGCTCGCCCGACGATGGCTTGAGCAAGTTGTGCGATGAAAGCATCAACGTGCGCGCCTCTTCTTTCGCGGCTTCGGACAGCGGCACGTGCACCGCCATCTGATCGCCGTCGAAATCGGCATTGAACGCCGCGCACACAAGCGGATGAATTTGGATCGCACTGCCTTCGACGAGAATCACTTCGAATGCTTGAATGCCGAGGCGATGCAAAGTCGGCGCGCGATTCAACATGACCGGATGATTCTTGATGATCTCTTCGAGCACGTCCCAGACTTCGGACGAACCGCGATCAACCAGGCGCTTGGCGCTTTTGATGTTGTGCGCGTAGTTGTATTCAACGAGTTTGCGCATCACGAATGGCTTGAACAATTCCAGCGCCATACTCTTAGGCAACCCGCATTGATGCAATTTCAGATGCGGACCCACGACGATGACCGAGCGGCCGGAATAATCGACGCGCTTGCCGAGCAAGTTGCGGCGGAAACGCCCTTGTTTGCCTTTGAGCAAATCGCTCAAGCGATTTCAATTTGCGTTGCCCGCGTTGCGAAACCGCTTTGCCGCGTTGCGCGTTATCGATCAACGAATCGACCGATTCTTGCAACATCCGTTTTTCGTTGTTGACGATGACTTCGGGCGCGCCGAGTTCGAGCAAGCGGCGCAAGCGATTGTTGCGATTGATCACGCGGCGATACAAATCGTTCAAATCGGACGTGGCAAAGCGCCCGCCATCGAGTTGCACCATCGGACGCAAATCCGGCGGGATGACCGGCAAAACGGTCAGCACCATCCACTCGGGACGATTGTTGGCGCGGCGCAACGCTTCCACCACGCGCAAACGCTTGATTTCCTTCTTTTTCGCTTGCTTGGAACGCGTCGACTTGAATCGTCTCGCGAATCGTTTGCGACAGCGCATCCAGATCGACGGTTTTCAGAATCGCGTAGATCGCATCCGCGCCCATGCCAGCTTCAAAGAGCGTGCCCCACTTTTCGCGCATTTCGGCGTAACGCGATTCGTTAATGATCTCGCCAACTTTGATGGCTTTGAGCTCGTCCATCTTGGTCGTCATGCGCGGTGTGAATTTTGTCCGTTTGCGCATCGAGTTTTTGGCGAACTTTGGCAATCTCGTCGTTCGCAGCTTGGCGTTTTTGATCTTTTTCGGCATCAAACAACAAGCGCTTGTCCGATTGCTTGGCGCGAAAATCTTTTTCAAACTCGCTCAATTGATCTTGCACGAGTTCGTTCAATTTCTTGCGATGTTTTGCCGCGACGGTTTCGCCTTCTTCCGCGATCACCGTCGTCGGTCGGCTCAAACACAATCGCCTTGCGAATCTCCGAACCCTTGGCTTCATCGATGCGCGTTTCCAGTTTCTTGGCGACGCTCACAATCGCATCGGTCTTCTCCGCCAATTGCTCTTCCAGTTTTTCGATCGCCGCTTCCGTCTTGCGCGTCAGCGCGTCGATTTCTTTTTCGATATTGTTTTTCAATGTCCTCGATCTCGCCTTCGGTCTTGAGCTTCGAGTTCTTGTGTCTTGTTCTGCGTTTCTTTGCTCAGGCGTTGCATCGTGCGTTTGCGCGCATCTTCGTCCACTTTCATGACAATGTATTGCGCGAAATACAACACGCGTTCGAGCGCGCGCGGCGACAAATCGAGAATCAAACCGATGCGCGACGGCACGCCGCGCACGTACCACAAGTGCGAGACCGGCGACGCTAGTTCGATGTGTCCCATGCGTTCGCGGCGGACGCGCGCGGGCGCAACCTGCACGCCGCACTTTTCGCAAATAATTCCGCGATTGCGAATTTTTTTGTACTTGCCGCACGCGCATTCCCAATCGCGCGAGGGACCAAAGATGCGTTCGTCGAACAAGCCGTCGCGTTCGGGGCGCAGGGTGCGATAGTTGATCGTTTCCGGTTTTTGAACTTCGCCGTAGGACCACGCACGAATTTGATCTGGCGACGCCAGGCTGACTGCGCATTGCGCTGAAATCTTTGAGTTCCATAGTTACTCCAGTTGGCAGGCTCTAAAGTCACAATTCGCCGATTACAAGCCCCGCGGCTTGCGTCCACTTTTCTTCGCGGCGGCGACCACCGCCGCCGTCGACAATTTGTTCGCCGCGCGCAAATCGTTCGCGTCGTTCGCGTTGGATATCGCGCTCGGAACGTTCGCCGCCGTCGTGCAACAAAGCCCACTGCCCATCGCTGGTATGGCGTTCTTCGCTCTCTTCTTTGCCGAAGGTCATCTTTTCGCCCTCAGGATTGTACACTTCAACGGCAAGACCGAGCGACTGCAATTCTTTCACCAACACACGGAACGATTCAGGCACGCCCGGTTCCATAATCGGATCGCCCTTGACAATGGCTTCGTATGTCTTCACGCGACCGGTCACATCGTCCGATTTCACGGTCAACATTTCCTGCAACGTGTGCGCCGCGCCGTACGCTTCCAGCGCCCACACTTCCATCTCGCCAAAGCGCTGACCACCGAACTGCGCCTTGCCCCCCAACGGTTGTTGTGTGACCAACGAGTATGGTCCGGTCGAACGCGCGTGGACTTTGTCTTCCACCAAGTGCGCGAGTTTCATCATGTAGATCGTGCCAACCGTTACCGGTTGATCGTACGCCATGCCGGTTTTGCCATCGTACAGCGTCATTTTGCCCGCTGTCGGCGGGGGAATTTGCAGCTCTTGGCTCAGCTTTTCCACTTCGGCAATCAATTGCTCTTCGGTCAAGCGTTCGGAAACTTTTTTACCGTTGAATTTTTCAAGCCACAAGCGATAGCACGCGACGCGCGCCATTCGATCCGATTCCACACGATCCTGCGGCTGACGTTCGTCATCCTCAAACGAAATGAAATCGTCCGCGTCAAGTCCTTTTTCCTTCAGCCAATGCAATAACACTTGGCGACGCGCGTACACGCGATCGTTCGCAAGTTTGCGGCGATCGGCATGTTTCAAGACTTGTTGCAGATACAGCGCCCGGGCTTCGTCATCGTCGTTCAAATCGTCGACATTGTATTCTTGTTCATTCAGCCATGTCCACGCATTCGCGGTCACTTCGACCCAGGCTTGATCGATCATCCAGGCGCGCGCCAACTCCGCGCTGATTTCCGCTTCGTCCGCGCCATCAAACACCGGCGAGACGACCTTAAAGCCCAGCCGATCCGCCGCCCAGCCGAGATGCGTCTCCAAAATTTGTCCGATGTTCATACGCGCCGGCACACCCAGCGGGTTTAGAATGATATCCACCGGCGTGCCATCTTCAAGATACGGCATAGTCTTCGACCGGGACGACTTTGGAGATGACACCCTTGTTGCCGTGACGTCCCGCCATCTTGTCGCCTTCGGTAATCTTGCGCATGTTGCGCAATCGATACGCGCACCAGCTTATCCACGCCCGCGGACAATTCGCTGATGTTCGTCGCGCGTGAACACTTTGACATCGACAACTTTGCCGCGCTCGCCGTGCGGCAAGCGCAGGGACGAGTCTTTGACTTCACGCGCTTTTTCGCCAAAAATCGCGCGCAATAATTTTTCTTCCGGCGTGAGATCGGTTTCGCCTTTCGGCGTAATCTTGCCGACGAGAATATCGCCCGGTCCCACTTCGGCGCCAACGCGAATGATGCCTTCTTCGTCCAAGTCCTTCAGCACATCTTCGCCAACGTTCGGAATATCGCGCGTGATTTCTTCCGGACCCAGCTTGGTATCGCGCGCTTCGATTTCGTGCTTTTCGATGTGGATGCTGGTGAATTTATCTTGATGCACCATTTGCTCGCTAACGAGAATGGCGTCTTCAAAGTTATAACCTTCCCAGGACATGAACGCGACGACCACATTTTGCCCCAGCGCCAGTTGTCCTTGGTCGGTCGATGAACTGTCCGCGATGACATCGCCCTTTTTCACTTTTTGCCCGCGATGGACAATGGGGCGTTGATCGATGCACGTCGATTGATTGGAGCGATTGTACTTGCGCAACGGATAGACGCGATCCTTTTTGCCACTGCGAATTTTGACTTCGCGCGCGGTCACGCTGGACAACCTCGCCATCTTCTTCCACAACGATAACCTGACCAGAATCAAGCGCGGCTTGCGCTTCCATGCCCGTGCCAACGACCGGCGCTTCCGGGCGCAACAGCGGAACCGCTTGCCGTTGCATGTTCGAGCCCATCAAGGCGCGGTTGGCGTCGTCGTGTTCCAAGAACGGAATGAGCGCCGCAGACACGCCGACGATTTGCTTCGGCGAAACATCCAGAGTACTGGACACGATCCGAATTTTCGGTGAGGAAAGTCTGATGCCGGCGAATTTCCACCCGCTTGTCGAGGAATTGCCCCATACCATCGACGCGGGCATTTGCTTGCGCGATGGTATAACGATCCTCTTCATCCGCGGCGAGATAAACAATTTCAGCCGCCGCATACGCGCGCACGGCGATTTCCGGAATCTTTTTCTGCGCGGCAATCTTCTCTGCGAGATTTTCATCGACGACAGTTTCAGCTTTCGCAATGACTTTGCCGGTTTCTGCGTCGTGCACATCTTCACGCAGAATGCGTCCGATCAAGTGCGCCTTTTTGTTGTCGACAGTATTTTTCACTAGGCGATACGGCGTCTCGATGAAACCGAATTCGTTGATTTGCCCATACGTTGCCAGACGACCAATCAAGCCGATGTTCGGACCTTCTGGTGTTTCAATCGGGCAGATGCGGCCGTAATGGGAATGATGGACATCACGCACATCGAAACCCGCGCGTTCGCGGCGAAGACCGCCGGGACCCAACGCGGAAAGCGTGCGTTTGTGCGTAAGTTCCGCCAGCGGATTCGTCTGATCCATGAACTGCGACAATTGCGAGCCGCCGAAAAATTCGCGCATCGCTGCGACGACCGGACGGATGTTGATGAGGTTCAACGCCGAAATCTGATCGACTTCGCGGATGCTCATCCGCTCGCGCACGACACGCTCCAAACGCAACAAGCCGATGCGCAGATGATTTTGAATCAACTCGCCCACGGTTTTCACGCGCCGATTACCCAAATGGTCAATGTCGTCGCCGCCTTCTTGTCCGTTGTTGATGAGAATCATATGCTCGATGACTTTGACCAAGTCATCGGCGCGCATAATCCGTTCGGGCGGCAGTTGATCGGTGGGAATATCGGTGCCGTACAATCGACGATTCAGTTTGTGGCGACCGACTTTGCCCAAGTCATAGCGCCGTTGCGTGAACAACAACGTCGTCATGAAATTTTTGGCGTTGTCGAGCGTCGGCGGATCGCCGGGGCGCATCTTTTTGTAAAACTCGAGCAAATAGAAATCAATCAGCGACAAATCGCCGCGATTGATTTTGGCAAGCGCCGCATCATCGGGCTTGACATCTTTGTCGAGCGTTGCGCGCAGATATTCGTGGTCGGGATTATTGTCTGCGCCGGCAAAAATATTGATCAGCCCATCGTCCGTGCCGTCGCCAATGCCGATGGCTTTGAGCAGCATCGTGACCGGCAATTTGCGCTTGCGATCAACTTTGACGGACAGAATATCGCGCTTGGAAGTTTCAAATTCCAGCCACGCGCCGCGATTGGGGATGAGTTTCGCGGAACAAAGGACGCGCCCGGTCGCGCGATCTTCCGTTGCGCTGAAATAGACGCCGGGCGAACGGATCAATTGCGAAACAACAACGCGTTCCGCACCGTTGATAACGAACGTGCCGTGGCCGGTCATGAGCGGAAAATCACCCATGTAAACATCTTGGGTCGAGGCTTCGCCGGTTTGGTTGTTGACGAGCGCGACTTTGAGGTGCAAAGGGGCGGCGAACGTCATATCCATCTCGCGGCATTCCGCTTCCGACCACTTGGGTTCGCCAAAGTGGTAGGTCAAGTTGAATTTTCGCGCAATTTCATTATCGCCGGGGAAATAGAGACTGTAATCTTTGTTGAAAGAATCGATCGGCGAAATCTCGTCAAACAGTTCGCGCAGACCTTCGGTCTTGAACCATTCAAACGATTCAATCTGGACTTGGATTAGTTTGGGGATACTGTGAACATCGGGGATTCGCGCGTACGATTTTTGATCGGGCATCAAACCGCTAAGCATCGGCGCCATGGTCAATTGACTCATTCGACAACTCCTCAGCATGAAATTGGGCGCGTAAGAGCGCGATCGATCGGGCTGCGGCGCCCGATTGCCGCAAAACAGGAGAAGATGCGCTCTTAACTTGGTTTTATGCGCCACTGGCGTGGCGACATGACAATCGCTTGAGGGAATTGAGCCCGTTCGCTAGCTCGTCGTCTGCCGCCGCCCAACCCAGGCGACTTGCCATGAACCCTGCTCGTCAACAGGAGAGAAGACCACCCATACCCGGGAACACCATCGGCGAAGATGATAATGCACGAGAAGAGGGAAATATCGCCGAAAAAAGCAAGAAAAAAGTACCGACCGCGCCCCCAAATGGGTGTCAACGCCCGTTTTTCGTTATCCTTAAGCGAATGTAGATTTTATCAGAAATGTGTATCATTGTCAAGTTAAAATTTCGTAACAAAAAGCCCCGAAAGGACTTGGCGCCTTTCGGGGCAAAACTCTACTTGATAACGATACTTACCAGCTTGCCGGGCACGTAAATCACCTTGAGCGGCACTTTGCCTTCCAGGTGCTTTTGCACGTTCTCGGCTTTCAGTGCGGCGGCTTGCACCTCTGCTTCGCTTGCACCTACTGGCAACTCGACGCGGTCGCGCAGTTTGCCGTTGATCTGCACCGGAATCGTCATCATCTCATCTGCCGCCAACGCCGGGTCGAATTGTGGCCACTTTAGTTGATGAATCGAGTACTTGTGCCCCTGCCGTGCCCAGATTTCCTCCGCCATGAACGGCGCGACCGGCGCCAGCATCAGCAAAAGCGTGTTCCGTGCCTCGCCAAACGCGTCCGCGCTGACTTGGCTCTGCAAATCGCCGAGAGTGTTCGTCAATTCCATCATCGACGAGATGACCGTGTTGAAACGAAAACCTTCGATGTCGGCGGAAACTTTTTTGATTGTTTTGTGCGTCGCTCGCCGCAAATCGCGGTCGGCAGCTTGCGTTGACGCATCCGGCGTGGGGCGCTGATTCGATTGCAATTCCAAATCCCACACCTTGCGCAACCAACGCCAGGTGCCGCCCAAACCATTCGTGTTCCACGGCGTCGCCTGTTCAAAATCGCTGATAAACATTTCATACGCGCGCAAAGCATCCGCGCCATGTTCTTTCACGACTTGATCGGGCGTGACCACGTTGCCTTTGCTCTTGGACATCTTCTCTTTGCCATCCGGCGCAAGAATCATTCCCTGATTGCGCAAGCGCTTGAACGGCTCGACGAACGGCACAAAGCCCAGATCATGCAATGCCTTGGTCCAAAAACGCGCGTAGAGCAAGTGCATCACCGCATGCTCTGCGCCGCCTACATAGGTATCGACCGGCAACCAGTAGGCAACCTCCTTTTGGCTGAATGCGGCTTTGGCATTGCTTGGATCGGCAAAACGCATAAAATACCACGACGAACACGCAAAGGTTCCCATCGTATCCGTCTCGCGTTTGCCTTTCGCCCCGCCAGGCAATTTTACATTCACAAACTTGCCGATGGTCGCCAGTGGCGATTCACCGGTTGCGGTTGGCTCGTACGAATCGACATCCGGCAATTTCACCGGCAAATCTTTTTCGTCGACCGCGATTTCGCCTGCGTCAGTGTGAATGATCGGAATCGGCGTGCCCCAGTAACGTTGGCGGCTGATACCCCAATCGCGCAATTTGTAATTGACGCGCATCTTGCCCTTGCCATTTTTCTCCAACCACTCCGTTACGCGCTTGACTGCAACATCGCCGAGCGTGCCGCTAAATTCGTTCGAGTTGATCATCGTGCCGTACTCGGCATGGAACAATACGTCACGATAGAACCCGACCGCATACAACATTTCCATCACCGTACGCTTGCCACGCACGTTCCGTTCCAATTCGTGACAGCGCGCCAAAATGCGCTTTTCGCTCTGGATGCCACCAAACGTCTCGATATCGTTCACGCCGAAGATGAATTTCCATTGCGCGCCGACAATTTCATTCCATTCGCCCGGGTTAACGTACTTTTGTGCGATTTCGATGTAACGATCGATTTTGTTTTGCGGGATCGTGATGTACAGAGATCCATCCAACCCATCGAACGTGATGTTTTCTGCCTGCAACGCATTGGCAAAACCATCGCGCATCGTCCCGCCGAGCGCAAACGATTTCGCCAAGCCGTCGGCACGTTCGATGACCGGCAAAATCGGCAAGCCGAATTTCAACGCGAACGCAAAATCACGCTCGTCGTGCGCCGGCACCGCCATAATGGCGCCGGTGCCATAGCCCATCATCACGTAATCAGCAACCCAGATCTGAATTTTCTCATCGTTGACTGGATTCGTCGCGTATGCGCCGATGAACACGCCCGTCTTTTCTTTTTCGATTGCACCGCGTTCAGCTTCAGTCGCGCGTTTTGCTTGCGCAACGTACGCTTCAACTTGCGTTTTCTGTTCCGACGTCGTCAACTTTTCCACGAACGGATGCTCGGGCGCGAGCACCATGAACGTCGCACCCCATAATGTATCCGGACGTGTCGTGAAGATGCGCAAATTGCCGGCATCGGTTTTGAAATCAACTTCTGCGCCTTCACTCCGCCCAATCCAATTACGCTGCATCAATTTGATATGCTCGGGCCAATCGATGGTGTCCAAATCGGCAACCAAACGGTCCGCGTATTCGGTGATGCGAAAGAACCACTGCATCAGCGTTTTCTTTTCTGCCGAGTTGCCGCAACGCCAGCACCGTCCACCTTCCGATACTTCTTCGTTTGCCAACACCGTCTTGCAACTGGGACACCAATTGACTTGCGCCGCCTTGCGATAGGCCAAGCGAAAGTTAGATAGGTAATCTTTGCGCGCTTTCGCGTCCAGCGATTTCCACTGCGCTGCGGTCAACGGATCGACCCAGGAAATACCGCGCGTGCCATGCGTCGCTAATTCCTGTTCCAACTCGGCAATCGGTCGTGCTTTGTTCAAGCGTCGATCGTACCACGATTTGTACAGTTGCAAGAAAATCCATTGCGTCCAGCGATAATATTCCGGCTTGGATGAGTTGATCTCGCGGCTCCAATCGAACGAAATACCGATGAGACCGAATTGTCGCTTGTAATTGGCGGAGAATTTTTCAATCAGTTTCGCCGGATTAGTTTTCATTTTGATCGCTGCGTTTTCCGCCGGCAAACCAAACGCATCCCAGCCCATCGGATGCAAAACGTTGTAACCGTTCATCCGATAGTACCGCGACAAAACATCGGTCGGCACATAGTTGCGACAATGTCCAACGCTCAAGCCATCGCCGGACGGATACGGAAAGAAATCCAGAATGTACGCTTTGGGACGCGCATCGGCGGGCGCGGTCTTGTACAATTCATCCGCCTGCCACTTCTGAAACCACTTGCCCTCGAATTCCTGCGGAATATATTTTTCCGATTGCGAAAATGGTCCAGCCGGTGCTTTGGTAATTCGGCGGCTAGGTGATTTCGCTTTGCGCGTCGCCGATTTCCGTTGCGCCGGTTTTGCTTTACTCTTGGCACTCTGTTTTGCAGTTTTCTTTTGGGTAACCATCGTTCACCTCACCAATCTTTGTGTCATCTGTTGTCTGGCGTCTCTAGTGCCAAAACGCTTCGCCGCTAAATCTTCGCGCATCATGCGCTTTTGCTTCGCAACACGCGACCATCGGCGGCAAGTGATCCAAATCAAACCAACCCAGCTCAAGAACTTCGCTTTCCTGTCGCCGCAAATTGCCGCCGACAACTTGGCATTCAAAGAACGATGCAAACAATTGCGATGTATCGCCGTTCGGATACGCGCGATCAAACTTGGGCGACGTGTACACGCCGACGAGTCGCTTTGGCTCAACGTCGAGTCCAACTTCTTCGCGGAACTCGCGGATCAACGTGTCTGTCGCCGATTCGCCTAGTTCGAGCAAGCCGCCGGGGAAACCCCACAAGCCATTGTCCCGCCGTCTTTGCAACAGCACACGATCATTTGCATCGTGCACCATACCCGCCGCGCCGGGCAAGATAATTTTCGCGTGTCCGACAAACTGGCGCAAGTACGTCACATAGTTTTGCGCGGACTCGGCATTTCGATTTTCCGGCGCGTCGAACAATGCCTGACCATTAAATCGCTGAAACGTTGAGAAGGCGCTCGATGCGTAAGGCGATAACATCGGTAAATTGTCGGCATCGAACCAGCCAACCTCGAGCGCCTCATCGTCATCCGCTTTCAACTCTCCGCCGATAACGCGGCATTCAAACACAACAACATACGGCTGAACTTGATCACCGTTTGGAAATGTAATGTCAAAGCGTGGCGATGTGCGCACGCCAAGCAATCGCGTTGGCACAACATCGAGTCCGACTTCTTCACGCACCTCGCGCACGAGCGTTTGCTCAATGCTTTCGCCGATTTCTTGCGTGCCGCCGGGAAAACCCCACACGCCAAAATCGCTTCGCTTCTGCAACAACACACGCCCGCGTTCATCGCGAATCAGCGCCACCGCGCCGGTCGAAATCACTTTAGCATGACCGACATACTGGCGCAACCACGCGAGATATTGCGGCATCGTCACTTTGGTACCGACACTCGCGTTTCGATTTTCTGCGCTGGAATCGCGTTCACATACGTCAGCCACTCGTAGCGATCGGGCGCGCGTCCTTGGACAATCGCAAAGAATTCGTCTTGCACCTGTTTGGTGATCGGTCCGCGCGAGCCACTGCCAATCGACACATGATCGACCGAACGCACCGGCGTAATTTCCGCCGCTGTGCCAGTAAAGAAAATTTCATTGGCGATGTACAACATTTCGCGTGGAATATTTTGCTCGACGACGCTGTATCCTAGGTCGCGCAGAATCGTCAGTGCG
Organism: uncultured Chloroflexia bacterium; assembly: GCA_963718225.1. Lineage (GTDB taxonomy): Bacteria > Chloroflexota > Anaerolineae > UBA4142 > UBA4142 > DAOTXS01. The sequence goes on from CAVQYN010000029.1 coordinate 139,734, forward strand.
GCGGTGCGCGTGATGCCGCGCAAGATCGATGAGCCAAGCGGCGGCGTGTAGACCACTTGGTCGAGCATCACAAAAATATTTTCTGCGCTGCCTTCGCTGACGTACCCATTGATATCCAACACGATGCCTTCGACATAACCGTGATCGTTTGCTTCCATCGCGGCAAACGATGAATTGACGTACTGCCCGCCGATTTTGCCCATCGCCGGAAATGTTCCCGGCGCCATGCGTCGCCACGAACTGACGCCCACATCGACGCCTTGCGCCAACGCTTCTGGACCCAGGTACGCGCCCCATGGAAACGCAAACACGGCAACTTGGACCGGATATTTGCGCGGGTCGAGTGAGAATCCGCCAAAGCCGCGAAAAGCAATCGGGCGAATATAGCACGAATCGAGTTTGTTGGCGCGCACCGTTTCGATGATCACGTTGCGGATTTCCGCATGGTCGTACGGAATCGGCATCTTGATCATCTTGGCGGAGCCAAAGAAGCGATCCACGTGCGGATCGAGACAGAAAATCGCCGCACCGCCGGGCGTGTTGTACGCGCGCAATCCTTCAAACACGCTCGAGCCGTAATGAAGCGCGTGCGTGCCAACGTGGACGTTTGCGTCATCCCACGGGACGAACTTGCCATCGAACCAGATGAATTCAGACTTTGGAAATGATGCCATCACGCACCTCCTGGAATTTTTTCTCATCATTGAGATGCGCGAGCGACATTGCTCACACCGGATAATAAAAAATCCTTCATCCTCAAAGGGACGAAGGATCAACTCCGCGGTACCACCCTACTTAGTGCTATAGTTTGTTAGTGCGTTAGTTCGATAGTTAAATCCGTTTGGCGAACCGCTTCGCGTATCGCACTATCGAACTAGGCAACTATTGCACTCACTCAACGCGTAACGTGCGCTCACGGCGCCGGCTACTTGATTCACCAACGCGGCTCCCGGGCGAGTTCGGTCTTGATGCGCTCTCCGATTTGCGCCGCGCCGAGCTCCCACTCTTGCTTTCTCGACTCGCTGAGGAGATGACCTACTACTCCCGTTCGATGCCTTTGTTATTTGTTTGGTGGAGCTGATGGGATTCGAACCCACTGCCTCTTCAATGCCATTGAAGCGCTCTCCCAATTGAGCTACAGCCCCAACTACCAATGGAGACGATGGGACTCGAACCCACTACCTCTTCAGTGCGATTGAAGCGCTCTCCCAGCTGAGCTACGTCCCCAAGTGCCTTGACAGTATATGCGATTGATTGTTGCTTGTCAAATTTATATGCGGACTCGTTGACAAATCTCTGGCGCGGTGATAATCTTGAAGTATGAGCGCATCCATGCGCGCGCTGGCACGCGAACAGATTACCATTGACGAAGGCATCAGCACCGCGCTGTTGCTCTTTTTCGTGATGCTCAGCGTCACCGGCTCCATTGCCGTCGCCGATTGGGCTGAGAATCTCCACTTGCTCAGCTTCGCGGCAACGGGCGGCTTGATGCTAGCCATTGCCCTTGCGAAAATCAAGCGCGTGCCGGGTTGGCTTGCCCACGTGGCTTCACTTGCTCTCGGCACTGTAATCATCATGCTCCTCGCGGCGTCCACCTTGCCGCACAACCTCCTGCTCGACGAACGCCTCGCCTTTCTGCAAGATCGATTTTTCACCTGGTACAATAACATCGTCGCCGGCAAAAGCGGCAATGACAATCTCGTTTTCGTCGTGCAACTCTGCGCGATTGTTTGGTTTATTGCCTACTTTGGCGGCTGGTCAATTTACCGCCGGCATCAAGTTTGGGGTGCGATCATCCCATCGGCAATTGCAATTACCATCAACCTCTACTACGCCCAACCGCAGAGCGGCTTGTATTTCGGCGCGTACATTCTCAGCGCGATGCTTTTACTCATCCGACTAAACCTCCAAACGCTCGAGCAACACTGGCGTGGCGCAGCCATTGGCTACTCCTCGGATATTAATTTCGATTTTCTGTATTACGGCGCGATGTTTGCGCTGGCACTGATTATCATCGCGTGGGTTGTGCCTGGTTCGGCACCCGGACCATCGTGGTTAGGTTTTTTGGAGCCCCTCGAGACACCGTGGCAAGGCGTCGAAGATCAATTCAGCCGGGCATTCAATTCACTGCGCGCCGTCGCGCGGCCTTCATCGACGGCGTACTTCGGAACGACCTTGACGATGGGCGGACCGGTCAACCTGGGTCAGCAAACGGTGATGGACATTCAAGCCGATGCCGGGCGTTATTGGCGCGCGATGGTGTACGACAAGTACACTGGCATCGGCTGGATCAACACGCACGTCGATTCGATGAACCTGGGCGCGCTCGATGCGCGCTTGGCGTCCAACGATTATCACCGCGTCGAAGTCACGCAAACAATCAACCTATACTTGAATAATCAAAATATTTTGTATGCGCAATCGCAACCCATTCGCTTTGAAATCCCGGTCGAAGTCCGGTACGCCAAAGCATCGGCGACAGAAATCGATCTTGCATTGGTGCGCTCGCGGCGGCAACTGCGCGAGGCCACAACATATCGCGCTGTTTCCGCGATCAGCATCGCCGATGAAGACGCATTGCGCGCCGATTCGATTCGCTATTCCGAGTGGATCAGCGCAACGTATTTGCAATTGCCGGACGATTTGCCGGCGCGTGTGACAAGTCTCGCTCAGCGCGTGACCGAAAAGCAAACCAATCCGTACGACAAAGCATCGGCGCTGGAAAAGTATGTGCGCGATCACATCACGTACAACGATTTGGTGAGCGTGCCACCGACCGGACGCGACGGCGTCGATTACACGCTGTTCGATCGTCCGGCAGGCTACTGCAATTATTACGCCTCGGCAATGGCGGTGCTGGCACGCGCCGTTGGCATACCCGCGCGCGTCGTCGCTGGCTATGCGCTGGGCGAATTCCAGAACGGGATGTACCACGTCATCGAAGCCAATGCGCATTCCTGGGTCGAAGTTTATTTTCCCAGCTACGGCTGGATCGAATTCGAGCCAACGGCGAACAAACCGGAGATCCAACGACCGAAAAAGCCGGAAGCCGCTCCGCCCAATCCGGAACTCGATGATGCCGCAAGCGAAGCGCGCCGTCGCCAGCAACGCGACAAGGATTTGGAAACGGATATCGGCGGGCTGATGCCGGGCGCGCGCCCTTTCGATTTTTTTGGAAGTTGGACAGCGTTAGCAATCGGCGGAGGAATTCTCGGCGCGATTGCGCTCGTCGCGCTGACGATTCTCGCGATTCGCGATGCACGTCGTAACGCACACTTGACACTCACCGCGCGCATGTACGAACGGATGTTGAACCGTGCGCGTTGGCTCGGCATTCGCGAAGAAAAATTCGCTACGCCGCTCGAACGCGCACAAGCAATCAATCGCGTGTTGGTGCGCGCGAGTACCGAAACCAACCAAATTGCATCGTGCTACACACGCGAACGCTTCGGCGCGCAGAAAATCGGCGGCGATGAAGTATCCATGCTGAAATCTACCTGGCGTCGATGGCAAGTGGAATGGTGGCGCGGTTTTGCATTACATCAGCGCGATCGAATTACTTGCGCCTTTACGCGCGATGCTTGAAAATGCGCGGCGATTCAAGCGGCGTTGGGAAAGAATGTGATGTTTGTAAGGGCGAAGCATTCGTAGAATCTGGAACACTGGAAAACCGCATCACAGCAAATGAATCATCCTTAGTGTGGCAACGCGATTGACGAATGCTTCGCCCCTGCCACCGCACAATTATTGTCGTGTGCACATAATCGAGTATAATGCAATTCATAAACACTGGCACCGCACGTGGCTGTGCCTTGACTGTGGTGAACTACCCGCAGCCAGTACGGCACAGTCATGCAGGTATCTGAAATCCTAAATGGGGTAACATGGCAGACCAAGTTTACATCCAAGACATTTCGCAACACGTCGGCAAAGAAATCACAATGAAGGGCTGGCTCGCGGACAAGACCGACAAAGGTCGTTTGCAATTTCTGAGATTCCGCGACGGCACCGGCTTTATTCAAGCCGTCGTCTTTCAAAAAGATGTTTCGCCGGAAGCATTCGAAGCAACGAAAAAGTTGACGCAGGAATCGTCGATCATTCATCACTGGTGTGCCGCGCGCCGAGCCGCGCGCGCCCGGCGGATTCGAACTATCGGTCAAAGATTTGCAAGTCGTCCAAATCGCCGGCGATTATCCCATCACGCCGAAAGATCACGGCGTCGAATTCTTGATGGCGAATCGACATTTGTGGTTGCGCTCGCCGCGCCAGCACGCGATTCTGCGCACACGCGCGCGCATCATCAAAGCGATTCGCGATTGGTTCGATAACAACGGCTTTATGCTCGTCGATACGCCGATGCTCACGCCATCCGCGTGCGAAGGCACGACGACACTTTTTGAAACCGATTACTTTGGCGTGCCGGCGTACCTCACGCAAAGCGGACAACTGTACAACGAAGCGGACGCGATGGCGTTTGGCAAAGTGTATTGCTTTGGTCCCACGTTCCGCGCCGAGAAATCGAAAACGCGCCGCCACCTCACCGAATTTTGGATGGTCGAGCCGGAATGGGCATACGGCACACTCGACGATTACATGAAGGTCGGCGAGGAATTTGTGTCGTACATCGTGCAAACGATTTTGAAAGAACGCGCGGAAGAATTAAAAGTGTTGGAACGCGACACCAGCAAACTCGAAAAAGTCACTGCCGCCATTTCCGAAGATTTCGTACACCGAAGCGGTGGACATCATTCAGAAAAATGGTTTTCCGGATTTCAAGTGGGGCGATGATTTCGGCGCGCCGCATGAAACGGTCATTTGCCAGCAATTCGACAAGCCGGTGTTCGTGCATCGATATCCGACCGAGATCAAAGCGTTTTACATGGCACCCGACCCGACAAACCCAAAAGTCGTGCTCGGCGCAGATTTGCTCGCGCCGGAAGGGTACGGCGAAATCATCGGCGGCGGCGAACGGTCGGCAGACTTGGCAATATCTCGAAAAGCAAATCGAAAAACACAAACTGCCGCGCGAGGCGTACGAATGGTATCTCGATTTGCGACGCTACGGCGCGGTGCCGCACGCCGGGTTCGGGCTTGGCATCGAGCGCACGGTCGCGTGGATTTGCAAACTCGATCACGTGCGCGAGACGATTCCGTTTCCAAGGATGCTGGAAAAAATCTATCCGTAATCCGCGAATTACGCGAATTTCCACGAATAGAAAACATGCCAGGATGCATGATGGCAAAGTTGCTTCTCAAAGAAGAGGTTTATACGATTGTGGGCGCAGCGATGGAAGTTCACAAAGAACTTGGACCAGGATTTCTTGAAGCCGTCTACCAAGAGGCGCTTGAAATTGAATTTGCGCTTCGAGGCATTCCATTTGAATCACAAAAGCAACTCACGATTTATTACAAAGGACGCCCCCTAAAAAAGACTTATTCGGCTGATTTTCTGGCTTACGGAAAAGTTGTTGGTGAAATCAAAGCACTTGATCGCCTTACATCAAGAGAAGAAAGCCAGCTCCTAAACTATCTGAAAGCTACGGGGTTAGAAGTTGGATTATTGCTCAATTTCGGTGCGAGCAGTTTGGAATGGAAGCGCATGATCGAAACCCAAATGGTCGGTCCTGAAGATCAAGGTGGTTAGAAAAATACATTTTCCCCAATTGCACGACTTTATTTTTCATTCGTGTTAATTCGTGAAATTCGTGGACAATGAAAGGAGTTCTATGGCAGAGCGTGTTGCACTATATCTGCAAGACAAGCACGAAATTCGTGAAGGCATGGAATACGCCAAGTACGCCGAGTCGCGCGGATTCGAAGCCGTGTGGCAAGCGGAATCGCGTTTGGTGCGCGATGCCATCGTGCCGATGGCGGCTTTCGCGGCGGTCACATCGAAATTAAAAGTTGGAAGCGGCGTCATCAACAACTGGACGCGCAACATCGGTTTGCTCGCCGCGACGTTTCTCACACTCGACGATCTAGCGCCGAATCGCGTGATCTGCGGCATTGGCGCATGGTGGGACCCGCTCGCCAAGAACGTCGGCATCGAACGCAAGAAACCACTGCTCGCAATGCGCGAGACAATCATCGTGATGAAGAAACTCTTGGCGATGGAGCGCGTCACGTTCCACGGCGAATTTCATCACGTCGACGGCATCGAACTCGATGTGGTGCACGGTCGCCGCGAGCCGCGCAACGTGCCGATCATGATCGGCGCAACCGGCGATGCGATGATGGAACTTGCCGGCGAAATCGCCGACGGCGTCGTGCTGAATTACTGCGTGCCGCCGGAATACAACTTGAACGCGCTCAAGCATTTGGAGATCGGCGCGAAAAAAGCCGGGCGCAAATTCGACGAGATTGATCGCCCGCAACTCATCGTCTGCTCAGTGGACAAGGATCACAAAAAAGCCGTGACCGCCGCCAAGGAATTGCTGACGCAATATCTCGCGCAACAGCCGCACATTGCCAAAGCCAGCGGCACGCCTGATGAAACCATCAAGCAAATTCAAAGCATCCTGGGATGGCCCGCGACGAAAGAGCAAATTCATCGAGCGATGGAACTCGTGCCCGACGAATTGATCGAGCGCATCACCGCGAGCGGCACACCCGCCGAAGTGCGCAAAAAAGTCGAGGAATACAAGCGCAACGGTTGCACCTGCCCGATTCTGTATCCGATGGGCGATGATGTGAAGTTGATGATCGACACGTTCGTCAACAGAAACAGTGTCAGGTTAGAGGTTTCAAGTATCCAGACTGTAGACTTGAAACCCTGCAACTTGAGACAAGGATTTACAATGCTAAACCTTCGTGAAATCCACAAACCAACCACAATCCCGACGCACTCAAACTACTCCAGCAACCCGGCACTGTTGCGCTTGCCGGCGGCACCGCGCTGAATACGGACAAGCGACGCGATGTGAACGCTGTTGTCGATTTGAGCGGGCTGGGTCTATCGTACATCAAAGAAGCGAATGGCGCGATTGCAATCGGCGCAACGACAACACTGGCGGCAATCGCCGAGTCGCCGATTTTGCGCGCGCTGGCAAACGGCGTCGTCGCGCAAGCCGCGCATCGTAGCGCATCAAGCATTCTGCGAAATCAAGCGACGATTGCCGGCACCCTCATCACTGAACCGGACGATGTGCTGGCGGTTGCATTGCTCGCGCTCGACGCGCAGGTAACGATTATTCGCAATGATACGCGCACCGTCTCGCTCGCTGATTTTCTTTCGATGCGCGAGCATCTTTTGATGCAAGCGCTCGTTACTGAGATTTCCGTACCGATGGAAAATCCGCGCGCATCTTTGCAAACCGTCGCACGCACGCCCAGCGACAAACCGATTGTGAGCGTCGTCGCGTCGGCACGCATCGAAAAGGGAATCGCGCGCGATGTACGCATCGCGTTGGGCGGCGTGGCAGAGTACGCCGTGCGCGCAAGCGCATCGGAAAAAGTCCTGGACGGACAATCGTTGAACGAAGCAATGATCGAAAAAGCGGTGAGCGTTGCATCGCAAGCGCTTGCGCCGCGCGGCGATTATCGCGGGAGCGCGGATTATCGAAAAGAAATGGCAATCGTTCTGACGCGACGCGCGCTTGGCAATTTAACAAAATAGGAGACGCTCGTGAAACGCAAATTGTTCAATGAAGAACATGAGATGTTTCGCCGAACTTTTCGCCACTTTGTGGAAACTGAAATCGTTCCGCATAACGAGGAATGGGAAAAACAAGGCATCGTTTCGCGTGAACTTTATCGTCGCGCCGGTGAGCAAGGGTTTCTGGGGATGGCGGTGCCGGAAAAGTATGGCGGCGCGGGCATCGACGATTATTGTTACGCGAGCATTATGCAAGAAGAAATCGCGCGGTCGAATGCGTCGAGCGCGGGGCTGGGGCTAAGTCTGCACAACGACATCGTTCTGCCGTACATTTTGCGCCACGCCAACGAAGAACAAAAACAACGCTGGCTCCCCGGCGTTTGCTCCGGCGAATCGATTCTGGCGATTGCCATGACCGAGCCGAATACGGGCAGTGATCTCGCATCGATTCGCGCAACGGCGGTGCGCCAGAGGCGATCATTACATCGTCAACGGCGCGAAAACTTTTATCACCAATGGCATCTTGAGCGATCTCATCATCGTCGCGGCAAAAACCGATCCAATGCAAGGTCGGCGCGGGATGAGTCTCTTGATGGTGGAGCGCGGAATGCCGGGTTTTACGCGCGGTCGCAAACTCGACAAGATTGGACTCAAAGCACAAGACACGGCAGAATTATTTTTAGAAGATGTGCGTGTGCCGATTGAAAATCTGTTGGGCGAAGAAGGCAATGGATTCAAGTATTTGATCAGCGGTCTTCCCGCCGAACGGATGAGCATCGCGATTATGGCGGTCGCCGCGTGTGAAGCCGCATTGGAGTTGACAACGCAATATTGCAAGGATCGAACGGCATTTGGTCAACCCATCGGTTCATTCCAAAATTCCCGATTCAAACTCGCCGAGATGGCGACCGAAATCGAAATCGCGCGCGTGTTCACCGACCGGTGCATCGAGGAATTGAACGCCGGTACTTTGACGGTGGAAACGGCGGCAATGGCGAAGTGGTGGACAACGGAATTGCAGGGGCGTGTGATGGATCAATGTTTGCAATTGCACGGCGGCTACGGCTACATGTCCGAGTATCCGATTGCACGTTTATACCTCGACGCGCGCGCACAACGCATTTACGCCGGCACGAATGAGATTATGAAAGAAATCATCGGACGGTCGATGGGGTTCTGAAAAACAGTTTTGTCTCCGGCAAAGACAAACCCTCTCTCGAAATTCGAGAGAGGGTTGTTTATTTTACTTTTTGCTGCTAATGGAATACTTGGTTTAGTAATCCATGCCGCCACCGGGAGGCATTGCCGGCATCGGCTTGTCCTTTTCCGGTTTGTCCGTGATCAACGCTTCAGTCGTCAGGATCATCGCCGCGATGGACGCTGCGTTTTCGACGCCACTGCGCGTCACTTTCGCCGGGTCGATGATGCCGGCGGCAACCAGGTCGACGTACTCTTCTTTCAGCACATCAAAGCCCCACGTGTTGCTCTTCTTTTCTTTTTGCACGCGGCGCACATCTTGCGCAACCACCGCGCCATCGTGTCCCGCGTTTTCGGCGAGCTGGCGGAGCGGTTCTTCGAGCGCGCGGCGCAGGATTGCAATGCCGGTCGCTTCATCACCCGAGACGTTTGGCATTGTCGAGCGCGGAGATCACGTTGAGCAACGCGACGCCGCCGCCCGGCACGATACCTTCTTCAACTGCCGCGCGGGTTGCGCTCAGCGCATCTTCCACGCGATGCTTCTTTTCTTTCAACTCGGTTTCGGTCGCCGCGCCGACGCGAATAATCGCGACGCCACCGGCGAGTTTGGCGAGTCGTTCTTGCAATTTTTCCTTGTCGTAATCGGAGGTCGTCTTTTCGATTTGCGCTTTGATTTCGTTAATGCGACCCTTGATGTCCTTGTCCGAGCCATTACCTTCGACAAAGGTCGTGTCGTCTTTGGTCGCAATCACCTTGCGGCAAACGCCAAGGTCGCTGATTTGCGTGGTTTCCAACTTGCGACCCATTTCTTCGGTAATGACATTGACCACCGGTGAGGATCGCCATATCGCGCAACATTTCCTTGCGGCGGTCGCCAAAGCCAGGCGCCTTGATCGCGATCACATTCAACATCCCGCGCAATTTGTTCAACACGAGCGTCGCGAGTGCTTCGCCGTCCACATCTTCGGCGACAATCACGAGTTCGCGCTTGCCCATCTGCACCAATTTTTCGAGCAGCGGCACGATATCGGTGTGCGCGGAAATTTTCTTGTCGGTGAGGAGAATGTACACATTCTCAAGCACTGCTTCCATGCGTTCCGGATTCGTGACGAAATACGGCGAAATGTAACCGCGGTCGATTTGCATACCTTCGACGTATTCGGTTTCGAATGCGAGACCGGTCTTGCTCTCTTCGACCGTGATGACGCCGTCCTTGCCGACTTTGTCCATCACGTCCGCAAGCAATTTACCGATTTCAGGATCGGCGGCGGAAATCGCCGCGACGTTCGCAATTTCTTCCTTGCCCTTGACCGGGGTCGCGCTCTTCTTGATCGCTTCGACGAGCAAGGCCGTGCCTTTTTCGATGCCGCGCTTCAAGAGCATCGGGTTCGCGCCGGCGGCGACGTTCTTCAAACCTTCGGTGACAATGATTTGCGCCAAAACGGTCGCGGTGGTCGTGCCATCCCCGGCGACATCGTTGGTTTTGGTCGCGGCTTCTTTGAGCAGTTGCGCGCCCATGTTTTCGTACGGATTTTCCAATTCGATTTCTTTTGCGACGGTCACACCGTCATGCGTGATCGTCGGCGCGCCGAATTTTTTATCGAGCGCGACGTTGCGACCTTTCGGTCCGAGCGTCGTCTTGACGGCATTCGCCATCACATCGACGCCAGCTTTGAGATGTCGGCGTGCCTCTTCCGAGAACGCCAGTTGTTTTGCGGGCATTGGATATTCCTCCTAGAATTTAGTTACACTTGTCATTGCGGGCCAAGCGATCATCCGGTCTTGGCGAGACCTTCGCTCACTTGCACCGCACTGCGTGCGTTGCAGGTGTCGCTCAGGGTGATACGCTCCGCGTATCACTTTTCGACGACGGCGAGAATGTCTTTTTCGCCCAGGATCAAGTACTTTTTGTCGCCGAGTTTGATTTCGCTACCGGAATACTTGGCGAAGATGACCTTGTCGCCGAGCTTGACATCCATCGCGACACGTTTTTTGCCTTCTTCGTCCCAACGCCCTTCACCGACCGCGACGATGAGACCTTCCTGCGGCTTTTCCTTTGCGGTTTCGGGAAGGAGAATGCCGCTCGCCGTCTTTTCTTCCTGTTCGAGTGGCTCCACCAACACGCGATCCGCAAGTGGTCGCAGATGCAGTTTTTTGTCTGCCATAACTAATCCTCCTTGCTGAATTTGGTTTTGGAATTTTTAGCACTCCTTCCACCAGAGTGCTAGCGTGTATAATATACACCATTTTTTTCGTTTGTCAAGTCCCGAGCTTCGAAACACACATGGACAGGATGCCAAGTTAGCAGTCTTTCTGTCGCTTGCTAATTACACCGGAGAATCGTGACGAGGGATGAGCCAACGCGTGCTCGTCACCTTCTCCGGGTCGGCGTGGGCGGAATCTCGCAATGTTGCTGATACCACGAAATGGCGCCCTGCACGGCCGCATCTTGTGAATTGATTTGGATCGCCTTCTCGATCCACTGCCTGCCCTTGCCACAATCTTTGAGGTTCACGTACGCAATGCCCAACTTGTAAAAATACTCCAGTCGATTTCCGCCGAGTTGAATTGCCTTTTCGAGTTGCGTCACTGCGCCTTGCCAATCTTGTTGCACATAATACACATGCCCCAAGTGTCCATACGAGGATTCGTAATTCGTGTCTACCTCGATGGCCTTTTTCAATTGGGCGATCGCGCGCGCAGAATCGCCGGAGAGTTGATAGGCCCAACCCAACTCGTCGTACACCTGCGGATTCTTCGGATCGATTTTTAGCGCTTGTTGCAACGTCGCAATTGCATCTTTGAAATTATTCAACGCGCGATAATTGCGCGCCAGACCAACGTACAAATAACCCCACTTGGGTCGAATCTGAATGGCGCGTTGATATTCCGGAATCGCCGTCCGATAATTCCCGCGCGATTCGTAGACATACGCCAGATTGCGATGCGCCTCGGCGTTATTATCGTCCAACTGCACGGCTTTTTGCGCCGCCGGCAACGCACGATCCGGACGATTCAAATCGGCGTAGACTTCTGCGACAATGCCCCACGCGCTCGATGAATTCGGACTCATCTCTGTCGCGCGCAAAGCGTAATCGATTGCCTCGGTATAGTTGCCTTTCCAATCCAGCGCTTCCGCAAGTGCGGCAAGATTTTCCGCGCGCTGATCATTGATCTGCAACGCGCGCCGCGCGGCTTGGACTGCCTGATCGATTTTGCGCGTCAGAATCAGCGGCTTGACCATTCGTGCATACGCGACATCGTTCAACGGCTCGACTGCCACCACGGCTTCGTACTCTGCAATCGCCGCGTCGAATTGACCGTCGATGACGAACGCATCGGCGCGTTGCATTCGATTGGCCGGGATTTCGGTCGGGGTTGCCGTAACCGTCGCCGTGGGTTGAAACGATTCCGGCATTGGAATATTTTGCGAAACGTAAATTCCTTGCGAGGCGAGAACAAGCACCATGAGATACGCGCCGACAACGAGAATCATCAGTGTCAGCACGCATCCTTGCCACCACGGTGCACCGCGTTTTTTTGGACCAATGTATAGATCAACTGGCATCAAGAACCTCCAGGGGAGCAGAGGCGCAGAGGAACAAGGGAGCGATTCCCCCATGCACCTCCGCTCCTCTGCACCTACTGAACACGCACAATCCCAATCACGAGTGAGTCGCCTTCGCCGATCCGCAACCGTTCTCCGGTCTCCGCACGATACATTCCGATTTCGATTTTGTATTCGCCGGGCGGCGTTCCAGGTTCGATGAACACACCGTAATTATCTGCAATGATTTCGCCAACGCGCCACAATGTTGTGATACGCGTGTCGCCCACCGGCTCGCCGTCGCGTTGCGCGACGACTTGCCCGTTCGCATCAAGCAAATGCACAAAGACTTTGTAACGCGTCGATGGCGTTTGCGCCGCGCGCCAATTCAGCATCAGCGTCAATACATCGCCCGCGCGCGCCTCGCGCTGATCGATTTGGTAACCGACCAACACAATTTCATCGCCGACCTTTGCATCCATCGATTGCATTGTACCACGCGGACTCGGCGCGACACCGTAAATCGCAAGCCGAACATTCCCGTGCCATTCATCGCGCGCTTTGAACGCGTTTTCCGCCAAGCGCGTTTCAACGATACTCTGCGGGTCGGATTGTTGCGTCGCGTAATAGATCGCAAACAATCGCGTCACCTTGCCCAGCATCGCATCGACATCGGCGCGTGTGCGCGCGGCATCAGGCGGGCGACCAGTCGGCAACAGGAATAGTTGCTGATCGCCGCGCCAATAATAGCGCACCACATCGATTTGCGCGGGCGCGTTGACCAGCAAACCATCGCCCGCGCGCGCGTTCGCGTCGATGAATTGCACGACGCCGCGATAATCATCGCGCGCGTACTGCGCATCGAAAAAATAATTGCGCAACGACGGAAACGGACCAACCGCGGCGAGTACCGAGACAATCCACAAAAGCCAAACAAGTCGATTGTCAATCCAGCTTCGCGCATCGCCTTCGCGTCGATGCAAAAAGATGCCGGGATGAATGCGCGACAAACCGCGCGCGCACAGAATGAAAAATGGCGGCGTCGCGAGCAGTAGAAATTTCGGATTGTACGCTGGACGTGAAAGCGACACGACGTACATCACCGCGACCGGCACGAGTGTCCACAGAATCAGCGTGACAATGACCCAATTCGCATTGGCATCGCGCGTCTTTCGCCAGCCAATGAAAAACAAAACGCCAAACGCAATCGCGACCGGCAATGCCGTGCCAGCGTCAATCGTTGTGCCGACGCTAAACACGTTGAGCACGCGCCAGAGAAGCGTGGGCAGATCCAGTGGCTCGCTGATGGAGGGCCACGAAGCCAGTTGCCCACCCGCGAACAAGTACCACGGAAGGAACAATGAGCCAATGACCAATTGACCAATGAGCCAAAATGCGAGCGAGTGCTTGACGGAGGACCGCTTCGCGGGACGGACGACGAACGAGGGAGGACGGATTCGCGGGACGAAGAAGTTGACTGAACTCTGACCTCTGATCTCTGATCCCTGATTGCAAGAACAAACCAAACGACAAACGCAATATTTTCCGCCACGACCACAAACGCGCCAACGTATTGCGTATACAGCATCGCGATTGTGGCGACGATATAAAGAAGCCAAAAAAGACTGCGCTTGATACGTGAATTGGAAGTTGGATGTTGGAAATTAGAGTTTGGATTTTCGATTTGCGATGTTGGACTATCGACTGTCGGCTGTTGACTATTGACTCTTTTCAGCATCATCGTCATCGCATACACCGATACCATTGCCCACAGCGTGACCCAGATATACATCCGCGTTTCTTGCGAGTAGTAGACCTGAAACGGCGAAAAGGCGGACAGATACGCGGCAATGATCGCAACTTCTTCGTCAAAGAAAATATATGCGATTCGGAACGTGACCGCGACCGTCAGCACGCCGGCAATGACAGACAAAAACCGCACCGCAAATTCTGAATTCCCAACGACCAGCATCCAAAATGCAGAAGGTAATAGTACAGCGGCGGATGGATGTCGCGCGCCGCGCCGTTGGTGATCGCTTCCAGCGACAATTGCGACAGTGCAACGCTCGTGCCTTCATCGTTCCATAAGCTTTGCGCGCTCAACGCGTATACGCGCAACGCAAACGCAACGAGCATTGCGACGAGAAGCCAGAATTGGTTTTTGTGTTTGAGAACAAATGATGCCAAGCGATCAATTTTCATTCTGTCAGGATCTTTTTCTGCGTTCATCCGCGCTCGTCGGCGTCCCAAAACAAATATCCGGCAACTAACAAACTACCCAACAATCCAACTATCCAACTCTTCTAACAATCCACCCATTCCCACTCTGCACAATGAATCCATTAATCGCCACCGGCGCGCGCGCTACCATGAGCGAAACACGATGCTCGCCGTCATCCAAGTCACGCGCAAGTGAAATGCGCCCACCCGCACCGCTATCCGTCCGCCACAACTCAATTTCGCGCGGCGCATCGTTATCAATTTGCACACGCACCGCGCCGCCGTACGGATTTTGCATCACGACTAAATCCAAATCCGTTCCGCGCCAACTAAAACTCACCGAATCACCTAATCTCCCACTCTCCCCTGCTCCCCCGCTCAGTTTGTACTCCCCAAAGTACGCCCGGTCATCACGCACCAACTCCCACTCGCCGCGCCAATCCATCGCCCAATGCGTTGTGCTCTTGAATCCCATATCGACAAAACGCGCATTCGGCGTGTATGCTTTGACCGCATCGTACACCGGCATCGTCGTGAAATCCGGCTCGAACATACGGAAATAGTAAAATGATTGATTACGCTCGCGGTCATCGGCGCGTTTGAAAAACCAGTACATCATCGCGCCCATCCACGGCCATTCCGTCTGCGCGCGATAGTACGCTTGCGGCGTGTAACGCGCTTGCCGCTTTTCATCGACGCGACCGTACGGCGTCTCTTTGAAATCGGCGGGTTGCGCGTTCCATCCCATCTCCATCGCCCACACCGGCGTCAGCGCGTCGCCGTTCTTCACCATAATCTCGCGCAGTTGAATCGGACGCGAAAAGTTGATGCGGTCATTTTCGTCCAAGCGTCGGTCGCCGGGACCGGAGAACAAACCGTAATCCATCACCGCGAGAATATCGAAATAGCCGCGCGCGCCGGCATCGTACATCTGTTGCAAAAACAATCGATCATTCAACCCGCGCCCGCCCTCTTCGACGGTTTGCGCGAGCCCGGCGCTGATGACGACGCAATTCGGGTCGGCGGCTTTGGCTCTTGTGTAACCAACCTTTAGCAAGCGCACATATTCCGCTGGATTGACATCCTGCTCGCCCCATTCCGGATAAATGTTCGGCTCGTTCCACAATTGATAAAATCGAATCTTGCCGCGATAACGCTCAACAACCGTCGCGACGAAATCGCCGTAATCATCGAAATTATCCGGCGGCGCGAAATCACCGCGCGCGCGCCCATCCTTGCGCGTCCACGCCGGCGGATGATCAAGCCGCGCGACGATTTCCAAATCGTACTCACGCGCCAATTCGACGATGCGGTCGTACTTGTCCCACGTTGGCTTTTTGTACATCACATCATAGTACTGATTCTTGAGCGGCTTTTCGATATCTTCCCACGGAAATTCCTGCCGAATCCAGTGAAAGCCGGCGTCGCGAATCAACTGCAACGATTTCCGGATTTTCGCTTCTTCGACTTCTTGCTCAAGGAAAACGTTGATGCCGAACGGATTCACGTCGGTGTACTTCATCGGCGCGAAATCGGCGGTGTCGTACGGCGGTTGCAGATACGATTGCGCGAGATAGTACAGCCCCTTGATTTGCCATTCGAGATCTTCTTCGCCCGTCCAATCGGACAGCGTTTGGCGAATCGAATTGCGCGCAAAGAAAACGCCGAGCGCGACAAGCAGGAGAACAGCAAACAAGATTACAAATCGTTTCATCGTGCAACTCATTTTACCACAAAGACAAAGCAGAGGGAAAAACCAATTTCCCAAGCCAAGCACACAGAGAAAATATGAAATGTCATGCTGAGCCGAAGGCGAAGAATCTCCTTGGGACGCTTAACACAGCAATTCCAATAACAAGATTCTTCGCTCAACTTCGGTCGAATCACAATGACATCCCTCAGTGACCTCCGCGTCTCTGCGACAAATATTGACCCGTAGTCCACCTATCGATTACAATCAACTTCGGAGGCACCGATGACCAATGACATTCACCACGAAAGCAATGCGATTTGGGAACAGAACGCCGCATTCTGGGATGAACGCGGCGGCGACGATGGATTGGTCATGCAACGCACGCTGATTGCGCCCGCGACGGAACGTTTGCTCGACTTGAAACCGGGCGAGCGCGTGCTCGACATCGCTTGCGGCAACGGCGCGTTCGCGCGGCGCATGGCACAACTGGGCGCGCGGGTTGTCGCGTGCGATGTCTCGCCGACGTTCATCGAACGCGCTAAAGCACGCACGATGCAACACGCCAACCGCATCGATTATCGTGTGATTGACGCCACAGATCGCAATGCGTTGCTCGCACTGGGCGCGCAATCGTTTGACGCCGCCGTTTGCACGATGGCGCTGATGGACATGCCGGAGATTGCGCCGATGCTATCAGCGGTGCGCGAGTTGCTCAAGCCCGGCGGTCGATTCGTTTTCTCGATTACGCACCCGTGTTTCAATTCTTGTCCCGGTTTGAAACGCGTTGCGATTGAAGAAGATCGCGACGGGCAAATCATCGACGTGTACGCAATTCAGATTTCCGGCTACGCCGCGCCGGAAACGTATCGCGGCTTGGGCATCATTGGACAGCCCGTGCCGCAATATTATTTTCACCGCCCATTGAATTTGCTGTTCGGCGAATGTTTCCGCGCCGGGTTTGTCGTTGACGCAATTGAGGAACCGACGTTTAGCGCAGAGGCAAAGCCGAATCGTCCGTTCAGCTGGGAGAACTATCACGAAATTCCGCCGGTGTTGATTGCGCGATTGCGATAACCTGCTCCCTCTCCCCAAAAGGGAGAGGGCTGGGGCAAGGCTCGCACCCCTCTTGACGATTCGCCTCGCGATGCGTAGAATTCGTGCCAATCCTCGCCGACTCCATCGCACCCCCGATTGCTCTACCGAAAGGGAGATGTATGCAATTTCACTCGCCCGAGTTTCTCTGGCTCCTGCTCCTCATTCCGGTTTTCGTCGCCGTCTATATTTTCTTGCAACGCCGCCGCTCGCGTTTTGCGTTGCGCTATTCCTCACTCTCAACAATCAAAGACGCGCTTGGCAAAGGACCGGGCTGGCGCCGCCACATCCCGCCGATATTTTTTCTACTCGGTCTTGCCATCATGTTCATCGCCGCCGCGCGACCTTTTGGCGCGATCACGATGATCAAACGCCAAGCGACTGTCATTCTCACCATCGATGTCTCCGGCAGTATGCGCGCGACCGATTTGAAACCCAATCGACTTGAAGCCGCCAAAGCCGCCGCGCGCGCGTTCATCGAATTGCAGGACACGAATACCCGCATCGGCGTTGTTTCCTTTTCGAATATGGCGGCACTTGTCCAAGCCCCCACCACTGATCACGTCGCAATTCTCGCCGCCGTTAATCGCTTGACGATTCAACGCAGTACCGGCAATCGGCAGCGGCATTCAAACATCGCTCGATGCAATTTTCGAAAAACCCGGTGCGAAACCGGCTTCGCCAGACGATGTGTTGGGCGCGCCCACGCCCACGCCGATGCCGGTTGCGCCCGGCACGCACATTCCATCGACAATTATTCTTTTGACCGATGGACAAAATCGCACAGGACCTCTACCCACCGATGTTGCGAAAATCGCGGCGCAACGCGGCGTGCGCGTGTTCACGATCGGCGTCGGCACAAATTCAGGCGCAACGGTTCCGCCGCCGCAAGATCAAAACGATCCGTTCGGCGGAGGACGTGGCGGGTTTGGTCCGGGTGGAGGCGGTGGTGGCGGCGGAGGTTTTCGCGCTGTCCTCGATGAAGACACGTTGCGGCGCGTGGCGTCGCTCACCGATGCCGAATATTATCACGCCTCAGATGAAGCAGCATTGCTAGCGATTTACAAAAATCTGGATCAAGGAATTGATCACGACGAATGAGGAACAAGAAAGCACAGTCTTCTTCACCGCGAGCGCGTTCGCGCTGATGCTCATCGGCGGTGTGCTGTCGCTGATGTGGTTTAGTCGCCTGCCGTAGCACACGCGTCGAAATGAAAACAGGTAGCCAAGTCATTGCTTGCCTACCTGTTTTCATGTCCAGCGGACTTGGCTACTGATTCTTCAAGATTCCCCGCGCAATGATCAAGCGCAGGATTTCGCTCGTCCCTTCGCCAATCAACGTCAAGCGATTGTCACGATAGAAACGTTCGACCGGGAAATCGCGCAAGTAACCGGCACCGCCGTGAATTTGAATCGCTTTCCAACACGCGCGGTCGGCGACTTCGGATGCAAATAATTTCGCCATCGCCGCTTGCTGTGAAAATGGCTGTTTCATATCTTTCAGGTACGCCGCTTGCGCCACCATCAACCGCGCCGCTTCCAATTCCACCGACATATCGGCGAGCATCCATTGGATCGCTTGAAAATCGGCGATCGGTTTGCCAAACGCATTGCGCTCTTGCGCGTACTTGACCGAGGCTTCCATCGCGGCGCGTCCCAAGCCCAACGCCATCGCGCCGATGCCGACGCGTCCGCCATCGAGCGTGATCATCGCTTGCTTGAAACCTTCGCCTGGCTTGCCGAGCAGATTAGCTTTCGGCACGCGACAATCTTCGAAAAAGACTTGCGTCGTGAGCGAGCCGTGCAAGCCCATCTTTTCCTCGACTTTGCCGATGACCAAACCCGGCGCGTCGCGCGGAACGAGAATCATACTCAAGCCGCGATGTCCTTGCGATTTGTCGGTGATGCATAGCGTCGTAATCGATCGCGCGACTGCGCCCGAGGTGACGTACATTTTCGAGCCGTTGATAATCCACTCGTCGCCCTTGAGCACCGCCGTCGTCGCCACCGACCCGGCGAGATCGCTTCCGCCTTTCGATTCCGTGAGCGCAAGCGCACCCAACGCTTCGCCTTTAGCCAGTGGCGTGAGCCATTCTTTGCGTTGCGCTTCCGTACCGAAATTGTAAATTGGCATACAACCAAGTGACAAATGCGCGGCGTACGTCAGCCCCACCGAACCGGATGCGCTCGAAACTTGTTCCACCGCCAGCGCTTGCGACATCGTGTCCGCGCCGCCGCCGCCGTACTCTTCTGGAATCGGCAATCCCATCAAACCTTGCTCCGCCATTTTCTCAAACACATCGGCAGGAAATTCGTCGCTCTTGTCGATGTCGTTTGCGCGCGGCGCAATTTCCTTCTCCGCAAAATCGTGCACCATGTCGCGGATCGCGCGCTGTTCCTCGCTCAGTTGAAAATTCATTGCACTCCCTTCTCCCTTGAAGAATGTCAAACCCGACAAAAGACCGAAGACCGACGACCGAATCGTTTTGCTTCCGTCAACCGTCCTTGGTCACCCGTCCGATCCTTCGAGTCGCGGCTCGCCCCAGACCGCCCAGTTCCAACGATTATCGCCCAAGCCATCGGTAATAAATTCGATCCGCGCAACATCACTGCTCAACTGCGGCATTTCGACTTGATGTTCTTCCCAGGCGCGCGAATTCTTGACCGTGCTCCACAACTTCCAACCGTTGACCAACACACGAAACGCCACAAATCGATCTTGCGGCAACTCGGCGCCGTCACGAATGCCAATCGTGAATTTGATTTTCACCTGGCGCACACGCGGCGGAATCGGCACGAGATAACCCACGTTCGCCACGCCGGTCATCGGCGGGTGTTCCCAGAGCGCGTGGCGCGTTACACCCGCGCAAGTTGCATCGGCGACTTTGATTTCCATCCCCGCGTGCGTCGCGTCCGGAAACTTTTCGAGAAAATCGAACGCCCATGCCGATGCGCGCGCCTGTTGTTGCCGCAGCGACTCGATGTACGCGCGCGCCAGCACCAGATTTTCCGGCGAGAGTGTTTTCAACAGCGCGGTGATTTCTTCGATTATTCCCATCACGGTTCCTTGAGGTGATTATATGATGTCACAAACCGCTTGTCAATTATTTTAGTTTTGGTATAATCGGCGTATGCCAATTTACGAATATCGTTGCGCCGATTGTAAAAAGCGCGTCAGCATTTTCTTTCGCTCCTTCTCTGTCGCCGAAAACCCGACGTGTCCAACCTGCGGCAGCGCTAAACTCGCGCGCCTAGTCTCGCGCGTGGCGACGATCAAATCAGAAGAAGCGCGGCTAGAGGCCATGTCGGATCCGTCCAGCTTTGGCGATGTGGACGAAAACGATCCCAAAAGTGTCGCGCGTTTCATGCGCAAGATGGGCGATCAAATGGGGGGAGAGGATTTAGGTCCCGAGTTCGGCGAAATGGTGGACCGCCTCGAGTCGGGCGAAAGCCCGGAGGAAATCGAAAAGACGATGCCAGGGTTGGCAGGCGGCGAAGGCGCGGGCGATATGGGCGGCTTGGGGGGAATGGGCGATCTGGAATGAGCCAATGTGCCAATAAACCAATGAGCCAAATCAATTCAGTTGCGAATCAATTTGGCTCATTGGCACTATTGGGCTATTGGTCATTGGCGTTAGAATTTTTCAAACCGTTCCACGTTCATCACAAAAATTGTCGCGCCGCCGACTTGAACTTCAACCGGCTGTGCCAAATACAATTCGCCGGGTTCCATCACCGGCGGCATCGGATTCACAAACTGCGTCCGCGTGACGCAGTTTGCTTTTATCAACCCAAACACGGCGTCCAGTTTGTCCGCCTCCACGCCGATGATAATCGTCGCGTTGCCCTCGCGCAAAAAACCGCCGGTCGTGCTGATGAGGGTGAACTGAAAACCGCTTTCGCGCAATGTCGCCGTGAGTTTTCCAGCATCATCGTTGTGAACAATTGCAAACACAAGTTTCATGTTCCGCCTCCCAACCTATTATACCACGCTTGTCAAAGTTTCTTCATGAGCCGCCAGAAATTAAACCCCACGCGTCCGCTGATAGTCGAGTTTGTCCAGCACCGCCGCGCAATCGATAAACCATGCCGCCTTCCGCAGAATCGGGTCAGATGTTTCAGATATGTCTCGCATCGATTCTTGGAACACCATGCCGCGGTCAATGAAACGCGCTTCGACGCGGTCGGGATACAAGCGCAAACGCAAGTACAACGGACGTTCACTGTTCACTGGCGGATACGCGTGACGAATAATATTCGATGCGATTTCTGCGACTGCCGTCGTAAATTCCATCCGCCAACTTGACGAGGGTAAATCCAAATGCGCCTCATCAATCGCCAGCCAGAATTCATCCAAGCCGGTGTGAATATATTCCAAATCCTCGACGCGCGCAGTGATTTTGATCTTTGCTTCCACGAGGACTTTAGTATCCAGCCAGCGCCTCCTCGACTGTTGTGTGCGGGCGCAAACGCGATCGAGAGTAGTCAGTTGCAGAACCACGCGTGCTTGTTCACCCACACACGCCAACCGCAAATCGCCGCCGGCGAGGCGCGCCGCTTTGATCCGCCAATCAGCGCGCCGAGACCGGAACTATCGATGAACGAAACTTGCTTGAGATCGACAATGAGACGCGGATGACCGTCGGCAACAACGTGCGCCAACTTTTGTTTGGTTTCCGCCGCGTTCAACAAATCCAAGCGCCGGTAAATTTAACAACGGCGACTCCGTTGGGATGAATTTCAAGCGTCGATTCCATGAGCAAACTCCACAAAGAAGATTAGCGCGACCCTGCGCCGGCGCGCCCGTGCGCCGCGCCAATCGTGCTGAGTTCCGCAAAGAAAGGCGAATGTTCACGTGGCTGATAAAACACTCCATCGAGCAATGCGCTTAGCGCAATAAGGTCGTAGATCGCCCAAAAGACATTGACGGCAATTGGCAAGCCATCTTCGACCAGCCCGAATGCTAAACGCGCCAGTCCCCAGATAATTGAAAAGACAAGCAAGCCCATAACAATCAACTGAACTTTGATAATGCCTAGGTCAGCTTGCTGTCGCGTTTTCGATGTAACGACGAATCGTAGTTTGCGTCCAAGAAAAATATTGCCGAGGACGCTGGTAAAGGCGCGAATCCATAAAGGGAACAACGCTAGACTATACTGCTGGCCGCGCCACGTTTGCAGGCCCCAGCCAACGACGATAAAGACGAGCTGATTGGACACAAGGTACGGCAAGAGATGCCAGAAAAATTCGCCGGAATACCCGCGCACCGGGAGAATGCCAAAAAGTAAGTACAGAATCGGCGCGAGTAAATACACGAGACTCGCAAAGCCGGAGGAATAGCTCCACATCGTAGTGCCGTACATGATGCGTTGACCCAGCATCAAACCGGGCAGAAACCACGGATTGTTGCGGAACATGACTTGGAGCGTGCCCTGCGCCCAACGCAAACGCTGTTGCAACGCCGTGCGCAAATCTTCGGGCGCGAGACCGCGCGCCAAGATTTCGCTGTGATACGCCGATTGCACGACGCATCGAGCACAATTGTTGGGGTCTTCGCAGGTGTCGCGCGTCAAGCGCATGTAGAATTGAACTTGGATGAAAAAACTGGTGGGATTGCCTTGCAGAGGAAAAGGAACGATCAAGTGTGCGCGATTCGCATTACCGGGATTCAGAAACGTGCTGGCAACCGATTGCCCGTTAACCGAAACGGTGAGGGTAGACAAATCGGACACAAGGAGGCGTCGAGTGGCTAAACACAAAATCGATCTGACTGCCCGGTTGTGGCACTTGGCCACGCGGCACCGCGAAGAAATAGTTAATCGAACCAAACATCGTGCGCGCGGTGGTGTCGCCGTACCCTAGGTCGCGAAACGAACGCCCGGCATCGGCGGCGCGCGCACGTGACGATTGCCCAGCGAGCAAAACGAGTAGCATCAAAATCGAGAAACATAATCGACGTATCATTCATCACCTCGACAATACAACACCATAATCGTCAAATCATCGACGAGTTCACCTTCTTCCGCAACTTCGGCAAGGCGATTAACCATATCGTTGGCACCGGTCGCGCCCGCCAATCGATCGAGGAGCGCGGCGCAAATTCCTTCGACGGCGCGCGACCCAGCAATACACCCGGACACGCGTCGGCCAAGCCATCGCTAAAGAGCACCAGCGCCTCACCAGGTTGAAACACATATTCGCCCTGTTGATACGATTCGTTTTGAAAAACGCCAAATGGCAAACCGCGCGGCAAGAGTCGTTTGACGTTACCGGCGCGGTCATAGATAAACGCATAGCCATGTCCCGCATCAACGTAGGTCATGTGACGCATCGTCACATCGAGCCGCGCAAGAAACAAGGTGATAAATCGTTCCGCGAGTTCCATGTCATTGCCGAGCGCGGCAGAGACATAGCGCATCGCATCCCCTGGCGGACTCGCGCGGACAACGGCGCGTAATGCCGCGCGCGCCGTCGCCATCACCAGCGCGGAAGACATGCCCTTGCCCATCACATCGCCGAACATGAGCGTTAAAATGCCGGGCACCGGCATTTGCCGAATCGTAAAAATCACCGGCAACCTGGCGTGCCGGAATAAAGCGCGCGGCGAGTTCAAACCCGTCGAGTTGCGGCATCTCGCGCGGAATCATTCGCGATTGCACTTGCGCGGCGCGTGTCAATTCCTTTTCCAAGAGTTGTCCCTTTTCTTCTAGTTGCCGCCGCAAAATTACATTCTGCCGACGCAGCGTCAGCCGTTGAATCGTTCGCGCAAACACGACGTCCAAATCATTCAACTCGACCGGCAAATGTAAATAGTCGTCGGCGCCGTGCCGCAACGCATCGCCGGCAATCTTGTCCGCGCGATATGTTGCCATCAAGATCACCGCCACGTCGAGTTTTTGCCGGCGAATTTCATCGAGAATATCCAAGCCGCTGATGTCGGGCAAAGCGGTATCCAACATCACCACATCCGGCGTCGATGCCTTGATTTGCTCCATCGCCTGACGCCCGTCGCTTGCCGATGAGACCAAATAGCCGCGTTCATCTAACAGGCGCATGATCACCTTGCGCACGTGCACATGATCATCGACTATGAGAACGCGGCAAATCGGTTGCACGCCGTCCATCGGCGTCTCGCACACGATCAGACCGGACTCATCCACGCTGATTCAACTCCTGCAACATCCTTGCGCAAATTTTTTCCTGCACCTGATCAATGGTCACCGTTCCATCGATGACCACAAATCGATTAGGTTCCGCCTTCGCTAGTTCTAAATACCCGTTGCGCACGCGCATATGATAATCGACATCTTTTTGGTCGAGCCGATTCGTTTCGCCTTGATGCCGACGCGCCAAACCGACTTCCGCTGAAACATCGACGTAGAAAGTCAGGTCAGGCACAAGTCCACCGGTGGCAAATTTGGTAATCGCACGCAACGCCGAAAGATCAAGTCCCAAGCCGTACCCTTGATAGGCAAAGGTCGAATCGTAATAGCGGTCGCAGACAACGATTTTGCCGTCCGCCAATGCCGGGCGAATTAACTCAGCAACGATTTGCGCCCGCGCGGCGGAGAAGAGCAAGACTTCAGCTTCGCTTCGCATCGCCTTGTTGCGCGGCGTCAAAATCACTTCGCGGATTTGTTCGCTGATTTCCGTCCCGCCCGGCTCGCGCGTATAAAACACCGGATACCCGCGCGTTTGCAAATACTCGACAAGCATTTTTGCTTGCGTCGTTTTGCCGCTGCCGTCAGGACCCTCAAAGGTAATAAACATAGGTTGTTCGAAAGTGTGAAGTGCAAAAGTGCGATAGTTGCTCCTTATTCGGCAAACTATCGCACTAACAAGCTATTGCACTATTCCATCTCCGTCGCATAAATCCGCACGCGGCGGCGCGGCTCTTTGCCGAGACTGCGCGAAAACAAATTCGCTTGCCGCGCCATCTCGTGCTGTTGCCGGCGCACGTACGCGCTTTGCGGCGTCAACTCCACCGAGTGCGCGCCGCGTTGAATTTCTTCGATGGCATTTTCCGTTTCACGCATCGCCGCTTCCGTCGGATCGTTCGCGCCGTCAATGCCAAACAGATCCTCCAACACACCTTCCATTTGCGCAAGCGTGTTCGAGCGCAAGACGTAGACCGGCACACCGCGTCGTTCCGCATCCGTGACGATGGGCGGACGCTTGTGATAATAATTCTTCAGCGTCAGCACCGCGTCCGCGTTTGAAATGTCGTTGACAACTTGAATCGGCAGATTCAAACTTTTCGCCGCTTGCTCCAAGCGTTCCTGGCTCAAGCCATACGGAAACATGCGCATCACGCGCGCCGGCTTTTCTTCGGAAACGCGCGCGGATGTTGGTTTGCGTTCACGCGTCGATTCGCGCAGTGCACCCACACGCGCCGTCGGCGGTTTTTCGATGCGCACTTGCCCGTCGGCTTCGCGCGTGCGAATTTCCGGCGAGAGCGAACGCCCGCGCAACAAGACATCGACCGCTTGCGCGACATCGAGATAAATTGCAAATTGATTGCGCGTTTGAATTTCGATCAAGACATCGAAGGTGGGCGGCGCTTTGCGTTCGAGAATCGATTTCTGCGTGCCGCGCCGACGCGCCTCTTCATCGGACAGCGTGACCGATTGAATACCGCCGATCAAATCGGACAGCGTGGGGTTCATCATCAAGTTATCGAGCGCGTTGCCGTGCGCCGTGCCGATGAGTTGCACGCCGCGTTCGGCAATCGTGCGCGCGGCTTCGGCTTCCAACTCGCGCCCGATTTCATCGATGACGATAACTTCCGGCATGTGATTCTCAACCGCTTCGATCATCACCTCGTGCTGCAACGCCGGCGTGCGAACTTGCATCCGCCGCGCCTTGCCGACAGCCGGGTGCGGCACATCGCCGTCGCCGCCGATTTCGTTCGAGGTATCGACAATGACCACGCGTTTGTTATCGCTCAAGATGCGCGCCGATTCGCGCAACAACGTTGTCTTGCCGACACCGGGGCGACCCAGGATCAAAACGCTTTTGCCCGATTCGATCAAATCGCGAATGATCTCGACCGTGCCGTAGACCGCGCGCCCAACGCGGCACGTCAAGCCGACAATCTTGTCCTGGCGATTGCGCATGCAAGAAATGCGGTGCAACGTGCGCGGAATGCCGGCGCGATTGTCCTCGGTGAATTCGCCGATGCGCGACACCACGTAATCGATGTCGTCGTGATTGACTTCGCGCGAGTTGAGCGCGATCGTCTCACCGACAAATCGCGCTTCCGGCACGCGACCCAAATCCATCACGATTTCCAACAAATCCGCGCCGCGATCGATCTGACGCAAATGTTCTTCCAAATGCGGCGGAAGCACATGCAAGAGCAAATCGAGGTCGTCTGTAACTAACTTGTCCGTACGCGTTCTCCTTAAAATCAATTCTTGCGAACATTATACCGCCTCTTGATATTAGCGTCAAAGCGATGACGCGCGTTTTGACTTTTACATCGATTCGTCTATAATTCAGCCAATCGAACACCGGGGGAGAGTTCAAATCCACGTTGGATTTGACACCGAAGGGGCAAGTTCGTCGATTCGCAAATCGGCGGTCGAATCTCTCAGGTCACATGAACCCCAAACGTTTGCGTCTCTGGAAAGTTGGAACATGTGAGCCATCCAACGCCGATGGGGCAAGTCACGAAATTCAGTGGACGAATCTCTCAGGCAATCCAACAGAGGACGTGCGGCTAGTTGTCGCACGTCCTTTGATTTTTCAGGAGGCATGAATGCCGACAGTTGTTCCTAGTTTTCTCCTCAAGAAATTGTATGTCAAAGGCAGTTTCAAAAACACAGCCAATGGGTTTCAGCTTTCGCTTCGCAACACGCTCGCGCCCGGCACGATTCTTTCACTCAGCCCACTGCAAATCGATGGACGCGGCGTGCCGCTGGCAAACATCGAAATCATTTCCGGCGATAACGCGCCAGTGCGTGCAAGCGATATTTCGCTGGCGCAGCCAAAAGCGTTTCCGCTCAACGTCTTGATTACGTTTCGCGTGACCGATAAACCCCTGACGCCTGGCAACCATCGCGTTACTGTGACTGTCAACACCAAAGAAGCCGGCGAATTGAAAATTGACGCTGAGGATTCAATCGAATAACGCAAACCTTGCGAAGGTTCGGAAACCTTCGCAAGGGTGAAGGAGAATCGAATGGCAGAACTCAAACGAACTCCACTGTACGATACGCATGTCGCGCTGGGCGCGCGGATGGTCGAGTTTGGCGGCTGGGAAATGCCAGTGCAGTATTCCGGCATTCTCGATGAACACAACGCCGTGCGCAACGCCGCCGGCTTGTTCGACATCGATCACATGGGGCAAATCGATGTGACGGGACCGGACGCATTGCCCTACTTGCAACACTTGCTCACCGCTGATCTCGCACCGATGAAATTGCTCGACGCCAAGTACGCGGTGATGTGCTATGCCGATGGCACATGTGTTGATGATACCTTTGTGTACAAATTGCCCAGCGCGAAAAAAGGCGAGGTCAAGTACATGGTCGTCGTCAATGCATCGAACAAAGAAAAGGATTTTGCGTGGATGAAAGCGCACATCGCCGGCTTTCGCGTGGAAATCGAGGACGTGTCCGACAAATATTACATGCTTGCATTCCAAGGACCAAAAGCGGAAGAGGTGCTGCAAAAAATCGAGTCGTTCGATTTGAGCAAGATCAAGTACCACACCGCGCGCGAATTCAAAATCGGCAGAGACAAAGGATTGCTCGCTGCGCACCGGCTACACCGGCGAAGATGGTTTTGAGTTGTTCGTCCCGGCGAGCCACGGCAAACACGTGTGGGACGCAATTCTCGAGCATGGCAAAGCTGTCGGCGTGAAACCAATTGGCTTGGGCGCACGCGATTCGCTTCGTTTTGAAGCCAAGATGGCGCTGTACGGACACGAAATCGATCCGCACACGACGCCGCTGGAAGCCGGGCTCGCGTGGGCATGCGACCTCAACAAAATGTTCATCGGACGCGATTGCTTGCTCAAACGCAAACTCGAAGGCGTCGTCAAGAAACTTGTCGGCTTTGAGATGATCGATCCCGGCATCGCGCGCAATGGATACGAGATTCAAAAAGACGGCGCGACCATCGGCGTCGTCACTACCGGCATGCCATCGCCGACGCTGAAAAAGAATATTGGCTTGGGATTCGTCGTCCCAGAGTTCGCGCCAATCGGCACGGAGTTTGAAATCGTCGTGCGCGGCAAGTCGTTGAAAGCGCAAGTCATCAAAACGCCGTTTTACGCAAATCGTGCAAGAGGAAAAATAATGCTATTTCAGATTGCAGATTTCAAATTTCAGATTAGAAACTATGGTGTGCCGATCTGAAATCTACAATCTAAATCTGAAATTCGAAAAAGGAGTCTAACATGAGCGACAAACCCGTTACGTACAAGACTGACCGCAAGTACGCCGAATCGCACGAGTGGGCAAAACTCGAAGGCGATATGTCGTCGTCGGCGTGTCCGATTACGCGCAGAACCAACTCGGCGATGTCGTGTTCGTCGAATTGCCGGCGGTCGGCAAAGAAGTTCAAGCCGGCAAAGCGTTCGGCGTCGTCGAGTCAGTGAAAGCGGCGAGCGATCTGTTCGCGCCGGTCAGCGGCAAAGTCGTCGCGATCAACGATGCGTTCAGCGCCGACCCGGCACTGCTCAACAAAGATGCGTTCGGCGCGGGCTGGCTGATCAAAGTCAAACCCAGCAATCCCGGCGACGATGGACAAATTGCTCGACGCCGCGACGTATCAATCGAAAATCGAATCAGGAGCAATTCACTAAGAGCAGGTAAACAAGAATACATGTAAACAGGTTTCAACCACTTGTCTACGTGTTTACTTGTCTACCTGACACGGAGAAAATATGAGCCATAGATTTATCCCCAACACCGACGCCGACCGCGAAGCGATGTTCAAAACTATCGGCGTGTCATCGGTGAAAGATTTGTTCGTCGATGTCCCGGCGGATTCGCTTTACCCTAAAATCAATTTGCCCAAAGCGACGCCGGAACTCGATCTGATGCGCGAACTCAACGCGATGGCGGCGAAGAACGCGAACGTGAACGAGCACGCCTCGTTTCTGGGCGCGGGCGCGTACAACCATTTCATCCCGGCAACCGTGCCGCATCTCGTTTTCCGTTCCGAATTCTACACCGCGTACACGCCGTACCAAGCCGAAATCAGTCAAGGCACATTGCAAACGATCTTCGAATATCAATCGATGATCTGCGCACTGACCGGCATGGACGCGGCGAACGCCTCGCATTACGACGGCGCAACCGCGGCGGCAGAAGGCGCGATTTTGGCGATCAATCAATTGCCTGGTCGCAATAAAGTTCTCGTTTGTCCAACACTGCATCCCGGAATATCGCGCAACGATTCGCACGTATCTCGCCGGGCAAGGTGTCGATATTTTCGGCGATGCGGACACGAGCATCACGTTCGAGCAGATGCTCGATAAATATCTCGACGACAAGACCGCATGCGTGATCGTCGCAAATCCCGACTTTCTGGGTCAGATGCGTGACTTGAAATCGGCGGCGGAGCGAGTGCATCAAGCCGGCGCGCTTGTTCATCGTCGCCGCATACCCGATTTCGCTGGGAATGTACAAAGCACCCGGCGAGTACGGCGCGGATGTCGTCGTCGGCGAAGGACAATCGCTCGGCAATCCGATTGCATTTGGCGGACCGTACCTGGGAATTTTTGCGACGAAAAATCAATTCTTGCGCCGCATGGCAGGACGCTTGGTCGGACAAACGACCGACACGAAAGGGCGGCGCGGATTCACGCTCACACTGCAAGCACGCGAACAACACATCCGCCGCGAAAAAGCAACGTCGAATATTTGCACGAATCAAGCGTTGTGCGCGCTCGCCGCAGGCGTGTACTTGTCGACGCTCGGCAAAGCCGGCTTGCGGCAAGTCGCGGAACTGTGCTATCACAAAGCGCATTACGCCGCGCGCAAGATCAATAACATCGTCGGCTACCGCGTCGATCTGAAAAAGGAATTCTTCAACGAATTCGTCGTCGAATGTCCGCGCCCAGTCAAGCAAATCAACGCCGCGTTGCGCGAACAAGGTATTCTCGGCGGCTACGATTTGTCGAAAGACTATCCGCACCTCGGCAATGCGATGCTCGTCGCGGTGACGGAGATGAACACGAAAGAGCAGATCGATGCGCTCGCGAAAGCGCTGCGCGCAAGTAAAAAGTCAAAAGGCAAAAGGTAAAAGTAAAAAATAACAATCGTCGCGCAGAGGGCAAGGTGGAAAAGATTGATGAACGAACCTACAAGTTCGCGTTGCGAATCATCAAACTTGGTGCATCGCTTACCACGCAAATCAAAGTGGGGATGTACTGGGACGCCAAGTATCTGCGGTCGGGCACATCGATCGGCGCGAATGTCGAAGAAGCATACGGCGCGGCTAGTTCCAAACGCGATTTCGCCAACAAACTATGCACATTCGCGCTAAAAGAAGCAAGCGAAACGCACTTATTGGTTTCGTCTGATTCGAGATAGCAGACCTTGTGCCGGCGAAACGAATTGATCCTCTTGATTCAAGAGGCACTAGAGATCAAATTAATTCTCGGCAAAGTCAATCGTCTCTAGCCACAAGTCCAAAACCAAAATTCAACAGTGACGAGAGACATAACACGTTTTGCCTTTTAGCTTTTTACTTTTGACTTTCGAAGGAGTTTACGATGACAATCGTTGCAAACAAACCCGAACCGATCATATATGAATTGAGTTCCCAGGGGCGTACCGGCGCGGAAATGCCAGCGTGCGATGTGCCAATCACCAAATTACCGAATCACCTAATGCGGAACGATCTCAAACTGCCCGAAGTCGCGGAAGTCGATGTCGTCCGGCATTTCACGCGGCTGTCGCAGAAAAACTACTGCGTCGATCTGGGCATCTATCCGCTCGGTTCGTGCACGATGAAGTACAATCCCAAGATCAACGAAGAAGCCGTCAAGATTCCTGGCTTTACATCGATTCATCCGTACGCCGGCGCCGCCGACTCGCAAGGCGCACTGCAAATGATGTACGAGTTGCAAGAAATGCTCGGAGAAATTTGCGGCTTGCCCGGCACCACGCTTCAACCCGCCGCTGGCGCGCAAGGTGAACTCGTCGGCATTCTCATCATTCGCGCATATCATCTGGCGCGGGGTGACAAGAAACGCCGCAAAGTTTTGGTGCCGGATTCCGCGCATGGCACGAATCCCGCGACCGGCTCGATGGCGAATTATGAAATCGTGCAAGTAAAATCGGATGCGCGCGGCAACGTCGACCTGGACGATTTGCGCAAACACGCGGACAGCGAGACCGTCGGCTTGATGCTGACAAATCCAAACACGCTCGGCTTGTTCGAAGAAAATATCAAAGCGGTGTGCAAGATCGTACACGATGCCGGCGGCTTGGTCTACGGCGACGGCGCGAATCTCAATGCGATTGTCGGCGTCGCACGCCCGGGCGACCTGGGCATCGATGTGCTTCACAGCAACTTGCACAAGACATTCAGCGTGCCGCACGGCGGCGGCGGTCCTGGCGCAGGCGCAGTGATGGTTCGCAAAGACCTGGCACAATTCTTGCCCGGTCCCATCGTCGTGAAAAGCGAGCGGTCAAGGCAGCATACGAATTCGCGATGCCAAAGAAATCGATTGGGCGCGTGAAATCGTTCTACGGCAATTTCCTCGCGCTCGTCCGCGCGTACGTCTACATTCGATCCTTCGGCAGAGAGCATCTCGCCGAAATCGCGGAGAACGCGGTCATCAACGCGAACTATTTGCTGGCGCGGTTGAAAGAGCGTTTACAAAGCGCCGTTTGGTGATCGCGTGTGCAAGCACGAGTTTGTGCTGACCGGGACGCCGTTCGTGGAAAAGTACGGTGTGCACACACTCGACATTGCGAAACGCATTCAGGATTACGGTTTCTATCCGCCGACGATTTACTTTCCGCTCACCGTGCCGGAATGCATCATGATCGAGCCAACCGAAACGCAATCAAAAGAGTCGCTCGACGAATTTGCAGACGCGTTGCTCGCGATTGCAAAAGAGGCCGAGACGAATCCGCAGTTGGTCAAGGATGCGCCGCACACCGCGCCGGTCACGCGGCTAGACGATGTCAAAGCCGCGCGCGAACCGGTTCTTTGTTACAAGGGCTAGAAGTTAGAAGATGGAAATTGGAAAGCCGCAATGTCAAACGCATTGCGGCTTTTTTCTGTGTGATTCCGTGTGGTTCTGTGGCTGATACATCATTCCGGAAACACCACATCTTCCTTCCCGGCAAGTTTATCCTGAATCTTTTGCACGACAATGTCCAAGTGTTTTGGCTTGTGCACAAAATCGAGGTTTTGAGTTGGAATCGTCAAGACCGGGCAAAGATCAAACGAGCGCATCCACTCTTCGTAGAACGAGTCGAGCAACGCAAGATAGTCTGCGCTCATTTTGCTTTCCATATCTCTACCGCGCGCGTTGATCCGTTCCATCAGCACATTGACCGGCGCGCGCAAGTAGAGCAGCAAATCCGGCTTGGGCAAGCCAGCGATGACCAGATCAAACACCGCGCAATAGGATTCGTAATCACGTTCATTCAAATTGCCCAGATGCCGCAACGCGCGCGCAAAAATGAACGCGTCTTCGTAAATGCTGCGGTCGGCAATCGCCGAGGTCGGCGCATTTGCCAGCGCGAGATGTTGTTGCGCGCGATGACCCAGGAAGAAGACTTGGAGGTGAAACGACCACGCGCGCATATCGGCGTAAAATTCGGCGAGGTACGGATTATCGGCGACCGATTCAAACGCGGTGCGCCAGCCCAGCCGCGCGCCGATACGTTCCGTCAACGAAGTCTTGCCACTACCGATGTTGCCGGCGACGAGCACAAAATGTTTTGCCATCGGAATCCTTTCTTCTTTGCAAGCAAGTCAATTACGATTATACTTTGATTTGGGAGGTCAATGCAAATGGATACAACTAACGTTGAACAAAAGTTGCGGCGCATCTTTTTCTACCTCAACAAGTTTTTCATGGTGCCAATGTTTCGCCTGGGCTTGGGGCCGTTCATCGGCACGCCATTTGGCGGATATATCATGGTCTTGAAAGTGATTGGTAGAAAAACCGGCAAGACGCGATTTGCGCCGGTCAATTACGCCATCGAAAATGGAAACGTCTATTGTCTCGCCGGGTTCGGCGCAGTTTCCGATTGGTATCGCAACTTACTTGCGCGTCCGAACATCGAAGCAATGTTGCCGGGCGGCGCGATTGCCGGCGGCGCGGAACAAGTCGCCGATCCCGACGAACGCTTGCGAATGATTCGGCGAATTCTCATCAACGCCGGGTTCGCCGGCTTTTTCTACAACTTTGATCCGCGCACGGTTTCGGATGAGCAATTACTCGACGCGACGCGCGACGTGCCGGTGATTCTGCATTCGACCGTACGGCATCGGTAGTGGCGCGAGTGATCCCGGCGGATGGATGTGGGTGCTGACGATTGCATCGACAATCTTTTTCGTCGCGTGGTTATTCCGCGGCAAGAAACACGATTGACCATTCGCCCAAGATATGTTATAAACTCACCAACGCAATGACGGAGAAGAGTACGCCACGCGCCGATGCCCAGCGAGTTATCGAATCGATGCAACGATAACCATCGGCGTGGCGGAAAGACAACTCCCGAGCAAACCGGTTCGCTCTCGTTATCGAGCGTCAAGGTCGCGAAACATCGCGACGAAGAAAGGTGGCACCACGAGCATCCCCCTCGTCCTTTCAATCGGACAAGGGGGATTTTTATTGGAGGGTGCTATGGAACGAATCCTCACCACACAACTGCACGAGCACATCGGCGAGCGCGTCAAAATTGCGCGGCTGGCTGCACAATCTCCGCGCGCTGGGCAAAATCAATTTCGTGTTGGTGCGCGATCGCGCCGGCATCGCGCAAGCCGTGACTGCAAGATGCCGAAGCACTCGCGCCGCTTGATCGATCTGCAAAACGAAAGCGTCATCGAAATCGAGGGCATGGTCGTCGCCGAAGCGCAAGCGCCGGGCGGAATCGAATTGCGCGACATTGCGATTCGCGTGATCGCCCCGGTGACGAACAGTTTCACGATTCCCGCTCAACAAACCGAATCTCAATACTGTCGCTCGATGTTTTTCTCGATCACGCGACGGTCGGCTTGCGCCATCCGCGCAAGCGCGCACTCTTCCGATTATCAGCAGCGATTATGGCGGCGTTCCGCGAATTTCTCAATGCGCGAAGGATTTACCGAAATTCAATCGCCCAAACTCGTTGCGTCGGCAACCGAAAGCGGCGCGAATGTTTTCGCCGTCGATTATTTCGGCAAGCGCGCATTCCTCGCGCAATCGCCGCAGTTCTACAAACAAATCATGGTCGGCGTGTTTGAGCGCGTGTACGAAATCGGTCCCGTGTTCCGCGCCGAGCCGCACAGCACAACGCGCCACGTCAACGAGTATGTCAGCATGGACGTCGAATTTGGTTTCATCGAAAATCATTTCACCGTGATGGCAATGCTCACGCGCGTCGTGCATTACATTCTTGCGCAACTGGCGGAACGGAATGGGGCGGAGTTGGCAATGACCCATACCCAATTGCCCATGGCGCCAGAAACATTCCCGCACATTCACTTCAAAGATGCGCAACAACTCATCTTTGAAAAGTACGGCGAAGATTGTCGCGGCGAACCCGATCTCGCGCCGCAACACGAACGATGGCTCGGACAGTGGGCGCGCGAAACGCACAACTCGGATTTCCTTTTCGTCGTCGGCTATCCGATGGTCAAGCGACCATTCTACACGCATCCCGATCCCGCCGATCCGAAATACTCGTACTCCTTCGATTTGCTTTTTCGCGGCACCGAACTTGTAACGGGCGGACAGCGTTTGCATCGCTATGGCGATTATCTCGCCGCACTCGCGCGCGCCAAGTTGCCGGTAGAACCTTTCGAGTATTATCTCGAGCCGATGAAATTTGGAATGCCACCGCACGGCGGATTCGCAATTGGTTTGGAGCGTTTTGTGATGCAATTGTGCGGCTTGTCCAACTTGCGCGAAGCGACAATGTTCCCGCGCGATCAGCAAAGATTGACACCGTGCAATTGCGAAACATCAATCACACCCCCATCACCGCAGAAGAAACGCACAACTTGCGGCACGATATTCTGCGCCCGCATCATCGCCAAAAACGAACTTGTCTATCCTGGCGACGATGCGCCGGAAAGTTTGCACGCCGGCGCATTTCACGATGGTAAACTCGTCGGCATCGCGTCGGTGTTCCGCGACTCGCCGCCCGGCGAAACAAATCCAACGGCGTGGCGATTGCGCGGCATGGCAACGCACTCAACCATGCGTCGGCGAGGCATCGGGCGCGCGCTCATTGAATACTGCATCGCGCACATCAAATCGAACGAAGGCACAATGTTGTGGTGCAATGGGCGCACTTCGGCGCGCGCGTTTTACGAATCGATGGGATTTCGCGCGGTCGGTGAAGAATATGAGACGATGACGGGACCACACTTTGAAATAAGGGTTTCGGTTTAGCTCCGTAGTCGACGCTTGCGATACCGAACAGCGTAGATTGTGTAAACCAGTTGCGGCTTCCATGAATCCATCCGCACAGTCTGGATGAGTATTGCGTAAAATGTCTTTGACACAGCGCGAACGTTTGATCCCTGCAATGGCATGTTCAACCGCACACGGACGCGGGACAAGGCACGATTGTGGCGTTTCTCCCTGGGCGTTAACTCTTTGCCACGTGGCTTTTTTTAGGCTGACGAGTTTGTAGGCCCCTAGGTTCGTAAGCTTGGAAGGCCGTGTCTTTATAGAGAACGGAGCGTTTCGGATAAGCAATCGGTTCACGCTCGGCCATTTTCTTGTCATGCATCTTACCCATGCCCGTGGGACTCAGATAACCTACGCGTTTCGAGCGGGTGTTGACGATGAGTATATTTTTGTGGGTATGGGCTTTCTTCTTGCCACTGTAAAAAAGTGTCTGTTTTTCAGGGTTTTTCGGGCGTTGTCGATGACGTTCGGTGCCATCAATGATATAGTTGCGAGATTCGTTGGTGTGACGTTCCGTGTGTGCGAACCGAGCGCCCAGCGCGTTCGGGCATAACACCGATGGCCACCAGGGCTTGGCGTATGACCGGCAAGAGCCGATGAATCCATTGATTGGCACCCGATTGACTCATCCCGAAAAACTCACCCATCACCACTTGTAAGGGATAAGTTTTTTGATAGACCAAGATGAACAATAATTTCTGTTCGAGCGTGACTAGAGACACCGTGGCGTCCGCCACCACGCTGACGTTGCCGTTTGCGACCTGTCTGCGTTCGGTTCGATGGATGCTGACGTTCGTAAGCCGTCGCAAACGCCGGCAATAAAGCGTTGAACTCTTTGAGGGTCAAACCAGTTAGTGCAAGAAACTTGCGACGATCACGCTTCAATTCGCTGAAATGAATCATGCAGACATTATATCTTATTTCGTCTTTCGAATAGACCTCTAAATGCAAACGCGACGCATTTTGAAAATGCGTCGCGTTTTTTCTTTGCACAGCTTTCAGATCTTATCGACTGCGGGAACCTTGCCCGCCCGCCAACAGCGCATCAATTTCTTTTGCGGCATCCGCCATCGAAGTGCCATTGGCTGCCGCCCATTCTTGCTCCAGATCCGCGCGCGCTTTTCGCAACGTGGTACTATCGAGTTGCGTCAAGCGTTTGCTCACGGCGCGCGCAGACAAGTCGCGCACAACCTGACAGACAATCTGAAGCGAACCCGCTTTCAATTGACTCGCAATGTCCAGCCGGCGCTTGGCGTGATCGTCCGCGAGCGCAACCGGCGAACTCTTGAGCACACTGCGATATCGCGCGAGCTCGCGCTTGCCGGTCGCGCGGCGCAAGCCGGCTTGAGCAGAAGAATCGACGGGCATAAACACCGTGCTCTTCTGTGTTGTAATCTCATAGTACATGCGCGCTTGATTTTCGGCAAACGATTTTCCGGAAATAGCGACAACGTGCCCAATGCCATACACCGGATGAAAAACCGCGTCGCCCACTTGAAATTCCACAGGTCCTCCTTCAGCAAACAAAACGCCGCTAGCCCATACACGAGTCTAGCGGCAAAGCGCGCGCAACACCCAATACGATACTGACCGCATTATACCATAGAATCGATTATTGTGCGCGGCATTTGCCTTCTCATCGCAAACTCGTAGAATAGACGCATCATGCTTGAATCGATCTCGATGCGCCGGCTATTTCGCTTTGGCGCAGTCCTCGCGCTGTGTTTAATGCTCGCGGCATGTTCCCAAACCGAATCGATTGATCCGACACCCGCACCGAAAACTACGCGCCGCGCCACCGCCACGCCGATTCCACTCGCCGGCACGCCCACGCCGATGTTTGCGACGATTATCGAACGCTATACCGTGCGCAATGGCGATACGCTGGGTGCGATTTCGGCGCGGTATGATGTCGCGCTGGAAGATCTAATGCAACTCAACGGAATTACAAATGCCAAGAGTCTGCAGATCGGGCAAACCTTGAAGATTCCGATTGTCGTTTCGCGCGGCGCACCGGGCGACAAGATTTTGCCTGACAGCGAGGTTGTCTACAGTCCGGCGTATGCCTCATTTGATCTCGCCGCGTTCGTCAATCCATCGCCCGGTTATCTCGCAACGTATCGCGACAAAGTCGATGGGGAAACTTTGGAGAGCTGGCAAATCGTGCAACTTGTGGCGGAACGCTACAGCGTCGGTCCGCGCGCATTGCTCGCGCTGATCGAATTTCAAAGCGGCTGGGTTTCCACTTCCGCATTGACGCAAACGCAAATCGATTATCCGATGGGCGTGAGCGTAGGCGTGCGCGCCGGATTATTTCAACAATTGAGTTGGGCGGCGGAGCGACTCAACGAAGGATATTATGGCAAAATCACCGGTCGCTTAGGCGCGCTGAAATTTAAGGACCGCTCGTACGCGCGCATCGCATCGAACGCAAACCCGGGACGATCGCGATTCAAAACGTGCTCGCCGCGACGACGACGTGGGACCTTTGGCAGAACGCCATCGGCGCAAATGGTTTCATCACGACGTATCGCAAACTCTTCGGCGAGCCGAAAGCAATCGAGCCGTTAGTGCCGGCGGGTTTGCAACAACCCACTTTGCGTTTGCCCTGGAGCGACGGCGAGTTGTGGTATTTTACCGGCGGACCGCACGCGGGCTGGGGCGACGCCGCGTCGTGGTCAGCCGTTGATTTCACGCCGCCGGATATGTTCGGCGTGTGCAACGCCTCGCGCTATTGGTCCACCGCCGCCGCGCCGGGCAAAGTGGTTCGCGTGGAACGCGGGCGCATCGTCGATTTCATTGAGCAACAATGATTTTCAAGGCATCGGTTGGACGTTAATGTATTTGCACATCGCTCGACGCCGTGACGAATCGGCGCGGGCGCGCAAGTCAACGCTGGCGATCGCATTGGGCATCCATCGTGTGAAGGCGGGATCGCCGAAGCCACACACACGCATTTCGCGCGATTGTATAACGGACAATGGATGGGCGTAGAAACGATGCCGATGATTTTGTCGGGCTGGACGATCACGGCATCGGAATACGAATACGACGGAGGAATGATGCGCGGCGTGGAATTTCGCGAAGCGTGCAATTGTCGCGATATTCCAAGAAACGGCGTTGTCGCAGATGCCGGCAAATAAATTTCGAAAAGGAGAAACACCATGGACGTCTCGAGGGTTACACCCATTTTGAAAGAGCAAACGAGCGAGCCGTACGCACAAGGAGCTGAGCTCCTTGAGCGCGTCTTTCCCGACAAGTTCGCGGATTCAAATCTGTCTTCTACTGGCACAATGATCAAAGCCGACCCCAGTTTAGCCGGCGTTTTTCTGAAGCTCTCATTACTTTCCCCATTCAAATCAGATCTAGCGCGTCGCTCTCACGCCGCCTTTCGATGCCGCGCGTTTGACTTCTGCCTCGACCAACTTTTGTTCGATCAACGTCGTATCTCCCGGCGTCTCTTGCACCAGAATCCCGTGCGCCGCGCCCCATTGCACCGCAGTCGCCAAATCTTTGCCCTTGAGCAATGCCGCCATCACACCCGACGCGAACGAATCGCCACCGCCCGTACGGTCGGCAATCGGAATGTCCTCGCGCAACGGCGCTTGATACATCTTCCCTTCGAGGACATCGTACAGCACCGCGCCCCAGGAAACCATGTCGGCGTTCATCGCGCCACGCCACTGCGTGCCGATGAGCGACAAGTTCGGATAATCGGCGGCAACTTTTTTCACCGTCTCTTGGTACGCCGCGATCCATTCTTGATACGGCGCATCGGGATCGACTTTGGTTTCGTACCCCAACGCATCGTTCAAATCGCGAATCGTTGCCGACGAGGAAACCCAGGTACGGCGTGATCTGTCGATTGATTTCGCGCGCGCGTTGTTTATCTCGGCTCAACTTTGGAGCGATAATTCAAATCGGCAGAGACGAACGTGCCGTACTCGTTCGCTTTCTTTACTGCTTGAATCGCGAGCCCCGCCGACGTCGGCGAAATCAAAGTATAAATGCCACCGGTGTTGAACACGCGCACACCTTCTTTGCCGAACAGCGCATCCCAATCGACATCGCCTTCGCGCAGTTCGCGCACCGGCGTATGCGCACGATAATACAACGTGTCGGACGGGATCACGCCTTTACCGATGAATGTGAAATTGATGCCGTTCATCAGCGTGCCTTTGGAATCAGTCGAGAACTGCGAACCATCGTCCTTTGTATTGAACCAAATTATTTTCGATGTGTCTACATTCGATTCGCGCAATTGATTGCGAATATTTTTGCCGATGTCATCATCGACGAGCGCGGTCACGACGGCCGTGCGTAATCCGAATGTATAACCCAGCCCACACGCGACATTCGTTTCGCCGCCACCTTGAAAGATGCGCATTACACGTGCGCGTCCAGTTGGCACATCGAACGGGTCGAGGCGCATCATCACTTCGCCCAGCGACACGCCGTCGTACTTGCATTGATCAGCTGGTTTGATTTGTTTGTACGTGATTACTTTTGTCCATCGTTCACCTCAGTTCAGTTGCATACATCGACAAAAACAGTCACGGCGAACGTTTTCTACTTGCCTCTTGCTTCTTTCACCCACGCGAGCACTTGCGCGGTCGCTTGCGCAAGTTCATCCCACTTGCCATGCGCGACGCGCTCTTTGGTGATCAAGTTCGAACCGATGCCGAGCGCGGTTGTCCCGGCTTTGATCCACGCGGTTACACTTTCCTTCGTCGTCTCGACGCCGCCGGTCGGCATGATGCGCGTCCACGGCGTCGGTCCCAAAATCGCTTTCACAAATTCTGGTCCGCCGACCAAGCCGCCCGGAAAAATCTTGACAATTTCGACGCCCAGTTCTTCGGCTTGCGCGATTTCTGACGCCGTGCCGCAACCTGGGCTGTACGGAATTTTTCGTCCGATTGCACAAGCGCGCGACTTCGGGATTCAAACTAGGTCCGACGACAAAGCACGCGCCGCTCGCGATGTACAGCGATGCCGTGTACGGATCGACAATCGATCCAACGCCGAGCATGACTTGTGGATTCGCTTTGGCGACGGTACTCAGACAATTCCTTGAACACAAACGGCGCAAAGTCGCCGCGATTCGTGAATTCGATACACCGCGCGCCACCTGCCGCGCACGCCTCCGCAATTTTCTTCGCAGACCTCAACATCGCCGTTGTAAAACACGGGCACGAGACCGGTTTCCACCATCGTGTTCAAAACTTCTAATCGAGAAAAACGCGACATGGTTATTCTCCTGTAAATTATTCCAAAGTCGAATCAGGAAGGCAGAAGCATGCTTCGCCCTCTTCATAAATCATCTTTGCTAACCATCCCCCGTCCACCGGCACAATCGCGCCTTGCATGTAATCCGATGCGGACGAAGCCAGGAACACAACGACGCCTTGCAAATCGCGCGGCTGCCCCAGCGTCCCGCCGGAATGCGCGCGAGAATCGATTCACTGCGTTGCGCATCGGCGCGAATCGGCGCGGTGTTTTCAGTCGCCATATAACCCGGCGCAATCGCGTTGACATTGATGTTGTGCTTTGCCCATTCATTTGCCAATGCTTTGGTCATCCCAGCAATCCCGCTCTTCGCCGCGGTGTACGATGGCACGATGATGCCGCCTTGGAACGACAACATCGATGCGACGTTGATAATTTTTCCGCCGCCTTGCTTGACCATCACGCGCCCTGCCGCTTGCGAGAGGAAAAAGACCGAACGCAAGTTGATTTGAATCACATCGTCCCAGTCTTTTTCGCTGAAATCGATTGCCGGCGCGCGGCGAATGATCCCCGCATTGTTCACCAGAATATCAAGCCGACCAAACGTTGCGCACAACATCGCCGACGATCTTGTTCAAATCGTCAACCGATGCTTCGCGCAAATCGATGCACTTGATCGGCATGAAATGGCGACCACGTGTCGCGATCACCAAATTGCCGGTCTCAGTCGCTATTGCCAACGATCCAGCGCGGCGATATCCGCCCCGGCTTCGGCGAGACGCGAGTGCCATATCCTTGCCCCAAACCTTGCGCCGCGCCAGTCACCAGCGCAACTTTGCCATCGAGTTTGAAATGATCAAGAATCATTTGATTGACCCGCGGTATTGCAAGGATTGCAGGTTCAAAGATGCAATTTCATCCTTGAATCTTGGCAACTTGCAACTCTGACTCAATGTACCCAACGCTTTCAACATCGGCACGGTCTTGCTCACCCACGCGTACGTCGGATCATCGACCACGGCTTGGACGCGATGATTGCCGGCAAGGAACCACAAATAGTACGTCGTGTAACCCGGCGCACTGACAACTGTGTGATAACCTTTCGACACCATCAGAATCGTATTGTCTTTGACGATAAACCCAGTGTCGATCTCGTCGTTGTAATAACGTGTGATGCCAAAACCGTCGGCGGGACTAACCTTGAAAAAATAGAATTCTTCGTGATGCGCCTCGCGCGGTAAATCGTCTTTCTCGTGGCGATGCGGTGGAAACGTGCTCCAATTGCCGGACGGCGTGAACGTTTCGCCGACGATGAGCCGCTTTGCCGGCAAATCGGCTTGGCTGGCGAGCGTGAGGATCTGATGATAGTTGCGCGAAAAATTCGCCGCGCCCCACACGCCTGTCGCCACGCGCTCCGGCGCGATGATGTACGGCGCAGTTTGCAAATCACTCGGCGCACTGCACAAGCCAATTTCGACCGCGCCATTCGCCGTGATCGAAAATTGCGATTGGCAAGGAATGTACACCGAGTGCGGTTTGCCCGAAAACACATTCGGTCGCCCACCGACATTTTCAAATTTCTTGTCGCCAACAACAAACGTCGCTTTGCCTCCCAAGATGACCGCCAGCAATTCACGGTTGCCGGAATTGCTCTCGTACGATTTGCCTGGCTCAAGCACGAGTAAATTGAAATCGAGCCACTGGCAGGTGTTGCCGGGCATCTTGTTCAGACCCGCGTTGTGTGGAACAGATTCAAAGTACCGACACTTGACCTCCTGGAATTATGCGGCAGACGCCGCAATAGGATTTATCAACTCGCCGATTTTTTCGATATAGATTCGCACCTCATCGCCGGGCTGCATAAACACCGGCGGTTTGAGCGACGCGCCGGTGCCGCTTGGCGTGCCGGTCGCAATCACATCGCCGGGTTCGAGCGTCATCGTCCGCGTGAGATACTCAATCAGCAACGGAACCGAGAAAATCAGATGGCACGTATTCGAGCGTTGCCGCTCGACGCCGTTGAGCGTGAGCCGCAAATCAAGATTGCCAGGATCCGGAATTTCGTCGGCGGTCACAAGCGCCGGTCCCATTGGACCGAACGTATCGAACGACTTGCGTAACAGCCACTGCGACGCGTGCGGCTGATAATCGCGCGCCGTAACATCGTTAAAAATCGTATAGCCCGCCACATAATCGAGCGCGGTTGCCGCATCAACGT
The DNA here is from genome assembly GCA_963718225.1 of uncultured Chloroflexia bacterium. GTDB lineage: Bacteria > Chloroflexota > Anaerolineae > UBA4142 > UBA4142 > DAOTXS01. Next base: position 183,122 of record CAVQYN010000029.1, read on the forward strand.
TCTTCGCGCGTCTGCCAATCACGACCGCGAGTTCTGCTTCGTAATCGAGTTGAATTGCAAAGTTGGGATATACGATGGGTTGCCGATGTCCAATGATCGCATTATTAAATTTTCCAAAGCAGGTTGGATATTCTTCGGCATTGCTGGCGTGATCGGCATAGTTATGCCCAACGCAAATCAGTTTGCCCGGGTTTGGCAACGGCGCGTTCCACGTTACGTCATCCAACGCGATGAGCGCGTGCGCATCGGCTTGAGCGATGATTTGTTGCGCTAATGCACGCGCCGATGTGCCCGCGTGCAGGAATTGCAACATCTCGTTTGGGAAATCCGGGGCGGCGCGTCGAAAATCCACAACGAAATTCCGCGCGCTCAGCGCGCCGATGCGCGTCTCACCCCGCTGAGTAAATGTGACCAGTTTCATGATTCGACGTTCTCGAACATGAACGCTTCGACCGATTTGATTTTCGATTCGCACATCGCGCAATCGCAATTGTCGCACATTACGCGCAAAGAATCCCCCGCGTTGCATCCAGGGAACATCGTCTGCCATATCGGGCGCGCCAGCTTTCGCGTCCGTCGCCATCGCAATCGACACGTCATCGAACGACACATCTTCAATCGGCATTTCGGGCAAGCCGTAGAGAAACGCCGCGGCATACTGGGAATTGCGCGCGGTGATGTGACTGTAATGAATGCGCCGAAAAATCGGCGTGCCATCAGTAATCGGTTGCGGTTCTTTGCTCGATACGTACTTGTCGCCGCGCGCGTTGATGTGGTAGTACAAATTCATCGTGAACGGACACAGCACATCGGTCATCACGATATTTGAAACGCGAATGTCCTCGACGATGCCGCCGCGCCCGCGCCGTGACTTTAAGCGAATGCCGCGATCGGTCCCAACGAACACGCAGTTTGAAATCACAACGTTGCGCACACCGCCACTCATCTCACTGCCGATAACGACGCCGCCGTGCCCATGCACCATCGTGCAATTTGTGATCGTGATATTCTCGCACGGCACAAGCAATTCTGTCAATTCCGTTTCGATGCCGGATTTGATCGTTACGCAATCGTCGCCCACATCGATATGACAATTGGAGATGTGAACGTTTCGGCACGAATCGGGATTGACACCGTCGGTGTTCGGTGAGTCGGCGGGATTACGGATGGTGATTTTATCGATGGTCACATTTTCGCAACGCACGGGATTGATCGTCCATGCCGGCGAGTTGGTGAGTGTGACCCCTTCGACTAGAACATTCGCGCAATTGGAAAATGAAATCAAGCGCGGACGCGGCGCGTCGAGCATTTTTGCGCGATGCATCTGCCACCACATCTCGCCGCGTCCGTCGATGACGCCACGTCCAATGACCGCAATATTATTCAAGCCCATCGCCAGCGATAAGCGGCGCGTGCGTCTGTTTCGTCTCGCCTTCCCAGCGCATCGTCACAATCGGGTAATCGCTGATGTTTTGACTACCGAGCAGAATCGCGCCGGCATCGACAAAGAGCGTAATGTTGTCCCGCAGAAAAATCGAACCGGTGACGTACTTGCCGGCGGGGATGAAGATCGTGCCGCCGCCGATTTGCGAGGCGGCATCAATCGCGCGTTGGATTGCCGGCGAATCAAGTGCGACGCCGTCGCCGCGTGCGCCGAAATCTTTCACGTTGATCATTGCGATTGTTCCATTCCGGCGCTTGCCAAAAGAAATGCGCCAACGCCGTGATGATTATCGGTCACGCGCGGCTCGCTGATGTAATAGTCGTACGAGCCGTCGCGGTACGGCGTGCCGCCGAGTCCCGCACTCCGACACGTGTTCGTCAAATGCACCTGTCCCGCCTCATCCACTTGCACAAATTGTTCGATGATGCCAGCGTACGCGCGTTGCGCGATTGCCAAAAATTTTGCGGCGAGATATTTTCGCCGTGTGCCCTTTGCCATTGCGTAGACGAACATACACGATGCCGATGATTCGAGATAGTTGCCGGCGCGATTCCCTTGATCGAGTACCTGCCACCACACGCCGGTCGATTTATCTTGCACACGCGCAACCGCATCCAGCGTGCGGTTCAAGATAGCGATGATTTCATCACGACGCGAATGATCGCGCGGTAAATAATCCAGTATGTCCACGATTGCCATCACATACCAGCCAATCGCGCGTCCCCAGAAATGCGGCGAGCAACCGGTGACAGAATTTGCCCAGCGCTGTTGTTTGGCTTTCGTCCCAAGCGTGATAAAGCAAGCCGGTTTCCGGATCGCGCGTGTGTTGCTCGATGAGAATGATTTGCCGGGTGATGTCGTCCCACACACCCCCGCCCGGACTCTCGCCCGTCTTCGACAGGGAAGGGAACACAGACTCATATTGCGCATAGAACGCATCCGCCATATAAATCCCGTCGAGCCACATTTGGTTGGGATAGATTTGTTTGTGCCAAAATCCGCCGCTCGGCGTGCGCGGGTGCGTATCGAGTTGCGAACGCAAGAGGTCGAGCGCGCGTTTGTATTTTGCCTCGCCGGTTTTTTCGTAGAGAACGAACAACACTTTGCCGGTGTTCAAGCGATCCACATTGTATTCGTCACGCCGGTAACCGCGAATTGTGCCGTCCGGCTGGAACAAACGCATCGATGTTGCGCTGGATGTAATCGAAATATTTTTGCTCGCCGGTCGCGCGCCACACCTGCTCGAATCCTTTGAGCACGAGACCCCATTGATAATTCCATTCATCGGCGAGCAACGGAAAGCGCGCCATCGTTGAATCTGCCATGCGGACTGACCATTGTTGCATCGTGTTCATTCCTCAAAACCTGACGGAAGACCGAAGACGGAGGATCGATTTTCGGTCTTCGGTCGTTTGTCCTTGGTCAGATTTCCCACCCAGGCAAAAATTCCCGGCTGGCGTCCAACATCTCGTTGAACATTTTCCACGTTTCGTCCGGCGGCAAACGATTCGCGGGATCGCTTAACACCGCTTGGAATGCCAAATCCTTGTTGTGCGTCAACGCGGCTTCAACAATCAATTCCTGATTACTCACGTGTCGCGCGACCAATGACTGCACACCGGCCGGTAATGCGCCGGCGGCAAGCGGTTGCACTTGATCGCGTGTAAAGCGCGCGTTCGTTTCAACCACAGAATGCAATGGCAAATTGGAAATCTGCCCTACGTTTGGAACATTCACATTTGTTACCAAATCACCGAAACCGAGCAACGCGCGCATCTGTGCGACGCCTTCTTCACCCGAAGCATCTAGTACGAGTGGTATGCGATCTCCCATCAGATCAAGCGTTTTCTGCGGCGCGTTACGCCAGCGTTCGATGCGATACGACACCGGCGTACGAATGACACCCCAACGAAACAATTCTTCCGGCGAGCGTGTAAACCCCGCCATAAACTCGGCGAGGTGACGGTCGCCGGCGGCGGCAAAGATCCCGTACCGCTTGAACAATTCAAACTTGATTTGGTGCGCGCTCTTGAACCAATCGCGCCAACTTTCAACTTCTTCACGCGTGTACTCGCGGACAACGCCCGGCTCATCGCTGTGTCGCCGCACAAGCGCGAGCAAATCGATGTCGCGGTAAAACGCGCGGTCGATCCATGTGAAATGATTGATGCCAATAACGTTTGTTGCGAGTTCTTTGCGCGACGGCAAAATGCCGTAGTATTTTTCGACCAGGGAGGCGAGAAAGTGTTGGACGGCGAAAACTTCATGGCAACAGCCGAATACTTTTAGTGATGGCTCGACGCGCGTGAGCGTGCGGACACAGATCGTCAGCGGGTTTGTGTAATTGATGATCCACGCGCGTGGACAAAGTCTGGCGATGGCACGCGCAAAATCGGCGTAGATGATTGCTGAGCGTAAGCCGCGCACGAGACCCGGCGCGCCAATCGTGTCGCCGACCGGAAAGAACATCCCGTACTTTTCGGCAATCGCAATTTCATCGCGCATCACTTCCAGTGTTCCCGGCTGAATTGAAAGGACAACAAAATCCGCGCCGCGCAACGCGCCGTCCAGAGTTGCGCTGGTTTCGTACCGCCAGCGCGAAACGACGCCGGGTTGCTCTTGCAGCCAGTTGCCAAATTGTTCATTGAGGCGCGCCGATTCAACGTCGATGTCGTACAGTGCAACACGACCGGTGAGATCGGGGCAGAGCGCGAGGTCGAACATTAACTTGCGTGCCCACTCGCGACTGCCGCCACCGATGTATGCAATTTTGAGTTCGATGGGTTGTCTCATTTTCATGATTGAGCGTCGAGCGCCAGAATCATTCAACGCTCGACGCTCTGCACAACGTACGGGAAATAGAAACGTTCCGCCAGAACGTTTCTATTCACAATCTCACTTTTTGATCACGCCGGCATCTTGCAAAGTCTTTTTGGCGTCAGCTTCCCACTTGTTGGCATTGAGACTGCCATCCAGTGTCTTGAGAAAATCTGCCCACGTCGCTTCGGTCAACGGCTTCGAACCCAGCACAAACGCCTGGAAATTCTCATTGTAGAAGCGTTGCAGGTCGGCGCGGTTCGATGGATTGACGATGAGATTGCTTGCCACCGAATCCTGCCACGGTTGGGTCGAGAAGAATTTGTAGAACGCCATGGGCGACATCGGCTTCTTGCTCTTTTCGGTCACGAAATCCGGATAGCGCGCCAGCACTTCGTTCGTGTTGTTATCGTAGATGAGTTGGTTACGCATTTGCGTAAAGCGCGCCATCGATTCGTGATTCCATGCCTTGGTCGCGTCTGCAAGACCATCGGTCGTTACCGCACCGTTCTTGTCGAGTTTATAGTTCACGCCCTCGACGCCAAAGCCCATCAGATAATAACCTTCGGGCGACGCAAACCATTCGAGCAATTTCGCAATGGCCGGACCTTTCCCGGCGTCCATCGCTTTTTTCGATACGGCGAAGAACGAACCGACCGCGCCGTAGTTGTTCAAGTACGACTTGCCGGCACCGCTCTTCATCGCCGGGAGCGAGGCCCACTCACCGGTCGGGAAGTTGTTGTCGAACTTGGGGTAGTTGGCAACGCACGCAAGCGCGCAGAAATCTTCCCACATGATTCCGTAGCGACCCTGGGGCCAGCGAATGCGGAATTCGTCGCGGTTGATCGTTGCCCAATCCGGGTCGATAACTTTGGCTTCGTTCCACTTGCGGAATTCAACCAAGCGCTTTGTAGAAGTTTGGATTGCGGACGCTCAAACCGAAATTGGCGGTATTGTCCCAGTCCCACATATCGGGCACGCCATACGCGCCGAAGAAAAACGCAAAGCGATTGCCTTGACCCCACGTGCCATCGAAAAAGCCGCCGAGACCGTAGGTATCGTTCTTGCCATTACCATCCGGATCTTTTTCAGTGAACGCCTTGGCGACGACAAACAGTTCGTCAATCGTTGTGGGCATCTTGAGTCCGAGCTTGTCAAGCCAGTCCTTACGAATCACTAAACCTTCGCGGCGCGGCAAGTTGGGTGCTTCGACGAACCCCATTTGCTTGCCGTCGAGATTTGCCAATGCGAACGAGCTAGGGTCGTTGTAATGCGTTTTGACGCGGTTCGGCATCAATTTCAGCAAATCGTCGACCTGCCCAATCAAGCCTTGCTTGTTCAGATCGATCAACTTGTTGCGCGCGTTGGTCGTGCTGACCGCCTGGAAGAAGTCCGGCAACGCATTTGCGGCGGCGGCAGCGTTGATTTTTGTTTCACCATCGGCGCCGGTGGGGATGATGACATACTTGAGATTGATATTCAGTTTTTCGAGAATTGTCTTGTAGCCGACCCAATCATCCGGCGGCGCGGGGGCTTGCGTCGAGGTGGCTTGCGCCCACAGCTCAATGTCGATAGGTTTAGCTGGTGTGTTGGTGGGCGGAACACGGGTTGCGGTTGGTGGAACTGCCGTTGGTGGAACCACCGTAGGTGGAACAGCGGTGGGCGCGGCGGGCGCGGCGGGTGGTTTGGTGGGCGCGGGCACTGGCGTTGCCGTGGGTGCGGGTGCGCACGCGGCAACAATCAGCGTTAGCGCCATAATCACCAGCGCGATCTTGACGAACGAGGTGTACTTACTCATCGAATTCCTCCTTGAATTTGTTGCGGACGTTGGTTTGCAATTTGAACCTAGTTACCTTGCGATCGACCTCCTTTCCGATCGATTTATTCTTTCACGCCGCCCAGTAACGTGCCTTTGGTGAAATAGCGTTGAATCCACGGATAGACGAGGACCATTGGAAGCATGGTCAATAACACTGCCGACGATTTGAGCGATTCAATCGACGCCGCGCGCGACACATCGTAATCGACGTATTCGCTGAAATTCTGACCAATGAGAATATTGCGGAGAAGCACCGGCAAGGGTTGCAGATTTTGATCGTTGAGGTAGAGAATCGGCGTAAAGAATTCATTCCAATAATGAACCGCGTAGAACAAACCGATGGTGAGCAAAATTGGTTTGGACAAGGGCAGGACGATGCTCCACAATACTTGTAAATCATTTGCGCCGTCCATGCGCGCCGATTCTTTGATCTCTTCCGGAATGCCTTCAAAAAAGCGCATCATCACGAGTACATTCGTAACGCCCACCGCCGGCGGAACGATGATGGCAAGGAAATTGTTTGTCCAGCCCAACGTTTTCGCGACGAGCAAATAAGTGGGAATCAACCCCACATGGAAGAGAAAGGTAAACAAGATCAACGAGATGATAAGGCGGCGTCCCGGCAATGTGCGTGTGGAAAGCGCGTAAGCCAGCGGCACGGTGAGAAATAAACTTAGTGCGGTGCCGGAAAGCGTAATGATCACGCTGTTCAAAGCGGCGCGCGGAAACGTGGGATGGGTGAGCATTTGACCATAAGCGGCAAACGACCACTCCCAGGGCCATTGGAACATCGGCGTGCCGCCGCGCATGTATACATCGAGCGGAGTGAACGAGGTCATGATCACGCGCCACAACGGAATCACAATCGCCAACAGGACAATCAGGAGAAACCCATTGACCAATAACTGAAAGCCCCAATCTTCACGGTTTGATCGTCGAAGCATTTCTATCGATCCTCCCGCGCTAGAACAAACTCTGCTGTGCGGTCCGTTTAGCAACTTGATTGGCGACCAGAATCAAGATCAATCCGATCACACCCTTGAACAAGCCGACTGCCGTTGCTAGACTGAATTGAAAATCGAGCACACCACTGCGATAGACCCATGTGTCGATGATGTCGCCGACGCTGTACACCGGCACGGAGTACAAGACGAAAATCTGGCTGAACCCGGCATCGAGAATGTTGCCGAGGCGCAAGAGTGTAACCAGAACGACGACGGGGATGATGCCGGGAAGCGAGATGTGCCAAATGCGCCGCCAACGCGATGCGCCATCTACGGCGGCGGCTTCGTACAAATCGGGATTGATGCCCAACAGCGCCGCGAGGTACAGAATCGTGCTCCAGCCCGTTTCTTTCCAAATATCGGATAGAATGACCACTTGGCGAAACCACGCCGGCGTGGTGAGAAACGGAATCGGTTGCCCGCCGAGTGACTTGATTGTATCGTTGATCATGCCGCTACTCGGCGAAAGCAGTGCGAGCAACAGCCCCAACATAATCACCCAGGACAAAAAATGCGGCAAGTAGGTTATGGTTTGCACCAACGAGCGAAACAACAGAAATTGTGATTCGTGAATCGCCAGCGCGAGAATGATCGCAATCGGCAAGCCCAACAATAGTTTTGTCGTGCTAAAGACTATCGTGTTGACGATCAGCTCGTTGAAATAAAATGACTTGAAGAAGGTTTCAAAATGCTGAAAACCAATCCACGGACTGCCCTCCACACCTTTGAGCGCAAAAAAATCCTTGAACGCGATTTGCGCGTTGTAGATTGGAATGTATCTAAAGATCAGGTAGTACAAAAGGGGCGGAATCAACAACAAATAGAACCAACGATGCCGCCACATCGTCAGCGCCAATCGGCGCAGGCGGTTGGCGAGCGTGCGATTTTCTATCGATGCCCGCCCTGATGCTGTCTGTGTCATTGACTTGCTCATATTTACCTTTCGCGAGTTCCTTGTGTCCGCATTGCGCGAGGACCGATTGCCGTGCCAACGTGCTCAACGCCGCGTCCCCAGCCCATCTCAGCCGAAACTTCAGAACCTGCCCTTTTCAGCTCTTCGACCAGTCCGCGCTTTTTGATATGTTCATCCATGCGTTCGATTGGACCTGAAATGCTGAGCGCAGCCGTCACACCTTTGTGGCTAAAAATAGGAACAGCCACACAGCGCACGCCAAGCTCGAACTCTTGATTGTCCAGAGCGTATCCCTCTTCTCGAATTTCGCCAAGGGTCTTTGTCAATTCTTTCCAATCCGTGATCGTGGTAGGAGTTGCGCGAGTTAGCTTCCACTTGGCACCGAGAGAATCCGGAGTGGTAGCTGCAAATGCGAGCAATACTTTACCAATCGCGGTGGCGTGAGCCGGAGCGCGTCCGCCGACTCGCGATGACATCAAGCCGATAGCGTGCGACCCGGTAACTTTTTCCAAGTAGACGATCTCGCTGCCATCAAGAATCCCTAGGTGGACGGTTTCGCCGAACTGATCGCGCAAGCGATGCATCGCATCCACTGCTGATCTACGTGTATCATTGCTTCTTAGAAACTGACTGCCCAATTCCAGGCAGCTCGCGCCGAGACGGTATTTGCCTGATGCAGGATCTTGCTTGACGAAACCATGCTCTTCCAGCGTCACGATCATGCGGAACGTAGTGCTTGGATCAAGTCCAATACGCCGGCCAATTTCTACCGCGCCGAGTTCTGGCTCATTGCCAAGAAATGCTCTTAGCAACAGCAACGCACGCTCGACCGCGCGAATACGATAGCGCGCTTTGGATTTGCTCTCTCGGGAAGATATCATCGCTAAACTCGGTGTTTTTATCTGATAAAAGTAACTTTTGTTAGATAAAATATACCATATTTGCACCAAACTGTCAAGATGCAGGGGGTTTTCTAATCTCGAGCAAGCCGCCGATTCTAATCCCGCATTTCGCTCCGACAGCGAAAGCCAACTGAAATTCGGCCCGCTAGTCATCGTCACTGCAATGAACACCACTTTTCCAAAATTGAAAACGGCACTGCGATGCAGTGAGTTCACCCGCGATTTTGCAAAGGCTAGCATTTTCTGATATTATCGCCAACGTTTGCAGTTCAATCCAACCCTGAAAGGAGTTCTGATGGAAGCATCCATGGTAACAACCACATTTGGTCTTGAAGGTTACAAAGTTGTAAAGCAACTGGGTGTTGTTCGCGGAATCACGGTGCGCTCTCGCAGTGCGCTAGGGAATCTTGCCGGTGGGATTCAGGCGATCTTTGGCGGCAACATCACCATCTACACTGAATTGTGCGAACATGCCCGCGCGGAAGCATTCGACTTGCTGATGCAGCACGCACAGCAAATGGGTGCAAATGCTATCATCGGCGTCCGCTACGACGCGAACGAAGTGATGGAAGGCATCACCGAAGTCTTGGCGTATGGCACCGCCGTCGTCGTGCAACCGGCATGACGCTTCCGCCGATTATTCACACTTCTGAACCCGGCTCGTGGGCGCACGAAACTTTTTCGTCGCGCATTCCGCGTATTATCGATGATGTCATTGCGGCGAACGATTACTCACACGAGATTGTTGATGCGCTGAATCGCTTGCGCGGGGAAATCGTCGGCGGAAAAATTCGCGCCTTGAAAGAAGTGACGGATTACCGCGCGTTCTGGGATGCGCACACGCGCGAACACATCGGCAAATCCTGGCTTGATGTGCCATGGTTTTGGGCGGAGGCATTTTTCTATCGCCGCGTGTTGGAAGCGACGCGCTATTTCCAGCCGGGGAAATTCTATCAACACGATCCGTACACAAACATCAAACGCACGGAGCTTGCGCGCGCGCCGCAAACCTTGATCGCGGTGCTAGAAGCACAAACGAGGTTTCCTGAAGAAACCTCGTTTGTAAACCTTTTGCACGCCGATTTGTGGGGCAATCGGGTTGACCTCTCGATGTACAACATCGCCAACCATCGGCAGAGCGTATCGTCGTTTGAACACGAACGCGCAAATCTTTTGGTCGATGACACGGCGCAAGTGTGGCTGAGTCTCACCCACCCCCTGCCCCCCTCCCTAAAAGGGAAGGGGAATATTCAATTCGTCTGTGACAACGCGGGCACGGAGCTGCTGTTCGATCTCGCGCTAGCAGATTTTCTGTTGCGTGCAGAGATCGCCGGCGAAATCATTTTGCATTTGAAACCGCAACCGACCTTTGTGTCCGATGCCATGCCGAAAGACGTACTCGAATCCATCGACGCGCTGGGGCAATCGAGTACGCCAATGCTTCGGCAACTTGCGGCACGCTTGACGCAAACAATCGATAGCGGACAACTCACGTTGCGCGAGCATCCGTTCTGGGTCACCGGCTTTTTCTTCCACAACTTGCCTGACGATTTGCGCGCGACACTCGCGCAATCGTCGCTTGTCATCAGCAAGGGCGACGCCAACTATCGGCGCTTGATCGGCGACTGCCATTGGGATTCGACCGCGTCGTTTGCATCGGCGGCGGAGCATTTTCCCGCGCCAGTTGTTGCGGTGCGAACGTTAAAATCAGAACCGGTTGTCGGATTGCCGCGCGGCGTGGCAGACAAGTTGCGCGCGCAAGACCCGGCATGGTCGATCAACGGCAGATATGGCGTGATTCAGTTTTTGGATAAATAAATGCGGAGGAAAATCCTCCGCATTTTTACTCGCTTGCAAAATATTTTTGCGCCTGCCCTGCACCTAGCGCCGCCATCAACTTGACCCGTGCCTTTTGTCCGTTCAAGCCATTCGCAAACCAACAACCACACCGCGCCAAATCGCGATGTGCACCCGCGTAACCATAACGATCCACCGTTCGCCCCGCGCCCGCGCGCGACGTGATGACAATTGCCGTGCCCGCCTTCACCGCGCGTTCGATGGTGGGCAACCACGCCGGCGGCACACGTCCACCACCTAACGCCTCCAGCACAATGCCTTTCGCACCGACGACCTCGACCAAATATTCGAGCAAGCCATCGCTCATGCCGAAGACAAGTTTAAGCAAATGCACATTCGCTTCCAAACGCGATGCCGGGATGAATTCGCGATGCGCTGGTCGCCGCACGAGGTTCACACCGGCAAAATCGATACGCCCCAGCGGGCCAAATTCGGGTGAAAGAAAAGTTTCCAACGCGGTCGGATGCGTTTTCGTGACGTCGCGCACAGCATGAATCTCATCATTGAACACAACGACGGTTCCCAACCCGCGCGCCTCATCGCTCGCCGCAACGCGAATCGCCGAGGCAAGGTTCGCCAAGCCATCATATCCGATTTCCGATGCGGCACGCATCGCGCCGGTGAACACAATCGGCTTGAGCGAATCGATGGTGATGTCGCACAAGTACGCGGATTCTTCCAACGTGTCGGTGCCGTGCGTGACGACGACACCGTCGATTTTTTCATCGGCGACATGCGCGGCGACGCGGCGCGACAGCTTCCACACATCGTCAAGTGAAAAATGCGCGCTGGGCAGATTGGCGAATTCTTCCACGCGCACATCAGCGAGATTGCGCGGCAAGGCGTTTGCAAAATCCGCGCCGCTCAACACCGGCACCGCGCCGTCTTGCGAATCTGCGCGCATTGCAATCGTTCCGCCGGTGGTCAAGATTAGAATGTGTTTCATGTTCAAGTTCAATGTTTAAGGTTGCAGTTTTCAACTTTGAACCTGCAACCTTAAACTCATTCACCTATCCCACCGAAATGATCGGAATATCCGCCATCGTCACCAAGCCCGGCGGTGCGGCGATGACACGGCGCATTGAGTTCGCCGCGACTGCCGCGGTCGATAGATCGCCGTGCACACCTTTGATGAGCGAATGAATCGCTGGTTTGCCGTCGATGATCACTTCATCCGAACCTTCGCCGGCATCGACGCACATCCGCAAATGCAATTCGATCACGCGCTGACCTTTGACGTAGCCGTAACCAAATTGCTCAACGCCGGTCACAAACCCCGGCGCGACATCGAAATACTCGGTTTTGACTGGCGCGGTGGCAACGACCGGCGCAATCGTTTCCTCGATCTTGTCGAGTTTCCAGCGCAACGTTCTTGCCAGCAAGTTCACCGACTCGTTCAAGCCGACGTGTCGAATCTCTTTGCCGGCTTTTTGCTGAAACTCGGCAACCGTCATTCCCGTTCCGATTTTCGCCTGCAGTGGCCGTCGGCGTTTCGACGCATCGACCGTGCGATTGACGCGAATGCTCTTGACCTCTTGGCAAACGCCGGTCAGCAAAATCGGCAATGTGTCCATCATAAAGCCGGGATTGATGCCGGTGCCCAGCACCGTCACCTTGTGCTTTTTTGCCAGCGCATCGATGCGGCGCGCCAGCGTTTGTTGTCCCCACGGCATCGCCAGCTCTTCGCACGTCGAAACGATGTTTTTGCCGGCGCGCATAATCATGCGCCAGTTGCGGTTCCGCTTTTGCCAGCGACGACACGGTGCAGTGCATCACAACATCGGCGTTTTTCTTCAGCACCTTTGCCGCATCGTCCGACACCTTGACGCCCAGGTTACGCTCTAGCCCGATGAGTTGACCCAGGTCTTTGCCCACCTTGGCCGGGTCGATGTCAATCGCGCCGACGAATTGGAAATCTGGACGATTGGCGATGACGCGCGCGACGCCTGCGCCAATCGGTCCCAAGCCAAATTGAATCACACGAATCTTTGCCATAACGATTTCTCCTGTAGAGTTGCGTACCACACTTGATTATAGCGACGTGATGCAATGTGTCAAAAAAGAAAAAACCGGGTTTCTTGCGAGAAACGGGTTTCTGCATCACTTGGTTTTCGCGGTCAGCGTTTGATACACCCTGAGCAAATTGCTCCGGTGCAGTTGCTTGACCAAGCCATCGAGCGCAATCGATGAATAGCCGCACGACTCCAGCGTGATGTCGTTAACCAGGCGTTCCTTGGACGTGCGCGTCGATAATTTGGATTTCACCTTGTCGTAAATCGTGTCGAGATATTCCACGCCTTGATCGAGTGTCTCGTTGATTTCGCCTTTGAGCAAAACTTCGCCGTGACCTTGAACAATGTTCTCAAGATTCATTCCCTTGATCATCTTGAGCGTTTCCTGCAACAACACGCGCTCGCCCCAGAAAATGTACGGCAACGGCATCACCGCATCGCCGGCGAAGAGAATCTTGTCGCCTTCGATGAACACGCCCATGCCATCCGGCGAGTGACCGGGCAACGGCATCAAACGCAACACACGATCGCCCAGATGCAACGTCATCTTGTCCGGAAACGTTAGGTTGGGCAGGCGCAACACCACTTCGGCAAGTTCCGGCGTTTGCTGTTTCGCTTCCGCCAAACTCTTCTCGCCGGTCTTGCGCATCACCTCGCGGCATTTCTCGGTTGCGACGATATCGGCTTCTTGAAACAAATAATTACCGTAGACGTGATCGGCGTGATGATGCGTGTTGATCACATAACGCACGCCGCGCCGCGATTCGCCGCGCAAGAAATCCAACATCTCTTGTGTCTCGCGCGGAAACGGCAACGTGTCGATTACGACCGTGCCCTCCGGCGTGACAATGGCGCCGGCGGTAACCTGCGCGTATGCTTCGCTGGTAAAGACGTAGACGTTTTCGGTAACTCGTTCTTTACGCACAACTGACTCCAATAAAAAATCGACCGTTTGTTACGACGGTCGAGAGCATAGCATATCGAGAATCGACTGTCAAGACCCCTGCGCCAAAAAAGCGCAAGCCCCGCCGCGTCGTGTCTGCCCAGAGTTGTGAACCCGCTTTCGCAGGTGGGAAACTACTCTTCAAGTGGTCCGGTCTCCTTTCGGAGTGGGCGCGCTCTCAGCAGAAGTCGTCTCCCAAAGTGTACACGTTGGCTCAAACGCCGGATGGCAAATCACGAACACCGCAGGGATTGCAATTCAAATGTTAGCACTAGCGCAACCAAAAGTCAAATTGAAATTATTGCCGCGCAAACATGGCATCGATAAAATCGGCAGCGAAGAGACTCGCCGCCAATTTTGCAATCTTAAATTTTTTACTCCGCCGCTGGACCTACAACAAGATGCAAATCTTTCAACTGATCATCGCCAATCGTCGATGGCGCGTCCGTCATCAGATCGACGGCGGCAGTCGTTTTGGGGAACGCGATGACTTCGCGAATACTGACTTCGTCGCACATCAACGCGACCAAACGATCGATGCCGGGCGCGATGCCGCCGTGCGGCGGCGCGCCGTACTCGAACGCGGTGAGCATGTGCCCGAACCGGGCAAAGGCATCTTCTTTCGAGTATTTCAAAATCGCAAGGATTTTTTCTTGCACGTCGCGGCGATGAATACGAATACTGCCGCTCGCCAATTCAAATCCGTTGCATACCAGATCGTAACAGTTCGCGCGCACGCGGCCTGGGTCAGTGTCAAGATAAATCTCATCTTCCGGCTTCGGCGAAGTGAACAAGTGATGCGTCGCGTCCCAGCGATTCGTTTCCGCGTTCCACTCGAACAATGGAAAATCGACAACCCACGCGAACGCCATCAAATCCTTGTCCGCTAGATTCAAGCGGCGACCTAGCTCCAAACGCAACGCGCCGAGTGCATCAGCCACAACCTTGGGCATGTCCGCGACGAACAACAACAAATCGCCGGGCTGTCCCTGTAATCGATCAATCAGCGCGCGCATTTCGCCGTCGTTCAGAAATTTGGCAATCGGCGATTTGATGCCCTCGGCGGTCAGCGCAATCGTTGCGAGTCCGTGCGCGCCTTTGGCTTTCGCCATTTCTGTCAGTTCATCGATTTGTTTGCGCGTATAGTTCGCGCAACCCGGCACGCAAATGCCCTTGATCTGCTTCGCCGATGCGAAAACTTGAAAACCGGTTTTGCTCGCGATGTCGGTCGCATCGGTCAATTGCATTTCAAAGCGCAAATCCGGCTTGTCACTGCCGTACCGCGCGATTGCCTGTTCGTACGTTAAACGCGGAAACGGCGAGAGAATGCGCTTGTGCGGCGCGACCGCGCGCATCATTTCGGTAAAGCAACCTTCGACGAGATCCAGAATATCTTGTTGTTCCGGAAACGCCATTTCGATATCGAGTTGCGTAAATTCCGGCTGGCGGTCGGCGCGCAAATCCTCATCGCGGAAACAACGCGCGATTTGATAATAGCGATCAAAGCCGGAAACCATTAGCAATTGCTTCATCTGTTGCGGCGATTGCGGCAACGCGTAAAACTGTCCGGGATGCACGCGGCTCGGCACGACGTAATCGCGCGCGCCTTCCGGCGTGGACTTGATCAGAATCGGCGTTTCGATTTCGATAAAGCCGCGCGCGTCCAAGTAATCGCGCATGAATTTGATGGCGCGATGGCGAAGCGTCAAGTTGCGTTGCAAACGCTCGCGGCGCAAATCCAAGTAGCGATATTTCAAGCGCAATGACTCATCGACATTTTCCTCAACGTTGATGAGGAACGGTGGATTCTTGGCGTCGTTCAAAATTTCCGCGCGCGCGATATTCACTTCGATGCCGCCGGTCGCCAGCGCCGGATTTTCCTGCCCCGTCGGGCGCGCGGCAACTTGGCCGACGACGCGCACGACGAACTCGGCGCGGAAATCAGTTGCCGACTTGTGTGCTTCCGGCGAAGTCGCCGGGTTGAACACGATTTGCGTTAACCCAAAGTGATCGCGCAGGTCAATAAAAATCAAACCGCCGTGATCGCGGCGGCGATGCACCCAGCCCGCAAGTGTAACCGTCTTCCCGATGTGTTCTTTTCGCAGTTCACCGCACGTGTTTGTTTTAAGCATACGATTGCCTCTGAATAATCTGTTCTCTCGCCACACTTGCACCCTGGCGGGAGACTGCAAGTGCCAGGGAGTCGCAAAGACCGCAAGGCTTTTTCAAAACATTCCTTTGCGTTCTTCTGCGGCTTTGCGTGAGGTTTAATTTCACAACGGAAACGGCGGCGCCATACCGACGACCATTCGCCAGACCCACGCAATCGGCGGACCAATGATACTGGATAAAATATTCGTCCCCCAAAATCGATCCGAGAAAATCAATCCCAGGATGACAAACAAGCCAACCATTTCGTAACGCGTGACAATTTGATACCACTTGTCTGGCAACACAATTTGCCACAGCCGCGAACCATCAAGCGGATTGAACGGAATCATATTGAAAATCGCCAACGCAAAGCAAAGCCACGTGGCATACAGCACGATTTTGCCAAACGCGAAAAACTGCAACTCGGCGGGAAGAAAATCCGTTTCAATCCAGCGTTGCGGCAAGAGCGAAAGCCAATGCAATCGAAGCGGAATTGCGAGCAACAAACCAAGCAAGATATTCGACAATGGTCCAGCAATCGCGACAAGCGCCATCCCGATTTTGGGATTTGGCTTGAGCTTATCGGCGTTGATCATCACCGGTTTGCCCCAGCCCAAGCCAATCGTGAGAATCATCAACACGCCAATCGGTTCAAGATGCGCGAACGGATTAAGCGACAGCCGCCCGGCTTTCTTCGGTGTGTCGTCGCCAAGCGCATACGCCGCGAGCGCATGACTCGCTTCGTGAATTGTCAACGCGATGAGCAATGCGATCAAGAGATAAATAACTTCAGGTCCGAAACCGGCTAAAAGCATTTTGAGTTCTCTTTCTATTTACGCCACAGATGACTGTGTCTGAAGTTCGGCACAGCCAACACTGAATCACATTGAAAGACATTTGCTTTTTCCGTGTGTTTCCGTGTGATTAAATTTTATTTACGGAAACACCGCGCCTTGTGTTTCGCCGTGCTTGGTCTGCGCATCATAATCGACGCTGGCGCGATCGATCATGCCAAACTCTTTCAGATGCAGCGCACTCAACTGTCGTTCCAGCGCCGCGCACGTCGTCGCCGCCGGAAGGTTGTCTAGATCACGTTGATACGTGCGTAAACCATCATACACCAATCGAACATGCTGACTTTCGTGAACAATGGTGTTCGCCACAAACGTGTCCCAGCGCGTTCGCACATCCGGCGTAACCGGCGTTGTCAATACCGGCAATGTCATCGTGATGATCGCAGACACTTGCCCGCGATCCAATTCGCAACCGCGCACGGAACCCATCCATTCCCAATCCGCGTGAATCGACCATTCGGTGCGCGCGTAATATTTTCCACTCGCTTCGTGCGGATCGCCAAGCGCGTTCGCGTCGAGCGATCGGCTAATCTCTTTCAACGAATTGCCGGCGACCGGATAGGTAATCAGGTTAAACTGCGTCGCGTACCCAATCGAACGTTTTATCGCCGATGCGGTCGGCGTCGGCACAACGACGTTGTACGGAATCGCAATGGGTGTCGCCACGACTTGAATCGACGGTGTGCGCGTCGCCGAAATTTTTCCGATGACCGTGTCGATGCGTGGCACGCCGAAAAACACGAACGCGAGGGTTATCGCAATCAGCACGCAACAACACGATGCAACAATGCCCGCGGCGATCGCCAGCCACCCCGCCGACGATTTTTTCATCGCGCCGAGACTTGGCCATCGCGCACGCGGATAATGCGCGACGCCGCACGCGCCAGCGTTTCTTCGTGCGTCACAAGCACAATCGTTTTACCCGCGTAATTCAAGTTTGCCAGCAACGCGACCACCCGCTCGCCGGTTTCTGTGTCCAAATTACCGGTCGGTTCATCCGCGAGCAAAATCGGCGGATCGTTGACGAGCGCGCGCGCAATCGCCACGCGTTGCTGCTCGCCGCCGGAAAGTTCCGATGGCAATTGCGTTGCGCGTTCGGCAAGTCCAACGCGCGCCAACGATTCCAGCGCGCGCGCGCGGCGATTGCTGGCAAATGTGCCGCGCAGTTCCATCGGCAACATTGCATTTTCTAATGCCGACAGCGTCGGCAAAAGTTGAAAGAATTGAAACACAATGCCGATCTTTTCGCCGCGCCATTTTGCGAGCGCGTTTTCGCTCAACTCATCGACGCGCGCGCCGGCGACCCAGACTTGCCCTTCATCCGGTTTATCGATGCCGCCGATCAAGTTGAGCATCGTCGATTTGCCACTGCCCGATGGACCAACAATCGCTACGAACTCGCCGGCATCGATGGTCAGCGTTACATCGCGTAACGCGTACAACGTGCGTGCGCCAATCGTGTATGCGCGTGTGACATTTTCTAATCGAATGAAACCATCTTGCATCGAATCAGAATCCCGCTATAATCGAGCGACCATGCACTCGTTTCGTTTGCCCGAATTTGAAGGTCCGCTCGATTTGCTCTTGCAATTGATCGAGCACCGCGAACTAGACATTACGCGCGTGTCGCTCGCGCACGTCGCCGATCAATATTTGGAAATGATCAGCGCACCCGGCGCCGTTGAACTCTCCGCGCTCGCCGATTATCTCATTATCGCCGCAAAGTTGATTCTCATCAAGTCGCGCATGTTGTTGCCGCAGGCAGAAACATCCGCCGAAGGCGAAGAAGATGTGGGCGATGATTTGGTGCGGCAGTTGCGCGAATATAAAATGTTCAAACAAGCCGCCGCGTTCTTGCGCGAACGCGATCAGCACGGCTTGCGCATGTATCCGCGTCTCGCGCCGCCGCCGAAACTGGCGCCCTCCGCGTGGCACTTGGAAGGCGCCACCGCCGATGATTTGACGCACGCGCTCATGCGCACGTTACGCATTCGTCCCGAATTGCCGCAGGGCACATTGACCGTGCCGCTTTCGGTTTCCATCGATCAGGAAATCGACAAGATCATTGCGATCACGCAACGCGAGCCCAGCGTGCGATTCACCGCGCTTCTCGACCGCGCGCAAACGCGCGTGGAAATCATCGTCACATTCCTCGCGATTCTCGAACTCATCAAGCGCCGACAAATTCAAGCAACGCAAGAAGGGTTGTTTGGCGAAATCGTGCTCATGCGCCGGGTCGATACTCGAGACACCTCCCGAGTTACAGGACACGCAAGCGAGTTGGGATTGACGGGCTGGTTTCAAGTTTCAGGGTTACAAGTTCAAAGTTGATTGACCTTAAACTTGAGACTCTGCAACCTGAAACTCACTTGAGAAACAGCCACACCGACACGACTGCCCCGACGGTAATCACAAACGCACGAATGTAACGTTGATCCACGCGCTTTGCCATCCGCGCACCAACGTACCCACCGATAATCGCGCCGATTGCCATCAGCACCGCGAGATTCCACACGACAAGCCCTTTGATGGCGAAGAATATAAATGCGATCACGTTGATGAACGTCCCCAGAATCGTCTTGAGTCCGTTCATGCGATGAATGTCGCGCAAGCCCATCACACTGAGCGAGCCGAGCATCAAGATGCCCATCCCCGCGCCAAAGTATCCGCCATAGGTCGCGACGAAAAGTTGGAATATAAATCCCCACACGCGCCCTAACGCGGTCACGCGTTCCTCGCCGCCACCCAGATTAAACAACCGATTGATTTGGTCGCGAAACGCAAACAACAACGTCGCGAACAAAACCAGGAACGGCACGATTTCGTTGAATAATTCCGGCGGCGTAACGACCAACGCAAACGCGCCCAGCAAGCCGCCGATGATGCTCGGCGTAACAAGTGGCAACATGAGGTCACGATAGATCTCGGTGTCTTTACTGTATGCAAATGCACTACTCAACGAGCCGGGCCACAGCGCTGCCGTGTTCGTCGCGTTTGCCGGAATCGACGGTATACCAAAGCCAAGAAGCGATGGAAATGAAATCAGACTGCCGCCGCCGGCAACCGAATTAATTGCGCCAGCGATTATCGCCGAGATAAAGAGAACGATGAGACCAAAGAGTTCCATAGATTTTCCCGCGTATCCTTCGACTGCGTTGCTTCGCAACTCCGCTCAGGATGCTTTATGATTCACACACCGGCAAAATCAATATCGATGGATGCGCGCGGTCATGAAAAATTTTCTGCTCCGCGATTCGCATGCGGGTCGCGGTGGCAAGTGGTTCGCCCGTCCCAAGGTTACGCGCCCAACGCGGATGCGCGCCGCTTGAAACCTGCAAGCGCATCCTATGCCCACGCACAAAGCGTTGCGCCGTCGCCCACATATCGATTACAATGCGCCGCGTGCCGTCCGGTTGCATTTCGCCCACGCCGGGTTCGATGCGAATCAAACCATCGCACACATTCATCGACCGACCGTCAGGATGCACGTCGCACAAACGGGCAAAGAAATCGGCATGCGCCAAACTCGATTGCACAAACAATTCTGCCCGCACACGCCCGATGACATCGACATCCGATTCCAATGGCGCGGTCGTATAGGTAAGCACATCTGCGCGCGCTTCAAGTAATCGATTATCCACCGACCCGGCATGCGCGCCGTAGACACATCCGCCAAACGATGGCGTCGGATTCGCCGGGTCGTAGCGATATTCATCCGGCGCGGAATCGACTCGCGTCGCATCGATTGCCAACTTGCCGCGCGCATCGAGGAATAAAAGTGTCTCGCGCGAGGGCGGCGGGAAATCGTCGAACTCGCGCCACACATTTGCGCCCATCAAATAAATCCGCACCGGCTTTGCACGCAAGCGTCGCCGACGACCTTTGAGATAAACATCGAACCAAGCCAGACCGGCGCGCAAAGTTTCCGCGACACCTGTCAAATCAAGATGCCGCCATGGACCAATCGTCAGATGCGGCGTCTGTCCCGCCGCGCGCATCTGCGCGTAATCGTCGAGCAGTTGATGCAAGAGCATGTCGTACCAACCGGAGACCAAATGGGTCGCCGCGCGGACGCGCGACATCTCGGCACCATGATAAACCGATTGCCAAAACGGTGCTTCGACATGCGCATTCTCCGGGGCTAACCATTTGCGATAGTAAGCGACCGACTCGCCTACGACGATTTTTCTGATTCCAAAATCGGCAGGTAATCAAACGCGGGTTTGAGTGCGCGTTCCTGAAACCTGGGATCGAAAAGACGCGGTGTCTCTGCAATGACGCGTTCGATCAATCCGCCGGTGCGCGTGAGATTGAATACCCAGCGAATCATGCCATCGAGCGCGAACGCTTTGCCATCGTACGGATTGATGCGCGAGCCGGTGATACTCGGCACGATGGCGCGCAAATAATCGGGCGCGTCCGGTGCGACCGCCCATTGCACATAACCGCCATAACTCTGTCCCCACATTCCCAGGTTGCCATCGAACCAAGGTTGGCGTGCAATCCAATCGATCGTTGCCAGCCCGTCGCGTTGCTCATCGACAAATGGTTCCCATTCACCTTCGGAATCAAATCGGCCGCGCGCATCTTGAATGATGACATGATAACCGCGCTCGGCAAAACGCTGGCATAGAAACTCGTGAACCACGCCAAGCAATCCACCCGCCCGATCACGCCCGTACGGCGTGCGCATCAGAATCGTCGGGAACATGCCATCGACTTTTGGAAAGTAGTGGTCGGCGATCAAACGCACGCCATCCGGCATCGGAATCGCAATTGCGCGTTCGAACATCGACATCGTATTTCGATGGCGTGAGATCTAGCGCGCGCGCAAGCCATCGGCGGCGCGTAACGTACGCGCCGAGTCCAAGCAATCCCAAAAGTATGACGAGTGCGCTCTTTTTTGACATCCAGATCTTCCTACCCTCGGTAGCAGTTGATTATACAGACCCCAGGTCATTTTGGCAAAACCCCTCTTGTTGGCAAACGCGCCGGGCGCAAGTATAATATCAACAATGTCCAAACACCCGAGTGCCGATGAGGCGCTGGCATGGCTGATGGCTGGCAATCGACGGCATGTGTCCGACAAACACGCGCACCCCAATCGGCTCGGCGTCAAGACGCGATCAAGTGATCGAACGGCAAGAGCCATTTGCGGTGATCCTAGGTTGCGCCGATTCACGCGTGCCGACGACCGTCGTGTTCGATCAAGGCATCGGCGATTTGTTTGTCGTGCGCATTGCCGGCAACGTCGTCGATGATTTTGTGTTGGGCGGTATCGAGTACGCCGTCGAGTATTTGCACGTGCCGCTGGTTATGGTGCTGGGACACTCGCGGTGCGGCGCAATCGCCGCCGCGTTCGATCATCAATGCCGATGGTCATATCGCCGCGTTGGCTAATGCCTTGCAACCCGCGATCGCCAGTGCCAAGCGTCAACCAGGCGACCCAATTGCAAACGCGGTTGATGCAAACATCAAAATCGCAACCGCGACAATTGCCGCGTCCGAGCCAATCATCGCGCCCAGGATGAAAAGACGCCGCCTCAAAATCGCGGGTGCGCGATATAATTTGGAAACCGGGATTGTCACACTTGTAGCGCCGTAAACGCACCCGCGAATCTCGTTGACAAGCCGCACACTTGGCATTACAATCATATGCGATGCAGGCAACGACGCCGCGCTTGCCTCCATTGTCGATTGCCGTGCGGAGGCATTTTCATTGTTGAAGGTGAATGATGCGCCGATCCGTTCGCGAAAAGTGAATCCGCGCTCATCGAAATCGGCTTGATGTTTTTGCCGGGAATTCCTGCGTATTTCTGGCTGTGGACCAACGTGACGGACACAGTTTGGGAAAAGCCGGCGAACGCTTTCGTCTACATTTATTTTATCGCCTGCATTCTGTTCATTGGTCTGCGCCGGTGGAGTTGGAACGAAATCGGCGATCAATCGCCACGGCATCGGATTCAGTCTCGCGTGCGGCGGCGTGCTAATCGTCGCGCGCATGTTTGCGCTTGCCTGCACGAACATTCCGCTCGCGTGGCAACTTGACACATTCGACCGATTGCTTGGCGAAAGTTTTTTCTACTTGGCGCTCGTCGGCGTCGGCGAAGAATTGATTTTTCGCGGCGTGGCGTACCGCGCGCTGGAGGAGTGGCGCGGTACACGCTGGGCAATTTGGCTCACGACGATTGGTTTTGGAATTTGGCACATTGAGCGGCAGAGGCATCGCCGGGATTGCCGTCGGAATCATCTACGGCATTTTCTTCGCGGCGATCCGCTGGCGCGCCGGCGGAATCATCGGATTGATCATCGCGCACGCGCTCATCGACTTGTCGACTGTCGCGATTGTGCCGAACATCGAAATGAATTATTTGTTGACGCAAGTTCAGGTTGTCAATTCGTGGCTAGCACTTTTGAGTGAAATCACATTCCTGGGTCTACTCATCTTTCTTTGGAAAGCGCCCTTTAAAAAGCACGCCCGGAGGGACCGCTTGAACCACACGCTTCCCGCTATCGTTTTTCCGTACCACGATCTTGATGGTAGTCAGTATCCGATTATCGTATCGATCACGCCAGCGTTGAAAAAGATTTTCGATTGCGCCATCCTCAGCGTTTCGGGCATGACTATCGAAAAACAGCCGCAATGCGTTCAGCGATTACAGGACGATCCTTTTTTCCGCTTGAGTTTCGCGCCGCCCGGCGCGCCCATCGGCGAGCAGTTCTTGGTCGCGTACCGCCACGCGGCGAGCATTTGCCAACCTGAACAAATCCTGCATTTGTGTTTCCACGACCGCGTCGCTTTTTCGCTGAATAGCAGATTCAAAAACCAATTCATCGCTGATATCCAATCAATCGAGCCAACCGACTGTCCACTGTTGTTTCAACGCTCAGCGTCAGCATGGCTCACGCACCCGCGCAACTATTTCGAAACCGAGCAAATGGTAACGCGTGTGGGTGAGATGCTCACCGGCAAGACACTCGATTGGACGTGGTGTCATCTGGCAATCACCGCGCGTCAACTCGCCGGAATTTTGCCGCGCGTCACACACCTCGCGTTATCCGTACCTGGTGAGATGCTTTATTGGCTCAAAGATACTGTCCGCACCCAGGATGTCGATTGGCTTGCCTGGGAAGACCCGTACATTCTGAATCGTGATGCTGACGACTTGCGGCGCGAACGCGAGAACAGCGTCACCGAAACGTGCAAGCGTTTATCCTATGTCATCCCTTGCATCCAGTATCTTTACGACGCAACCAACCATCGGGAGGCAAACCATGTGTGACACCATCGTCGCGCTCGGCAACGTGACTGCCGACGGCGTAACGCTCTTTGGCAAAAATTCCGACCGCGAACCGAACGAGGCGCATCACGTCGTTCGCATTCCCGCCGCATCGCACGCGCCCGGCGCAAACGTGAAATGCACGTACATCGAAATCCCGCAGGTCGAGCAAACGTACGCGGTGTTGCTCGCAAAACCGTTTTGGATGTGGGGCGCGGAGATGGGCGCAAACGAGCACGGCGTCGCAATTGGCAACGAAGCCGTGTTCACGAAAATTCCGTACGGCAAAGAACCTGGGTTGATCGGAATGGATTTTCTGCGCCTCGCGCTGGAACGCGCGCGCACCGCGCGTCAGGCACTCGAAGTGATTACAAATCTGCTTGCCCAGTACGGTCAAAGCGGCAACTGCGGATTCAAACATGCGACGTACTATCACAACAGTTTTATCATCGCCGATCCAAAGGAAGCGTGGGTGCTGGAAACTGCCGACAAACATTGGGCGGCGGAAAAGGTCAAAGACATTCGCACGATCTCGAACGGCATCACGATTGGCAATCAATTCGATTTGTCGTCGCCTGATCTTGTAACGTACGCGATTGAACGCGGTTGGTGCAAGAATCGCGACGATTTTCATTTTGCGCGATGCTATTCCGATTTTCTCTTCACGCGTTTTAGTCGATGCAACGACCGTCAATGTCGCACGACCGATTTGTTGTCCACACAACGCGGCAATATTACTATCGCGTCGATGATGCAAGCGTTACGCGATCACGGCACGAGCGATCCGACTTGGACGCCGGCGCGCGGACTAACCGATTTCGCGGTGTGCGCGCATCCCGGCTTTGGACCGATTCGCAACACCGGCACGACCGGCTCGATGGTTTCGCATCTCGCGCCGGACACGCAAACGCATTTCGTCACCGGCACCGCCGCGCCGTGCACAAGCATTTTCAAACCGGTCTGGCTCGGCAATGATTTACCGCTCAACGAACCCACGCCGACCGGCGAATACGACGCGGCGACGCTTTTCTGGCGACACGAAGCGTTGCACCGCGCAACGTTACGCGATTACGCCACATCGATTGCAACGTACCGCGATGAACGTGACACGCTTGAAAAACAATTCGTCGCCGATGCAATGAAATGCGGTTCAACGCAACGCGCAACATTCTCCGCCAAGTGTTTCGCGCAAGCCGACGCCGCTGAAAAAGAGTGGCTGAACAAAATCCACAGCAAAAGAGATTATCCCGGGAGGTTGTACGGAATGGCATGGCGCGGGTATGACCGCGAAGCGAAAATAGCACCATGACGTTATCGCATTCCCAGCTTGACCAATTGCGCGAATTCGAACGCCAACTCGATCCGCAAAAGCCGGAACGCAGCAAAATTCCCGCGCGGGTGTTGGGCTATGGCGAAATCAGCACTGTGTTCGAAATTGAGGCGGCAGGTTTGCGCGGTCTGGCGCTCAAACGATTACCATCGTTTGTCAATCAGATCGAAATCGAAAAGTACACCGCAACCTTCGTCGAGTACAATCGATTACTTGAACAAGACATCGGCTTGCAATTACCGGCGCGCGATTACGCTATCGTAACCAACGCCAAAGGTCGCCCGGTTTTTTACATCGTCCAGCAAAAATTGCCGGCAGAATCGATTGGCAATCGCGCGATTCACCAATTATCGCACGAGCAAGTTCAATCGCTCGTGCGGCGCGTTTTGCGACACGCGCGCCAAGTCTGGGATTTCAATCGCCGGCAGAATCGGATTCAAGTAGCAATCGATGGACAAATATCAAATTGGTCAATCGACGGCGAATCGTTGCGCTATGTTGACACAAGCACGCCGCTCTTTCGCATCGATGGCGTGGAACAACTCGACACCGAATTATTTCTGCGGAGCGCGCCATCGTTCATGGTTTGGATTTTGCGCGCATTCTTTTTGAAAGATGTGGTCAACCGCTATTACGATTTTCATCGCGTCGCGGTTGACCTGGTCGCAAACTTTTACAAAGAGCAAAAACCAGAACTCATCCCCGATGTGATCCAAACCGCCAACGAGTTCTTCGCCGGCGAAGCACAAGCACTGAACATTGCGCCGCTCACCGCAAAAGAAGTAAACGATTACTACAAAGAGGATGCGCTGATTTGGTCATTGTATTTCAACATGCGCAAGGTTGATCGATTCTTGCGCTTGCGCGTACTGCGCGGCGAGTATCCGTACATTTTGCCGGAGCAGATCAAAAGATAGCAGGACGTAGAGGGGCAGAGGAGCAGACAAGAGACGCTATTGGTTCTCCCCTGCTCCCCGCACCCCTGCCATAGTTGGAAAAAGGAATATGTCTATTATCGGACAGAATGACAAAAAGGAAATCAGCGAACAATTCGCTCGCCACGTCTCCAGCGGCAAAGTGGAATTCTTTCAGCAGTTCGGCGTCGATTTGATTTTTGGCAAACGCGAAGGCGTGTACGTGTGGGATACCGATGGACGACGCTTGATCGATTGCCACTGCAACGGCGGCGTGTTCAACCTGGGTCATCGCAATCCGCGCGTGATCGGCGCACTCAAACGCGCACTCGATGAACTCGACATTGGCAATCATCACTTTATCAGCGAGCATCGTGCATTGCTGGCGGAACGCTTGACCGCGCTCTGCCCCGGCGATTTGAAACGCGTCGTCTTCGGCGTGAGCGGCGGTGAAGCGATTGATATGGCAATCAAACTCGCGCGCGGACACACGCAACGCAACAAGGTGATTTCCGCGCACGGCGGTTATCACGGGCACACCGGGCTTGCGCTTGCCACCGGCGACGAATTGTACCGTGCGCCGTTTGGCGCGCAACCACCCGGCTTTGTCCAAGTACCGTTCGGCGATTTGAACGCGCTTGAAAAAGCAATCGACGATGACACCGCCGCCGTGATGTTTGAAACGATTCCGGCGACGATGGGCATCGTCGTTCCGCCAGTAAATTTTTTCACCGGCGTCCGCCAATTATGCGACAAGCACGGCGCGGTGATGATTATCGATGAAGTGCAAACCGGCTTGGGACGATGCGGCGAAGTATGGGGCATCGGTACGTACGACGTGATCCCAGATATTCTCGTCACCGCGAAGGGATTGTCCGGCGGCATCTATCCGATCACCGCGACGATTTATCGCGATCCACTTGACCGCGTGTTGCGCGAAAATCCGTTCATTCATGTCTCGACGTTTGGCGGTTCGGAAGTGGGTTGTTACGCCGCACTAGAAGTCATAGAACATATTGCAAGAACCGGAATTCTTGCCGCACGTTCGCAAGATGGCGCAATTGTTTCACGATGGATTCGCGCAACTGCAATCGAAATATCCCGATCTGCTCATCGAGATTCGACAACGCGGGTTGATGATGGGATTAAAACTTGCACATCCGTCGTTGGGTCCAATGCTGACGCTTGCCGGGTTGAAATTCGGCCTGCTTACGATTTACGCAAACCACGATCAATCGGTCAATCAAATGTTGCCGCCGCTGACGATTCAGCCGAATGAAGTTGACCAAGTTATCGAGACACTTGACCGAATGCTGGGTTGGATGCGGCAAAATAGTTGAAACGTCATTGCCAACAATCCTTCGACTCTGCGACACAAAATGTCGCACCGCTCAGGATACTTGCGCAAATGGAGAACACCATGGCATCACAAAGCGCTTACGATCTCAAATCGGTGAAACTGCCGCGCATGGCGGGCGGCACACTCAAAGCATTTGTCGCGTTGCTCGACAACGCGACGATGCGCGCGGTCTTGCTTCCGCAACTGCTCGCCAGCGCCGGCATCACCGGCTGGCGCAAAACATCGGTGGACGATGCACCCACGACCCAACCGCTCGCACCGATGCCGCCGAAAGCCATCGGCACGCCGGCAAATTTAGCGAAATTTGCACAAGTGACGCGCGCAAAACAAAAGGGCTTGCCGTTCGCAACAACGCGCGACTATGCCGAGGCGTATCGCACCGGCGCAACGACGCCGATGCAAATCGCCGAGCGCGTGCTGGATGCCATCGCCGATAGCAACGCGCGCGAACCGACGTTGCGCGCGATCATCGCAAGCAATCGTGACGATGTTCTCGCACAAGCGCGCGCATCGACTCAACGTTGGCGCGATGGCAAGCCGCTGAGCATTTTCGACGGCGTGCCGGTCGCGGTGAAAGATGAAATCGATATGATGCCGTACGGCACGAGCGTCGGCACAAAATTTTTGGGCAAGTCGCCGGCGCAACAAGACGCCACCGTCGTCGCGCGAATGCGCGCGGCGGGCGCGTTGTTGATCGGCAAAGCGAACATGCACGAAATTGGGATTGGCGTGACCGGACTCAATCCGCATCACGGCACCACGCGCAATCCGTACAACCCGGCACATTTCACCGGCGGCAGTTCGAGCGGTTCGGCGACAGCGGTCGCGGCAGGCTTGTGTCCGGTCGCCATTGGCGCAGACGGCGGCGGCTCGATTCGCATTCCATCGGCGTTTTGCGGCGTCGTCGGAATCAAAGCGACGTACGCGCGCATCAGTGAATTCGGCGCGGCGCCTTTGTGTTGGAGCGTCGCGCATCTGGGTCCGATTGGTGCAACCGCCGAAGATGTCGCACTCGCTTACACAATTATCGCCGGCGCAGACGCAGAAAGATTCACACACGTTGCATCAACCGGAAATCACATTGGACAATTTCGATCAGCCCGATTTGCGCGGTGTAACACTCGGCGTGTTCACGCCATGGTTCGAACACGCGTCGCCGGCGATGGTTGAAGGTTGCCGAAAATTGATGAACGATTTCCAATCGCTCGGCGCGGCGATTCGTGAAATCGAAATTCCGGAATTGGAAGCGGCGCGCGTCGCGCACGTCGTGACGATCACATCGGAAATGAACGCCGCGCTCGCGCAATTTTACGACGCGCATCACGCCGACTACGGTCTCGATGTGCGCACAAATCTCTCGCTTGCGCGCACGTTCAACTCGCGCGACTACATTCACGCGCAACAAATTCGCACGCGCACGATTGCCAATTTCCAAAAGGCATTCGACCAAGTCGATGCGATCATCACGCCGATGACCGGCGTGACCGCGCCATCGATTCCGCGCGACGCGTTGCCGGACGGCGAATCGGATTTGACGACGCTGACGGAAATCATGCGCTTTGCGACGCCGCCGAATTTCACCGGTCACCCGGCGATTGCGTTTCCCGCCGGCTATGATGCGCAGGGCTTGCCGGTCGGAATGCAAGCAATTGGAAAATATTGGCACGAGCACACGCTCTTGCGCCTCGCGCGCGCGGCGGAGCAAATTGTCGAGCGGCGCACGCCGCAAGTGCATTACAAACTGCTTTCGTAAATATTATTCACCGCAGAGGCACAGCAGGCCATAGGGAGACATGTCATGCTGAGGCCGCTGCAATGGCGAAGCATACTCGTTATCTGCAAATTGCAATTGCAAGTGTCACGACGTGATTGCTTCGCTATCGCTCAGGGTCGACGTACGCTCATTTCTCTGTATTTTCTGCGTCTCTGCGGTGAAATTTAATTGGAGGGTAAAATGCAATTCGGCATCATGACGATGCAACTCGGCGCGCTGATTCCCAGCGGCGCGTCGCCACAAAACGCAATGGCGCAGATCGCGCAATTTGATTTGTCCAGTCTCGTGCGCCAACTTGCGTCGCACGGCTTTAATCCCATCGAACTCGGCGGCGATTTGGTGATGTTTATGCCGCACACGTTCGCGCCGCCATCGATTAACAAACTTGGCGTGCTGAAAAAAGAGCTCGGTATCGATTACACGGTACATCTGCCGCTCTGGTCGGTCGAGCCGTCGACGCCGCTAACGCCGGTGCGGCAAGGTTCGTTGCGCGCAGTCATCGACATGATTCGCGCAACACAACCGCTTGACCCGGCGGCGTACGTCCTGCACCCGTATGGCGCGCTCGCATCGGAATTTTATCGCATGAATATTCCGGATTCTGCGCGCGCGCTGATTCTCCAAGTTTTTCAAAACGCCGCACGCGACAGCGTCAAGACAATTCTCGCGGAAACCGGCATCGCTAGCCGGAAACTTGCCGTCGAAACCATCGAGTTTCCGCTTGAGCATCTGCTCGCGCTGGCGAACGAATTCGACACGTCGATTTGCTTTGATACCGGGCACGTCCTTGCCGGTTTTGCCGGCGGCATCGATTTCTGGGATGCGCTGGAACAATGTTTGCCGCGCATTTCGCATGTGCATCTGCACGATTGTCCGGCGTACACGCGCACGCGCAAACTGGGTTATGGGCAAGACCATCAACCGCTGGGCAAAGGCGATTTGGATGTCGCGCGGTTTCTCAACCGATTGCAGGCGACGAACTTTGCGGGGACAATTGTGTTTGAATTGACCGTTGCGGAAGCGCTGGCGTCGATGCAAGTGATTAAGAACTAGCCATGGGATCACCAAGCCGCGATAGTCATTTTCGGCGGACTTTTTTTTGGGCGTGCGCTATTTGTGTTCGTCGTGAAAACTGAAAACGCAAAGGAGGGTTCTTCATGAAGAGGTTTTTCGTCATCGGACTGTTCGTGCTCACAGCGATTTTCGCGGTCGGGTGCGGTACCACACCACCCTCCGAAAACACCTCATCCTCCGTCACGAGGGGCAAGACGCTATTCACGAACAACTGTTCGCCATGCCATGGCGCGAATGCCAGGGGTGTGCATGGTCTTGGCAAGGATCTATCAACAAGTGACTTTGTCAAGAGTCAAACCGACACGCAACTGTTGGACTTTATGCAAAAGGGACGCCTCGCCAGCGATCTCGCCAGCACGACCAAAGTAGATATGCCCCCCAAAGGCGGTAACCCAGCGTTGACCGATAACGACCTGCAGGACATCATCGCCTACATTCGCACGGTGAGTAAATAACCAAAGTGAAGAAAAACCGGTCAGGTTCCCTAGCCCCGACCGGTTTTTCGGTTGTGGTGTTCCTCTTCACCTTGACTCTCAGAAAGCGATTTAGATGGCGCGCGTTTTCTCAATCGATTGCAAGCAGCGAACTTTGCGGGGACGATTGTGTTCGAGTTGACGGTCGCAGAAGCGCTGGCGTCGATGCACGCAGTGAAGGATTTCTAGCCACAGACCCTGGCACTTGCGTTCCCGCCAGGGCAAGTGTGACTGTGCTTGACGGTGGTTGACTGTGGTGAACTGCCCACAGCCACTACCCACAGCCAGTTCGGCACAGACAACTCGGAATAACACCGAAAACGAAAAAAACAACGCGCCTTGCAGGGCGCGTTGTTTTTTAACTCCATTTCCTTAAAGAGAAAATATTCCCAGCGACTGCAATCCATCTCTAAATAACACCAACGCATAAATCACAAGCAACACACCGAGCGCGCGCATCAACCAAATGTACGGTTGACCAGTGAAAAGGTTGCGTGTTTTGCCAACCACCACCGCAAGCAGAATCTTGGAACCAACCAGACAAAAGTAAAAACCAACGACAAACGCTATCGCCGCGAACGGAGTTTCTCCCCACGCCTTGAGCATCGTCGGCGCGCCGACCGTGAGCCAAAAGACATACGGATTCGGATTGAACAAGTTGACCAACGCGCCGCGGCTCAGCGATTGCGGCGCGCCGGCTTGCGCGGACAACTCGACGCCGCTTGTGCGAAAACTTTCGTACGCGAGATAAAGCAAGAACATGCCGCCGGCAATCGAAATCAAACCAAGTAGCGTTTGCGAACTTGCGATGCGCGTAAACACAAACATCGTTAGCGCGATGATCGGCAAATCGGTGATGAACGGCGCGAGCGCAACCTTGACGCCTTCGCGAATGCCGTGCCGGAGCGTTTGCGAAATCAACAACACCGAAAGCGGTCCCGGCGACATCCCGGCGGACAATCCCAGCACAAGTCCGGCGAACAACGAGGCAATCACAATTCCTCTTTTACAATCGCGTATATCGTGGCGAATCGCGCCGCCCGGACGCACGACCTCTTTCTCAAAAGTCATTCCTACTTTTTCCGCGACGCGCTTCGACGCCGAATTTTCCGGTTCGATGAGCGCAATCAATCGTCGTAACTGCAATTCGCCAAACGCATAATCACGCAACGCAACGGCAATTTCGGTAGCATAGCCCCTGCCCCACACGTCGGCAGAGAGAACATAGATCAATTCGATTTCATCTCGCCCATCGACTTGTTTTTCAAGCAAGCCGCAATGACCGATCACTCGCCCAGATGATTTCTCGACGAGTGTCCACAAATCAAATTGGACTTTGCGCTTGTGGCAAATCCTCTTCCAGATTTTTGCGGACGGTTTCAAAATCGCGCGGACCGCCAAGATAGCGCGTAACCCCCGCATCCGACCACAACGTCGCCAGCGGTGCAATATCCTCGCGCGTCATGTGCCGCAATAACTAGTCGCGCTGTTTCAAGTCGCATGTGATCACCAAACCTTCCGCCAGTGCAAGCGCGCCGAGCACGCCGGGATTTTTCAAACCCGGCGGCACGATGTATTCGTCGATGCGGCGCGAAATCTCTTCCGCCTGCACATAGCCGTTAAGCATTTGTTGCACGTTGTGTCGAATCAGCGGAAACAATTGTGCTTGCTCCATCACGCCGCCGCCGATGACGATGCGTTGCGGCGAGAGTGTGCAAATGTAATTCGCCAACGCCAGTGCAATGTAATGCGCTTCCAATTCCCACGCCGGATGATCGACCGATAGATTTTCGCCGCGCTGTCCCCAACGTTTTTCGATTGCCGGACCCGACGCAAGTCCTTCAAAGCAATCGCCGTGAAAGGGACAAACCCCGGAAACGGATCACGCGCGAAATCGTGCGGGACGCGAATGTGTCCCATCTCCGGATGAAGCAAGCCGTGAAGCAATTTTCCCGACGCCATTCCACCACCGCCGATGCCGGTGCCAATCGTCAAATAGATGAACGAGTCGATTCCTCGCGCCGCGCCCCAACGATGCTCGCCGAGCGCGGCGACGTTCACATCCGTATCGAACGCAACCGGCACATTGAGCGCGCGCGCAATCGCGCCGGCAAGATCGACGTTTGCCCAACCCGGCTTTGGCGTCGTCGTGATACAGCCCCACGTTTTGGAATCGCGACGCAAATCAATCGGACCGAACGAGCCGATGCCAATCGCCGCGACCGGCGGCTGGGCGCGAAAGTACGCTATCGCGCGGTCGATGGTTTCGCGCGGGGTGGTCGTCGGAATGCGGCGCGTGTGCAAATCGCCTGGCGATGTCCCGACCGCGCAAATAAATTTGGTGCCGCCGGCTTCAATCGCGCCGAAGAGTTGAGGCATATTTCGATTATAGCGTGCTTTGCCACTACGTCAAACAAAAAGCCGGAGAGCGGGATCTCCCCAGCTCGTTAAAGTTCTGATTGTAATTTTCACTACCGTACACTTTTTGATCCTGCCTATTCGGCCAGTTGGAACGACACTGGGATGCGTTTGCCTTCGTTGAGCAAGTAGTCAAGCAGGCGCAGTCCCAACTGAAACAGACTCAGATCACACCGCGTGGTGCGATGGATCGAGCTGCGCCATTCATCCCGTAAGGCGCGCACGCCCAGATCGATGATCCAGACTGTACGCCAAACACGCCGCGATCAGCAAGCGGGACAAGCGTTGTGGATCGGACAGATGGCTCTTGTCGAGATGAAAGCCCCGACTCTTCTGATCCGAGAAGAAGATCTCAATCCGCGCGCGTTTGCGATACCAGTCACACGCTCCGTCAACGCTTTCCAAGTTGGTGAGGAGATAGATTGGCTCCTCGTAGCCTTCACCCCACCAGGCAATCGCATGCACCGGACCATACCCTTGAGGGCGAGCGTCACCTGGGGCAAATTAAATCGTTCACCCGGCTCCAGCGGGACCGTTTCAAAAGCGAATTCGTGATCGTGGTGGCACACGATGATGTTCTTGGCTGTGCGGCAGACATAGTGCCACCCGTAGCCATCCAGGGTGCCCTGCAACCCGATCCCATCGAATTCGCCGTCCCCCAAGAAGTTCACTTGCGCCTGTGCCGGAATCATCGCGTGAACTTGTTCCAGCAAGGCGAGATGGCTCGGTCTCAGGGGAGTGGCCTTTGCGCCCTTTGACCACCAGCCACGCGAGTGGCAAAGCGCGTTTCTGATAGACGACGCTGACCAGCAAAGCCAAACAGCCGCGCCCAAGGGCTTTCCCGTCCATGACCACGTCGAGGGGACGGACAACCAAACTGGCCAGCAAATCTTGCGCGTAAGGCAGAAGTAGATGCAGTCTCAATGTTGTCGTTGCTCACCCAGCGCGTGAACCGTTTGACCCGGGTATCCGACTTCGTTCCATCGGGTAGTTGTCCGGCAACCTGGGGCAAGTTTGTAGACTTAGCCCGACAATGCCGCTGATCAGACCGTCTAAGGTGTCCAGATGCCTTGCCAAATTACCTTGTGGCTCGGTGGGATAAAGTTGCTTTAACGCCTGTTTTATGGCACGATACCGTTTCAGGTTGTCACTCATGGGTTTGCTCCTGTTCTGTGGTGGAACCTGAGCATACTCATGATGTCAACCTCTCAACTCAAAAAGTGTACGGTAGTGAAATTGTAATTTCGAGCCGCGTTGCGGCGAGGAATCATCATAATCCGATCTTACAGTCCGGCTTCGCTCCGCAGAGCTTCCGCCTTATCCATCCGTTCCCATGGCGCGTCGATGTCGTGACGCCCAAAGTGTCCGTATGCCGCCGTCGCTTGATAAATTGGTCGGCGCAAATTCAAATCGCGAATGATCGCCGCCGGGCGCATATCGAAATGCTTGGTGGCAAGTTCGACGATTTTCGCTTGCGGAATTTTTTCCGTGCCAAACGTTTGGAACATGATCGAAATGGGATGCGCGACGCCAATCGCATACGCGACTTGCATCTCACAGCGTTCCGCAAGTCCTGCCGCGACGATATTCTTGGCGACGTAGCGCGCCATGTTCCACCCGAGCGATCCACTTTTGTCGGGTCTTCCCCGGAGAACGCGCCGCCGCCGTGCCGCGCGATGCCGCCGTACGTATCGACGATGATCTTGCGTCCGGTAACCCGGCATCGCCGACCGGACCGCCGATATTAAAGCGACCGGTCGGGTTCACATAGAATCTTGTATTCTCGTCGAGCAAGTTCGCCGGCAAAATCACTTTGATAAGTTGCTCGATCACATCCTCACGAATTTTCGCCTGCGTCACTTCGTCGGTGTGTTGCGTCGAGATGACGACGGCGTCAATGCGTTTCGGCTTGCCGAACGCGTATCAATCGTCACTTGAGATTTGCCATCGGGTCCCAAATATGGAAGCGTGCCGTTCTTGCGCAGTTTTGCCAAATGCTTGACGAGCAAATGCGCGAACGAAATCGTCATCGGCATATATTCCGGCGTTTCGTTGCACACAAAGCCGATCATAATGCCTTGATCGCCCACGCCAATCTTGTCGATAGGATCGCCTGAGCCGTCGCGTTTCTTCGAGCGCATCGTTCACGCCTTGCGCAATGTCCGGCGATTGCTTTTTGATCGCGGCGATGATGCCGGCGGTGCGATAATCGAGCCAGTATTTGGAATCGGTGTATCCAATTTCCTTCAACGTTTTTTGCACGATGTCGTACGGTCTTGAACGACGCCGTCGTGGTGATTTCACCCATCACCGCAACCAAACCGCCGCTTGCCGCCGTTTCGCACGCCACGCGACCCATTGGGTCTTGTGCGTAGATCGCATCCAAGACGCTGTCCGAGATTAGATCGCAGACTTTATCCGGATGCCCTTCTGTCACCGATTCCGAAGTGAGCAACAGTTTCGGCGAACTCATGAATGTAGTAGTCATCTCATCTCCATTTCAGATTTTCAATTTGCGATTTTCGATTGCCGATTAGCTTTGGATGTTGGAAGTTGGAAATTAGAAATTGGAATTGATGTTTTCCAACTTTTAACCTCTAAAGTCCGACTTCCAACCAATTCTAGAATCATAAATCGGAAATCTGAAAATTGTTCTACGTTCCTTCTTCCCAGGACGTAGGAGTGCACTTTTCTTGTTCCGGCGTCAGTCTTGTCGATGGTGATGCCCATCGCTTCGAGTTTCAAGCGCGCGATTTCCTTGTCGATGTCGGCCGGCACGGCGAAAACATTCTTAGGTAACGACTTACCCTGCTTGGACGAGATATTCCGCGCTCAACGCTTGGTTCGCAAATGACATATCCATCACGCTCGATGGGTGTCCTTCCGCCGCCGCGAGATTGACCAAGCGACCTTCCGCGAGCAAGTTGATGCGACGACCGTCTTTCAAAATAAATTGTTCGACGAATTCGCGCACCTGACGTTTTTCGACGAGCGGTTTTTCCAATTCCGGAATATTGATCTCGACGTTGAAATGCCCCGAGTTGGCGATGATCGCGCCGTCCTTCATTAGCGGATATGTCGTTCGTCGATGACGTCTTATCGCCGGTCGCGGTCACAAAAATATCGCCAATCTTCGCCGCCTGCTGCATCGGCATCACTTCAAAACCATCCATGACGCTTCCAGCCCGCTTAGCGATCGACTTCCGTGACAACCATGCGCCACCCAACCCGGGCCACGATGGCGATGCCGCGGGAGCACCATCCGTATCCAGCGACGACGAAAACTTTGCCAGCGAAAAGAATATTCTGGCGCGAATGAGGCCATCAATGGTCGATTGACCGGTGCCGTAGCGGTTGTCGAAAAAGTGTTTGGTCAGAGCGTCGTTCACCGCGATGATCGGATAACTCAGACGCCTTGTCGTGAGCCATAGCGCGCAACCGGATGACGCCCGGTCGTCGTCTCTTCCGTGCCGCCGATGACGTTGGGCAGCAGATCGGTGCGTTCCTTGTGCAAGGTCGAAAGCAAATC
>CAVQYN010000030.1:0-60679 GCA_963718225.1 uncultured Chloroflexia bacterium
CCATTATGAGTGCGCAAGATAAGCTGATGTAAATCAGTTGGACAATCCAACCTGGCCAAAGGTTAGCCACCGGGCCAGAACAGAACTTTGCACGTAAGGAGGTAACGAATTACGTGAAGCCAAAGGGATGGCGGATGATCGGCCATAACGCAAGTGAAGGTATTGAGCCCCGAAATTTTCATCGTTGCCGCAGGGCCAAGGGTTTCATGTCCTGGAAGCCAGCAGCGCGGCATGCGTTAGGGTGAGTGTGCAGCGCCGTGCCGGGGTCTAAGTCCGTGGCAGGTCATCCAACGGTTTGCATCGGAACTTGGGAGAGCCATGCCGCTCCCAAAGGAAGCCTCCAACAAGCCGAAGAGGCAAGGCGGAGGTATGGCGGCATGGCAGTCGGACCAACTCATAGTAGAGGCGTAGTCGGGGTAATGCCCGGCGCGGGCACGGAGCCCACTCGAAGGGGTTGGCAGTAAAGTGTCGAGGGATGAGGAAGCGTATGCCAGACACAGAACTGGAAATCAGTACGTGGATGAAATTAGCCCTCATATCGGAACGGGCTCGCCGGGAGCCGCAATGCCAGTTTACGAGCCTGGCTCATTTGCTGGACGAGCGGTTTCTGGCGGCACTGTTACCACCGGCTCGGCAGGGACCGGGCCAGTGGCATGGATGGCGTGACGTGGAAGGAGTACGGAGAGCATCTGGAAGAGAACCTGCGGGACTTGGTGGCCCGGACTGAAGGCGAAGCGGTATCGACCGCTGCCTGCCAAACGGGTCTACATTCCCAAAGACGAGCATTCGCAAAGGCCGCTGGGCCTGCCCGCCCTGGAAGACAAGATCGTGCAGGAAGGGATCGCCGCGATTTTGGAGGCGATCTACGAAGCGGACTTCCTGGACTGTTCGTATGGTTTTCGACCGGGGCGAGGTTGCCATCAGGCGATCAATGCGGTGGACAAGACGATCATGACGCAACCCGATCAACCACGTGATCGACGCGGATATCAAAGCCTTCTTTGACAGCGTGTCGCACGACGTGGTTGATGAAGTTTCTGCAGGTCCGCATCAAGGACCCGAGCTTTCTGCTGCTGATCGAGCGGTTTCTGAAGGCCGGGTACTGTCGAGGCGGGCCAGATCGTGGCGACCGAGCAGGGAACGCCGCAAGGGGGCAATCTCAGCCCGATGCTTTCCAATATCTTCCTGCACTATGTGTTGGACCTGTGGTTTGAGAAGCGCCTCAAGCGGCAGGTTCGCGGGCGTGTGCTTCCTGGTGCGTTATGCGGACGATTTCGTCTGCATGGTGCAGTACCAGGACGACGCCCAGTACATCGTGCAGGCATTGCGTGAGCGGTTCGCGCAGTTCGACCTGGTGTTACACCCGGAGAAGACTCGCGTGATCAGCTTTGGGCGATACGAACGGCAGAACGCCCAGCGGCAGAAACGACGGCCGAACACGTTCGACTTTCTGGGCTTCACCCACTACTGCGACAGCAGTCGGCGGGGGAAGTTCATCGTCGGACGCCAGACCAGCCGGAAGAAGTTCCGCAAGAAGTGCCGGGAGCTGAACGACCTGGCTCAAGGCACGTGCGGAACCGCCTGCCGGTGAAGGAATGGTGGCCGGTGCTGAAGGCCAAACTGACGGGCCATTACCAGTACTACGGGATCAGCGGCAACATGCGGTCGCTCGACCCGCTTCTACCGTCTCGCGGTACGGCTGGCCCTGAAATGGCTCAACCGCCGCAGTCAGACGGCAGTCGTTCTCCTGGGCAGCGTTTCCTGAGCTACCTGAAGCACTACCCGCTGCCGACAGCCGCGGATTGTCCACAACCTGTACACCCTATCGCCCGTGAGCGTGAGCTTTACTGAAGAGCCGGATGTGGGAAATCTACAAGTCCGGTTCCGTGAGGGACATTGAAGTCTTCTCACATGGTTGAATATTGTGACACTCCGCAGATCGAAAGAGCGGAGCAACAGGGAATACAAAGCAAACCTAAATGAAAGACCATATTATGCCTACTCGACAGAATCGAAAGAATCGAGGAAATGTTCGTTTCGGCCTGGCGATAGGTCTGTTGGCAATAGGTTTGTTCGCCGTGAACTTGGTGGCGGCGGAGCAGCCCGACACCGCCAATCGCGTGTAGTGGAAATCAATAAAGCGCCACAAGACGTCTTCTTCTCCCCGACTTGGGAAGCCGAGAAGGCCTGGGGCGAACCGGCGGTGAACTTCCATAACGGGATGTACACCATGATCTACGATTACTTCCCCACGCCTCTGCCCTTTGGTCTGGCGACATCCAAGGACGGGGTTTACTGGCGCGATGCCGGGCCTGTTTTCGAGAAGGATGCGGACGCCAAAGACATCGAATGCGCTTACGTGCATCGCTTTCAACCGGATGGCCCATGGGTGATGCAATATGCCTTCCGCAAGGAGAAGACTGCTTTCCGCATGCGGTTCGCCGTGTCCGACGACCTGATCCACTGGAAGAAACTCGGCGCCGAGTCGGACTTCGTTCCCGATCCGCGTTGGTATACCGAGGGTCGCTGGGATACGATCGTTCCCTGCCCGAAAGGCGATGGAACACACTACGGCGCGTGGGACGGCGTGCCCAAGGAAGGCTCTGGCTTTGGGTTTGGCACCACGACCGACGGGATCCGCTGGAACGTGCTCCCGCCAGTGCGGCTGATGGTGCCGCAGGCAACCCCGGGATGCGCGGGTGAGATCGGCGGCTTTTTCAAGATCGGCGACCGATATTACATCAGCTTCAGCCGGATGACGCTGCTCAGCCGCGACGAGTTCACCGCTGTCTCCGACCGGCCCGAAGGCCCCTATCATCCCACGCCCAAGAATCACTTCCGCCCCGAGGACCCATTCATCTATGCGCGGTGCTACAATCTGCCGGGAGGCATCTACAGCGCCGAGATGCTCTGGATGATGCGGGACGGCAAACGCAGCTACCATTTCCCGTTGCTCAAGAAAGTGGAACGCGAAGGCGAAAGCCTTTGGCTGAAGTGGTGGCAGGGCAACGAAAAGTTGAAGAGCCGTCCCGTCGCGCTTGCGGCGCCGGCGGCAAACAAGCAAGTCGAAGGATGCCGGCGGTTCGACGTTCCCGAAACGCTCGATCTTTCCAAAGGCACGGTCATCGAGGGAACGATCCGCCTGCCGGCCAGGTCAGCCTTGCGCAAGAACTTCGCGCTGGCGCGCCATCGCCACCGCGACCTCGACCAAGAAGGATGTCAATCAAACCACCGGCGGTTTCGAAGCGAAAAACGCCGTGGACGATGACCCGGCCACCTGCTGGCTGGCGGATGTGGCCGAGGGACAGCAGGCGCAACTACAGCTTGATCTGGGTGAGGTTAAATCCATCGGACATATCCGCGTCAAAGGGACTGAAGATCAATTCAGTGGAACTCTCCGCGGACGGTCAGGCGTGGAAGGTCTGTTCCGGCGGCGTGGATTCGGGACCTTCCTACGCAATAGCGGGAGCGCCTTACAGCTACCACGACGATCTGTCCGCGCGGGCGCGTTACGTGCGAATCGCGGTCAGCGCCCCAGAAGGCAAGGCCCAGCGCAGGAATCACCGATGTGCGCATCTGCCAGGAGCCTTACGAAAGCGCCGGCCGCGCGGACAGTGGCAACGCCGGTCTGGTTCTGGAACGGACCGGCGCAACCGACTACGCGATCCTGATCGCCCCGGACGGCACCGTGCAGTTCGGGACGATCGGCAAGGACGGAAAGCATTTCCGCAGCGTGCATGAACGGAACATCGACGTGGACTTTGGCGCCGAGGCCAAGTTCCGCCTGATTCTGCGCGCGGACATGGGCGAGTTCTATCTGAACGATTATCAGATCTCGCTGATGAACCTTGCCGGCCCCGACCGCCTGACTGGCCGCATCGGCTTCTTCGGTTTCGACAAGGACTGCCCGGCGCGGGATGTCAAAGCCTGGCACTCCGATCCGGCCATGGCTGGAGAGCAAATCAAGAAGGAGTAACGCTCCGTGTTGTGTTGGCGGACTGAGAAGAACCCCATGAACCCAACCACCGAAGGAGTCGCCATGACGAAAACCACACGAGAAACTCGAACCCCAACCCTCAACCAGGTTGCGAAGAATAGTCACCGGAGGTCCCTCCGTGGGATTCCTCGCCGCCTTTTTCTCCGTTCTGTTGTGGAGCCGCCACCGGCGGTGGCCTTTACGTCATCATCAGCACAAGAAATTACCGGCCAAGCGCAGGCCATTGCCAAACAGGGAAACGTCCTCGTCCACTGTCTCGCTGCAGACGCGACAACCTGCAACGCACTTCGCCGTTCCTCCGTCTCCGCCGACGTCCTCCATGGCAGCCGCCTTCCGTACACCGATAATCTGGTGAACCTGCTCATCGTCAACGAAGGGAGTCAGATCCCAAAAG
This sequence comes from uncultured Chloroflexia bacterium, assembly GCA_963718225.1. Lineage (GTDB taxonomy): Bacteria > Chloroflexota > Anaerolineae > UBA4142 > UBA4142 > DAOTXS01. Next base: position 4,392 of record CAVQYN010000030.1, read on the forward strand.
ACGAGTTGCTCCGCGTGCTCGTGCCGAATGGCGTCGCCGTCGTTGGCGGACAGAAGATTGTCAAGCCGTGGCCGAAGGAGATCGACGAGTGGACGCATTACCTGCACGACGCGTCGGGCAATCCGGTGCGCAGGACGGAAAGTCGGGCCGCCGCGGCAACTGCAATGGGTCAGCGCCCGCGCTGGTGCCGCAGCCATGAAGTGGACATCAGCATCGGCAGTCGTCGTCTCGGCGGGCGGCCGGCTCTTCAGCGATTCAGGACGAGGCGCCGACGGGCGTTCACGATACGCCGTTGCCGCCGGCGGAACGGCGGTTCCCGGACAAATGGCGCTGGTGGCGCAGGACGCGTTCAACGGGGTGCTGCTGTGGAAGCGCCCCATTCCAAAATGGGGCAGCCGCGTCTGGGAAGCGGGCCGGATTCCGTTTCTGGCCACCCGACGAAGAGATGTGGGCGCTGCCGCCGACGGTGACGCGGCGGCTGGTCGCAATGGGCGACCGCGTTTACGTCACGATGGGCTATGGCGCCGGATGTCCGAACTGGATGCCGCCACCGGCAAGACACTGCGGGAGTTTGCGGATACCGCCACCACGGACGAGATCGTCGTGTGCGACGGCATTCTCCTGGCGCGCGTTTGCAGATCCCCGATGGACCGCGGCCCCAACCGCCGGCTGTGGCCGCGAAGGCAAGGGCAAAGGCAAGAAAGCCGCGGCTGCGCCAGCCTCGCGTTTTCCCGAAGCGACCGTTGTGGCGATTGAACTCAGTTCCGGGAAAACGCTTTGGAAAAAACCGGCGGGACGGATGATTCCGTTGACGCTGGCGGCGGCGAAGGGAACGGTCTGTTTCCTGAACGCCGATGGGCTGACGGCGCTCGATCTGCGCAGCGGCGAGCAGCGGTGGAAGGCGACGGTGAATCCGCGTCCGGGCAACGACACCCAGATCGGCGAACGCTGTTGATCGCGGAGGACAAGGTGTGTTCGCTTGGCGCGGCGGCGCCGGCGTCTTCCATCATTCTCCGCCGCTGCGCAGCTCAAGCGCCGTCAGTCCTTCGCGTCAAAACAGACGCCACCCTTCGATGCCGCCAATGTGTGGCGAGATCCTCCTACGGCCTTTTCCAAAGCGTTTTTCGACCTGAGCTCAATCGCCACAACGGTCGCTTCGGAAAAGGCCGGTAGGACAAATGACTCCGCTGACATTGGCGGCAACATGGGTGAGGCTGTATTAAAGAGTTTACTGAGAAAAAGGATAGCTACCAGTACAGAAATAACAGTAAGCGAGATGCAGTCTACTCGCAGGGGTTACCTGCAAAAGAAATATGGACGTGATGTTACTGATGACAATAGAGGTAGCTCAAAAAGAGCGCAGGTTATTCTACTTGCTGTTAAGCCTAAAGAATTAAGTGACGTGCTGGAAAAAATTGCCGGTAACGTTACAGAACAGTTGCTTATATCAATTGTTGCCGGTTATAGCTTGGAAGCCCTAAATCGCAAGTTGAAATGTAAAAAACTGGTGAGGGCAATGCCTAATACCCCCGCCCAGGTAGGGAAGGGCATGACAGCGTGGACCTCTGCTAATTCACTTTCTGCGGCAGATCGTGATTTAGCACATAGCATTATCTCAGCGCTTGGTGAAGAGCATTATTTTCAGAATGAGGACTATATAGATATGGCCACTGCCATCAGCGGAAGCGGGCCCGCATATGTATATTTATTCATTGAAGCAATGGTTGATGCCGGGGTGCATATAGGCTTGCCCCGGACTGTTGCAGAGAAACTGGTCATCGAAACGATTTTGGGTTCGGCGGAGGCAATGAAGAAAATGTCTAAGCATCCCGCCGAAATGAAAGACATGGTTAATTCGCCGGAGGAACTACCACCGAAGCTTTATTACAGCTTGAAAGCGGTGGTTTTAGACCTATAATAATTAACGCAGTAACCGCAGCATACCAGAAAGCCAAAACACTGGGTACCAAATAGGCGTTATTAAATGTAAATATGGGGAATATTTAAACTGCCCAGGGAAAGAAATCAAGGCTTCTTTGAATAAATGACAGTGCTTTTTGGGAAAAGGTGATTAAGCATGCCCTCTAACCAGCCGGTATATTTGTGAAACGTGTAAATATCCCATACCAGGAATTTGTAATATAAAGCCGGTATTATCGCCTTTTCATTTTTTAACCCGAATAATCCTCGCAGCCACCAGTAAATCGAATGTAATGCATGCTTGTATCTGACCTGGTATATATTCAGCTTCTGCCCCTCTATCAGTTTCAATATCTCATCATGCCTGTAAATGCGTATATGCCCGCCTGGTGTATTGTGGTAGTCATCTGAGATCTTCCAGCAAAGAGATTCGGCAAAGCGGGACGGCACACTGACCGCAAGGATTCCTCCTGGCTTTAGCACCCTCGTTAATTCGGTTATTGCGCCGTGGTCATCCGGGACATGTTCGAGGACTTCGGAGCAAATTACTTTATCAAAGGTGGCGTCGCTGAACGGCAGTTGAGTTACGCTTCCTGATACAAGGTGATAGCGGCCTACGGTTTCACCTTTTTGATCCATCTGATCAAGCACAAAGCGTGCGCTTTGCAAGCTGGTTGCATCAAGGTCAAAGGCTATAGACGTACCACTATTGAATTTGCATACCTGCCATATGTGACGCCCGAGTCCACAACCGGCATCCAATATGCATTCATGGCCGTTGATCTTGATTAGATCAAGGTCGATCGTGAGCATTTGATATGGTTAAGATCCAATATACAGATTAGCTGCTATGCAGGGGTCTTTCCAGGATTCAGCTTCTTCCACTTGTCCAGCAGCTGGTCTTTGGACTCTTTATGGGCTGGGTCAGCTACGCAACAGTCAACAGGACAGACTTCAGCACATTTAGGTTTATCAAACCACCCGATGCATTCAGTACATTTGACGGCATCAATAACATATATGGAATCCCCTTCTTTAATTGCCTGGTTTTTACACTCTGCTTCACAGGCTCCGCAGCTGATGCAATCATCCGTTATTTTGTATGCCATATTATTCCTTCCCTCCGGATTCAATATGATATTTATATATATTACAGGATTTTACTTAAGCAGTTTTTTCTTAACCGCTTCGCTGACATTGGCAGGCATCATATCGTCCAAATTTCCACCCAGCTTTATTATCTCTTTCAGCAAGCTTGAACTCAGGAACTGATACCTTAAATTGGCCATGAAGCATACCAGCTCAACGTCCGGAGCAAGCTTCTTGTTCATGAGGGCCATTTCAAATTCCCTTTCAAAGTCAGAACTGGCGCGGAGTCCCCTGACCATAACCTGTGCCCCTATCTTCCTGGAAAACTCAACCGTTATGCCGGAATAAGAAGTCACCTCGACGTTTTTCAATTCCTTAGCAGCTACACGAGCCAATTGGGCCCTTTCTTCCACGGTAAACAGCAGGTTTTTTTGCGGAATATCGTATATACCCAGTATCACTTTATCAAAAATACCTGATGCTCTTTTCAGGATATCGAGATGGCCATTGGTAATTGGATCGAAGCTGCCAGGGTAAAATGCAGTAGTCAATATGCAACCTCCTTATGATAAATAGAAATGCAGGTATCTCCGTATTTTCGTTCCTTAATCCTGTTCAGGTCTTCATAGCTATCATCCAGGTTCGATCGAGATGAATGGGATACAAGTACAATTGAATTAATGTTGATAAGACGGGATCTGCTCAGTGATGTAATGATTGTTCCAAGCGAAGTATCAGCGTATGGCGGATCCAGGAAGATGAAATCGTATTGCTGTTCCAGAAAACCCAGGGCTTTCAAAACCGGGCAACAATAAACGTGCGCCTTAGTGTCAAAGCCGATTTTTTTCAGATTTTGCTTGATTATCTGGCAGCATTTATTGTTTTGATCAACAAAATCCATCCACGCAGCTTCGCGACTGAGGGCTTCAATACCCAGTGCGCCACTGCCCGCAAATAGATCGAGTCCGCGATCCCACCCATATGCAAGTTGGTCAAGCATTGAAAAAATGGCCTCTCGGACCCGGTCTGTGGTTGGGCGTACCTGCAAACCCGGTAATGTTTTTAATACCTGTCCTCTGGCTGAGCCACCGGTAATACGCATTTTTGCTGATGTGTCCTCTTAATTAACGTGAAATAATGTAAAAGCCATTTATTATATTACGCGCTTTATGTCGTTAGTCAAGCTATTCAAATTCGCATTGACATGTTTTTCCCGTGTGTAATATACTAACCAATGGCTTTTGAGTAAGGAGCTTAGAGAATTGCTCGCAGAATACGGCTACCTCGGAATTTTTCTCATTATCGCGATAGGTTTCACTGTAACCATTCCTATACTCCCGATGTTGCTCAAACTCATTGGGCTGATACCTCAAAAGAAATCACCTGTCAAGGAAAGTCAGTACGAATGTGGTATGCAGACAATTGGTAAAACCTGGGTTCAATATAATTTCCGCTTTTACTATTTTGCGGTTCTGTTTGTTCTCTTGGACATGTTGACTATTTTCCTTTATCCATGGGCCGTGAATATCAAGGAATTCGGATTTGGCGGGCTTGTTGCGGTGGGTGTATTCCTGATAATCCTGGTGGTTGGCTATATATATGCCTGGCGCAAAGGAGCCCTCCAATGGAAATAATCAGGCCTGAGATACAGACGCTGGATCAAGCCGATGCTGCAGAAGGTAAACTTATTAATTCTTTCCTGGAACAATGCACAAGCCCTATCCCTGATCCTGTAAAGTGGCTGGATGAGGATATCCATAGGAATATATTACTAACCTCCGTTGATACTGTGCTGGCATGGGCCAGGCAACGTTCGATTTTCCCTCTTATGTTCGGGCTCGCATGCTGTGCCTTCGAGATGATTGGTATGGCTGCATCACGTTTTGATACGTCCCGTTTTGGCATGGATATATTCCGTTGGTCTCCCAGGCAGGCGGATCTTATGATAGTAGCAGGAACTCTCACTTGGAAAATGGCCCCAGCTGTACGCACAGTCTATGAGCAAATGCCCGAGCCAAAATGGGTTATAGCCATGGGCGCGTGTGCCATTAGTGGCGGTACGTTTAGGGAGTCATATAGCGTGGTACCGGGCATTAACAGGATCATACCTGTGGATGTTTATGTGCCAGGTTGCCCTCCACGACCGGAAGGTCTGATATACGGTGTGACGAAAATCCATGCCAAAATGATCAAAGGTACAATCGATAATCCGAATTTAGCATTACAGTAATAAAGGCAGGCTCCACCCTTGACAGTCGCTTTGAGCGGAGAAGAATTAGGAAAAAAGATCAGCGAAGCTCTTCCTGGTGTAGTTATAGCTTGCGATAAGGTGTTTCTACTTATCGAAAGCAAACAGGTAGCGCAGGTTGCCGACTTCCTGAAAAGTACACCCGGTTTGGAATTTGATTACCTTACTGTTATGACCGCTATAGACTACCTTGATTATTTCGAGATCATTTATCGGCTGGTATCATTGAAGCATAATCACAGCCTGATCTTAAAAACACGGATAACTGGGCGGGAAAACCTGGCTGTCCCATCGGTATGCCAGATATGGCGTGCTGCGGATTACCAGGAACGCGAGATATTCGATCTCTTCGGAATAAAATTCGAAGGGCATCCCAATTTGAAGCGCTTATTGCTCTGGGATGGTTTCAACGGTCATCCTCTGCGGAGGGATTATTTATAGAATGTCGATCCAGACAGAACCATTCATCCTGAATATTGGTCCGCAGCATCCGTCTACTCACGGTGTATTCCGCTTGAGAGTTAAACTGGATGGTGAGGTAGTGGTGGATGTTGAACCAGTTATCGGCTATCTTCATCGAGGGATTGAAAAGCTGGCCGAGGGCAGGACATATACACAGAATATACCGTTTACCGACAGGCTGGATTACCTTTCTTCAATGACAAATAACATGGCGTATTGCCTGGCAGTTGAAAAACTGGCCGGTATAAAGGTTCCTGAAAGGGCTGAATATATTAGGATTTTATGCTCGGAAATAATGCGTATCTCCAGCCATATGATGGCTGTCGGTTTTTTCCTCAACGATCTCGGTGCTTTGATGACGCCCGTACTATACATGTGGAGGGAAAGAGAGAAGATCGTCGACCTGTTTGAAATGATCAGCGGCCAGAGACTGTTATATAACTATATGAGAATTGGCGGTGTTAGCCAGGATTTGACCGAGGAGTTCTTGCCCGCCTTAAGAAAATTCATTGCCGAGATGCCGAAGTATGTAGATGAATATGATCAACTGCTGGAGAAGAATGAGATCCTCCTTGCCCGCAGTAAGGGTGTTGGCATATTACCAAGAGATACGGCTATCAGCATAGGTGCCAGTGGCCCGGTATTACGTGCCAGCGGGGTTAAATGGGATATCCGCAAGGCTGATCCGTACTCTATATATGAAAGGTTCGATTTCTATGTGCCCACGGGTGCGGCAGGTGACTGCTATGACAGGTACTGGGTACGCATGCAGGAGATAAGGCAAAGTATTAAGATAGTTGAGCAGGCCTTGAAGCAGATGCCCGAAAAAGGTCCCGTTTGTACGGAGGTGCCGCGATTTTTCAGGCCGCCCCTGGGTGAGGCTTATGGTTATATTGAAGCTCCCAAGGGAAACCTTGGTTTCTACGTGGTGAGCGATGGATCTATTGCTCCTTACCGTCTACACATTTTCCCGCCTACCCTGATTAATATCACTGCGTTGAGAGATATGGCAATCGGATGGAAAGTGGCGGACTTGATAATTATATTCGGCAGCCTGGATGTAGTGCTTGGAGAAATAGATAGATAATGACTCTGCTTAATGAATTTGAATTATGGTTAAAGGGCTTCTGGCCAGATTGGGCTGCCTACCTTGTCCCTGCCCTTCTTGGTATCGTGGTATTGATTGTCTTTGTGCTGGCCATCGTACTTTTTTATATATGGTATGAGCGGCGGATGTTAGGCAGATTCCAGATCCGTCTCGGCCCGAACAGGTGTGGTCCCGAGGGCATGTTTCAACCTTTGGCTACAGGACTGAAGATTCTGGTTAAGGAAGATATCATTCCTGCTAAGGCGGATAAAGTACTGCATTTCCTTGCTCCCATCGTTATATTTATACCTATATTGATGATATTTGCTGTTGTGCCCATCAGTAATGGCGCAATCCTGACCGATTTAAATATAGGTATCATTTACGTCATAGCCATCAGTTCCATTGAGGTCATAGGCATTTTTATGGCTGGATGGGCATCCCATAATAAGTATTCTCTCATTGCCGGCATGCGCAGTATCAGTCAGATGGTGAGCTATGAATTACCTGTAGTCCTTTCTATTGTCGGTGTAGTATTAATGACCGGTTCTTTCCAGATGAGCAAAATCGTAGAAACCCAGAGCATACCATTCATTCTTTTGCAACCATTGGCCTTTGTAGTGTTTTTCTTGGGATCCATGGCTGAAATGAACAGGTCTCCATTCGATTTGCTGGAAGCGGATTCTGAAATAGTTGCCGGATTGCACACCGAGTACTCAGGAATGAAATTTGCCATGTTCTACCTGGGCGAATATGCGGTAGCCCTCGCATATTCCTGCATAATTACTACGCTTTTCTTGAGCGGGTGGCAGGGGCCATTGCTTCCCCCGGTTCTCTGGTTCCTGATCAAGGTGGTTTTAGTATTCACTCTAATGGTCTGGATGCGTGCCACTCTGCCCCGGTTAAGGGTAGATCAACTGATGTCCTTTGCATGGAAATTCCTGTTGCCAATGGCGGTATTAAATCTCGTGATTGTAGCTATTGAAGTGCTGTTAATCCCGACTTCACTTCTGTGGATAATGATAATCTTGAACTTTGGTTTTGCCGCTGTCCTGATTTTGCTATGGTCCAAGCTGTTTACATTTGGAGGTGGCAGAGTTGAAGTTTGAACATTACGGAATAGGTATTGCCAAAGGGATGGCTCTTACCCTTAAGCACCTTTTCAGGTCGCCAATAACTGTGCAGTACCCCGACGAAAAACTGAACACCTCCCGGCGTATCCGCGGCAATGAGCTTGTCTGGTTCCCGGATAAATGCACGGGGTGTGCAACATGTGGTAAAAGCTGTCCCCAGGGTAGCATTGTTATATCTACACACCGGGGTGAGGGGAATAAATTCATCGTCGATAAATTTGAAGTCGACACTGGCAGGTGCATATTCTGCGGGCTATGTGTTGAGTCTTGTCCCTATGATGCCTTGGCGCTGGCAGTTGATTACGAATGCGCCAACTACCGCAGAGATAAACTCCTTTTAACCAAGGAGCAGTTAACTGTGTCTCCCGAGCAGAAACCGAGCGCATATTTCAGGCCTCAATTTGAGGATTCTTTGCCCAAACAGAGCTTGCTGCTTTACAACCAGGATGAAGGCGGACAGAAACTTCGGTTCCTGCCCATGAGTAAAAGAAAGAGGGGATCCGGTGCTTGAATTAGTCTTCTTTATACTGGCGGCGATAACGGTGCTCTCTGCTTTTGGTGTTATCTTTGTGAAGGACATCTTCCGGGCAGCGCTGTGCCTTATACTGTTGTTCATGGCTGTTGCAGGATTATATTTCCTTCTGCATGCGGATTTCCTTGGAGTTGTACAGATATTGATTTATGTTGGAGCGGTTTCCATCCTGATTATTGTGGCTATAATGTTAACTAGGGACGCAAGACAGGGACAACCGCTGGGAGCTATGAAATACCTGGCGGGCCTGTTTTCACTGTTGCTTTTTGGAATAATTATATATGGGATAATTAATGCCGGTTTTACTATCAGCACAGCTGCTCCAATTGAGCCAACTGTGGCTCCCCTGGGCGAAAAGCTATTCGGCGACGGCGGCTATTTAATCACTGTGGAAATTGCAGCAGTCCTGTTACTATCAGCGATGCTGGGAGCTATCGTGATATTGAGGGATAAATGATGTTAATGGCCATATTTACTCTTAGCTTGCAGCATTTCCTGGTCTTGTCCGCCGTCCTCTTTTGCATAGGGCTTTTCGGTGTATTGACACAGCGCAACGTGATCAAGATCATCATGTGTCTCGAAATCATGCTAAACGCTGTTAACATTGCTTTAATTGCATTTTCGCAATATATTGCTCCAACAGCTCTGACCGGGCAGATATTTGCCATATTTGTGATGGTCGTGGCCGCAGCGGAGGTGGCAGTTGGTATAGCCATAATCTTCTCCGTGTACCGCAATCGCGAGAGCGTAGATATCGAGAACTTCAATCTTCTGAAATGGTAATAATATGTGGATTCAAGTAAAAAGCGCGCCTAACCTGATGATGGCGGAGATGTGGAAGGAGTTCTTCGAAGGTGAAGGAATACCCACGAGGATACTGCCGGACTCTGACAAACTCGAATATAAGGAATCCTCTATTTATAAGATATATGTTTCCCAAGAAAGGGTACACGTCGTAGAGGAGGTCCTAAGGAAGCTATAATGCCCACACAAATTCCCTGGCTTATATTCTTACTGCCTTTCCTCTCGTTCCTTTTTATATCGCTGGTTCTGCGGCCTTTCTTCGGCAAATATCCCAAGTTAGGCGGGTATGTGACAATAGGTGCAGTAGGACTGTCCTGCGCGTTGTCGTTTTGGGTATTGGGCGCTGTGCTGAACGCACCACATCATGCTTTGCCGATTGACGATATCGAGTGGTTGGTCATTGGCACTTTGAACGTCCATATAGGTATCATGGTGGATGCCCTCACTGCGGTTATGCTGATCGTTGTCACATTTGTCAGCCTGATGGTTCAGATTTACTCCCAGGGCTACATGAAGGGAGATTCCGGATACCTGCGCTATTACGCATTCATGTCCCTTTTTACAGCAAATATGCTCGGGCTGATTCTCGCAGATAATCTCCTGTTCATGTTCGTTTTTTGGGAAGGTGTTGGGTTGGGATCTTACCTGCTGATCGGTTTTTGGTTTCATAAGCCATCGGCTGCAAATGCAGCAAAGAAGGCCTTTATAGTTACGAGGATTGGTGACCTTGGATTATTAGCAGCCATACTAATTCTTTATGCAAATACCCACACTTTCGATACTGAAACAATATATAACCTAGTCGCAGCTGGTACTTTGGCAGGTTCTACTCTTACATGGGTGGCTGTCGGCATTTTCTGCGGTGCAGTGGGCAAGTCAGCCCAATTTCCGTTGCATGTATGGCTTCCTGACGCCATGGAAGGCCCGACCCCGGTCAGCGCTCTTATCCATGCTGCGACGATGGTAGCAGCCGGTGTTTTCCTGGTAGCAAGGTTCTTTCCGCTGTTTGAGCATTCCCCGGAAGCATTGCTGGCTGTGGCGGTAATTGGCGCTTTTACTGCCATTTTCGCGGCGAGTATGGGATTGGTGGCAAATGATATTAAGCGTGTGCTGGCCTATTCAACAGTAAGCCAATTGGGCTACATGATGCTGGGTCTGGGAGTCGGTGGTGTAGCGATTGGCATATTCCATCTTTTCACCCATGCTTTCTTCAAAGCATTGTTGTTCCTGGGTTCAGGTAGCGTAAACCATGGAAGCGGCACTTTTGATATGAGATTAATGGGCGGCTTACGCAAAGCCATGCCCTGGACATATATCACCTTTGTAATTGGCTCATTGAGCTTGGCCGGTATCTGGCCGCTTGCGGGTTTCTGGAGCAAGGATGAAATCCTGGTTTATGCGCTGGAAAATAATCCGACGTTGTTTGTATTAGCGATAATCACGGTATTTATGACGGCCTTCTATATGTTCCGTGCGGTGTTTATGACCTTTCACGGTGAATATAAAGGTGGAGCACCCTCGGAGCATGGCAGCCATGAGGCGCATTCACATGGACCGCATGAATCGCCTATGGTAATGGTGATCCCGTTGATAATCCTGGCGGTGCTTTCAATCTGCGCAGGTTGGGTAAATGTCACCGGAGCATTCGGGCAATTCATGGGACATGGCGTGGAAGGCGCAGTTCATGAGATAAGTATCGCTGAGGGTTTCTTAGGTGTGTTTACTCACGCGTTGCCTGTGATATCCCTTGCAGTGGCTTTGCTGGGGATACTGCTGGCCTATGTTATTTATATAAAGAAATGGATTTCTGCCGAGAAAATCGGGAATGCTTTCAAACCGATTTACATTATGCTTTCGCGAAAATACTGGTTCGATGAGCTATACGAAGGCGTGATCGTGAAAAATATCCTGTATAACGGCATTTTCCGGTTTTTTGCGGCTTTTGATGCAGGTGTAGTTGATGGTGTCGTTAACACGGCTGCCAGTGCTACTGCCGGTACTGGAGCAGCACTGAGAAAACTGCAGACCGGTCAGACCCAGTTATATGCCCTGACTATCCTTATTGGAATAATAGCTATCGCAGTTTGTGTATTTTTATTCAGCTGAGGTAAATGACTTTGAATCTGAATCTGTTAAGCTGGATCGTTTTCTTACCGGTGATTGGATTGGTAGCCATAGCAGTGCTGCCAAAGTACGCGCACGTGGTTCCAGCCCGGGCCGAAGGGCCGGACCTTTCGGTAGAAACTGACGAGCGTCGCACGGTCGGTCTGCGGGCCGAGGAATGCCGTCGCCACCCAGCACACGGTGGTGATCGCGATCGTGAGCAGCAGCGCGAAGTGCGTGCTGAAATGCACGTCGTTTTTCGCAGGATCAGGAACACGACCGAGACCCCGAAGGAGCTGACCATCGCGACCACCTCGCACCAGGCGTTGACGCGCCACCAGAACCAGCGCACGAGGTACAGGAGGCCGGTCCCCGCGCCCACCTGCAGGATGACGTCGAAGGCATCCTTCGCGGTGTCGAGCACGAATACCATCCCGGAGGAGACGAAGAAGAGGATCACCGTGGCGAGTGCGTCCCGCCGCGACGTAGTGCTTCTCGGTGGCATCCCGGCGCACGAAGCGCCGGTAGAAATCGTGGACGAGGTAGGAAGCGCCCCAGTTCAGATGCGTGAGGATCGTGGAGGAGTTGGCCGCGATCAGCCCGCCCACCATCAGGCCGATGAATCCGACCGGCAGGAACTTCAGCATCGCCGGGATACGCGATGTCGTGGCCGATCAGGCTCGGATCCAGGTTGGGAAACGCCTTCTGGATGTCGGAGAGCTCCGGGTAGACAATGATCGACGCGAGGCCCGACCAGGATCCAGGGCCACGGACGCAGGACGTAGTGCGCCACGTTGAAGAAGAGGACCGCCCCGAGCGAGTCGTTCTCGGACTTGGACGCCAGCATGCGCTGCGCAATGTAGCTGCCCCCGCCCGGCTCCGCCCCGGGATACCAGACGGCCCACCACTGAACGGCGATCGGCATGATGAAGACCGCAACCGCCAGGTCCCAGTTGTTGGTGAAGTCGGGGAGTATGTTCAGGTAGTTGATGCCGCCCGGCCCCGGCGTGATCGAGAGTTTGTCGACCAGGCCCTGCAGGCCGCCGACCGCGGGCAGCTGGAGTGCGAAATAGGCCGCCGCGATCACGGCCGTCATCTTGATGAAGAACTGGACCATGTCGATGACCAGCACGCCCCAGAGGCCGGAGTGGGTCGCGAAAACCACGTTGAGCACGCCCACCAGGAGCAGCGTCTGCCAGCGTTCGAAGCCGAAGAGGACTCCCGCGATCTTGCAGGCCGCCAGGTTCACGGTGGCCATGATCATGCAGTTGAAGAACAGGCCGAGGTAAATCGACCGGAAACCGCGGACGACGCCTGCCGCCTTCCCCGAGTAGCGCATCTCGTAGAATTCGAGATCCGTCATGACGCCGGAACGCCGCCACAAACGCGCATAGAAAAACACCGTCGCTACCCCGGTCAGGACGAATGCCCACCAGACCCAGTTCCCGGCGACGCCGTTGCGGCGCACGATGTCGGTCACAAGGTTCGGCGTGTCGCTGCTGAAGGTGGTGGCGACCATCGACAGGCCCGCCAGCCACCACGGGACGGCGCGACCGGATACGAAGAACTCCGAAGTGCTCTTGCCGGCGCGCTTGCCGAAGAACAGGGCCGGGAAGAAGCAGACGATCAGGGAGAGGGCGACGATAATCCAGTCGATCAGCTGCAGGTGCCGGCGATCGCCGCTATCAGCCCCACCAGGACAGAGAAACCATAATCTCGATGAGGGTGAAACCCTTTTCCCCTCTCATTTCTCGTCCTCCCGCGAAACTATGATGTGTGAAAAGGGCTGTGACTTCCTGGTCACCGCGCCGGATCGTCACCTTAAGAACCCTCTGTTTAACCGGATCTGTCTCCGGCTGCTCCACACCGGAGACGAACGTAATGTAGCCGTTGAAAACAACCTGGTAGGAACCGTAGTAGGGGTATGCCACGTAGCCCGGCGGTCTCGTCGTGGTGTTTCCGTAGGCAACATAATCCTTGAAGGACCGAAACGCTCGATTACGTGGCGCGCGAGATGACGCACGAACGCGGCGGATTTTTTTCGAGCCAAGACGCCGATTCGGAAGGGCACGAGGGCAAGTATTACGTTTGGAGTGCGGACGAGATTCGCGCGGTCTTGGATAACGAGACCCTAAAGGTTTCCGGCGTGAGCGAGAATGCCGCTCAATCGGTATTACTGCGCGAAGATAATTCGCCCAATCTACAACTAAAACCTTTAGGGTCTGATTACCAGATATTCTTCGACCGCTTTGGTGTAACGGCGCAGGGTAATTTTGAAGGTGTTAATATTCTTGCGATCGCGTGGGATATCGATGTCGTTGCGGCGACGCACCATCTCTCCGTTGACGAAACGCGCAGGCGCCTCGACGCGGCGCGCCAAAAATTGTTCGCGCGGCGCGAATCGCGCGTCAAGCCGGCGCGCGATGAAAAGGTGTTGACGGCGTGGAACGGGTTAATGCTCGCCGCGTTCGCTGAAGCCGCGCGCGTTATGAATCGCGACGATTATCGCGCCATCGCGGAACGCAACGCCGATTTCATTTTGCGCGAATTGCGTCCTTCGACTGCGCCGCTTCACGGCTCCGCTCAGGATGCGCGCTTGTTGCGTTCGTGGAACGCTTCGCGCGGCGTGGCAAAATTGAATGCCTATCTCGAAGATTACGCCAACTTGATCGAGGGCTTGCTTGCGCTGTACGAAACAACTTTTGACGCGCGTTGGTTCATCGCCGCGCGCGAACTCGCGGACACAATGCTCGCGCATTTCGCCGACCCTTCGACAGGCTCAGGGCAGGTTCCACGCGGGGGGTTTTTCGATACGAGCGACGATCACGAAACATTGCTGGTGCGCCCGAAAAGTTTGGACGACAACGCGGTCCCGTCCGGCAACGCGATGGCCACAACTGTTTTGCTCAAGCTGGCGGCGTTGACCGGCGATCAGCGATATTCCGATGCCGCTGAGCGCGCGTTGAAAACAGTTCAACGTGCGTTGACCGCCGCGCCGATTGGATTCGCGCAGTGGCTCTCCGCGCTCGATTTCGCGTTGAGCCAGCCGAAGGAAATCGCGATTGTTGGCGATACCACAAGCGCGCGCGCATTGCTGGATGTTGTGTTCGAGGCGTATCGACCCAATCAGGTTATTGCCGTTGGAAATGTTGATTCGCCGATTCCGTTGTTGCAAAATCGAACGATGCTCAACGGCAAGGCGACAGCGTACGTGTGTCAGAATTTTGCATGCCAATTGCCGGTGACAGAGCCGGCGGATTTGTTGAAACAACTGGAAGAGTAAAACATGACCACAAGGACACAAAGGCACAAAGAATACAGGACTTTCGCTTGTCATTTCGAACGCAGTGCCCCTGGCATGACTGTGGAGCACTGGCTGTGGGTAGTTCACCACAGTCAACCACAGCCACGTTCCCGCCACATTAGTCCCCGAAGCGAAGCGGAGTGGGAGGGCAAGTGGAAATCTCGTTGTTGCGCGGAGACACCTGCACTCCCTGGCATGGCTGTGCGAACTTCAGCACAGTCACGTTCCCGCCAGCGCAAGTGTGCGTGCGGTGCAAGTGTTTCTCCTCGCTTCGCTCGTCGAAATGACACGCGAGTGAAAGCTCCAAAACATAAACTTGGTACTTGGTGACTTGGCGGTTGAGGAGACAACATGGGCAAACGTGGTGAAGTATGGTTTATCCTTCAGATTGTCTTTTCGTTATCATTTTTTTGGTGCCGGCGTTCGCGCCATTTGGATTTCCCATAGAACTGCGCGCGCTGGGTGTGCCGATTCTGGTCGTCGGCGGGATCATGGGAACGGCTGGCTTGTTGAGTCTCGGCAGTAATCTATCGCCGTTTCCAAAACCCATTGAGGGCGGGCAATTGGTTACCACCGGCGCGTATCGTTTCGTCCGCCATCCGATTTACACCGGGTTGATTCTTGGCACGTTGGGCTGGGGGTTGCTTGCCGGGTCGTTGCTCGGCGTGGGGCTGGCAATCGTCATGCTCATCTTTTTTGATTTCAAGTCGCGGCGCGAGGAGGAATGGCTGGTTGAAAAATATCACGGCTATAGCGATTATCGGCGGCGCGTGAGAAAACTGATTCCATGGGTGTACTAGCAGAATTGTTTTCTCTGCCACAGATGACTGTGCATGACTGTGGTGAACTACCCACAGCCAGTTCGCACAGCCAACACAGAATTTCACGGAAGAAATATAACTACTTTGACAATGGCACATTTCGTCTTTGCCATAAAAGCATAGAGACACGCGAAAAAATGTGGGGTTTCTGTGCTCCTAACCTCTATGGCTAATCTTCTGACATTGCCAAACTACTCAGCGCCCGTGTCATTACAAGCCAAGTGGGATACAGGGGACACAGAGGGAAAATGGGCTTTTCTTATGTCCTCTATTATTCCTTACCCAATCAATTGGCCAAAATACTCTGCGAGTGTAGCGCATCTGCTCAGAATGCTTGCGTAAAATCTGTTGGAAAATAAAAAGCCAGGTTTCGGGAAGAAACCTGGCTTTATGCTTCACGCCTTTTTAACCCACTTGACGTTGCCCCAGTCGCCTTTCTTCACGTACACAATTCCCAAGTTGAACACTTGGCCAATGTAGGGCGCACTGTTGTAGGTGAATTCAAATTCATCGGTCTGCGGATACCCCAAGTTCTGAGTTTGCGCGAACCGATACAAGCGCGGCGTCGGTGTTGATCGGCATCCACGTGAATTTTTTCGCCGCCGCGAATAGCGATTGCTCGAGCGTCAGCGTGGGAATCGGAACAGTTCCTCCGCCGCCGTACCGCCGCCAGTGCCTCCGCCAGTACCGCCGCTGGTTGGCGCGATGACCTTGCGCCAGGTGACGACAAAGTTCACATGGCGATTGAGCGGCAATCCGCAACCGACCAGTTTTTCGCTGGGAATGCCGGTGGGATTATTTCCGCGATAATCGGGATCGCCGACCCATGCGGTGTACGGACCGGGTCCCAATTCGGGACGCCAACCGGTCGGACCGCCATACATCGCCTGATCGCCGGTGCCATTGCCGTCGGAATAGCGCGACGACGGAATATCATTTGGATCGCGCCCGACCCAGTCCATAAAAATCGGCACGCCCGGCGCGGCGGCGCCGGTTTGATCGAGCACCGTGTAGTAAACGTTGTGATTGCCGCCGGATTCGTTTTCGTCTTGGTATTTGGCGGAGACGATTTTCCAATACGCCTGACCTGGGTTAACGGTGACGCTTTTCACCGTCACGTTCATCGGCGCGAGACGCGGATCAAGATTGACGCTGATGGGGGTGGTGGGTTCTGTCCCGCCGCCGCCGGACGATGTGCCTTCTTTGGTAAGTGTCGCCGTAATCCAAACCATCCCGCCGCTCGGAAAATGAAATTGCACGGGATCGCTTTGGGTCTGATTAGTCGCGTCGATGACTTGCATCCAATAATCGCGCGATTCCGGCATCGCGCCGGACATGACAATGAATTCAAGCATCCCGGCGGCGTTGATCAAGCGATAGGGCGATTCATCGACCCAATAGGGCGGCGAACCGGTCGGCGGTGGTCCCGCCCACACCTTGACGCGCGTGTTCGGCAGTGGCGAGCCGTTCGCATCGCGCACAAAAAGGTGAATCAAATTTTCGGAATGGACTTCGAGCGTGGGTGGGCTGGATAATTTGTATAACATGGTGAATGTTCCTTTCGGGAGCTTACGACGCTTGGTCTTCCGCCGGCATCGGGCTGGTACTACTTTGGGCGATGCCTTTCAACTTGCCTTTTTGATACGCCGCAACCAACGCATCGACAATCACGGGATCGAATTGGGTGCCGCGCTGACGCGTGATTTCTGCGATCGCCTGCTCTTCGCTCAAGCCATTGCGGTACGGTCGGTGCGAAGTCATGGCATCGAACGTATCGGCGACGGAGAGCAAGCGTCCTTCCAACGGAATCGCATCGCCGGCGAGACCAAAGGGATAACCCTTACCATCGTAGCGTTCTTGATGATACAACACATACGGCAGAACCGGTTCTAACGCCGTGACGCCGCTCAACATGCGCGCGCCGACAAGCGGATGATCTTTCATTTCGACGTATTCATCTTCGGTGAGCACATCTTGCTTGAACAAGAGCCGGTCGGGCATGCCGATTTTGCCGATGTCGTGCAAGAGCGAGCCGATTTCCAGATTCTGGATTTTTTCCGGATTCCAATGCAACTCTTCCGCGATGGCCAATGCAATATTGGTCACGCGGTTGGTATGACTGGAGGTAATACCATCGCGCGCTTCGACGGCGTTGTTGATAATGCGCACGGTGTCGGCAAACGAATGACGCAAATCAGAATAAAGTTGCGCGTTGCCAAGCGCAACCGCGCTTTGGACTGCAAAGGCTTGCGACGAGTTCCAGGTCGCCGTCGTCAAACCAAGTGCCATCGACTTTGTTGACGATCTGGAGCACGCCGATCACGCGCCCTTGGCGAATCAGCGGCGCGCACAGCGTCGATTGCGTGTTCGGCAAAGCCAGGTTATCGATTTGAGCGTAGTAGCGCGCATCGGCTCTGACATTATTCACGATCACGGGCTTGCTGAGGCGGGCGCAGTGCCCCACGATGCCAATGCCCGGCGGCATCCGTTGTTCCAATTGCTCCGGTTCATCGCGCCCGACGACGAGTTGACACACCAGCTCGTTGGTTTTGGCATCAATGCGAAACAGCGCGCCGGTTTGGGCATGTAATAATTCAACCGCGTGTTCGACGATTGCCGCGAGGGCATCGTGCGTGTCGAATTTTTCGGCGAGGCGCTGGCTCACTTGTATCATGTGCGACGGATTGCTGGGCGCGGCGCTGCACCATCTGATATTCGCGCGCGTTGCGCAGGGCGAGCGCGGCAACCCCGCCGATCTGGTAAACCAAATCCATATCCTCTTGGGTCAACGCGGGCACGCCGATACTGCGACTCACGTTCAGCACGCCGGTGACGAGCGGTGGATTCGTGCCGTCGCGCACAACCAAGGGCACGCAAATCGATGAACCGATCTGATGCGATTTAGGTACGGCGTTGGGATAACGGATGTGATCGATCGGACCATGCAAAAGTAATGGCTGTCGATTCTGCGCGACCCAGCCGACCACGCCCTCGCCGAGTTTCACGCGCGTCGTCGCGACAACATCTTCCGACAAGTTGTACGCCCGGGCGATGAAAAGCGTGTTCGAATTTTCGTCGAGCAACATGAGCGAGGCGCGATCGGCGTCGGCAAGGCGCGCGGCGGCATTCACCGATTTTTCGAGGACGGAATTCCAATCGAGCGTGGTGAGCAAATTCGTTGAAGCGAATTGCAGAGATTTGAGCCGCTGAATCGTCGTGCGCAGAGTCCCCAGCGTCTCGACATCCGACACGGGCTCAGGCACGCCCATCGGCTCGGGTTGCGTATCGACGTTATCTTTTTCCAATGCGGGTTTGCGATTTGCCATGCTTAGCCAATGACAATTCGGTTGGGACCGGCGTGGCGCGCGGCGTGTTGCGCGGCGTGGGCAATGTTCAATAGATCGAAAACCGAACTGCAGTCATCGTGCGGATAACTGCACACGCCAAACGTGGCGGTCACAGAAAAAGTGCCTTTGGTGGAAGCGACTTTGATGCCGGCGACAAGGACGCGGAGACGTTCGGCGACGATTTTCGCGCCATCGCGATTCGTCATCGGCAGCAGGACGGCGAACGAGTCTTCTTCATAGCGTCCGATGCCATCCACGGAACGCAAATTGCCGCGGCACGTGCTGGCCACTTGGCGTAAGACATAATTGCCCGCTTCGTGTCCGTGTTCCAAATTGATGACACCCATCCGGTCAATATCAAACACGAGCAAGGACATGGGCGTATTGTACCGCCAACTGCGGCGCAATTCGCGGTCAGCCATCTCCAGAAACATTTCGCGCTTGAGAATGCCGCTGACCGGATCAATGGGCGAGAGCCGCAGGTTTTCATCCTTGACGCGATCCACTTCCAATGCCATGGCGCCTTGCGCCGCAAACAATTCGACCCAGGAGACGCTGTTGAGATTCAGCGCGTCATCGCTGGCGAGAGGATACGCCACGATGACGCCGACGACTTGTTTTTGCAAGAGCATGGGAATGCCGATGAATTGCTGCGGCACGTTGCCCGACGCGCTCGGCAAAGCGTCGATGAGCGTTTTGCGCGCGCTGGCAACGCGATCGGCAAAACCATCATTCGCACGTTCCAGGAATTCGCGCACCGCTTCCCCGGCTTGCTCGGAATCGAACGCGGTGGCGATGCGCAAGCCGCGCCGTTGCGCCAGCAAAACCACGGCGTGTTCCGTCTCGAGCGCTTCGGCACTGGAATCGGCGAGGAGCTGCAAGGTATCGTTGAGCGATTTTTTTTGCGTGGAATCGATGAGCGCGCGCAGGAGCCGCATCGACGCGGCGTCCGGGCGTGAGTTATCGACGTCCGTCTCGACGACCTCGATGGATTCGTCAAGTTCCGGCGCGAGAATGCCATCGTGTTCGAGCGTCGGTTCTTCCTCTCCGATGTCGAACGCGCCGATGATTTCATCCGAGACCTGATCCAAATCTTTGGCGGAAGTCAAAAAATACGTGAGCGCGCCCTCGTTGACGCCGGCTTTTGCCAGCGCAGCAGTTTGTTCATTGCAGAGGAGAAAGACCGGCGTGTCCGGGCTGGTCTTGTGAATGTGGCGCAAAATTTCCAAGCCGTTGGGACGCGGCAAAGTAACGCCGGCAATCACGCCGTCGTGGGTTTCCGGCGAAAAGCGCGCCTGCAAATCCGCGCCGTCGCGCGCAATCGTTACTTCACACCCGTTATGTTCCAGGATGCGGCGCAACTGAACGCAAAAGAGCATGTCCGGGTCGGCAAGTAAGAGGCGAATTTTATCGAACATATCGCGAGTCCCTGTTCGTGATGGCGCTATTATACAACAAAAAGCCATGTTACGAAAGGTTGACCCAAAATCTGGGTTTTTCGATACGCCGGTTTGCGGTTGGTTGGTTATAATAAAATTGGTCTACCATGGTTTGTGGGGCCGGGTGACTGCGGCGAAGCACACTCCAGCCATGTCCCCGCCCCATGCGAGCGACGCTTGGGGTTGCCGCCGACAATGTCATTCAAGGAGCCCTCGTGGAAGAATTTACTTTTGGCGGCGAGATTGTGTGGCGTCCCACACCCGAGCAAATGCAGCGCACGCATCTGCATCGATTCATGACGCGGCACCATCTCAAATCGCTGGACGAATTGCAAAAGCGTTCTACGGAAGACATCGATTGGTTTTGGAACGCGGTGCTGCAAGATTTGGGAATTGAATTTTACAACCCGTATGAACGCGTCGTCGATTTGGCGCAAGGCGCGCCCTGGGCAAAATGGTGCGTCGGCGGGCAGATGAACATCGTGCACAATGCGCTGGACAAATGGATCGGCACGCCCACGCAAAATCGCGCGGCCATTCGCTGGGAAGGCGAAGAAGGCGCAACGCGCGTGCTAACGTACCGCGATGTCTATTGCGAAGTCAATCGCCTGGCGAATGGTTTGCGCGCGCTGGGTCTGGGCAAGGGCGATGTCATTGGCTTGTACATGCCGATGTGTCCGGAAATCGCGATGGCGTTGCTCGCGATCGTGAAAATCGGCGGAATTGTCTTGCCGCTGTTTTCCGGTTACGGTGCCGGCGCGATCACCACCCGGCTGGTCGATGCCGGCGCGACCGCGCTGTTCACCGCCGATGCGGTTTATCGGCGCGGGCAGATCGTGCGCATGAAACCGACCGCCGATGAAGCGATCGCCGAAGCGGGTGAACGCGCGGCGATCAAACATGTCATCGTTTTTCATCGCGCGGGGATTGAAGTGCCCATGCACGCCGGACGCGACCACGATTGGAATGAAATTGTCGATCAACCGCCGCTGGCGGAAACGGAACGCACCAATGCCGAAGACCCGTTGATGGTGATTTATACTTCTGGCACGACGGGACGCCCCAAAGGCGCGGTGCATACGCATTGCGGCTTTCCCATCAAAGCGGCGCAAGATATGATGCACGGACTCGACCTGCACGAGTACGACACACTGCATTGGATTACCGACATGGGTTGGATGATGGGACCCTGGGAAGTTTTTGGCACGCTCTTGCTTGGCGGCACGATGATGTTCTACGATGGCGCGCCGGATTTTCCCGGTCCCGATCGCTTGTGGTCGCTCGTCGAACGACACGGGATCACGTTGCTGGGCGTCTCACCCACGCTGATTCGCGCGCTGATGAAATTTGGCGATGAGCCGATCAAACAACACGATGTTTCCTCGCTGCGCGCGTTCGCATCGACCGGGGAGCCGTGGAATCCCACGCCGTGGTTGTGGCTGTTCAACACGGTCGGCGCCGGGAAATTGCCGATCATCAATTATTCCGGCGGCACGGAAATTTCCGGCGGCATCGTGATGGGCAATTGGTGGCAGCCGCTCAAGCCGTGCGCGTTTTCTGCGCCGCTGCCGGGAATGGCGGCGGATGTTGTCGATGAACATGGGAAACCGGTGCGCGGGCAAGTGGGCGAGTTGATTATTCGCAAACCGTGGATTGGCATGACGCGCGGATTCTGGCACGACACCGAACGATACCTTCAAGCCTACTGGTCGCGTTTTCCGGACATTTGGGTGCACGGCGATTGGGCGGCAATCGATGACGATGGTTTGTGGTACATCCTGGGTCGGTCGGATGATGTGATCAAAGTGGCCGGCAAGCGGCTGGGTCCCGCCGAAGTGGAGTCAGCGCTGGTCAAACATCCGGCGGTGCAGGAAGCGGCGGCGATTGGAATTCCGGACGATGTCAAAGGCGAGACGGTGGTGTGCTTTTGCATTTTGAAACCCCACTTTACGCCGAGCGATCATTTGCGCCAAGAATTGAAAAATCAAGTGGCGACTGAATTAGGCAAAGCCCTCGCACCGCACGCCGTGATTTTGGTGCGCGATTTGCCGCGCACCCGCAACGCGAAAATCATGCGGCGGGTGATTCGCGCGGTGTGTACTTGGGCAAAGACCCCGGCGACATTTCGTCGCTGGAGAATCCTGCCGCGGTAGAAGAAATTCGCCGCGCGGTGGCGTGACGCTCAGTGAAACAAAAATGCGGAAGAAGGGTATCATTTGAAACCCTCTCTTTTTTTTGTTGTTGACTTGAAGTGAGCATGGGCTTATACTCATCGTAGACAAGATGCTGTTTGTGCTCGTTGAGACCCCGTGTGTCTCGATGAGCGCAACGGAGGGTGACCGATGCGACGTGCAATCGAACGCTGGTTAGCGTCGCGGAAATTTCGGGGGGATCAAGCCCTGCCGCGCCGCGCGCTGGCGCGTCCGGATCAGGAAATCACCAGACGCTTGCACGCGGAAGAGGCGTTGCGGATCAGTCTCGAAAAGTATCGCGTGTTGTCTCGAATCGTCTCCCTTTGGGGATCACGATAATGGATAGAGTCAGGGCAAGATCCTGGAAGCGAACATCGGATCCGAGCGGTTGTTGGGGATCTCGCGTGACGATCACATGCAGAGAAGATACGACAGCTGCAGAATGGCAGATCGGTGACTCACCGACGGCTCCCCGATGCCCGCCAACGAATATGCAAGTGTCCGGGCGTTGCAGGAAAACCGCTTGATTGAAAACGTCGAGATGGGCATTGCTCGAGGACAAGGGAGACATTACGTGGATCAATGCTCACTGCCGCGCCGATTCCACTAGAAGGCCATGGCGTCGCGATTGCGTATGGCGACATCACCGAGCGCAAGCGCATCGAAGAATTGTTGCGCGAGAGCGCAGGAAGAAATATAGGAGTCTCTACAACAACGCCGAGGTAGCGATGTTCCGCATGAAACTCGACGGATCTGGGGTTGATCTGACATGCTAATGACAAGATGTGCGATATCCTCGGTTGCAGACGAGAAGAGTTGATTGGTGGCCCCGACTATTCTCAACTGGGCTAACCCGTCTGAAAGAGAAGAAATGGTGCGTAGGCTCCAAGCGGAGGGTCAGGTCAAGGATTTTGAATGGAAGTTGCTGACGAAAAGCGGCGAGGTGCGCCACTGCCTCACCTCCCTAAGACTTTATAGAGCCGCAGGCATTTCGGAGGGATCCTTCATTGACATTACCGAACGCAAGCAGGCGGAGGATGACATTGCGGGAATTGTCTTCGCGGCATGAGGCAATCCTGCAAACGGTTCCAGACATCATCGCGCAAGCTGGATTTGCAGCAAGTGTCTATACCTGGGTCAATCGAGCCGGCAAAGAGTTCTTTGGGGATGACGTGGTCGGTAAGGAAGCCGGGTATGTTCTTCGTGGGGGATCAAAAAACTTATACCACGGTTCAGCCGCTATTTGAGGGAAATCCCGATATTTTCTATGTTGAAAGCTGGCAACGGCGTCACGATGGCGAGAAACGTCTACTGGCGTGGTGGTGCCACTCGCTCAAAGACCAAAGCGGACGGGTAATCGGGGCTCTTTCTTCGGCTCGCGATATTACGGAGAACTATCGCGCGGAGGAGGGGCTGCGGCAAGCTGAGGCGAAATACCGTGCCATCTTTGAGAAACTCGATAGACGGGTATCTTCCAGAGTTCGCCCGCAGGTCGGTTCATAACCGTCAATCCCGCCTTCGCGCGGATGTTTGGCTATACGTCACCTGAAGAAATGCTTGCAGTAGTCACTGACATTGGGCAACAATTGTATTTTGAACCCTCCCGTCGCGACGAGTTTGTGCGTTTGATGTCAGAACATGGCGCCTTCACTGGATTCGAATTTCAGGCGCGCCGCAAGGATGGCAGTGTCCTTTGGGTTTCAGAGAATGTGCGCACGATCCGCGATGACGAGGGCAAGATTCTGTACTGACGAAGGACTCGCGGAAGACATCACCGACCGCAAGCGCACTGAAAAAGAACTAGTGTACCGCGCGGAGCAATTATCTCTATTGAATCAAACCTCGCGCGAAATCACAAAGCTGTTCTTGCTCAACGAGCTGTTGCAGGAAATTGTCGAGCGTGCTACGCGTCTGGTGGATGCGGATTGCGGCATGCTCTACTTGAGCGATGGGGAAACCAAAGCTGAACTGCGTGGTGGATTTCAATATGGCGCGCAAATACGTCGGCACGACTCTCCGTTTTGGCGAAGGTATTGCTGGCCAAACGGGCGCTGATCCTGGGGAGCCGATGCTGATCCAAGGACTACGTGCCTGGGAGCCTAAAGCCGAGATTTTTAAAGATGAGCCGGGTTGCACTATTATATCGGTGCCCTTGACTTGGCGTGAGCAAGTCATTGGCGTGTTACAGGTTACGGACCTGTCCGATCGTGTCTATACATCATTGGAACAGGAGCTCGTCATGCTGTTTGCAAACCAAGCCGCCATCGCGATTCAAAATTCACGGCTCTTTGAGGATGTTACGCGGCGGGCAACCGAATTGGAGCTCTCCACCATGCGAGTCTCTCGTTCAGTCAACTTGAAGATATGGACAAGGTGGAGGCAGGTCTTCCATCATCTTGAACAAATGATGAATTATGAACGCGGCGCGATTGCTCTGATCGATGAAGCGAGCGGCGAATTGCGCTTGCTCGCTCACGAGCGGATGCGTCTCGATGATTTCGCCTATCAGCAAGAGCTCAAGCGCGTCCACGGTTTTCTCAATTTGCCCGCAGGGATTACGCGCTGGGTCGCGGAACACGGCGAATCGATTCGGACAGGGGATGCGCGGAACGACTCGCGTTACGTGGAAGCGGATACGCAGATTCGTTCCGAAATGGCTGTTCCCCTGCGAATTGGCGCACGCGTCATTGGCGCGATCAATGTCGAGAGCCAAGCCGACGCGTTTTACCGAACACGACGAGCGTCTGTTGACAACGGTCGCCAATCAAGCCGCCGTTGCGATTCAGAACGCGCACTCGCTGAATCGGAGCGCGTCGCGCATGCACAATTGCAAGTGGTTTCACGCAAACTTGTCGATCGCAAGAAGCGGAACGCCGCGCAGTTGCTCAGCAATTGCATGATAGTATTGGACAGAATTTGACGGGCTTGGGTCTCAACCTCAACATCTTGCGCCGCCAGTTTGAACCCCACGCGACGGCAGAGGTCAACGCGCGTTTTGAGGACAGTCTCGCGCTGGTGAATCAGACCATTCAGCAGGTGCGGAGTGTCATGGCCGATTTGCGGCCCTCGGTGTTGGATGATTATGGTCTCCTTTCTGCGCTCAAATGGTACTGTGAAGCATTCGCGCTGCGGAGTGGCATCAAGTTTGAACTGCGTGGCGAAACGGACTGCGCTGCCGGCGCGAGTTGAAATTACGCTCTTTCGTATCGCGCAAGAAGCATTGACGAATATCGCCAAACATGCTCACGCGGGCGTCGTGGTGATTTTGCTGGAAAAGACCAATCAGCACGTCCGGTTCGTCATTGACGATAATGGCGTGGGATTTGATCCTGACGCCAAGAAATCTTCCATCACGCATAATGGGTTGGGGCTAGTCAGCATGCGCGAACGCGCGGAGAGTGTGGGCGGAACCTGGCGCGTTGAGTCAGGCGTGGGGAAGGGGACACGCATTCTTGTAGAGATCCCTGAACCAGTGGTCCAAGAATCGCATGATTTGTCCTGAGTTCTCCCACCACTTTAATCTGGTTTTCCCGACAGACAAATGAGCCCCATTTGAGGCTAGTCTGTGTTGGACCAAGATGATCTACCAGAGGTGGGTGCGGGAACACGCCGCTGTATGGAGAGAAAGCCAGAATGTCTATTCGTATTTTCCTTGCCGATGACCACGCGATCATTCGCGATGGACTGGCATTTATTTTACGCGCCGAGCCGGATCTTAGAGGTCGTCGGGAGCGCGACGAACGGAAGGGACGCGGTAGCGCAGATTCAAAAATTGCGCCCCGAGGTTGTCGTCATGGATATTTCGATGCCGGGAGCTCAATGGCATCGACGCCGCGGCCCAACTGCATACACTGCTCCCGGCGACCCGGGTGATTATCCTATCGATGCACTCGAGCCGCGAACATGTCGTCCGCGCGCTGACCGCTGGCGCGTGGGGTTATCTGCTGAAAGAATCGGCGGGAACCGAAGTGGTGCAAGCCGTGCGCGCGGTTCAACAGGGCGAGCGGTAATTCTGTGTAGCCGCGTCCGCGATATGATGATCGACATTGTGACGAGCCCATCCCCGTCGGACAATCCCCTCGCGGTGCTTTCGCCGCGCGAGCGCGAGGTGATGCAATTGGTGGTGGAAGGCAAATCCAGCCGTGTGATTGCCCAAACCCTGGCGCTTTCCGAAAAAACCGTTGAAACGTATCGCAGTCGAATCATGCAAAAACTCCAGGTGAACGGTCTTGCGGGATTGATTCACTTTGCGATTCAGCACGGTTTGGTTGACCAGTAGCTCTTCACAGCCCAACCGACCACGAAACAAGATTCCCCCTCGCCAAGAACCGTGACGAAACACCCCAACAGGTCTTTGATCAAACCCTGAGATTATGGGTAGCCACCAGTTGGTTTCTTGCCGCCGTTTGTCAAACTTGCCTCACGCATCCCTGCTAACCTCCTCATGCCTTTCTAGTCAAGGTTTCCGCACATTCTCTCTCCGATTTCCCCGACTGACCAACTGATACACCATGTGCTATGATTAGGGTGCGGCTATATCTAATCGTCTTGCTGTGGCAAGAAGGAATTGTTTTATGAAACAAACCGCGACTCCCCAGCCATGGGTGCAGAAAATCAAGACCCTCTGCCAAATCCAATTGCTTGTGGCATTCTCGTTGTGATCCTGGTTCAGCGAGGTATGTTCATTGAATTTGCCGTAGCCACTGGACCGCAGTCCGGCATTGGCTGGTTTGCGTCGGCAACGCAATCGGGCATCGCTGTACCAATCGGCTCGATGCCTTCCTCCGCCAAGCCCGACCAGGGCGCGTTCGAGCGACGCCTGACGACGCTGGTCAACGATGCGCGTGCTCAACGCGGTTTGATGCCCTTGCGCTCGGACAAGGATTTGCATCGCGCGGCGGACGCCCACGTGAAAGACATGGCCAAGTCGCGGGCATTGAGTTTTCAAGATGAGCAGGGCGGCTGCCGCTCGAACGTGCCCAGCGCGAAAAATACGAAAACGCGCAGACGGTTTTTGAACTCATCGGCGCGGGACTGCCAGATGCCGATCAATTTTTCAATTTACTCGTTGCGAACCCAACGCGGCCGCGCTCTTGTTCGATGCCCAACTCCAAGAAATCGGGGTGGGGTATGAATTCAAGCGCGAAGACCCGACGTACCAGCATTACTGGACCATCGACTTGGGCAAGCGCAGTGGCAATTATTTTGTCGTCGTGCCCAACAGCGGTGGCGAATCAACCACCTCTCGGTGGTAACCTTGCACCTGAGCGGCAAAGAGTGGGCACGCGAGATGCTCGTTTCCAATTCGGAAAAGTTTACCGGTGCCGTGTGGGAAGCTTTTGCGGAAACCAAAGTCTGGACGCTCAACGAAGGAACGGGACCCAAAAAGATTTACGCCAAACTGCGCGACGTGAACGGCAATACCGCGCAAGCCGTCGGCGAGATCGCGCTGATGGCTCTCAAAAAAGGCATTCAGCCGGGTCGCGCCACACAATGACATCCGCGAGGTTCCAGAGGGTTCAAAGCGGCATGTTTCGGCAAATCCGCCGCCCGGCAGTTTGGCGTGGATTCTGAGCCAGAACGCGCCCACGTACTATCAGACCAGTAACTTTATGCTCGGCACGGTCGCGGTGGGCATTGTTTTGCCGCAGTGCAACGGCGTGATCGATCAATGTACTGAAACGTGGACGGACGCGACGATGACGCAGGTCATCAATCAGATCACCGCCGGCATGAATTGGTGGAATGCGCGGATGAACAATCGGGTCACGTTTGTGTTCGACATTCGCCGCCAAGTGCCCACGGGGTATGAGCCGATCGATCGCTCCAGCTACGATGATGGCTTGTGGATCGCCGAGACGATGAGCGCGCTTGGCTTTGGCGGTCCCGAATAATTTCGACCAAGTGTTCGCCTACAATAACTGGCTGCGCCAAAACTACCAGACGGATTGGGCGTTTACGATCTTTGTCGCGAACAGCGTCAACAATGCAACGGGGACGTTTACGGATGGTTATTTTGCTTACGCTTACCTGTATGGTCCGTTTACCGTGTTGACGTACGACAATGACGGCTACGGCATCAACAACATGGGCGCGGTTGCGGCGCACGAAGTTGGGCATATCTTTGGCGCGCTCGACCAATATCCCGGCGCGGGTTCTGCCTGCACCGACACCGCCGGCTACTTGATTATCCAAAATCAAAACAGCCAGCAAACGGGGTGTCTCTCGAACGTCAACAGTATCATGCGCGGCGGCAGTTACCCGTACATTGTCGGTCAGATTGATTCTTATGCGCAAGGGCAGCTGGGTTACAGTCTGGATGGCGCAAGTAACTTGCCCAAGCCAATCAACACGACACCCTTGGTGACACTCGATCCGCTTCCAAATCCTTCGTCCAATGGCGCTGTTGACCATCACCGGTATCGCGCAGGACCAGCCCTTTTCGCCGCCGACCGGCGATCCGATGACGATTAACAACATCAAGTCGGTCGAGTATCGGGTCGATGGCGGACCGTGGCAAAGTGCCTTGCCGAATGATGGCAGTTCGACGTTTAACAAAGTTGCGCACAGTTTTCAATTAGGACTGAACCTGGCACCGGGCATGCACAGTCTCGAGGTTCGTGCCACCAATCGCGTCGATCACACATCCGCCATCGTCAACCAGACCATCACGGTTGCCGCGCCGGCAACGCCGACGCCGACTTTTACCCCCACCAGCACACCCGTGCCGCCAACGCCGACCGCGACGGCGACCAGACTGCCGGGCTTGGTCTGTGCTTTCAGCGTACCATGATTTGAATGCCAACGGTTATTTTGAAACCGGTGAACCACTCCTGTCGGGCGAATTGATCACGCTCAAGAATACATCGCTCAATTTGCTCGATTCGTGGCTGACGAACGGAACCGAACCGCATTGCTTTAGCGTCTCAAGCGGAACATACTTTGTTTACGCGCTCCCCCCGCAAGGCGTTACGCTGACCAGCCCCAGCCTCTTGAGCGTAATTGTATTATCTGGTGGGCGGCATCAATGTGGCGTTTGGAAATCGCCTGCCGCAAACGCCCACGCCCATTCCGCCAACGGCGACCGCGATTCCGCCGACGGCGACACCCAGCCGCCAACGGCGACTGCGATTCCACCAACGGCGACACAGCGATTCCGCCGACCGCGACACCCGTGCCGCCAACGGCGACAGCGGTTCCGCCGACCGCGACGCGTGTGCCGCCAACGGCAACGGCGATTCCACCAACGCCCGGCAACTCGATTGTCATCAAGATCAACGCCGGCACGACCGCGATTTCACTGCCGTATGCCTTTGGCAAGGTGTCTAAATTGATTGCAGCCATCAACGCGCAAGGCGGTCAGGTCAGCCGAAGTCCAACGCTGGAACACCGGCGGCAACGGCAAGTGGGAATCGTATCGTCCCGGTTCTGGCGGCAACGATTTCGAGATCAAAGGCGGCGAAGGATATCTCGTCAGATCGCAACCGAGCCAGTGTATGGAATGCGCCGTACCTCACGACCAATGTCGAAAATCGGATTTCGCTGGACAAGGGTTGGGACATGATCGGCACGTTGTATTGCGGCAATGGCGCGCCATCTTGCTTTACCGCCTCATCGCTCATGGCGTCGATGAACGCGACCAAGCCCGGCGCGATTCTCGAAATCGACCGCATGGTGAACGGCGTATGGTCGGCGTACACGGTTGGAAGCGCAAACGATTTTCCGATAGTGTTGGGCGAAGGATACTATGTTCGCACCAACGCCTCGTTCGATTGGCGACCACCGCGATAGGTGAAAAAATCGGAGAGAGGAATCATCCCTCTCTCCGATTTTGTTTTTCATCTATCCGAAGTAACAACGAGACACTTGCACTGCACCACACCTGCCCTGGCGGGCGGTGCAGGGAACGCAGTGCGGTGCACACTTGCTCCTGGCGAGGTAACGCAGTAAGCTGCCAGGGAGTGTGCTTCGCTCCGCTCAGCATGACGTCGTGTTACTGCACGGCGTCATTTTTTCTTCAGTGGGCGCGTTTGCAAAAGAAAAATCGTTTCGCCGCGACTTGTCCACTCGATATCTTGCGGCACGTTGAATCGCGCTTCCAGTTGCTTGCCGATTTCCGCCAACGCGACGATTTGGGCGTCCGTCAGGCACGCGACATCACGCGCCTCTGCCATCACGCCGATAGTTTGAATGCCGCCATCCGCGCTCAGCACATCTTTAACATTCTTCGTTTCGATAGTTCGCGCACGCACCGCCAAATCGTTTTTGGCGATGACAAAATGATCGGGCTTGCATCGCGCGGCGATGATCGCTTCGCCCAAGCCCCACGTCGCATCGATGTGAATTTCATCCGCCGCGCCAGTCAATGGATTCGCGGTGAACATCACGCCGGACACATCGGCGTCGATCATCGGTTGCACGACGACCGCCATGGTCACTTTAGCGGCATCGATTTTCTTGCGGTGGCGAAAATAAATCGCGCGCGAATTCCACGGTGTTGCCCAGCATTGGCGCATCGCGCGGAGAATCGCATCGACGCCGACAATGCCCAGATACACTTGGGGCAAACCGGACGCGGCGGGATTTATCACATCTTCAAAAATGCGCGAGACGCGGACGGCATACGAGGTCTGTTGCAGTGCGGCTTTAATTTCGCTGACCAGTGCCGCTGGCAAGTTCGCATTCTCGATCCACGCGCGAATTTCTTCCGCGGCGGATTCCAAATCAATCGGGTCATCGATTTCTGCGGCGGCAATTCGCGCGGCGATTTTCGCGCCGAGCGGCTTGGCAATCGCATCGCGGTACGCCTCGGTCGTGATGCAAAAACCGGGCGGCACATTCAGCCCGGCGCGGAACAACTCGCCCAGCGACACGGCTTTGTCGCCGGCAATCGCGTGATCGGTTGGCAAGATTTCGTCTAGCGTTTTGAGGTACAAACGGGTGCTCCAGTTGAGGCGAGTTTGAGTTTGCGTTGGCGCGGCATTTGCTTGAGCGCGATTTCGCGGCGCATTGCCGCGCGGCGCGAGGATAATCGTTCGGCATAGATCAACGCGACGGGGCGGCGCGTGCGAGTGTAGCGCGCGCCGCTGCCTTTTTGATGCGTTTGCACGCGCCGCTCCACGTCCCAGGTCCAACCGGTATAGATCGTGTCGTCGGCGCAACGAAGCATGTAAACAAAAGCGGGACGCGGCATGGGGAAAAATGTTTCGGGAGTGGATGGGAGTCGAACCCACCAGAGCCGTTTCAACGCCTCTCAGCAGTTTTGAAGACTGTGGACCCCACCGGGAATCAACCACCCCCAAGTCAATTGCGACTGTACCATACGTAATCGGTTTTGTCAAAAATGTGTTATAATTTTGTCGAGGATGTCAACGCAATCGCTGATTGAAAACGCCGCGCGCAATTTGACCGATGGCTTGGTCGTGTTGGATGCTCAGGCGCGCGTGGCGTTTCAAAATTTTCCCGCCGAACAGATTCTGGGCGCGGTCAAAACGGCCGATGAATTCATCGGTCAGCTTGCCGCGCGCACGACGATGCCGGAGATCATGCGCGATCGATTGCAAGCCGCGCTCGTCGAGCGGATGGTCGATCACGCGGTTGAGATGCAGCTTGCCGCGCCCGGCGATGGCATGATCATCGCGGCGCGCTTTTTTCCGGTGTGCGATGAAAGCGGCGTGGATATTGGCACCGGCATCGTTCTGCGCGACATGACGCGCGTGCGCACCGCCGATGCGATGAAATCGCAATTACTCTCGACCGTGTCACACGAGCTGCGCACGCCGCTGGCGTCGATCAAGGGTTTTGCGTCAACGTTGTTGCGGCAGGACGTCAAATGGGATGAAGCGACGCAACGCGATTTCCTGCGCATCATCGAAGAGGAATCCGACCGCCTGACCGAACTCATTGACAATCTGTTGGACATGTCGCAAATCGAAGCCGGCGCGCTGCGGATTTCTAAAGAGCCGATTCAACTCCGGCAGTTGATTCGCCAAGTCGTCGATGGAATGCGCATGCGCACTGAATCCCATTACTTTGTCGTCGACTTGCCGTCGGAAATGCCGCGGGTGCTCGCCGATCAACGGCGGGTTCGCCAAGTGCTGACGAATCTCATCGGCAACGCGATCAAGTACACCAAGCGGGGGCAAATCACGATTGCGTGTGAAATCGAGCCGCATCAGGTTTTGATCAGCGTGTCTGATCAAGGCGAAGGCATTCCGCCGGCAATGCTCGATAAAATCTTTGAGCGCTTTTTTCAGGTGGATGGCGCATCGACGCGGCGCGTGGGCGGAAGCGGCTTGGGTTTGTCGATTTCGCGAGGCATTATCGAAGCGCACAGCGGCAAGTTGTGGGCGGAGAGCACCCTGGGTCAAGGCACGACGTTTCGTTTTACCTTGCCGCTGGCGGAGGAATAAAATTGTAGGGCGACCCTCACTTGCCCTGGCGGGAACGTGGTGTGCCAAGTGGTGTGGTAGTTCACCACAGTCAAGGACAGTCTGCCAGGGTGTGGTCTGCCCAGTCTGTTGGGCGAGGGCAAGCCACGCCCCTACAAAAAATACACCACCGGTTTTTCCGGTGGTGTTTGTGTTTGCGTGTCTGGGCGGCTAATTCTACTGGGTCGCAAATTGGATTTGCACCGTTACGGCAATCTCCAATTCGCCGGTTTCAATCGACACTTCGGCGCCGCCCATGCCAGCGGGCGCGGGCGCGGAACGGAATACCGGCACGGGACTCGCAACCCCTTCGCTAATCGACATCGGTTTGCCCAACGTAACGCCCGCCGCTTTGGCAAGTTGCCCCGCCTTGTCCTGCGCATCTTTCACTGCCGCCGCGCGCGCTTGCTGTTGAAACGCCGCCGGGTCATCGACGCCAAAGTTGATGCCGTACACATTGTTTGCGCCCGCCGCAACGACCGCATCGAGAATTTTTCCCAGGTCTTCGATTTTGCGGATCGTGACGCTGACTTGATTGTTGACCCGATAGCCGGTAATCGTCGGCGCGACGTTGTCTTTTTGTTGCGTCAACGGATAGACATTGTACGCAATCGTTTGAATGTCCTTGTCCGCGATGCCCAGCGATTTGGCTTTGGCCGTTACCGCCGTCCATCTTGGTGTTGTTTTGATTCACCGCTTCGGCGAGCGCGGGAGAAATTGTTTCTACGCCGATGCTCGCGGTCGCCACGTTCGGTTTCGTGCGGACTTTGCCGGTGCCGGAGACGCTGATGCTGTTGCTGGTCATGTTGGAATTTCCTTGTGCCGATGCGAGATTCGGTTTTGCCGTTGTGTAAACAATGAGCCCGGCGGACGCGAGCAGAATGAAAAGCGCCAGGGTCATTGCAATTCGATTTGTCATTTTGACCTCCATCTCATAGACGTTCTCAATCCCCCAAATGTTCCGGTCAGCGTGCGGTGACGATAAAAATCGCGATCCACAATGCGACCAGCAAAAGCCACACCGTTGGATTCGCTTCGGCGATGGTCGAGGCGTTGCGTGCGATGACGCCCACGCGATAACCGAACGCCACGAGCCAGTGTTCCAGCCAATCGAGATCGATGAAGCGCGCGACCCGCGCAATGCTCGAATCGGCGGAGACGCGCAGTTGGCGCAATGGAATTTGCAAAAGGTATGCGCCAACCAGCGGCAGGGCGAGGGTCACCACGCCGAGTCCTACGCCGAGGGCGTCGGTTGTGCGAATCACCAAATCGTACACGCGCTCGGTCGATTCGCTCGCCGCTGCGCCAAGCGCGGGCGTGATGATCGTCGGCAAAAAGCCGAGCGCCAGCAAGGCGATTCCCAGGATACCCAACGCAAGATATTCGCCGCCGCGCGGTTGGCGGGATTCATCGCCTTTGAGCGTGGCGCCGATATTCCACAACGCCGCCAGAACCATGAGCGACGCGGCGCCGATGAGCAACAGTAAAAATCCATTGCCGCTTTCGAACAATGCGACGAACAATCCCGCGCGACCCAGAAACGCCGGCGTGAGTGGAATCCCGGCGAACGACAACACGCCAAGAAACCAAAGCAGGCCTTGCCACTGACGCATGTTATCGACGCGCCAACGCTGCGCCATTTCAAACAACGCCAGCGCCATGCCGGCGGCAAGCGTTTGCCAAAAGGCCATCGCCAGTCCTGCGCCGCTACCCAGCGCAATCGTCAAGGGAATCGGCGCAAGCGCGATGGCTGACGCGATGTTCACGGCGCGTGCCGGTTTTTCCTCGCGCCAAATCCAAATGGCCGTTACGCCAAACGCCAGGCTTGCCAGAATGCCGATGACCGTAATCGGCGGATCGATTTTCAACGTGGACCAATGCAACCACAAGTTCGCGGCGGCGATGATCGGAAGGCCGCGCGCGAACCACAAATCGTTTGCATCGTTGCCGCGCGCGGGCAAAAGATAATGAAATGGGAAAATGCCCAGCCGCAGCCAAAATGCGATTGCCATCAGCATCGGCGCTTCAATGCGCCCGGCGTCGAGGAACACAATGCCGGCGAGCAAAATCAAGCCGCCCAATTGGCCGATGACGATGCCGCGCAGTGCCGTCTCGCGTTCGATATCGCGCGCCGTGCGCCACAGAAAAAGCGCCAGGTCGAGCAACGCGCAGGCAAGGCAAATGGTCAGCGGCGTTGCGGCGATGGCGACCAAGATGGCCGCGGTGAGAATAGCCATCAAAAACAAATCGAAGGGATTGCGCGGCGGGGCGACAAGCCAAAACGAAAAAAGCGGCACGATCATCGCGGCGAGCAAAATGAGCGTGATGCCATCGATGCGCAGTCCCAGCGTGAACGCCGCCGCGTCCCAGCTTGAAAGCGTCAAGCGATGAATGCCGGGCGCGATGTTCACGAGAATCGCCGCGAGTTCAAGCGCGAGAAAAAGCATCGCCAAACCGACACGCGTTTTGGGGAAACGCGCGGCAATGAGCGCAAACCCAAGTCCGCCAATGAGCGGGAAGAGAATCGGCAAGAGGACGAACCATTCCGGAATCATGCGACTATTGTAGCACAGATTTCGCAACGACTCAATTGACACGCTGTGGGAACGTTCGTATACTGACAGCCGGTTTGCGTTTTTGTTCCCCGAGTTTATAATGACGCATATGCAATCGGATGACCATCGCGCGCCGCGCCGAATTGACCTATTCATCGAAATCGGCTTGGCGCTGTGCGCGTTCGCGCTTTATTTGCGCACGCTCCGCCCACGGTGTTGGATGGCGACAGCGGCGAGTTTCAGTTCATGGCGTACATCCTCGGCGTGCCGCATTCGAGCGGCTACCCGCTGTACATTCTCCTCGCCAAACTTTTCACCTTGCTTCCTTTCGGCGATGTTGCGTTTCGCGTGAATTTATTTTCCGCCGTCTGCGCTGCGCTCGCGATGCCGTTTGTGTATGCGATTGCTGTGCGCGTGACGCGCGCGCGGCTTCCCGCGCTCTTGGCGACGCTGACGTTTGCAGTGATTCCATCGGTGTGGGGGAGTGCGATTGAAACCAAGCCGTACGCGCTGCATCTTTTGCTTGGCGTGCTCGCCTTGTTTTTTGCCTTGCGCTGGCATCAGGAAAATCATTCGTTCGATTACTATGCGCTCGCTTTCACTTTTGGCTTGGGTTTGACGAATCACCACGTTTTGGCATTTACCGCGCCGGCGTTTGCGCTCGTCGTGTGGTTGAATCGCGCGCGCCTGAATCGCACGCGGCTTGTGCGCGGCGCCTTGTTGATGCTTGTGCCGCTTGCGTTGTACGCGTACATTCCGATTCGCGCGAGTCAATTGATAGCGACGCAAGACCCGGCGAATTGGCAATTGTATCAGCGCGAAGACGCAATTCTCAAAGGGACGATTACCGCCTACTATATTCATACGCCGCAAGGCTTTTTCAATCTCGTTACCGGACTTGATAACATTTTCAAATTCGGTTTCAAGTCCGAGGCCGAGCAAGTTGATCGTGTGAGCAGTGCGATTACTTTGCTGCTGCAGCAATTTAGCGTTGTCGGCGTAGCGCTTGCCGCGCTCGGCGCGTTCGATTCTTTCCGGCGCGACCGGAAAATGTTTGCGATTTTATTTTTGTACGGCGCGGGCGTTGCGTTCATCGCCGTGTTTCTGCGCGCCGCAATTTCGACGATTTTTTATTTTTCACTCGCGTACCTCATTCTCGCGCTCTGGATCGGTTTTGCCATCGCCGCGTTGATGCGTTGGGCATCGCGCGCGCATCGTGCGGCTGGGTTTGCCGTCGCCGCGGCTTGTCTCGTGTTGCCGGTGGCATCGTTCATCACGAATTTTCCGGTGTTCGACGAAAGCCAAAACTATGCGCCGCGCGATTACGCGCAGGCGGTCTTGCGTGACAACCTCGCGCCGAACGCGGTCGTCATCGCGCCGTGGGAAGTTTCGCAACCGATGCGCTATTTTCAATTCGTCGAGAATCAGCGTCCCGATTTGCTTGTCACCAATATTTCGCCGGTGTGGCAACGCCAATTTGAAACGATGCTCAAAAATTCGCGCGACCTCGGGCGACCATTCTATTGGGTGCAGTTCGATCCGGAATTGAAAGCGCCGGGTGCGCCGCGTTCCGTGCAAGCGGTGCCTTTGCCGATGCCGCAAGCGCCATCGCCGCGTTATCGGTTGACGAATACGAAAATTGTTGAGCAGGTGGATGTCCTGGGGTTTGATCTCGATTTGTCGCGCGTGTTGATCTATTATCGCGCGCGCGAACGCATGTATCCGATGTATTCGGCGAGACTGGCGGTGACGGATATCAACGGCAAGGTGTGGAGCGAACGCGAAGGGTTTCCCGGCACGGTGTATTTTCCAACGTATCGTTGGCACGAGCTCGGCGAATATTATCGCGATGCGTGGTCGTTGAATCTGCCCGCCGATGCGCCCGCCGGGTTGTACACATCTCGATTTGTATTGGTACAGAGTACAACCTCGAAACGCATCTTGCCAACAGCGATAAAGAATATCACGCTGCGCTTGGCACCGTGCGCCTCGGCGCTTTTGCCGGCACGCCAGCAAATGCGATGAATGCGCGTTTCGGCGAGGCGATCACGTTTGCCGGGTGGAGCGCCCCCACATCGATCGCGCGCGGGCAATCGCTCGACGTCGATTTGTTTTGGCGTGCGGATCGCGCGCTGAACGAATCGTACACGGTCTTTGTGCATTTGCTCGACGCAAACGGGCAAGTCGTCGCGGATGCGGACAGCCCGCCGTTCAGCGGTTTGTTCCCGACGAATCGTTGGAGCGTCGGCGAAGTCGTGCGCGATCGGCACACGCTGAACCTTCCCAATGTGCCGCCCGGCGATTACGCCATCGAAATCGGCATGTACTTGCCGGCAACCGGCGCGCGCCTGCCAATCGACAACGGCGTGGATCATCTCGTGTTGACGCAAGTGAGTGTGCGCTGATGATCAAGCGTTACTGGCTTGTCCTCCTGGGTCTCTTTCCGGCGATTGGGTTTTTGTTTTCCCCCGGCTTTTTTGCTTCGTCCGATGGCATGATTCATTTGTATCGCGTGTTTGAATTGGATCGCGCGCTGCACGCCGGCATTTTATTTCCGCGTTGGTTCCCGCTTGCCGGTTACGGCTACGGCTTGCCGGTGTTGAATTACTATCCGCCGCTCATGTACTACGTCGCAGAAGTGTTCCACCTGCTCGGCGCAGAGTTTATTGAATCGATCAAGTTGACGATTGCCCTTGGTTTCATCGTTGCCGCGCTGGCGATGTTTATTTTCGCGCGCGATTATCTGAGCACGCGCGCGGCGATGGTCGCCGGGATTGCCTACGCCTATTTGCCGTACCTTTTGTCAGACGCGTACGTGCGCGGAAATTTCCCGGAATTGCTAGCGATGAGTTTTCTCCCGCTGGGGTTGTGGATTTTTCGCCGGATTTATTGTGCGCAAAAATTCGACGCGCAAATCGTGTTGGGCGGGTTCGCGTTCGCGCTGGTGATCCTCACGCATCATCTCACCGCGATGCTGTTCGCCGGGTTGTTGGGCGCGTATTTGTTTTTCTTGTTCATTTCCAAACCAGACGCGCGCGCGGTGTTGCGCTGCGTCTCCGCGATTTTACTCGCGTTTGCATTGAGCGCGTTTTATGCCTTGCCCGCGCTCGGCGAATTGGATTTGGTGTATGCGGGACCCGCGTCGGTCGCGCGCTTTATCGTCAGCCGATTGACGACGCTGGGCGAATTCTTGGCTTTCGATTTGGCATACGCCTACTTGCCGCAAACTGAAGTGCTGCGTCACGCGGTTGGGTTTCCGCAGACGATTGCCGCGCTCGCGTCGATTGTCATTCTGGTGCTGATGCGGAAATCGAAAATGCTTGCGGCGGCAGGCGTATTCTTTTGGCTCGCGCTGGTCGGCGCGATTTTGATGACGCTCAATATTTCCGAACCGTTGTGGTACGCCATTGCGCCATTGCGTTTTTTGCAGTTTCCGTGGCGTTTTCAAATCATCGCCGGCATTGGCATCGCGTTTCTGATCGGCGTCTGGGTTGAATGGCTCGCGATAACTTTCCGCCGCTTTGCCGGCGTCATCGCGCCGGTGGTTTCGTTGTTGCT
Source organism: uncultured Chloroflexia bacterium (assembly GCA_963718225.1). GTDB lineage: Bacteria > Chloroflexota > Anaerolineae > UBA4142 > UBA4142 > DAOTXS01. Next base: position 43,416 of record CAVQYN010000030.1, read on the forward strand.
CATTTTGCTCGCGACGTGGAATCTGCCGGTGCGCGCGTTTCCGCTCGACGACGCGCAGGTGAATCTGCTCCAAGCCACCGACGCTGATTATGTCGTCGCGCAAGCGGGCTGGGGTTGGACGCGCGAATTCGTCCCGGCGACGGTGCAAGAGTATGAATCCATCTACGCGCCGATTGCGAAACCATCGTTGTCGCCGGCAATCGATGCGCCATCGCTTCAAATCCAACACGACACGCTGTACTCGACAATGATGACGATCACGACGACGCAAGCGTTCGAATTGTCGTTGCACACATTTTATTTTCCGGGTTGGCGCGCATTTATCGACAATACGAATGCGGAAGCGTATCCGCGCGGCGATTTGGGTTTGCTGACAACGCGCGTGCCGCCCGGCACGCATCGGGTTGAATTTCGATTTCAAGACACGCCGCTGCGCACACTCGCTACGGCAATTTCGCTTCTGGCGGTGCTCGCCATCGCTGTATGGTTGATTGCCACGCGCCGGCTGGCGCCGTTATTCATCGCCGGGCTGGGTCTCGCGCCCATCGCGATGATCTTGTTCAGCTCATGGCATTTGGGTCCGCCCGTCGGTTCCGCAAAATCCGGCGATTCTCAATCAGCGCGCGATGCTGGTGGGTTATCAAACCGAGCAAGCGGAAGATTTATTGTCGGTGAAATTGTATTGGCTCGCGTTGCAAGAGATGCCGGACAATTACACAAGCTACGTGCATCTGTCCGATAATTCTATCGTGAGTCAGCATGATGGTCCGCCCGATCAAGGGCTGACACCGACGACGCGTTGGCTTACCGGCGAAATCGTCGTCGACCGGCACATTCTTTCGATAAGCAAAGTCAAACCCGGCGATTATCGATTGAATGCGGGAATGTATCTGGCGACGGACACAACGGTTTCTAATCTGGGTCAGCCCATCGATTTGGGGACGATTCAAATTCAAAAATGACGACGAATCGGCGACTGGTATGGCTTTTGATTATCGGCGTCGCGTGCGTTGCGATTGCCTTGCGCGTCTACGCGATTGATCGCTTGCCGCCGGGCTTGTTTGGCGACGAAGCCGTTGAAGGGCTCGATGCGCTGGATGTGCTTGCCGGCAATCTGCAAATCTGGTTTCACGCGCATCTGGGGCGCGAACCGATTTATGTGTACCTGGTCGCATTGTCGTATGCCTTGTTCGGCGTAACGCCGCTTGCCACGCGCTTGCCGGCGCTTGTTGCCGGACTGGCGACGATTCCCGCGACGTTTTGGCTCGTGCGCGAATGGGCGTCGGAAATCTTTTCACGCGAGCGTGCGAATCGCTTGGCATGGCTGGCGACCGCGCTCATCACGATTTCGTTCTGGCACATTCAGATGACGCGCAACGCGCACCGCGATACGCTCTTGCCGTTGGTCGAGGCGATTGGCTATGCGTTGCTGTGGCGCGCGTTGCGCACACGCGATTGGAAAATATACGCGAGCGCCGGCGCGGTTTTGGGCCTCGCGATTTACACGTATTCGCCCGGACGATTTGTGGGTGTGTTTGTTGCGGTGTTCGTTGTCGATTGAATTTCTATTGTGGCTCGTTGACCGAAGACGGAAGACCGATGACAGGAAATAATCTTTCCGTCTTCCGTCCTCCGTCCTCCGTCCTCGGTCTTGTTCTCGCCGCTTTGCTTGCCCTCATCGTCATGCTGCCGCTCGGAATTTATTTTGCGCAAAATCCGGAACAATTCAGCCGGCGGTTTGCCAGCACATCGATTTTTGACGACGCATCGCCGGTAAACGCGCTCGCGACGAGCATCGCCGGCAACCTGGCGCAATTTGTTGTGCCGGACGCGGGCTATCAAAGCAAGCATTACAATTTGCCGGGCAAACCCATATTTGATCTATTTCTCGCGCCGTGGTTTCTTGGCGGCATGGTGATCGCGTTAACGCGATTGCGGCAAGCGCAATATCGTTTTTTGCTCTTGTGGTTTAGCGTGATGTGTGTCCCGGCTTTTCTCACCGCCGATATGATTCCCAAAGGGGTGCGCGTCTTCGGCGTGGTTCCCGGCGTTTTTGTGTTCATTGCGCTGGCGATGGATTGGCTGATCGAGCGCGCGACCGGCGGCGCGTTGCGTGAAGCGATTGCGACGACGAATCGCGCGCGGTTGAACCGCATGGAAGTCGCGCCGCCCAATCCATTCGCGATGACGCTGGTCGCCGGCGTGATGGCGCTCTCGTTCATCGGCAGTGCGATTTGGACGACGCACGATTATTTTGTCGCATGGGCAAATCTGCCGGAACTCCCGCGCGCGTTTGACGTCGATGTTGCGCAAGTAGCCGATTTCATCAATCATCAATCGCCCGACACGCGGATTTATATTTCGCAAGAGGTGTATCGTCCGCCGACGCTGATGCTGCTTGGGTGAACGCGTGCCGACCTCGCGTTACGTCGATCGCGCGACGCGCTTTAAGGAAATCGATGCGCGCACAGCCATCGTATTTGGCGCACAAGATTCAAACCCGCTATACATCTTCGTTCGCGATTACGCGCCGCCGGCGGAATGGCTCGTCCGCGTTGCGCCGACCATCGCGCACATCGGCGAGGGTGACTATTACACGGCGATTCGACTGGGCGCGCGCATCGCGCCGCAACAAGCGCTCGATGTTACCTTCAACCCGTATCTCAAACTGGTCGGTGTTTCACGTTTCGGCGATGAGCCGCCAGGCGTGTTGCTGTACTGGCAAGTCGTCGATTTGCCGGCGGACCGCGTGGACCTGCAGGAATCGATTCAAGTTGGCGGGGCGAACACACAGCGTCGATTCAATTTTCCGCCGCTTGAATGGGGCATCGGCGATGGGGTGGTTGAGTGGTTTGAAATGCCGAGCGACGCGGCAGCGTTATCGATTCAGCTGACGCGCGGCGGAGCGCGCTGGCAATCGCCAGCGATTGTTCTCAAGTAATCGGAGTTGTGGTGGCAAAGCGAAATCTGATCGTCTTGTTGGCGTATTTAATCTTGGCACTCGTGCTGACGTATCCACTCGTCACGCAATTGGCCGATCACGTTCCCGGCACGACGACATGGTCGATGGATGAGTACGGTTACGTTTGGAATAATTGGTGGTTCAAGCACGCCGTCTTTGATTTGCAGACCAACCCGTTCCAGACAAATCAGATTCTCTATCCCATTGGCACGTCGCTGGTTCTGTACACATTCACGCTGTTGCATGTCCTGCTTGGCTTGCCAATTCAATTTGCGTTTGGTCTGATTCCGGCAAGCAACGCCGAATTGCTTTTTGCGTTTCGTGATGAACGGCTTTGGCGCGTTCCTGTTGATCAAGTATCTGTTGCAAGTTTCAGGTTTCAAGTTTCATACGGGTCAACCTGAAACCTCGAACTTTAAACTTGAAACCTTGTCTGCCTTTATTGGCGGCGCGCTCTTTGCCTTTTCCTCGAACCGATTTGTCTATGCGTCGCTGGGTCATTACAACGTCGTCGCGACCGAGTGGATGCCATTCTACATTTTGTTTCTCATCAAGACGGTGCGCGAGCCGCGTTGGAAAAATGCTTGGCTTGCCGGTCTGTTTCTGGCGTTCGCGCTCTATGTCGAAATGACGCAAGGTGTCTTGCTCGCGCTGTTCACGGCGCTGTATCTTTTGATTTCGTGGCGCGAGCTCCGGTCGCGCGCCGTCATCGCGCGCCTCACCGCCATGGCTGCCACGGCGGCGCTCTTGTTCGCGCCGTTGCTCGTTCCAACACTGAACGAAATTCTCAACAGCGGCTACACCTTGCCGGGTTGGGGGCATGCGGAAAAACTACTCGTCGATCTCTTTGGTTTTCTCACGCCGACGAGTTTGCATCCGCTGAATCGCAACTGGACGCAGGAACTCGACCTCGTGCGGCAAGGCGCGTCGCGTTTCGCCGATGTCAACACGGTCTTTGTCGGTTACGCAACGCTTGCGCTCGCGTTGCTCGCGACGGTGCGGTTCTGGAAACAGTTGAAAGTATGGGCACTGAGTGCCATCGCTTTTGCGATTCTTTCGCTGGGTCCGCTGTTGCACATCAACGGCGTTTCGGAATTCAATTTCGACGGACTCTCCGCGACGTTCCCGCTGCCGTTTCTATTGTTGCATTACATTCCCCTTCTCAAAGAAAATCGCGCGCCGAATCGTTTCAGCGTGCTCGTGATGCTTGCGTTGGCGGTGCTCGTTGCGTTTGCGATAGCAGGGATAAGTCAAAAGTTAAAAGCTAAAAGGCAAAAGTCAAGTCTGCTTTTAGCGCTTTGCTTCTTATTCTTCATTTTGTTTGAACACGCCGCTGTTCCATTGCCGCTGACTAACTCGCGCATTCCAGAAGTTTATTCGCAAATCGCGCGCGAGCCGGGAAACTTTACAGTGCTCACGCTTCCGCTCGGTTGGCGCAATTCGTTTGGGCAAATCGGCGCGGAAGATACGCGCGTGCAGTACTACCAAAGCGCGCATGGGAAGAATATTTTTCCGGCGAACATTCAGCGCAATCCGCCGTTCCTCTTTGATTACTTTGACCGCATTCCGATTTTTCATTCGCTGGCGCAACTCGAAGCGCTTAACAGCATTTCTGATGAAGACCTCGCGCGCGATAAAGCACTTGCGCCGAGGCTGATGACCTTGTTTGATGTGCGCTATGTCGTGATTCATCCGTCGATTGCCGGGCGTCCGCCGTACGACGAGTCGCGCCGCGCGGTCATCGATTACGTGCAAGCGGTTTTGCCGCTGGGCGAGAAGATTTTTGATGCCGAGGGTGTGCTGGCGTATCGGATCAATCAAGCGCCGCTGCCGAGCAAGCAACAAATCGATTTTGGCACATTTGCCGCGCAGCCATACCAAGCCGAGGGCTGGGATCGCAGCGAAGTCTTGGACGGCGAATCCGCGAACTGGGCGAACCGGCGCGAGGCGCGGGTATTGTTCCCACTGCGCGACCTCGCCGATTATCAAATCACGTTGCGCGCGTTGCCTTTCGCGCCCGCGCAAACGATGGAGTTGGTCATCAACGGCGCGTCGATTCAACGATTCGATTTGAAATCGGGTTGGCAAAACTATTCGGCAACGATTCCGGCGCGCGCGTTGCGGTACGGATTGAACGATCTGGTACTCAAGTTTGGAAATGTGACCAAGCCGCGCGATGTTCTGCCGGCGAATTATGCGATTGGCGGAACGGGCGTGGTTAGCCCGGTGGATATCGTCGTGTCGAGCGGCACGCGCGGTTCGATCAAGGTCAACGGGCGCGAAGAATCAAAACTGGCGCGCGGCTATAACGTCGTCGTGATTGACGCAAAGAGTGGAAGCGTAACCGATTCCCGCTTGTTCAACACGGCGGACGACCGCGCACAGTCGCGCGCGATGACCGATTTTCTTACGCAAATTCCGAACGGTCGCATCGTCGTCGTCGCGGCGCAGGAAAATGCCGGCGCGCAGTTGGGTGATCGCACCGTCGCGGCGCTCCAAACTCTCGGCGCGCAAATAGATCTGCGCGCTGCGCCGAATCGTTCCCATGCGATCGTCGGCGTCAAGGGCGCAACGCCCGGCAGTGCGATCGAACAATCCGATGATGGCGACGTGATGATTTCAGTTGGACGCAATGTCGATGAGCGCACACTCGCGGCGGCGGTGAGTGTCATTGCGATTGAAAAGCGATGAAACAAGCCCCTGAAATTCCAAATTCAAAATTCGGAATTCAAAATTCGCCGGTCATCCGAATTTTGAATTTAGAATTTAGAATTACGAATTTTCTAGTTGCAACGATTTTGGGCTTGTGCAAGTTTCTTGCTCTACCTCCGCACGCTCGCGCCCGATGTGGTGGATGCGGACGGCGGCGAGTTTCAGTTTGCCGCGTGGAATTTTGGTTTCGTTCATCCGACCGGCTATCCGCTGTATCTGATTCTCGGCGGCGTGTTTCAACATCTTGTGCCGATTGGCAATCCGGCGTTTCGATTGAATCTGTTTACGGCGATGACCGCCGCGTTGGCCGTCGCAACCATTTATCTCGCTGCCCATGAACTGACCCGACATCGCGGCGCGGCGATTGATTGCGTCGGCGTCGTTTGCCTTGACGCGCATGTTTTGGTACGACGCGAGCGCGGCGGAGACGTACGCGCTCAATGCGTTCTTTGTCGCATTGCTTATCTATCTCGCATTACGCTGGCAATCCGAACCGACGGGTGGGAAATTTCGCCGCGCTGTGTTTCGCATTTGGACTTGCGCTGACACATCATCGATCGATTTTGTTGTGGTTGCCGGCGTTGGCGTTATTCTTTTGCGTTTCAGGTTTCAGGTTTCGGGTTCCAAGGTTCAAGGTGTCAAGTCTTGTGCCGATTGCCGCATGCCTACTGCCTTTGCTGCTTTACCTCTACATTCCTCTGCGCGCCTCCGCGTCTCCCTATTTTTCATTGCCACTATCTCCCAATCGCAGTTTGATTCTCTACGACAACTCGTTCCCTGGATTTATCAACTATATTTTGGGGCGCACGTTTCAATCGGAGATCGGCTGGGATGCGGTGAGCGTGGCGCGATTGACGGCCTTGCCGCAATTGTTATTTGATCAGTTTGGCGTTTTTGGCGTGGCGTTGGGAATCGTTGGTTTCGTTGCGATGTTGTGGCGACGCGAGTGGGCAAAATTTATTTTATTGCTCGCCGGTTTCGCGGCGACGATTCTGTTCGCGTCGATCTATCACATCGGCGATATTTGGCATTATTACATTCCCGCCTATCTTGTCTGGGCGTGCTGGGTTGGTTATGGCGTTGTGGTTATCAAGTAACCTAGATCGGCAGTACGACAAGCGTCGACAGTCGACAGACGTCTGTGCTTCTGCCTTTGGCTTGCTGCTTTCGTGCGTGCTTACTTGTTCCGCAATTTCTCGCCAACTTTCCCTTCGCCGACCGCAGTCGATGAGACGATGGCGCGCGAGCAGTGGACGCGCTTGCTTGCATCTGCGCCAACGGATGCGATTTTGATTTCCAATGACCGCGACGAAATGATGCCGCTGTGGTACATGCAGATTACGTCGAAAATACGCGGCGCGATGTGGTGGGTTTGTTCCCACTGATCACGCCTGCACCGGAATACTCCAACGTCGCGCGGTTGACGGCAAGCGTGATCGACACCGACCGGCCCGTTTTCTTCATCAAGAACATGCCGGGACTGGAAATCAAATTTCGCGACACAAGCATCGGGCGCGTTGTGGCAAGTTGTCGAGACAAATCGCGCGCCAGAAAAATTTATTGATGCGATATTGGGAAAGCGTGTTCGCATATTGGGGTTCGACGCGATGCGCGATGCCGATGCCTTGCGCGTGGCGATTATATTGGCAACCGACTTGCCAAATTGGATGCGAATTACACGACATTCGCGCATCTCCTCGACTCGAACGGCAAGAAAATCGCGCAAGGTAACGATCATCAAGTCGGCGGAGAATTTTACCCGACGTCACTGTGGGACGCGGGCGAAACTTTGCGCGATGAGTTTGTGATTTCGTTACCCCCAAACAGCGTGCCGGGAGATTATCGTTTGCTGGTTGGAATGTACCGCTCCAGCGACGGCGAGATGTTGGGTGAACCAGTGGTTGTCGGCGGGGTGGAAATGAAGTGACGGACGACGGAGGACGGAAGACCGATCATAGTAGTTTCCGTCCTCGGTCTTCGGTCATCCGTCCGAGGTTTTAATGCCTGACCCAATCATCGCTACCAAACAAGACATTGAAGAAATATTTGACGGCGCGGCGGCGCGCTATGACCACGAAGGTCCGAATGTATTCACGCAATTCGGCGCGCATCTTGTCGATTTGCTCAACGTGATGGGCGGCGAGCGCATTCTCGATGTTGCGACCGGCAAGGGTGCGGTGTTGATTCCCTGCGCCGAACGCGTTGGACGGTTTGGGCGCGTGGTGGGAATCGATCTAGCGCAAAAAATGTTGGAGCAAGCCGAAGACGCGGCGCGCGCCAGCGGCTGTGGATAACTTTGAACTCTACAAGATGGACGCGGAGCATCTCGAATTCCGCGACAATATTTTCGACATCGTTACGTGCGCGTTCTCGCTTTTTTTCTTTCCAGCGATGGACACAGCGTTGCGCGAAATGTATCGTGTGCTGACGCCGGGCGGGCGCATCGGCATTGCGTTGTTTGGCGACACGCCGCCATTCGAGCCGGCGTGGGGAATTTTCGCCGAGCAGGCGCGCGCGTACGGTGTCGCGGTGCGAACGCCGCAGCGCGTCATCTATTCGCCGGAGCAGGCGCAAGAGTTGTTGCGCGGCGTGGGCTTGCAAGCCATCGAAACGAGTGTGGAAAGGTACGACGTCGTCTACGACGATTTCGAAGAGTGGTGGGCGTTTCAGTTCACGCTCGGTAATCGCGCCGCGCTGATGCGGATGGACGATGCGACGCGCGCGCGATTTAAAGAGGAATATCGGGTCAAGTTGCAATCGTTGTTTCGGGACGATGGCTTGCACCTGAGCGTTTCGGTCGTGTATGCGTTGGCGCGGAAATCGGCGAAATAGACTTTAGCACCCGATTTTTGTCCAATCGTATCATTTGTCCGGAAATTCTTGCATTTCCGACAAAACCTATGCTAAAATCCGGGCAACTTCATGGAGGAGTTTTCGCGAGGATTTGGCAGCAATTGATCGGCCGGACAAGGGTGTTCGACCGCGTTTGTATTTTCATCGATATTAATTTTTAGGAGGACAGGATGAATCTGATTTGGGTCGTGCCGGTTTCCGGCTTGCTCGCATTGCTTTTCGTTGCTTACCTCGCGTGGGATGTGCTGAAGCGCGACAAGGGGACGAAGGAAATGCAAGAAGTCGCCGCGACGATTTTCGAGGGCGCGGTGGCGTTCATCAAGCGGCAATATTTTACGATTGCGATTTTGGCGATCGTTGCCGCGGTGATCATCGGCGTCTTGGTTTCTTTTGAAACATTTACCGAGACGGCGGTTAAGGGAACGCAGTTGGGCGTGATGACGGCGATTGCATTTCTCGTCGGCGCGGCGGCAAGCGCGCTCAGTGGAATTATCGGCATGTACGTTGCCGTGCAATCGAACGTGCGCGTGGCGGGCGCGGCGCGCAAGGGCGTCGAGCCGGCGCTGGCGGTGGCATTGCGCGGCGGCGCGGTGAGCGGTTTCCTCGTCGTCGGTCTTTCGCTCATTGGCGTTTATGCCATGTTCGAAATCTATCGCGCCATCGGCGGCGGCGTCAGTGCCGCGCCGTTCTTGATCGTCGGGATGGGCTTTGGCGCGTCGTTCGTCGCGTTGTTCGCGCAACTCGGCGGCGGTATTTACACCAAAGCCGCTGACGTTGGATCGGACTTGGTTGGTAAAGTCGAAGCGGGTATTCCCGAAGACGATCCGCGCAACGCGGGTGTCATCGCGGACCTCGTCGGCGACAACGTGGGCGATTGCGCCGGTCGCGGCGCGGATTTGTTTGAATCGACCGTTGCCGAAAATATCGGCGCGATGATTTTGGGCGTGGCGATCTATACCGTCACGCGAAAAGAAGAATTTATCTTCTTCCCGCTCATCGTGCGCGCGTTCGGTTTGATCGCATCGATTGTCGGCGTATGGGCGACCACGTCGCTTCCGTTTTTCAAATTGAACAAGGGCGAAGAGCCGATGAACCCGATGTTTCGCGGGTTTGCGCTCACGGTCGTGCTTGCCGCCGCGGCGATGTATTTCGTCGTGATGCAATTGCTCGGCAATATGTCTTTCTTTTACGCGGGTTGTGTTGGTTTGATCACGAGCGTCGTATTCTTTTTGATTACCATGTACTATACCGAATCGCGCTGGCGCCCGGTGCAGAGCATCGCCAAGTCATCACTGCGCGGCTCGGGTCCCAACATCATCTCCGGTCTCGCGGTGGGTCTGGAAAATACCGCCGCGCCGGCCGTGGCGGTGGGCATTGCGTTGATCGCGTCGTACTATCTTGGCACGCAAGCGGCCGCCGCGCTCAAGGTCGATGCGTATGTGGCGGGCGTGTTCGGCACCGCCGTCGCGACGATGGGTATGTTGATGCCCGCCGCGTTCATTCTCGCGATGGACACGTTTGGTCCGATCGTCGATAACGCCGGCGGCATTGTCGAAATGTCCGGCGCGCCGGAAGAAATTCGCAAAGGCACCGATGCGCTGGATGCGGCAGGGAACACGACCAAAGCGTTGACGAAAGGATACGCGATTGGTTCGGCGGCGCTCGCCGCGTTCTTGCTCTTTAGCGCGTATCTCGACAAAGTCGCGCAAGTCAAAATGGCAATCGCCGGCGTCGCCGAAAACACGGCGGCGGGCAAAGCGATTTTTGAAGCGGCGCATACCGTCAACCTGGGCAAGGTCGAAGTATTCGTCGGCGCGTTGCTCGGCGCGGCATTGATCTTCCTCTTCTCGTCGTTCGCGATGCGCGCGGTGGCGGATGTCGCGGAACAAATCGTCGATGAAGTGCGCCGCCAGTTCCGCGAAATTCCCGGCATTATGGAACGCAAGAACAAGCCGGATTATGCGCGCGCGGTGGATATTACAGCCCGCGGCGCGCAACGCGCGATGATCGTTCCCGGGTTGCTTGCGGTGGGCGTGCCGATTCTCGTCGGTGTCATCCTGCGCTCGGAAGCGGAAGCGGCGTTGTTGATGGTCGGCACGATTGCCGGTATTCTCCTCGCGACGGTGATGAACAACGGCGGCGGCGCGTGGGACAATGCCAAAAAGTACATCGAGTCCGGCGAGTTCAAGGACGAAAAGGGCAAGGTGCACAAAAAGGGGAGCGACGCGCACAAAGCGGCAGTCGTCGGCGACACGGTGGGCGATCCGTTCAAGGATACGGCGGGTCCGTCACTGCACGTGTTGATCAAGTTGCTCGCGACGATCACGTTGGTGTTGGCGCCGCTGTTTATCTAAATGTTCGATAGTTCGATAGTTCAATAGTTGATAGTTGATGCGCCCGGTGAAAGCCGGGCGCGTTTTGTTTAGCCGTAGAAGCACATAGAAAAGGAGAAGTGGGCGAGGACACGCAAGTGCTTCGCCCGGTTTGATTTTGGTGATGCGCCATTGGGGGAAGCCGTCGATTTGCAAATATCAATTGCCCCGACTTATGATTGCCTATACCCCAGTGAAATGCAACAAATATCTGGCTACGGTTTCCAACTTGGGTGGTCCATTGTGCCTCCGCCAGGAAGGTTATTTGGCAAATGGAGATAGCTTTTGCCATCTATGGGTGCAATGCACAGATCAAACGCCTCATGGCTGCATCGACTTATTATCCTCCTTCCATCTGGAGACCACGCAGGATCATAATCGTTACGAGGTAGCCAAACAAGGTCTGTCCCATTAGCGTTGACAACTGCAGACCGATCGAGTAGCCAGGGTGGGCTAGTCGCAAAAAATGCGATTCTGCTCCCGTCTGGCGACCAAACGGGGTCTTTACATCGAAATCGAACTCTACTACCTTCTTGAACCCACTGCCATCGGAGTTCATCGTGAATATGCCACGATGGGAATCCTTCTTAAGCTTAGCCGAAAATGCTATTTTCTTCCCATCGGGCGACCAAGTTGGATGTCGGCCATCAAGAACTGTTATCAAATTGACCGAACCGCTCCCATCCGAGTTCATGGTGTAGATGGTTCCCGAGTCATCTGGTTTGTTACTTATGGTTGCCGGGTTACCATCTGCATCGGTGTGGTCTAGGTAGGCGATCTTCTTGCCGTCCGGAGACCAACTAGGACTGAACCGGCCTCTCATTTGGGAATTGTCTCGAAAGCAAGTTGCGCCAGTTCCATCCGCGTTTATGACACAAAGCCCAGTTCCCGTGAGATCATATGTCTGCGCTTTATTCAGATCAAGACCCCGCACAATTACTATTCTTTTCCCATCTGGTGACCACATTGGTTCGTCGTCGTGATATGGTCCATTTGTCAGAAGCCGAAGATCCGAACCATCTAGGTTCATAGAATAGAGTTTCCGGTCCGTACCCTGGTTGAACCGAGCCACAAAAACCACCCTTCCCGTTCCTACTTTGGGCAATGGCGTTGAGCTAGGTGTCAGAGTGAAAGTGGGTGTAATTATCGGCGGAAACATCTTTGTTGGTGGGACAGTAGTTGATGCAGATGAAAGTTGAATGGAAGCATCAGTCAAATCCTGAGTTCGCACTTCGATGGTCGATGTGCCTGATTGGTAACCAGTTTTGGAATACTTCAATGTAGGCTTGCCAACCGCGAGTCCCGTGAACAGAAATTGCCCGTTCTCGTCGGTCTTGCCAACGATTCTATTGTCGATAGCAATTTCCACATCTCGCAAAACTTCGCCGTTCGTGCCGGTCACTTTGCCGAAAGTGCCGCCGTTCGGACCCATCGCGAGTCGCGTTCTAATTTGCTGGGCGCGGGTTATCCCAGACGGATGGTCGCAACTGCTTGTATATTCAAAATCGTGTAACCCCCGCGCTAAAATTAGTCCCACCGCATTTGTATCACCTGTATAAGCACTAACCCAATTTCCCGCGTCTTGGTCCGCTACCAGTTCAACTTGTTGCAGATTAGGACACATATCCTGCGCAACTGTTTGCTCCAGTATTGAATACTGCGTGAGCAAAGTTATTAGTGGCATTCATAATTGGCAAAAACTCACCCTTGCTAATCGCAAACCAAAGCGCTGCCCAATAGACTCCGATTTTGTCCTTTAGATAGGCAATCCGTCCGCGCTGTAATGTCTCTTTTAGTTTCTCGGTCATTGTCCTGCCGCGAACGATATGCGAGAGTTCGTGTGCAAAAATGCTTCAGCAAGAATATTGCGTTTGTCTTTAGGCAACCAAGCAGCAAAGTTATCAAACCACGTTGTGTCGACCAAGATGTATGCACATCCCTCTTTGGCTCCCCACACTGCACTGAATTGCTTCCAATTTGGTATTGCATAGACATTCACTCTTGGTATTGGTTGCGCGATTTTCGGCGCATTCGCTGCCCAATCTGGTTGATCAATTGCGTCCATTGATCGTTTTTGAGATTGCCTGGCGGTAAATCGCACTTCGAAAAATAATTCTCGAATTGCGTCAGCAACGAATCTATTGATGGCAGACTGAATATCCCAAAGGGCGAGAAATGTTCTGTTGCAACTGTTATTGTCTTGCGCTCGGTATCAACTTCGCCACCAAGGTATGTCCATGCTCCATTTTCCCATCGTGCCACGAACAGGAGATTGGGATCCAAAGGACTAGACGTCTCTAGATTCGCATAAGAAAGAGTGAGTTTTACTGGTTGTTTCAAAGCAACGCCACCAATATTAATCTCGTGGAAAATCGCAGGAGAATATTGAGGAACGAATACTTCTTTAGGCGGCGTTGTTAGAATCGAAGCATGCACTGAGGCGTTCGATCCCAAAGACTTGGGAGGTATGTCTACCTGAATGCCGTTGGCGAATTCAACATGTCCACCTTGTGCGGCATCAATCACACGAGATGCTAAAGTGCTCGATTGATTTGCGCCTGAAAACCAAGTCAACGGATCAATCTGAAATCGCCAAGCTAAAAACGCGAGGATCAAGAAAGTGCTCCCACTAATAGGATGGCAAGTCCAATCGTAAATGAGGCAACAGGCTTTACCACTACTCTTCATCTTTGTATTTTCTCTCGTCTTGTGAGCAAACTACCCCGATATCGTTTCTCTGAAACACAAACACCTGCCGCAGACGTGAGCATCGTTACACACGTCTGACAACAGGTGCTCGAATTCCACTTTTTCGACTGCCCAGATCATTGCCCAACATCCGGTCTCCTTCATTGGAGAATAATGCCCTGGGTTGCCTTCAACGTTCTAAAACTAGTATATCACGTTACGTACGGAAATCAAAACTCGTTCTATCACTCAATCCCCGCCAACTCCTGCGCCAGTCGAACCTTTGCCTCCACGTCGGCGAGGCGCGCAAGCATGATGCGTTGCGCTTGCGGCGACCCCGCGCCGTGCAATGATTCGGTGAGGTACGCCGCCGCGCCAAACCAAAAACCCGATGTCTCAATCAAAACATCGGGTTTCTGCGTCTTTGCGTTCTTCGCAGTCAAGGTTTCCGCCTAAACAAAAATAATCTGAGCAACTGCGGTCATGTCCATGAACTTGCCACAGTAACAGTGTCTTACACCCCGTCGATGAAATCTTGCTTCTTCAGTTTGAACACGTCCACCGACATTCTGCAGGCGTAAAGTATCGGGTCAAAAGACATGCGCCCGATGAAAGCCGGGCGCATTTTTTGTGAGGTTTTCCTAGAAATTGCGCGAAAGTATGTGGAGAATGAAGTTAATCCTATTCAGTCTCATTTATTCGACCGGGGAGATGTTGTTTGCGACTTAATGCCGTTCAAGTACCAAAATGCAAATATCTGTTTTGAAGCGATGAATAGGCGTGCTATACTGGTAACATAAGACGTTCTCGTTGAAGGATGATGAATATTCATTTCATCAAACTTTTGAAGGTGTCTACCAATGGTCAAGCGATTATTCTTTTTCACTGTCACATTTCTCGTGATGGGGCTATTATCTGGCGCCGAACACGTGAGCGCCACAACCATCAGCCACGCAACAATTCCGCCTCAGCGAGAATCATTCAACAACGCGCCGGCACAGCAAGGAACGGTCGGAACACTCTGTGTCGCGTCCTTCATCGATCTGAATCGCAACGGTGTCCGCGACGCCGGCGAGGTGCTGTTAGCGGGTTCGGCGATTACGGTCACGAATTCACTTGGGCAAGTCGTGGGATCGGCGACCACGAATGCGATTGAGCCGCGCTGTTTTGCCAACTTGCCGGCGGGTTTGTACTCGGTGGTCGAATCGAACCCCAGTGTTCAATCGACTTCGGCTGACCGGATTTCCGTGGAGGTGGTGGCGGGGAGTTCCGCTCTCGCATCCTTTGGCAATGTGCAATTTACGCCGATGTGCGCGCCGCCGATCATGTGCACCACCTCGGATGTGAACACGCCGCGCGGTATCGTCGTGGTCGATTCAACCACCGGGCGCATCTACGTGGCGAATTTCGACACGTCGTCGGTCACGGTGATCGATTCGGCGACCTGCACAATCGTGAACGTGTATAGTTCCGGCGGGACGCACCCAAAGTATCTGGCGCTCAATCCGGTGACCAACCGGCTGTATGTGGCGACATCGCGATAGCAATGATGTGTCGGTGATGAATCCGAGCACGGGTGTCATCCTGGCGAAAATTCCAGTGGGCGGGCATCCCTTTGGGATCGCGGCGAACCCGAACAATAATCGAATCTATGTGGCGAACTTTGATAGCAAGAGCGTGTCGGTCATCGATGGCAGCAGCAATGCGGTGATCGAAACCGTGGATGTCGGCGCAAACCCGGCATTCGTCGCGATCGATTCATCGACGAACATGGTCTACGTTTCACTCTACACCGGCGCGAAAGTGGTCGTGATCGATCCCTCGAATCAAGTCGTGGCGAGTCTGCCGACGGGCAACGATCCGTATGGCATGGCGGTGAACCCATTTACGCATCGGTTGTACGTCACGACGCGCGATGTTTTCACCATCACCATCTTTGACACGGAGACATTCGCCCAGGTTGGCAAAGTGAGTTTGGCCGCAGAGCCATTTATGGTCGCAGTGAATCCTACGACCAACACTTTTTTTGCCACGACCGCCGATAAACGCTTGACCAAATACGATGGCAGTTCGAACGCGGTGATTGGCATCACGCCACTCCAAGAGGTGGTGACCGATGGCATGGCAGTCGATCCGACAAAGAATCGGGTGTATCTGTCATTCGGCACGTTGAACCGCGTGTCGTCGTTGACGGAAACCTGTCCGCCGACGCCCACACCGACGTTTACGCCATCGCTGACGCCGACCCCGACGCCAACGTTTACCGCGACGCCGACGTCGACACCGACCCGAACCTTTACACCAACACCAACGCTTACACCGACCCGAACATTCACACCATCGCCAACGTCTACATCGACGTTTACGCCTACTCCGACAAGAACCTTTACGCCCACGCCGACGTCCACGTTCACTCCGACGCCGACGTCAACTTTCACGCCGACGTTTACACCGACTCCAACAGTTGTGCCGCTTGGAAACCTTTGCTTCCTCGAATGGAATGACTGGAATGGCAATGGCGTGCGCGATGGCGTGCCGCTTGAACCGTTACTTACCGGGACAGCAGTTTCGGTTTATAGTCAACCGTCGAATGCCTTAATTGGTTCATGGCTCACGAATGGGAGTGAACCGCATTGCTTTAGAAATCTCGCGGCGGGGACGTATCTCGTGGTGACGGTGGCACCCTCTGGCTATTCGCCCACCACCCAACCATCGTTTAGCGTCCAACTTGCCGGAAACCAAACGATCGAGGTTGACTTTGGGGCATGGATTCAACCGACGGCAACTCCAACAAATACGCGCGTCCCGGCGCCCACCAACACGCCGACGCCAACAAGCACGCCGATGCCGCCCGGGTGCGTGGCTGGCACCAAGGTAACCCATCTGGGCCAGCCCGTGCAGAATCTGGTGGTGACCGCATCATGGGTTGATCCAATGGCGGGATCGCAGAATCGCACGACGACCACCGATGCGAGTGGTGCATTCCGATTCGATAATCTAACACCGGACATTGTCTACACGATTGCGGAATCCGTGCCTGCGGGTTGGGCACCGATCGCACCTTCATCATGGACCGTTACGGTCGAGTCGGGGGCGAACTGCGCGCCGGTGGCTTTTGTGAACCAACCACCGGCGACGGCAACGCCGACCTCCACAATCCCAGCGCCAACGAATACGCCACTGCCGTTGGGACAGATTTGTGCACTCGTATACCATGATCAGAACATCAATGGGCAACGGAACGTCGGCGAACCATTGTTGACCGCCGCGTTGGTTACGATTCAGGACTCGAACGGAGTCGTCGTGGGCACGCGCATCACGAACGGCACCGAACCATGGTTGGCAATTTGCAACCCGGGATCTATACGCTTTTGGAAACGGATCCCACTGGTTACACCTCGACGACACCCAATCAAATCGTCGCGGCGGTGACGCTGGGGAGTGTGTTGACAGTGGGAGTTTGGCGACGTGCAACTTCCGACGCCAACGCCGACGACACCGCCGCAACTGGGTCGTGTGCTCACTCGTGTGGTTTGATCAGAACGGGAACAGGTGCGTGATGGCGAGCTGTTGCTGACGAACGCGACCATCACGATGCGCGATCCGAGCAACAACGTGATCGGCACACGCTTGACGAATGGCGGCGAGCGGTACTGTGTCGATAACCTACAAGCCGG
>CAVQYN010000031.1:0-139155 GCA_963718225.1 uncultured Chloroflexia bacterium
CCAGGTAACAAAAAAGACAAGCCGCGCTGACTTGTCTTTGGGGGGGAGTGTGGAAACGCCAAACTGGCGAGATCGCCTAGCGACTCACCCCCGATTGATGATGGTGCAGAGAAACATATTGCTTTAACATTCTGGCGTGATTATAAATGGTTCACTGCCCCTTGTCAAATTTTATCAGCGCGCGATACACCTTGTCCCACTCGTCCAGCGTCAGCGTTTCCGCGCGCCGCGTCGATTCGACATTCACTGACGCGAGCGCGGCATGAATTTCTGCCGCGTCGCGCGCGAGTCCATGCGCAAGCGCGTTCCGTAATTGCTTGCGTTTTTCGCCAAAGCCGGCGCGCACAACCTTAAAGAAATCGGACGTCTGCGCTAAACGCGGCTGAGCGAAAACATCGAGGCGGACGACAGCGGAATCCACCTTCGGCGGCGGGAAGAACGCGCCGGCGGCAATTGTCCGCACAATACGCGGTTGCGCGAAGAACTGGACACTGACCGCCAATAGATTCATCGCCGGCGGACGCGCGACCATGCGTTGCGCGACTTCGCGTTGAACCATCACAACGATGATGCGCGGCTTGTTCGCCGCTTCAAGCACGTGCCGCAAAATCGCCGATGTGACATAGTACGGCAAATTCGCAACGATTTTGAAATCGGCGGACGAGGCCCCGGCATTGGCCAACCACACGCTCGGCTCTGTGTCCAAAATATCGCCGCGAACAATCGATACATTTGGCGCTTCGGCAAAATCGTCTTGAAGATTACGCACCAATTGCGCATCGATTTCAATGGCGACGACGCGACCAGCGCGTTGCGCCAGCACGCGCGTCAAGTGTCCCAAGCCCGGCCCAATTTCCAAGATCGTATCGGTGGGCGCAACCTCTGCCGCGTCGGCGATGCTTCCCAAAATTCGCGCGTCGGTGAGAAAGTGTTGTCCCCACTTTTTTTGTGGGCGTAAGCCGCGCGCGTCCAAAGTTGACTTGATGCTCATGGTCATTAGAGAAAAACCAGGTCCTGGCTAGACCTGGTTTGCGGTTAGCGAATGAATCGTTCTTTCGGGGAATCGGGAATAATCCAATTAATCTGGCTCGGCGGCGGATCGAGCAAATAGACATCGACCCATTTGTACCACAACACGAGATTCCACTCATCGTATCCCAAATCGATGCGCTTGCCGAGAATGCGTCCGCCGGTGTCGCCGGCAACCGATACGCCATAACCGGGGACGTATAATTTCGATCTCAAATTGACCACGCGCGGATCGACTGCCACCACGCCAACTGTCGCGCGCATGCCGGTCGCGGTGATGCCAAATTCCGGATGTGTCCGCGCCTTGCCCGAGGTCGCCGCGGTGTACGATGTCGCCAACATGCGAATCTTGCGCCAATAGGAAATGATCGAGCCATCGGGCAGAGTCAAATCATGTTTAGTGATTTTGGTGCCATAATTGATAATCTGCGTCGTCGGTCCAGTCTCAACCCATTCGCGATCAATCACGCGCTTGATTTCCAAACCATTTTCATACGTCATCCGAATCGTGCGTTTTTTCAAACCGACTTGACCGGCTTGCGCCGTCTTGCGCGCATCGATTTCCATCGACGCATCCGGTTTCCACGATGTCTCGAACGGAATGAATTCAGATTCGGTCAGAAACTCTTCCCGCACGCGCGTCACTTGAATCGTCATGCCTTCGCGCAACGATTCGGTTGCGGCGGGAATTGTATAATCCTTGTCCTTGAGTTCGATGCCTTCTTGCGTGAGAACATCCGCAACGGTGTTGCCAAGCGTACGTGTGCGAATCGTACCGATTATCGACTTTGATCGTCGCGACGCGCGAGCGTTGAATGCGCGCCGACCAACCCGGCGTAATTGGCGTGCCGAGATCGGGCG
Source organism: uncultured Chloroflexia bacterium (assembly GCA_963718225.1). GTDB lineage: Bacteria > Chloroflexota > Anaerolineae > UBA4142 > UBA4142 > DAOTXS01. The sequence continues at coordinate 1,891 of CAVQYN010000031.1, forward strand.
TCACCGCATCGCCAAGATAAACAATCAAACCGGCTTGCCGCAACGCCTCGCCGAGCGTTGGCGCGGTGGCGTACACCGTCGATTGCGCGCCATTGTCATCAACTTGAATTGGAATCGCGCGCTGAACTGTCATCGCCAAAACACTTTCTTTGCGCGGCAATGCCAGACTTGGCTCGATCGGTTTTTCATCGATAAGCACGCGGTCGCCGGAGCGCAGAGTCACACCTGCTTCACGCAACGCTTCGCCAATCGTCGGCTTTTGTGTGCGGCGTGCGATGGTTTCGGTATCCGCGTGAATTTGAATCGCGCGCGCGAGTCGAATCGAAATCGGTTGCGTGTCCGGCACCGGCGCCTCGAGCGCGGGAAAGACGATATCTTCGGGATAGAGCTTTACGCCCGCTTCGTTCAAAATGCCGCCAACGGTCGTTTGGTTGGAAAGCATGAAGGTAGATTTCTGATCGATCTGCAACGTGACCGGGCGCAGAGAACGGAAATAGCCCATACCCATCAGGACAAGCGCAAGCACCGTGAGTACCAGAACAAGATTGGACGTGTTGAGGCGCGCCCGGGCAGGGCGCAGATAGCGCGCGGAATAGTTATCGTGCGATGAATCGAGCAAGTGTGTGTCTCTCAATGAGCTGTGAAAAGAAATGGCCGTGCACCTTCTGTTGAAACGAACGCCCCGGCTTGGTCTGAACAGCCAGCTCCAGCCAGGTGCCCCGACGGCACCCAAAAGTGACGACGTACCGTTGCTGCCTTCCAGCCCTGGCGGGGTTTGTCGGCTTTTGCCGCGTCGGACCCAACCTTCAACGCCACTTGAACCGACCAGTCCCGAAACATGCGCCCCGCGAGAAGGAATTCGACCTCGCTGTAGCGGATTGCGAGTCAGCCGCCCGAAGGCAGAGTCAGGGCACCGCTAGTTCCCCATCTAGCACGACCGGCGCAAGTTTAGTCGATAAGCGCGGAAATGTCAAAAAAGAATCGCTAGACGCTTGTCACTAGATGCTAGCAAACTACATAGCTGATGAACTAGTGACGAGCGACTAGCGACGAGGACAGCGGAGAGGGCGGGATTCGAACCCGCGAGGCTCATCACCTACACGCTTTCCAAGCGTGCGCACTAGGCCAAACTATGCGACCTCTCCAAGATCAGTAGCCAGTAAATAGTATTCAGTCGTCAGGAATTAGAAGTCTGACGACTAGAATATTGACAACTGACTACTGACGTGGCGGAGAGGGAGGGATTTGAACCCCCGGTGGACTTGCATCCACACGCGATTTCGAGTCGCGCGCACTAGACCGGACTATGCGACCTCTCCAGCGAGCGATATTATAGCACAGGCACGAAAAAGTGGCAAACAAAATCGTGAAATCGCTTTTGCCGATGATCGCCAACTGCGCTATAATCTCACTCACACGAAAGTTTACGGAGAAGTCAATGCCCTTTTATACCGTCAACCTCGATGCGATGCTCGAGGAACTGGGTATTCCCACGTTCAAATCCGCGCGTATCGAAGTCGATCGCTACATACAGGAAATTCTCGGCACGATCGATGCCGATAGCGAAATCGTTTGGCCCCTCTTGCACGAAAAACTGCAAGACCCGCAATGGACCGCCGATTTCAAAAAGCAATTGAAAGCCAAATGGGACGCGCGTGATTGGCGCAAGGGCTTGCTGAGTTGACACGGCAATCCTGAGCGGAATGTAGTGCAGTCGAAGGATGCTTCGCCCCTACACCGCGACGCTATTCCCATCGCGATTTTTCTCACGCTCACCGGCGTGATGACAAATCCGCTTGTCCTCCACCTTGCCAACGCCGTCGAGGACAAGCAAGATGCATTACTCAACACGTGGATCATCGCGTGGGTCGGGCACGCGCTGATTACCGATCCGCTCAATCTATTCAACACGAATATATTTTCCCCGTATCTCAACACCCTTGCTTATTCAGAAACGCTCTTGCCGCAAGGGTTGTTCGCGCTCCCCTTCAACCTTGCCTTCGACAACACGGTTCTCGGCTACAACCTCGTCTTGCTCGCGTCATTTTTTCTCGCCGCGTATGCAATGTACCTGTTCGTATTCGATTTGACGCGAAACCGCGGTGCGGGCATTGTCGCCGGCATCATCTTTGCATTCAATCCGTACAACTTGGGCAATCTGGCGCAAGTGCAGCTGCTGTCGTTCGGATGGATGCCGTTGGTACTGCTTTCTTCTCAAGAAACTGCTTTCAGAAGTCAAAAGTCAAAAGTCAGATATCAAATATTGTTTCTTGTTTGCATTTTTCTTCTCTCTCCAAGCCCTCTCGTCTTTTTATTACGCCTTTCTCGCCGGTTTTGCGGTTGTGCTGTACATCATTTGGGATGCAATTGTTCATCGTCCGCGCTTGTCCGCGTTAGTCCGCATTCTGGTCTCTGGGATCATCATGGCACTTGTCGTCATCCCGTTTTTCGTTCCATACCTCCAAGTCCAAAGCACGATGGGCTTTGAGCGCACGGTTGCGGAGAGCGAACCGTTCAGCGCATCGCTCAAGCTGTACACCGAAGTGTCGCCACTAAATGTTTTGTACGGCAACTGGCTTGCGCCGCGCCCGCCGATTATGCTTGGCGGCTATCCCCTCGACAATTTGTTTCCCGGCATCGTCGCGGTGGCGCTCGCAATTCTGGGAATCGTCGCCGCAAAAATTCGCGACAAGTGGTTTTATTTTTTACTTTTAGACTTTTGCCTTTTTGCTTTCACTCGGTCCGCGCTTGTTTCTCGCGCCAAACAGTGGCACCGACATCACACTGCCGTACCGCTGGCTATACGATATTTTTCCGCTAATGAAAGCACTGCGTGCACCGGTGCGTTTCGATGCGCTTGTAATGTTCGCGCTGGCAGTATTAGCGGGAATAGGATTGCAGAAGGCAGTCGGCAGTAAGCAAAATGCAGAAAGCAAATTACTGTCTACTGCTTTCTGCACTTTTACTGCTTGCTCTGGAGTATTTTGCCTTCCCCGCTGCCAATCTCACGCCGATTCCAACCGGCAACGCGCTTCCGCAATACGTCACATGGCTAGAGACAACAAAACGCAACAACGATTCTCGAATTGCCGATGATGGCGAGCGATTCCAGCAAACCGCTTGACCTAACAACTCAATATTTCTCGACGTATCATTGGCATACGCACGCCGGACGGTTACAGCGGATTCAACCCGCCACGCCGTGGCGAAATCGCGTACGAGATGCAAGCGTTCCCCAATCCTCGTTCAATGGCGTTGTTGCAAGCACTCGGCGTACAGTATGTGATTCTGCACAGCGATCAAATCACAAACTGGGACGTGACGCGCGAGGCAATCAATCGCACAAAAGAATTACAATTCGTCAAGCAAACGCAAAATGATTTCATCTATCTCGTCGCGCCCGGTCGCGCTGATGCGCCGCAACTCGACGCGTCGCTTTACTTACCCCAGCCCGCCGCCCGGATCAAAATTATTTTGCCTACATCATCGTGCGTAATCGCGCCTCCGGTGATTTTGCCATCGCGCCAATCGATCAACTGCAAATCGACGCGCAATGGGATGAGATGACCAGTCAACACCTCTCCGCATCCATGCCGCTCGTCACGTCACGCGCATCGATTGTTCCGTTGCGCTTGCTCGCGCCGCCGCAACCCGGCGCACATCGATTATCGTTGCGTGTGCGCGGCAACGGCATCGATTGGAATTTGGCCGGCGAAGTTAATACGCAAACCGGCGACCCAGCACATCAAATTGTGATTCCCGCAAGCGTCCAATTGCAATCGCAACGCATCGCCGGGCAAACGCTCACTATCGATTTACTGTGGCACGCGCTGAACAAAATCGACACGTACTACAGCGCGTCGGTGCGTGTCGTCGATGCGCGCGGACACAAAATCGCGGCACAGGACCGCGAGCCCTCACCAGCAACATTCTTGTGGAGACCGGACTCTGAGATCGCGGATCGATTTGAAATCCGACTACCGGACAATCTCGCGCCGGGCGAGTACGCGATTCAAATTCTAATGTACCAAGCCGATCAAGGCATCGACGCGTTGTTGCTTGATGAAGAGTCTTGTGCCGCGCGAAAACATCGTGCTCGGAAAATTTACCGTGAAATAAAAACGGGGCGACCACAAGGGTCGCCCCTACAATTTAACCTTGTCCTACTTGCGCTTTCAAATACACCTCGATGAAAGCATCAATGTCGCCATCCAGCACCAAATCTGTGCGCGAGGTTTCGTGCTCGGTGCGATGATCTTTGACCATCTGATACGGATGCAGGACGTACGAACGAATCTGATTGCCCCAGCCAGCTTCGACGTGTTGCCCCTTGAGCCGCGCGCGTTCTTGTTCTTTTCGCTCGATCTCCAATTCGACCAAACGTGAACGCAAAACCTTGAACGCACTCTCCTTGTTCTGCAACTGTGAGCGTTGATTCTGACACGTGACGACGATGCCGGTGGGCGCATGCGTCAAGCGCACCGCCGTTGCCACTTTTTGCACATTTTGTCCGCCGTGCCCGGACGCGTGATAGATATCGATCTTGACATCTTCCGGTTTGATTTCAATCGGCACCGCGTCGTCAATCTCCGGCATCACCTCGACGAGCGCAAAAGACGTGTGCCGGCGATGATTCGCATCGAACGGCGAGAGGCGCACCAAACGATGCACGCCGCGCTCGGCTTTCAATCGACCATACGCATACTGACCAATAAAGCGAATGGTCACCGATTTGATCCCGGCTTCATCGCCGGGCATCTCTTCCAAAATCTCGGTCGGATATTTTTTGACGTCGCCGTAGCGCAAAAACATGCGCATCAACATCGACGCCCAGTCCTGGGATTCGGTGCCGCCCGCGCCGGAATGAATCGAGAGAATCGCATTGTTGTGATCGTATTCGCCGGCGAAAAGCAAATTGAATTCCAAATCCGCAAGCGTTTGCTCAATTGCCGGAACTTCATTTTCGATTTCTTCGGCGGTCTCGGCGTGATTTTCCTCAATCGCCAGCTCGAGCATACCCACCGCATCGTGCACGCGCCGTTCCAAATTCCGCCACGTTGAGGTTTCATCTTTCAGCGCGGTGAGTTCGCGCATTGCTTTTTGCGCGGCGACGTTATCATTCCAGAAATCCGATTGCGCGGACGCGTGCTCCAACTCCGCCGCGCGTTTTTCTTTGCCCGCGATGTCAAAGACGCTCCATGAGCGAAGCAACGTGCGTGTTCAATTCCGTCAATTTTGATTTCAAGTCTTCCACATATCCCCCAAGCCTGATGGACAAACAGAGGATGACCGACGACCGAAAAATTTCCGTCTTCCATCCTTCGTCTTCCGTCAGATTTATTCAAATAGTCCGTCGACAAAATCTTTCGCGTCAAACTCGGTGAAATCTTCGAGTGCTTCACCGGTGCCGATGAATTTGATGGGCAGCTGCAATTCTTTCGCAATCGCAAAGACGATGCCGCCCTTTGCCGTGCCGTCGAGTTTGGTGAGAATCAAGCCAGTGAGCGGCGTCGCTTTCTTAAATTCGCGCGCTTGTTGCAAACCATTCTGCCCGGTCACCGCATCGAGCACAAGCAAGGTTTCGTGCGGCGCGGCCGCATCGTTCTTTTGCAAAACGCGCGCGACCTTTTCCAATTCCTTCATCAAATTGAATTTCGTCTGCAGACGCCCCGCCGTATCGACGATCAAATAATCGGCGTGATGCGCGCGCGCCGATTGCCACGCATCGAACGCAACTGCGCCGGGGTCGGCGCCGGGCTGATGCGCAACAACGGCAACGCCGGTGCGCTCGCCCCAAATTTTCAATTGATCGATTGCCGCCGCGCGAAACGTATCCGCCGCCGCGAGGACGACCTGCTTGCCCTGCGCCTTGTAATAGTGCGTCAGTTTCGCGATGCTCGTCGTTTTGCCGGAGCCGTTCACACCCACAACCAAAATCGTATAGGGTAATTGGTCATTGGTATTTTGCGATTTAAGATTTAGGTTTTGGAGAATCGCCAGCAATTCTTCTTTGAGCAATTCTTTCACGCGCGAAGCATCGCGTACATGTTCCTTTTCCACACGTCCGCGCAAATGCTCGACGAGGGCGAGCGTCGTTTCAACACCAACGTCCGCGCCAATCAGCGTTTCTTCCAGCCCCGCCCAAAACTCTTCATCGATTTGATTCTTGGTGATGAGCGAAGTGAGGCGCGAAAGAAACGACGAGCGCGTTTTGGTGAGACTGGATTGAACTTGTTCTTTACGACGGCGAAAAGGAAACACACACCAACTCCGGAAATTTTTCCAGTTCAGATTGAGAATGGATTATACACGATGCCTAACAAAACACAAAGGGCGGATTTCTCCGCCCAAGCACACAGGAAAATATTTCTTCACCGCACTTCGAGTGTGCCCCACTCGTTCATCATTTCGCCCAGCGTGGCTTGCACCGCCACATAATTCGTGGAATGATTGGGGAAATCGAGTTGCACCACGCCTTCCTTGCTCGGCACATAGAACGTAAAGCGATCATGCCCCTCGGCGTTGGAAAGTAGAACCAATAACTCGCGCATCCGGCGCACATCTTCTTCATGGTCTTGAGTCCGACTCAAAAAGATGCGCAAGCGTTTGGGCGGCTCAGGCCGTTCAAATCGTTCGTAACGCTTGAACACTTGCGGCGGCGCGGTCACTTGAATCGGCGAAGTCGTTTCAACTTTCGATTCGACCGGCGCGTGACCATTCCCATTCGATTTCGTTTCCGGTTTTTCCGCTTGCCCGTTTCCATTTGCCGGTGCAACCGCTTGTTCGATGACCGGCGTAGTCGGCGCCGGTTTCGCCGCGACAAATTCGTCCGGCGGTTCTTCCGGTGGCGGCGGAATATTTTCATCGACGATATACTCGCCGCGCGCTTCTTCGATCATTGATGCGCTGTCCGCAATCGCCGTTTCTTCCGCGCTGGGCATCGCATACTGCACGACACCGGGTGCGGCTTCGCCCGCCGGCATTTCATCGACTTGATATTCGCTTGCGTTTTCGCAGATCACTTGCACCTTACCGTCGCGCAATTCCACTTTGCCCTTGACCTGCAACGTCGCATCCTCGTGCAAAAGCTCTTTGAGACGCTTGTAGGGTTTGGTGAACACCGTAACATCTAATTCACCGGTCGGATCTTCGAGCGAGACAAACGCCATCGGTTCGCCCTTTTTCGTTTGAATGACGCGCATCGACGTGACCACGCCGATCAAATTCACTTTTTGTCCCGCCAACGATTCATCGAGTTGGTTGAGCCAATGCGTCGCGCCTTGCCGCGACGAACGCGCCAAGCGCATCAAGGGATTATCAGAAAAGAATGCGCCGGTCAAATCTTGTTCGTTCTGCAATCGATCGCGATTGGGAATTTCCGGTTCATCCGGCAACGCGCCGAACATATTGATCTTGGGATCGGACGCAATGACGTCCGCGCCAAACATCGAAATTTGTCCGCGGTCACTTGCCTGATGCGTCGCCTGACTCACGGTGAGCATCCGCTCCAACACGGCGAGCAGTTGCGCGCGCCGTCCGAACTGATCCAGCGCGCCCGCTTTGATGAGCGATTCCAGCGCGCGCTTGTTGACTTGGCGCACGTCGACGCGATGACAAAAATCATCGAGTGAACGGAACACACCGCCGGCTTTGCGCGCATCGACAAGCGTTTGCGCCGCGCCACTGCCCACATTCTTGATCGCGTTGAGCGCAAAGCGAATCGCTTTGCCAGACGCGTCGATGGTAAATTCCGTGTCGCTCGCATTCACATCGGGCGGCAAAATATCGATGCCGGCGCGGCGCGCTTCGTTGACCAAGATGCCGACCTTGTCCATGTTGCCGGTTTCCGTCGTGAGTAACGCGGTCATGTACTCGATGGGATAGTATGCTTTGAGGTACGCGGTTTGGCAGGTGAGCACCGCATAGTTGGCGCCGTGCGATTTGTTGAAGCCATACCGCGCAAAATATTCAATGTCGCCATACACCGATTCGGCGATCGCTTGGTCCGTGCCATTCGCCACCGCGCCTTTGATGAACTTGGCGCGATGCGCGTCAATTTTTTCTTGAATCTTTTTGCCGACGGCTTTGCGGATTTCATCGGCTTCGCCCGGCTTGTAGCCGGCAAGCTCCACCGCCGCTTGAATGATTTGCTCCTGATAAATCATGATGCCGAACGTTTCTTCAAGCACCGGCTTCAGCTTGGGATGTTTGTAGACAACCCGTTCTTCGCCATGCAAGCGGCGAATGTACGTGTCGATATTTTCCATCGGTCCGGGGCGATACAGACTAACCGCCGCGACCACATGCTCAAACTTGTTGGGCTTGAGCTGGGTGAGCATTTTGCGCAACCCGGATCCTTCGACTTGAAACACGCCGGTCACATCGCCGCGCGACAACAACTCAAACGCCTTGGGATCTTCGACCGGAATATTGTAGAGATCGAATTCCTTGCCGTGCCGCGCTTTGATCAACTCGCACGCGCGGCGCATAATCGTCAGCGTCGCAAGCCCGAGGTAATCCATCTTGAGCAAGCCGACGCGCTCGAGAATATTCATATCGTACTGCGTGACCGGAAAACCGGTTTGTTCATCGCCGCGCGTCGGACGATGCAGTGGCACATACTCGACAACGGGCTTATCGGTTACGACAACGCCGGCGGCATGTGTGCTGGCGTGCCGCGCGACACCTTCCAGCGACAGCGCGCGGTCGATGAGTTTGCGGATGTAATCGTTTTCGTCGTATTCTTTTTGCAGGTCTGGAATTTTCTTGAGCGATTCATCGAGCTTGACGTTCGGTCCGCCCGGCACCAGTTTGGCAATCCGGTCAACGTCGCTCAAGGGATAATCGAGCGCGCGACCCACGTCACGAATCGCGGCTTTGGCGCCCAGCGTGCCAAACGTCACGATTTGCGCGACATTGTCCTTGCCGTACTTGTTGACGGTATACTCGATGAGTTCCTGGCGGCGATCATCTTGAAAATCCAAGTCAATGTCCGGCATCGAAATGCGACCCGGGTTGAGAAAGCGTTCAAAGATGAGGCGATGTTGCAAGGGATCGAGATTCGTAATCCCGGCGCAGTACGCCGCAATCGATCCGGCCGCCGAGCCGCGCACGTTGTACCAAATGTCTTTTTCTTTCGCGGCGCGCACCAAATCCCACACGATCAAAAAGTACGTGTCGAATCCCATCTTGTGAATCACACCGAGTTCGTAATCCAGGCGTTGTTTCGCAACGCCATCGCCATCGGGATAGCGTTGCTTGAACCCTTGCTCGCACAATCGACGCAGGAACGATTCCGCGCTCGTCCCGTCCGGCACTGGAAAAATCGGCAGGCGATAGCCCTTGAAATCCAAATCGACGTTACAACGTTCGGCGACGAGCAACGTATTCGACAATCGCTTCCGGCAATTCGCCCCACACGGCGCGCATTTCATCAGCAGACTTTAGATAATAATCATTGCCGTCCATCCTCATCCGCTTGGAATCGGTGACGACGGTGTTGGTTTGAATGCACAAGAGGACATCTTGCGCGACCGCATCGGCCGGGCGAAGATAATGCGCATCATTCGTCGCGACGAGTGGAATGTTGAATTCGCGCGCCAACGCGACCAATTTTTTATCCAGGCCGGCAAACTCGGCGATGCCGTGCTCTTGTAACTCGATATAAAACCGATCTTGAAAAACTTCGCGATACCACGCGATTTGTCGACGCGCTTCTGCGTCGCGTCCTTCGTGCACCAATTGCGGAATCTCCGCCGATGGACAGCCGCTGGTGCAAATCAAACCCTTGCTGTACTCAGCGAGGATTTCATGATCGACGCGCGGATGATAGTAGAAACCTTCCAGCTCGGCTTTGGACACAAGCTTGATGAGATTCTGATAGCCCTCGTTGTTTTCCGCGAGTAAGAGCAAATGGTACGCACTGCGATCTTCTTTCGCATCGCGGTCTTTACGCGAGCGTCTGGCGAGGTACGCTTCGATCCCAATAATCGGCTTGACCTTGCTCGCTTTGCACGCATCGTAAAATTCGATGGCGGCAAACATCGAGCCGTGATCGGTAATCGCGAGCGCGGGCTGTTGCAACTCGGCGGCGCGCTCCGCCAAATCTTTGGGGTGCGGCAGTCCATCGAGCAGACTGTATTCGCTGTGAACGTGAAGGTGAACAAAATCAGACATAAGACACCAGAAAACAGTGGCAGACGAAAAATGGAGACAAACGAAAAAGCCAATGACGATTTTGGCACATTGGCTCATTGGTCAATTGGTTCATTGCGATTATAGCACAGATTTTCTTTCGCGGCGCATCGGATTTCTTGATGAAGAAAAATTTTAAGGCGGTGGCTTGGCAATTGACTTCCGGCACTTGGCATTTCAATTTTTCCTTTCTCTTGCGGAAGAAACGTTGGAGAAAGGCACAACACCACGCCGATCATAACAGCAAAATTCCGGAAGCATCTACAACGCACACGAAATTTTCCGCAACAATTCAAGGCGCGCAGCCGCACTGTCGGCACTGGTTGGCAAGATCAATTTTGACCCCAGCAGTGATTTAGAAAAACAAAGCGTATTCGGTTTGTCCGAACTCTTGTTCCGGGCGTGGTTGCGCAGGCATTGACAGAATAGCGTTTTCGGAGTATAATTAGTGCACTAATGCACTATTTGCCATTCACCGGAGAATAGGCATGCCCCCCACCCGTTTCTCTCCATACTATCGCTGGCTTGAAGCCGTCTTGCGTGAAGATATTGAGCAAGGCGTCTACAAGCCCGGCGACGCCCTGCCCACCGAACACCAATTGATGCGCGGCTATAAACTCAGCATCACCACCGTGCGCCGCGCCGTCCACGATCTGGCACGCGAAGGTTGGATTTACCGTAAAGCCGGCAAAGGGACGTTCGTCAAGCGCAACAAACTCGAAGAACGCCTCGCGCGGCTCACCTCGTTCGCCGAAGAAATGTTGAGCCGTAATATCACGCCCCAGTTCAAATTGGTTTCCGCCGAAGAATCGACGCCGCCCACCGATATCATGCGCGCGCTCAAATTACCGCCCAAACAAAAAACCTTCTTGATCGAACGTGTGCAAATTGCGAACAACGAATCCATCGCGCTCGCGCGCGGGTATTGGATTCCGGAAATCGGTGAGCGACTCGCGCAAAGCGATCTCAATCGCATTTCGTTGTACGAAATCGTCGAACAGCACTTGCACATTCCCCTAACCGAAGCGGACGAATCCATCAGCGCGTCGGTGGCCGACACCGACATCGCGCGCAAACTGAAAATCGCTCGCCATTCACCTTTACTGGTACGCCGCCGTCTGACGTTTACAACCGAGATGCGTCCCATCGAATACACCACGACGTTTTACCGCGCCGATCGATATGAATACAAAATCCACCTTGCGCGACACGGAAACTAGATCGAGAAGGAGGTGCCAGCATCGGGATTAATCAATGTGTAATTTCCCATTCGGTCGATACATTCAAATCCAAGGAGATGGAAAGATGAAAAAGATTTTCTTGCTGGTTGCGCTTGTCTTGATGGCGGTGATCGTCGTGACAGCGTGTGCGCCAGCGCCAACGGCGACTCCGGTTCCGCCGACAGCTGCACCAACCGCTGCGCCGAAACCGACGGAAGCGCCCAAGCCAACCGAAGCACCCAAGCCAACTGTGGCCCCAACGGCTGTTCCACCGACTGCCGTCCCACCTACCGCGGCGCCCAAAGTTGAACTACGAATCACGTGGTACAACGATGGTAACGAAGGCGACGTGATGCGCGCGATCTTGGACAAATTCCAAACCGCGAATCCCAACATCACCGTCAAGCTCGACACCGTTGCCTACGCCGACCTCGGCAAGATCTTGCAACCGCAAGTCGAATCCGGCACGCCGCCCGATCTCGCCCGCGTCACCAACCTCGCGCAGTTCCAGGGCTATTACCTTGACCTGCGGCCGAACTTGACCAACGCCGCAACCTGGGAAGCCAACTGGTCACCCGCGTTCCTCGGCGCGCTCCGCAAACCGGATGACAAGACCTGGGCTGTACGGATTCCCGACCCAGTTCACCGTCAGTGGTCCGTTCATCAACCGCACGTTGTTCGCCCAAGCCGGTGTCCCGGTTCCAAGCGACACGAAAGAAAAAGTAACCTGGCAAGAATGGATTGATGCGGCGAAGAAAGTGGCAACCGCTACCAAGACGCCCTACGCTGTTGCGATCGATCGCAGTGGCCACCGTTTATGGGGACCAACCCTCGGCATGTGCGCGCACTATGTCGACGGGTTGAACGAAACCAAGTTCACCGTCGATTCGCCCGGCTTCCGCAATGCCGCGAATATGTTGATCGGCTGGCACAAAGACAAGATCACCCCCGCTGAAATCTGGGTGGGCGGTGGCGGTGACTTATGCTGCTGGCAACACCTATTTCACCAACGGTCAGCTCGTGTTCTACTTCTCCGGTAACTGGCAAGTCAGCCAGTTCGTCCAGGCGATCGGCAACAAGTTTGAATGGGATGCAGTGCCGAATCCTTACGGCGATTGCGGCTCAACGGGCATGCCCGGCGGCGCGGCACTTGTCGGGTTCAAAGCCAGCAAGAATCCCAAGGAAGTTGCAAAACTTGTCGAGTACCTTACCGGCGACGATGTGTTAGCAGAATTCTCTGCCAAATCGCTCTTCCTCCCAGGTTCTTTGAGCTTGTCGAAAAAGGGCGTCACCTACGCGAGCGGCAACAAGCCGATGAATGTCTTCCTCAAGGAAGTCGGTAAGTTGACGCCCGAATCGTACTACCTCCAGTTCAATGCGTTGGGACAAACGCTCAATCCGGAAATGCGCGACCGCTTGAGCCAAGCCATCACCGGCGAATTGACGCTGGACGAAGCGATCAAGAGAATTCAGCAAAAGATGGATGAAGCCGCGGCAGCAATTAAAAAATAGGGTAGCGTAATGCCGTTTCTGCCGGGCTATCGGCACACGATAGCCCGGCACTAGTCTACTCGGAGGCACGATATGCAATCCGTCAAACCGCAAGCGCCTAAATCATCCTGGCTCTCTGGCGATCTATTGCTTCAGCCCTTTCTATGGGTCATGTCTTTACTCGATTATGTCTTGGCGCCGCTCCAAAAATTGATTGGGTATAAACGCATGGCGTATTTTTTTATCTTGCCCAATCTACTGATTTTCGGCGTTTTTATTTTGATTCCGATGATTTTGAATTTCTATTACGGCTTTACTGGCGGTGATTCGATTCTGTTGGAGAATCGCCCAGTCGTCGGAACTGCGAATTTTGAAAAGATTTTCAACTGCAAGGATTTCTTCAGTCCCAACACCTGCGCCGAAGATTTGTTTTGGCGCGGCGCGTGGAATACGGCGACGTTTGTCATTTTTCAAGTCGGGTTCATTATCTTGTTCGCGCTCATCACTGCGCTCGCGCTAAATCGCAATATCCAAGGCCGCGGCTTTTTTCGCGCGATGTTCTTTTATCCGGTTTTGCTTTCGCCCGTCGTCGTCGCCTTGATCTGGAAATGGATTCTGCAATATGATAATGGTTTGCTCAATGCCTTTCTCGTTTCATTCGGTCTCGACAAGGTGCCGTGGTTGCTCGATGCCAAGTGGACGCAGTTCTGGGTAATTGCAGTGAGCATCTGGGCGCAAATGGGGTTTTTTACGCTGATTCTCCTTGCCGGTCTGCAAGCCATTCCCAAAGAAATGTACGAAGCGGCATCGATGGACGGCGCAAACAAATGGCGCACGTTCTGGAATGTGACCTTGCCCTTGCTGATGCCGACGATGACGGTCGTCCTCGTCTTGGCATTGATTCGCGCCGTGCAAGTCTTCGATCAGGTCTACGTCCTGACACACGGCGGACCTGGGACGGCAACGCTTTACATCGTCCAGTACATTTATCGCACCGCGTTCGAATTTCGCAATTACGGCATGGCGGCGGCGGCATCGCTGGTGCTTGCCATCGTGCTTTTGATCTTGACCTTCGGACAATTGCTTGTCCAACGCCGACAAGAAGCAGCGTAGCGAATAAGGGAGTCTTCCATGAATCCATCCAATCAACGCACTGGCATCATCGGTTTTCTCACTCGCCGGCGCGGCGGCAAAAGATTTGATATCACCGACATCATTACCTATGCGTATTTGATCGCGGGTGTCCTGGTGATGTTTGGTCCCGTCGTGTGGCTCATCATGTCATCGTTCAAGCCGCTCTCCGGGTTATACGAATTTCCGCCGACGTTCCTGCCGTACAAACAAGAGACCGTCCAAGTCGAAGGATATGCCAAGCCGCTCGATGTGTATGATGTGAAAATGGCGGATGGCTCGGTCCGCCGCCTCGCGCAGATTTCCCAGGTGGGAATCGGCGCGCGTATGATCGATCCCGCCACGCCAAAAGACAAACCGATTGACATTCGCATCGAACAACGGACACCGGTCCGCTCGATCTATTTCGAGTGGGACAATTACGTCGGCGCAGTCGAAAAATTTCCATTTCTGACGTATTTGCAAAATTCGGTCATTGTGACCATCATTGCCACGCTGGTTACTTTGCTCATCAACAGCATGGCGGCGTACGCGCTGAGCAAGTATGAATTTCGCGGACGCGATGCGATCTTTCTCATCATCATCAGCACCTTGATGGTTCCCGTGTCGGTCATTTTGATTCCGGCATTTCTCGTCATCGCCAAAGTCGGCTGGACGAATAATCTGTGGGGGCTGATCATTCCCGGCGCGGCAACGCCGACCGGCGTTTTTCTCCTGCGCCAATACATGCTCACGATTCCCGACGATTTGATTCAATCCGCGCGCATCGACGGCGCGAGCGAATGGCGCATCTATTCGCAAATCATTTTGCCGTTGACCGGTCCGGCGCTCGCGGTGCTCGCCATTTTTTCCGTGATGTGGCGCTGGAACGATTTTCTGTGGCCCCTCATCGTCGTCAGCAAATCGGAATTGTTCACGCTTCAAGTCGGGCTAAATGCCTTTCAAGGCGAACTCAATCAGCAGTGGAATTATATTTTGGCGATGACGGTGCTGACCCTTCTGCCCATCACGATTGTATTTGCGTTCTTGGAAAAGTACATCACGTCAGGTATTGCGACGACCGGGATGAAATAGTTTGCGCCTCACGACCATCACGAACGTCAAGTTAATCGACTCCGCCGCGCATCCGCTCGTTTTTCAAGGTGGGCGCGGCGAACGTTTGCAAATCAGCGTCCTCGCCGACGATTTGATTCGCGTCGAGCATTTTCCCGACGGCAAACCCAGGTTCAATCGCACATGGATGGTCGTCGGGCAAGACGGCGATGTGCCGCGCGAAGGTCGCCGCCGCGATGACCTCTCGCCCTTTCCCCTGCCTCATTTTGAAACCGAGCGCAGCGAAAATTCCCTGCGCGTTCGCACCCAGCAATTGCAGTTTGATATTGCGCTCGACCATTTTGCAATCAGTTGGTGCGATGCAAGCGGTCAACCGTTCGCATCGGATTTGCTTGATCGCGCCTATGCGTACGATCGCGCGGGCAAATCGATTTTTCATTACATGGAGCATCGCCCCGACGAACATTATTACGGATTCGGCGAGCGTGCGGGCGAACTCGACAAAGCGGGGCGCCGAATGCGAATGCTGAATCTCGATGCGCTCGGGTACAGCGCGCGCACGACGGATCCGCTCTATAAGCATTTTCCATTTTACATCACTTTCATTCCCGATTTGCAAATTGCGTATGGGCTCGTCTACGACAACCTGGCGACGACGACGTTTGAGATGGGCGGCGAACTCGACAATTATTATGGCCGCTATCGCTATTATCAAGCCGATGATGGCGATCTCGATTACTACTTGATTTATGGACCCAGCATCGAGCAAGTCGTCGAAAAGATTTCCAAGCTCACCGGACGCATGAACTTGCCGCCGCGCTGGTCGCTGGGCTATCTCGGCTCGACGATGAGTTACACCGATGCGCCCGACGCGCAGGAACAGCTCAAGCAATTCGTCGCGCTGTGCGACGAGCATCGCATTCCATGCGATTTGTTTCATCTCTCGTCGGGTTACACGCTCGACGAAAACGACAAGCGCAATGTGTTTACGTGGAATCGCAAGCGCATTCCTGATCCCAAGCCATGGTCGAGAACTTTTCGCGTGCGGGGATTCACCTTGCGCCGAACATCAAGCCCGCGCTGTTGACCACCCATCCGCGCTACGCCGAGGTCGCCGGATTTGGTGGATTCGTAAAATCGGCGGAAGATGATGCGCCCGAAATCTCGACGTTCTGGGGCGGTGACGCGTCATATCTCGATTTCACGAATCCGCAAACCTTCGATTGGTGGAAGCGGAATGTGCGCGAGCAATTGCTTGAGCACGGTATCTCATCGACGTGGAACGACAATAACGAATTTGAAATCTGGGACGACGACGCGCGCTGTGAGGGATTTGGCGAATCATTCCGTATCGGTTTGGCGCGTCCGTTGCAGACAATGTTGATGGCACGCGCATCGTACGAAGCGCAACGCGAGTTCGCACCGAATGAACGCCCGTATCTGCTCACGCGCTCGGCGTGCCCTGGGATGCAACGCTATGCGCAAACGTGGTCAGGCGACAACGGCACATCTTGGGAAACGCTTCAATATCAATATTCCAATGGGGCTGGGGCTGTCGCTCTCGGGGATGCCGAATCTGGGACACGATGTCGGCGGCTTTACGGGCTACGCGCCGTCGCCGGAATTATTCGTGCGGTGGGTGCAAAACGGAATTTTCCATCCGCGCTTTACGATTCATTCGTGGCATCTTGACGGAACGGTGAATGAGCCGTGGATGTATCCCGAGGTATTGCCGATTGTGCGCGAATGGATTGAGTTTCGCTATCGCTTGATGCCGTATCTCTATTCGCTTTTCTTTGAGGCAGCGCAAACGGGACATCCGATCATTCGCCCGATGGTGTATGCATTTCCACGCGATGCGCGCTGCCACACCGAGTCATTCGATTTTATGCTCGGTCCGAATTTGCTTGTCGCGTCTGTGTTTGAAGAGGGTGCACGCACGCGGCGCGTTTATTTACCCGAATCGACCGAGTGGTGCGATTTCTACACAGGCGAATGGCATCACGGTGGACAAGAGATCGAGGTTGACGCACCGCTAGAACGTATTCCGCTTTTTGTTCGCGCTGGCGGGATGATTCCGATGGGCAAAGCGATGAAACACGTCGGGGCAGAACCGGATGACGTGCGACAAGTCTGCGCCTTTCCGCACCCAACCGAAGGACGTGGCGCGTTCACGCTGATCGAGGACGATGGCGTCACGCTCGATTATCGACAAGGGAAATTTGCTCAAGTGCAATTACAGATCGAATCCAATGGCAATTCGATTTCGGTGCACGCTCAAGCGAGCGGTGATTTCGATTGCCTTACAAAACGGTCGAATTTATTTTGCCCGCAAGTGAGACGCGGCGTGTTGATGCACCCGGCGACAAGTGGACGGACGAGCAAGGTCAACGGCATCTCGTGATGAATGTGGAAGGGAATTGAGCCGCAATACTTGGCTCACAACCAACGTTTCAAGAAGGTCATTACCTCGGCACGCATTGCCGCCGTTTCGAAATGACCAATCGGGTACCGTTTTAACTGCCAGGCGTCTGCCGCGCCCCGTTCCGCGTACACTTGACGCAACTCGCCATCGATCCGATCCAAGCCAGCGGACGGTGTAAGGGGATCGTAATCTCCCGCGAGACTGAGATGCGCGCGCGGCGCGATGAGCGCGTTGATCTCTGCCGTCGTAAAGTGTTTCAAGAGCGAAGGCACATAGTAATAGATGCCATGTCCATCCAGACCATGCGATGCAATGAGCGAATCAAAATCAGTCAGACAACACAAATCGACACAGACGCGCACTCGCGGATCAAGCGCGGCGAGCCACCACGCCATGGTGCTGCCCATCGACAAGCCCAATGTTCCGATACGATTTGCGTCGACATCTTCGCGTGTGCATAAATAATCGATTGCCCGTAAACTATCATGCACCATCATGCCCCAGAGCACTTGGCCTTTCCAAAGCATTTCCTTGAACAATGCGCTTTCGGTTCGCCCGCGGCGTTCGCCAAAGCCCCACGCATCAATGCACAACGCGGCAAACCCAGCCGCCGTGAGCGCATCGGCATAAGGCGGCGTCTGCAACGCCTTGCGACCAACGAGCAATTCATTCTTGCCGATTTCATAATCACCGCCGTGCGCGTGATTGTACAAAATCGTCGGCAGACGTCCGCGCGCATGCTTGGGCACAACCCAATATGCCGGGACAGTCTCGATGCCGTTCAAATCGAGGACAAGCGTTTCGAGAATGTATCCCGCGCGTTCTTCGCGCGCAATGAGCGTTGAACTGACGGGACGATTGCGCGGCGGCAAATCTCCGAGGAGCGCGTAGAGTTCACGGCGGCGCGTTTCAGTAGATTGTGGTATCACAAAATGGACTCCAAGTATGCGAATTCAACGCCAATTACTCGATACGAAATATATGCCAAATTAGCCAATTGTTCAAGAGCTTCTCTTGCTCGATTCTCGAATCATAAATAGACCTGAAGGCAGACGACCAACGACCGAAAAAATATTTGCGGTCGTCGATCAACTGCTGAGATCGAAATTCAACAATAGGAGTAACCGAAATGAAATTCTTTCTTGATTCAGCCAAGATCGATGAAGTCAAGTACGCGCTCGAAATGTGGAACATCGACGGCGTGACGAGCAATCCGCGCCATGTCCGCAACAGCGGCAAACCGTTTCTCACCGCGATCACCGAAATTGGCAAGATGCTGGCGGGGACGGACAAGACACTTTCGGTCGAAGTGAATCCGCATCACACCGATCCCAAAGCGATGTTCGATGAAGGCGTGAAGCTCGCGGCGATGTCGCCGAATTTTGTCATCAAGATTCCTGCGACCGAACCTGGGTTCAAAGCGTTGTGGATGTTGCGCGAGAAAAATATCCGCGTGAATCTCACGCTCGTTTTCTCGGCGGCGCAAGCACTCCAAGCCGCGCGGCTCGGTGCAACGTATATGTCGATGTTTGTCGGGTGGAAAGAATCCAACGGCGAAGAGATTTCGGAGATGGTTGCCGAGACGGTCGAGATGTATCGCAATTACAATTTCAAGACCGAAATTCTCGTCGCGGCGATTCGCAACGCGCGTCAAATTGTCGAAGCAGGCGTTGCAGGCGCGGACATCGTCACCGCTGGATTCGATGTGTACAAAGATGCGTTCGATCATCCGTACACGGCCAAGGGTCTGAAATTGTTTAGCGATAACTGGGATGCGACACCGTACCAATAATCAGATTATGAAGGCAGATATCAGATTGGAATCAGGATCATTTGATTCATCTGACATCTGCATACTTGATATTGAATGGAAATGTAGAGATGTCTTTATAAACCCATCTCCCACTCGCCTCGGTCTCGTCTGTCTTGCGCGTCTCACATTTGAAGCGCCGCTGGCGGAACAGTGGTACGCGCAAGCACGCGCGATGCTTGGCAAAATCGATGGCGTTGAATTGTGCGCAATCGAAAAGCAAGTGATCGAAGTTGCTGATGCCGATGCGGCGATTGCCGAACTGCGCGCAAAAAATATCGATGCGCTCGTGATTCTCAGTGGCACGTTTGCGCTCGGCGGACTCGCGATGCAACTTGGTCAAGCATTCGCCAATATTCCGTTGATGCTGTGGGCGTGGCAAGAGCCAAAAGAGCAAACGGGCAAATTGCGCCTCAACTCGCTTGTCGGCGTGAACGTCAACGCGAGCAATCTCTACAAGCTGGGGCATCGCCCAATGACGATGTATTCGTCGCTCGACGACCCGCGCACCGTCGAAACGATTTCGAAATTCGCGCTCGTCGCGGGCATCTTGCGCGATTTGCAAAATTTGCGCATCGCGTTCATCGGCGGACACGCGCCTGGGTTTGATGATCTCGCTGTCGATAAACTCAACTTGCGCCGCGCGACTGGTGTTGAAGTTGTCGATGTCGGTTTGCAAATTCTCGTCGCGAAAGCCAAAGCGGTCGCGGAAGATCGCGCGCACGCGGCATCGGCGGATTTGCTCAAACAATTCGACGATGTGGTTGAAATCAGCGCGCGGCAAGGCGATTTGTTCGCCGCGCTCGTCATCGCGCTCACCGAGTTTGCGAACGAAAACAAATTCGATGCAATGACGCTGAAATGCTGGGGCGATCTGGTCGAGGCGTATGGCATTGCAGGGTGCGGCGTCGTTTCGATTCTGAATGATCGCGGCATTTACACGGGTTGCGAAGGCGACATTATGGGCACGATCACAACGCTCATCGCGCGCCGCATGACGGGCATTCATCCGTTCCTCACCGATTTCGTCGCGGTGGATCGCGACGCGAATACTGGGTTGATGTGGCACGGCGGTTGCGGTCCCGTTGGTCTCGCCGATCCGAAACAGAAAAAACATCTCTTCTCGCATTTTGCGGCGGGCAAAGGCGTGACGGCAGGCTTTGGTTTAAAGCCAGGTCGCGTGACATTGTTGCGCTTGGGCGACGATGGTCGCAATCTGCGAATGCTTGCAACAACCGCGACTGCAATCGAAACCGAAATGGAAGTGCGCGGCACGCTCTCGCGCGTCCAGTTCGATACGGACGGCGCGGCATTTCTCGACGAAATTCTCAGCAACGGCTGGGAACATCATCTCGTGATGGCATACGGCGAAATCGTGCCTGAGTTGGAAATGCTGGCGAGGGTGATGAAAATTCCATTGACAATCAAGTGAAATAGTTGTGGCAACTCAATGAATACAGACCGTGCAATTTTGGATTACCAACAGAAGTGTTATAGCGATTACACGAAGGATTTGATTGAACTTGGATTGCCTCAGTCCTATACTTATCCTGACGGTAATCCTATCCGTCCACTGCCACCACTCAAAACCTCGCGAAATGGATTGATGGTAGTTGGGGCATATCCATCTGCACGTTTTGAATATCGCCGGTCTCCCGATAATCCAAGAAGGAGACGACTGGTTCCAATTGCAGATAATCTGCAACCATTCGGCTATGAACAATACTTTGATGGCTTGAGGACACGAACTCTTGAGTCTGCTGACGGTCTGAATGAACATCTTCTATCGCCACTTGATCTTGAGGCAGATCAGTGCTGGATCACCGATCTGGTAAAAGTGTTCCTTTACAAAAAAGAGCACGTTGGGAGTTGTGGCGAAATTCATCCCAATTTCAGAGTTACCCAATTGCGCGAGAAATTCACTGATTTAGCAAAGAAGAGCATCCCTTGGCTACAAAAAGAATGTAACCTATGCAAACCCGGGTTAATTGTAACTATGGGCGAGGAAGTTGCTCAAGTTATTTTGGGGGATTTCCGTGCTTCAGCCGATGATCTTCTCAACCGTGATTTCTCACATACAACGCAATTAGGGAATTATCCAGTTCTTTTTCTGCCTCATCCCGATGCTTGAGGCGGTCTGAAAAATGGCGGGATGTAATGGCAAAAAGAGTTACTAAAATTAAATCGTCACAAATTCTTCGGTTACCGATTTGAAATGAATAACTCGTCAATTCTTTTCTTCCTGATTTGCCTATTTCAATCCGCGCTCATCTACTATCAACATTTCACGCCGTTCGAGCGCGAAAACAATTTCCTTTCGATTTGGTGGGGCGCAAAAACCACGCCGCGCTTTTGGGCAATCGTGCTCTTTCGATATCTGCGTCGGCTTGCTTTTCTATTCGCTCATTCTCAGCCGTTCTTCCCTCCGCAATGAACGATTCGGCAACCGCACGTTTTTGGCGCGTTTTGCCGGTATGGATTTTTGCGTCGCTCCTCGTCACGATTTGGCACTATCACTTTCACCGCACAATTATTGTGTTTCCGCGCTATAGCGTTATCGCGCGACGATTCGCGTGGCTGTTTGTGCTCGGTGTCATCATCGTCGGCGTTCTGCTCTACGTCGTCGCACTGGCGGCGATGCCTGGGTATGATCTCGCATTCACCGCGTGGCGCGTATCGTTAGTGCAAGTGTTTCCTGTGGCATTGCTCATTGCGCTTGTCATCTTTTTTATTCGCGCATTTGCATTTCTCTTTCGCATCATCCCCATCATCGGCTCGTTCTTGCACGCGGCGGTATCGACCTTCGCTGTCGTGTGGACGATGCAGCAGTATGGTTGGGTGATGAGTGGCACTGCGCCGATTGGTTTATCGGGCAGTGATGGAATGATAACGCCGATTGCGATTGTCGCCGCCATTGCATTATTCCTTGTGTGGCGCGCACGCGGCGCGGAGAAAAATGCGGATGCGGTTGAGCCACCAGCGCTGGTGTTAGACCAAAGACCGAAGACGGAAGACCGAGGGCAGTATTCGACTCAATTGACTGAGAGCGGTGCGATACTCGCATCATCTACCATTCGCGTTGAGGTGACACGTACGCCGTTTGGCGTCGTCGTGAAAAATGAGCAAAGTGAAACACTGTGGCAGTTGGCGGAGAATGGGCTGTCGCGTGATTGGCTCATCCAAAAAATCATTGCGATTCCGTTGCTTTATACGGGCAACACGATCAAGATGAACCTGGGTGCAATCAAGACGACCAGTCAATCAAGTCGAAAAAATCGAGGCGGACGATAACGGATTACGCGTCACGTTTCGCGATGCGGCATTACGTTTATCGATTTTCGACTCTAACCTCCTTCGTATTGAATTCAAACATTCGTCGTCCGTCTTTCGTCATTCGTCTATCTCATTTGCCATTCCCGACGACGCCCACATCCTGGGTCTCGGTCAACGCTTTAACAAGATCGACCAGCGCGGTGAGCAAACCTACTTGTTCGTCGAAGAAGGCGGCGTGGGATACGAGTGGATGAAGCACACGCTTGCCCTGGCTTTATCCGATTATCAAACGATGGTTCGGCGCGCGCGGCTCGTTTCCCAACGGCGAACAATGCACAGGATTCCCAGTTCCCTTTGCGCTCTTCGCGCGCGAGAATGGCGCAAGCACAGGATTGTTCTGGAATACGTACAAGCCATCGTGGTTCAAATCTGACGGAGGACGGAAGACCGCAGACGGAGAAAAACCATCGGTCATCGGTCATCGGTCATCGGTCGCGCGCCTCACCGTTCTCGACAATCAAATCGATTTGTTCTTGTGCGCGGGACCAACACCTATTGAAGCGATTCAACAATACACCTCGCTCACTGGTCGCAGTGAAACGCCGCCCGCGTGGTCGTTCCTGCCGTGGAAAACGAATACGGGTGCAGTTGTTGAAGAGGATGTGCGCACCGACATTCGCAAATTCCGCGAACTCGAAATTCCCCTCGCGCAAGTGGGCATCGAACATTGGCAAGAGATTCGCGGCTCGTACGAATTTTCCAAACAGTGGTGGCCCCACATCGATGACCTCGTCAAGACCGCGCGCGACAACGGTTACAAGGTTCACGTCTGGCATTTTCCGTATATGAATGCTGGGTCGAAGACGCATTACGAGGGCGTGCAAAAAGGATATTTCATTCGCAATCGACTTGGGCTTGCCGTATCATCAACGCATCTTTCACGGCATCGCCGCCGTCGTCGATTACACAAATCCGCGCGCATCGGCGTGGCACGAAAAAATCGTCGCGCAAACTTTTCACGAACGCGGCATTCAAGGTGTAATGACCGATTACGCCGAATCGATTCCACCCGATTCGGTTTTCTACAACGGACAAGCCGGGTTGGCGATGCGCAATGCGTATCCCGTGATTTACTGCGAGGCGATGCAACGTTCCGCGCGCAGTGTGCTGGGTGACGATCATTTGCTTTATCCACGCGCGGGTTATGCGGGCTCGCAACGATTCGTCGCCGCGCAATGGCCTGGCGACCAAGACACCGACTGGGACGACGGCGATGGTTTGCCCGCCGCCGTGCGCGCGATGATCAACGCATCGATTTGTGGATTCCCAGTTCACGGCTCCGATGTGGGCGGCTGGTACGATTGGTTTGCGCCGATCACGACGAAAGAATTGTACATCCGTTGGGCAGAAGTCGGATGCTATTCGCCGTTGATGCGCGCGCACGGTGGACCGATTGGGCGCAATCGCGAGCCGTGGAAATTCGACGACGAGACGATTGAGATTTATCGCGCGTTGTCGCAAGAGCACGTCAAGTTGTTTCCGTATTTTTATTCGCTGTCGAAACAAGCCACACGCGATGGCACGCCGATTATTCGTCATCCTGCGCTGATTTGGAGCGATTGCGCCGAGCTGTACGCTATCGAAGATTCGTGGATGATTGGTGATGCGCTCTACGTCGCGCCGATTATCAAGCCAGGCCAAACAAAACGCGAGGTCGATTTTACCCCCAGGCGAATGGTGGTCGATGGCCGAAAACAAACCTGTGCGCGGATTATCGCGCATCGTCGTCGATGCGCCGCTTGGCAAAACGCCAGTCTTTTTGCGACGCGGCTTCATCGTTCCGCGATTCGTTAAGCGCATTCGACACATTCGACAGGCCGACCGAAGACGGAAGACCGAAGGCCGGAAGACATCGGTCATCCGTCCTCGGTCATCCGTCCACCGACGGTCGGTACGCTTAACGACGACATCGAAGTATGGCTGTATCCCGATCCAAAGAATCTAGCATCGTTTGAATTATTTGATGGAACGAAAATCACAGAAGGAGAACAACCCAGGAATCGAAAAGTAGAGTGGAAGATTCTTAAATAGACCGATGACCGAAGACGGACGACAGAACACTTCGCGTCGGTCTTTAGTCTTCCGTCCTCGGTCAATCACTTTGCAATTCCAAATCCCCAAGGAGGAAAAATGGCTCACGCAATTCTGCTGCACGAACCCGATGACGACGTTGGCGTCGCCGTTCGGGATTTGAAGAAAGGCGAATCGGTTGGCGCGGTCACGCTCGAAGGCAAGTTTGTGACCAACATCAAACTCATCGATGATGTGCCGCTCGGTCACAAGGTCGCGATGAAAGACCTGACAAAGAGCAAGCAAGTCATCGAGTACGGACGTGCGATTGGCGCGGCATCGCAAGCAGCCAAGCGCGGCGCGCACGTGCACACGCACAATCTCAAAACGTTGAGGTGGCAATCATGAGTCCCAAGAAAGTGGCAACCAAGACCGCACGTCCATCGATTGTGCGTCCCCAGGATTTGAAATTCACGGGCTATCGCCGACCCGATGGACGATTCGGCGCGCGCAACTATGTGCTCATCATTCCCGTCGACGATTTGTCGAATGCGGCGGCAGAAGGCGTCGCGCACAATATTCGCGGCACAATGGCATTGCCGCATCCGTACGGTCGTTTGCAATTCGGCGAGGATTTGGACTTGACCTTCCGCACGCTCGCGGGGCAAGGTCGCAATCCCAACTGCGCCGCCGCGATTGTCATCGGCATCGAACCGAATTGGACGAATCGCATCGTCAAAGAAATCGAAAAAACTGGCAAGCCCGTCGCTGGGTTTGCCATCGAACGGAACGGCGATCACAAAACGATTGAAGCCGCATCGCGCAAGGCGAAAGAATTCGTGCATTACGCGACCGAGCTGAAACGCGAACCGTTCACCGTCAAAGAATTGACGATGTCCACCAAGTGCGGTGAATCGGACACGACCTCGGGTCTTGCATCGAACCCGACGGTCGGTCGCACGTTTGAACGACTCGCCGACGCGGGCGCGACGCTGATCTTTGGCGAGACGACCGAAGTGACGGGCGGCGAAGACATCATTATGCAACAATGCGCCAACAAAAAAATCGCCGATCAATTCAAAGCCGCGTTCGACGATTATCAAAATCTCGTCGCGTCCCAGGGTGTATCGCTCCTAGGTTCGCAACCGACCGAAGGCAACATTCGCGGCGGTTTGACGACCATCGAAGAAAAAGCGTTGGGCAATATTCAAAAAGCGGGACGCTGCACGATTGTCGATTTCCTGAAACCCGCCGAAGAGCCGCGCAAACCCGGGTTGTCGTTTATGGACTCGTCGTCCGCCGCCGCCGAAATGGTGACACTGTGCGCCGCCGCTGGCTCGGTCGTGCATTACTTTACGACCGGGCAAGGCAACGTCATCGGCAATCCCGTAGTTCCCGTCATCAAATTGTCCGCGAATCCGTTGACGGTTGCGACGATGTCGGAACACGTCGATGTCGATTTGACCGCGATGTTGCGCATCGAAATGAATCTCGATCAAGCGGCAGATGCCGCGCTGTTGATGCTCGAACGCACGATCAACGGCCGCCTCACCGCCGCCGAAGTGTTGCGGCACAATGAGTTTGTGTTGACCAAGTTGTACCGAAGCGCGTAGTTTGACAGAAAGACGGAGGACGGAAGACCGATGACCGGCGTGAATGCGTGTTCGGTCTTCCGTCTTCTGTCCTCGGTCATTTTTGACATGGAGTTGACATGTCCGCTCTACTCGCCGAATGGAAAAAGATTGCGCGGGAGATTCACCCATCGATTCCTGGCTTGATCCTTGTGCTCATCGTCGCGATTGTCGCGCGATTCTTGCAATCGCTCATCCCAGGTCCTATGCTGAACAAGGCGATTAGCGAAATCCTAATCGCTGTACTGATCGGCTTGCTCGTGCGAAATGTTTTTGGTTTGTTTGCCAACACGCAGGCGGGGATTACATTTTCATTGCATCGATTACTGCGCTTGGGCATCATTTTGCTCGGCTTGCGCCTCAGTTTGCAAGATGTCATTGCGACAGGTTTGTCATCACTGATTCTGATTATTGCCTGTATCACGCTCGCGCTCACACTGGCTTTTGCGGCGGGACGATGTATTCAAAATCCCAGTTCGATTGGCGACACTCATCGGCGTTGGCACGGCAATTTGCGGCAACTCGGCAATTGTGGCTACGGCACCGACCATCGAAGCAAAAGAAGACGAAGTGGGTTTTGCCGTGGCGACGATTACGCTCTTTGGATTGGTCGCGGTTATTCTTTATCCAATTATTGGACAGGCATTGCATCTCAGCGATCACGTATTTGGATTATGGTCAGGCACGGCAGTGAATGACACATCCCAGGTTGTGGCAACGTCCGGCGCGTACAGTCAAGCCGCGTTGAACATTGCGACGATTGTAAAGCTGACACGCAACACATTGATGGCTCCCATCATCGTCATCATCGGATTGATTTATCAGCGAATGGGTGAACAAACCAAGACAGCGAAAATGTCTTGGGGCAAACTCGTGCCCTGGTTCGTGCTCGGCTTTTTGGCAATGTCGCTCTTGCGCACGCTCGGCGTTGCGGCTGGCGTGTTGCCGCAGAATGTGGACAAACCTGGGAATCTTGCAGAAGCGGCAGTAATGCTCAAATGGTTTGACGAAGCCGCAAAATTCTTCATCCTGATGGCGCTCTCGGCGATTGGCTTGGGCACAAATGTGGCAAGTCTGCGCACAATTGGTGTCAAGCCGTTTGTGGTTGGGTTGTGCGTTGCGGCATTTCTGGCAACGTTTAGTTTGACAGTGATTATGTTGACAGGATTATGACGAACGACGGAGGACGGAAGACCGATGACCGAACATTTCGCGTCCGTCCTCTGTCTTCCGTCAAAGTTTTCAAATGACCACTTATCACATCCCCTACGGCAAAACTCAAATCGAATTCGCAATTCCTGAATCGTTTCAAGTGCAGGTATTAAAGCCCGCATCGATTCCGCCGCTAAACGATGCAACGCGCGCGGTGTTCGACGCCATCGATTCATCGAACCTGCGTAATTTCAAAAACACAAAATCAGTTGCGATTGCAATCAACGACAAGACGCGACCGGTGCCGCTGAAAATTCTATTGCCGCCATTGTTGCAACGCCTCGAACGAAATCGGAATCGCCGACAGTGCCATTACCCTCATTGTTGCCGTCGGCACGCACGCGCCGATGGCAGAAAAAGAATTCGCCGACCTACTTCCCGCAGAAATTCTTTCGCATTATCGCATCATTACGCACGATTGCGATAACAACGCAAATCTCATTTATCTTGGTGAAACAGTGCGCGGTACGCCAGTGTGGTGCAACAAGATTTTCGCACAAGCCGATTTGCGAATCTCGCTGGGCAATCTCGAACCGCATCAGTTCGTCGGATTTTCTGGCGGTGTGAAAACCGCGGCAGTCGGGCTGGCGGGGCGCGAAACAGTCACGCGCAATCATTCAATGATGCTCGACCCGCGCGCGAACATTGCGCGCTATGATGACAACCCCGCGCGTCAGGACATCGAAGAGATCGGCAAGCTGATTGGCGTGCATTTCGCGCTCAACTCGGTCATCAACGAGAACAAGCAAATCGTTGCCGTGCTTGCCGGCGATCCGCGCGAGGTGATGCAATGCGGCATTCCCATCGTCCTCGATTTGTATCAGGTACAAGTGGATGCGCCGTTCGATTTGGTCATCACGTCGCCGGGCGGACACCCCAAAGACATCAACTTGTATCAGGCGCAAAAAGCGCTGGCACACGCGACGTTCGTGACGAGAGAAAACGGCACGGTGATTTTGTGCGCCGCGTGTCCCGAAGGCACTGGTAGTTCGCATTACGAGGAATGGATTGCGGGAAAGACGTCACACGCGCAAGTGATCGAGACGTTCAAGCGCGAAGGGTACCGCATCGGCGCGCACAAGGCGTTTCAAATTTCGCGTGATGCAATTCGCGAACGCGTGTTGTTTGTCACGGAGATGAAACCGGCTTTCGTGCGACAATTACTTTTGACGCCGTATGCAGCCATCGACGACGCGCTTGCGATTGCGTTACGCGATCTGCCGCGTGACGCGCGCATCGGCATTTTGCCGTACGCGAATGCGACGATACCGGTTCTGAAAGGAAAGTAAGCGATGAGTGAATTTGAAATCAAACAAGAACGCATGCGCGCATTAATGGCAAAGCACAATCTCGATGCACTATTGCTTCAACGCGTGAGCAGTTTCGCGTGGGCGACATGCGGCGCGGCGTCGTATGTGAACACCGCCGTATCATTCACCGGAACAGTTCTGCTCGTCACGCTGACGCAGCGCTATCTTATCACGAACAATATCGAAGCGCCGCGCTTGGAGCAAGAAGAACAACTCGCCGCGCAGGGGTGGAGACTTCCAAACGCGACGTTGGCACGAAGCGAGTGCCTTGGCGGAATTGACCCGCGGTCTAAAGATCGGAACCGATATGCCGCACCCGACTGCCATTGATCTGTCGGATGAAATGGCGCGATTGCGCGCGCAATTGATGCCCGAGGAGATCGCGCGTTTTCGATTGCTTGGGCGATTATGCGCTGAAGCGATGAATGTTGCGGCACACGCCGTCAAGCCAGGCCAAACAGAATTTGAAATCGCGGCGCGACTCGGCGCGGAAGCGCAAGCGCGTGGCACACAGGCGATCGTCAATTTGATTGCAACCGATGAACGCATTTTCAATTTTCGGCATCCGTTGCCCACCCCAAACAAATTGGAACACTATGCGATGCTCGTGCTGTGTGCGCGCAAATGGGGCTTGACCTGTTCGATTACGCGCCTTGTGCATTTCGGCAGATTGTCGGACGAGTTGCGCCGCAAAGCCGATGCGGTCGCACGCGTCGATGCGACGTTTATCGCGCACACGCGCCCGGGTAAAACCCTCGGCGACATTTTTGCGGCGGCGCGGCAGGCATATGCCAACGCCGGTTTTGCTGATGAGTGGCATTTGCATCATCAAGGCGGCACGGCGGGGTACGAACCGCGCGAGTATCTGGGAACGCCCAGCGCCAAGGATCTCGTCCTGCCAGGACAAGCCTTTGCGTGGAATCCATCGATTACCGGCACAAAATCGGAGGATACCATTCTCGTTGGTGAATCGGGAAACGAAATTCTGACGTCTATCGATGGCTGGCCCGCAACGCCGGTTGTCATCGATGGGAGGATGATCAATCGTCCAGCGATTTTGGAACTGGATTAGATAATCAAGATTTAAGGTGAGAAGCAAAAGGGTTGGAACCAAATGAATGGCTCCAACCCTTTTGCTTTGTGGTATAATCTTTTCATCGTCAATAATCCAGATTTGAAATCTTGAATCAGAAATCGAAAATCAAAACATGGAAGCCTACTGCGTCAAGTGTAAAACCAAACGTGAAATCCAAAACCCACAAGCCTTGTTCAACGCGCGCGGGGGGGCATACACCAAAGGGGTTTGCCCGATCTGCGGCACCGGGATGAATAGACTGGGCAAGAGCGAGGCGCACGCGGGACTGGAAAAACCGAAAGTAGAAGGCACATCACAGAAAGTCGAAAGACCAAAGACCGAAGACCGCAGGCGGAAATCGGTTAGCGTCCGTCGTTCATCATCCGTCATCGGTCAACCGATCGGCAAGTTGGTCATCGTCGAATCGCCGGCAAAAGCCAAAACCGTCGGCAAATTCCTGGGCGCGGGGTATCGCGTGCGCGCATCGATTGGACACATTCGCGATTTGCCGGAACGCCAAATGGGCGTGGACCTCGAAAATGATTTTCGCCCGCACTATGTCATCACGCCGAAGAAAAAGGATGTAGTCAAAGAATTGAAAGAACTCGCCGGGAACGCGTCGGAAATATTTTTGGCGACTGACCCCGACCGCGAGGGTGAAGCGATTTCGTGGCATCTTGCCGCCGCCTTGGAGCGCGAATTGCAGAACAAGCCGGTGCGCCGCGTCGAGTTTCACGAAATCACGCGCGATGCGGTTGACTACGCGTTTGCGAATCCGCGCGAGATCAATCAGCCGTTGGTCGATGCGCAACAAGCGCGGCGCGTGCTGGATCGCATCGTCGGTTACACAATCAGTCCACTGTTGCGGAAAAAGATCAACACGAAAAATCTGAGCGCAGGGCGCGTCCAATCGGTTGCGGTGCGGTTGGTTGTCGAACGCGAACGGGAAATCCAGTCTTTTGTTTCTGTAGAATATTGGAGCATCGAGGCAGAACTCAAAAAACAGTCAACCGTCAACAGTCGACCGTCGGCAGAAAAATCACAGCCTTTCCGCGCTAAGCTTATCAAGGTGGGTGACAAGGATTTTGAATGTCACGCCGGCGAAGACGCGCTCAAGCTAAAAGAGGTTTTGGAGAAATGCGCGTACACCGTGGTCGATGTCCGGCGCAAGGATACAATTCGCAATCCGTCGCCGCCGTTCATTACATCAACGTTGCAACAAGAGGCGTCGCGTAAGCTAGGTTTCAACGCCAAACGCACGATGTCGGTCGCGCAAAAACTGTATGAAGGCATCAATGTAGGCGAAGGCAGTGTGGGCTTGATCACGTACATGCGCACGGACTCGACCAATATTGCCGAGAGCGCGGGCAAGGAAGCGTGGGCGTACGTCAAGGAAAAATTTGGCGCGGAGTATTTGCCCAAGACACCGCGCATCTACAAGAAAAAAGTTGCCGGCGCGCAAGAAGCGCACGAAGCCATTCGTCCGACGAGCGTGTTCCGCGAACCGGACACCATCAAGCAGTATCTGGATGCCGATCAGTTCAAGCTGTACGATTTGATTTGGAAACGCTTTCTCGCATCGCAAATGGCAAGCGCGATTTTCGACACAACGGCGGTGGATATTGGAGCAGACCGACGGACGACCGACGACGGACGACCGAACGCTCCGTCCTCCGTCATCGGTCTTCCGGCAGATTTCCTCTTCCGCGCCAACGGATCGATTTTAAAGTTCAAAGGTTTCCTCGCCGTGTACTCGGAGAGCAAAGACGAGCCATCGGACGAGGACGACGAACGGAACAGGATCTTGCCGCCGCTCGCGCCGCGCGATCCGCTCGACTTGCTTGGAATTTTCCCGGAACAACATTTTACTCAGCCGCCGCCGCGTTTCACCGAAGCGACGCTCATCAAGGCACTCGAAGAAAAAGGTATCGGGCGACCGTCCACGTACGCGCCGATCATGTCCACGATTCAAGAACGCGGCTATGTCGATCGATTGCCAGACAAGCGGCTCAAGCCCACCGACCTGGGATTCATCGTCAACGATTTGCTCGTTGCCCATTTCCCAAAAGAAGTCGA
Source organism: uncultured Chloroflexia bacterium (assembly GCA_963718225.1). Lineage (GTDB taxonomy): Bacteria > Chloroflexota > Anaerolineae > UBA4142 > UBA4142 > DAOTXS01. Next base: position 33,862 of record CAVQYN010000031.1, read on the forward strand.
CATCGGTTTTACCGCGCAGATGGAAGAACGCTTCGACAAGATTGCAGAGGGCGAGCAGAACTGGGTACAGGTGTTGCAAGATTTCTACGCGCCGTTCAAGCAAACCCTCGACCGCGCGGCGAACGAAATGCCGAACGTGACGCTAGAAGCGGAAAAGACGGACGAGGTATGCGACAAGTGCGGCGCGCCGATGGTCGTCAAGCGCGGACGCTTTGGAAAATTTCTCGCCTGTTCGACGTTTCCAAAATGCAAAGGCACGCGCAATTTATCGGCAAGCGGTGGGAGCGCCGACACCGGCGTCACGTGTCCCGAATGTAAGCAAGGAACAATTACCGAGAAGAAATCGAAAAAGGGGCGTGTGTTTTACTCGTGCAATCGCTATCCTGATTGCAAGTTTGCGTTGTGGGACAAGCCGGTGAAAGCACCGTGTCCGAAATGCGGGAACATGATGACGCTCAAGGGGAAGAATAGCGTCAAGTGTACGAAATGTGAGTATGCGGGGGAAGTGACAGTCGAGTAAATCGCAGCTCAATTGCACTAATCTAATCGCCGTGCTATAATTTTATTGGAGCAGACACCATGCCGGAAATCAGTCGCTTTTTCGGGATTATCATCCGAATGTACTACGACGAGCACTTGCCACCGCATTTTCACGCGCTATATGGCGGTGCCGAAGGACAAGTCGGAATCGATCCAATTGGCATCTTGACCGGCAATTTGCCCAGCCGAGTTGTATCAATGGCGATTGAATGGGCGGCACTGCATCAAAACGAATTGAAAGAAAATTGGGAATTGGTGCGCGCCGGCAAGTCCCCGCACAAACTACCGCCGTTGCGCTAGAGGAGGTTTGATGTTTCCACGCATCACACAAGTCCGTCATGTCCAAGGATATCGATTAGAATTGACATTTGCCGATGGCATTCGCGCTGAGATGGATTTTCGCGCCAAGGTAGTCGGGCGCGGCGGCGTATTCAAGCCATTGGAAGATTTAGATTTCTTCCGCCAAGTCCGAGTTGATCCTGAAGCCGGCACATTGATTTGGCCCAACGATCTAGACTTGGATCCGGATGTGCTTTACAGCGAAGCAACCGGAACACCCATTCCAACGTATCATCCAGCGTAAGACAAACGGGGCGAGTCTATGACTCGCCCCTACTTTTTTATTTCCCCTCCACAATCTTGATCTCCTCGTCCGTCAGCCCGTACAGCTCATACACCAACGCGTCAATTTGCTTGTCCGTCGCATCAATTTGGCGTTGATACAACTCGCGGTCGGTTTCGGTTTTGGCAGCGTGCAGGCGTTTGTGCAGGTCCAGCAGACTTTGCACTACAACGACGATAATTCGTGTCTGTGTTTCGCTTTGTCTACGAGCGTCACAAGAAGTCTGGATTGCGATCCAGGCGTAGCGTGGACAAGCCCTCCACCGAGAGAGTAATCAATAACTTGCGTCGCGAAGTAGAAGCTCTCCAATTTCGAATTGAGGATCCCTAGAATGAATTCCAGCGGCACAGCAGTACCTGGCATCGTGTTATCTGTCAGGATTCCATGTGGCAAGATACAAACCAAGCTTTGCTCCACGTAGTACCCTTCAGTGTCGAGAGTTGCAATCAACCGCATTTTTGATAGCATTGATTGGGAAATGATTTTCTTCGTTTCAAACAACGCTGGACTGCGTGGGCTATACATTTCTTCCGGAATGTAGCGTATGAAACGCCCTGTTGGGTACGTTGCATAACGCTTGATGTCTCTTCCTTCCAGATAAGGCTTCGCGTTTCGCATATTGCCACTAGTAGTTATCAAACGCTCTTTTCCGCCTTGTCCCACTCCCTTGGCCGAAGAACGCAATCCAAACGTCACGTAACATAGCTACTCAAGTTTCCAACTTTGTGATTCGAGTTTCTCACAAAGCATCTTCTTGGAAGACATTAGATCTAGTTTCAAACTGTATCCTTCATTCTCCAGGACCTTCTTCTGAAGCCAAAAGCTCATTGGTTCTTCAAGTAATTCTTCTGGAGAATCTGGCGAGAAAAGCGCGATTTTGTTCTCTGGTTCTACATCACGCTCACACACCAGTATGCAATTTTTGATGATTGCGTCTTCGAATACTTTTATCTTCGATAGATCAGCAACGCTTACTATGGATGTTTCTAACAACAAGATCTTCCGCAGGCTTTCGCAATTGGGTTGATGAAGAGTCTGAATCGGAACGATAAAGCCAACTCTTCCTCCTGGGCGAGCTATTTGTAATGCCCTCTCGTAGAATAGCAAATAAATATCCCATACATGTGTAGCACACGCATAACGCGATTCCAGGTATTCTATTTGCTCCGGATAAAACTCTTTGAATATCCGCACACGTATATACGGCGGATTCCCAATCACCGCATTAAACCCACCCGCATTCATCACATCCGCTAAACTGTTCACCCCACTCAAACGCATTCACATCAACTCGTTCTTGCGGAATCACGAGAGTAGTCATTCCCAATCAAGCTATTCCCGCATTTGATATTCGCACTCAAGTCCGGTAAAAGCGTTTGGTTGAACAACGTCCGTTCTTGATGTGCTTCATCGCTTCGCGTGTCCTCCAACGCCTTGAGTGATAACGACAAGCGCGTCACCTCCACCGCTTGCGGGTCGATGTCCACGCCGAAAAGATTGTTCAACAAAATCTGCCGCTTTAATTTCGCGGTCAAGCGCACGCGCCCGTCTTCGTCCAGATAATACGAATCACGATCGCGCTTGGTAGAGACGTTCCGGCGGAACGTCTCTACGTGCCATTCGATCAATGCCGCGTATGCGCCGAGCAGAAAACTGCCACTCCCGCACGCGGGATCGAGAATTTTCAATTTCGCCACGTCCGCCGGCGTTTTACAATCCGCCAGCAATTTGCCGACGGTATTTTTTACGATGTACTCGACGATGTACTGCGGCGTATAGTACACGCCGCCGGCTTTGCTCACTTCCGGCTTGTCTTCGATTTTGACGCGTTGCGCTGAGGCGTTGACGACGCGCCCCAGAAAGCGTTCGTAAATCGTGCCGAGAATTTCGACCGGCAAAACGGCAAAGTTGTACGGCGAATTTTCCGGAAGCAAATCGTCGATGATTTCGCGCACGACCTTGTTGCTGACCAGGACCTTTTCCAATTCTTGACGCGGCGCAAAAATACTGCCGTTGTACATCGCGTTCAATTCGATAAACAGATTCTTGCACGCGACGAACCAACCGCAATCCTCTTCCGCCAAACCATCGCGCTCTACGATTTCTGCCATCTTTGCCAAATAATCATCTTCGATTTCGCGGTCAGACAACACCTTGACGAAAATCAACCGGTCGATCAACAACTGCACCGCGGCCGTTAGCACATCGCCGTCGAGCGTCGCGTCGTGTTTTTTCATATCCTTGGCGAGCCGCACGCGCCAGCCGCTTTTTTCGTCATCGAGCGCGGACAGAAACGCCTGGTCCGGCGGAACACGATTCGCTTGTACTTTTTTCGGCGAGAGATAGCGCGCCCAAATTCCCGTTTTGCGTTCGCGGCTGGCGGCAAGCACATTATTCCGCTCGAACAATTCCCACAGCTCGTCGAAATGTTCGACGTAATCGGTGTACCGCCAATCGATCACGCGAAAATTGTTGACGACGGCTGGTTTGCCGGCGAGCATTGTGCAATCGAGGACGATGAATTCCTGAAAATCGGTGAGAATCGCAAAATCGATTTTGCGGGATGGCGGATTGTTCTGCGTCGAGTAAGCGTAGGCATAGACTTGATTGAGCCAGCGCGGGTCGTGCATTTCGTACTTGGCTTTTTTCGCGTCCATCACCAACACATGGTGCCCGTCGAGTTGGAGAATATAGTCAGGGCGACTACCTTCGCGCGTGGTGCGTTGCAAAACAAATTCCCACTGCGGCTCGGTCAAGCCGGCATTGTCCACATTCCAATTGAGGAAACGAAAGAGCGGGCGCACGAAATTATTTTCGATCATCGCCTCTTCTTTGTCTAAAAGCGCAACTTCGTCTTGCTTGAACTGTGCAACGAGTTTTTCGATTTCTGCACGCGCGCGTTCTTTGGTCAATGTGGTCATTGGCACATCCTATTTCATCTGATACCAAAACGCCGTAGACGAATACGTCACGGATAGATTATTGCCCTTGTTCCCGTGTTGCACCTCGACCCGCAAACGGTCGCGGAATTCCGGCGCGTCGTTGAGATAAAAACGATACTGCGACGACGGTTCGAGATGTGTCGAGTAATCCAGCAGCGTCACCCCGGACAGACAATAGCGCGAATTGTAACCAAGATATCCGGTGAACACATAATAGTAACTCGCGTTGAAATCATCTTCGATGCCAGTTCCCGGCAATGCCAAGCGACCATCGATCCACACGTCCATATTCGATTCGAGATACGGAAAGCGCCACGTCTGCGGCAAATTCATATTCAACGCTTGGCGGTTCAAATCCCACGCGCTCAGAATCAACCCCACATACTTGCCCGTCCCCGGCACATCAATGACGACATAGTTGTCGCCATTATCCTCGCGCCGTTCGACGCGTCGCTTGCCGTAGAACGCGTGAAAGCGCATCTCCTCCGCGCCCGGCGTTGGTTCGCGTAAGACGACGTTAAACGTCAATGGCAAGGGTTGGTCACTGTGATTGACAAAAACAAATCGCGCGGAACGAAACGGCATCGGAAAATAATTATAGAAGACAATATCTGAACCGTCGATGATCGTACCGAGCGGTAACGCCGAGTACGGCAGCAATCGTTCCGCGGTGCCAAAGAGAACGCGAATCGGCGCGTTGATGCTCGGCTCGATATCGCCATCCCAGAATACTTGCAACCACACCGATTCCTCACGGTCGCGCGGCACGCGCACATCAAACCCGGCGACGGTGCCCGGCTGAAGGAAATCGACGGCAGCGGAATTTTCCGGCGCGATGCCAAGCGGGAATGATCGATGATCGCCGACGAGTCGCGCGGAGCACGTTTGCCACGCTTGCGCCGCTTGCTCCAGCGTCGATTGTTCGGCGGACGAGAGGTTCAACGAAAATGTCGATGGCGTTTCTGCACGCGACGAATTGGACAGAAATCGTTTCACTTCAATTTGCATCAAGCGCGGGCGCCCGGTCGTCGTCACGCGAATCGAACGCGCGAATGGAATCGGAACGTAATTGATGTTGCCGCCATTGGCCGATGCGTAGAACGCGGCAAGCGGCGCGGGAAACGGATTTTTGCCGACGAATAAATCCTTGATGCCCATGTTAATGCGCGGCGTTAACTCGTCATCGAAATAAAAACGAATGTTGCCCATCGCGCCCAGGTTGCCCCAGTTGGACCATTCCTCGTTCGCCGACATATCCGACGAATTATTGTAACTCTGATGCTGTTGATAGGCGAGCCAAATGCGCGCGATTTCGCCGGGACCTTCCACGCGCGGGATAATTTCGTACTCGAGGTTACCATCGTAACCGGTCACAATGCGATACGAATGTCGCTTGCCATCCTCGCCGATGTAACCATAGTTGGGTCCGTCAAAATTTCCATCGTCGATAAAGTAGTCAAAATAATATTCCTGGCTCACCCAATTGCGGCTGGTATATTGTGTCGCGCGCGTGTTCTGCAAAACCGGCAACCGGCTGAGGTCGAACAAGTTCGTGATTTGTTGTTGCAGGAATGATGGTGTAGGCGTCGGCGTGGGCGTGGCGGTTGACACAATCGTTGGCGCGGGTGTCGTGCCCAGCTCAGTTGTTCCCGATGTTGTCGGCGTCATGGATGGCGTGGGCGTCGCATCGGCGATGACAACCGATTGCGGCGTATTCAAGACGCGCGAGGTGGGAATCGAAACCGGAACCGATGTTGGAGCAGAAGCACAGGCGATGAAAATTGCGGCACACGCTATCAGCATCGTGGCGCGCGCGAGCAGGGTGAGTTTGAGCATTGCGCGCCATTTTAGCACACGCATGGGGGATAGACAAATTATTTCCACAGCATCCTGAGCGGAATCGGAACGTAGCGGAGATGGAGTCGAAGGATGCGGCGCAGGCAAATCAAAATGCTCTGCGTTGTCCTTCGACTCCGTTTCACTCGGCTCAGGACGCCTATGCTTTGCTTGTCGCGTGTTCCAAATCTGCGTATAATAAACGCCAGCAAAGTTCCAAAGGAGAATTGCATGAACAATCGTCTAGCGCGTCTGCGCGAAAAACTGGCGCAAGAAAAACTCGATGGTCTGCTGGTCACGCGGCCGCAAAATCAATTCTATCTCACTGGCTTTTCGCCGGGCGAGGCGTATTTGGACGCGACCCTGTTGATTTCCGCCGAGCACGCCTGGGTCTCCACCGATTCGCGGTACTATGAAGATGTGAAACGCCGCGCCAAAGATTTCACCTTGTTCGAAGCTGGGTATGATCGCAACAAGGCACTCGGCGAATTTGCGGCGATTGCCAAAGTCAAGACGATGGGCTTTGAAATGGCGCACCTCACCGTTGCCACGTTAAAGGATTGGAGCAAGGCAGCGCGCAAAGCCGGCTTGAAACTAAAACCGACAACCGACTTGGTTGAAAATCTGCGCATCGTGAAAGAGCCGGTGGAATTGGCGGCCATCAAGCGCGCGGTGAAACTTGCCGACGATGCCATCGCGCATTTTCGCACAGTCGTCAAGCCGGGCATGACCGAAAAGCAAGCCGCGTGGGAAATTGAAAAATATATGCGCGAGAACGGCGCGGACAAGATCGCCTTCGATCTTATCGTCGCCGGCGGACCGAACGGCGCGTTGCCACACGCAATTCCCGGCGATCATCCACTTCAACTCGGCGAGCCGATTGTGGTGGATATTGGTTGCCGGGTTGACGCTTATCATTCCGATTTGACGCGCACGCTTTATCTCAGCAACAATGGCAAAGTCGACGACAAGTTCCAGCAAGTGTACCGCACGGTGCTCAAAGCCCAGGAAACAGCAGAACGCAAAATCAAAGCCGGGATGAAAGGCAAACGCGCCGATGCCATCGCACGCGACGTTATCGAAAAAACGAATGCCGAGTGGGGCAAGACGTACGGGCATGGTTTGGGGCACGGCGTCGGCTTGGCCGTGCACGAAGGTCCGCGCGCGAGCAAGCTGTCAAAAGATGTCTATCAATCGAATATGACGCTGACCATCGAGCCGGGAATCTACTTGCCGGACTGGGGCGGCGTTCGCATCGAGGATTTGGTCGTCATCGGCGAAAAAGGTGTCGAGGTTCTGAGCCAAGCCAGCAAAGACCCATTGGTGCGCGTCTAGGCGGCACAGTAATTTCATTCGACCGGGTCTTGACAACTGACCCAACCCGTCGTACACTGTTGACAATAGATCGACGCAATAGACCATCAATCGCATGGCACACCAAAGGAGGATACATGCGCAAGATTTCTGTCTTTTTGGTCGTCGTTTTTGCGATCCTGTTGCTCAGCGCGTTTAGCGCCGCGCCGGCATCGGCGGCTGGACCTGCCCCGGTCTATCACGTGATCCGACCTGGGCAAACGCTGAGCGGCATCGCCGAGATGTACGGCGTGAGCACGTACGCCATCGCGCGCGCCAACGGCATCTGGAATCCCAATTGGATTTACGCCGGGCAAATGTTGGTGATTCCGCGACCTGCGCCGCTACCACCCGCGCCGCCGCCGCCGCCGTTCTATCCACGTCCGACGGTAGGTTGCACCTATTTTGTGCGCTACGGCGACACGATGTTGGGCATCGCCGCGCGATATCACACCGACGCGTGGTCGCTTGCCCGCGCAAACGGGATTTACAATCTCGATTGGATTTTCGCAGGGCAACGCTTGTACATCCCAGGTTGCAGGTAAACGGTACTACAATCGAATAAAAAACGAGGACTCGTCACGAGTCCTCGTTTTGTTTTACCCTTTGCGTTTTTCGATATCCCCACGATGTGCCTTGTCGTGAATCACCAGAATGCGCATCATGGCTCGTACCGATTGCTTGCCCCAGACCGCATGCTCGCCGGTGCGTTCGAGTTGTTCCAGCGTCAGCGTGTCCAGCCACGCGAGCGTTTCCGCGCGCGTCGCTTCAAGCGCGGCGATGATTTCCTCTAACGATTTCGCGCGCCACTTGTTCGTCATGTACGCGTTGAACTTGTCTAATTCGAACGGCGGCGGAAAATCCGGAAAATCGGATGCGAGTTCCGCGAGTTGCACCGGCTCGTTTTTCGCAACCATCAACATGGCGAGTTTGACGTTGATCGCTTCCGAACCCGCGACGTGCGCAACCAAATCTTTGATCGACCAGCCGTCATCGCCGAACGGTTTGAGCACAACCTCGCGCGGCAGATTCGCAAACGCCGCGATGAGTTTTTCCCGTTCGGCAACTAGCTTGTTTTTTATTTCCGGAATCGAATCGGGTGCAGGCATATTTTCTCCTTGTTCGTTTCGCCACCCTGAGCGCAGCGAATGACATGACCATTCGATTATACCTTGCGCAATCCCATTGCGCAAGACCCGCGTTCAGATTATAATCGATGGCGTGAGCAAGCAATTATCGTACCTTTTGCTTTTCGTTGTTGCGATTGCCGGCGGCGCGTGGATTCATTGGACGCGCGTGCTGACCGACGAAGAAATCATCGCGCGCGTCGCGGCGCGCGTGAATTTCATCGCGCCGGATTTTGCGCTCACGACGCTTGACAGCGCATCAATGAGGTTGAGCGAACAGCGTGACAAGGTCGTACTTGTCAACTTTTGGGCAACGTGGTGTCCGCCCTGCCGCGCCGAGATGCAGGACATTCAACTCGCATGGCAAACTCACTCCGATGATTTCATCGTCCTCGCCATCAACAACGGCGAAGACGCCGAAACAATTCGGCGCTATGCGTCCGAGGCGCGGCTATCGTTTCCGATTTTGCTTGACACCGACGGAAGCATCGCGCAGAAATATCGTGTGCAAGGAATGCCGACTTCGTTTTTCATCGACCGCGCTGGCGTCGTGCGCGCCGCGAACATGGGTGCAATGAATCGTGCATACATCGAAGCGCAAATCGCCGCGCTGGGAGCGCGCTAATGATGCCGGTCATCCACCTGGGTCCCGTCACGATGCAATCGCTCACACTCGCATTGCTCATTGCCGTGTGGCTTGGCGCATTCGTTTCCGAACGGGCGTGCAAAAACAAAAGCATCGCCCCCGATCACGCATGGAATGTCGTCGGCATCGGCGTGGCGGCGACGATATTTTCCGCGCGCGCAATTTTCGTTTCGCAAAATTTCGGCGCGTATGTCAATGACCTTACGCAAATTCTTTCGCCCACGCCGAATGCGCTGTCATTGGATTACGGAATAATTCTCGGTTGCCTTGCCGCGCTCGCGTATGTTCAATGGCGCAAAATTCCACTCGCGCCGTTCGCCGATGCGCTTGCGCCGGGCGCGCTCGCGGCAATCGCCGTCATCGCGTTTGGACAATTTCTCAGCGGCGATGCGTACGGCACGCCCACTGATTTGCCCTGGGCAATTTCGCTCTGGGGCGAACCAATTCATCCGGTGCAACTCTACGATGGACTGGGCGCACTCGTCGGCTTGACGATCATTTGGCGATTGCGCAACCTGCGCGATGGCTTCATCGCGTTAATTGCCATCGCGTGGTACAGTGCCGTGCGTTTATTCATCGATGCGTTTCGCGGCGATGCGACGTTCATTGGGAATGGCTATCGCGCGAGTCAGGTCATCGCATTGTGCATTTTGCTTGTTGCTCTGACCATGCTAATTCAAGAAGGAGGAAAACGTGTCCAAGAATCTAAAGTTCAAATTGATCATCAACGCGCCAGCCGCTGAAGTCTATCGCGCGTTCACGCGCGCCATGACCTTGCGCGAATGGCTGTGCGACGCGGCGCAAGCCGATCCGCGCAAAGGCGGGCGCGTGTATCTTTATTGGAATAGCGGTTACTATACCGCCGGCGAATTCGCCACACTCGTGCCAAATAAAAAAATTACGTTCACGTGGCATGGACGCGGCGAACCGAGCCAAACTCGCATCCAAGTTTCGCTGGCGGAAAAAGGCAAGCAAACTGTCCTAAACCTAACGCACGCCGGCATCGGCGCCGGCAAAGCATGGGCAAAATCGACGAAAGAATTTGCGCGCGGCTGGAGCGCGGCAATCGAGAACTTGCAATCGGTGCTCGAGACCGGGCAAGATTTGCGTTTCACGCGCCGCCCGATGCTCGGCGTCTACATCGGTTCGTACAACGCGGACGAAGCCAAACGCCTGCGCGTGCCGGTGCCCGGTGGTTTCCGGCTCGATGGCGTTGCCGAAGGCAAAGGCGCGCACCAAGCCGGGTTGCAACATGATGATGTCATTGTCAAAATGGGCAAACACAAAATGACCGGCTATGGCTCGCTTGCCCGGGTTTTGCAAAATTATCGCGCCGGCGACAAAATTCCGGTCGTCTTTTATCGCGGTGGCGAAAAGAAAACCGTGCCGATGGAGCTCTCCGCGCGTCCCCTGCCCGATGTTCCGCCAACCGCGCGCGGACTGGCAAGTGCAGTGCGCAAATTGTACGATGACATCAATATCGAACTCGATGCGTTGATGCAGGGCGTGAGCGAATCACACGCCGCGTTCAAACCATCGCCAAAAGATTGGAGCGCGAAGGAAACGCTGGCGCATTTGATTGCCGGCGAACGGCAAAATCTGTTTCAGTTGTACGATTTCATGTTCGATGCCGAGCGCAATTACGACACTGTCGATAATCTCGATAACCTGCCGGAAATGTTGAGCGCCACGACGCAAGCGTATACCGCCGCTGGACTGGTGCAGGAATGGAAACACAACCAAGCCGAAACTATCGAGATGCTAGCGGCGTTGCCGGATTCATTTGTCGCGCACAAGGGCACGTACTGGCGCATGGCATTTAATTTTCTCCAGCCGCAAGATCACACCCGTGAGCATTTCAACCAGATGCGCGCGGCGATTCAAGCGGCAAAGAAAGCATGATGCGTGATCTGATTTCCACAATCGATGCGTGGCGCGCGCGCGGCGATCACGTAGCGCTCGCGATCGTTGTCAAAACCGGCGGCTCAACACCGCGACCATTGGGCGCGAAAATGGCTATCAATTCGCGCGGCGAGTTTGCCGGTTCGGTGAGTGGCGGTTGTGTTGAAGGCGCGGTGATCGAAGAGGCGCAACGTGTGCTCGCGTCCGGCGAACCCAGGTTGTTGCATTATGGCATTGCCGATGAAACAGCGTGGGATGTGGGACTGAGTTGCGGTGGAGCGATTGATGTTTTCGTGCAAACATTAACCCCCGCCCTAACCCGCCCCCTTTCAGGGGGCGGGAAGGGTGAGGGTTACGCCGAATTGAAACAAAATATCGCCAGTGAAACTTTGTGCGCGCAAGCAACAATAATTCAAGGTGAGAATCTTGGCGCGACGATGTTCGTTTATCCCGATGGTCGCGTCGCCGGCGGTTTGCGAGATCCAAAGTTGCAATCACGCGTCGTGCACGATGCGCGCGCGGCAATGGAACTTGAATCGCCCAAGCATTGCACGTACGACGACACACAAGTTTTCATCGATGTCTTTGCGCCGCAACCGAAACTCATCATCATCGGCGCGGTGCACACGGCGATTTCACTTACCCAATTCGCTCAGGCACTTGGTTTTCACGTAACGATTGTCGATGCGCGCAGTCGTTTTGCCACACGCGAGCGCTTTCCCACCGCCGATGCGATTCTCGTCACGTGGGCGGACGAGGCAATCGAAAAAATAAAAATCGACGCGTCAACGTACGTGGCGATTCTGACGCACGACCCGAAATTCGATTTGCCCGCGCTGGAAGCGTTGGCAAAATACCATCCCCGCTACATCGGCGCGATGGGCTCACGCGAAACGCGGCGCCAACATTTCGATGCACTGCGTGCGCGCGGCGTAGCGGAAGAATTCTTGGCGCGCGTACATGGTCCCATCGGCTTGGACGTCGGCGCGCAATCGCCGGAAGAAATCGCGCTGGCGATTCTGGCGGAAATCGTCGCGGTGCGACACCATCGAGCCGGCGGCTTGCTATCGGCAAAAGTCGTACTTGACTAAGAACAGTTGTTCTGTTATAATAACGGCACATCAGTAACAACGCGCCGCGAATGAATCTCACAAAATTTTTTCTGCCACTCTTACGGCAAACAACCAACAGTGGCGCGGGGGCTTGCGTTTTGCTTCTACTTGATGTAAACTAATTTTACACGGAGGTTCAGACAGAGTGGCAACCAAGGAGACCAAAATGCCTAGCGAATCCAGCAAGGCAAAAGCACTCGAATCCACTCTCGCGTCCCTCAAGAAACGCTTCGGGGAAGGCGCGATCATGAAGCTCGGCGAAGGCGGCGACACCAAAGTGGATGCCATTCCCACCGGCTCGATTTCACTCGATCTCGCGCTGGGCATCGGCGGCATTCCGCGCGGGCGGGTAACCGAAATCTACGGTCCCGAAGCCTCCGGCAAGACGACCATTTGCCAGCACATTATCGCCGAGGCGCAAAAGTTGGGCGGCGTGGCGGCATTCATCGATGTCGAGCACGCGCTCGATCCGCAATACGCGGCCAAGTGCGGCGTCAATACCGAAGAACTGCTTATCTCGCAACCCGATACCGGCGAGCAAGCATTGGAAATCGCCGAGGCGCTCGTCCGCTCCAGCGCCGTCGATATCATCGTCATCGATTCCGTGGCGGCGCTCGTGCCGCGCGCTGAAATCGAAGGCGAAATGGGCGATTCGCACATGGGTTTGCAAGCGCGCTTGATGAGCCAGGCGTTGCGCAAATTGTCCGGCGCAATCAAAAAATCGAATACGGTCGTGATCTTTACTAACCAACTGCGCCAGAAAATCGGCATCATGTTTGGCAATCCGGAAACCACCACTGGCGGCATGGCGCTGAAATTCTACGCCTCGGTGCGCATGGACGTTCGTCCCATCGATGCCATCAAGAGCGGCGATGAAGTGATCGGCAATCGCACGCGCGTGCGCGTTAAAAAGAATAAGGTTGCGCCGCCCTTCCGCAAAGCCGAGTTCGACATTATGCACGGCATCGGCATTTCGCGCGAAGGCGATGTGCTTGACCTCGGCGTGGAAATGGGCATCATCGACAAAAAGGGCGCGTTCTATTCCGTCGAAGGCACGCGCTTGGGACAAGGACGCGAGAACGCGCGTGAATTTCTCAAACAAAATTCGGAAATGATGGAGCACCTGTACAAGTCGATTCGCGACAAAGCGGGTTTGCAAGGCAGCGTCCCGAAAGTGTTGGAGGACGCGCGCGACGACGAGGATGAAGACGACGAAGAGGAAGACAAGGAATAACAATTGAAAATTAGATGCGCTCGCCCATGGCGGGCGCATCGTCGTAATTGGCCCAATCGCACAAATGTTCGTGCGAACGGCCCATTCACAGGATTGGATTTCTGGACGGCACCGCCGATTCTGCCGCATTCGAATTGGCACCCGGGTTGTTTCCCGATTATGAAAACGCGCACATGAACTGGCAAGCGAGTACGAAATTGCATACCCATCGCCCGGCGAACAAAAATCGCCACGTTTGGATTTCGTGCGGAAAGACAACGTCGTCGCACCCGCCCGGATCGTTCCACGCATTTTCTCTAGGGCGCGTTTTTCTGATTTCATCGTAACCGATTTGGCGCATTCATGCGAATCGGCAGTTGAAAATTCCCGGCAAGCCGTCTCGTCCAGACGCGCAGAATTTTTGCGCGCGTCCAATCGCTGTGAGCACACGCCACAGCGATTTTTTTATGGGCAAGATCACTGCTATCGAGCCGCAAGCGCGGCACGCCAACCGATTCAATCTCTACATCGACAATGCCTTTGCGCTCGGCTTGTCCGATTTGGTTGCGGCGCGTTTGCGCGTGGGGCAAACACTGAGCGATGAAGAGTTCAAGCAATTACAAGACGCGGAAGATTTTGAAACCGCGTACGAAAAAGCGTTACGCTTTCTCGAACCGCGTCCGCGCAGTTCGACGGAAGTGAAACAGCAACTCGTCAAGAAAAAAATCGCGCCGGAAGTCATCGAGCGCGTGATCGTGCGATTGACAAATGCCGGCTTGTTGGACGACGAGGCATTTGCCAAATACTGGGTGGAAAATCGCGAGCAGTTCAAGCCCCGCGCCGGGCGCGCACTGCGTTTCGAATTGAGACGCAAAGGCTTGTCGAATGACGCCATCACCGAAGCGATTGGCGCGATCGACGAAAGCGAAAGCGCGTACCGCGCTGGGCTGACTCGCGCGAAACGCTGGTCCGATTTGGATCGGCGAGCGTTTCTGGATAAACTGACCGCATTTTTGGTTCGACGCGGCTTTGGGTACAGCGTGGCGAAAGATGCCTCAACCCGCCTGTGGAATGAACGAGATGCGGAGAAACTTGAAGAATGAGTGAAGGAGTAAACTATGGATTTGCTACTTGAAATTGTACTGATTTTTCTTGCCGCCGCGATTGCCTTTGTTGTAGGTTATATCCTGCAAAAGAATTTCACCAGCGCACAGATCAAGGCGCAAGCCGCCGAGGCGCAAAAGCAATTCGCTGAAGCAGAAGCGAACGCCAAGGGCATTGTGCTCAAAGCGAAAGATGAAGCGCTGAAATACCGCGAAGAGGCGGACAACGAACTAAAGAAAAAACGCTACGACTTGCAACGCGAGGATGAACGTTTGCGCCATCGCCGCGAGGCAGTGGATCGCCGTCACGAAATGCTTGACACGCGCGAAAAGAAAATGGAGAAGAAGGAACAAGACCTGGAAAAAGTTCGCGCGAATCTGGAAAACATGGAAGCCAGAGCAATTGCAGGAATTGCAACGTGTTTCTGGTTTGAGCGTGGAAGATGCCAAAGCGTTGCTGTTGAAAGAAGTCGAAAAAGATACGCGTAAGGATGCGGCGCGCTTAATCCGCGAAATCGAACAGCAAGCGCGCGAGGAAGGCGAAACACGCGCGCGCGAAATCATTACGACGGCAATCGAACGCGTCGCGTCCGATCAAGTTGCCGAGACAACGGTCTCGCTCGTCCCCCTGCCGAACGATGAAATGAAAGGTCGCATCATCGGACGCCAAGGACGCAATATTCGCGCCATTGAAGTCGCCACCGGCGTTGATCTCGTCGTCGACGACACGCCGGAAGCGGTCATCGTTTCCAGTCACAATCCGGTGCGCCGCGAAATTGCGCGCGTGGCATTGACCAAATTGATCACCGATGGTCGGATTCATCCCGGGCGCATCGAAAAAATTGTGGAGAAGGCGGAAGAAGAAGTCAATGCGGCAATCATCGAATCGGGTGAACAAGCCGCGCTGGAAGTGGGCATTGCCGGTCTGCATCCCGAAGTCATCAAATTGATGGGACAATTACGCTACCGCACATCGTACGGACAAAATGTGCTCTCCCACTCCGTCGAGACGGCGCATATTGCCGGGATGATGGCGGCGGAATTGAAAGCGAATGTTCAGGTCGCCAAAGCCGGCGCATTGTTGCACGACTTGGGCAAAGCGGTTTCGCACGAAGTCGGCGGTGCGCACGCGATCACCGGCGCGGAAATCGCGCGCAAGTACGGCGTATCGGACGCCGTGTGCAACATCATCGCCTCGCATCACGGCGAAGAAGAGCATCAATCTTTGGAATGTATCATCGTCATCTCCGCCGATGCGATCAGCGGCGCGCGTCCCGGCGCGCGGCGCGAATCATTGGAACTGTACTTGAAACGCGTCGAGGCGTTGGAGACGATGGCAAACGCGTTCAGCGGCGTGCAACAATCGTTTGCAATTCAAGCAGGACGCGAGATCCGCATCATCGTCAAGCCGGAAGAAATCGACGACTTGGGCGCGATCAACTTGAGCAAGCAAATCGCGCGCAAGGTCGAAGACAATCTAGAATACCCGGGTCAAATCAAGGTAACCGTCGTGCGCGAAACGCGCGCGGTGGAGTACGCAAAGTAATACATCATCGCGAGCCGAATTTCTTTTTGCGGCGAAGCAATCCCCAAGTAACTAGGAGATTGCTTCGTCGCAAACTGCGCTCCTCGCAATGACACTAATACTTCTGGGGAACTCTGGCGACATCATCCGATTCTCAGTTTGTCGTACCAACACCATGATTGCGCGCTCGCGCGGTAACGCGTGAACGTGCCACGACGCATCATCGCGCAAGAGGTCGAATCGACAATTTCTCTGCGTCAGTGCGTCAAAGGAGGGAACCCATGGAAACCATCAAAGTCTCCGCCAAATCACGCTCAACGGCGGTTGCGGGCGCAATTGCCGGCGTGATTCGCGAGCATCGTCACGCCGAGGTGCAAGCAATTGGCGCAGGCGCAGTGAATCAAGCCGTCAAAGCCATTGCGATTGCGCGCGGCTATCTGGAACGCGACGGCTTGGACATTGCTTGCACGCCGACGTTCGTCGAAGTTGACGTGGGCGGCGAGGAACGCACTGCCGTGAAATTTCTCGTCGAGGTCACGCGCACGTTCGAGCCAAAGCCGGAAGCGCCGCGACCAACACCGCCGCCCGTGGTTGACTAGCCGGCATGGCAATCGCAAATCCTCTGCGTGTCGATTTGCACACGCATTCCACGGCGTCGGATGGCGAGCACGCGCCGGCGGAACTTGTGCGGCTCGCCCTCGAACGGAATCTCAATGTCATCGCGCTGACCGATCACGACACGTGCGATGGCATCGATGCGGCGATTGCCGCCGCGCGCGATACATCGCTCACCGTGATTCCCGGCGTCGAGCTTTCGTGCGATGTGCCGCAAGGCGAAGTCCACGTGCTTGGCTATTTCATCGATTGGCAGGACGCACACCTCCAATCGATGTTGGTCAAGTTTCGTGAAGGTCGCTTTGGGCGCGCAGAAAAGATGACGAAAAAACTCGCCGCGCTCGGCGTGCCCATTTCGTTCGAGCGCGTGCGCGAAATCGCCGGCGATGCATCGATTGGTCGCCCGCACGTCGCGCAAGCCTTACTCGAAGCCGGTCACGTTGCGAACGTAACCGAAGCGTTCGACAAGTACATCGGACGCACAGGACCGGCTTACGTCGAACGCTTTCGCTTGACGCCGGAAGATGCGGTGACGCTGATTCTGCAAGCGCGCGGCGTGCCGGTCCTGGCACATCCACGCGAAGTGACAAACTGGGTCGAGCCGATGGTCAAGTGTGGGTTGCTTGGCTTGGAAGTGCATTACGGAATGTACGACGACAACACGCGCAGTGAGCTCGCGCGCATCGCGCGGCAGTTTGGCTTGATCGCAACCGGCGGGAGCGATTTTCACGGTTTGAACAAGATGGCGCACATGAGCGCGCTGGGCGAGGTAAACGTGCCGCCGCAAGTCGTGGACAAGTTGAAAAGCAAAGCAGCGAGTCTCCGCATGAACTAGAAAAAACTCGCGAGCCGGAAATTTTCCGGCTCGCGAGTTGAGTTTACCACACTGTCCGTTCAGAACGACATCAAACGCTATTCCCCGCCCTCTTCGTTATCCTCTTCCACCGGCGCGCGGCGCACGGACAAGACTTCTGCCAGCGTTACCGCCGCATTTCCGCCATTCTCAAATTGCACCGTCATACTTTCGTTCAGCACGTTCCGCGCAATCACACGCCCGCCGCCGCGCGCGGTCGTCACGATTTCGCCGACGCGCGGCACGCGCCCCCTCGCCGCTTGATACGTCGATTGTTCGTACGCGAGACAGCACAACGGGCGACCGCAAAAGCCGGTCGCGGCATTCGGACCCAGCGGCATATCTTGATCCTTCGCCATCTTGATCGTCGCTTTGGGATAATCGGCGAGGAAGCGTTCGCAACACAACTCTTGCCCGCACGGACCCAAACCGCCGACGAGTTTTGCGCGGTCGCGCGGACCGATTTGCCACAGCTCGACGCGCGCGGGGAACACGCCCGCCAAGTCTTTGACCAGTCCGCGGAAATCGACGCGACTATCGGCGGTGAAATAAAATGTCAAGTGACTGCCATCGAAGTTGTATTCCGCTTCGAGCAAGCGCATCGCGAGATTGTGCTTGGCAACTTGTTCTTTGCATTTCGCCAACGCCTCGTCTTCTTCCAGGCGCAATTGTTGCCACTGCGAAAGATCGAACGCCGTGGCGCGGCGCAGAACGGGACGCAGTTCACCATCGGGCGAAAAGTTGCCCATCTGCGATGGCGCAACGACCACACGCGCCGCTTCGCGGCACTTATCGGTATCGACGATGATAAATTCATTTACCGCCAAATCCGCAAAACCGCTCGCATCGTAATATGCAATTTGCGGCACGCGCTTGACGCGCACGCCAACAATGGTACGTGACTTCATGGGACTCCTATGTCCAGAGCGCGCTTACGCGCCCACGCCGGGAAGATTTAATAACAAGACTTCGATTGCCAAACGCGCGTTGACATTTTGGGCGAGATACCGCGCTGTCGCGCGCACCGATTTCACTGCGCGACTAACTTGCTCAAATGAAAAGCGCGTCGCGTGTTCCTGCAAAATATTTGCTCGATCAACATTTGTAACGCGCGCACCTTCGCCGGTTTGCATCAACAAGACATCGCGCCACCAACCGAGCCAGAAATCCAACAGCTCCGGCAAGTCATCCGATTTTTTCGCCAACGCATCCGCGCGCACCAAGCGTTCGGCGCGTCCTTCTTGCACGACCGTCGTCAACGCATCCAAACATTCGTTGCGCGTGTCGAGCATTGCCGGGTTTTGCGCGGCGCGCAACGCCCAGCCGATACGACCGCCGGACAGGTGCGCGAGCAATCGCGCGCGTTCCGCGTCAATCGATTTTTCGATCAATGTGCGCTCAACCAGCGCCGGCGCGAGTGGACGCAACGCCAACACCTGACACCGCGAGGCAATCGTCGGCAAGAGCAAACTCGTGTCGCGCGCGGTGAGAATCAAGCGCGTGTGCGACGGCGGCTCTTCGAGCGTTTTCAAAAACGCGTTCGCCGCTTCCTCGTTCGCTTCTTCAAATCGTCGCAGGATGATAACACGCCAGCGTCCTTCAAACGGCGCGCGCGAAACATCGTGCTGAACCAACCGCACCTGATCGATTTTCAAAATGCGGCGTTCCCAATCGTTTGCGCGCGGCGGAGGCGGCGGCGCTTTCTCATCGAATTTGTAACCGACCGGCACACCTTCGATGATTTGTACATCCGGATGCCGGTCGCGCGCGATGCGTTGACACGCCGAACATATTCCGCACGGACGATTGCTGGCGGTACATTCCAACGTCTGCGCCAACGCGCGCGCCAACGTCGTCTTGCCAATGGCATGCGGACCGGTGAAAAGGTATGCATGCGCCGCGCGGTCGGTGGCAATGCTGCGCGCGAGCGCGCTCACCGCCCACTCATGTCCGAGCACGCCCCAGTTGGTTGTAATCTCCGCGCGTGTTGTCATCGCGTCTATTGTATCATGATTGCGCGAGAGAGACAAAATCACCCCCACTTTAAGGGTAGGGATTGCAACCCGCTTTAGTTTGCGCGAACCGATACGCCATGATATAATCTCGGCGGAGGAAGTATGCCGTGGCGTAATTGGAAAGTATTGCTCATCATCATTCTTGCAAACTATGTCGTCTTTAGCATTGTCGGCACGATTGCTTTTCCGGTCACGCCGCCGCCCGCGCCCACGCGCGCGTTGCATCCCACGTTCACGCCCGGCGCCTTGCCGCTTGAACGCGCGACGCTAACATTCGATACGCCAACAATAATCCCAACTGCTACGTCTGTCACCCCGGCAACCATCTCACCGCCCGCGACCAGTTCGCCAACACCAACTCCGTAAAAAAGTATCGGGGCGCAGGATTCTGCGCCCCGATTTTTTATTGCACCGCTATTCGATCGCCCTCATTCACGCCGCTCACAATCTCCGTTTCGTTGCCATCGGTTACGCCGATTTCGACGATCACGTCGCGCGGATTGCCGGGCGAAACAATGCGCACCGCTTTGCGCGTTCCGACATTTTTCAGCGCGCGATTCGGCACGATCAACACATCTTTCCTTTCGCTCGTTTGAATGCGCAGGTTCGCGCCCATCCCCAGTCGCACGAGTAATCCGCGCGGATCGAAATCGACGATGGCCGAATAGACCGTGCTCCCGCGCTGTGTCGATGCCGCCGGGAACAAGCGCGTCAATTTGCCAGCAAACTTTTCACCAGGGAATGCGTCAAGTCGCACATCAACCGATTGCCCCACTGCGACATTCGCCACATCAATTTCGTCGATGTCGACGGCGATCTCCAGTGCGCTCAAATCCGCCACGTTCGCCAGCGGCGTATACGCGCCAACGAGTTCGCCTTCGCGTACGGTGATTTCCGTCACCGTCGCCGTGTACGGCGTCGTGAGTTTGGTTCGCGTCAAGACATCGCGCGCATTCTCCAATTCGATTTGCGCAATCGCCACCGAGTTCTGCAACGTCTCCAATTCCTCTTTCGATGCGCCGTTCGTCACGCGGCTGAAACTTGCGCGCGCAATTTCCAAATCGGCACGCGCGGCTTCGCGATACGCATCATTCTGCGCTGATGGATTTGCGCTGTATGCCGCTTCCGCCGCCGCCACCGTCAGCGTCGCCTTACGCAAGTTCGCGCGCGCAATGTCGATATCTTCGTCGCGCGGCGCGGCTTTGGCGCGCACAAGATCGAGTTGGCGCGATTGCAGATTCAATTCGGCTTGGCGCACGCGCCGCGTCGCATCATCCGCGCGCAGAGCGAGAATCGCATCGCCGCTGTTGACGAGATCGCCTTCTTCTCTGAAAATCTCTTGCACGATGCCGGATACGGGCAAAGACAAGCGCGCCGATTGCTTGGAACGCACTTTGCCGGTTGCATTGACCGACGCGCTGATCGTGCCGCGCCGGACGACGGCCGTGTTGGCAGGCGGCGTTTGCGCTTGCGTCATCGCTGAGTTGGCGATGGTCATCACGGCGATGAGACCGATCAGCGCCACCACCGCAAGCGCCAGCCAGCGTAAATTAAATTTCGGCAGATTGAGCTTCATAGATTACTCCAAATCTTTGGCACCCTGAGCGGAGTGGAGCACCACGCAGTCGAAGGGGTACGTTCTTCAATCGCGCCGCAACGCGGCACCGCTCAGAATGTTATTCCCCAAAATCACTTGCACGCCAAGCGTCCGTTGTAATTGCCTTAGGTAACTCGTCCGTCGGCACTGCCGCCCACGCCGCGTCCATCAAAATCAATTCAATAGTGTACGGTCCATCGATTCCGCGCGCGCGAATTTCTGTGCCGGGAATCATCAGCGTCACCGATTGCGAACCGGCTTGCAACGTCATCGGCGTGGTCAATGCGGCAGCCAAATCTCCGCGCGCGTTGCGAACAGTCGTGCCGATGGCAAATTCACCGGCGCGCGCGACGTTCACCGCCGCATCGATGGTTATGCCGACGCGCGATGCGCGCGCGCGCGCATCGCCGGCGAACGACGCCGTCTTGGGTGAAACTGCAAACAGAATTTGCTGTTCGCGAGAAAACTGCGGCGTTTGCAAAACCACGCGCGCAAGATAATAGCCGCCGCGCGTCAAACCGGGAATCGCCTCCGCATAATTTCCCGGCTCGCCTTCTTCGAGCAGTCTTATTTCGATCGGTTTGCCACGAGACGTTTTGCCATCACCCAGCCATTCGATTGTCGCGCGCGCATCTGCGCCGGCAAGTTTGTTGCTCAACACCGCGTTGATAATCACCGGCACGCCGGGCGCGTACCACGCACGGTCGGTGTTCACTTGCAAGCGCACATCCGTGTCGAGATCGGCATAAGTGGTGAGCGTAATCGGCTCCGTCGCGCGATCCAAGCGCGTCGCGATCAACGACCAGGCGCCGATTGGCGCATTTGGAATTGCATACGCGGCGAGATTGCCGATGTCGGCTTTCAAGTACGCCGCATCGAGCAAATTCTTGCGCGCAGGTTGCAACGTGAAATCGCTTGACGTGACACTGTCGCGCACGGTGTCCGGCGCGTAACGCGTACCATCGGGCGCGCGCAAAGTTATCGCAACATCGCCTTCATTCCATCGCGCGAGAAAACGAGTCGCGCGATTCGCGTCGATCAAAATCGTACGCGTGATCGTTGCGCCGGCATTCAACGTATCGATGTTCAGCGGCGTGATGTTGCGCGGCAAAATCGGATCGACCGGCGCGGCGGCAAAACCAATCGGGCGCGCGTCCGGGTCGCGCAACGCATTGCGAATGAATCGTTGATACGTCGTGTCGGGATAGAGATACGAGGTGAGCGTGAATGGAAGCGGCGAGGGTTTCCAATCGTGCGCGTCGGCGTTGATGACGCGGCGCACTTGCGGACCCTCGAGCGCGTGCGCGCTCCACACATCGATCAAGCCGTCGCTCGCCGGAAATTGCTTGAGCAGTTCCAAACCGGTTTGCGCGCGCGCATCGCCGATGAGCAAATCATATGGAACCGTCGCGCGCGGCTGATGGGTGCGATTGAACAACGCGGCGTACTCGGGCGACAATTCGATGACCGATGGTTCGCCGGGTCGATCCTCGATTTCGCGCGTGAGCAAATCGTACCACAAGCGCACGCCGGCTTGCGGCGTGCCAAGAATAATCGCGCGACGGACATCGTTTTGATACAACGACGATTCGATGTACGCGCGCGTGTTCAAGCCACCCATCGAAAACGCGATCACATCGACGCGCGGCGCGCCGGTTTTTGTTTTCACATTGGCAATGACATCGCGCAGAGTCGCGGCATTTTGGAACAACGTTTTCTCCGGCGAAATCCCAGCGGCGTAGAAAACTTGAAAGCCATCGGCTTCGAGATATTTCCGGAGAAATCGAAATTCCGTGTCGTCGATTTCGTCCGACGCGGCGGTATGCCAGCCGTGCACGAGCACGACCGGCAACGTCGTCGGGCGCGTCAGCGCGCCGCCGAAGACGCTCAAGCCGCGCGGCGTGCCAATCCACACGATTTTCTGCGCGTCGATGGCGAGCGTCGTGATTTCATTATCGGGCAAGCCATCGGCGCGCGTGTGCGTTTTCCATTTGCCGTTTTCGAACACCGCAAGCCCGCGCCCGGTGCCAACCCACACGCGCGTCGCATCGACCGCCAGCGCGCGCACAAGGTTATCCGGCAAGTCCATCGGCTTGCGTGAACGAACGAAATGTTTTGCCGTCGAACACGCTCACGCCGTTGTCGGTGCCGAACCACACTTGATTGTCCGGCGCAATCGCAATTGCGTTGACGCGATGGCTCGCTAGCCCGGCGCTCGCGGTGTATCGTGTCCAGGCTTTGCCGTCGAAGAAAAATGCGCCATCACTCGTCGCAACCCAGACGTTGCCGGCAGAATCGATTGCTAAAGCGTTGATGTAATTATTCGCGAGCGAAAATTTCGTCCACTGGTCGTTTTCCAAACGCGCGACGCCGGCGTTCGTCGTGCCGATCCACACACGCTTTTGTTTATCGATTGCCACCGCGCTGACATAATCGCTCGGAATCGCCGAGTTGCTTGTCGTGTACGTTTTGCGCGTCGCGCCATCAAAGTACGTCAGCCCGCCGCCGTTCGTTGCAAAATAAAGCTTGTCGCCGGTCAACGCGGCGATGCCATTGACCCAGGAATTGCCCAAGCCATGGGCGGAGGTGTAGTTGATCCAGTAACTTGTCTTGCACGCGCGTTGTTCCGCGCGACGTGCCAACCCACAGCGCGCCATCCGGCGCAAACGCGATGCTGGTGATGTAATCGTCTGCGAGTCCGTCGCGCTGGGTGTAATTTTGGAATGCCAAAGTATCCGCGCGCGCGGACACGCCAAGCAAAGAAAAAAGCAGGGTAAGCGCAAAGAGGTAAACCCTAAGTTTTCCGATCATAGCAAACTCGGTAGGTCGGACTTGCCCAGAAATAATCTACTTGATAAAAATCGACACAACATACGGAACGAGTACCAATAACGCCATCAACGGATGTCCGCGGCGAGTACTGTTTTGGGTATCCCAACTGAAAAGATAAATGGCTAGACCAAACGCGAGCAAGCCACTCGTCAACAATACCATCGCCGACACAAACGGATTGAACACCGTCGATTGATTGTACGCCAATCCAAGAAACGCTTGCATCGCGTGCGCAGTCGGCAAGAGCCGCGAGAAAGGAAGAATCGATTCAGGAAGTATGCTCAATGGCATCATCAGCCCGCCGATAAGCATGGATGGCAGGAAAACCATTTGCGACCACAGGACGGTTGCGCGCGTGTCGTTTGAAATGACGCCGATGAGCGCGCCAATCGCGCCGCAGGTCAAGGCAGTTAGAATCGTGAGGAGACCGAAGATCAACCAATTGCTCGGCGGCGCGCTTTTGAAAAACGGCGCGGCGGTCAACGCGACAATCGCAGAAGCAATCAGCGCGTGAAAGACCGTCGTCAACACCGGAATCGACAGAATCGACAATGCCGGCACGCCATTGATTTTGAAACTCCGGTAAATACCCGCCGCGCGCGATTCGACCAGCGGATTGGGCAAGCCGAGCAATGTGCTTGCCGTGATCGTAAAAATCACCATCGCGGGAATCAGCGTCTCTTGAAAACCGGGATTGATGGCGGTCATGACAACACCCATCATCACGTAAAAGAACAAGGGAAACAGATAGTTGATAAACAGCAACGAGGCGTTGCGCAATCCGGTTTTGAACTCAAAAGCGAAATGATTAGCAAAAGCAATCATGACACGCCTCCGACGGTGGTGATTTCCAAAAAGCGCTCTTCCAATGACGGACGCTCCACGCGCAAATCGATCAGTTTGTCGTCGTGTTCGCGCAGATACGCCAAGATCGCCGATACAGTGGGCGCCGGGTCGGTGCTAAAGTAAATCGCATAATCTTCTTGCGAAGAGTGTTGGCTCACCGCCGGGAATTTCACAGCGTGCTTGAGCAATATCGATTGCTCGGTGCGCGCCGAAATCTTGGTGTATGCGGAACCGGTGGCAGTCAATTCGCGCGGCGAGCCGGTGGCAACCACTTTGCCTTTGAGCAAGATCGCCACGCGATCGGTCATCTTTTCCGCCTCTGCCATATCGTGCGTTGCAAGCAAAATACTCGTGCCGGCGGCTTTTAATTCTTGCATCAGCGTATGCAGTTCAGTCCGCGACTCAACATCCAAGCCTGCCGTCGGTTCGTCCAGAAAGACCACCGGCGGACGATGCGCAATTGCAAGCGCCAAAGCCAATCGACGCTGCAACCCGGTGGAGAGTTGCGCATACTGCGTTTTGAGTTTGCTACCCAAGCCCAGTCGTTGCAACAAATCTGTGCGTGGCGCAACCCCATGATAAGCACACATGAATTTCATCGCTTCATCCACCGTCATCGACCCGGGTAACGCCGAAGTTTGCAACTGCACGCCAACAAGGTTGCGTAGTTTACGTCCGTCGCGACCTGGATTTAGACCCAGGATGTCGAGCGAGCCGCCGCTGGGTTGACGCAATCCTTCCAGGCATTCGAGTGTGCTGGTCTTGCCGGCACCATTGGGTCCGAGCAAACCAAAGATTTCACCGCGATGCACATCGAAATTGATGCCGTTGACCGCAACAAAATTCCCATAGGTCTTGCGGAAATCCTTGACGTTCAAGACAGTTTGGTTCATTCTCTAAACCCTCCTCGCTTTTCGCATCGCCGCGCGCAAACGACCCAACGGCACATCCGGCGTCAGGTCTACAAATTTCATCGGTTCGGCGAGCACAGGATGCACAGATTGAATCGCGCGAAACATTTCCTGCGTCGTGCGGCGATAATCGGGATGACCTTGCGGCGCGGAACGCAGTTCGATCAAATGGTACGTCTCGCGCAAATTCAAGCGCACATTGTAGCGCACGCGAAAGCCAAACGGCACAACGTATCTGCGCTTCTGCCGGCATTTCGCCTGCCAAGCGTTCGCGAAATTGCGCCGCTTGTTCCATCAAGCGCACGTAATCGGCCCGAATTTCTGGCACCGCGTTGACATCCTCGTTCACGTCAAATCCGTGCGCCGTCGTGAACATTTGCCGAGCCGGCGTCAGCACGCGATGGCGCTGTAAATCGCGGTACTCGCCGATGTTCAAGAGCAAATCGAATTCGTACGACGTATGCTCGAACGCGCGCCCCGGCTTGTGCCGGCGATTGTGCCGTTCACCGACGTATGCGCGCACGATGCGCGCCTTGTCCGCGTCCGACATTTCGCGCACGCGCGCGACGATTTCCGCTTTGGGCAACTCGGAGCCGGCGAACAAAATCGCAGACACGACACGCGCGACCGCATCGGCATCGTAACTGACGAGTGTCACTTTTTTAACTCCCTCCCTTGTCGAAGACGGGGGAGGGGCGGGGTGGGGGTTCGCGCTCGTCAAAAATTCTTGTGCCAATTCGCGTTGGCGCGCAATCATCGATTGCAAGAATGCCTGCTGGGTTTTGCCGCGTTCGTCGTTCGCGCGTTTCAGAAATGGTCCCAGGACTTGGCCCAACTCCGCTTGCGCTGCCTGCGCGATGACTTGCGGCTCTTCCAGTTCTTCCGCGTACAACCGCACGAGCATGTATTCGAGCGCGCGGCCATTGCCCCACACACCCACATTCGTCAGCGTCGCCAGCGGCAAAAAACAGCGCAACATATCGCACGCCCGCGCGCGCACTGCCTGCCGATACGCAAACAGCGCGCTCTTGAGCATATCTTCGTCGCGAATATTCTTGAAAGGCACAACATCGCCGGTCAGCGCGTTTTCAAATTCAATCTGGTCGATGGGATTGCGTTGCGCAACGTGTTCCGTCATCCGCGGTAAATGACGCGCATACGCATCGAACAGCGCGTCGAGCATCGCGACGTACTCGCCGGCAAATTTCGATTGCATGATGCGATGCGGGCGATAATAGCGATACTGCCCGTTCACCTTGTCGTCGAACGGCACATAGCGCGAGGATTTTTCGAGATACGAAATGCCAATGCGCCCGCTTTCGATCACTTTGGCAGCGATTTGCGAAATGTCCTGACACGCGAGATGCGCGCCGCCCAACTCGGCGACAGAATCATCGCCGTAATCGGACAGGACACGACGATAGAAATCTTCCGCACGTTCTTCTCCGGCGCTGATTTGATCGTGCAGATGATTCGCGCCGCGCGAGAAATCGTCGATGCCAAGATCGCGGCGCGGGAGAAATTCGTCGAGGAAGAGCCGGCGCACGCCTTGCGCCGACCGGCTGTAGCGGGAAAAGAGCGCGCCCTTGATGACTTCAGGAAGATTCTTGAGCGCGACAACCGAACGATCTGAATTCGTGAAGAATGGGGCGATCAGTTGCGCTTCTGCCGGAGTAAGTATTTCGCTGGATGGTGTGAGCCGCGCAAAATAATCGTTCGAGTCCATGAGTCTCCGGCTAGGGTTACGTCATTCTGAGGCGCAAGTGTGCGCCGAAGAATCTCGCTCATTTCTTGGAAAAACGAGATGCTTCGCTCCCTGGCATGACTGTGGAGCACTGGCTGTGGGTAGTTCACCACAGTCAACCACAGCCACGTTCCCGCCACACTAGTCCCCGAAGCGAAGCGGAGTGGGAGAGCAAGTGTCGCTCAGCATGACGGATAAATCTTCGGCCAATTCATTCGTCAAACAAAAAGACCGGTTCGGGATAGTAACGCACTCGTCGCTCGCGCATTTTTTCCGCCAGCCATTCCGCGAGCCACGCATTCTTTTCGTCCAGCGATTGCGCGGCTTGCAGAAATTCCAGCGGCAGATTGATGCGCATCGCGCGACCCGGGATGATGTGACGCGTGATGCCGGTCGGCAATTTACAGCCGTTGAGCGCAAGGTGCTGGATTTCGTCTGGACGATATCGCGGAAAAATGATCAGCGCGCTGAACCGTGCGTGTTCCGCAAGCAAGCGTTTCACTTCGGAATGCGCGACGCGATGCAAGTCGCCGCGCCCTTCGTACAGCGCGACAACTTGATTCAGCAGTCGCGCTTGCTCAACAATCGACTCCGCGCCGAACAGCGAGAGCGCGTGTCCATCGGCGAGCACAACCGTGCCGATGCTTTCGCGCAGTGCCAGCGATTCGTTCGCTTGATCGATGGTTGCGACGTTGAGTTGCAACCCGGCGAGTTGGCGCAACGATTGCAGAAAACCGGACACGGACAAGCCGGTAATCAGATGATTCCAAGTTTCGAGAACGAGGCCGGGCGTTTTGTAATCGACGATTTGCACGACCACATCGCGGCAACCAAGCCGCGCGAGTGCAGTTGTGCGCGTCGCGCCGTCGAGCAGAACGTAACGATGATCACACGGCGCGACAATCGGCGGATTTTTGAGCAAACGATCCGTGCCTAGTCGCACCGTGAGTTTGTCCACGCGATCACATTCCACTTGCTCGTGCAATAAAACATCGGCAAGCGGAACCACGCGCAGCGTCAACGTGTCGCTATTATAGTCCAGAGGAAATGGAGAGTCAATTAGTTGCGGGGGCAAGAACTCGCCCCCGCGCATTGATTTAGGCATTGATCTTGGGCAAATCGGCAACGGCTTTCGCGACTTGTTCTTGCGGATATTCATAGTCTGGCAATTTACTATGCATGTAGGCTTCGTATCCGCCGAGATCGAAATGTCCGTGCCCACTCAGATTGAACGCGATCACTTTTTTCTCGCCGCGCGCTTTGCATTGCAACGCTTCGTCGATGGCAACGCGAATCGCGTGCGATGATTCCGGCGCGGGCAAGATTCCTTCCGCGCGCGCGAATTGAATCGCCGCGTCGAAGACAGAATTTTGCGGGACCGCAATTGCTTCGATGAACCCTTGATCGTACAACGCGCTGATGATCGGCGCGACGCCGTGATAACGTAAACCGCCGGCGTGAATCGGCGCAGGCATGAACGACGAGCCGAGCGTGTGCATCTTGACGAGCGGCGTCATGTGTCCCGTGTCGCCAAAGTCGTACGTGTAGACGCCTTTCGTCAACGATGGCGCGGCAGTCGGCTCGACGGCGACGATGCGCGTCTTGCTCTTGTTCACGATTTTTTCGCGCACGAACGGCAGTGCAAATCCGCCAAAGTTCGATCCGCCGCCAACGCAAGCGATCAACATATCCGGCTCGACGCCGGCTTGATCAAATTGCTTTTGCGTTTCCAAGCCGATGATCGTTTGGTGCATCAAGACGTGGTTCAGCACCGAGCCGAGCGCATACTTGGTCGTCGGTTGATGCGTCGCGGCATCCTCGACCGCTTCGCTAATCGCGAGTCCGAGTGAGCCGGTGCAATCGGGGTCTTGCTCCAGCATATTCGCGCCGGCGTGCGTGTCCGGCGACGGCGACGCGACAACACTTGCGCCGTACGTTTCCATCATGATGCGGCGGTACGGTTTTTGATCGTACGAGACGCGCACCATATACACTTTGCATTCCAAACCGAAAATATTGCACGCAAACGATAACGCCGTGCCCCACTGCCCCGCGCCGGTTTCGGTGGACAACCGTTGCGTGCCTTCCATTTTGTTATAGTACGCTTGCGCAATCGACGTGTTGGTCTTGTGCGAACCGACGGGCGAGACGCCTTCGTACTTGAAATAGATTTGCGCCGGCGTGTCGAGGATTTTTTCCAACCGTCGTGCGCGAATCAGCGGTGAGGGGCGAAACATTTTGTACACATCGAGCACGGGCTCCGGAATTTCGATAAAGCGCTCCTGGCTCACTTCTTGCTTGATGAGTTCCATCGGAAAGAGCACAGCGAGGTCTTGCGGTCCAATCGGTTTGCCGGTGCCGGGATGCATCACCGGCGGCAAGGGTTTGGGCAAATCCGCCTGAATGTTGTACCACGCCTTGGGCATTTCGTTTTCGTCGAGCAAGAATTTAGTGCGGTCCATTTCTATCTCCTCGTGTTTTGATTTCTCCAGAAAATTGGGTTGGCACAACTCTTCAGGTCATACACCCTCCAGTCGTCAGTAATCAGTAGACAGTCGCCAGATAAACGATCGGCTTACTGCCTTTTGCCTACGGCTTACTGCTTCTCCCCAGCCCCATCGCCTCGCGCGCTTGATCAACAGTCGCTTGCGAAATCGGGCGTACCTTTGCCGCGCCGGCCGCAAGAATTTCGTCGATGAGTTGCGGACGCGCGAGATAGTATGCGCGCCGTTCGCGAATCGGATCGAGAAAAGTGTTGATGGCTTTTGCTAATTTCTTCTTCACTTCGACATCGCCAACTTGGCCTTTGCGATAGCGCGTTTTCAAATCCTCGACCTCCGCCTTGTCCGGGTTGAACTCAGCATGATAAGTGAAAACCGGATTGCCTTCCGGGTTCGCCGGAATGTCGGCGCGCACGCGCGTGGGATCGGTGTACATCGCGCGCACTTTTTGATCGACGGTCTTGGCATCGTCCGACAAGAAAATGGCATTGCCCAGGCTTTTCGACATTTTGCCTTTGCCGTCGGTGCCGGGCAATGTCCCGCCGATGATCAGCGCGTCCGGTTCCGGGAAAACATCGCCGTAGAGAAAATTGAACCGCCGCGCGAGTTCGCGGGTTACTTCGATATGCGATTCTTGGTCCTTGCCGACCGGCACAAGATTGCCCTTGACGTGCAAAATGTCGGCGGCTTGCAACACCGGATAACCGAGCAAGCCGTACGCCGGCTGTTCGATGTGTTCGGCGTCCATGACTTCTTTAAGCGATGGCACGCGCTCCAAACGCGGCGTTGTGGTCAGCATCGAAAAGAGCAAATGCAATTCGCATACGCTCGGCACGTCGGATTGCACGTACACGGTCGTCTTGTTCGGATCGATGCCGACCGAAAGATAATCGAGCACAAGCGTGCGCGTGTGCCCGCGCGTCGCGACGATGTGCTCCTTGTCCTGCGTGCGCGTGAGCGCGTGATAATCGGCAACAAGTAGAAATACTTCGTACTCGTCCTGCAAGCGCACGCGGCTCGCGAGTGTACCAACATAATGCCCAAGATGCAATGCGCCCGTCGGTCGATCCCCGGTCAAGATTCTTCCTTTTTTCATTTTCTCACTCCTCCAAAATAAAAACGCTCATCCCCGCGCGATGAAAATCATCGCACACAGGGACGAGCGTTTGCCCGTGGTGCCACCCCAGTTAGACTTGCTACAAACAAAAATCCCTACCGTGAAACGATAGGGATTGTAGCCAGTCTCACTCTGCGAACACGCGGTTACACTTGTAACTTGAATGTCCTCTGCCTCGATAACGGGGGCGATTCCGGAAAACCTTACTCGCTCATGCGCTTTGGGATTTTCAACTCCCCGGTCCATTCGCCATCGTCGTTTACATCGCGCTTGCACCACGTCCCGCGACTCGCTAGGTATTCGACGATAGGTACTCGTCCGGCTCAACGTCATTCTGCTTGATTGTTAACCAGACTATAACACGACAACATCAGGATGTCAAATCGATTTTGATTCTACGTGCGGCTTGTCCGCATGCGCCGCACGACATAGATCAACGCAACAAGCAACGCGGCGGCGAGAAGCAAAAGCCACTCATTGCCCATGCCGGTTTGCGGCAACTGTCCGCCGGTCGGTGTCCCACCACCGGGCACGACGGTGCCGGTTACAACACGCGTCCCGGTCACAACGGTCGTCGGTGTAAGCACACGCGTGCCGGTAACAATCGCCGTCGGTGTAACAACACGCGTGCCGGTAACAATCGCCGTCGGCGTAACGACCCGCGTGCCGGTGACAACAATTGTCATCGTTGGAAAGACAGTCCCGGTAATTGGACCAACCGGAATCACGGTTACGCCCGCGCCACCCGGCGGCAAAGTGGGAATGACGGTGCCTGAACCGGTTCCACCGGAACCCGGCGTACCCGAGCCAGTCGTTGAACCGGAACCGGCGTACCCGAACCAGTTGTTGAGCCGGAGCCCGGCGTGCCAGAGCCAGTCGTTGAACCGGAACCCGGCGTACCCGAACCGGTCGTCGAGCCCGGCGTCCCAGGTCCAACAATCACCGGCACAAGCGTCGGCACATTTTCAGGTGTCGCCGTTGTCAACGCGACCAAAGTTCCCGGCGCGACCACGCGCGCCGTCGGCGATCCCGCCGGCTTTGCCATTTGTTGCGTGGCAAACACCAAGCCCGCCGCAATCACGCCCAGGATCAACAAGCCTGCCAAGCCAAGCAACAGCGAAATGAACAAACGGTTAGGTCCGTTGCCCACTTCACTGCTCGATTCAGTGATAAGTTCGCTACTTGAACGGCTAGACGATTCGCTACTGGATGAACTGCTCGATTTGTCTTCCATGGTCTCGTCTCCTTTACTCTATCATATCAGATTATCCGATAATTTCCAAATTGTCCCAAGCTATGTGCACGCCTTTGCTTGATGCCAAGTCCACTTCTGCTCCCCAGATTTGAATTCCGCTCTCCGCTGTGCGCGGCAGAATGGGAATCGCCACGATTTCACCGATTTCGCCGCGGTACGCGCCGCCGATCACGCGCACCCTTGCATCGATTTGGGCGACTAACGCCGGCGCCGGTGCACTTGCGCCAATCGATGGAATGAACACATCCGGGCGCATTGTTCCCGGCGCGTTGAGAATCGCTTCTGCGCCATCGTGTGCCGCGAGCAAATCGAAAATCGGCGAGGCGATGGCACGCGTGCCCCAACCTTCGGTCATCAGCACCGGCAATTTCAACTGCTCGATTAACGTGCGTGTCTCCAATCCGCCAACGATTAGCCCAGCGCAACGTTCCTGCGCCAATCGATGCAATGCCGCATCGGTAACACCGCCGGCAACAACAATTGCTCCACGCACCGCCGCATCGATTTTACGCTCGCTCAACATTTCCCCGGGTGCGTTCACCATTTTTCTGAGCAAGCCAAAACACTCGCCGCCGATGCCCCACACGCCTTGCGCCAACGCGCCGGTCGCTTCGATGACGACGCCCATTTGCGGAATCACGTTGATGACTTGACCACGATACAGCGCGCGCAGCTCGAACGGCGGTTGCGCAAGTTCCAGCGCGAGCCACGCGCCGCGCAGCGCAATCAATCGTCCCGCGCCCGGCGCACGATACAAGCGCCGTCGTCCAATTTTTTGCGGCACCGCCGCAAGGATCTCATCGCGCCGAAACGCTTCGCCCGGTTGTTTGCGTAAAAATTCCGGCAATCGATTTGCCGGCTCGCGCAAAATTGTTGCGAGCGGCACGACGATTGAATTTTCCAGTGCCTCGGTTCGCGCGACGACATCCAGCGCGCCCACCCGACTGCCAATCGACGCGAGGACCGTGCCGCGCGCCGGCAACAAACGCTCGCGGCGAATGCGCGCGGAAGTCAGCACGCGCGTCTGCGCCAACTGCGGAATAAAGGCGTCAGGCATTTTCGGTCTCTAGAGCGACGCCCATGTCGCGATGCCAACGCCGGGTCTGTTCGCGCGTCGGTTCGGCAATCGGTCGTCCGCGCGCGTCAATGATAATGCCCAGCATTCCACCTTCGATTTCGGCTTTGAACACCCCGCGATGCGCCTGCGCTAATTGAGCCTCGCCAAATAATTTCACTTCGATGTGCGCGCGTTCGCCGGATGCCAGAGGAATCAATTCCAGTGCGCCATGTTGCACATCGATGGTTTGCTCCGAGTTGATCTGCACTCGCAAATCAATTTGCCCATCGGCGTTGCCGGAAACCGGCGCGATGACCGTGCCCAGCGTCATAAAACTTTCGCGTTCGATGATTTGCGCCGCCGCTAACGCATTCACACTTTCGATACCACCAAATGCCGGCGCGAGTCCTAGCGTATCGACAGCAAGGGTGAAAACGCCGCTGGGTTGCAAACCATCGAGCACGATGAGCGCGAGCGCCCCCACATCCGCGTTGTGCGCGAACACGCCGCCGGTCGCCACAACCAAATCGAACCCTTCGTCGTCGATATTTTGCGCAATCGATGCAAGCGCGAGGCGCGCGGCAGATTGTATGAGCCGCAAGTCATCACATGTGGTGGGCAAGGTCGTCGGGCGCAAAGATCGATTCAAGCAAAACGTTTGAACGTCGTGCGCATCAATTTCGATTGGCAACCAACTTTGCAATCGCGCGACACCGGTTTGCGCGAGCAAGTTTTCCATTCCGGCGCCCAAACCCAGATTCGATTTCACATGCCGCGTCAGCACATCACCGCGCGCAGTAATGAGCATCGTAGTGCTTGCGCCAACGTCCGCACCAAGAACGCTAATGCCGTATTTGCGTGCAAGATGGCGCACGACGTTCTCAAACGCTTGCGTCGCCGACACTATCGGTGCGTTCGTTTGGCTCGCGAGCATAGTCACGCCGGGCAACCACTTGACTTTGCGCTCGAGATACAGCGTTTGCAATTCGCCTTGCAACGCGCTCAAGTTCTCAAGTTCGAGCGCGGAGCGCACATTGTCCGCCATCCGCAACATTGTAACTTGCCCAAGCCGCGCGGCAATTTCCGGACGCGCATCCTTGTTCCCGGCGAAAATAACGATCGGGCGGGCGCGTTCATCACGCATCGTGAGCCATACGGCGATTTGATCCGCTACGTCGTACACACGCGTCGTCGCGCCGCCATCGACGCCGCCGACCAACACAATCACTTCTGGATTAGCGGCGGCAAGCGAATCGACAAGATTCGCCACATCGTCAAGCGCGAGCGCCGCGACGCTTTCGCAATTCGTCGCATCGAGCGCGCGCAACGCACTCGCCACGCCGATGTCGCGCGTCAAACCGATAATCGCCACGCGCAACGGCGGCGCGCTTGCAACAATCGACATCGCGTCCGCGCCGGTTCGCCCAACCAACATTTGCCCGTCGTCGGTCAGCAAACGATGACCGATACGCGCCTGAATCTCGCGCATCGCGGAGCGCGCGCTTGCCATCACATCCGGCGGACCGAAATCAGAAGTGATTGATCTGCCGCCGGCGACGAAGCGATATTCGCCATCAATCGATTTGATTAACGCGACGCGCGTGTACGCGCTTCCGACATCGACGGCGAGAAGGGTTTGCGGTTCCGCCATTTCATCGCACCACGTTTAGCCAATCGTGCAAAAGAAAATAAACGCGGCTAATCAAAATCGAAACGCGCGACACGGCGGTATCAGCAAAGATCGCGCCGAACGCGATGAGAATGAACCACCGCCCGACGACACTCCACGCTTGCGCGATCACACCGAGTCCGCGCGCAAAACCTTGCTTGGGCAAAACGATAAAGCGAAACGAGAGCAACGCGCCAAGCGTTCCGATGACGAGCAAAAAATTATCGACGATGACGTTCCACTCTTGCGCCGGCGCAAACGACACGATGGTCGCTTGCAACTGTGGCACCAACACGCCGCTCAACGCGCCACCGATTGCCAGTGCGCCGCCAACGCCGAACAACAACGCGACACTGGGATTGCCAAGCGATGACGATGCCGGATGCAATTTGGCAAACAAGAGCAGACCCAGGAACAATGGCACAAACAAACTCCAATTGCTGGCGGGATTCGTCAGCAACGGCGCGGCGAGGAGCGGAATCAGCACGGAGCGAATCGCGACGGTTGCGGCGTAACCAATCGTCACACCGACGAGAATTGCCTGCGCGATGCGAAACAGCGGCGAATCGCCGAGGAGATAACTGAAGACCAACAGCGTCAGAATCGCGCCGACCCACACGCCAATCAAATCATTCATGGTTGCCCGTCATCCGCGAAAACCAAAATACAAGCGTGCCGAAAATTGCAAGCCCCGCCAACAACAATTGCGCCGCGCTCTGCGCGTTGACGCTGATCATCGCCAAGCCCGGCTGATTCGTCAGCACTTGGTCCTGCGCCGCGCCGACCAATCCGCTCACCATCGCTGCCAATTGTTTGCTCGGTGTGTCGTGATACGCGCGCGCGCGCGGCTCGACCGATGCGCTGACGCCGGCAACAATCGGCACGCCGACACGCGGACCCACTTGTTCCATCCACGCTTTGAGCGCATCGTCCGAGCCGGCAAGTTCGATCACGAGCCGCACATCGCGCAATGTGCGAACATTCTGCGTTGCCGGGAAAATTGCCAGCGGCTGATTCAAAACCCAATCGCGCGGAATAGTTGACAAGCCGGTCGTCGCGAGATTTGCCAACCCGGCTTCGCGCCCAGGCAGATAACCCAGGTTCACATAGTTCGCGCCGTAAGTATAGTTCTTGGCATCGCGCACAATTTCGTCCAGGACGCGCCGCGCAATCGGCGCGCCGGTGTCGAGCGTACTGAGCGCAATCACATTGACGCGGCGTTGCACGAGATGACGCGCAATCGACTTGGCAATCAAATCCATTTCGCCGACTTGACTCGGATCGTAATCGAACGACACGATGACAACAGAATTCGCCGGCAGTGTTTGCAGCGTATCGAAAAACTCGGCCGCGGGCGTTCCGGCAATCGACAAGCCGGAACTCGCCCAATCCGTCGGAATAAAAAAGGGCACCAGCACGGCGAGCAACAAAAGCCAATAGATCGATTTCATAAATTCAGGTGCGGGACGCTTCGCGACGCGCCTTCCCCCTTGGTGGTAAAATCTAGGTATGGATCAAAATGCCAAGCACAATGCCCACGGCGTTGACGTGATCAACTACCACCTTGTTTGGATTCCCCGCTATCGCAAGAAAGTTTTGGTTGAACCGATTGCCACACGGCTCAAACAATTGTTTCGAGAAATAGCGACCCAGTACAGATTTGAAGTGATTGCCGACGAAGTGATGCCCGATCACGTCCACTGGTTGGTTTCCGCGCCACCAAAATTTGCGCCTGCGCAAGTCGTGCGGTGGTTCAGAGGCCTTACCTCGCGTCGTCTCTCCCAGGCGTTTGCACAAATCCGCCGTGCGTACTGGGGACCCAACGCGACCTGATGGGCAGAGGGCTACTATGTTGGCACAGCAGGACACGTTAGTACAGAAACAATTCGCCGCTCCATTGCAGAGTGCCAAAAAGATTCACGCAACGACGATTGACACATGCGAACATTTGTGCTATTCTGGGTTCGTGAAACTGATTGCCCAGGTCAAACTGCAAACCACTCCCGAACAACTGGCCGCGCTCAGGCAGACGATGCAAGAAGCCAATCGCGCGTGTGATTACATCTCGTCGGTGGCGTGGGACAAGAAGACCTTCAAACAATTCGCTTTGCACAAGTTGGTTTACCACGCGCTGCGCGTGCGAAAGCCGTTTGGCTTGTCGGCGCAAGTGGTTGTACCGGTGTATTGCTAAAGTGGCGGATGCGTACAAGTTGGATCAGCGACGCAAACGCAAATTCAAACCACAAGGCGCAATCACTTACGACGACCGCATTTTGAGTTGGCAGTTGGAACACTCCCAGGTTTCGATTTGGACAACGCACGGGCGTATCAAGATTCCGTTTGTCTGCGGTGACCAACAGTCTGAACTGCTCAAGACACGCCAAGGCGAAACGGATTTGATTCTGTTCCGAGACCAATGCTACTTGTCCGCGACGTGCGACGTTGCCGAACCTGAACCCATTCAGAGCGAAGGCGCGTTGGGGGTTGACCTGGGTGTGGTAAACAT
Source organism: uncultured Chloroflexia bacterium (assembly GCA_963718225.1). Taxonomy (GTDB): domain Bacteria; phylum Chloroflexota; class Anaerolineae; order UBA4142; family UBA4142; genus DAOTXS01. The sequence goes on from CAVQYN010000031.1 coordinate 71,301, forward strand.
CGCGGTCGATTCGGATGGCACCGTGTATTCGGGCCAGACCATCAACCATGTGCGCTTTCGCCATCGTCGTCTGCGAACCAAATTGCAAAAGAAAGGTACACGCTCGGCCAAGCGTTTGCTCAAGAAGTTGTCGGGCCAAGAAGCCCGGTTTACCAAAGATGTCAATCACACGATCAGCAAGCACGTGATCAAACTCGCGCAAGGCACTCGTCGCGCGATTGCCCTCGAAGACCTGAGCGGAATTCGCAAACGAGTCACGGTTAGACGCGACCAGAGAGCCAGACTGCATAGTTGGTCGTTCTTTCAACTCCGTAGGTTCCTCGCTTACAAGGCGCAACTGGCTGGCGTCACGGTGATTCCCGTTGACCCGCGTAACACGTCACGTACTTGTCCTCACTGCGGTTGTGTCGATAAACGCAATCGTCCTTCGCAAAGCAAATTCTCCTGTGTGGCCTGCGGTTACTCTGGATTCGCAGATCACATCGCGGCTCGCAACATTGCGAGTCGGGCGGTTGTCAACCCGCCAAACGTAGCGCATGCTGAAGCCAAAGCTGTTGAAGTGTTTGTTGCTCCAACGGAACTGCGGTCGAGTGCAGTTACAAGCCACCCAGTTCTACTGGGTGTGTAGTTGACCGTTATGAATCGCTGTACGGGCGATCAACACCGAGCAACAACCGCGCACCGGTCGCAAGCGTGCCCAAGCGCCACGCCCAGCAAAATCCCGCGCACGCCGGCTTCGCTGGGCACGCGCAGCAACCATTCTTTGGCGAGTGCCCAGCCGCCAAGCCAGGGCGTTTGTCCCAGGAACACAATCACCGCCGCCATCAACATCAACAACGTTTCAATACTGCGCGCGCGCAACGCGCGATACGCGGCAGTCGCCAGAAAAAATGCGGTGAGCGCGAACAAGGAACTTTGCAGCGGCAAATACACATGCTCAAAGAGCCACGGCAATGGACCATCCGCTAGACCAAAAATCAAACCAATGCCGCTGACAACGCCGGCGACGGCGAGCATCAGCACACTGTAACCGATTTCTTTTTCGCGATGCGCGATGCGCGTGAGATGCACCCGCGCGAGATTCACCAAGCCGAGCAAGAACGCGAACGCCGAAAGCAAAATTGTCCATGCTCTAAACGTCGCTCCCATCGCATCGATGACCGGGTTCGCGAAAAAGAAATCGATGAGGACGATTGCGCCGGTGGTAATTGCAACGAACATCGATAACCACTTCATATCAACCCCAGCGATTTGAGGGCGATCGCAATAATCACGCCGCTGACAATGAGCCAGCGCGCGAGGTCTTGCGCCACGAGACTCGCATGGTGCGCCGGTCGATTGCCAAGGTATGCGCCGGCGGCGAAAATTTCTTCGCCAATCAACGGGTGCGTCATCGTCGTCTGAAAGAACGGCAAAACGCGCGGTGTGCTCGTTCCGCCGATTTGCGGCAAATTCTTTTGCGCGCCGGGTTCGCCCAGCAACAGAAATTCGTCGCCGAACTCGCCGAGCATCACGTTCGCCGTCAGCGCTTGTGCGTTCACAAGCTGCATCGTCCCCGCTGCGTACGCAAACGGTTCGGGCGCGATCCAACGCGCGCGCGTGTCATCAAATTCCGACGCATAGCCCCTGGCGTTCGGACGCGCGCCGCAAAATATCTTGTGCAACCGGCAATACTGTGGGATCGGCGCAAGTTACGAGAGGCGGAGTTGCACCAAGCGCACCGCCATCAGCAAGATACTCGAGTGCTTGCAACGCGGCAGTCGTCTCGGCAGTCGCGCGCGCGCCAATGCCGGCGATGCCGAGCGAAAGATGAATTGGCAGATTGGTTTCAATCGATTGCGCGAGGAGTTGCTTGAGCGCGGCGAAACCGGCAATCGGACGCAAAGCAAATTGCGCGCCGCGTTGGAGAAAGAATCGGGCGATGAAAAAGCACGCGAGGAAAATCAGAAACGCCGCGAACGCGAGAGGCTGATCGATGGCAAGATTCATCGTGCGTTTCCGGGTTCTAGGCGCTTGATCAATGCATCGATGCCGGCAGGATCCTGCATCAAGTCGGCGACATCAGACCAGCCGATGGAATCGAACGCGAGCAAAGGTTGCGCCAACCACGCGAGTTGCGCGCCGAAATATGCCAACGGCTTGCTACTCTCCAAAAACAAAATCGCTGGCGCGGTCATGCCCGATTCTGCAATCCGCCGCGCCAGCCGATCCAACAGTTGCTCACGACGCTGTGCGTCCGTAGCATCCTCCCGACCCTGAATTGAAATCTCGTTTGTCATTATAAGGCGACTGTCCGGCTACGTCAAGCGTTTGTGAAAGTTTTTCAACTTGTGTCCGCACACACACGATTATAAAGCCAGCAAGCAATTTTGCAAGCCCCGGCGAGCACGGGCAAAGACAATTCATTGCGACTTGACCAACACAATACTATACTTGCAACTTGCAATGAAACTTTCTATCATCGTTCAGGAAAATGAAAAAAGACGCACATTAAATTTTTCAGAAATGATTGACAAACCGGTGGATTCGGGTTATATTCAATCTACAGTTGATACTTGGAATCAAATTTAAATTTGCGTTTTGCATAGAACCACTAGATGTTGTTGTGCTAGGTGTTACTCAACCGCAAGATATGGTGAAACACAATATGGTTGAGACTGAAACATTCTTCCATGTGAGAAGGTGAGAAACCAGATGGTCATCTGCACACATTGCGCTACCCAAAACCGGGATGAGATCAAATACTGTAAGAACTGCGGTGCCTCTTTATCAGCACCGGTGCCCCTCACCTGCTCGCGCTGCGGCAATCGCAATCCGACGCCGAGTGTTTTCTGTAATCGTTGCGGCGAGCGTTTGATCGGGGAAACCTCCAAACCCAAAGCCACAGCGACACCCAGTGCCTCATCGCCAAAGAATTCCCAGACCAGCGGAACAGCGGTGACACCCCATGCGCCGGACAAACTTGCTCGCGCCGGCTCGCACAAAGACGACGATTCAGTTCCCGACTGGCTAACTCGCGTCTACGGCAACACAGCGGGGCAAATCCAACTGACACCGACCCACGAATTGCTGCGCATGGCGAATGCGTTGGGCATCGATGTCGATTATTCGACTCTGCGGTTCTGGCAGAAGCGCGGGCTGGTTCCAAAACCGGTCCGAGGTCCGGTCAGCGCCGGACGCGGCACACGCGGTTATTACGATGCCTCGTTGATGGATCGTTTGTCGTTCATTCGCCAGGTGCAAAAAAATCACGCGATGGGCTTGGAAAATATCCACGCGGAATTGGAACGCGTCGATAAACGCATCGCGCAGGCTGGGGCTAGTTCAGCGACGACAATTTATCAAGAGCGCCTCGCCGAATTAGAAGCGCGCCGCGAAGCTGAATCAAAGAAAACGATCGTGGCGATGTTGGGCAAAGTCCTGGGCATCTCGCCGGAAGACATCGCGACGGTAGTCATTCGCAAGAAAGACGGACAGACCATTCGTTTGCTGACGGACAAAGCCGTCCCCGAACCGGTCGAACGTTAGTCAGTTTTACCAATATTTACAAGCCACGACGGAGAGAGAGTAGCCGCCCAAACTCTGCCAGAGAAAAAGACCGCACGGGGTGCAAGTCTTTTCAGAGTACAACGGTGAAATTCGCTCCCGAGCCGCGCGCGCGATCCTTGGACTCCGCTCAGGACGACAAGACTAGTGCGCGCCGCAAGTCCAGCGTTACCGGGACAACCAGAGCGAGTCGCTAGTGGCTAGCGACTAAACAGGGTGGTACCGCGAGCAACTCTCGTCCCTTGAGGATGAGAGTTTTTTATTGGACATCAAAATGGATTTAACTTTTCATCTCGTGCCACAAAAATATTTCGATGCGCTCGATCCAAAAATCGATTACATGCCAGAGCCATTTGCACGCGAAGGATTCATTCATTGCACCGATGGCGCGGACGAAATGGCGCGCACGGCAAATCGATATTACAAATCGAACACCGAGCCGCATTACTATTTGTACATCGATAAAGACCGCGTGCACGCGCGAATTCAGTACGATGCTGAGCCGCGCATCTATCCGCACATTTACGGCGCATTGAATCGCGATGCGATTGTCGCCGTGCGCGCGGCGCGCCGCGACAAGCGATGGAACATTTTTGCCGCCGGAGCCAATCGAGTGACAGGTCCCGAACGCCAATCTTCAATCATCGCGCTTCGGCTCTATCCGGATTTTCGCTTGCTGTGGACAGGACAATTGATCTCGAGCATCGGCACGCAGATGCAGATGGTCGCGATCAACTGGCACATTTACGACCTGACCGGCTCGGCGGTGATGCTCGGTTTGACGGGCTTGATGCGCGTCGTGCCGATCATCATCTTCTCGTTGTTTGGCGGCGTGGTCGCGGACGCACGCGATCGGCGGCGCGTATTGCTCATCACGCAAACACTGATGATGCTCTTTGCCACGATACTGGGCATTACCACAAACATCGGTCTGATCTCGGCATATCTCATTTATGCGATTGCCGCGACCACCTCGGCGACCGCCGCGTTCGATAGTCCGGCGCGCCAAGCGCTCACGCCGAATCTCGTGCGCAAAGAACATTTGACGAATGCGTTGTCGCTGAACAACATCATGATGCAAGTCGCGTCGATCCTGGGACCGATGCTCGCCGGCTTTGCGATTGCCGGGCTCGGCGTGGGCGCGGTCTATTGGATCAATGCCGGTTCATTTCTGGCGGTGCTTGGCGCGCTGTTGTTGATGAAATCGCCAACGCAACAAAATCTCGGCGCGGCGCGCGTTTCGCCCGACGCATTGGTCGAGGGCATCAAGTTTGTGTTCAGCAAGAAAATCATCACCGCGACCATGTTGCTCGATTTCTTTGCCACGTTCTTTTCATCGGCGAACGCGCTCTTGCCGATTTTCGCCAAAGATATTTTGCGCGTCGGTCCCGAAGGGCTGGGAGTTCTGTACGGCGCGGAAGCGGTCGGCTCGGTCATCGCCGGTATTACAATGGCGCGCGCCGGCAATATCAAACGACAAGGCGCGATTTTGCTCGCGGCGGTTGCATCGTATGGCATGGCAACCGCGTTCTACGGTGCATCGCAATTATTCGCACTGTCATTTTTCTTTCTCGCACTCGCTCGGCGCGTCCGACACCGTCAGCACAATTTTGCGGAACACGATTCGCCAACTCGCGACGCCGGATCATTTGCGCGGGCGGATGACCTCGGTGAATATGATTTTCTTTATGGGCGGACCGCAACTGGGAAATCTCGAAGCTGGGATTGTCGCCGCGCTTTTTGGCGCGCCGTTCTCGGTGATTAGCGGCGGCGTGGCGACGGTGATGATTGTCGGCTTGGTCGCGTGGCTCGCGCCGCAGTTGCGGGAATACAGTGGGCAGTGAACAGTAGGCAGTGATCAGTATTCAGTTTGCAGCGAGTTATTACGCAAAGATGGCCAAGTCGTGATGGTGCACTCTATCGCGCCTATGCTGTGAACTGCAATGGATGTGGTTACTTTTCGGGCGGGTATTTGAAATGACGGTCCCCGAAATGAGGAACGATGCTTTCAATCGCACGAGATCAGCGCGATGAGACATCGGGCTTCGAGATTATGCAAATCAGGTCGATTGGCATACATCACACAATATGAAAAGCATTTCGAAATCAAATCATAACGCCAACTGCAATGTGAACAATTGTTGACCCAGAGTGGCGCGGAAACTTGCAGCGGCACGATAGCCGACGGACTCGGCCATGCATGCGCATTTTCTGCAAAATGCGACTCAAGGTTGCTGCGCGCTTGAAACAACGCAACTGAGCAATTCTGACTGATACCCGCCGTCGCGTATTTGCACGACAATGCTAATGGCCGTTTCTGGTATTTATCGACAGGAACCGGACAAACAATTTCTAACTGATAGCCAATTGTAATACAGACTGATTGCTAATTGGAAGATACAAAAAGGAGGTCAACATGCTTGATGAACTGAACCACTTGCGCACCGACGCACTCGAACAACTCGCGCACATCTGGGACGATGCCGCGCTCGAAGAATGGCGCGTCAAGTTTCTGGGGCGCAATGGCGCGCTTGCGACGGCAATGACGAAGCTTGGGACACTCTCGAAAGAGGAGCGTCCCGCCGCCGGCAAATTGGCGAACGAAGTCAAAAGCGCACTCGAATCGGCGTTCGATGCGAAAATCGGCGCGATGAAACAACGCGCGCTTTCCGAATCGCTGGAATCCGAGCCGCTCGATGTGACGCTGCCAGGTCGTCCGGTCAAGCGCGGGCGTTTGCATCCGGCAACCGCGAACCTGCGCGAACTGTATCGCATCTGGGGCGATATGGGCTTTCAAGTTTTTCGCTCGCGCGAAGTCGAGTCGGACGAGATCAACTTTCAGTATCTCAACATTCCGCCGCATCATCCCGCGCGCGATAACTGGAGCACGTTCTACGTCGCGGACACCGATCATCGCGTTTTGCTTCGCCCGCACACCTCGCCCGGGCAAATCCGCGCGATGCGCGAACTGGGCGCGAACGGCACGCAACCTCTGCGCGTCATTTTGCCGGGAATGTGTTATCGCTACGAGCAGATCAGCGCGCGGTACGAAATTCAATTCAATCAACTCGAAGGGCTCGCCATCGGTCGCAACATCACCTTCGCCGATTTGAAAGGGACGCTCACCGAATTCGCGCATCGGATGTACGGCGACCGCCCGGTGCGATTCTACGGCGATCACTTTCCGTTCACCGAGCCGAGCGCGCAGATGGATGTCGAGTGCATCATTTGCGATGGCAAGGGTTGCGGCATTTGCAAGTACACCGGCTATCTCGAAATCCTGGGATCGGGGATGGTGCATCCAACCGTGCTGCGCAACGGCGGCTACGATCCGGCTGAATGGAGCGGCTTTGCGTTCGGCATGGGCACGGAACGCATCGCGATGCTCAAGCACAGCATTGACGACATTCGGTATTTCTGGGGCAACGATCTCAGATTCTTGGAACAATTCTAACAAAAGATTCAAAGTTGCAAAGATGAATCAACGTTTGATCGTTAAACTCTTGAAACTTGAATCATTGGAGGCATTACTATGAAACTCCCACTCTCTTGGATACGCGATTACGTTGACATCAAAATTTCGCCGGAAGAACTGGCGCAGAAACTCACGTTCGCCGGCTTGGAAGTCGAAGAGATGCAATACATCGGCATTCCGCGTCCGCCAGGTTCGCGCGCGACCGGCGACAAACCGGAACTCGCGTGGGATCGCGATAAAATTTTCGTCGGCGAAATTCTCTCGGTCGAGCAACATCCAAACGCCGACCGCTTGACGCTCGTGAATGTCGCGTACGGCGCGGCAGAACCAATCAAAATGGTGACCGGCGCGCCGAACATCAAGGTTGGCGGAAGCGGTTACAAGGTTGTCCTCGCGCTCGAAGGCTCGCGCCTGTTCGATGGACATCAAGACGGCTGGAAATTGATGACGCTCAAGAAATCGAAAATTCGCGGCATCGAATCCGGCTCGATGGTCTGCTCGGAAAAAGAACTCGGCATCAGCGAAGAACACGAAGGCATTATTTTGTTGCCCGACGATGCGCCGGTCGGCACGCCGCTCGTCGATTATCTCGGCGACATTGTGCTCGACATCAAGATCAATCCGAACATGGCGCGGTGCGCGTCCGTCATCGGCATCGCGCGCGAAGTCGCCGCGCTGACCGGGCAGCCACTGAAACCGGTGCCGCAAAAAGTTATCGCGAAAGGCGCAGCCGATTGCCGGTCAAGTCGATGTCGTCATCAACAATCCGGAACTGAATCCGCGCTTTACGCTCGCATTGCTCAAAGGCACATCGATCAAACCATCGCCGTTCTGGATGCAACGCCGGCTCGCGCTTGCCGGGATGCGCCCCATCAACAACATCGTCGATGTGACGAATTACGTGATGCTCGAAACCGGTCAGCCGCTTCACGCGTTCGATTACGATAAACTCGTTGCGCGCGCAAACGGCAAATCGCCGACGATTATCACGCGGCTTGCAAAACCCGGCGAAGAACTGGAAACGCTCGACGGCGTGAAACGCAAACTTGATCCGTTCACGATTCTCGTGTGCGACACGAAAGGTTCGCTTTCGATTGGCGGCGTGATGGGCGGCGCGGAATCTGAAGTCGATGCGAACACGCAAAAACGTTTTGCTCGAAGCGGCGGCGTGGGAATACATCAACATTCGCCAAACAATGGCATCGCAGAAACTATCGTCCGAAGCTGGCTATCGCTTCAGCCGCGGCGTGCATCCGTCCGTCGCCAAAACCGGCTTGCTCCGCGCCATCGAATTGATGCGCGAACTCGGCGGCGGCGAAATCGCCAAAGGGATTGTCGACAAATATCCGCGCAAGCCAAAGAAAATCGTGATCGATTTGCCGGTGTCGGAAGTGAAACGACAACTTGGGCGTGGAAATTCCGGCAAAGCAAATCGTGAAATATCTTGGAAGCGTTGGAATTCAAAGTTGAAACTGACGGAAGACGGAAGACCGACGACCGAAAGCATTCCTCGGTCATCCGTCCTCGGTCCTCCGTCCTGCGCGTCACCGTTCCCGACCACCGCCTTGATGTTGACCGGCGCGCACGACCTCGTCGAAGAAATCGCGCGGATGTACGGATACGAAAATATTCCAATCTCGCGGATGAACGATGAACTGCCGCCGCAAAAAGCCAACGTCGACTTGGAACAAGAAGAAGCAAGTGCGCGACATTCTTGATCGACGCCGGCTTGCAGGATGTCGTCACGTACCGCTTTACAACTTCCGAACGCGAGGCACTGTTGACTTTGCCCGGTTCTGTGAAACCAGCGATTCCAGACCGCGAATACGTTCGCATCGAAAATCCGATTAGCGCGGAGCGTCGCGGTTCTGCGCCAATCTCTAATCTCTAATCTCCTCGATCTCACCGCCGCGAATCTGCGTTATCGTTCGCGCGTGGCGATGTTTGAAATCGGTCCCGTGTTCTGGCATCGCGCCGCGAATGAAACGCTGTTGCCGCATGAAGTCGCGCGCGAATTACCGGAAGATCGCGGCATCAAACTCCCGCTCGAACGGCGGCGGCTTGGAATCGTGATGACCGGTCCGCGCGGCGATGTGTCGTGGCAAGGTGCAGACACGCCAAGCGCGCCGGTCGATTTCTACGATTTCAAAGGCGTCGTCGAATCATTGGCAAGCGGATTGCATCTGGCGAATGTGTCCTTCGCGCCATCGGATAATCCACTGTTTCATCCGGGACGCGGTGCAGAAATGAAGATCGGTGATTCGGTGATTGGAGAATTTGGCGAAGTGCATCCGCTTGTGCGTGAGCGTTTTGATTTGCCAGCGCAAGCTGTGCTTGTCGGCGAATTTGATCTCGACGCGATGCTCGCGCACGTCACGTCGATGTATCTAGTGCAAGCATTGTCGCGTTACCCGGCAGTCGCGCAAGACCTCGCGCTCATCGTCGATGAAAACGTGCCGGCGGATCGCGTGCAATCGCTCATCGTTCAAACCGGCGGCAACCTGATCGATCGCGTGACGTTGTTCGATGTCTATCGCGGCGACCAAATCGCCAGGGGCAAAAAATCGTTGGCGTATGCGATTTCGTTCCAAGCCGATGATCGGACGTTATCCGATTCCGATGTCACCAAGGTGCGCGAAAAAATCGTCGCGCGGTTGAAACGAGAAATCGACGCGGAGGTACGCGGCGGATAAAGCAAACGGAGGGCGAAGTTTCGTCCTCCGTCTTCTTGTGATATACTTGCGACAATGAACTTGAAATATTTACGCACACTCGAATTCGATAAAATTCTCGCGCGGCTTGCGGCGCACACGGAATTTTCCGCGAGCCAGGAACTTGCGCGCGCGCTCACGCCTTCCGTCGATGCGGAAGAAATCCGGCGGCGTCAAGGTGAGACGACCGAAGCGCGCGCGTTGCGCGATGAACATCCAGAGATTAGCATCGGCGGCGCGCGTGATGTGCGTCCGATGATGAAGAACGCGCGCGTCGGCGCGATGCTCGCGCCACCCGATTTTTTGGAAATTCGCCAGACGTTGATTGCCGGGCGCACGTTGCGTCGCGCGCTGGCACGACTTGCAGAACTATATCCCCGCCTTGTCCGCGCGCGCAACAACGCTTCCCGAACTATCGACGCTCATCGATACAATCACGCGCACGATCAACGACCGTGCTGAAGTTGCGGACACCGCATCCGACAAACTCGCGCGCATTCGCCGTGATTTGAACACGCAACGCGCGCGCTTGATGGACAAGTTGCAACGACTTGTCACCGCGCCGGCGAACGCCAAGCTCATTCAAGAATCAATCATCACCGAACGCGATGGACGTTACGTCATTCCGATTCGCGCAGAATCGAAAGGCAAAATCCCCGGCATCGTGCATGATACAAGCGCAAGCGGCGCGACGTTATTCATCGAGCCGATTGCCGCCGTCGAAATGGGCAATCGCGTGCGCGAACTTGAACGCGAAGAACAACACGAGACCGAACGCATTCTGCGCGAGCTCACCGGACTCGCCGCCGCGCACGCTGACGAAATCGACTGGGCGATTGAGACGCTGGCGGAAATCGATTTAGCGTTTGCGAAAGCGAAATATTCTTTTGAAATCAAAGGTGTCGAACCGGAATTTCAAATTTCAAATCCAAAACCCAAAATCCAAAAACCAACCGAGAATTACGAATTTCGAATTTGGAATTTGGAATTTAGGCGATGCGCGTCATCCTTTGCTCGACCCGGCAACCGTCGTTCCCATCTCTGTGCGCATGGGCGACAGCGTGCAAATTCTCATCATCACCGGACCCAACACCGGCGGTAAAACCGTCACGCTCAAAACCGTTGGCTTGATGGCGTTAATGGCGCAAAGCGGCTTGCACATTCCGGCGCGTGAAGGTTCGCGTCTGCCGATTTTTTCCGGCGTCTACGCCGATATCGGCGACGAGCAATCGATCGAACAATCGCTGTCTACTTTTTCATCGCATCTCAAAAACATTGTCGAGATTCTGCGCGATGCCGATGCGCAATCGCTGGTCCTGCTCGATGAATTGGGCGCGGGCACCGACCCGGTGGAAGGCTCCGCGCTCGCCCGCGCGATTCTCACCCATCTGCTCGATCACAAAATTCCCGCGCTGGTCGCAACGCATTATGCCGAGCTGAAAGCGTTTGCGCATTCAACGCCCGGCGTACAGAACGCGTCGATGGAATTCGACGTCGAGACGTTGTCGCCGACGTACCACTTGACGATTGGCTTGCCCGGACAATCCAATGCGTTTGCCATCGCGTCGCGGCTGGGACTCGATCCGACAATTATCGCGCAGGCGCGCGGCGCGTTGACGCAAAGCGACGTTGAGCTTGAGACGATGCTTGCCGAAATCAAGCGTACGCAACAAGATGCAAACTCGGCGCGGGCGCACGCGGAAATTGCCCAACGCGATGCGGAACAACGCGCGGCGGAAGCGCACCGCCAACTTGTCGCGTTGGAAAAATCGCGCGAGGAAATCTTGGCGCGCGCGCGCGAAGAAGCGCAAGCAGAAATCGAACTCGCGCGCGAAGAGTTGAATCGTTTGCGGCAAGCGTGGCGCAACACATCGCTCACGCGTGATTTTGTGGAAGCACAACGCGATCGGTTGGATGAGATTGAAGAGACAGTTGCACCCCCGCCTCAATCCGCCCCCATCGAAACTAGCCGAGAAGAAGGTTCGCTGGAGATCGGCGATCGCGTGATGGTGGCGCGCTTGGGACAAGCCGGGGAAATCGTCGCAATGGATGATGCCGGCGCAGATGTCCAAGTTGGCAGTTTTCGCGTGCGCGTAAAAATCGATGAGTTGGGCGAACGCATCGCGCGCGGCAAATCAGCGCCGGAAGTTTTTTCTTCCGTTGCGGTGCCTGCCGCCGAATCGCCGGGCATCGAAATCAGTTTGCGCGGCATGCGCGCCGACGACGCGCTGGATACACTCGAAAAATATTTGGATCGGGCATACCTAGCGGGTTTGCCATACGTGCGCGTGGTGCACGGCAAAGGTACCGGCACGCTCCGCAAACTCGCGCGCGAATTGTTGCGCCAGCATCCGCTCGTCGCGGCGGTGCAAGAAGCCGCGCCACACGAAGGCGGCGAAGGTGTGACGATTGCCAAGTTGGTCAGCCGCTAGCCACTTGCCAACCCGGAAGATGTTTGATATAATTTTGGCTGTGATGCGCAGAGAGCGCATCAACGATCCCGCTCAGTTTTCCTAAAGGAGGAAAAAATGTACCAAAGACTTGTTCTGGTCGGGAACCTCGGCAGGGACCCGGAAATGCGGTATACCCCGCAGGGCACGCCGGTTACTACATTTCCGGTGGCCACGAGCCGCAAGTATACGACCGCCGACGGTCAACAGAAAGAAGAGACCGTGTGGTTCCGCGTCCAAGTATGGGGCAAGCAAGGCGAAACCGTAAATCAATATCTCGCCAAGGGACGCAAAGTTCTCGTCGAAGGGACGCTCATCCCGGACGAAAACTGGCGGACCGACGGTGTGGACTGGTACAAGACGGCAAAGCACGAGCTTCGTTCGAAGTGCGCGCACAAACCGTGCGCTTCCTCGATAGCAAGCGCGATGTCGCGGGGCAAGCCACCGCCAATGGCACGCCTGCCACCGATGCCGCACCCGAAGATCATTCCGGCGGAGAAGAGTTGCCGTTCTAAAACAACCGATGCTCAACAAGCCGCTTGCAACCCAAGCGGCTTTTTCTATCTATGACCAAACGATACGCTTTGATTTTAATTGCACATTATCGCCCCGCGTGGCTTGAACTTGAGTCCAACGCAACAACACGACTTTCTCCGCCGCATGAGCGAAACCGCGCACCAACTTGGACTGGAATCGATTGTCGGGTACCAATTGACATCGACGCCGGGCACATTCATGGCCTTGTGGGAATCCGCCGATCCGAACGCCATCGAACGCGCGATCAAGAATTTCAACGCCATCGGTTTGAGCAAATACATCGATGCACGCACGATGATCGGCGAGCGCGGCGCAGAGGATATCGAATGAGAACACCGTCCGGCAAAGAATGCAAATATTTTTACGCCGATTATTTTCGCGGCAAGGAAACGCAAGAGTGTCGATTGCTGGGCGCGAACTCGGCGTCCGATGCGTGGAAACCGGCATTGTGCCAAACTTGCCCGGTGCCGGCTATTTTGCTCGCGAATGCGTGTCCCAACTTGGTGATGCGTGCGCGGGTGGGCAAATCACTCCTCGGCTTGTTGAACAAAGTCGAAATTGAATCTGCGTGCCGCGAGCATCGCGTTGAGGTCAAGCAACCTAAAGTCGGATGCGGGCATTGTCACACAATGCTCGACAAGCCGGCGGAATAACATGCCGCTCTCATTCGACGAATTGCTGGCGCAAAAGAAAATCATTTTACTCGATGGCGCGACCGGCACATTGCTCCAACAATTCGGTTTGCCGCTGAGCCAAGCGCCGGAATCCTGGGTGCTCGACAACCCGGCGGCGATTGTGCGCGCCGCGCAAGCCTACGTCGATGCCGGTTCAGACATTGTGCTGACGTGTACCTTCGGCGGAACGACAGCGCGATTGCGCGATAACGGCTTGGAAGCGCACGCGTTCGGAATCAATCAACGCGCGGCACAACTGGCAAAGCAAGCCGCTGGCAATCGCGCCCGTGTCGCCGGCTCCATCGGACCGCTGGGACGATTGCAGTTGGTCATCGGTGGCATGTCGTATACCGAAGCTGTCGATGAATTTGCGGCACAGGCGCACGCGCTTGCGCTTGGCGGCGTCGATCAATTTGAAATTGAGTCGTTCAGCGATTTGCAGGAAATTGCGGCGGCAATCGAAGGCGTGCGTCAAGTCAGCGCACTGCCCATTTGCGCGACAATGTCGTTCGATACGCGCGGCAAGACAATGACCGGCATTTCGCCGACACTCGCGGCGAAAGAGTTGACTCGACTCGGCGTAAATGCGTTGGGTGCGAATTGCGGACGCGGACCCTGGGACATGGCGGACATTATCGCCGAGATGCGTCACGCCGAACCAAACGCAATCCTCATCGCCAAGCCAAACGCCGGCATTCCGGAACTGCGCGACGGCAAGGCAGCGTACAACATTGATCCAGCCCAATTCGCCAAACTCGCGCGAGATTGGCAACACGCCGGCGCGCGCATTATGGGCGGATGTTGCGGCTCGACGCCAGAACATATTCTCGCGTTGCGCGACGCCCGATTTGCTCAACCCATCGTCTAATGCTATAATGCCGCCACTCTGGGAAAGGAAATTTCTGTGGGACTCTATTTCAACCTCATTCAAATTGTCATTTCGATCACATTGATCGTTATCATTCTCTTACAGGTCAAAGGCGACGTGGGCGTGTTCGGCGGTTCTGGCGTGGCGCGCACGCGCCGCGGTTTGGAACGCACACTGTTCAATGCGACCATCGTGCTGGCAGCTGTTTTTCTCCTCGTCTCATTCCTCAGCGCCCTGTTCAGCTAGTTCCATTTTGGTTCTGCTATGAAACACATTCGCTGGCAAATGCTGATTGCCGCTCTGGGCATCGCTTTTCTCAGCGTCCTCTTGGGCTACCTGTCGCTCAACACCACGTCGATTGAACGACCGGACGTTGGCGGCACGTACATCGAAGGCATGATCGGGCGACCGAACGCAGTGAACCCGGTGATGCTCTACAACGATGTCGATCGCGATCTCGCGGCGCTGGTGTTCAACGGGCTCACGCGCGCCGCCGAGAACGGCAACTTGCAGCCGGATCTGGCATCGCGCTGGACGATTTCACCTGATGGTTTGGTGTACACGTTCACGTTGCGTTCGAACATCAAATGGCACGATGGCGCGCCTTTTCGCGCCGAAGATGTGCTCTTCACGATTCATTCGATCCAAGACCCGGCGTTCAAAGGTCCCGCCGATCTCGCGACATTTTGGCGCACGGTCGCAGTCACTAGTCCCGACGCGCTGACGGTTCGCTTTCAATTGACCCAAGCCTACGCGCCCTTCCTCGATTACACCACCATTGGCATTTTGCCGGCGCATTTGTTAAGCGAAGTCTCGCCCGCCGAGCTAGCGCAAAATCCATTCAATCGCCGCCCGATTGGCACCGGTCCGTTCACTGTTTCGGAATTGACCAGCAATCACGCCACGCTCGAGGCAAATCGAAATTTCTACGGCGCCAAGCCCTTTCTCACACGCATCCTCTTTCGATTCTATCCGGATTACGATTCGGTTTTGGCGGCATACACCCGTGCCGAAGTCGAAGGCATTGCGCGAATTTTGCCGGCGAATCTGGCCAAAGCGCGCGCGCTCGATAATTTGAAATTGTACAACGCGCGCATCGCCGGGTATTCGCTGATTTATCTCAATCTTTCGAAACCGGCATTTCAAGACAAAGTCGTGCGTCAAGCGTTGCTGTACGCCATCGACCGCCAGCGCCTCATCACCGAGCAATTGCAAGGGCAAGGATTGCCGGCAGCGAGTCCAATTGAACCCGGCACGTGGGCGTTTGATTCGACGATTCCGCTGTACCCATTCGATCCGGAAAAGGCAAAAGCCATGCTCGATGCCGCCGGATGGAAAGACCCGGGCAATGGCATTCGCCAAAAGAGCAACGACGTGTTAGCGTTCACGCTGACAACGAACGATGAGCCAACGCGCGTCGCGCTCGCGAATGAAATCATCAAGGGCTGGCAGGCAATCGGCGTGAAAGCGACGGTACAACCGATGCCGGGCGCATCGCTCGTGCCGACCGTGCTCCAACCGCGCCAATTTGACGCGGTGTTGTACGAATGGCGGACGCTATCGAACGACCCGGATCAATATGAAAACTGGCACGAGTCGCAAATTCCCAGCGCCACAAATCCCGGACAGAATTATAGCGGCTTGAAAGACCGCGACATTAGCGAAGTGTTGGAAGCGGCACGCAAGACCAGCGATCAGGTCAAGCGCGCAGAGCTGTACCGCAAGTTTCAAGAACGCTTTGCCGATCTTGTGCCGGCGTTGTTGTTATACAATCCCATTTATTCGTACGGCATCGATGCGCGTGTGCGCGGCGTGCAACTCGCGCCTTTGCTCGCGCCGAGTGATCGCTTCCGTAATATCGCGCAATGGTATTTGAAAACCAAACGTGCGACGTACAGCGCGCCGGCTGACAATTTATTGCCGCTTCCGCGATAATCGTTTGTCATTGCTTCGTCGCATCCTCCAACTATGCCGCTGACGCGGCTCCGTTGAGGATGCCGGACGCTTTGACAAATCGGGTGATTAGAATACAATGTCATGCGACGCCGAGCTGGCGGAATTGGCAGACGCGCACGTTTCAGGGGCGTGTGGACGTGAGTCCATCAGGGTTCAAGTCCCTGGCTCGGCATGCGAGAAACCCCGGGGCAATTGCTCTGGGGTTTGTATTTGCGCGATTCCTTGTTCCGTGTTATAATCGCGCCCGTTCTCAAATTGCCATCATTTTCTAGGAAGGTTCATATGGATCTCGTTAGCGCATTGACTAAACCGCAGTTGAAAGCCGACCGACCGAACTTGCTCCCCGGCGACCGCGTCAAAGTGCACACCCGCATCGTCGAAGGGGATCGCGAGCGCATTCAGGTTTTCCAAGGCACCGTGATGCGCCTGAGCAAAGGCAGAGGTGCCAACGGTCGCTTTACCGTCCGACGCGTCGCGACACACGGCATCGGCGTTGAGCGCACTTTCTTGTTCAACTCGCCGCGCATCGAAAAAATCGAAGTGGCAGGACACACGCACGTCCGCCGCGCGCAGTTGTACCATTTGCGCGGACGCCACGGCAAAGCCGCGCGCTTGCGCGAGAAACGCATCGTGGAAGCCGAAGCGACACCAGAAGCCGAAACACCAACGAAGGAATAATCGGATTGAAAATCGAAACACCGCAAAGTTCACATCGGGTGAGTTTTGCGGTGTTTTGTTTGGCAGACCGGAGGTAAGAATGCCAGGACGATTTCGCGTCGTTTTGATTCTCGCGCTCGGCGCCGCGTTGTGTGGAGCGTGCAATGCCATGCCTGCCGCTGGCGGTGAGCAAAAAGCAATCGATGTGGCGTGGCAGGATTTCGAACCGCTGACCTCGTCGCGCAATCGCGCGAATTGGGATATCAAGCAAGTGAGCCTGGTCACCGGCAATCAGGTCAGTCAACTCTACGGCGGCGTTAATCCATTTTATTGCGTTGCCGCGCGACGCACCGGCAAATTCCCTGACAATC
Source organism: uncultured Chloroflexia bacterium (assembly GCA_963718225.1). Lineage (GTDB taxonomy): Bacteria > Chloroflexota > Anaerolineae > UBA4142 > UBA4142 > DAOTXS01. Next base: position 88,546 of record CAVQYN010000031.1, read on the forward strand.
AAACCATTGATGCCAATAAAACGTATTGGCAAGTCCATTTCTATCCTAAAGACGCAACCCCGCTGCCGCGCACCCGGCTTTCCCCCACCGAACCGCCGGCGATTCCAGAACCAAATCTTCGCGACGCACGCTATCTCATCGACCCCAATGATTTCCACATCGTGGCACGCGCGTATGGTTGCGTGGTGTACTAGGCGCATGATCGGAATTACGCCAACGCTACAATTCGAACGGCGTTTTTGGTCGCGCGGCGTGATGCGCATCGCCGGCATTGATGAAGCCGGGCGCGGCGCGTGGGCGGGTCCCGTCGTCGCCGCCGCCGTGATTTTGCCACGCCCGCGTCAAATTAAAACGTGGTGGCGCGATGACACACTCGCCGCGTTGGAAAACGCGCGCGATTCTAAACTTCTCTCGCCCAAACAACGCCAAGCACTCATCGCACCGATCCACACAGCGGCAATTGCGTGTGCGACCGGTTCCGCCAGCCACACTGAAATCGATGCGTTGGGAATCGTGCCGGCAACTCGCCTCGCGATGCAACGCGCGCTTGAATCGCTTCAAGTCTCGCCGGAGGCATTATTGATCGATGCGGTAAAATTGCCGGCGATTCGTTTGCCCCAGCAAGCGATCATTCACGGCGACCAACTCTCGCTTTCGATTGCATGCGCGTCGATTCTCGCCAAGACCACGCGCGATGCGATGATGCGCGAAATGGATGCGCAATTTCCGGGTTATGGATTCGCGCGGCACAAAGGGTATGGCACGGCGGCGCATCGAGCGGCGTTGCAAAAACTCGGCGCCACCCCGGCGCATCGAATGACATTTGCGCCGCTGAAAAATCTAGAGCCGTAGTCTTGGCTACGGCTCTTATATTGCGTTCGGATCGCGCATGAATCTCAGTAACGTGAGAATCATGATTTTGAAATCCAGCCACAGCGACCAGTGCTCAATGTAATACAGATCGTACTTGGTGCGTTCCCAGATTGACGTATCGCCGCGCAAGCCGTTTGCCGCCGCCCAGCCAGTAATCCCCGCTTTGAAATGATGGCGTTCCATATAGCGCGGAATCGTCTGCCGAAATTGTTCGACAAAGACCGGCCGTTCCGGGCGCGGACCGACCAAACTCATTTGCCCCAGGAACACGTTGATGAAATTCGGTAACTCGTCCAGCGAGTATTTGCGCAACATCGCGCCAACACGCGTGCGGCGCGGGTCATCGTGCCTCGCCCACACCGGTCCGGTTTCCGCTTCGGCATCGACGCGCATCGAACGAAATTTCAAACACGGAAATGGGTGCGCATCGAGTCCCATGCGTTCTTGCGTGTACAACGCCGGTCCGCGCGAATCGAGCTTGACGAGGAACGCAATCAGCAACAGCAACGGCGAAATAAAAATCAAAACCGTCGCGCTGATGACTACATCCGCCACGCGCTTGGCGGTCAGTCGCCAGCCGCGCAACGCCACATCGCGCATCGTCAACAACGGCAAGCCGTTCAAATCGCCGACGTTGACTTCCGCCGCCATGATTTGAAACACATCCGGGAAAACCTTCAGACTGACACGCCCATCCTCGCACCGTGAAATCACCGACAACAAATCTTGATGCGATGCCTCCGGCAACGCGATAATGACCTCGCCGATTTTGTGCGCTTGTACGACCTCGCCGAGTTGATCGACTTTGCCTAGCACGGGCAAGCCCATCACCGTTTGCCCGGCGCGTTCATCGTCCAAAAATCCAATCGGACGATAACCGAGTTGCGGCGAAGAATGAATTTTTTCGAGGATCATCGTCCCGGCATCATTGGCGCCGACAATCAGCGTTCGCGATTCGCTCCAGCCGCGCTGGTACAAACGCGAACGCAAGGTGCTATGCGCGAGTCGTCCGAGACCAATGAGAAAAAGCGCGCCGACCCAGAAATATACGATCATCACGCGCGGGTAATCCAAGTCCGCGCGATAAACAAACGCGGTGAACGCCATCCCCACGATGACGCTAATCGAAACCGCCGGAAAAACGGCATACAGTTCATCGAGCCGCGACATGCCCCGCCGCAAATGATACAGGCGATAGAAAAAGAAAACGACGACGAGCGCAACGATGCTGAGCACGAGCATTCCCAAGTAATGGGTGAATGGCGGCACAACTTGATTCGGCGTCGCTTCGCGCGGACGCAACAAATACGCCAAGGCGAACGCCCCGCCAGTCATCACCACATCAACGCCCACGAGCGACGTGGTGAAGAAAAACTGAGCGTAGCGTCTCATGGATTTAGCTCCGCCTGGTTGGGCGAAGGCGGCAAGGGTTGTCGCATTTCGCGCGCGAGTTTCATTCCACCTTTGAGCACAAGTCCGCCGAGAAGCAACGCGCGCACCGGCAACGCCGTCGATTGCGCGTAATAACGTCGATAGAAAATATACGCCGCGCGCCAGAACTGGTACTGCGCGCGTGCCGAGTTCTTACTGGCTTCGCGTTTATAGTGCAACACACGCACCGCCGGGTTATAGTACACTTGCCAACCACGCTGTTTGATCCGCCATGCCAAATCCAGGTCTTCACCGTACATGAAATACGATTCATCAAGCAAACCCGCTTGGCGCACAGCATCGGTGCGCATCATCATGAACGCGCCAACGACCGAATCGACTTGCGCCACCGCATCCTCATCGAGAAAAGTCATATTGTATCGGGCAAAGCGTGGAGACTTTGGAAAGCGTTCATCTAAACCCAGGACATGATAAATCGCTAATTCCGGCGATGGAAAACTGCGGCGGCACGCCAAATCCAGTTTGCCGTCTGCCATCACCAATTTGGGTCCGGCGATGCCGCACGTCCGGATGCGCGTTAAAAAAATCGATCATTTGCGCCAGCGCGTCTGGCGGCAACACCGTATCGGGATTGAGCAACAACACAAACGGCGGCGCGGGATTGTGCGCGAGAATCGCGCGCAGCGCCAGGTTATTGGCATACGCGTAGCCGCCATTGACCTGGCTCGCGATCAACTGAACCTGCGGAAACTCGGCGCGCACCATCGCCGCGCTATCATCCGGCGAATTGTTATCGACGACATAGGTGAGCAGAGAAACATGACGATTCGCGTCGAGAGAGGAAAGACAATCGCGCAAACGCTCGCGCGTGTTGTAATTAACAATGACGATTCCGAGGTCGATCACAGAACGATTCTAGCACAATCTCGCGCGACGGTCAAAATATTTTTCGCGAGAAACACGACTTGTCAAAAGTTTTGTTTTCCGTTACACTGTCCGCATAATACATACGGGAGGAAAAATGAAAAACAACAAAACTCTATTCGCCGTCCTCGGTGGATGCGCCGTACTCTTGGTGCTGTGTCTCTGCGTCGGAGTCGCGGCAGTTCATGCTCGATGCGCCAACCCAAATCAGCCGCGTCCTAGGTCTCGAGACGCAACAAGCGACACCAACCCGCGCGCCCGCCTTGCCAACGATTGCCGGCAGTAAACCGAATACGCCGTTTCCCGGCGCCGCCGCGACCAAACCCGCGCCCACGACTGCGCCCGCTGCCACCGGCGGATCGATTCTCGATGCGTTGAACAAGAACAAGGCCGCAACCAAATTCCAAATGGAAATGTCGATGCTGATCGGCAGTACAACGGCGGGACAATACAAAGAAGAATCGTTGATGGAGTTTAAAGGCAAAGTCGACGGCAAGAATTTGCAAATGACGACCAAGAGTTCGTTGTTTGCGATTCTCACCGGCGGTGGGGACTTGGAAATCATTCAGGCAAATGACAAAACGTACATGCGCGGCGTTAAACTCGCCAACCTGACTGATCCCAAGGTGTGGTATGTTCAGAAAAACTCGACTGCCGATTTTGGCGATCTGACCAGCCCGGATCTGTACGGCGATGCGATCAAAGACGCCAAGCCTGGCGATTTCAAAAAGACCGGCACTGACACTGTCGATAATCAGCCATGCGATGTCTATGCCTACGATGCAAAATCACTTTCTGGCACAGACCTGCTCGGCGGGCTGGGGACGGTTCCGGGACAAGACGATCTCGGCGTCGTGGACAAGTCCCAAATCACCTTTGCGCTTTGTCGCGATGGCTATGTGCATCGCGTCATCGTGGAATACGCCGGGCATAACTCCAAGAACGTCAACGAAAAAGGCACGGTCAAGATCAACATCCATATGTGGGATCACAACAATGCAACTATCGTCGTCACCGCACCCGCAGATGCCAAGCCGATGCCGGGGCAATAGAACATTCAGAGACCAGGTTTCTACGTATGAAACCTGGTCTCTTTTTCAGAATTGCGTTACGCCGGTAAACCGGAAACCATCAACCAGCAACGCCGGCACGCGCCGCGACGCGCCGCCCCAATCGCTGTAATACAGTTGCGTGGTGTTGCCAATCGCGCGCACGCGATTCAGCGCATCGAGATAACTCGTCGTGAATCGGAAATTCTTGATCGGCTTGGTGATCTCGCCATTCTCAATTAAAAACGTGCCGTCGCGCGTCATGCCGGTCACCAAGACTTTCATCGGATGCACCGGACGCGTATAATGCAAGCGCGTAACAATCACGCCGCGCTCCACGGATTTGATCATCTCTTGTTTCGATGTGTTTCCCGGCATCATTGCCATGTGCATCGCCATGGGTCCCATCGTGTTCGGCGCGGGCAGTGAATGTCCGGTCGATGCCACATTGTCGCGCTGAGCCGTCGCCGTATCGTACACAACGCCGCGCGCAATGCCATTTTCGACGAACGTGACACGCTGACGCGGCACGCCTTCAAAATCGAACGGCAGGGCAATCGTGTCCGATGCCAGCCCGTCGTCGAAAATTGTGATCCGTTCGTCCATCACCTTCTCGCCGATTTTGCCTTTCAAGAACGAGCGATCCTCTTGCATCGCTTGCGCGGAAAACGCGAGAAAGCCAAGAAAGTTGAGCATGTCATAGACCGCTTCTTCTTCGAGCAACACCGTGTACTCGCCCGGCTCCAGCGCAATCGGATTGCGCGCGCGCAACGCCTTGTCGATGACTTGGTCCGCCAGCGCATCGGCGCGGACTTGGCGCGCGTCGTGATGCGTGAACGACGCATACCCTGACCCGGTATCGGACATCGCCACCGCGTTGAGGTCAGCGTAGGTGCCGGGATGATACGCAAACACACCAAGCGAATTGGCAACGGCGACTTCAAACGCGGTCGTCGTGAACGCGCCTGCCGCAATCACATTTTTCTCTTTTGCTTTTTTGCACAAGACCTGCACCATCTGCGCGCGTTGCTCGGGGGAAAAGTGCGCGGTTGCTTCGATAAACGCTTCGACGTTGCGAATCGGTTGTGGCGCGGGAAGCGATTTAAATTCCGGGTTCTCGCGTTGCAGTTGCGCGATGACACGCGCGGTATCGACGGTTCGCTTCAATGCTTCCGGCGAGACATCATTGCTGGACGCCACGCCGATTTTTTTGCCGTACACGACGCGCACGCGAATTTCGGTATTCGTCTCGGCGACGTTCTGGTGGATCGCGTTGTTAGCAAAGCGCGTCAGCGCGGAATCGGTGCCGCGGAAAATCACTTCGGTTTGATCGGCTTTGGACAGCGCGAGCACTTGATTGGTAATTTCTTTGACTTTATCTTGACCCAGCATACAGCACTCCGTTTGAGGATTCAAGTTGCAATCCAGCATTAAACCTGAAACTTGAAACTTATCTGACTACCCCAACCCTAATATTGCGAAATCGCGCCGGCGCCGCGCCGTGCCCAGTGTGCGCGACTTGCGGCGGCTGACCCTTGCCGCAATTCGGCGTGCCCCACACCGTCCATGCTTTCTCATTGCTCACAGCATCGCACGAACCCCAGAATTGCGGCGTGATGCCGGTGTACGTGGCATTCTTGAACATGCGCGTTTTCTTGCCGCCCTTGATTTCCCACGCCATTTCCGTGCCAAATTGAAAATTCAACCGCTTGTCGTCAATGCTCCACGAGCGATTCGTTTCCATCCAGATCCCGTCGTCCGTGTCGGCAATCAAATCATCGACATTCCAAGTTCCCGGCATGAGATTGATATTCGTCATGCGAATGATCGGCGTACGATTCCAGCCATCCGCGCGCATCGTCCCATTCGATTTGCCCAGCCCCAATTGTTGCGCCGATTCGCGGCTCGTAAGATAGCCAACGAACATTCCATCTCGGACAATATCTATTTTTTGCGCGGGCACGCCTTCGTCATCGAAGCCAAACGAGCCCAAGCCGCCGGGAATCGTCGCGTCGGCGGTGATGTTGACCACATCCGAGCCATACCGGAAATTGTTCAGTTTTTCCGGCGTGAGGAACGAGGTGCCGGCAAACGCGGCTTCACTTCCCAGCACGCGATCCAATTCAATCGGATGTCCGCACGATTCGTGTACTTGCAACGCCATTTGCGAACCGTCGAGAATGATCGTCATCGCATCGTAACTGGGGCACTGTTCCGCAGACAAAAGCGCGACGGCTTCTTCGGCGACGCGCGCCGCATTCTCAACCAATCTCTGATCGAGGATAAATTCGTAACCACGCGTCTGCTGATGCCGCCCCACCGAGTTGGGATATGAACGCACTTGGACTTCGCCGGTCGCCAAGTCGGTCGCCATCGCGACGATGCCGCAGCCGCTTTCGACGATTTCCTGATCGATGAGACTGTCTTCGGTCGATGCGAAAATCTTATTTTCGCGTTGGAAGGCCATCTCGCCACGCGCGACTTTGATGCCTTTGACGCGCCGCATCTCTTCATCGGCTTTCAACAACAGGGCAATCTTGTCCGCCATCGGAAAAGTGAACGGATCGATGCGAATCGCAGTCTGATACGAACCCTTGACCGATAGTTTTTCGCCCAGGTTCACATCTTTGACTTTGGTGATCGAACTCGCTTTAGCAATCGCGATCGCTTGCGCGATGACGCGTTCAATTTCGCGCGCTTCGATGTGCGAGCTGGACGCAAAGCCCCACGCGCCATTCGCAATCACGCGCACGCCAAAACCCTGCGTCTCGTCCTGCTCCAACGCTTCAACGCGACCATTCTTGACCGCGATACGTTGCGTCGTGCGCGAAACGATGCGCACATCGGCGTACGCTGCGCCGCGCATCTGCGCGATGTTCAACACGCGCAAGGCAATATCTTTCATGCGTCCTCCTACGATTTGATCTTATTTTCGACTTTGGTGCGAAAGCGCCCCGCATCGACGATCACGCGCACGTGCGTGCCTTCGCCGATTTTTTCTTTGGAATCCCACGCTTCCACTTTGAATGTCACGCGCCGCCCATCGACTGCCGTCACTTCGGCGCGCGCACGGACGCGGACGCCAACCGGCGTGGGGGCAAGATGTTTGACACACATTTCCGCGCCGACCGAGGTTTGACCTTTGGGCAAGAGTTTTTGAATCGCAAGAACGCTCGCATTTTCCATCAGCGCGGTCATCGCCGGCGTGGCATACGCGGACACCAAGCCACTCTTGATTGATGCCGCCGTCAATTGCTCCGTCACAAATTCGCTCGCTTCGGCGAACAAACCCACCTTGAGTTCTTCCACCTTGCCTCCTTTGGAACGCAAAACGGCTGGGCGATGAAACATCGCCTAGCCGTTCGCGATACTTTTATTTCACGGCACTCCGCATCGATGTCACTCGATTTGGCTACGCTGATGCCGGCGCAAGCACGGGCGCGAGCTTGGGCAAATCCGCAAACATGGCTTCGAATTCGGTGCTTTCGATAGTCTCTTCGTGAATCAAACGATTTGCCAGCGCATCTAACTTGTCACGATACGTCGAAAGAATTTCGCGCGCTTTGGAGTATGCCAGATTGATGATCCGCTTGACTTCATCATCGATTTCTTGCGCAACTTGCTCGCCATAGTTGCGCTGTTCCGAAATCTCGCGACCCAGGAACACCAACTCTTCGCGATTGCCAAATGTGCGCGGACCCAGCTTGTCGCTCATGCCATAGCGCGTTACCATCGCGCGCGCCAGATCGGTCACGCGTTCCAGGTCATTCGACGCGCCGGTGGTCACATCGCCAAAGGCGATTTCTTCCGCCACACGACCGCCGAGCAAACCGGACAAATCGTCCATGAATTTCGCGCGCCGGCCCAAATAGCGATCATCATCGGGCAACGCCATCGTGTAGCCGCCCATCATCCCACGCGAGATGATGGATACTTTGTGGACCGAATCGCAATTCGGTAACATGCGCATCACCAACGCATGACCCGCTTCGTGATACGCCACGATCCGTTTTTCCTCTTCGCTGATGAGCCGGCTCTTGCGTTCGGGACCCGCAATTACTTTCTCGATCGATTCTTGCAGGTCCGGCATTTCGATGCTTTTTTTGTTGCGGCGCGCCGCCAGAATCGCGGCTTCATTGACCAAGTTTTCAATATCCGCGCCGGAAAAACCGGGCGTTTGCTTGGCAATGACTTCGAGATTCACGCCTTCCGCCATCGGTTTGCCTTTGATATGCACTTGCAAAATCTGCTTGCGCCCGTTCATGTCCGGTCGATCCAGCACCACGCGCCGATCAAAACGGCCGGGGCGCAACAACGCCGGATCGAGAATGTCCGGTCGATTGGTCGCCGCGACGATGATCACGTTCGTGTCAGTGTCAAAACCGTCCATCTCGACAAGAATCTGATTCAATGTTTGCTCGCGCTCATCGTGCGAGCCGCCCAGTCCTGCACCGCGATGCCGTCCGACCGCATCGATTTCATCAACGAAGACAATGCAGGGTGAATTGCGTTTTGCCTGATCGAACAAGTCGCGCACGCGCGACGCGCCGACGCCAACAAACATTTCGACAAATTCGGAACCACTAATGGAAAAGAATGGCACGTTGGCTTCGCCGGCGACGGCGCGGGCGAGCAAGGTCTTGCCGGTGCCCGGCGGTCCGACGAGCAAAACGCCTTTGGGAATGCGCGCGCCCAACGAAGTAAATTTTTCCGGTTCCTTCAGAAACTCGACCACTTCGCGCAATTCCTGTTTTGCTTCTTCTACGCCGGCAACATCGGCGAACGTCACCGTCGGCTTGTCGCCGGTCTGCATTCGCGCGCGCGACTTGCCGAACGCCATCGCTTGATTATTCGTGCCCTGCGCTTGGCGCATCAAGAAGAAAAACAGCGCGCCGACAAAGATCAGCGGCAGGAACGCGCTCAGCAATCCGATAATGTCGCCCCACTGCGTGGGGTTATCATACTGAATATCCACCGCCGCAATCTTGTCCGGCGACACGCCCAAATTCTTGAGTGCCTCTTCCACGCTGGAATCGCGATTGGCTTTGGTCGACGTTTCTTGCAGACCACCTTCCTTGTAGTACACCGTCAGCGTCGTTCCACTGGAAACGATTTTCTTGATCGTGCCAGCTTGGACGCTTTGCGCAACCTTACTAATGGGAATCGCATTGGGTTGTTTCGGTTGCTGGAAGAATTGAAAGAACAACGCCACTACAGCAACCACAATCAAAAGATAAATCAGCCCATTACGCAGCCACGGATTTGTAGCCATATGTTCTCACCTAACCTCTGAAAAGCAATCTTGTACGCTATTGGCAATTATACCAGAATTCGCGCAAAAGCCAAGTCGAATTTTTTTGAGCACCCGCAAGTGTTAAAAAATCGCAAGTGTGCTACTTGGCGACGCCCAAGAACAACGGTCGCAGGCAAAAGCCTGCGACCTCCAACACCTATCAACTTTCCGCAATCACGATAATCTTGTCGCCCTCGGTGAAGGTGACTAGTTTCGATTTGTCGGGGTTGACCACAACGCCGTAAGACTTGTCCGCATCGCGCGCCTGGTTTTTGATGCGATAACCCATCGCCACTTCGTCGCGCCGGCGCGCTGCTTCGATGATCGTGTAAAAATTGACCGGCGTTCCTGGTGTCACGTAATCGCTCGCCGATTTCAGATAAATCTCCGAACCCTCAGGGTCGAACAGGTCGGCAAAGACGGCGTTCAGATATTTGTTTTCCGCGACTTGCGCCAAAAGCAAACTCACTAGTTGATCGCTGACGATAAAATCATCGGCACGCGTAACTTCAGCGAGTTCGCGATTGCGCACATCGAGCATTTCGCTGACGATAGCCAGGTCTTTGTGTGCATGCTCGCTCATCTCGCGCAAATGCAACAGCGTGATGAGCGTTTGCGCGTCGGCATGTTGGACATCACAACCATCCGAGCAACTCAGAACGATGATGTGATCGAACGAGGCAACGTTCAGCGACTCCAGCAAATCGCGCTCGGTGATGTCGCCTGGTTGAATTGTAACGGTTTGTTGCTTGAGCGATTGAGTCTGCCCGTCGATGTTTTCAACGTTTGAAACAATAGTGACCTGCGAGCCGGACGCAACGTAGTTATCGAGTTCGCGCACAATTGCGGGTCCACGCGCATTCCAACCAAGGATGAGCGTCCGTTCGGGCGCTGGCGCGCCGGATTGTTTGGTGCGAATCGCGCTGGCGTCAATCGCTGGCGTCACTCCCGACAACTTGATTTTGTCATCGTCTTCGGCGACGACAATGACCTTGTCACCTGCCGCGATCTTGGTATTCATCGGTGGATTGATATGCGTGCCGTTCTGATCTTGCACGCCGATGACCGCCGAGTCCTCATACGCAAATAGCGTGTCGCCGAATGTTTTCCCAACAAGGGACGGTTCTTCCTTGATATAGATTTCGTCGCCGCCAAAATTCAAGAGTTCGGTGTACACCACCGACAAACCGGATTGGCGACACGTCTGGACGGTAATCCGCGAAATCAGATCGCCGATGAGAACCACTTCGGCTTCGTCGCGCCCCACCATTTTCGCGACGGAAAAATTCTTTTCGTTGCGAATCTCGGCGACAATGTGATACTTGCCCTCTTTGCGCCGGGGATTGTTGGTCAGCGCCAGCAGCGTTTTGATGACAAATGTATCCGGGTCGTCGACTTCGGGCGACAGCACAATAATGGCACGCGCCGCATGTGGGTTGACCACTTCGAGGTCGACCAAATCCGCCGGACTGCCTGAACGGCAGACGACGCGCGTCGTTTTGGTGTTTGGCACTTTGCCGCGAATTTCGTCTTCCATTTCAACCTTGTCTTTATCGGCAAGGATAACGATGCATTGATTCTTGTGATTTGCGTTCGCTTCGACAATCTCCGAAATGATCGTAAAGATTTGCGGCGACCAACCTAGGATCAGCGTGTGATTCTGCTCGACGACGAACGAACGCCCTTTGCGCAACTCCTCAAGCTTGGCTTCGATACCGCTCGTCAACACACCGATGAGCGTGCTGATGATAAACACACCGCCAAGCGTGACGACAAACATGCTGAGCAGATAACCCGGTGTACCGGAATCGCCGCCCATGGTGCCGGCATCCAACGTGCGCATCAGACTGCGCCACGCAATTTCAAAAAAATCGGGCGCGGCTTCTGCGCTGGCGTCCGGCGAATCGGCAGTCGCCGGCGTGGGCGGGTTCGCGACACCGGAGAGCGTCACAACCACCGCCATCACAAGAATGAATACAAGCGAGATAATGGCGAGCCACGTGATCAGCGCAATGGGTCCTTTGGACATCGTGTTATCGAACCAATAGCGGAGCCGATCCGTTAGCGTAATTTTTTTCACTGTCTTCTCCCGAGTTGAATTCTCGATCTCATTCGCTTAATCCGGACTTCAACACTTGCCAATACGCCCTGACTCTTTGCGCGCGCAGTTCGCGCTTATGTCCCAACACCCACTTGATTGATTCTTCCGCGAGTTGCAACACAAACGTCACCAGCAAGAACACGCGCAAAACTCCGGCGACGAAGCGCGCCGTGATACTTGTGAAAGAATCGAATCTTGCTTGTGTTAAAGAAAATATCGCGCCGCGCACTCGCCTGCTCCGACGACTTGCCTTCATAATGTGTTACTTGCGCGGTCGGCAAGTAGACGATTTGCCAGCCAGCTTTTTTCGCGCGATAACACCAATCGAGCTCTTCCGAGTACATAAAGAACCCTTCGTCAAATCCGCCGATTTGCTCGTACATCGCGCGCCGCACGAACATGGCCGAGCCGTTGATCCAATCGACCGGCTGGGTTTCGTCGTCGCGCGTATCAAGCATGTAATAACGCGTCAACACGCGACTGCGCGGAAACCAGCGTTGCAAGATCGTCGATTCGAGAAACGCGGTGGCAATCGTTGGAAATCGCCGACGCGAGGACTGCGGCAAGCCGTCGCCATAGAATAATTGCGGACCTACGATACCTACTTGTGGATGTGCGTCCATAAAGTCGCTCAGCGTTTGCAATGCGCCGGGATGCAGTTGCGTGTCTGGGTTGAGCAGAAAAAGATAACGCCCCTGCGCAATCGCAAGGGCTTGATTATTCGCGCGGGTGAATCCGACATTCGTGGCATTCGCCATCACGCGCACAGAGGGAAATTCGGCGCGCAACATTTCCACCGTGCCGTCGCTGGAAGCATTGTCCACGACAATGATTTCAGCTGCGTCGGCGTCGCGTCGACATCGGGCTGAGATCGCAAACATTGGCGCAGCAGGTCGCGCACATTCCAACTAACGATGATGATCGAAAGGTTCATTAACTTGTGCGTTCGACGACTTGATTCGCCAACTCGATCAGCACACGGCGATATTCATTCTCCGGGAAAATCGCCAGCGCGTCCTGTGCTTTTTGCACGAACTTTCGCGCCTCCGCCTTCGAGTGTTCAATCGCTTTGGATTGGCGAATCAAATCGATCAAGCCATCGATGTTCGTCTGCATCATTTCGGCAGCATGCGCGCCTTGTCCATTTTGCTCGATGTAATAGAACAACGGCAATGTGAACGTGCCTTGACGCAAATCACTACCGACCGGCTTGCCGAGTTGGTTTTGGTCAGCCGTAAAATCAAGTATATCATCGGCGATTTGAAATGCCATCCCCAGGTTATGCCCGTACAAGTGCATCGCCTCAATTTCGGGTTCCGCAGCGCCGCTAATAATCGCGCCGCCTTCTGTTGCCGCGGCAAACAGCGATGCGGTCTTGGATTGAATGTGGCGATAGTACTCAACGCGATTGGGGGGCCAATTTGAGCCGGCAAAATCTTGGCGAATCTCACCGTCGCAAATAACCATCAGCGTCCGCGCGAAAATGCGCATCACGCGCAAATCATCAATGCTCGCCGCAATGTCCGCGGCGCGCGCAAGCAAAAAGTCGCCGGCGAGAACCGTCGCCGTGCCGCTCCACCGCGAATTGATTGTCGGACTGCCGCGCCGCACCGGCGATTTATCGATCAAGTCGTCGTGAATGAGCGTCGCGGCGTGCGTCAGTTCTGTGGCAACCGCGAGCGTAATCACCTTGTCCGGGTCGGCGGGGTGAAACTTGCTCGCAAGAATCGCAAGCGCCGGGCCGAAAGCGTTTGCCGCCACTACCGATCAACGCCTCGAACACATCGAGCAACGGCGCAAAGTCTACCTTGACCGCCTCGCGCAGCCGGACCTCAACCAGCTCGAGTTCATTTTGAATAGGAGCAAAAATCGAATTACCCAAAAGTTCACCTATATTCCAAACAGCTTTTGACTGTTGTGGGTCGTTATTTTTCCTGCCGCCATCGTGTCAATGTTTTTCAGTTCTGCGATTTTTTCCGCGACGAGCGCGACATTCGCCGGTTCATTGCGGTTACCGCGCACCGGCGAAAGATATGGCGCGTCCGTCTCGACGATTATTTTTTCGAGCGGCAATACTTTCGCGATTTCTTGCAAGTCGTGTCGCGTTCTTGAACGTCACATTCCCGGCAAACGAAATCAGATAACCCAGATCGATTGCTTCGCGCGCCATCGCGAGATTGCCGGAAAAACAATGCAAGACGCCGCGCATTGTGGGCGTTCGGTTGACGCCTGTCGCCGCAAAATTTCCATCAGCGCGTCATCCGCGTTGCGATTGTGAATGACGACCGGCTTGCTCAAATCAGCGGCGAGATCAAGATGCGCAGCGAAATTTTTTATTTGCATCTCGCGCGGTGGATTTTGCGCCCAGTAGAAATCGAGTCCGATTTCGCCGATGCCAACGATTTTACGGTGCGTCGCTAGTTCGCGGATTGTCTTTAGATTCTCGTCGTTGCATGTGTCCGCGTGTTGCGGATGAATGCCAACAACCGCGTACACAATTCTGTATTTCTCAGCGAGCGCGACAACCCGGCGGCTGGATTCCACATCGACGCCGGCGGTAATCAGCGTTTGAACACCGGCTTGCTCCGCGCGCGCGATCACATCGGCGAGATCGTGGGCAAACTGTTCGTCGTCTAAATGGCAGTGCGCGTCAATCAACATCGTTACGACGCAAGACCGAAGACGGAGGGTGGGTTTTTCTCGGTCTTCCGTCCACCGTCTTCTGTCAGTCTTTTATTTCAGCCCCGCCAATTTCAACCCGGCATCCAAAATATCGTGCCGCTTGTTTTCTTTCGTCGTCTCGACGTAGAACCGCATAATCGGTTCCGTGCCGGAAAAACGAATGCAGAGCCAGCCGCCATCATCGAGCAAATATTTGAACCCATCCATCGTGTTGATGCCGGTTACTTTGAAACCGGCAACCTCGCTTGGCTTTGCCGATTGCAAACGCGAAACGATCGCACCGCGCTGTTCTTCCGGGAAATCGGTGTCGATGCGCTCGTAATAATGCGGACCGACCAACTCGAAAAGATGATCGAGCAGTTGCGACGGCGTTTTGCCGGTCTGCACAACAGCATCCATCAAGAACAATCCGGCGACAATGCCGTCGCGTTCAGGAATGTGACCGCGAAACGCGTACCCGCCGGACTCTTCGCCGCCGATGAGCGCGTTCGTTTCCAAAATTTTCGGCGCGACGTACTTGAACCCGACGCCGGTTTCGTACACCGGCACGTTGAACAACTTGCCCAATTTGTCCAGCATCGACGTTGTATTCAGCGTCTTGACGATGCCACCGCGAAAGCCGCGCACTTCGAGCAAGTACAACGCGAGCAACGCGTACATTTGCAATTGATTGATGAACACGCCTTTTTCCGTCGAGCCGCCGATGCGGTCGGCGTCGCCATCGGTCGCAATTCCCAGGTGCGCTTTTTCGCGTTTGACGAGTTCCATCAAGCCGTTGACGTTCGGCGGAATCGGTTCCGGGTTGTTCATTTCCGGAAACGCTGGGTTGCGATGATCGTGAATCTCGACAACGCGCGTCGTGCCGCCGGCAAGCAAACCTTTGAACCAGCCCATCCCGGCGCCCCACATCGAATCGACCGCGACCGTCAACCCGGCTTTGCGCAGCGGATCGATGTTCACCAGTTTATCGAGTTGTCGGAGGAATGCCGGCTTGGGATCGAAAATTTCGACGAGACCTTTTGCCTGCTGCATCTTTGAATGAAATGCGCTTGATATTTTCAGGCGGCGGAATCAGCGCTTCGATCTGCTTCAACCCGTCGGGCGCAATCGCGCCCGCGTAATCGGCGCGCACCTTAAAGCCGCCCCAGATCGGCGGATTGTGGCTCGACGTGAGATTTACCGCGCCGTGCGCTTTTTTGTCGAGGATCGCAAACGAAATCACCGGCGTCGGCGTGGGGCGATCCACCAAAAAAACTTTGATGTTGTGCGCCGCCATGACTTCCACAACCGCTTGCGCGAAATGCTCTGCCGAAAAGCGCGTGTCGTAACCGACGACCAAACCGCGCGTCGTTTGATTCGTCACGATCAAATATTGCGCCATGCCTTGTGCGCACCGCCGCACATTTTCAAACGTGTAATCTTCGGCGATGACGCCGCGCCAACCATCTGTACCGAATTTGATTTGAGTAGGCATCTAAACTCCAAAACTGCCAAATCCGCCAAACGAGCCAAATATGCCAAAATGATTTGTTGAATTTGGCTAATTTCGATGATCTGCTGAACTTTGCACAGCCATTGCACATTTGATTTACGTTATGGTTTCTTGAATTACTGCCGCAATCGCATTCGCTTCGCGCTCGATCACCACAGCGTCCTGGTCCTTCGATCATCACGCGCGCAAGATTTTCCGTGCCAGAATAGCGAAGCAAGATACGCGCGCTGTCGCCCAGCATCGCCGCGCGATTTTTCGATTTGCTCTTGGATCGATGGAAATTGTTCGAACGGCGGTTTGCGCGGCACGCGCACGTTGACCAACACTTGCGGATAACGCGTCATACACGAGGCAAGTTCGCGAAGCGATTTGCCGCTTCGCACAATCACATCCGCGACGCGAATCGCGGTGTACATTCCATCGCCGGTCGTGTGCCCGCCATCGAAAAAAAGAATATGCCCCGATTGTTCGCCGCCGATCACGGCGTCCATTGCGCGCATGCGCTCGCGTCACCCAACGATCACCAACAGCCGTGCGTTCCATTTTCACATCAATCGCGTTCAGCGATTTTTCCAAACCGATGTTCGCCATCACGGTCGAGACGACGGCATGATTGTTTAACTTGCCGCGCGTTTTCAAATCCCGCGCGAGAATCGCCAGCACAAAATCGCCATCGACATAATTACCACGCTCATCTACAAACACCGCGCGGTCGCCATCGCCATCGAACTGCACGCCGAAATCGGCGCGCTCGCGCAAAACAGTATCGCGTACAAGTTTTGGCTCCAGCGAATCGTAGCCGTGATTGATGTTGACGCCGTCAGGCTGGACATTCAGCTTGACGATGTCCGCGCCAAGTTCGCGGAAAACTTTTTGCGCGAGTTCAAACGTCGCGCCGTTATTGCAATCAATGACGATACGCTTGCCGCGCAAGATGGGTTGGCGCTGAACGGCATCCAAAAGAAAATCAGGTAATTGGTAATGGGTGATTGGTCGTCGCGCCGTTGTCCAATCGAACCAATCGCGTTGTGCGATTCATCGTCGCGTCGCGCATACGCGATTTTTTCGATTCCGTTTTCGGCTTCGTCCGGAATTTTGAATCCGTCGCCGCCGAAAACTTTGATGCCGTTGTAGTCGAACGGATTGTGCGACGCCGAAATCGAAATGCCGCACCGCGCGCCGAGCGTGCGCGTGAGATACGCAACGCCGGGCGTCGTGATGATGCCGACGTGAAGCGTATCGAATCCTTGCGCCATCAAGCCGGCGGCGAGCGCGTTCTCGATCATCGCGCCGCTGAGTCGCGTGTCGCGTCCGATCAACGCCAGCGGATGTTTGCCGTCGCGTCCCAGCACCTGCGCCAATCGCACTGCCGATGTGAACGACAAATTCAGGCGTTAAAGGAAATTGATTCGCAATCCCGCGAATCCCGTCGGTGCCGAAAAGTTTTTCCATTACGCAAGATGATGTTGCTTTTTCAGCGCCGCCAAATCCGCCGCGACCATTTTTTGAATCATCTCTTCAAACGTGACCGTTGGCTCCCAGCCCAGTTTCTGTTTCGCCTTACTTGGATCGCCGATCAACAAATCGACATCGGCGGGGCGCAAGTATGCGTCATCGACGTAGACATAGCGTTGCCAATCCAAATCAACACAAGCAAACGCGACTTCACACAAGCGCTTGATCGAGTGCGTGCGCCCGGTCGCGATGACGTAATCTTCAGGATGGTCTTGTTGCAGCATCAAATTCATCATGCGCACGTAATCCGGCGCCCAGCCCCAATCGCGTTGTGAATCGAGATTGCCCATGGGCAATTTCTCTGCAAGACCCAATGCGATCTTCGCGGCGTTGTACGTCACTTTGTGCGTCACAAATTCCAAACCGCGCCGCGGCGATTCGTGATTGAACAAAATGCCGGAGACCGCAAACAAATCGTACGACTCGCGATAATTCACGGTGATCCAATGCCCATACACTTTGGCGACACCGTACGGACTGCGTGGATGAAACGGCGTCGTCTCGCGTTGCGGAATCTCAACGACTTTGCCAAACATCTCGCTCGACGACGCCTGATAAAACCGGATTTCCGGATTCACGATGCGCATGGCTTCCAACATTCGCGTCACGCCGAGTGCGGTAAATTCGCCCGTCAGCATGGGTTGTTTGAACGATGTGGGGATGAACGATTGCGCGGCGAGGTTGTAGACTTCGTTTGGTTGATGTTCGCGCAAAATATCGATGAGCGAAACTTGGATCGAGCAGATCGCCTTGCACGATTTTGATCTTGTCTTGAATGTCGATGATGCGCTCGAAATTGATCGTCGAGGTGCGGCGCACCATGCCGACCACTTCGTATCCTTGCTCCAAAAGATATTCGGCAAGATAACTGCCGTCTTGTCCGGTGATGCCAGTGATTAACGCTTTGCGTTTCATGATTTTACTTTGGTTCTCCAATAATCGAGAATATCGCGCAACGATTGTTCCAGCGGAATCGTCGTGTGCCAGCCGGTCTGCTTGCGAAACTTGGACGCGTCGCAGTACATCACCGGCGTGTCCGATGGGCGAAAGCGCCCGGGTCTTGCTCGACGCGGATCGGCACGCGGCTTTGTTTGAGCATCATGTCGAGCACTGACTCGATCGACACCGCGCGTTCACTGCCAATGTTGTACACTTCGCCCGGCATACATTTTTCCAACGCGAGATAATATGCGCGCACCATGTCGCGCACGTCGGTGAAATCGCGGCGGGCGGTCAAATTGCCCACGTACAAAATCGGCGCATGTTTACCGACTTCACTTTCCGCAATTTGTTTTGCAAAATTAGATGTGACGAATTGTTCGTTCTGGCGAGGACCGATGTGATTTGATGGACGCACGCGGACAATCTGCAAGTTGTTGCTCAAAAAATATTGCAAGCCGAGAAAATCTTGAGCGATTTTACTCACGCCGTACGGACTGTCCGGTTGAAATGCCGTCGTCTCTGTGACCGGCACCTGAGCCGGCTCGACACGACCAAATTCGTCAATCGAACCGATGACCAGCACGCGCGCGGTCGATTGCATTTTTGCCAACGCGCTTAGCACATTGACCTGCGCGCGTAAATTGATTTCGATTGTGCCCCACGGGTCCTGCCACGAAATCGGCGCGAACGCCTGCCCGGCCAGATGATAGACGCGCGCCGGTTGCGCTTGCGCCATCACGGCAGTGGCAATTTCCGGGTTGGTCAAATCGGCATCGATAAAAGTCGTTCGTCCGGCAAGGTGCGCCAAATTCTCCACGCTTCCCACGCCCGCGCCAAAAATTTCAACATCGGGCAGAGTCGAGAGATAATCGGCAAGATGACTGCCGGCAAAACCGTTCATGCCGGTGATAAGTACGCGCAACAGTTTACTCCTCGTCAAGGCGGGCGCATTATAATACAAGTTGGCGGGTTACGCAAAACATTTGCAAGTTTGCCAAAACCAAGCGTTGGAATTACAATGCCGCGCACAAGGAAACGATGCAAAAGTTCTGCTCCCAATGCGGTCACGCGCTGGAAATGCGCGCCGCCGAAGATCATCATCAGCGCCCGGTTTGCCCGGCGTGCGGATTCATCGTCTATCTTAATCCGCCGATTGCCGCCGGCGTGATTGCCGCGCGCGCAGACGGGCATGTCGCGCTGGTCTTGCGCGGTGAAAATCCGGGCAAGGGTTTGTGGGGCTTGCCCGCCGGTTTTATGGAGATTGACGAAACGGTGGAGCAAGCAGCGCGGCGTGAATGTTTGGAGGAAACCGGCCTCGTCGTCGAGTTGGACAAGTTGTGGGGCGTGTGGTCGTTTCATCATCAACACAAACAGTCGTCCGGCGTGTTGGTGCTGTATGCCGCGCGCGTTGTCGGCGGGCAAGCGCAAGCCGGGAGTGATTCGATCGATGTGCGTTTTTTCGCGCCGAACAAGATTCCGGACGAATTGCTCGCGTTTGAAACGCATCGCGAAGCGTTGGCCAAATGGCGCGACAGCCGGCGCGCGGCGTAAGGAATTTTATGCAATTCGATATTTTTACGCTCTTTCCCGAAATGTTCGCCGGTGTTTTCGACGAAAGCATCTTAAAGCGCGCGCGTGACGCCAAGTTAATCGACATTCACTTGCACGATATTCGCACGCATACAACCGACAAGCATCATATCACCGACGATTACGCCTACGCGGGCGGCGGCGGGATGGTGATGAAACCGGAGCCGATTTTCGCGGCGGTCGAAGCGGCACTTGGCGCACCGCCGCAAGTCCCGGTGATTTTGCTTTCGCCGCAGGGTCGCGTGTTTAATCAACCCATTGCGGCGGAACTGGCGCAACATCAGCACATTGCGCTGATTTGCGGACATTACGAAGGCGTCGACGAGCGCGTGCGCGAGCATTTGGCAACCGACGAGATTTCCACCGGCGATTACGTGCTGACCGGCGGCGAAATCCCGGCGATGATTATTGTAGACGCCGTTGCGCGTTTGATTCCCGGCGTGCTGGGACATCCTACCGCTGCCAGCAACGATTCCCACGCGTCGGGCATTCTGGAAGGTCCACACTATACACGCCCCGCCGATTTTCGTGGTTGGAAAGCACCTGATATTTTGCTCTCCGGCAATCATGGGCAAATCGCCGCGTGGCGGCGGCGCGAGTCGTTGCGGCGAACACTTGAACGTCGCCCCGATTTGCTCGCCACTGCCGACTTGTCGGGCGAAGACCGCGCCTTCCTCGCCTCGCTGGGGTATTTTGACAAAAAGGACTGAACCAAGTATAATCACTCGCCGTTGATTGAGGAGAAGAAATTATGTATGCAATTTTGAAAACCGGTAGCAAACAATATCGCGTGGCCGTAGGCGACAAGATCGACGTCGAGAAATTGCCGAACGCGGTGGGCGACCAAGTAGCGTTGAGCGACGTGTTGATGATCGAAAACGATGGCGCAGTGACGGTCGGCAAGCCGACGGTCAAAGGCGCGCAAGTCGTTGCCAAAGTGATCGAAAACGGCAAAGGTGAAAAGGTCACCCATTTCGATTATCGTAACAAACATCGCCGACGCAAGACGCACGGTCATCGCCAAGAATTCACGCGCTTGGAAATCGCGGAAATCAAGCTTTAGGAGTTCGATATGGCACACAAAAAAGGTGGCGGCTCGTCCCGCAATGGTCGCGACAGTAATGCGCAACGACTCGGCGTCAAACGCTTTGACGGCGAACGCGTTCACGCCGGCACGATTATTCTGCGCCAGCGCGGCACGCGCGTCCGCCCCGGCTTGAATGTCGGCTTGGCGAAAGACGATACCCTGTTTGCGCTCGTCGATGGCAAAGTCAAGTTCGAGCCGTTCAGCAAAGATCAAAAACGCGTCAGCGTGTATCCAATCCAAGAAGGCGGCGCGGCGTAACGCGTCGTCTAGTTTTTTGAAAGGTTATCAAATAGTGAAACCTGGAATTCATCCCAATTGGTATCCCGATGCCGTCGTCACGTGCGCCTGCGGCAATTCCTGGAAAACCGGCTCGACCAAAAAAGAAATTCACATCGATGTGTGCAACAAGTGTCATCCATTTTTCACGGGTGAACAACGCATCGTCGACACGGCAGGTCAAGTCGAGCGCTTTATGAAGCGCATGAGCGCCAAAGACACACATCGCCGCGACGCAACCCGCGCCGGAAGATAAAAAGGCGAAGAAAGAAAAACGCCGCGAGCACAAGCCGGTCGCGCCCGTCGTTGCTGAACCGGTTGCCCAAGCACCGGTTGAATTGCCGGTAGCGGAAGTCGTCGAAGCAAAACCGGTCGCGCCGAAATTTGAAGCACCGAAAGCTGAAACACCAAAGTTCGAAGCGCCGATGCCGGTGGTCAAGCCAGAACCGGTGGCGCGAATCGAACCCAAGCAGGTTGCTGTTGAATTGCCGGTGGTCGAAGAAAAACCGGTCGTCGTCGAACAGCCCAAGCCGGTCGCCAAAGTCGAGCTTGTGCCGGACAATTTGGAAATCATCGAAGGCATTGGACCCAAAATCGCCAGCGTGTTGAAGGACGCCGGAATTGCCACGTTCCGCCAATTGGCGAACGCCTCACCGGATCGGTTGAACGCGATTTTGGATGAAGCTAAACTCAATTTGGCAGACCCAGCCACATGGGCACAACAAGCGCAACTTGCCGCCGACGGCAAGATGGACGAGTTGAAGCAATTGCAGGATGAACTCGTCGCCGGGCGCGAAGCCAAGCCCGCCGCGAAAAAGACTGCGGCAAAAAAACCGGTCGCGAAAAAACCCGCCGCCAAGAAACCGGCAGCAAAAAAGCCAGCCGCGAAAAAACCGGCAGTGAAGAAAGCCGCACCAGCCAAAGCCAAAACTGGCGCGACGAAGAAATCGACAAAAAAGTAGGATCCAAAGAGACAGAGCAACCCTCTGTCTCTTTTCATATTGGGCATTATCGGATATACTCTCGCCAAGACGCACAAATATGCTCTTGGCTTCGGCTTGGCATCTTTGCGAGAGGAAAAGTTGTTGGAGGTGTTTATGAATGATGCCGCTCGTGAACGCGAACGCGCCAAAGGTCACATCGAAATGATTTGCGGCTCGATGTTCTCCGGCAAAACCGAAGAACTCATTCGCCGCATTCGCCGCGCGGAAATCGCCAAACAACACGTCCAGGTTTTTTCGCATCGCCTCGATACCCGCTACGGCGAAAGCAAGGTCGCATCGCACAGCGGCACCGATTGGCACGCGATTCCGGTTCAGCGGGCGGAACAGATTCTTGAAAAGCTCGATGCGCGCGCGACTGTCATCGCCATCGATGAAGTGCAATTCTTCGATTGGAAAATCGCCGAGGTTGCAAATCAATTAGCAGATCGCGGCGTTCGCGTCATCGTCGCCGGGCTTGATACTGATTTTCGCGGCGAGCCGTTTGGACCGATGCCGTTGCTCATGGCGCAAGCCGAACAGATCGATAAGCTTACCGCGATTTGCGTAGTCTGCGGCGCGCCGGCATCGCGCACGCAACGCTTGATCAATGGTAAGCCTGCCAAGTACGATGACCCGGTGATTATGGTGGGCGCGAGCGAAGTGTACGAAGCGCGCTGTCGCCATTGCCACGAGGTTCCCGGGCGCGACGCGCGCAAGTAAAATGGCTTTGCAAAAAAATTTATCGCGCCGAGCTGTACACGTTAGTGGCGTACATTGTCCTCGCGTTTGTGCTAACCTATCCTCTGATTCTGAATTTCGCCACGCACGTCCCCGGCGATGGCAGTGATGATCCCGCACTCGCGTGGAATTTGTGGTGGGTTCCATATTCGATCATCAACCTAGGGCAAAGCCCGATTTACACCAATTACATGTTCTACCCCATTGGGTTGAACCTCGCATTCTACACCCTCACCTACCTCAACGCATTCCTCTCGATTCCATTTCAGTCCGCGCTCAACGTCGTCGCCGCGGCGAATGTGAATGTGTGGTTATCGTTCGCGCTGAGCGGGTTTGGCGGATTTCTACTTGCCAAGTATTTGCTCAGATCGCAGAAAAGCGAATTGCAAATTACAAATTACGCGGCGTTTGCGTGCGGCGCGGTGTATGCGTTTTCATCAAACAAGTTTCTCTATGCATCGCTTGGACAATTCAACATCGCGTCATCACATTGGATTCCGTTTTACGTTTTGTTTTTACTGAAACTGACCGATGACCGGCGACCCACGACCAATGGGCGCGAGACAATCAAACTTGGATTTGTGCTTGGGCTCTTTTTGCTTTTCCAAGCGCTGAGCGAATTTATCTTTGCCTCGTTCCTGATTATTTTCACCGCAATCTATCTCGATCTATTGGCTCATCAAAAATCGCTTCCGCCCTCCGTCTTTAGACCTCCGTCTTTCGTCTTTCGTCATCGCCGCGCTCACCTTCACCCTCCCCATGTTGCCTATTCTCGCCGCGATGATTCAAGATATGCTGACCGAAGGCGATTTTATTCAGAGCGGCTTGGGCTTTGCCGATGTTTTTTCAAGCGACGTGTTTGGTTTTTTTGTACCGACCCACTTGCACCCAATTTTCGGCAATCTCGAATCACAATTCCATTTCGCGTACATCAACTTTGCGTACCTGGGTTTCGCTGTGCTTGCGCTCGCGCTCATCGCGATTGTTTTCGTGCCGCGCGCGCGCATTTGGGGAATCTTCGCTCTCATCTTCATTGCGATTTCGCTTGGTCCCGATCTCAGCGTCAACGGCACGCGGTATGACTTGCAAATGCCGTTCGATCTCTTGCTCGAAATTCCATTTGTTAAAGGCAATCGCTATCCCAGTCGTTGGAGCGTGATGGTAACGCTGGCGCTGGCAGTTCTGGTTGGCTACGCGCTCGCGTGGTTATTGAACAGAATAAGCCATTGGCAGAATGCAAGTGGCAGAAAAATTTTGCCTACTACCTACTGCTTACTGCTGGCTGTCTTGCTATTCGAGCATATAAGCGTCCCGCTTCCAATTTCTAATTTGCAAATTCCAGACATCTATCAAACCATCGCTCGCGAGCCCGGCGATTTTACCGTTCTCGAAATTCCGCTTGCGTGGCGCAACGGCTTTCGCATGACCGGCACACTCGACCAAGCGATGATGTTCGCGCAGTTTTATCAAACTGCGCACCGCCATCCGGTTCTTGGCGGCAACACGTCGCGCAATCCGGAATTGAAATTTCAGTATTTCACCGAGGCACCACTCATTAACTCGCTCATCGCCCTTGAAACCGGGCATAAACTCGACGACGCCGCGATTGCGCGCGACCGCCAACTTGCGCCCGATGTATTGCGTTTCTTCGGCGTGCGATACATCGTTTGGCATTCGCCGCGCAATCCGCTCAATCGCGCCGCGCTCGACGCCGCGCGCGCGTACGCGCAATTCGTTTTGCCGGTGACAAAAATCTCCGAGACCAGCGACGACACCGGCGAGACCGTCGCGTTTCGCGTGAACGATTTGCCGCCACTCAACCAAACGCTGATTCGCCCGGACGATTTGCTGGCGCGATTAAATTTCGGCGAAGGTTGGGGCACATTGGGCGGGAAAAATGTCTGGGCGACGCGACGCGAGGCACGAATGTTCGTTCGTGTCGATTCGCCGCGCGACGCGACATTTTCGTTCCGTGCGTTCGCACCGATGGACAATCAACGTGTCGCGTTGGAAATTAACGGACACGTGGCAGGGACACTGACACTGCAAGCAGGTTGGAGCACGTATACCTTAAACCTGAAACGTGAAACCTTAAACTTGGGAATGAACGAAATCGTTTGGCGATTTGATACGCTCGCGCCGGTTGCGTCCATGGGTGTCGGCGAGTTTTCGATTGCCAACACCTGGCATCGCATCAATCGTCGCGTACAGTGCAGCGAGCGAAGTCGGCGATTTCGCGCACATCTATTTCAACGGTGTCGATGTATCGCAAAATCAGCGCGGCTATAACCTCGTCGTGATTGACCCGGCCACGCGAAAGGTCGATGCGAGCGTCGCGTTCGACACATTCGCGTCAACGGAAGAATCGGCGCGGCTCGCGGAATTCATCGACAAAATTCCGGCGGGGAAACTCGTTGCAGTCGCTGTGCGTGACGAAGCATCGCGGAATTTGACCGACACTGCCGTGCAAGCGTTGCAATCGATTGGCGCGCAAGAAAATTTGCGTGGCAAGTGGCGTTGGTCGCACGCGCTCATCGGACTCAAAGGCGCGCAAATCGGAAGCGTGCCGGAAGCCGCAAATGAAATCGCGCCAGCCCAGGTGGTGCTAGGCATTGGCGCGATGGAACCGAACGCGGCGGCGGCAATCGAGTGGATCAAGATCGAATAGAAGCTGCTTTGAGCAAATCTTCGATCAATTCCAATAACACATTGTCCGGCACACTCGCGGATTTTTGGCGATAGGTTACAATTCCTAATTCATTAAGGTGTCCGCTGATTTCCTGTGGGCTTTCGACCGTGAACACGGCAATCCTCTCCGAACAAATCCACGCCGGCGGGGTTTCGGGATAAATTTCGGCCTCTTTTCCCAATAGCCATCTGAGCAATTTCAAACCCAATTGCGCGTGCACCTTATCCGCATTCGATTGACGATAATGTTCTTGCCACTTGCTATCCACCCCCGGCGGCAAACGGATATCGACAATGAGCGCATCGAATTCCTTGATGCGCAGAAAATGCATCGCGGTTGAGACATCCTCGGCGATATTAAAATCGTACTTGCCGCTGAAGAAGAGCGGACCCACTAGATTGCGCAACTCGAACCGCGCACTGTCTTCGATCCAAAGGACTCTAGGTTTGAGTATCATGCTCTGCCTCTCATTTTGCCCACCAAGGGTAAACACAAAGTAACGCGTGTGATAAACGGTTGCTTGTAGTAATTGGCTTCATCCTGCGGATGCAACGCCGGCGCCGCCGGTTTACTCTCAACCCGGATTTCACCGCTATGCGCGCGCGCCACATGCTCGGCATCCGTCAAGCCGATGCCGGTGCCCGAGCGCCCGCGATCCGTCGACCATTTGCCGCGATAGCCAAGTTGAAAAATCAATCCCTGTTCGATTTCATCACGCGCAATCGGCACACCCCAGTTTTCAAATTGAATGCAGACAAATCGCTCCTCAATGGAGGCACGAATCTCCACCCACGACGAGCGGGCGCGTTCGCGCTTCCATGTATACTTGATCGCATTGTGCAATAGATTTGAAAGCACGCGAACCAAATCACGCTTGTTGCCCTCGACTTCGGCGTAAAGATCGCGGTCGCGCCATTGAATTTCCACGTGCACACTTTTGGCGAAATCGGCAAGACGGTTGACCGTATCTTCGATCAATGACTTGACCATCAACCGTTCCGGCGGTTCGTGCGTGCGAACATCGGAAGTGATGTACTCGCGTAGAGTTGCAAATGGCAATTCAGCTTGAAGGACTGCCGCACGGGCAGTCATCGCGTCAAAGAGACACGTCACGCGTTCCAACTCCGCCGCTTCTTGTTGAATTTCTTTGATCGATTCGCGCGGCAAATGATGCGCACGCGCCTCGCGGCACAAACGCAGGGTCTCGTGCGCCGCCACGCGCAAGGTCGGCAGACGCATCCACGGTTCGCGCTCCCGAATCTCGCGCACGAGTCCAATGGTATTTGCCAGCGATTGCCAACGCACCTCAGGCAGTGCTTTCAATCGTTGCGCCGCATCGGTCGCTTGCAAAAATCGCTCGATGACATTCGCAAGTCGCGCCGCCTGCTTGAGCAACACCTCATCGATTTCTTCCGGCTCGACATCGGTCCGCTCGCCGAACGGGTTAGGTCCCAACGCGTCGATAATGCCATCGAGCGTTTGCTTGGTCATCACAAAGGTGCTCGTCGCCGAGTGCCACACCTTGCCAATGTCGGCGGTCAACACCTCGATTTTGCGACGCGCTTCGGCGGCAACTTGGCGGGCGTCCTGTTCGTCCGTCACATCGACTAGACAACCTACATACGCGATGATTTCACGCGTCGCCGGATCGCGCAACGGCTTGCAGTAGTCTTCGACGTGAATGCGCCGCCCTGCGACTTTGAACGGCACAATTTCTTTTTCCAAATAGCCGCCGCGTTCCTCCGCTTCGATGGCTTTGCGCAACAATTCGGCGCGTTGCGAGGGCATCGCGTAAAAATCGGCGAGACTGGCTTGCGTAATATCCACCGGCAATTGGAGCAGATCGCGCACCGGTTTATTGCAGGCAACAAAATGCCCATCCGGCGCGACAACGTACACGCCGATGGGCATATCCAGAAAATTGAAATGGCGAACTAACTCGGATGCAATTTGCTGAGCGTCCATCTCACCGCCTCGTGTTGGACTGTGGCGAGATTATATCACAGATTCTATTTAAACGCCTTGATGAGCTTGAGCCATTTCGGCGTTTCCTCCGGCGTGAACGGCGCGTAGAACGTCACACGATCAAGCAGCCCCGCGTAACGCTCTTGGATGCGCGCGGGCACTTCGTCTTCCGGCGCGACGATGGCCACCGCATTCAGAATGTCATCGGAAATCAGCGCGGACATTTCATCCCATTTGCCGCGCGCCGCCAGCGGACCCAGTTGCTCATTCACTTCGCCCAAGCCGTGTACATCGAGTACCGCTTTGTATGTCGGCGTCGAAGCGTAGAACGAAATTTGCTGGCGTACCATCTCGCGTTCACCATCGTTCGTGGCGACAAAGACTGCGCTTGAAAGTTGCACGTCGGCACGCGAACGATTCGCTTTTTCCGCGCCGAGTTTGATATTGGGCAAAACGACTTGGCGCAAGTACTCGGCGGTGTGAAACGGATGCACGTGAAAACCCTGACACAATTCACCGGCGACGCGGCAGAGGTGTTCGTTGACGCCGGCGATGTACACTGGAATATTCGGATGATCGATGGGGCCGGGATTGAAGAACGGCGACATCAACGTGAGTTTGTAAAACTCGCCGCGAAAATTTAACTTGGTGTCGTTTTGCCAACAATCCCACAATGCGCGCATCGCCAAAATCATTTCGCGCAATTTGGGCGCGGGCGATTCCCAGACCATGCCGAAACGCCGTTCGATATGCGCTTTGACTTGCGTGCCTAGTCCCAGGATGAAGCGACCGCGCGAGGCAACTTGCAAATCCCACGCAATGTGCGCGAGGACGGTGGGACTGCGCGGAAACGCAACCGCAATCGCCGTGCCAAGCTCGATGCGCTTGGTATGTTCGGCGGCAAGTGCAAGCGGCAGGAACGCATCATGTTGCGTTTCGCTCGTCCACAAACCATCAAAGCCGATATCTTCGGCGGCACGCGCGATGCTGGGGATTTCGTTCAGATCGGGCACGAGAATGCCTACATCGATTTTCATGTTGCCTCCGTTCGATGGTTGGGTTGAAAGCGAATTGAATTATTTGCGCCAAAAATTTTCAGCGTGACTGGCGTTCGCGTTCATAACGCGCGCGTTGGAAAAATATTCAAAGTTGAATTGTGTCAGATCGCCGGCGCGCAATCCCGGAATTGGCATCAAGCGCGCGGTGAGCGGCTTGTTCAATTTCACTGCTAGCGTCGCTAGGTCAAGCAAGATCGCGGCGAGTCCATCGATGCTCGTGTCGCCGGGAAGTGGAATCGTATCAAGACCGGTGCCGCATACGGTTGAGTAAAGCAAAAGCGAATCGAGTGTGTAACGAACTGAATTCGCGGCGAGGCGCGAATCTTCCAGCACCGGCAAAAACAAACCGGAAAAACCGGCACGCGAAAATTTGGCGCGGTTGATGCAATCGGTGATGAAGGCGGCGGCGAAAAGGGTACCGTGTTCACCGAAACTGGCGCCGATCAATTTTTCGATTGCCGCGCCGATGCTTTTCGATTCGTCCGGGTGCGGTGCCAGCGAAAAGTCGATGCCGGCGAAGCGAAAGTGAAATTGCGCGGCAAGCGTGTCGGCAATGGGTTGAATAGTTGCGGCGTTGCGTTCGATTGCCTCAACCAGGCGTGCACGCGCATCATCCAGATTTTGCGCGTCCGTGAACGCACTCACGGCGAGCGGCGCGGCTTCGGTGGCAATCGCAAAAGCCGGCGCGCCGCCATCGGGATACGCCGCAGGGAAAAACGGCGAATGGGGCGGACAATTTGCGAGCGCGGCGAAACGAAGGTTGCCAAAACCATCGGCGGTGGTGTGTGCGAGTTGATGCATCACGCGCGCAACGTTGATCATCGATGAAAAACTGATTTCATCGTGCGCGGCAATGTGGGCTGATGCA
This sequence comes from uncultured Chloroflexia bacterium, assembly GCA_963718225.1. Taxonomy (GTDB): domain Bacteria; phylum Chloroflexota; class Anaerolineae; order UBA4142; family UBA4142; genus DAOTXS01. The sequence continues at coordinate 118,063 of CAVQYN010000031.1, forward strand.
AAAATCGTTTCAGTCGCGGTGAGCGCGGCAGGAATCGCATCGGTCAGTGGATGATCGCCGGGAAACGCACCGAGCGAAACGTAATCGATGCCGTGCGTTTTGGCATCGGCTTGGAGTTGGCGCGCGAGGGAAACCAAATCGCGCATCTCCACCTGCGTGGCGAGGCGCGTCGTTTGCACCGGAAGACCGACGGCGGCAAAAGCAACGCGCGCCGCGCGAAATAAATCACGCAGCGCGCGCCAATCAATCGAAGGTGAAACGAATCCGGTAATCGAGCGGATGTTCATCAGGGCAGTAAAAAGCGCAACGAATCAAAAATGGCTTGCCACCACGGCGGATCGGCGGGAATCGGCGCCGCCGGCAATGGCGTAGCCGGAGCGGGTCAGCCGGCGCGGCTGAAGTGAGCACTAACGTATCGGTATCTGTGACCCAATGCCAATTTTCGCGCACGTACTTTTCAACAAACGCCGCCGTGTTGACTTGCTTTTTCTTCTCGTTGAGATCCCGGTTGATTTGCTCCAAGCGCAAGCGTTCCGCGGCGTATTGTTTTTCCAACGCCGCTAATTGCATGCTCGTTGAGATGCGTTGGCTGAAATCAATCGCGAGATAAATCGCGAGCACCAACAGCACGATGAACACAAACTGCAGAGGTGGTCGAGACATCGCATTCATCCTTTCATGAATGGTGTCGCCGGTTGCGAAAGTATCATACCGCAATTCGCGTTTCGCGTCAACAAGCGCACAGAAAAAATTATCCGACGCTGCGCGGTAACGTAAACCAAAATCTCGCGCCGCGTCCGGGTTCACTCGTCACACCGATTTGTCCGCCCATCGCTTCGATTTGCGTTTTCGCAATCGCGAGTCCCAAGCCGGTGCCGCCACTTGCCCGCGCGCGTGACTTGTCGCCGCGATAGAATCGATCAAAGACGTGCGGCAAATCTTCCGGCGCAATGCCTTCGCCGGTGTCGGTCACGCTAACGCATATTTTATTTTGCTCGATTTGCCCGGCGACGGTAACCACTCCATCGTTCAGCGTGTGGCGTAGCGCATTTGAAATCAAATTGCGCAGAACTTGCGCCAAGCGATCGGGGTCGGCGTTCGCGCGCGGCAAATTTTTCGCATCGATGTTCAAACGCACGCCCTGCATTTCCGCAGCGACCGCAAAACTCGCGGCGGTCGATTCAATGATCGCCGCGACGTCGGTTGCTTGCAAATTGAGTTGCAGTTGCCCGGCTTCCGCAAGCGCGAGTTCACGTAAATCATCGACAAGCCGGTTGAGCAACCGCGTCTCGTCGTACAGCGTCGCAATCTCCGCGCGTTCGAGCGGGTACACCCCATCGAGCATCGCGCTGAGGTTGCCCTGCAAAACAGTGAGCGGCGTGCGTAATTCGTGCGCGATGTCCGCCATCAAATTCCTACGCAAGATTTCGGCGCGCTGAATCTCATCCGCCATCGTGTTGAACTCGCGCGCGACCTCGGCGATTTCGTCCGCGCCTTGCACTTGCACGCGCGTGTTCCAATCGCGTGCGGCGAAGCGGCGCGCGGCGTGCGCGAGATTGGAAAGCGGCTTGGCAACCGTACGACTGACGACTAGACCCAGGATGATGCCGAGCACAACCGCCGCGATGCCGGCAAGCAACAAGGTCAGCCGCAACTGATCGAGGAATGCTTGCTCCGTCGGCGCAAGCATCATCCCGCGTCCCGGCTGTCCTAGGATCAAATATCCGACGACGTTGTTATTTACTTTGATCGTTTGCGCAAGATTGCGTTCGTCTGTGCTCAGCGGAGCGCCAATGCGTTGATTGCGTTCATCGTAAATCACATTGCCGTTCGCATCGGCAAACAAAATCGGCGGACGATTACGACCCATCATACCTGTGCCGGCGCCGCGCCCGCGTCCCATCGGCGCGCTGTATGCGGCAATCAATTCGCTCACGCCGTTCCAGTTACTATTGCGTTGATACAATGCGGCAAGATCATCGATCAGCCCAGTTTGTGCGATTTGCTCTTGCCGCAGTAAATAATTCTGAAACTCGTTGTTCGCGCTGGAATCCGCAAGCCAGCCGACGGCTACGACGACGACGAGCGTAACGGCGATGAACGCGACAGTTAGGCGCACCCACAACTTGTTCATCGCTTGCCCCGCTTGGGACTCTCGGTTGCAACAGGTGGGTTGTCGTTCAGTCGATAGCCAACGCCGAAAACAGTTTCGATGTACTGGGGCGCGGTTGGATCGTTTTCAATTTTTTTGCGCAAGTTTTTGACGTGACTATCCAGTGTGCGTTCGAGTCCTTCGTACGAATAGCCCAGCGCTTTTTCGATCAACTCGCCGCGCGTAAAGGCGCGATTGGGATTTTCCATCAGCGTTTTGAGCAACGCAAATTCCGTCGGCGTCGTTTCGATGGCGCGTCCGTCGATGGTTACAGTGTGTTGATCGACATCGAGCACGAGTCCGCGCACTTGCAGCACGTGCGTTACGGCGGGCGTTGTTGTCGCGCGGCGAAGAATCGCGCGCACGCGCGCCACCACTTCGCGCGGGTTGAACGGCTTGGTCAGGTAATCGTCCGCGCCGAGTTCGAGTCCCAGGATTTTGTCGCCGTCTTCGACGCGCGCGGTGAGCATCAGAATCGGCGTCGATGCCAGAGATTGCATCGCCGCGCAACCACTTTGTGATTTCGTAGCCATCGTGCTTGGGCAACATCAAGTCGAGCACGATGAGGTCGGGGCGTTCGCGGCGGATGACCCGCATCGCTTCGTCGCCGTCGTACGCGGTGAAGAGGGCAAAGCCGGCTTGCTCCAGATACGAGGACACGAGCCGGACAATTTGTTTGTCGTCATCGACGACGAGAATTCGTTGAGCCATAGTCTTGTCGCATTATAACATGAAACTTGGAACCTGAAACTTTTGTCTCAGGTTCCAAGTTCAAGATTTCGTTATTTCTTCTGCAACTCCGCCACCACTTTTTGCACATCAGTCGCTTCGGTGAGCTTGCCGGCAGAGATCAAATCTTTGATTGCGGTGTTGGGGTCGGTCTTGGGATCAAGTTTCAATCCCGCCAAGATTTTATCGAGCGGGACCGCGCACAGTTCGCTCACTTCTTTGAGCGTGTGCTTGCCTTTGATCTGGTCGGCCGGCATCACTTGACCGGCGGGCATTGGCGTTGGCGTCGCGTGCGTTTCGCCGGCGGTTGCTTTCGCTGTTGCGGTTGCGCCCGCAACGCCGGTTGGTTTGGGTGTAGCGACCGGCGTCGGCGTGACAGCGGCTGGCGCGGTGCGGCTGCGCCTCAAATTTGGCAGTCAACTCGTCGCGGATCAATGAGGTTTCGAGACTTCGGGCAATCGAGTTTTTCCAAATCTTTCATCGCTTTGTCGGTCGCCGGCACTTCGGCGGGAATGTTCCCGACTGGCGTACAACTCATTCTTGGCGAAATTTTGAGACCATCGATCACATTGTTGTAATCGTCATCCAACCTTTCAAATCGGCTGGCGTTAGTTTCGTCATATCGACGGCGTCTTGTCCGCTCGTCGACCAAATGACCCAATCGCTTGCGCGGTGAACACGTTAGCGAGTAACGTGCCACGATCAACAAGATCGGCATGAAAAATGGATTGATACGCATGTTGAATTCTCCTATTTGACCGATGACCGAGGACGGAAGACCGAAATTTGCTATCGGTCTTTCGTCTTCGGTCGTCCGTCACGAATTTTGAATCACGCGATTGCGATTAAACAAACGACGCACACCATCGAACCACGTCGGCGCAACTTGCACTTCAAGTGTTCCGTGACGCGGGCACGCTTCCACACACGCGAGACAACCGATGCAGTTTGGGCTGATCGTGTTTGCGGTGGCGACCGGCAATTTCACCGGGCACGGTTTTTCGCACACGTTGCAACCTTTGCACGCTTCGCCGTTGCGACGAATGCGCAAGAACGACAAATTGCCGAGTAAACTGATCGCGCCGCCGAGCGGACACATATAGCGGCACCACGCGCGTTCGACGAAGAGCGAGCCAACGAGGATGCCGCCGGCGACCAGAGTACGCGCCCCACGAGGTTCCGCCAGATTGAACTCGAAAAGCCAGCCGAGACCAAAGATCGTGCGATACGGATCCCAATCGGCGAACCACAATTTTACGAGTGTGATGGTTTGAATCAGGACGAACGCCAGCACGACATATCGACCGTAGCGCAGAATGCGATCCCATTTTTCCGGCACGCGAATTTCTTTGATGTGCAGTTTGCCGCGAATCCAACTCAAGAAATCCTGCAGTCGCGCCGAACGGGCAGACCCAGCCGCAGAACGCGCCGCCGGCGAACAACACGCCGATCAACAATCCGATGCCCAGCACCAAATTCGACAAGTGCGTTTTGGGCACGTACTGACCGCCGCTGGTGATCCAGCGATAGAACGTTTCCACCGCGCCGAATGGACACAGCGCATCGATCGATGCCACCGCGCCATCTTCGGTTGCCAAGTTGTGCGCGACGCTCATGTACAGAATGAATGCCGCAAACCCAAATTGCACAAGATGGCGGATGCGATCCGTCCACACCATCCGATACCGCCGCGCGACGGCAGGCGTCTTGGGTGATTTGAAATCGATGTACAGATTTTGAGCCGACATATCTTCTCCTTCGTCAGAATTTCTGATTTCATTCTAACGATTGCGTGTGGAGAAGTGATGGAGAGCAGATAGACAACTTGTGGAATTGAAAAAAGAGCGGGACGAGTCACCCAACTCGTCCCGCTCGAACCTCGGAGGAGAAAATTGTCGCCTATCCGCCACCACCGCCGCGACCGCGCCCCGACCAGCCCGGTCGCCCGTTTTCGTCGCGCAGTTGCACCGACTTGCCGTTCGTCAAGTTTTGCAAGTGTGCCACCGTCAAATACCCGTTCTCGTTGAATCCTTTAATCCTGATTTGATCGCCCACCTGCGAGGAAAATTTTTGCTCCAGCGCGTACAGCCACGGTCGATTCTCGACCATCACCTGATCGCCATTCGTCGTCTTGATCGTCATCGCTAATTCATCGACGCGGACGACAGTTCCTTCGACTGTTTGCCAATCGATGGCAACTGCTTGTCCAACGTTCGCCGGATTGCCGACCCCTTGCCCGCGTCCGTTGCTCGTGCTTACGACTTTGTCGTTCGTGCGATTGATTGCGCCGATGACTAGCACGCTGACCACGATGACCAAACCCGCGACAAGCAAAACTTTTTTCAACATGTTGTTCCCCTTTTTATGCTTCAGAATTTAGCTTGTTGACCTGCACCAATTTGACTTCGGTTGGTTGCCACCAACCCTGGAAAAATCGACCGGTCACGTTTGTGACCCAGCGCCAGTGGATTGCCAAATGCACTAGCGCGGCAACCGCCATCGCCACACCCGACCACGTGTGAATCAGATCCCACGTCGTCGCGTCGAAAACGATTGTTGCGCGATTGCCTTCAGGGAAGAAGAAAAAGTACAGCCCCGAAATCGCGGCGATGAAGAAACTGACCGCAATCGTCGCATCGATGGCGATATTGATCTTTGCGCCTTGCGAAAACTTGGAACCGCGCGCGCGCGCCGCATCGATCACGCGCTTGGTCATCAGCTTGACCCACGACCAGTGAATTGCAAAATGCACGATTGCCGCAACGATCATCCCGATGCCCAGCCACGTGTGCAAATCATCCCACGTATGCCGGTCGAATAAAAGCGTGATGCCGTAGTACGGGTTGCGTCCGCCGCGATACCCACCCGACGGGAGAAACAAAAAGTAGATGCCGGTGATTGACGCAATCAAGCCGCCGATAAAGACCGCCGCATCGATTAGCCAGTTGAGCCGGGTTTTTAGTGAGAGTGATTTGCTGGACATCGAATTTCTCCTTGCGATTTTCTGCCATCAGGATAGTAAAATCGTATGGAGAATTTGTGGAGGGACAATCGAAAAGTTGTGGAAACAAAAAACCTTGCGAAGGTTTTGTAACCTTCGCAAGGTTGTCTTACTTAGTACTTTACCGGTTCCAGCGACCGCGCGGTCCGTTGAATTGACCGGGTTGCGTTTGACCGGCTGGCGGTTGTGCGCCGCAGTTATCGCAGACGCCGTCTTTGTTCGCATCGACGAAACCTTGACCCATTCCGCGCCCCTGACCACGTCCTGCGCCGTTCGTGTGCGGCGTGTCACTTGCTGGTCACGTCAGTTTGCGCGTGTGTCTTGATTGCGGCGAGCGTCGCATCGGCTTGCGCTTGCGTGATGCGCTTCGCATCGACGGCGGTTTTGAGCGCTTTCGCGCGCGCATCGACGAACGCAGTCACGATCTTGTCCACCGCAACATTTTTCGCCTTTGCCACATCGGCGATCGTTTTGCCGGCATTGAGTTCGGCGATGAGCGCGGTTTCACTCATGCCTAAAACTTTAGCCGCCACGGCGACGAGCGAATTTTCCGGTCCACCAAATCCACCCATGCCCATCCCCAACGTGCGCCCGTACGCGGGCGGCGTGGCGGGTGTTGGTCCCTGCGCGAACGCAACAGTGCCACCCAGCATTGCCACGCCGATGACCGCCACCAACACGGCAATCGAGCCAACCACTACTAACTTCTTCATCCTACACCTCCTATATTTTCGTCGCGGTTTGTTCCGCTTGATTGACTCCATCATAAACAATCGGTGTGGAGAAATGATGGAAAAGTGATGTAGGAACAATGTGGTTTCACATGGCAGGAAAAAGAAAGCGCGGACAGAATCTCACATTTCTGTCCGCGTTTTCAAGACGATCATGTGCGTTAGGCGGATTTGAAAACGAATCCAACCAAGCACGGTCCCCAAACGCCCATGACCATCGGCACAATGCCGATCACGGCAATGATAATGCCCGCCGTGCCACCAACAACCGCAAGTCCGACGTAAATTAGCGCGAGCCCCAGAATAACCCGCAACAAACGTCCCCAGGTGCCTTGCATAAAACCGATAAAACCTTTCATGTTAAACTCCTCGTGTGGATGATTGATACCTTTGGGTAAGCTTCGACCCAGAAGGTTACATTATTTTCGATGAATACGCTCATCGCGATGGGCGAGATCGCCGCGCAAGTACGCTTGTACCGCTTCGTCAATGGTCTGTTTTTCGGTCAGGATGGGCTTGATGCCAGCGGCTAGGAGTGCGTTGTAAGCCGGTTGCCCCATTCCCCGCGCGAGCAACACCTGACAATCGGCAATGACTTGCGCCATGCCTTGCGCGTGCGTGTCGCCGCCAACGCCGTGGTGATGCTCTTCGTGCGCGCCGTGTTGATGCGCTGGTTTCGCGCGTTGCTCGCGCGCGACGATTTGATTGTTCTCGAGGGTCAAAACCTGATAGAATGGAGCCTGACCAAAATGCGAGTGAATGGTCACGCCGTCTTCGGTAACTGCCGCGATTTTCATAATTCACCTTTCGATACTTGTGATGTCACCTGACGCAGTCTAACTGACCGCATTGGCAATGAGTTGTTGTCCTTCCGCCGATTCAATAAACTCGCGGAATTTCAATTGCGCGCACGTGCACGTTCGCAATTTGTTTCGCGCAAATAAATCTGACGATGCACATCCATGCCCTCTACTCTGATTGCTCTGATGCGCCCCATTTCCAAACCGCGGCGTGCCGCCACGCGCGATACCATCGACACGCCGTGCCCGGCTTCCACCGCCGCTTCCACCGCTTCGACACTGCCCAATTCCATCGCGATGCGCAAATCATCGTCAGGGATACCGCACCCGGCAAGCGCATCGGACACGGTTTGACGCGTCGCCGCGCCGCCTTCGCGCAAAATCCATTCGGCGTCTTTGAATTCCGCCGGCTGAATCGTTTCGCGCTTTGCCCAGGGATGGTTTGCCGCAACGATCAAGACTAGCTCATCATTGAAAAATGGAAAACATTCGAGTTCTTTTTCTTTACTGCAAATCGCCAGCACGCCAATATGAATTTCTTTCGCCTTGAGTTTTTCTTCGACTTGATGCCGATTCATTACTTCGACACTGAACATCACATCGGGATACAGTTTACGATACGCGCCGATGAGGTGCGGCAAAATATATTTTCCCGGGCTCGGTACTGCAACCAATCTTGACATGTCCCTTGACGACACCTTGTTGCAGGCACATCGTCTCTTCGATGCGCGACGACAAATTGACCATTTCGCGCGCGAGCGGCATCAGATCACGCCCAGCTTCGGTCAATGCAATGCGTTTGCCCACGCGCTGAAACAATTGAGTATTCAAACGTTGTTCCAAACCTTGAATCTGAAAACTAATCGCCGGCTGGCTCAGGTGCAATTTGCGCGCCGCGGCCGAAAAATTTTCTTCTTCCGCGGCAATCAAGAAAATCTGGAGTTCGTGAACCTCAAGCATTGCCAACTCCTATCGATATAAAAATACCTCGCCCCTCAAAGCGGCTCGGCGCTTGAAAAGGCGAGGCAGTCATAACCTCAATCGATTTCACTGATAATGTATCGCGAATAAGCGAAATTGTCAAGAATATGTATTTAGACGCGAATCGATTATAAGAATTTCTTTTGTTTATATATAGATTACTTGTATAGCGAACATTTCTAAATTGCTTGACTTTATAAGCGGAACACGATATAGTGCAAGTGAAATATTCCACAGAGCAAGTGATGTTGCTTGCCCATTTTGATTCAACTCAGATTTAGGTGATGATCGCCTCTCTCAATCCATTGGGAGAGGCGTTTTATTTCGCGAAAGGTGTGTATGCCCGATTTTAATTCCAAGATGACGCGGCGCGGATTTTTGAAAACTTCCGCATCGAGTCTAGGCGCGTTTGCGTTCATCGACCGCGCCTTTTGGTCATTGACCGATGGCTTGGCGAGTTTGGGGGTTCCGCCACCCTGGTTCAAAGGGCAAGTCAGGACGACGTACAACTATTGCGACATTTGCCCTTGGCGTTGCGGCGTCGTCGTCAAGAGCGTCGGCAATCGCGTGTACAAGATCGATGGCAACCCCAAGGACCCCAAATCGCGCGGGCGCTTGTGCGCGCGCGGACAAGCTGGCGTTTCGTTCCTGTACGATCCCGACCGCTTGAAACAGCCGATGATCCGCACCGGCGAGCGCGGCGAAGGCAAATTCAAGAATGTGTCATGGGAAGAAGCGCTCGATTATTCGGCGCAAAAGCTAAAGGCGCTCAAAGACAAATACGGGCCCGAATCGCTTGCGATCTTCGGACACACCTCCGGCGATTTTTGGTTCACCGATTATTTCGCGCAATCGTTCGGCACGGTCAATTCGGCCAAGCCATCGGTAACGATGTGCACCGCGCCGCGCGAAGAAGCGTCGATTCATCACCACCGGACGCTCCATCGGCAATCACGAGCCGGTCGATTGGGAAAAGAGCAAGTGCATCGTCTTGATCGGCACGCACATCGGCGAGGATGCGCGCAACACGATGATGCAAGACCTGGCGACCGCGCGCGCGAACGGCGCGAAACTGATCGTCGTCGACCCGCGTTATTCCTCCGCCGCGATGAAAGCTGATCACTGGCTTCCGATCAAACCGGGAACCGACACCGCGCTGTTGCTTGCGTGGATGAATGTGCTCATCGCCGAAAATTTGATCGACAAAGCGTTCATCGACAAATGGACAGACGGCTTTGACAAACTCGCGGTCGCACGTCAAACCATTCACACCCGGAATGGGCATCGTCGATTACTGAACTCTCGGCAGAAAAAATCCGAGAGACCGCACGCGCGTTTGGCAATGCGCGTCCCAGTCGGTCATCGTCCCCGGTCGTCATGTGATCTGGTACGGCAATGACACGCAACGAATGCGCGCGGTGTACATTTTGATGGGCTTGACCGGCTGCGTACGGCCGTGAGGGTGGTTTGTATTTCAACAAGTCGCCGTTCATCGAAGAAATTCCCCATCCGCCCTTCGCCGCCGCGAGCGGCGCGGGTGGCTGAGCGTCTACCCCTGGGGAAGAGGCAGGTCTGCCTCCCGGACCAACTGGCAAAGTTCGCGCCGACGGCGCGCGCGAAAAATTTTTACGCGGCGGCACGGCGATTCAAGAACTCGTCGAGCCGATGATCACGGGCAAACCGTACCCGATCAAAGGACTGATCGCGTACGGGTGCCAAATTTTCCACACGCTTCCAAATGTCGCGCGCACAAAACAGGCGCTGAAGAATCTCGATTTCTATCATGGCGGTCGATACACTGCCGCAGGATCACGTCGCGTGGGCGGATGTCGTTTTGCCGGAAGCAACGTACCTCGAACGATACGATGAGTTGTGGTCGTGCGGTCACAAGACGCCGTACATCACGATGCGCGAACCGGCGATCGATCCGTTGTATCAAACCAAGCCCGCGTGGTGGATGGTGCGCGAACTCGGTTTGCGGCTTGGCTTGGACGATTTCTTTACGTGGAAGACGGCGGAAGAATATCTGAATCGCCGCTTGAGTTCCATCGGCTTGAATCTCGACAAACTCCGCGAGCAAGGCGGCGTGGCGGTGCAACCCGGCAAAGCGTACCTCGCCGATTTCGAAAAAGAAAATTCCTCGCCGTTCACAACGACGAGCGGCAAAGTCGAACTGTATTCCGACGCGTTGGAAAAATCGAAACTCGATCCACTGCCCAAGTACGAACCGACGCCCGGAGCCGCCCGCCGGCTTTTTCCGCTTGCTCTACGGGCGCAGTCCGGTGCACACGTTCGCGCGCACGCAGAACACGCCGGTGCTGAACGAATTGATGCCGGAAAACGAAGTATGGCTCAATGACGAAGCGGCGGCGAAACTGGGCTTGAAACACGGCGACCGCGTGATGCTCGAAAATCAGGACGGCATCAAGAGCGGACCGATCAAAGTGAAAGCGACGCCAGCGCATTCGCAAGGATTGCGTGTTCATGGTGCACGGTTTTGGGCACGATGCGCCGGGAATGACCCGCGCGCACAAAAAAGGCGCAAGCGACGCGATGCTGCAATCGAAATACAAACTTGATCCGATCAGCGGCGGTGCCGGTCTCCGCATCAATTTCGTAAAATTGGTGAGGGAGGGCTAAGATGGCAAACCGCTACGCCTACTCGATTGATCTGGATCGTTGCATCGGTTGCCAGGCATGCACCGTTGCGTGCAAGACCGGCAATGAAGTCTCGCTGACCGATACGTACATCACTGTGACCGACATCGTGCGCGGACAGTCGCCAAATTTCTGGGGCTCGTTTGCGCATCATCGATGCTTTCACTGCGGCGACGCGCCTTGCGTGACGGTGTGTCCGACCGGCACACTCACCAAATGGAATGGTTTGACGATCGTCGAAGCCGAAAAATGTTCATCGTGCGGTTACTGCACCGATGCGTGCCCGTTCAAAGTTCCGCACATTTTCGAGAACCATGTTTCTAAATGCATCGCGTGTCTCGAACTGGTCAAAGATGGCGGCACGCCGTGGTGCGCGACGACGTGCCCGAGCCAAGCCATCAAATTCGGCGACCGCGACAAAATTCTTGCCGATATCAAGGCGCGCCTGCCGCAAGTCCAGGCACGCTTTCCGAATGCGCAACTGTACGGCGAATCGCCGCTAGGCGGACTCGGCTTGATCATGCTCTTGCTCGACAAACCCAGCGTGTACGGTTTGCCGGACGATCCGCAAATGCCGTTGACGTTGAACTCCTGGCAAAAAGTTGTTCAACCCGCGTCGGTGGGGTTGACGCTGACGGCCATAGCCGTGACCGGCTTGTCGTACATCATCGCGCGACGACAGCACCTGCGCGAGAAAGCGGAAATGCATTCGGCAGAAGCACATCCTGAGCAGACTCGAGCGAGCAAAGTGAGGCGAAGAGTGAGTCGAAGGCCGAAGAGTCGAAGGAGAAAGACAATGACTAGCGAATCGACTCGTCTCGTCAAACGCTATTTACCAACCCAACGACTTGTCCACTGGCTCGGCGTGCTAACCTTTCTCACCTTGTTGTTCAGCGGTATCATTTTGATTGCATCACCGCTCGCGGCACTCGCCGCCGGCGGAACGACTCGGTTGATTCATCGCATCGCCGTTGTGCCGTTCATGTTGTTGCCGATTCTGTACTTTGTGCTGAATCGCAAACAGGCAATCGAACTGCTCAAAGAATCGTTCACGTACACGCGCGACGACATCGAATGGTTCAAGCACATGCCAGGCGTATTTTCTCGGTCGCACCAAAGGACTGCCGCCGCAAGGTCGCATCAACGCCGGAGAGAAAATCCATCATGCCGCGACGTTTATGATGTTCAACTTTGTCGCCGCGTCTGGTTTTGTGCTCTGGTTTGGCAAAGGCCAACTGGGCGCCGAAGGGCTTGCGATCACCGCGATGATTCACGACCTATCGATGCTCGGCTTGACGGTGTTGATGGTCGGTCATTTGTACTTTACGTTCGTGTACGATGCACTTTCCGGAATGTTGCAGGGGTATGTCACGGAAGAGTATGCCAAGATGGAACATCCCAAGTGGCTGGAAGAGTTACCGGAGAATGCATTCGTCGTCAAGAAAGACGACGACAAAAAGTAGGGACACCGTAGGGCAATGATGCTCTACTGTACCAATAAAAATTTCCCAAGAGGAGAAGAAAGAATGAACGCTCGAAAGTTTCTCTTGATTGCCATGTTGTTCGTCCTGGCAATCGCCGCAGTCGCCTGTGCACCCGCGCCGACACCGACCACGGTGCCGACGCCGATCCCACCGACTGCTGCCCCCAAACCGACGGAAGCGCCCAAGCCCACGGTCGCGCCAACCGTTGCGCCCACCGCCGTCCCGCCGACGATGGCTCCCGCCGCGTTCGACGTGAAGGGTGCGTTGGACAAGTACCTGTCCGCGTTGCCCGATGGATTCGGTACGATTGCGCCCGCCGCCGCGAGCGATCAGATGAAAGCCACCAAGGTCTTCGTCGTCGACGTGCGCGAAGCGAGCGACATGGCAAGCGGTTACATCGAAGGTTCGTACAACATCCCGGTGCGCACGGTGATGAAGAACTTGGACAAACTACCGGCGAAAGATCAACCGATTATCGTCACCTGCGCGAGTGGTCATCGCGGCGCGTTCACGATGGCGGCATTGCAAGCCCTCGGTTACACCAATGTCAAATCGATGGCAGGCGGCGTCAATGCGTGGAAAGCCGCGAACCTGCCGTTGAAAACCGAAGGCAAACCCGCCGATGCGATGATGGGCATGGCGCCCACCGTCGATAAAGATCTGCTCGCCGCGTTCGACAAATGGTTTGCCGCATTGCCGGATGGTTTTGGCACGATTGCGCCCGCCGCCGCGAGCGATCAGATGAAGGCGACCAAGGTCGCGGTCATCGATGTCCGCGAAGCCAGTGAAGTCACGAGCGGCGGTTACATCGAAGGATCGACTATCGTTTCGATTCGCTCGTTGTTGAAGAGCGATAAATTGCCCGCCGACAAAGCCGCAACGATCATCATCACCTGCGCCAGCGGTCATCGCGGCGCAATTGGCATGATGGCTTTGCAAATGCTGGGTTACACCAACGTCAAATCGATGGCGGGTGGCATCAATGCGTGGAAAGCCGCGAACCTGCCGGTTGCTGGCGCGCCCTGCCGCGACGCCGGTCGCCGCGTTCGATATGAAAGCGACGCTCGACAAGTATTTCTCGGCTCTGCCGGATGGTTATGTCTGATCTCGCACCCGCCGCCGCCGCCGATCAAATGAAGGCGACCAAAACCTTCTTGCTGGATATGCGCGAAGTCAGCGAACTCACGACGAACGGTTACGTCGAAGGCGCGGTGAATATTCCAACCCGCACCTTGATCAAGAACTTGGACAAACTGCCCGCCGACAAAGCCGCACCGATCATCGTCATGTGCGGTAGCGGCGTCCGTAGCCCAATGGGCATGGAAGCACTGCAGTTGTTGGGTTACACCAACGTCAAGAACCTCCAGGGCGGATTTGGCGCGTGGAAGACGGCAAACTTGCCCGTCGTTACAGGCAGCTTGCCCGCCGCGCCGATGGCTGGGATGGCACCAGCAGTCGATAAAGATTTGGTCGCCGCGCTCGATGCGTACTTCACCGCTCTGCCCGATGGATACAACAACGTGGCGCCCGCGACCATCAACGATCAAATGAAAGCGACCAAGGTCACCTTGATCGATGTGCGCGAAGCCAGCGAATTTGCAACCGGTTACATCGAAGGTTCGGTCAACGTGCCGGTGCGCACGCTCATCAAGAATTTGCCCACCGACAAGACCGCACCGATCATCATCACCTGCCGAGTGGTCATCGTGGCATGATGTCGATGATGGCGTTGAATTTGCTCGGTTACACCAACGTCAAGAATATCTCCGGTGGCGTGAACGCGTGGAAGACCGCGAACCTGCCCGTGCTCACCAAGTAATTTGATTCGCAAGCGTGAAAATTGCGGCGTGCGGGTGATTCATCGCACGCCGCAATTTTGTTTTGTCCAGCAATCGCAATTCGGTTTGACCCGCGCGCGGTATCGGGGTAGAATGGGAGGCAAATTCACCACATTTTCTGGAGGCGACAATGAAGTTGGACATCCTCAAAACGATTTTGCTCGGCTTTGGATTTTTCGGCGTCAGCATTCTGTGGGCAATCCACGATTCCTATGTCCCGGTTTTCCTGGGCAAGGATTTTGCGCTCGACGCATCCATGGTCGGCACGATTCTGACGGTGAACACCATCCTCGTCTTTCTGATTCAACCCAGCATCGGCTCGCTGAGTGATCGCATTCGCACGCGCTTTGGGCGACGTATGCCGTTCATCCTCATCTTTGCGCCGCTCGCCGCGATTGGCTTTGCGATTCTGCCGATGCTCGTGCAACCCTCGTTGCTGGGCGTCTTTATTCTGGTCTTGATCCTCACGATCATCGCGCTGGCGATGTTCCGCACGCCGGTCATCGCATTAATGCCGGACATTACGCCATCCCAATTTCGCAGTCAGGCGAACGGCTTGATCAATTTGATGGGCGGCATCGGCGCGATTCTGGCATTTGCCGGCGGCGCAGCATTGTTCAAAATGAATCCAGCGTATCCGTTCTGGGCAGCATCGATTTTGCTGGTGCTGGCGTGCGGCATTGTCCTCTGGCGCATCCGCGAACCCAAAGACAGCACGACCAAAGCGGTCGAAGCGCGTCCCGGCTTGGTGGCAAGTTTGCGTAAAATTTTTCAGGAAAAGGAAAAGAGCGCGCTCTTGCTTTTGCTCGCGATCTTTGCATGGTTCGTGGGGTACAACGCCGTCTCCAAATTCTTTACGCTCTATGGCGTCATAGCGCTGAAAATGGATCCCGGGCAAGCGTCATTCTTACTGACGTTTCTCGCCCTGATGTTCGTCATCTTCGCCGTGCCTAGTGGCTATATCGCCGCCAAGTTTGGACGCCGCCGCACGATTCTTGTCGGGATCGCGATTCTGGGATTGTTGATGGCGATCATCCGCGTATTGCCAACCTCGATGCAAACATCCGGTTATGTGCTTCCGCTGATGCTTGCCTTCGCCGGCATCGGCTGGGCCCTCATCAACATGAGTTGCGCACAATCCGTATACTTCCCCGCTTCATTTGCGAAATTTCCCCGTCTTTTTCCCCAATTACGCACTCTAGGTGGTAATGTCCCGGCGTGATGGTCACCTTGACATCAAGCATCTCCAGGTAGTGCCGTTTGTCCTCGAACGTCGGGCTTTGGATCCCCTCATTCACATCGCGCGCAAGGCACATCAGAGTCTCGATCGCCTCATCCGTCAGCTTACGATCCCCCAACTGAGCAAGATACTTCTCGCGTTGCCTGGAAAGCGATGTCAGCCGTTCATTCACTTCTATTTCCTCTTTCTTCAACGACTGGTAGACCGCTTCATCTGGTTCAGCATGACGTAATGCCCGGGCAGTCTTGTCCGCATCGTCCTCGGCATGCTTGATAAAGTCCTCGGTGATCCTGGTACTTTGTCACGGACGGACTGCAATGCTTGATCCTGTCGCTGTTGCGCTTCCTTCAATTGAGCCGCCAGCCGTCCAAGATCGGAAAAGAGCTCTTCGATCTCGTCCCAGATGTCTGCTTCGATGGCGTCGGCGCGAACCGGTTTGTTCTGGCATCGCCCTTCTAATTGAAAACGGTGTTCGATACCCCATGTGTCGCGATAGTAGCGACGTCCAGGATCAAATTGACCTTTCTTCTGCCCGCGACTAAAGTCTCCGGAGTACATCATTCTGCATAGTCCACATCGAATCATCCCACGCAGAAGATACTGCCGCCGTGTGTTGCGAGGCGAAAACTCTTGGTTATGCTTGCGTTGTGCTTGGGCACGCTCCCAGGTTTTCCGATCAACGATAGCTGGAACTTCGGTGGCCACGGTCTCCTCAATGGGGCGTTTTTTTGTACTCTTGGCAATTCGAGTGCCATAACGCCACACTCCCGCGTAGACTTCGTTGATCAGGATTTTTCGAATGGTCGAATGCCCCCACAGCGTCCTGCCGCGTTTACGAAATTGGTACCTCGTTGCAACTCGCTGGGAACGGGGATTTTCATTTCGGACAAGCGCAACGTGATAGCTCGATCTGACAATCGTATGCCATGCTCATCGCCGACGACATACCACTGAAAGATAAGCCGAACGATACGTGCTGTCTTTTCGTCGATCTCAAATGTGACCACTTTGCCATGAACATCGCGGATGTGGCGATAGCCATAGGGCACGCGCATTCCGATCACCTTGCCGGATTTTACTTTGGCTCGCTTACCGCGCATGCTGCGCTCGCGGATATCGCGTCGCTCTTCGCCCGCTTTGCGCGCGTCAAGCATCGCGATTAAGAGGTCAGCGAAACCGGTGCTCAACTTACCTCGTCGAACCGTATGGATTTCTTTGCCAAGCTTGGCGAGCCCGCGAATCAGAATAGGCATATCCCATTCATCACCCTCGTCAGGCGGTCTCACAAAGCGATCAATGGTGTAGGCAATGATCACATCTGCGGCGCAAGTTTGGAGCATAGCGTATGCCTTACGTCCTTCAGGTCTATGCTCAATCGGTATCGCGCCGCTACAGTCGTCTTGAAATTCAGCAACAATCTCCAAGCCCTGCTGTTTCGCATACTTTCGCATCGCATCAAGCTGGCTGGGTAAACTATAACCTTTGTCGGATTGTTCATCCGTTGAAACCCGTGTGTACAAGACCGCTCTTTTTGCTGTCATTGTTCGATCCTTTTTTCTACGCAGAGGCGAGTTTCCTCGCCCCCGCGCGTTCCGTGCGTGTCAGTGTGGATGGTGATGATAGCCTCTGGTCGACGGAGAGACTCTGCGTCACGGATCAGTTCTCACGTACTCTTCTTTGCAAACCGATCCTGCAACTCTTTGCGCGCCGCTTTCTGGTCAGGGCAGATTGGAGAATGCGTAATTAGGTATACCGGCCATAGCCCTCTGGATTTCCGCGCTGGTGTCTGCTCGCCACTCCTCGCCGCGTCGGATCGATTTGCCGCAATTCAGGCATCGTTTAGGATTGCGTTTCTTGATGCCGACTCCAAAAACGGTGTAGGGCGCATGGGTCATATCGATGATGTGACAAACTCTCGATTTCGTTTTGCCTTTCATGTTTTACCTCGCAACAGATGCTTGCTTTTGCCGTGTTCAATGGGCTTCTCGATTCGCGTTCACGCATTAGTCGATATGCATCACCTCTGTGTCCCCCACCGTACAAAACAAAACGGGCGGCCCGCCGAAAATGGCAGACTGCCCGCATTGTGATATAATGCAGTTAGCCTGCCCCCGCTCATCGGTGGGTTGGGTTAGTGCCGCATAAGTGCTTAACACTTGCGCGGCACGATTTAGAATTTTAATTATCTTGTGGCAAGAGAATTATACCATATTTGGCTATTTTGTCAATGGTTTTGGCCCTCGCCTTTCTCCGTGTTTTTCCTGTTCTCCCAGGTACCTCAGTAGACTGCCGCGACTAATTGCCAACAGCCACAAGGTCTTGCGACCTTGATTCTTCCATTACGAATCAGTGTTCGAAGGTGGTCGGGATGATATTTGCTTAGTCGGACTGCTTCGCGTGTTGTAATCCAGTCGTCAGCCATTGACGTATCGCCTCCACTCATTGATAAGATTCTACACTGTTTTGCCGTGCCGCGCAATATATTCGCTTGTAAATGTGCTATTCTTCGCGCCTATTGTGCTCACCCAGGTTGTCGCGAGATGACGAACTACCAACTCGTGACTCCGGCGATTTCCAGGTCGATCAACGTGTCAACCAGAATGAAAATCGCATCGGTTTGGTTGACTTTGTTCATCTGTTGTGGTTGATCTTCTGGAGACAATTGCCTATCCTTATCATCCGCTACGCTGTTCTGGAGTGAATCCGCACATGCAGTTGCTTGTTCGCGTTCGCGCGCCTCTCGCAATAGCCGACCACGACGCGCAGCGATGATCAAACATTCCACTATCGCCTGATGCGCTTCGGGCGTGAGGTGCTCTATGTCAATTCGCATTATTGTCCCCTCCGACTAAACCCAAATTCTGGTTTTGTATTTCCAACTTTCGCGCTGCTCGGCGAATGAACATCTAGTGACCGCCGTTCTGTGAGCTTAAGCGCATACATTCTACGAACGCACCTCTTCGAGCCTCCCCTGCGACTAGTTATTTCTTTTCCATGTAGTTCTTCTCTGGCGCCTGGCGCTTCTGATCGGATCTGCCAGTCGAATCGGTACCTTTTCGGACCCAACGATTACCACGACGGCCAAATATCAGCGTCGCGCAGAATTGCAATGTCTGCCTTTAGTGTATGCAATCCTCCTGACGCAAAACTTACAAAATGATGACCCGGCCGAGAGCTTTCAAACGAATCTATTCACCACAGCCTTCGCATACGTACACCGAACAGAAACCAGAATACCAAGCACAAAATCTCCCTTACAGGATCAACGCGATGACAGTTCGTCATTTTTTTATCAGGTTTTCGTCAGGTGCAATCTACAATACCTACAGGCAGTGAGCCGTATTCATCGCAAGACCCAGGTGAAATGACTCCTGACCAAATCACTGTTGGAGGCAAAGGTGCATAGCACTACCGTAAAGAACCAATCGATTCGATGACCGGTATCATTCAGGTTCTGCGAGAAATGAGGCGTATGATGAAATGAACCAAAGTTCAAACCAGTCCGCTACTCCGGACTGATCGGCGGATCAGGAAACAAGTATCCTTGAAGAGCGCGAGCGAGGCGGTAAATCTGGCCATTTTTGACGCAACCGATGTCATCGAATATCAATCCAACTTCGCCGAGGTGATTGCAGCAGGGGAATGAAAGAACCCCTGACCGATGTTGGTCAGGGTTCTGAGAAAGTCAGGATTCACTCTATCTGAAGAGAGACCCGGCCACTTGTTGGTCATCGGCGGCTACGCTTCTGGCGATGAGAGTCACACATGAGCATGGTTGGTTACGGTGAGGGGGGTTGACCTGGGCTGTGCCATTCAGGTTTCGACGAAAGTATTGCAGCAAGTCCACCCAATCTTCTGTGTCCGGCAATGGAGCGAGCAGCCAATTCAGTCTCTTGGGAGCGCATTGGACAGTTGGGAGTGGGACTGCGTTCTGGCCAATAGCAGACTGCGGCGATCGAGGATATCGATCAGCGTGCAATAGAGCGCATATGAGGGTTGCAGAAGATTCTCTTGCCAGGTAGCCGGCTTCCAGGGTAGTGGCGAGGTTAGGTTCCCCAGCTCTCTCCGCAGCCTTTCCAATTGATACAATGTTCGCTGCTGCTCCAGGTAGATCCACACGCGCACTGCGGGCGATAGAAAACGCAGGGGCAAGAGCGCAAGGGCGAACCCTATCCAAAGCAGAGCCAGCAGGCCATAAGAAAGAGCACTGGCTTGGTAAGCCAAAGACCAGTTCGGATCAAAGAAGACCCAGATCAAGATCAACGAACGCACCAGAGCAAAAAGCGCGTCCACAGTTGACCGCAAACAGAGAGAGCGCGATCCGCAATTGCCGGTTGGTAGTCTCCTCCGGTGGAGCAACGGACGCATGGCGGAAATGACTTCTTGCGCGGTGAGCCACACCCATAGATATACCGTCGCGCAATAGGCCAGCACGGCTGGAGTGGTGAAGAGAGTATCGTGGCTAGTTTCTGTAATTGGCGGCCAGTGCAGGGAAAAGGAAGACCAGCAGAATGAGTGGCACCGAGGAGAAATGATGGTGCCGCGCCGTGTGGAGGTTTTGCATGTCCTTAGCCACAGCACCAAGCCGAAGTAAACACCGATGATGCACAGCGCGTATCCGAATAAGCCAAGAAAGATTGTTGACGCTGGCAAGATGATCAAGCGCTTCGGCAATCGGATCCCACTTGGAGGGTGAGACCCAGCGCAAAGTTGACGGCGAACAGACGAATCAACTGCCCTTCGGTTTGATATTAACGGTCGTTGACCCGTTCGGGGCCAGAAGAGGTAACCCGTGATGCACCACATCGCCAGTGCCGGGAGTAAGGCTCATGGGTGTTCCCCGGTGCGCATTTGGATTTTTCTAACCAGTGCCCAAATAAGCAGTCACATTCATCCAGCCTGCTTCTTTGCGGCGAGGATTCCCTCAAACCAGAGTCCTCGCTCTAACGCTTGCCATTGGTAACCGAGACCCCGCGAATGAGACCTTGACGAACCGATGAAAGCCGTCCCCGTAGACGGTACAACCAGATAAGCGGGCCGTAGACAAACGAAAGAACATATAGACGCCGATGTGATGGCTTCACATAAGGTTTCAAGGTTTTCGAAGGTGACGTCGACAAAGCCCGCCGCTTGGGTCCACGCGACAATTTCATCCTGTGTAGCTAGGTCGGAACAGCCCAGGTCGAGAGCCAGGACTGCAACAGATGCTCATCGGCTGGACTATAGGGTCGGCTTGGACGGAAACCATCGAGCATCACTTAGCTCGACCACCCGGTTTGAGCACGCGATACGCCTCGGCCAAAAAAGGCGGGCTTGTCGTGAGTATGGCATAACACTCCTCCTGTGCCCAAACGACGTCGAAATGATCATTGGGGAAATCCGTGGAAAGGTAATCTTGCTGCTCGAACGAAACCTGGTTTTCCAAACGACGGTTGCGGGCAAACTGCCGGGCGTGCTCCTAGCTCTACGGCCACCAGAG
>CAVQYN010000032.1:0-181407 GCA_963718225.1 uncultured Chloroflexia bacterium
ACGCCGGACATGGTGGGGCATGGGAAATCTTGTCAGAGCTGGCGGTACAACCTTTTTCATTCGCTGTTGCGACGACTTCCAGCATCCCTGCATCAGGATCGTACAGGTAGCGTGCGATTGATCTTGGCGCTGGGATTCGTCGCTTTGACGCCGGCTTCAAATCCGTTGATGTGAAGCAAGCCATCACCTGCGGCGACCGGACCGATGAGACCGAACGTGTTGGACTTGCTCAATTTCGCCGCCATCACGCCGAGCACGTAACCGCCTTCGTCGGCGTTGACGGTGTAGGCGTTGATGTTGGTCACGCCCTTGCTGGCGAATGTATCGACTGCCGTGCCCCAGGCAAAGGAGGTCTTTTTGAAATCGGGCGCGATGTCAGCGAGCGACGCGCCGAACTGCGAACCGTGCGCGAGGACGAGGTCATAACCCTTGTTCGCATAATCACGGAGCGCGGCGGCGGCGTCTGGCACGTTGACCATGTTATCGGTGTACACAAACTCGAGCTTGTCCTTGCCCATTTCTTTTTGCACAGTGGTCAACGCGTCGAACATGCTTTGCGAGAACGCCAGGTCGTTGACGGCGCTGGGCATAATGACGGCGATGCGGAACGGTTTGGCTGGGACTGCCGTAGGTTGTGCTGGCGCGGCAGTCGGCTTGGGCGCTTCGGTCGGGGTCGCGCATGCGGCAAGTACCACACGACCAGAACGAGCTAAAACAAAAATCAAACGCTTCATTTTTCTTCTCCTCGGAAAATAGGTTGGTCGTGCGTTAGAGCGTTAGTGCAACCCTGGCATGGCTGTGCGAACTTCAGCACAGTCACGTTACCGCCAGGGCAAGTGTAGTTTGGTTGACTGGCAATCACCACCTTTCATATCAGTAGTCAGTAATCAGTAGCCAGTCGTCAGAAAAATCTGACAACTGAATACTGACTACTGAACACTCACTCTCCTCGCTCATACGGTTTCGTCAATGCCGCCGGTTGCGTAATGACCGAGCGTGCAGCGAACATCAACGCAACAATCGTCAAAATGTATGGCATCATCAACGCAAAATCGGATGGGATTGGAATTTGATTGACTTGAATCGTCAACTGAATCGCATTGACCATGCTGAACAGCAAACAACCCAACATCACGCGGAACGGTTTCCATGCGCCAAAGTACACCAGCGCAACCGCAATGAATCCTTGCCCGCTCGTGATGTTTTGTTGGAAAATATTCAGCAGAGCAATCGACAGCGATGCGCCGGCAATGCCGGAAAAAATTCCGCCGCAGTGTGACGGTAATGTAGCGAATCCGCACAACGCTGATGCCCAGCGTGTCCGCGGCTTCCGGATTTTGTCCGACGGCGCGTATGGTCAAACCGAGATTTGTCTTGTTCACCACGAACCACGCAATCGGCACGAGCAAGAACGCGCCGTACACCATTGCATTCTGTCCGAACAACGCGGGACCAATGACCGGAATATCGGTCAAACCGGGAATGTGAATGCTCGGAAAACCCTTGACCGTTTGCACCGTCTTGATGCTGACGCGATAGAGCAAATCGGAAAGACCCAGCCCAAACAGATACACGCCGATGCCGCTGATGCCTTGCTCGGCTTTGAGCGTGACACTGATGAACGCTGTCGCCAAACCCATCAGCCCGCCGACGCTGATCGCCGCGAGTAATCCCAGCATCAAGTTTTCCGTTTGCAGAACGACATAGTACGCCGCGAACGCCGAGACGAGCATAATTCCTTCGACGCCCAGGTTCAAGACGCCGCTCAACTGCCCGAACATCTCGCCGATGGCCGCGTAGATGTACGACGTGGCAAAGCGAATGCCGCCGGAAAGAATCGTCGCCAGCACGCCGATGGAAAAAATATCGTTCATTGCGCCGCCTCCTGTTGCGGCGCTTGTTGGGGCGGGGTCACCCCGCCCCTACCCGCCGGTTCGTCGATGCGCCGCGTTTGCTTGCTCCACGTTTGGCTGGCGACGACAAAGATGACCACCAAACCGTTCAATGCCGTAACAAACGCCGATGGCACTTGGACCGTGCGTTGCAATCCGTTTGCGCCGACGAGTAACGCGCCGAACAGCACTGCCGCCGGCACTGTGCCGACCGGATGCAAGCCGCCAAACAGTGCGGCGACGATTCCGTTAAACCCGGCATTGCCGGTGAACCCGTGCGCCGAACCATCGCTGAACAATCGATGCGTCACGCCCAGTCAATTCAACTGCGCCGCCCAGACCGGCAAGCGCGCCGCTCAGCAAGAACGCGAGCAATTGATATCGATTGACCGAGATGCCGGCATACCGCGACGCGCGCGGATTGAAACCGACCGCGCGAATGCGATAGCCAATCGTCGTGCGCCACAGCAAAAGGTACGCGAGAATTGCCATCACGATGGCCAGAACAAAACCGATGTGAAAGCGCGTCGGAATCCAGCGCCACAAATCGGATGCAATCGGCAGGCGTTGCGTTTGCGGAATGCGAATCGCGTTATCGAGCGACGTTGGATCCATAATCGGTCCGCTCAAAAAATACGACATGATGTACGCTGCAATCGAGTTGAGCATGATCGTGCTCAACACTTCATTGACGTTAAAGCGCACCTTGAGCACGCCGGCGATGCCGCCCCAGATTGCGCCGCCGATGAATCCCGCGAGCAAACCGGCGGGCACCAAAAACATTGCCGGCGCATCTTGAAACGTCAGCGCGACCGCGCACGCGAACAAACCGCCCATCACGATTTGTCCTTCGCCGCCGATGTTGATGACGCCGCAGCGATACGCGATGCACGTGCCGATGCCGACGAACAACAGC
Source organism: uncultured Chloroflexia bacterium (assembly GCA_963718225.1). Lineage (GTDB taxonomy): Bacteria > Chloroflexota > Anaerolineae > UBA4142 > UBA4142 > DAOTXS01. The sequence continues at coordinate 2,809 of CAVQYN010000032.1, forward strand.
GGCGATGCTTTGACGAGTGTGTCGGCAAAGGAGTTGGAACTGCCAAACGCGGCTTGCGCCATCGCGATGTACGCGTCGATGGGATTTGCGCCGAGCGCAAGCAAGACGAACGCGCCGACGAACAAACCGAGACCGCCGGCGATGAGCGGCACGATAATAGCGTTGAGTTGGGAGAGGTCAAATTTTTTCATTTGAGATTTCCAAATAGATTTTTAGGTTGGGCGTTTTTCACTCCACAACCACCCGGCTTGAATCGCCACGCCGATGGCAAAAAGAATCACAATCGCCAACAGCGCCAGGGAATGGTGTGGCAGAAAAACATTCGTCAGCGTCAGCGCGCCAGCCAACGACGACAAGCCGATCAATGCCCAATCAAAGAGCGCCGAGACCAGAATCACGCCGATGATTCCGCCGACAATGAAAGCGACGAGCGGCAACATCCCGGCATCCAGATTGAGCGCTTGCAGAATGCCAGCGGCGACGCCGCCGCCGCCCACAAACCCGGCAACGCCGATGACCATGTTCTGCAAAAAGATTGCGACCACCGCGCCGATCACACCCAGGATGAGCGCAACGACAAGCACCAACCATTCCGGTTGATGTGGGAGCAAGCGCGGTGCGAATTGCATGCCGGCTTCAAATCCAAACAAGCCGACAAAGAGCCAGAACAATTTGCGTCCCAGCGTGAGCAGGGCGAGTCCTTCGATGATTCGAAAAAGCGCAATCATTATTTGCCTCCTCGCAAATGGTTCGACTCCGAATTCTCTTTTTCCAACTCCGGCGCTTTAACTCTCACCGAGCCAACATTGCCCGGCAATTGCTTGTGCGTCCCATCGCACAACGGAAACTTGGCTGATTTCCAACAGCGGCAGAGCGAGACTTGCTCGCCGGGTTCAAGTTCGACAATTGTGCGCAAATGTCCGTTGTGTTCTTCGGTCGTAAATTTTGCCATTTTAACCCTCTTGTGCCTTCGAGTCCAATTGCGATACGATCATTCCCACCAACATCAATGCGCAACCGATCCATCCCCGCAGGGGTAAGGTTTCGCTCAACAAAAGCCAGCCGCCCAAGCACGGCAAAAACGGTTTCCAAACTGAGAATGATTGCCGCTTGCGATGGCGGCGTTTCGCGCTGACCGATCACTTGGAAAGTGTACGCCACGCCTACCGAAAAAATACCGGTGTATAAAATCGGAACCGCGCCGTCGATGAGCCCATCGATCCGCAACGTTTCAAACAACAGCGCCGCGACCAAACTGGCAAACGCGCAAATCGCAAACTGCATCAACGACAATCGAATCGCGCCGACCTGCGCCGAATATTTGTTGATGAGGTGAACGTGCGCCGCCCAAAAGAATGCGCCGATCAACACAAGCAAATCGCCGTACTCGATGGTGAGCGCTTCCGTGACCGTGAGCAAATACAAGCCGATGATCCCGATCAGTCGCGCCGAGCCAGGTCCACGCGCCGGTGCGATGACCGAGAGCGAGCCCCATCAGCGGGACGAGGAGACATGTACAAAGCCGTGATGAACCCGGCTTTGCCGGCCGTGGTATACACCACGCCGATTTGTTGGAGCGACGTGGCGATAAATAACACCAACCCTGCCGCTATGCCGCCGAGCAGAATCGTTTTGCGATTGGCTGTCGTTGATGTTGCCTTGCGGTTCCACAACCATACACGGGATCAGCGACAAAAAGCCAATTGCAAAGCGCACGGCGTTGAATCTGAATGGTGGGACAAATTCCATTCCTTTGCGCTGTGCGACGAACGCAAAACCCCAAATGATCGCCGTAATCAGCAAAAGCGCGCGCGACTTCACTCTTGTTCAAACACTGAGCCGAGCGCGCCGGGTGGCGTGCCGCGCAACGATTGCCAAATCTTACGCGACATGGGCGAGCCGCTAAAGAATCGGTCGATCGCGTCATTGCTGACGATCAGCAGCGCGACGATCATCAACGCAAAAGGCGCGGTTTGAAACACTTGCGTCGGGACATTCGCGAACGCCGGAATACTCTGCGACAAGCCGCTAATCGATTGCAGGCCGCCAAAGATGTACGCGCCAATTGCCGCGCGAATCGGATGCCAGCCGCCGAAAATCACAATCGATAAAGCAATCCAGCCGATGCCCGACGTCAGATGATAACTCCAGCCGAGTTTGACGAACAACGAGTACGACGCGCCGCCAAAACCAACCAACGCGCCGCCGATAATCGTGTAAATGAAGCGTTGCCAATTCACGTTCGTGCCGCGCGCAAACGCCGCCGCCGGTCGTTCGCCGATGCCTTGCAATTTCAAGCCGAGTTGCGTTTTGTAAATCTACCACCACGCCGCCGCGATCAAGATGAAACTCAGATAGATGACGACATTCTGATCGAAAAATAATTTGCCGATGACCGGAATATCGGCGAGGAACGGAATCGGCAAATGCGGAACGGCGGGACCGGGCTTGCGCACGAACGGATTGCCGAAAAAAGTGCTCAAATCGGTGCAGAGCAGGGTGAGCACAAAACCGACGGCGATTTGATCAAGCTTCAGCACGATGCTGGAGAACGCGACAATCGACGCGACCAGCGCGCCAACAAACATCGCCGCGAGAAAGGCGAGATACAAATTATCGGTCGTGAACGCGACGGCAAAGCCGACCATCGCCGAAAGCAGAATACTGCCATCGAGCGAAAGATTCGTGACGCCGGCTTTTTCCGAAATCGTTTCGCCGATGACGGCAAACACCAGCGGCGCGCTGTCCGCGAGCATTGAAGCGAGGGTGAGGAAGATTATTAGATCTTGTTTTCCATAGTTGTATCGTCTCGACGAACGACACGTGCGCCGCACTCCTTGCGCTAGCACAAACAACAATACGATAATTCCTTGCATCACACCGCCGAGCGCCGAATCGATTTGCAGATCAAGCGGAAGCGACACACTGCCTTTGGTCACGGCGGCGAAAAAGAATGCGACGAACGGCACGCCGATTGCCTGAAAGCCGGACAGCAGCACGACGAGGATGCCGAGATACCCGTATCCGCCGGACACGGAGGGAATGAGCCGATGCCACACGCCGATTGCTTGAACGGTGCCCGCCATGCCCGGCGAACACGCCGCACAACATGAATGCGCCAAGCATGTGCCGGCTCGTCGGAATGCCGAGCCAGAACGCCGAGCGAATATTTTTGCCGATGGCTTTCAACTTCAATCCCCACAGCGTGCCGCGCAGGGCAAGATAGACGATGAGCAGCGAGACCAGCGCGATGATAATTTCGATGGGACCCACCGCGAGTCCGCCGGGCAGTGTGGGCAACCACGCGGTCGGACGAAAAAGTTCGGTGCCGCTCGTCGATGCGATGCCGGTGCGCGCCCAGGGTCCCAGAATGAGATACAAGGTCGCGCCGGTCGCGATGAAATTCAAACCCAGTCCGCCAAAAATCTCGTGCACGTGTCCGTACGTTTTCAACAAGCCCGCGAGCAATGCCCACAACGCGCCGCCGAGCGCGCCGGCGATAAAAAGAAGTCGGAATCAAAATCGGTGACGGCAGATCGAGCGAGCGCGCCGCCCACGTCGTGAAAATCGCGCCCAGCACGATTTGTCCTTCGATGCCGATATTCCACAAGCCCGCGGTGAAGGTAATCAACAAGCCAACTGAAGCGAGCAGAATGGGTGCCCACGCCGACGCGACATTGCCGATTTTCACCGGATTGCCGAACGCGCCATTCCACATTGCGCTGTACGCTTGAATCGGATCCGCGCCAACTGCGAGCAAAGCCAGTGTGGTGACGATCAATCCCAGGACGATGGGTCCCACGCCCCAGGCGAGGTTGAGCCAATGTTTTTTCTGCATCCTCACAAACCCTTGCCGCCGATGAGTTCGCCGAGTTGTTGCACCGAAGTCTCTTTGGCGTTAATCGCTTGGGCGACGCGCCCGCCGGAGAAAACCAGGATGCGATCGCTGTACTCAAATATTTCGTCGAGGTCAGCCGATGCAAAAATAATCGCCGCGCCGCGCTTGCGCCGTTCGAGCAGTTGCTTCCACACCCACATCGTCGATTCAATGTCCAGTCCGCGCGTGGGATGTTCCAGCAGAATCAAATGGAGATTCGGTTGCAAGAGCGCGAGCAACGCGCGTTGTTGATTCCCGCCGGAGAGTGATTCGACGCGCGAGTCCGGCACGCCGCGAATGCGATGCTCTTTGATTTTTTCTTGCGCGTCGCCGCGCGCGACATTCCAATTGATGAAAAATTCCTTCGCGTGCCGCGCCAGAATAAAATGCTCGGTGAGATTTAGACCCGGCACCAAGTCCTTCTTCCAACCGTCCCGCCGGCAAATAAGCAACACCGCGTTCCAGAAATTGTTGGTACGGTCGCGCATTCATCTTCGCGCCGGCAATCCACATCTCGCCGGCAACCGGCTGATCGAGTCCCGCGCACATGCGCAAGAACAAGCGTTGCCCACTGCCTTCGATGCCGGCAAGTCCGATCACTTCGCCGGCGCACACTTGGACATTGATGTCTGGCACGCGCAAGCGATAATCGGCGACGGCGACATTACGCAGGTCCAGCACCGGCTCGCCCAAATCGATTTGTTCGCGCGCGCTCGTCGTCAGCGCTTGACCAAACATGAGTTTGACCAACTGATCGGCGGTAAAGGGTTTGCTGACTTCGCCAACGACTTGCCCGAGTCTCAGCACGGTGACTTTGCCGCACAAGTCTTCGGCGTCTTGTAATTTGTGCGTGACAAAAATGACGGTCATCCCGGCTTGTGCAAGCAATCGGAGCGTGTCAAAGAGTTTGATTTTCTGCGGCAGCGAAATGCCGGTGGTGGGCTCATCAAAAATCAAAATTTTTGCGCCGAGCGAAAGCAGGCGCATGATTTCCAGTTGCTGACGTTCGCCGACGGTGAGCGAACTGACGAGCGCATCGGGGTCGATGTCAAATCCAAATTGCGCAGAATATTTTTTGAGATCGGCGAGCGCGCCGGCGCGATTCTGCACAAAACCATCTTCGCGTCCAAGCAGAAAATTATCGAGCACGCGCAGACGGTGGAAAATCGAGCGGGTCTTGGTGCAACATGCCCACGCCCGCGCGAATCGCTTCGGCTGGATTTTTGAACGCGACCGATTTGCCATCGAGCAAAATATCGCCGGCATCGCGATGAATAAAACCGGAGAGGACTTTCATCAGCGTCGATTTGCCCGCGCCGTTTTCGCCAAGCAAACCGTGAATCGTGCCCGATTCGATCGTTACGCTGACATCGTTGTTCGCGTGAACGGGACCAAAGTGTTTGTGGATATTTTTGAGTTCGAGGCGCATTGTCGTGATGCCATTGTGGTAGGGGCGGGGTTACCCCGCCCCTACAAAATCACACTTACTTTTGAACGCTTTGACCGGTCATGCCTTGCAAGAGTTGCGGCAAGTACCAAATCTCCTTGTCGGTTGCGGTCGCGCCGTCTTTGACGTACACGGTGCCATCCTGCAACGTGATGGGACCTTTGTACAGATTGATACTGCCATCGCCCAGACCCTTGATGAAGGTTTGGACGGTGGTTTTGTTCGCGTCGCTCAGACGCTTTGCCGAAGGTGAACCCGACGGCGCCGGTGTCCGGATTGTCCAGGTTCGTCCAATCCGGTCCGTCCCAGTCCCAGGACGCCGTCCATTTGCCGGCGGCGAACGCTTGCACGGTCTTCAAGTAGCGCGGACCCCAGTTAAAGTACGGCACGCCGAGGCATGCGTTAGGCGCTTCGTTACAGCCATCTTTGAAATCGTACGAGACAGCCCAAACTTTTTCACCCTTCGCCTGGCGCTGTCCGGCGACGACCAACGCTTCGGTCGTGTCGATGCCGGAGATCACAACATCGTTGCCGGCGTTGTAGAAATCGTTCGCGACTTTGGTCGGATCGAGTGTGACGCCGGGGATGTTGAACCAAAAGCCGATCCACTTGACATCGAATTTCAAATCAGCGGCGTTCTTCTTCGCGTACGTCGTCCAGCAATACTTGGCGCCGAGATACGCCATATCGGCGAGGCGGCGAGTTTCGTCATTGATCAGCGGACCCAAGAACCCGATCTTGCCGGTTTGCGTTGTCAACGCGGCGGTGCAACCGGCGACCATCTTCATGTACTCCATCTTGCCCATAAAGTTGCCCAGGTTCTTGATGTCTTTGTAACTCTTGCCGTCTTTCCATGCGTTATCGCCGGACGCGTTGATGAACGTCAACTCGGGATGTTTCTGCGCGGCAGTGATCGTGTCGGTCTGGAAATCGTCCGAGGTGGTGATGATGAGCTTGACGCCCTTGGACGCCATATCGGTTACAACTTGTTCTAGCGTGGTGCCGGGGCGGTCGGCAGAATTCATTTTGTCGATGTAGATGAAATCGCTACCCGGCAATTTGCTCTTGACGTAGTTGGCGGCGATGTAATGCGCCTCACTCCAGCCATGATCGTTGTACGGACCAACGAGGACAATGCCGAACTTGACTGGCGCGGCGGTCGGCGCAGCCGTTGGCGGAATTGCAGTTGGCGCGACCGTTGGTTTAGGCGCTTCGGTTGGCTTTGGCGCTTCGGTCGGTTTGGGCACTGCTGTCGGCGGCATCGTGGGCGGGACAGCGGCGGTAGGAAGTGGCGCGGGCGTTGGCACAGGCGTTGGTGCGGGCGCGCACGCGGCGATGGTCGCCAACACGACGATGAGTGCGACGACGAGCAAAAACTTTTTCATTTCGAATTCTCCTTTTCGATTGTTCGAACTCGTTCTTCTACGCTGACGATGAGTGGATGATTTTGTTCTGGGCAATCACCTCCTCCGACAATGAACCAATTATCCAATGTGCCAAACGAGCCAAAACTGCCAACACATCCACTTTGGTTCATCTGGTAAATTGGCACATTGGCTCATTGACGTTTCAGTCCGCAAACACCGGCACAAAATCAAACTTGTTCACATCGACCAGCCCTTTGTCGGTCAATTTCAATTCCGGAATCACCGGGAGCGCGAGAAATGCCATGGCCATGAACGGCGCGTGCAAATCGGCACCCAGATAGCGCGTCACTTCGTCGAGGTCGTCGAGTTGCTCGCGCACGCGTTCGAGCGGTTGATCGCTCATTAACCCGGCAATCGGCAGGGGAACGCGCGCCAGCACTTCGCCTTTATTCACCGCGACCAAGCCGCCTTGCATCGCCGCAATCGCGCGCGCGGCGGTCATCATATCGTCGTCGTTTGCGCCGGCGACGATGATGTTGTGCGAATCGTGCGCGACGCTGGAACCAATCGCGCCGGATTTCAAGCCCAGCCCGCGCACAAAACCGATGCCGACATTGCCGGTCGCTTGATGGCGTTCGATCACGGCAACCTTAAGCAAATCGCGCTCGGGGTCGGAAACCGCGTAACCATTTTTGATGCGCGCTTCTTCGATGCTTTGCGTCGTCGTGATTTGATCGGGAATCATGCCCATCACGCGCACGTGGGTGTGTCCATTCGCCGGCAAGCGCACATCGACCTTGCTCCATTTGACGTTCATCGAATTGCGCAACGCGGGATAACGCGGCGGATGTTCTTGGGGCAGAACGCGCCCGTTGCGCGCGACCAAATGTCCGCCGCGATACACTTGCTCGATGGTGAGTTTTTCAAAATTATCGAAGACGATCAAATCGGCGCGGCGACCCGGCGCAATCGCGCCGCGATCATGCAAGTTGAAATATTCGGCGGCGTTCAGCGTCGCGATTTGAATCGCGGTGATCGGGTCGAGTCCTTCGCGGATCGCCGTGCGGACGATGTAATCGATGTGACCTTGATCGATCAAGTCCGATGGAAAGCGGTCATCGGTCACGAACAGAATGCGCCGCGCGTTCCACGGCGTGATGACCGGCAAGAGCGCTTTCAAATTCTGCGCGTTCGATGCTTCGCGAATCATCACGCGCATCCCCAGTCGAATTTTTTCGCGCGCTTCCTCGACGTTCGTGCATTCGTGATCGCTCGCCGATGCCGGCGGCGACGTACGCTTCCAGATCGCGCCCGGTCATGCCCGGCGCGTGTCCATCGATGCGCTTGTCGCTGAACGCGCGCAGTTTGTCGAGCACCGATTCGTCGCGGTTCAAGACGCCGGGATAATTCATCATCTCGCCCAAGCCCACGACCCAGGGATCGGACTTGAACGCGATGAGATCGCTCCAGCGCAGAATGCCGCCGTTCGTTTCGAGATGCGTCGCCGGCACGCACGACGGCACCATCACGTAGACGCTGAACGGCGTGTACTTGCTCGCTTCCAGCATATAGCGAATGCCGTCGACGCCGAGCACATTCGCGATTTCGTGCGGGTCGATGAGAACCGAAGTCGTGCCGTGCGGGACGACCGCGCGCGCGAATTCGTACGGCGGCACCATCGCGCTCTCGATGTGCACATGCGCGTCGATAAACCCGGGCGCGATGTATTTGCCTTTCAAGTCAACGGTGCGTTGCGCGGGATAATCGTTGCCCAAGCCGATGACGCGCGAGTGCGTGATCGCCACGCCGGTCTCTTCGATTTCGCCGGAAAAGACGTTGACGACGCGCGCGTTCTTGAGCAAGAGTTCCGCTGGCTCTTCGCCGCGCGCGACCTTGATGAGTTGGGATATTTCCATTGTTTTTAATCCTTATTGCCACAGAGGGCATACACGTGCCCTGGCGGGAACGTGACTGTGCTGAAGTTCGCACAGCCATGCCAGGGGGGAACACAGAGGTTCGGAGAGGGCGAGGTTACCTCGCTCCTGCTCTCTCTTTCGCGCGGTCTCACCTCACTTGATTTTTTCGGTAATTGCTTTCATCGGTGGACCGCGCACCATCTCTCGCAACCGATTATGCCGCTCGATCACCGGCATCAGATCCAGCGTTGTTAATTGTCCATCTTGCACGACGACTCGACCATTGATGACGGACAAATCCACGCGCGGCGGCGTGCAGAAAACAAGCGCGGAAACCGGGTCGTGAAGCGCGCCGGCAAAATCCAAGCGGTTCATATTCATTGCGATAAAATCCGCCGCTTTGCCAGGTTCCAGCGAGCCGATGTCGTCGCGTCCCAGGACACGCGCGCCGCCAAGTGTGCCAAGTTCCAATGCTTGCCGCGCGGTTAGTGCACGAGGATCGCCGCCGACACGTTGGAGCAACATCGCTTGGCGTGATTCCGCGAGCATGTGTGACGCATCGTTTGACGCGCTTCCATCCACGCCGAGACCAACCTTGACGCCGGCGTTTAACATTTTCACAATCGGCGCGATGCCGGACGCGAGCCGCATATTTGAACTTGGGCAATGCGCGATGCCGGCGCCGACTTTCGCATATCGCTTGATTTCGTCGTCGTTCACCCAAACGCTGTGCGCGAACCACACATCGTTGCCCATCCATTCGAGATATTCGGCGTAATCGACGGGACGCTTGCCGAATTTTTGCAAACAAAAATCTTCTTCGTCGCGCGTTTCGGCGAGGTGGGTGTGGAGATGCACGTTGTACCAGCGCGCGAGCCGCGCCGATTCGCGCATCAAGTCCGGGGTGACGGAGAACGGCGAGCATGGCGCAAGCGACACGCGGCACATCGAGTACAGTTTGGGATCGTTGAACGTTTCGATGACGCGGCGCGAATCGCGCAGAATCGCTTCTTCGGAATCGCAGACGCGGTCGGGTGGCAAGCCGCCTTGCGATTCGCCGAGCGACATCGAGCCGCGCGTGGGATGAAAGCGAATGCCGATTTCGCGCGCCGCCCGGATTTCATCGTCGAGTTTGGAGCCGTTGGGAAAGAGGTACAGATGATCGGCGGCGGTCGTACAACCGGTCAGCACAAGTTCGGCGAGACCGACGAGCGCGCTTGTGTACACGGCATCGGGCGTGAGTTCCGCCCAAATTGGATAAAGGGTTTTGAGCCAGTGAAAAAGATCGGCGTCTTGCGCGGCGGGAATCGCGCGCGTCAAGGTTTGGTAGAGGTGGTGATGCGTGTTGACCAAGCCGGGCAGGACAACCATCCCGCGCGCGTCAATCACGCGGTCGGCGGTCGCGGGGAGTTCGGAGGTTGCGCCGACTTGTTGAATCACATGGTCGCGGACGAACAGCGCGCCATCGCGGATTTCGCGGCGCGTGGCGTCCATTGTTACGAGTATGTCTGCGTGCTTGAGGAGAAGCGTCGCCATCGACTACCTCGCAGAAATTTTCTTCGTCCAGGCAATTATATCACACTCGTAAGGGCTAGGCAAAGGTTTGCAGGTCGCAGTAGGGGCGAGGCATTTGCTGAATCAAATGGATCGATAATTTTGGTTACGGTTGGTTAAGCTAGGTCGACCGGCAATCAAGATTACGCAAATGCCTCGCCCCTACGATACATTATTCACGCGGCGCGTTTTTTGCCAGACCATCAAATCGGACTATAATCAAATGGATGAACGAACATCAACACGAGACCGCTATTTGCGGCAAACACTTTTTGCGCCGTTTGGCGCGCAGGGTCAGGAGCGCTTGCTGTCCGCGCGCGTTGTCATCGTCGGTTGCGGCGCGAATGGTAGTGTGATGGCAAACACGCTCGCGCGCGCCGGCGTCGGCACGTTAATCATCACCGACCGCGATTTCGTCGAGTTGAAAAATCTGCAACGCCAAATTCTTTTCGATGAAGACGACGTGGCGAAAGGAATGCCGAAGGCAATTGCCGCCGCGGAAAAATTGCGCCGCGCGAATTCGTCGATCCAGCGTCGAAGGCATTGTGTCCGATGTGAACGCCGAGAATATCGAAGAGTTGATCGCCGGCGCGACGCTCGTGATGGACGGCACCGATAATTTTGAAACGCGCTTTGTCATCAACGATGCGTGCGTCAAACATTCGATTCCGTGGGTGTACGCCGGCGCGGTGGCGAGTTACGGGATGACGATGACGATTGTCCCGCACGAGACGCCGTGTCTGCGTTGCGTGTTTCAAAATGCGCCCGCGCCCGGCACACTGCCGACGTGCGATACCGCCGGCATCATGCCGCCGATCGTCAACGTGATGGCGTCGATTGCCAGCGCAGAGGCGATAAAATTTCTTGCGGGCTCTGGCACGCGCAATCCCGGCTTGATCAATATCGATCTCTGGGAAAATTCCTACGACGTGTTGGCGATTCAACGCCGCGACGATTGCCCAACGTGCGGTCAAGCCAAGTACGAATTTCTTGACGGACAGCGCGGCGGCACGATGACCGCATCGCTCTGCGGACGCAATGCGGTGCAAGTGAATCCCGGGCGAGGACACACGCTTCGGCTGAACGATCTTGCAGACCGATTGCGCGGCGTGGGGCAAGTGATCGTGAATGAATATCTTGTCCGCGCGAACATCGACAATTTTGAGATTACGGTTTTCCCAGACGCGCGCGCGATCATCAAAGGCACGGATGACGCGACGGTGGCGCGGAGTATCTACGCAAAATACATTGGGTCGTGATGAATGCGACGCAGGACAGCGCGTCGCATTTTTGTTTCTAACGGGATTTGGACTGGATTTTGACTAAACGCGTACCCCTGCGCGGTAAAATAAAGATTGGATTATTTTTTAGAATCGAGGCGAAAAATGGCAAGAACCACAATTACGTGGGATGGCAATGAAGCGGCGGCGTACATCGCGCATTCCGTCAGCGAAGTCATTGCGATTTATCCCATCACACCTTCCTCGCCGATGGGCGAGTGGGCGGATCAATGGTCCTCTGAAAGCAAGAAGAATATTTGGGGCACGACGCCGCTTGTCGTCGAAATGCAGAGTGAAGGCGGCGCGGCGGGCGCGGTTCACGGCGCACTGCAAACCGGTTCGCTGACGACGACGTTCACCGCGAGTCAGGGCTTGCTCCTGATGATTCCCAATATGTACAAAATCGCCGGCGAACTCACGTCGACGGTTTTTCACGTCAGCGCGCGCGCCCTCGCCGCGCAAGGGCTGTCGATCTTTGGTGATCACGGCGACGTGATGGCGACGCGTCAGACCGGCTGGGGCTTGCTCGCCTCCAACTCGGTGCAAGAAGTGATGGACTTCGCGCTCATCGCGCACGCGGCAACCTTGGAAGCGCGCGTGCCGTTCATGCACTTTTTCGACGGCTTTCGCACGTCGCACGAGTTGATGAAAATTGAAAAGCTGGGCGAAGAAGATATTCGCGCGATGATCGACGACGAATTGGTGCGGGCGCACCGCGCGCGCGGACTCTCGCCCGACAAGCCCGTGATGCGCGGCACGGCACAAAACCCGGATATGTACTTTCAGGGACGCGAGACGGTCAACCCGTACTATCTCGCTACGCCGGAAATTGTGCAAAAAGCCATGGACAAGTTCGCCAAGATCGTTGGTCGCCAATACAAGTTGTTCGATTATGTCGGCGCGCCGGATGCGGAGCGCGTCATCGTCGTGATGGGTTCGGGCGCCGAAGTTACGCAAGAAACCGTCGAGTACTTGAACGCGCGCGGTGACAAGGTTGGCGTCCTCAAAGTTCATCTCTATCGCCCGTTCTCGTTCAAACATTTCGTCCAAGCATTGCCCGCGTCGGTCAAGACGTTGGCGATCCTTGATCGCACGAAAGAACCCGGCAGTGGCGGCGAACCACTTTACCTCGACGTGGTGAACGCCGTCGTCGAAGGAATGACCGCCGGCGTTACGCCGTTCAAAGCGATGCCGCGCATCATCGGCGGTCGCTATGGTCTCGGTTCCAAAGATTTCACGCCGGCGATGGTCAAAGGCGTGTTCGACGAAATGAAAAAAGCGTCGCCGAAAAATCATTTCACTATTGGCATCAATGATGACGTGACGCACACCTCGCTCGATTACGACGCCAACTTTTCGACCGAAGCCGAAAGAGACGGTGCGCTGTATGTTCTTCGGTCTCGGCGCGGATGGCACGGTGGGTGCGAACCACAACTCGATTCGCATCATCGGCGAGGACACGCCGAATTACGCGCAAGGATATTTTGTGTACGACTCGAAAAAGTCCGGCTCGCGCACGACGTCGCATTTGCGTTTCGGCTCCAAGCCGATCCATTCGTCGTATCTCATTCGCTCGGCGAATTTTGTCGCGTGTCACAACTTTAGTTTCATCGAGCAATTCGATGTTTTGAGATCGGCGGAACCCGGCGCGGTGTTCCTGCTCAACAGTCCGTACGAGCCGCACGAAGTCTGGGATCATTTGCCGCGCACCGTGCAAAAACAACTCATCGAAAAGAAATTGAAATTCTACGTCATCAACGCGTACCAAGTCGCCGACGAAACCGGGATGGGCAATCGCATCAACACCGTGATGCAGACGTGCTTTTTCGCAGTGAGCGGCGTGCTCCCGCGCGATGAAGCCATCGCCGCGATCAAACGCGCCGATCGAAAAAACGTACGGCAAGCGCGGCGAAGCGGTTGTGCGCAAAAATTTTGCGGCAATCGACAGCACGCTCGACCGATTGTCTGAAGTCAAAGTGCCGGCGCAAGTGACCAGTACTTTTGATTTGCGCCCTGCCGTCCCGGCGCAAGCGCCAACGTTCGTGCAAAACGTGACGGCGAAAATGATTGCCGGCGACGGCGACTTGCTTCCCGTCAGCGCGCTTCCCGTCGATGGCACGTATCCGACCGGGACGACGCAATGGGAAAAACGCAACATCAGTTTGGAAATTCCGGTCTGGGACGAAGTCACGTGTATCCAATGCGGCAAGTGCGTGCTCGTGTGTCCGCACGCGGTCATCCGCGCCAAAGTGTACGACGAAAAATATCTTGCCAACGCGCCGGCGACGTTTAAATCATCGAAGGCGCGCTGGAAAGACTTTGAAACGCAAAAATATACGTTGCAAGTTTCGCCGGAAGATTGCACCGGCTGCACGCTCTGCGTCGAAGTCTGTCCCGCGAAAAACAAGAGCGAGGTCAAACTCAAAGCGATCAACATGGCGTCGGTCTTGCCGATTCGCGAAACGGAAAAGGCGAATTGGAACCATTTCCTATCGATTCCGGAAATGGATCGCACCAAGATCAACGTGCAATTGGTCAAAGATACCCAGTTGCTGCAACCGCTGTTCGAATTCTCCGGCGCGTGCACCGGTTGCGGCGAAACGCCATACATCAAAATGGTGAGCCAGTTGTTCGGCGACCGCGCGGTCATCGCCAACGCGACTGGCTGTTCATCGATTTACGGCGGCAACCTGCCGACGACGCCGTACGCGCAAAACAAAGAGGGACGCGGTCCCGCGTGGTCGAATTCCTTGTTCGAGGACAACGCCGAGTTCGGTCTCGGAATGCGCCTCACGCTCGACAAACGCTTGGAGTACGCGGGTGAGTTGGTGAAGCAATTGTCGAGCACAGTCGGCGCGCAACTCGTCGATGATTTGCTGAATGCCGATCAATCGAATGAAGCCGGCATTTTGCAGCAGCGCGGACGCGTGCAGTTGCTCAAGGAAAAACTCGCGGGCAACCCATCGCCGCAAGCGAAAGAACTATTCAGCATCGCCGATGTGTTGGCGCGCAAGAGCGTGTGGATCATCGGCGGCGATGGCTGGGCGTACGACATCGGTTACGGCGGGCTTGATCATGTGCTCGCGTCCGGTCGCAACGTGAACGTGTTGGTGCTCGACACCGAAGTGTACTCGAACACCGGCGGGCAGATGAGCAAAGCGACGCCGCGCGCGGCGGTGGCGCGCTTTGCCGCCGGCGGCAAGCCGCTGGCGAAAAAAGATTTGGGGATGCTCGCGATTTCATACGGCAACATTTACGTGGCGCGTGTCGCGTTCGGTTCCAACGATTCCCACACGGTCAAGGCATTTCTGGAAGCCGAAGCGTACAATGGTCCATCGATCATCATCGCGTACAGCCCTTGCATCCAGCAAGGCATCGATATGGCGCGCGGACTCGATCAACAAAAACTGGCGGTGCTGTCGGGTCACTGGCCCCTCTTCCGCTACAATCCCGATCTCGTGGCGCAGGGCAAGAACCCGATGCAACTCGATTCCAAAGCGCCGAGCATTCCACTGCAAAAGTACGTGTACAACGAAACGCGCTATACGATGCTCTCGCAAAGCAACGAAGAAGCGGCGGAACGATTGCTGAAACTCGCGCAGGAAGATGTGAACAAACGCTGGAAACAGTACCGAGCAACTCGCGGCGCAACCTGGCGATGGAAAGGAAAATTAAGATGATTGACCTCACCACGACCTATCTCGGTCTCAAGCTAAAGAATCCGCTCGTCCCGTCGTCGTCGCCGCTGATGCAAAATATCGACAACCTCAAGCGGATGGAGGATGCCGGCGCGTCTGCCGTCGTCTTGCACTCGTTGTTCGAAGAGCAGATCACGCAGTCGGGCGAGGTGTTGAACGAAATGCTAGAGCAAGGCACATACAGTTTCGCCGAAGCGCTGACGTACTTTCCCGATTTGAAAGATTACAACATCGGACCCGACGGTTATCTCCAACACATTCGCAAAGCCAAGCAAGCGATCAAGATTCCGGTGATTGCAAGTCTCAACGGCGTATCGACCGGCAAATGGATCGACTATGCCAAAAAGATGGAGCAAGCCGGCGCGGACGCGCTGGAGTTGAACACGTACTATCTCGCCGCCGATATGAACCAAACGAGCACGCAAATCGAAAAGATGTATCTCGATCTCGTGCGCGCGGTT
Organism: uncultured Chloroflexia bacterium; assembly: GCA_963718225.1. Taxonomy (GTDB): domain Bacteria; phylum Chloroflexota; class Anaerolineae; order UBA4142; family UBA4142; genus DAOTXS01. The sequence continues at coordinate 18,409 of CAVQYN010000032.1, forward strand.
AGAGCGAACGTGAAAATTCCGGTCGCGGTGAAACTCGGCACGTCGTTCACGGCGTTCGCGAACTTTGCAAAACAGCTCGACGATGCCGGCGTGAACGGCTTGGTGATGTTCAATCGATTCTATCAACCCGATTTCGATTTGGAAAACCTCGACGTTGTGCCGAATCTCAATCTCAGCACATCGACAGAATTGCGCCAGCGTTTGCGCTGGGTCGCGGTGTTGTACGGCAAAGTGAAATCCGATCTGGCGATCACCGGCGGCGTGCATACCGCCGAAGACGTTTTGAAATCGATGATGGCAGGCGCGCGCATCGCGATGACGACCTCGGCGCTCTTGCACGACGGCATTGGTCGCATCAGCACGATCCTATCCGACCTGACCGACTGGATGGAAAAGCACGAGTACGTTTCGATCAAGCAAATGCAGGGCAGTATGAGCCAAAAGTCGGTGCCGTATCCGGCGGCGTTCGAGCGGGCGAATTACATCAAGGTGCTCAAATCGTTCCAACCGACAAATCGTTAAGTATTCAACTGGGCGGCAGAAACATCTGTCGCCCAAGTCTTTGACGCGCGGTTTCGTCTCTGTTATAATCCATGGGTACTGCAAGGAGGATGTTATGCGACCCGCCAAAATACTTGTCGTCGATGATGAACCGCACTTGCTCAAACTCGTGCGCTCGAATTTGGAAACGCAACATTACAAAGTCATCACGGCGCTCGATGGTGTCAGCGGACTGGGCATGGTCGACAAAGAGGGTGTCGATCTGGTGCTCCTCGATGTCATGATGCCCGGCATGGACGGCTTTGATGTTCTGCAGAAGATTCGCGAGTTTTCTTCCGTGCCGGTGATTATGCTCACCGCCAAAGATCAAGACGTCGATGTGGTCAAGGGCTTGCACCTTGGCGCGGACGATTACGTGCGCAAGCCGTTTAGCGTTCACGAATTGCTCGCGCGCGTCGAATCCGTGTTGCGCCGCGCCGCGCCGAGCGAAGAAGTGCAAGCGCGCCCGCCGTTCACGAGCGACGAATTCACGATGGATTTTCAACAGCGGCGCATCACCGTGCGCGGCAAAGATATCAAGGTCGGACCGACCGAATACAAATTGCTTACGCAACTCGTGCAGAATGCTGGGCGCGTGATGCTTCACACCGATCTGTTACGCAAGGTGTGGGGACCCGAGGTACGGCAACGAGACCGAGTATCTGCGCGTGTACATTAGTTACCTAAGAAATAAAATCGAAGCCGATCCGGCGAACCCGAAATACATTTTGACCGAGCACGGCGTAGGGTATTTGTTCAAACGACCTGACGGGTCGTGATCCGAGAGTGCCCAGACGCAACACTTGCCCAAGTTGTTAGGCAGAAACCCAGTCAAAACCTGAGAGGAGAAGGGACATGAAAGACGACATGAAGAAATTGAGGACTAGCGTCGGCGGTGGTACATCGAACCAAGATTGGTGGCCGAACCAATTGAGGCTCGATATTCTGCACCAGCATTCACGCAAGTCCAATCCGATGGGTGAAAGGTTTGACTACCGCAAGGAATTCAAAAAACTTGACCTCGCGGCGGTGAAGAAGGACCTCTTCGCGCTGATGAAGGACTCGCAGGATTGGTGGCCCGCCGACTGGGGTCACTACGGCGGTCTCATGATCCGGATGGCGTGGCACAGCGCGGGCACTTACCGCACCGGCGATGGCCGCGGCGGCGCCGGCAATGGCAGTCAGCGCTTGGCGCCTCTCAACAGTTGGCCCGACAACGTTAACCTTGACAAGGCGCGCCGTTTGCTTTGGCCCATCAAAAAGAAATACGGCAAGAAAATCTCGTGGGCTGACTTGATGATCCTCGCCGGTAACTGCGCCCTAGAATCGATGGGTTTCAAAACCTTCGGCTTTGCGGGCGGTCGCGAGGACATTTGGGAGCCGGAAAAGGACATTTACTGGGGCTCGGAGGACACGTGGCTGGGTGACAAACGTTACTCCGGCGACCGAAATCTCGAAAATCCGCTCGCTGCCGTGCAGATGGGCTTGATCTACGTCAACCCGGAAGGACCGAACGGCAAACCGGATCCGGTGGCCTCGGGTCGCGATGTCCGGGAGACCTTCGGGCGCATGGCGATGAACGATGAAGAGACAGTGGCACTCATCGCTGGCGGTCATACCTTCGGCAAAGGCCATGGCGCCGGTGACCCGAAACTCGTTGGCCCCGAACCTGAAGGCGCACCCATCGAGGAGCAAGGGCTTGGCTGGAAAAATCGCTTTGGTACCGGCAAGGGCGTACACACAACCTCCAGCGGCATCGAAGGCGCGTGGAAACCCCAACCTACCAAATGGGATAACGGTTACCTCGACATGCTGTTTGGCTACGAGTGGGAACTGGTCAAGAGTCCGGCCGGTGCCCAGCAGTGGGTAGCGAAGAATGTCAAGCCGGAGCATATGATCCCCGACGCACACGACCCGTCCAAGAAATCTGCGCCGATGATGACCACGGCTGATCTTTCGCTGCGATTCGACCCGATCTACGAACCGATCGCACGCCGTTTCCAGAAGGATCCGCAGGCATTTGCCGATGCCTTTGCCCGCGCTTGGTTCAAACTGACGCACCGCGATATGGGTCCCAAAGTTCGATACCTTGGTCCTGAAGTTCCGGCAGAAGACTTGATCTGGCAAGACCCCATCCCTGCCGTCAATCACAAACTGATTAACCAGCAGGACATTGCCTCGCTCAAGAAAAAGATTCTGGCTTCCGGTCTGTCTGTCTCGGAACTGGTTTCGACCGCCTGGGCGTCGGCATCTACCTTCCGCGGCTCTGACAAGCGCGGCGGCGCGAACGGCGCGCGCATTCGTCTAGCGCCGCAAAAAGATTGGCAAGTAAATCAGCCGGAGCAATTGGCAAAGGTACTCAAGACACTCGAAGGAATTCAAAAAGCGTTCAACAAATCCGCGACCGGCGGCAAAAAGGTTTCGCTCGCTGACTTGATCGTTCTGGCTGGTTGTGCCGGCGTCGAGCAAGCCGCGAAGAACGCCGGTTACAAAGTAACAGTTCCCTTCACGCCTGGACGCATGGACGCCTCGCAAAAACAAACCGATGTGCAGTCCTTCGCCGTACTCGAGCCGGTCGCGGATGGTTTCCGCAATTACCTAAAGACCCGCTTTGCCGTATCGGCAGAGGAGCTGCTGGTGGACAAGGCACAATTGCTAACGCTGACCGCGCCGGAGATGACCGTTCTCATTGGCGGGATGCGCGTCTTGAATGCCAACTATGGCAAATCCCAGCACGGAGTTTTCACCAAGCGTCCCGAGGCGTTGACCAACGACTTTTTCGTAAATCTGCTTGACATGAACACGGCATGGAAGGCAACCACGGAAGACGCCGACGTGTTCGAGGGGCGTGAGCGCACAACTGGTGCAAGCTCAAGTGGACTGGGACCCGTGTCGACCTCATCTTCGGTTCGAACTCTCAGCTCCGGGCGTTGGCAGAAGTCTATGCAAGTTCAGATGCACAGAAAAAGTTTGTCGATGACTTTGTAGCGGCGTGGACTAGAGTCATGAATCTTGACCGTTTTGACCTCGCTTGATTGTGCGTAGGCGTCACCAGGGTTTCAACAGGTCAGCAAACAGCCGGTTCAGCGAATGGCTTATGGCCGCCGCTGAACCGGAGCAGCCGGGCGTGAGTATTTCTGTTTTGCGGGAGCATGGTCGAAACGATTTGGAATCGAGAATTCACTTTGATGGCGAGTGATCAAGTGCTTGCAATTTGCGCACGCGTTGGGACATGCCGGCGATGGTCAGAAACATCGACGTGATTACGTTGCCGCACATCTCATTTGTAAGCCATTTATCCGTTTGGGTTTTAGTACAAGCGATTCGGCGAGTCCGACTTTCCTTGCATATGGAGAAAAACAAACCATGAAAGGCAATGACAAAATCATCGAACGATTGAACGCTCTTTTGGCGGACGAACTGACGGCAGTCAATCAGTACATTGTGCATTCGGAAATGTGCGCGAACTGGGGATACAAACGTCTCCACGAGGCAATTGAAAAGCGCGCGATCGAAGAGATGAAGCATGCTGAGAAGTTGATTGCGCGTCTGCTCTTTCTTGAAGGTCGACCCATTGTCGGCGCGCTTAACAAAATGAACATTGGCGCCGAGGTTGAGGCGCAATTGAAAAGCGATCACACTTCTGAAGCAGGCGCGGTCCAATTTTATAACGAAAGTATTCAGCTCGCGGTTCAAGTCGGCGATAATGGGACTCGCGAGATGCTCGAATCGATTCTTAAGGATGAAGAGCATCACATCGACTGGCTTGAAGCGCAGTTGGATCAGATACAACAGATGGGCATCCAGAACTATTTGGCGGATCAAGTGGGTTGAGTGTTATCGCAGACGGCGCAGGATTTACCCTGCGCCGTCTTGCTTGGGGTTATTGTTTCTGTCAGCCCATCGGATGAAGGTCAAATAGACTGTAACCATTTCGCAACCGATTTTTGACTTGGCTTTAGTATAGTGAAGGCAAAGCCAGTTTGTCCATTTATTGATCAAGGAGCTCAAAATGAAAGAGATGACCAAAGCCAATTTGTCTGCCGCGTTTGCCGGCGAAAGCCAGGCGCACATGAAGTACTTGGTTTTTGCTGACCTCGCCGAGCGCGAAGGCTTGCCCAATGTCGCGCGCTTGTTTCGTGCGGCGTCGTTTGCCGAAGAAAAACACGCGACGGCGCATTTGCGTGCCTTGGGCGGCGCTGGTCCCAACAGTGCAAAATCTCGCGTCTGCGATCGGCGGCGAGACGTTCGAGGTAGACGAAATGTACCCGGCGTACATGGCGACGGCAAAGAGAACAGCAAGAAAAACCAGCCGAGACAAGCATGTTCCGCGCGTTCGAAGCCGAAAAAGTCCATGCCCAGTTGTACACGCGCGCCAAAGCATCGGCCGAGACGAAAAAAGATTTCGATCTCAGCGCCATCTACGTCTGCGAAGTGTGCGGTTGGACGGTCGAAGGCACGGCGCCGGAAAAATGTCCGATGTGCGGTGCGCCGGCAACTCGCTTCCGCAAATTCTAATCGACTGATCTTGCTCAAGCGGCAGAGGACAATCCCTTGCCGCTTTTTTATTTGACCATTCGGCGTCAAGGTGATAAACTGGCACGCGAATTCGAGAACGAATGCTCGTCTCTTCTGCCGCTTGCAGAGGATAAAAATGGCAGATACACAATTCGATCTCATCGTCATTGGCGGTGGACCGGGCGGCTATGTTGCCGCGATTCGCGCCGCACAACTCGGGCAAGAAAGTCGCGCTGGTCGAGCGAGAAAACCTGGGCGGGACTTGCTTGAACTGGGGATGCATTCCAACCAAAGCGTTGCTCAAAAATGCTAATGTCGTCGAAACGATTCGGCACGCGAACGATTTTGGAATTCAAGTCGAAAAATTCTCCGCCGATTTCGGCAAAGCGATTGACCGCAGTCGCGTCGTTTCCAATCGATTGGTCAAGGGCGTCGAGTTCTTGATGAAGAAAAACAAAATCGATGTCGTCAAGGGCGAGGCGGTGTTGACCGCGCGCGATCGCGTCGAAGTAAAATCGACCGGGCAAACGCTGACGGCAAAAAATATCATCATCGCCACCGGCGCGCGCGCCATCACGATTCCCGGCTTGCCGCTGGATGGCAAAGATGTCATCACCTCGCGTGAGGCATTGGAATTGAAAGAACTGCCATCGCCCATTGTCATTGTTGGCGCGGGACCGATTGGCATGGAATTTGCGTACATCTATCGCGCGTACGGCGCGGACGTGACGGTCATCGAAATGTTGCCGCATTTGCTCCCGCGTGAAGACCCGGAGGTGAGCGCGGTCGTCGAAAAAGAAGTGGGCAAGTTGGGCATCAAGTTTCGCGTGAACACCAAAGTCGAAAGCGCGAAAAAAATCGGCGACAAGGTGCGACTCCAGGTGTCGAGCGAGGGCAAAGCGGAAGAGATCGACGCGCAAAAAGTCCTCGTCGCGATTTCGGTGCAAGCCGAACAGCGAGAACTTGGGACTCGAGGCGCTCGGGCGTCGAATTGAATCGCGGCGCGATTGCCGTCAATGATAAAATGCAAACGAACGTGCCCGGCATTTACGCCATCGGCGACGTAACGATGAAACTGCCGCTCGCGCACGTTGCATCACATCAAGGCGTCATCGCGGCGGAGACGATTGCCGGGAAAGAAACGCACGCGCTCAATTTGAACAACGTGCCGCGTTGCACGTACTCGTCGCCGCAAGTCGCGTCGCTGGGTCTGACTGAAGCGCAAGCGAAAGAGCAGGGGCACGAAGTCAGCATCGGCAAATTCAATTTCCGCGCGAACGGCAAAGCGCTGGGCATCAACGAGTACGAAGGATTCGTCAAACTCATCGTCGATAAAAAGTACGGCGAGATTCTCGGCGCGCACTTGGTCGGTCCCGAAGTCACTGACCTCACCGGCGAATTCTCGCTCGCGAAATCGATGGAACTCACGCCGCTGGAATTTGCGCACGCCGTCCACGCGCATCCGACGCTGACGGAAGTCATCGCGGAAGCGGCGTTGGATTCGATGGGAATGCCATTCACGCGTAGAAAAATTTACGCAATCAATAAAAAGTTCAAGGGTCAAATTCAAATTGGAAAAGAAATCATGACACAACGAATCGCGATCATCGGCGGCGGATTTGCCGGATTGACCGCCGCGTACGAACTGGGAAAACTCGGGCTATCAAACATTTTTGTTCGAGCGAATGCCGGAACTGGGCGGACTTGCTGGCACATTTCCAATCGAAGGCACGCGACTCGAACGCGGTTATCATCACTGGTTCACCAGCGACACGCACATCGTCGCGCAAATGCAAGAGCTGGGACTGGGTGACCGCGTGCAATGGATTCCGCCGCAAGACCGGTTGGTTCGAGCAAGGCAAAATTTGGAACATGGTCTCGCCCGCCGATTTGCTGCGACTCGGACGGTTGCCATTTGTCGACCGAGTGCGACTTGGGCATGGCGGTGGCGTATCTCACGTATTTGCAATCGAGCAAGAGCAATTTCGCCAAGTACGAAAAAATCACCGCGGTGCGAGTGGTGGAAAAAATTCGGCGGGCGCAATGCGTGGGACAAGGTGTGGGGTCCGATGTTTCGCGGCAAGTTCGGCGCGGAAGCGGAAAACATTCCGATGGAATGGCACTGGTACAAAATCGTTCTGCGCATCGGCTCGCGGCGCGGAATGACGAAGGAAGAACTGGGCTATCCGCGCGGCTCGTTTCAAGTGTTGATCGATGCGCTGGAAAATGCGATCAAGAAACAAGGCGGCAAGATTTATCTTGGCGCGACGGTGAAACGCATCGTCGTCGAAAACGGCGTGGCAACGGGATTGCAATTTGCGGACGATGCGACATCGCAAACGCGCGGCGAACGACGAATTGGCGATGCCCCGTTCGACCAGGTCATTTGCACCGCGCCATCGTTCGCCGCGCTCAAAATCGCTCGATGAATTTCCAGCCGACTATCTCGCCAAGATGAACGCGGCAAAATATATGGCGGCAGTGCTCGTGATTCTCAAACTCAAGCAATCGATGTCGCCGAACTATTGGCTGAACATCGCCGACCGCTCGATTCCGTTTGTCGCGACCATCGAGCAAACGAATTTCCTCCCGCCGGAAGTTTACAACAACAAGCGCATTTTGTACGTCTCGAATTATCTCGATCCGTCGAGTCCATACTTTCAAATGTCGCGCGACGAGTTGTTCAACGCGTACTTGCCGCATCTCCAAAAAATCAATCCGCAATTTTCGCCGGACTGGGTCGAAGAGATGTGGCATTTCAAAGAAGCCGCCGCGCAACCCATTGTGCCGCTGAATTATTCCGCGATGATTCCAGAATATCGCACGCCGATTCGCAATTTGTATTTGGCGAACACGACGCAGATTTATCCGGAAGATCGCGGCACGAATTATTCCGTGCGGTTGGGGCAAGAGATCGCCAAGATGTTGGATGGTGATGTGCAAGTTGGAAAATGATGCGAGTATCGGAATTTTGATCCTTGCCTTTGGATCTCTGTTATCGAGTTTGACCGCGTGTTCCACCGCGACGCCATCATCGCCGATTGAATTTCGCCGGTCGGGTGGATTCGCCGGCTTTAACGATGTCCTGACCATCGACGCGAAGGGACACGGCACGCTCATGCGCCGCACCGGCAAATATGAATTCGATTTGTCTGCCGATGAACGCAATCGATTGGCAAGTGCCTTACGCAATGCCGGCTTTGCGTCGATTCCAGAAGATTCAATGCGCAAGCCGTTGGTGCCAGATGAAATTTCGTACATGATCGTGTATCAAAATCACGCGGTCAAAACATCGGACACGGCTATGCCGGATAAGTTGCGTCCGGTCGTCGTGTTGTTCAATGAATTGACGGATCGTTACGGGCGACAATTTGACAGCCCGGGGCATGTGTGATATATTCGCGCCAAGTTATGAAACGCTCGATCGCTTTTACGCATGGCACTCGCCCGCGTCGCACCAGTCCCTAGGTCTGGTGCCATTCGGCGTTTCTCTCGATTCGCGCAACACTTGCGATTTCAAACGCAACCCAGACCACGATTTGTCGGTCTGGGCTTTTATTTTTTGTAGAGACGTTCCGGCCGGAGCGTCTCTACCCGAGGGAGATTATGATCCGAGTTGGCATCTACGGCGCGTCCGGTTACACCGGCATTGAACTGTTGAAGATTTTTGCGCGCCATCCACAAGTTGAAATGATTTTCGGCACGTCCGATTCATCCGCCGGGAAAAGGATGAGCGATATTTTTCCGTGTCACTTTGATTTGCCGCTCATCGCGCACGATGCCGCGCCGCTTGATCAAATCGACGTGGCGTTTCTCGCATTGCCGCACGGCGCGTCTGCCGATTACGGCAAGCGCGTGCTCGATGCCGGCGCGCGCGTGATCGATCTCTCGGCTGACTTTCGCTTGCACGACGCGGCGGCGTACAAAAAATGGTATGGGCTTGACCATCACGCGCCGGAATTGTTGCCGCAAGCGGTGTACGGTTTGCCGGAACTTCATCGCGCGCAAATCAAGAACACAAAACTGATTGCGAATCCCGGCTGTTACCCGACCAGCGTGATTCTCGGTCTCGCGCCAGTCTGGCGCGCGGGCGCGACGCACGAGACCGTCATCGTCGATTCCAAATCCGGCGTATCCGGCGCCGGGCGCAAGCCCACGCTCACCGTGCATTTCTGCGAGGTCGATGAAAACTTATCGCCGTACAATATCGGTCGCGTGCATCGCCATTTATCGGAGATGGAGCAGGAGCTGAAAGAAATCAATTCTCAGGCATCGCTGATTTTCTCGCCGCATCTGTTGCCGGTCAATCGCGGCATTCTGTCGACGATGTACGTGCGTTTGACCGACGGCTGGGACGAAAAAACGCTTGCGCGATCTTTACACGCAGACGTACATGCACCGAACCATTCGTCAAGCTTTTGCCGAGCGGACAAATTGCGACACTCAATCACAGCGTCAACACGAACTATTGCACGATTTCGATCCATCACGTCGCCGAGGTGAATCAGGCGATCATCTGCGCCAGTATTGATAACTTGATCAAGGGAGCCAGTGGTCAAGCGGTGCAGAACATGAACATCATCTTTGGGCTAGACGAGACGACTAGGACTGTTGTAATTGCGATATGTGATTTGCGATTTTCGATTGTAAGAAATCATTCAATCGAAAATCGGCAATCGAAAAATATTTCTTGCGATGAAAACAAAGATGCTTGTATTGAAAGTTGGTGGCAACGAAATCGACGATATGAATTTTCTAACCGGCTTTGCAAACGCGGTGGCGAAAATGCCAGAAACGCCGGTCGTTGTGCACGGCGGCGGCAAAGAGATCGCCGACTTGCAACTCAAGTTCGGCTTGACGCCGCGCTTCGTCGAAGGATTGCGCGTGACCGATGAGATGTCTTTGGCCATTGCCGAGATGGTCTTGAGCGGACGCGTGAACAAGCGCATCGTCGTCGCGTTGCTGAATGCCGGCGCCGATGCTATCGGCTTGAGCGGCGTTGATCGCGGCATTGTGCGCGTGGAAAAGATGCAACATCCCGGCGGTGATTTGGGTCGCGTGGGCAAAGTGATCGGTGTGCGCGGCGAGGCATTGCAGGAATTCGTCGCAAGAAAAATCGTGCCGGTCGTTTCGCCGATTTCGCTGGGCGACGAAGGCGCGTATAATGTCAATGCCGATTCGGTCGCGTGCGCGATTGCCGCCGCGCTGAACGCTGATGCCGTTGTGTTCGTAACGAACGTAGCCGGCGTGATGCAAAACGATAAAGTGATTCCGGCGCTCACGGCGAAAGAAGCCGAAGCGCTCATCAAGAGCCAGGTGATCAAAGGCGGCATGATCCCCAAAGTCCGCGCTGCACTCGATGCGGTCGCCGGTGGAGCGAAAGCCGCGAGAATCACGAATCTTGAAGGACTGATGAACGGAAACGGAACGACATTCAAAAACGACCGATGACAGCAGACCGAGGATGGAAAAGAGCATTCGGTCCTCGCGTCTCTCCGTAACAAATGGAGGCAAAATGAACCCACAACAACTCATCGACGGCGAAAAGCAATACCTCGCGCACACGTACGCGCGTCCGCCCTTTGTGCTGCAGCGCGGCGAAGGCGTCTATGTGTACGATACCACAGGCAAAAAATATCTGGATATGGCGGCGGGCATCGCCGTCAACGCGCTGGGTTATAACGATCCCGAACTCGTCAAGGCGATTCAAGACGCGGCGACCGGTTTACTGCACACGTCGAATTTATTTTACACCGAACCGCAAGTGAAACTGGCGCAAGCGTTGGTTGAAAAATCGTTCGCCGACAAAGTTTTCTTTGCCAACACCGGCACCGAAGCGATGGAAGGCGCGCTCAAGTTCGCGCGCAAGTATCACGTCGAACGCGGCGACACTCAGCGCAAAAATTTCGTCGCGTTTCGCGGAAGCTTTCACGGGCGCACAATGGGCGCGCTCGCTGCAACCGATTCCGAAAAATATCAAGCGCCGTTTCGCCCGTTGGTGCCCGGCGTCACCTTCGCCGAATTTGGCGATCTCGATTCGGTGCGTGCGGCGGTCAATGCCGAAACCGCCGCCGTGATCATCGAGCCGGTGCAAGGCGAGGGTGGGGTATATCCGGTGACCGACGAATTCTTGCGGAACCTGCGCGCGTTGTGCAATGAACGCGGCGCGCTCCTGATCTTTGACGAAATTCAATGCGGCTTGGGTCGCACCGGCAAATTGTGGGCGCACGAATATTCCGGCGTTACGCCTGATTTGATGACACTCGCCAAACCACTTGCCGGCGGTTTGCCGATTGGCGCGCTGTTGATGACCGAAGCGGTCGCGTCGTCGATTCATGTGGGTGAACACGGCACGACGTTTGGCGGCGGACCGTTTATGACATCCATTGCGTTGAGCGTCTTCAATCGCATCAGCGATCCAAAGTTTTTGCAACACGTCGTCGAGACCGGGAATTATTTGATGGAGCGTCTGAGCGAGATCAATTCGCCGCACATCAAAGAGGTGCGCGGGCGCGGATTGATGATTGGCGTGGAGTTGGACATCGATGCCGGCAAGGTGCGCGACATCGGCTACAATCACGGTTTATTGTTGATTCAGGCGCGCGATAAAGTGGTGCGGTTTGTTCCGCCGCTCGTGTTTGAAAAGAAGCATGTGGATGAGCTGGTGGAAAAGTTCAGCAAAGTGTTGGCAGAAGTTTAGTGCGATAGTGTGATAGCTTGTTGGAAAGGATATGAACTTTGATTGTTCACTCTATGTTCTCTGTGCCCTCTGTGGCAATGAATCTAGTCACCATTCGCAAGACAACGCCCGCTGACGCGCAAGCCATCGCCGATCTCGTCAATCTCGGCGAACGCGAGGGACAGCTGTTGCCACGCTCCATCGAATCGATTCGTGCCAGCATCGATGATTGGATCATCGTGCTCGATGGGGATTGCATTGTCGGTGTAGGATCGCTTCTTGAAATGGGCAACACACTCAGTGAAGTGCGCTCGCTGGCGGTCGCGCCGGAATATCGCAAGCACGGCATCGGCGCGCAAATCGTCAATGCGTTGATCGATCTTGCGCGCGAACGCAAGATTCCAACCGTCTTTGCGCTCACGCGCGCGGTGCTGTTCTTTGAGAAACTTGGTTTCATCATCACCGACAAGGAAAATTTTCCGGAAAAAGTGTGGCGCGATTGCTCGATCTGTCCGGTGCAATTCGCGTGCGATGAAGTGGCGATGGTGAAATCAGTAGACAGTGGACAGTAGCCAGTCGTCAGCAAATCTGAGATTTGAAATCTGCAATCTGAATTTTATCAAGGAGGTATCATGGAAAAGAAAAAAGCCGGCAAGGTTGTGCTCGCGTTATCCGGCGGACTCGACACCTCGGTCATCGTGCCGTGGCTGAAAAACAATTACGATTGCGAAGTGATCTGCGTGTGCGCGAACATTGGGCAAGGCGACGACTTGAGCGGCGTTGAAGCCAAAGCCATCGCGAGCGGCGCAACCAAGTGCTACGTCCAAGACTTGCGCGAAGAATTTATCACGAATTACATTTATCCAACGATTCAAGCCGGCGCGGTGTACCAACGCAAATATTTGCTCGGCACATCGTTCGCGCGACCGCTCATCGCCAAAGCGCAGGTTGAAGTTGCCGATCTCGAAGGCGCGGACGCAGTGTCGCATGGATGCACCGGCAAAGGCAACGATCAAGTCCGATTCGAGTTGACGTATCAGGCGTTGAATCCAAAGTTGAAAGTGATCGCGCCGTGGCGTGAGTGGAACATTCGCTCGCGGCAAGACGCGCTCGACTACGCGGCGGAATATCACGTCCCGGTTTCCGCGACGCTCAAATCGATCTATTCGCGCGACTGGAACATTTGGCATTTGTCGCACGAAGGCGGCATCCTCGAAGATCCGTGGCAAGAACCGGAAGCGGCGATGTATCAACTTTCCGTTGCGCCGGAGCAAGCGCCCGATGATCCCGAGTACGTCGAAATCGAATTTGAAAAAGGTGCGCCGCGCAAGATCAACGGACACGCGATGGGCGCCATCGAATTGTTGACGACGCTGAATCAAATCGGCGCCAAGCACGGCGTCGGTCGCGTCGATCTGGTCGAGAATCGCTTGGTCGGTATGAAATCGCACGGCGTCTACGAAACGCCGGGCGGCACGATCCTCGTCGAGGCGCACGACGCGCTGGAACAAATCTGTCTCGACCGCGAGACGTTGCATTACAAGCAAGTGATCGCGTTGCGCTACGCCGATTTGGTGTACAACGGTCAGTGGTTCACGCCGTTGCGCGAAGCCATCGATGCATTTGTGCGCGAGACGCAAAAGGCAATGACCGGGGCGGTGCGATTGAAATTGTACAAAGGCAACGTGATTCTCGTCGGACGCAAGTCGCCGTACAGTTTGTACCGCGAAGATTATGCGACGTTTGGGCAAGAGGATGTCTACAATCAAAAAGACGCGGAAGGTTTCATCCGATTGTTCGGTTTGCCGTTGAAGGTACGCGCGTTGCTCGACATCGAACGACATGGCAAGAGCGGATACGCCGCGCCGGATTATTCCAAATTCAAACGTGACTAAAATGCCGCAGAGGAGCAAGGGGGCAGAGGTGCAGGGGAGAGTTTTTTCTCCTCTGCTCCTCCGCTCCACCCTTGCATGACGCTGAGGAGAATCAATGCAACAATCACAAAACACCGGCGTTACGGCGGCGCGCGGCTTCAAAGCGACCGGCGTTGCTTGTGGATTGAAAAAGACCGGCGCGCTCGATCTCGCGCTTGTGTATAGCGAAAGCGATTGCACCTGCGCCGGGATGTTCACCACCAATCGCGTGCAAGCTGCGCCAGTCTTGTACGACAAAGAGACGCTGGCAAAAAATAACCGTGCGATTCGCGCGGTTGTCGCCAACAGCGGTTGCGCGAATGCGTGCACCGGCGATGCCGGGCTGAACGACACGCGCGCGACTGCCGAAGAAACAGCGAAAGCACTCGGTATTCGCGCCGATCAAGTACTCGTGCTTTCCACCGGCGTCATCGGTCAACGCTTGCCGATGGAAAAGATTCGCGTCAGGAGTTTCGCAAGCCGCATCAAGTTTAAAGTCCGACGGCGGCGCAGAAGCATCGCGCGCGATCATGACGACGGACACAAAGCCCAAGACGTTCCATGTTCAAGGTTCAAAGTTTAACATCGGCGGGATGTGCAAAGGCGCGGGGATGATTCATCCCAACATGGCGACGATGCTCGCGGTCATCACGACCGATGCAAAGGTATCGCCGGCATTGCTCGATCAAGCGTTGCGCGCGGCGGTCAACCAGAGTTTCAATCGCATCAGCATCGACGGCGACATGAGCACGAACGACACGGTACTTGTTCTGGCAAATGGAGCGTCGGGATATGAGTTAAGGAACTCAGAGGAACTAAAGGAATTTACGGCGGCGCTGACCCAGGTTTGCGTGAATTTGGCGAAGCAACTCGTGCGCGACGGCGAAGGCGTGACCAAGTTTGTCGAGCTGAACATCACCGGCGCGCGCGACGAAGCTGATGCGGTGCGCGTCGCCAAAGCAATTGCGAATTCGCCATTGACCAAGACGGCACTTTACGGCGGCGATGCTAACTGGGGACGTGTGGTCGCTGCCGCCGGCTATTCCGGCGTCGCGGTCGAGCCGGCAAAAATGAAGTTGTGGTTTGGCGAGGTGAACGTGTTTGCGAACGGCATGCCGACGAATTTCGACGAAGCCGATTCGACCAAAGCGATTGCTGGCAATGATGTTTTCATTCGCCTCGACCTGGGACAAGGCAATGCCAACACGACAGTCTGGACGTGCGATCTGTCGCATGATTACGTGACGATCAACGGCAAGTATCGAACATGAAATCTCAAATCACAAAACCCAAATTCCAAAGCGCATTTGGAATTTGGGATTTTGGATTTTTGATTTCTGCGGAGCAGATAATGTGGGGCGGCAGATTTTCCAAACCTATCGATGACAAATTCGCTTACTTGAATAACTCGTTTCGGTTTCGATTGGCGGTTGTACAATGCCGACATTCGCGGAAGCATCGCGTACGCCAAAGCGTTGGCGCGCGCAAACATTATCACGGATTCAGAATGCAATACGTTGATCGATGGCTTGCAACGCGTCAAGCAAGAATTCGATGCGCGCACGTTTGAAGCAAAACCGAATGATGAAGATATTCACACTGCCGTCGAACGTCGCTTGGGCGAATTGGTTGGCGCGGTCGCCGGCAAACTGCACACCGGGCGCAGTCGCAACGACCAAGTGGCAACCGATACGCGCCTCTTCACGCGCGATGCAGTTACTAATCTCCAATTACTGATCTCCAACCTCCAACGCGCCATCATCGAAAAATCCGAAATGCATCTGGAAGTATTGATGCCCGGCTACACCCACCTCCAACGCGCGCAACCGATTTTGTTCGCACATTGGTTGATGTCGTATTTTTGGATGTTGCAGCGCGACGCGGAACGATTCGCCGATGGCGCGAAACGTGACGTCGATTCTGCCGCTTGGCGCGGGCGCGATTGCCGGGAACGCGCTTGGCATCGACCGGGAATTTTTGGCGCGCGAATTGGGCTTTGCCGGCGTGAGCGAGAACAGCATCGATGCGGTGAGCGACCGCGATTTCATCGCCGAGTTTTTATTTGATGCCGCGCTGCTCGGCGTGCATCTGTCACGTTTGGGCGAAGACCTTGTGTTGTACTCGTCCGCGGAATTTGGCTTTATCACAATGGACGACGCGTATGCGACTGGGTCGAGTCTCATGCCGCAAAAGAAAAACCCGGACGCGATGGAACTTGCGCGCGGGAAATCTGGGCAGACTTGTCGGCAATCTAGTCACGTTATTGACAGTATTGAAAGCTCTGCCATCGTCATACGACAAGGACTTGCAAGAAGACAAAGAGCCGTTGTTTGACACGATGGATACGCTGGACGCGCTCTTGCCCGTCGTCGCCGGCGTGATCCGCACGATGCGCGTGAATCCGGCAAGTATGCGCGCCGCGCTTGATGAATCGATGCTTACTACCGACCTCGCCGATTACCTGGTCCGCAAAGGAATGCCGTTCCGCGAGGCGCATCGCAAAGCCGGCCAAGTGGTGAAGCTTGCGGAAGCGCGCGGCGTTGCGCTATCTGAATTATCGACGGACGAGTACAAAAAAACACTTGCACCGCACGCAAGCGCAGGTGTCGCGCCGGAATTTGGCGCCGATGTGAAGGCCGTTTTCGATTTTGCAAAATCAATTGCCGCGCGTGAGGTCATTGGCGGGACGGGACCGCAAGCGGTGCGTGAGCAAATTGCCAAAGCAAAACAAATTGTGGGTATGTCGTAATTGATCGAGACCCGTTTTCCACAACGAGGGAAACGGGTCTCTGATTCTTGACGCGCATGCGAACATTTTTCGACGATAAAGATTTCTTCTCGACACTGGTCAAACTCTGGATGCCGATGGCGTTCCAGCAGTTGATTTTTGCATTGCTGAATTTCTTCAGCACGATGATGGTCGGGCAGTTGGGTGAGACGTCTGTTGCGGCAGTCGGGCTCGCTAATCAGATTTTCTTTCTGTTTCAATTGCTCTTGTTTGGCATCAACAGCGGTGCGGCGATTTTCGTCGCCCAGTTCTGGGGCAACCGCGACATCGCCAACATTCACCGCGTGACCGGCATTTCGCTCGCGCTGGGCTTGTTCAGCGCGATGATTTTTTCGATTGTCGCGCTTGGGTTTCCGGAAGCGGCGTTGGGAATCTATTCTGCGGATCATCAAGTTATCGCGCTGGGAAGCGGTTATTTGCGCATCGCCGGACTGCAATATGTCGTCGTAGCGATCAGCATGAGTTATGCGGTTACGTTGCGTAGTACCGGCAACGTGCGGATGCCGGTCACCGTCAGCGTCCTAGCATTGACCCTGGGCGCGGTGTTGAGTTACGCGCTCATCTTTGGTCATTTCGGATTGCCCGGCGCTCGGCGTGCAAGGGGGTGCCATCAGCCTGATTATCGCGCGCTTTGTGGAATGCGCGCTCTTGCTCACGCTGACGTATTCGACGCATTCGGTTGCCGCTGCCGGTCTGCGGGCGATGTTTTCTTTCGACCGCGTGTTTGTCGCCAAGATTTTCAAAACGATTCTGCCGGTGATTCTGAACGAAATATTTTGGTCGGTGGGAATTTCCGCGTACAACCTGATTTATGCGCGGATCGGTACCGCATCGGTTGCGGCGGTCAGCATCGCCGGCAGTATCGAGAACTTGGCGTTTGTCCCGTTCATCGCCGTGGCCAATGCGGCCGCAATCATGATCGGCAATAGTATCGGCGCCGATGCCGAACACGCGGCGCAGACGTACGCCGCGCGCTTTTTGCGAATGAATATTATCGCGGGCGCGCTGATGGGGAGCGTGATTTTCTTATTCGCGGATCGCGTTTTGGCGTTTTACAACATCGATGCGACAACGCATCAACTCGCGCGCAACGTGCTGACCATTATGGCATTTGCGCTTTGGCTCAAGATATCGAACATGCTGCTCATCGTCGGCGTTCTGCGCGCCGGCGGCGACGCGCGCGTGAGTGCGCTGATTGATACGATGCCGCTGTGGCTCGTCGGTTTGCCCGCCGCGTCGATTGCCGCATTTGTTTTCGGTTTACCGGTGCATTGGGTTTATTTGCTGACGATTGCCGATGAGGCGTGCAAATTTGGTTTTGCCTTGTGGAGATTATTTTCCAAACGGTGGATCAACAATCTTGCGCGGCAACATCCTGTAGCGTAAAGTAAAAACCAGGTTTCTGAAAAAACCTGGTTTTTCTATTTCTTCCGCAACCTTGCCAGGTAGAACCCTTCCATCATTTCCGATGGCAAGACGCGGGTGGTGCGCGCGATTTCAGGAGCGAAGACATGTTTCTCCCAATTTGTGATTCCCGCTTGCGTTTCCAGCAGTACATCAATCGACTCGATTTCGAGCGCGCCAGGTTCTTTGTGCAACATCCAATCGATGACTTGCTCGTTTTCCTCCGGCGATAGCGTGCACGTCGAGTAGACGATGATGCCGCCCGGTTTCGTCATCGACACGGCGGAGCGCAAGAGATGCGCCTGAATCTGGCTCAGGAATTTGACTTTGCGGAGCGACCAATCGCCAAATGATTTGGGATGGCCGGCTTCAAAGCGTCCTTCCAAACTGCACGGTGCATCCACGAGCACGCGGTCGAAATATTCCGGCAGGCGTTTCCACAAGTCTTCGCCGTTCGATAATCGCGTGCGCACGTTCGTTACGCCTTGCATTTTCAAATTCGCCACGAGTTTGTGCAAGCGGATCTTGCTTCGATCATTCGCGATGATTTCGCCGGTGTTGCGCATCATCGCCGCGATTTGCGTCGTCTTGCTTCCCGGCGCGGCGGTCAGGTCGCAGATTTTTTCGCCGGGTTGCGGCGCGAGCACGAGCGGCGGGAGCATACTCGATAGACTTTGGACGTACAGCTGGCCGTTCTCGTACATCGGCGTCGCGATCAATTCCGCTTTCGATTTGTTGCGCAAGATGAATGCGTCGGCGTACCACGCGACCGGCTCGATTTCAAAGCCGGCGGCGGATAATTTTTCTGATAACTCGTCGCGCGATGTCTTGAGCGTGTTGACGCGAAACGTTGTGGGGCGGTGAGTGAATGCCGTGAGCACGGATGCGAGTTTCTCTGACGGAACGATGCGCGGCAAGCGTTCGACGAAATCTTCGGGCAGAATTGTTGCGCTTGCGTTCATTTGCCAGGCGTCGGAGTCGGCGTCTCGGTTGATATCGCCGTTTCGGTGGCAGTTGGCGTCGCCGTCGCCGTGGGTAGGATGGTGGGAACCGGGGTCGCAGGATAAGGATTATCGCTGAACGAATTCAAGGTTAAGGTGTATGCGCTGTTGCCGCAATCGTGCCGCCCCGCGAATTCAAAGATTCGCACATCGACCATGCGTGTGCCGGAAGAATTCCACCACCAAATCTCGGCGTCGCGATCGAAATAGTGATCGTTCGCCGCGACGAGCACGCCATCGACGTACAATTCCAGCCTGGGTTCGGTGGGATAGTTCCACGGCGGCACTGCGCGGAGTTGGTACAGCAAATTGGGCTCCGCTTTGAACCTGACCCAGTCGGCGTCGCCGGGCTGGCAGAAATTCAACAGCATCGGACCGGTGAGCACGTGCGCGAGCAGGGGGCAATCGTCCGGTTCGTAGGCGTCCTCGCCATCGTCGCGCATCGCCGCGAGTTCATCGTCATCGTAATTATTCTCGCATCGACGCAGATGCTGCGCGCGTGTTACATCGGACAAGGTAATTGGATTGGCGGCAGCTGTAGACATCGTCCAACCGATCAGGGCGATGATACAAAGCGTTCCCGGGATTAACCAGCGCATTTGGACTCCTTTGTGGAGCCATTCTACCACGAATCGAAATTCTGACCAAAAGTCGCCAGCACGCCATCGATTTTTGACCAAATTCGCACCGTGCCGGTTTGACATTTGTACCTGGACTTGATATAATTTTCGATAAGATACTGTTATGACACAGTGATGTCGCTGTGCCGATTTGAATCTTGGGCGTCTCGTTCTGGCGCGCATGTAAATGCGCGTCGGCGAGGCGTTTTTGTTTTGGAATTCGCTTTTCTGCGAAGATACTTGTTGCCCACGATGGGCAAAATTCTGCGGACATGTGTTTGCGCCGTTCTGACGAGGGGACGACGAGACAGCCGCGTTGCAAAGGAGGAAACCGCCGACCAATAGTTTCAAGACGCTGAATTCGACTTTTAATTTAACCATCTCGAAGAGGAGAAGACTCTAATGAACAGAAAGACCCTCGTCATTCTTGCGGGCATGGCACTGCTCATCGCGGTGTTCGCGTTGACCTTTACGCCGGCTCAGCAAGTTGCTGCACAAGGACCCACGCCGGCTCCCGTGCCGCCCGTTGCCAAACTTCAAGTTGTGGCAATGCCCGGTAACGCCGCCGCTCCCGGCGCGATTACTGCGACGGTAACGTACATCTCGGATACTGTCGTCGGCGCCGCGCGCTCTAACGTCGCGCTCTACACCAATGGTCTGAGCAATGTGCCGATCAATGTGCCCGTGTACCTGCAAGTTTCTGCCGTTGACCCGAAAAACTCCGGGACGGCGACTTGGTCGCTGACCAAACCGGCGGAATCGAAAGCGGTCATCACGAATGTTACTGCCATCACGACCGCGATGGTTGCCAAGTTCACGCCTGATGTCGTCGGCGCGTACATGGTGCAAGTGACATTGCGCAACGCCGCTGGTGCCACGAGCACCGCTCAGTTTGCAAGGTTCAATGCAGGCACGTACATTGGCGTTGATGCCGGCAATTGCAAGACGTGCCATCCGTCGTACTACGCGGAATGGGCCAAGACCAACCACGCCACGCTCTTTGCGCGTGAAATGGACAACAAGGTGGATGGTCCGCTAGGTGTCGCGCCCAGCGCTGCCGGTTTAATCACGCATTACTCGGAAACCTGCGCGCGATGCCATACGACCGGTTACTATCCCGCGCCGTACAATGGATCGGGTGGGTACTGGGACGCGAAAGAAAAAGCCAAGTGGACCTTCCCGACTTGGAAACAAATCGATGAAGTCTTCACCAAGAAAGCCCCAAGCAACTGGGACGCGGCGCCGGCTGGCGTGAAGAATATGGCGACGATCGGTTGCGAAGTGTGTCACGGTCCCGCCGAACAACACGTCAAGAACGAAGCCAAAGTCATGGCAGCAACTTGGGATTCGGGTGTTTGCGATCAATGTCACGGTGCCGCCGCGAATCACTCCAAGGGTTGGCAATTGGGTAACTCGGGTCACGGCGATACCACCGCTGAGGCGTGGGAAATCGCCGGTCCTGAAGAACAAGGTTGTGTGCGTTGTCACACCCCCGCCGGTTTTGCATCGTTCTTGAAGAATCCCAAGAACCAAGCCGCGTGGGATAACGAAGAAGGTACGCTCGGTTGCGCGGGTTGCCACGAACCGCACTCGGAAGAATTTCCATTCCAGTTGCGCATCGTAGGCAAGCCGGTGGAAGTGCTTCCGTTGGGCGACAAAATCAAAGATGTAGGTCTTTCCGCTGTTTGCTATGAATGCCACAACGGTCGCCGCAGTGGCGATGATTTCGCCGCCGGTCGCACCACCAGCTATCCGCACTACTCGACTGCCGCCGAATTGTTGAGCGACCTGGGTGGTATCACCTATGGTCAGACTTTGCCGAACTCGCCGCACGCGATGCTCGTTGGTACCGCGCCGG
Source organism: uncultured Chloroflexia bacterium (assembly GCA_963718225.1). Taxonomy (GTDB): domain Bacteria; phylum Chloroflexota; class Anaerolineae; order UBA4142; family UBA4142; genus DAOTXS01. The sequence continues at coordinate 39,730 of CAVQYN010000032.1, forward strand.
TTCCGAGTGGCGCGACCGATCCCGCCGCCGCCAAGTTCAAATGGAGCAAGCCGGGTGATGCCAAGGGCTTTACGCCAGGTCCATGCGTGGTCTGCCACATGTGGGATGCTGTGACGAATGCTGCGGATCCACTCGCGTACAAAGTTGGCGGTCACTCGTTCAACACCGTCACCCCCGATGGCAAGACCGATTACGGTAGCTCCTGCAAGTCGTGCCACGGCGAAGTCAAAGATTTCAATCTGAAAGCCAAAGCCGACTATGACGGCAACGGCAAGACCGAAGGCGTGCAAGACGAGCTCAAGGGCTTGCTGAATGTGACTTGGAAAGCGCTCGAAGCCAAGGGCGTGACCAAAGTTACAACGGGCAATCCGTACGCCACGATTCCCGCAACTGCCGATGCGAAAGTCAAGAACGCGTGGTTCAACTTCCGCTTTGTCTACGGCGTGATGTGGGGTCCGACAACCGGTGAAGGCAATCAAGGCGCCGCCGCCGCGATGCACAATTTCAAGCGATCGTGCGCGTTGGTTCAACTTTCACTCAAGGACTTGGGCGCGTTGCCGACTGCCGCCGCTGACTGCACCAAGTAAATGATCGATTCGCGGACACTGCGCTTACGCTAAACTCACGCGAAAAATACGGCGGGCTGGGGCAACCCAGCCCGCTTGCGTTACCATTTCTTTGACCAAATTGTAACCATCAAAGTTTGACATTTGGACTTGCGCTTGATATACTACCGATTAGACAACTTTTAGGTGCGGTGATGTCGCCGCAATTGCAGCCAGACGTATCGTCGTCTGACGAATGTCCCGAACGGGCGCGTGTTCGCGTGCTTGTTTTGGGATTTTTTTATTTTCGGCGATTCGCGTTCCATACGCTTGAATTGCTCCATTGCCCACGAAGGGCAGAATCCGGCGTTCGCCGATAGCATTGTTCTGACGAGGGGACAATCCATTCGCAACGCAAAAGGAGGAGGCGGACGACTTAGAGAAACAGACAGACGCCCACACAGTTCAAATTTCCAATTATCTCAAAGAGGAGAAAACTATGAATCGCAAGACCCTCGTCGTTCTTGCAGGACTCTTGATTCTCACCGCTGCTGTACTCATGTCCTGCGCACAACCAGCGCCAACTGTCGCTCCGACAGTTGCACCCAAGCCGACCGAAGCGCCAAAACCAACGGATGCGCCCAAGCCGACTGAAGCGCCGAAACCGACCGTTGCGCCAACATCAGCTGCCAAACCGACCGAAGCGCCCAAGCCGACTGTCGCAGCAACGGCTGTGCCGCCGGTCGCAAAAATTGAAATTGTCGCCATGCCCGGATTTGTTAGTCAACCCGGTGCAATTACTGCGACGGTCAAGTACGTCACAGAAACGAACACGGCATCGACCACCGCCGCGCTTTACACCAGCGGCTTGAGCAATGTGCCGATCAACGTTCCGGTGTACGTCCAAGTTTCCGCCGTTGACCCCAAGAATTCCGGCACTGCGGTTTGGTCGCTGACCAAACCGGCAGAATCGAAAGCCGTCATCACGAATGTGACCGCCATCACCATGGCAATGGTTGCCAAGTTCACGCCCGATGTTGTCGGCGCGTACTATGTGCAAGCGCAATTGCGCACCGCCGCCGGCGTAACCAGCGCGCCGCAATTCGCGTTCTTCAACGCGGGCACTTACATTGGTGTTGACAAAGGCAATTGCAAGACTTGTCACCCCACCAAGACCGCCGAATGGGCGAAGACCAATCACGCGACGCTCTTCTCGCGCGAACTGGATAATCAAGTTGATGGTCCTGCCGGCGTCGCCCCGGTGAACGGCTATATCACCCACTATTCCGAAACCTGTGCTCGTTGCCACACGACTGGTTTCTATCCCGCGCCGTACAACGGAGCAGGTGGATACTGGGATGCGAAAGAAAAAGCAAAGTGGACCTTCCCGACTTGGAAGCAAATCGACGAAGTGTTCACGAAAAAAGCTCCCAGCAACTGGGCAGCCGCGCCCGCCGAAGTCAAGAGCATGGGCACGATCGGTTGCGAAGTCTGCCACGGTCCCGCGAACGAGCACGTGACCAAGGGCGCGAAAGTAATGGCGACTTCAACTGATGCCGGCGTTTGCGATCAATGCCACGGCGCCGCCGCGAATCACTCGCGCGGTTGGCAACTGGGCAACTCCAAGCACCAAGTCGGTACATCGTTTGAAGAAATCAACGGTGAAGCGCGCGCAGCATGTATGCGCTGTCACGGTGCTGAGGGTTTCATCACCTTTACGATGAATCCCAAGAACCAAGCCGCGTGGTCGACGGAAGAGGGCTATGTTGGTTGCGCCGTCTGCCATGATCCGCACGCAGAAGATAAACCCTGGCAACTGCGCGTTGCTGGCAAGCCAGTGGAAGTTCTTTCTCTGCCGAATGCCAAGGATGTTGGGCTTTCCGCGATTTGTTACACCTGTCACTGGGGACGCCGCGATATCGCCGCTGACACCAAAGTCATTGCTGACAATGGCGCGGCTGGCTATCCGCACTACTCGACGGCGGCTGAATTCCTCAGCGATGTGGGTGGTTACACCTACGGGCAAACTCTGCCCAACTCGCCACACGGTATGCTCGTCGGCGTGGCTCCCATTGCGAACCCAGCGACACCCGGCACATTCTTGTTCAGTAAATCGACTGATAAGAAAGGCAACGTCCCAGGTCCGTGCGTTGCGTGCCATATGGTTTCTGGTCCTGCGGCAACCGATCCAAACGCCTACGCGGTTGGTGGTCACTCGTTCAACACGGTTAGCCCGGATGGTAAAGTCGATTACGTGGCATCGTGCGTCACTTGCCACCCCGCGACTAAAGACACCAAAGATTTCAACTTGAAAGCCAAAGCCGACTATGACGGCAACGGCAAAGTCGAAGGCGTTCAGGATGAAACCAAGGGCTTGTTGCTGGCGGTCTGGAAAGGACTCGAAGCCAAGGGTTGGAAGCAATCGACGGGCAGTCCATACGGTACTGCGCCAGCTAATGCCGATGCGAAACAAAAAGCCGCGTTCTACAACTTCCGCACGATCTATGGTGTGATGTGGGTCGCGGATGCATCGGGCAAGATTGGTGGCGGTAATGAAGGTAAAGCCGCGGCGATGCACAACTTTAAGCGATCCTGTGCCTTGCTGCAGTTGTCGCTCAAAGACTTGAACGGCGCATTGCCCACTGGTGCGGCAGACTGCACCAAATAGTTTGCTGATTCGCGAACATCGCAGACATATCGAACTCACATTATAACCTCATCGCAGTCACGCGATCATACGGCGGGCTGGAGTATTCCAGCCCGCCACTTTCTTAATCGAGAGGAATGGAATGAAACGTGTTCGACTTCTCCTGATGCTGGGGGCAGTCCTGACAATCGCGGTTGCGTGTATACCCGAATCAACATCAACGCTGATGTCTACGCCGCGCGCGCAAGCTACTGATATGACCGCGTCGGCGATTGTTTTAGCCACGCCGACACCGATCTTTGTCGATGAAGCGGCTTGTCGAGATGCATGCCACATCCCCGAACCGGTAGAGCAAGTGATCGCCAGTCCTATGCTACAACCCGCCCATCACGCTGGACGCACCACTTGCCTATCCTGTCACGCGGCGATGGCTAAACCGATATTGCCGGCTTCGCATGGCGGCTGGGCAGACTCGACCTGTGTGCTCTGCCACAAACCATCCCAATAATGCCAGTTTACTTGCGCACTACCCACGCTATCGTAGCAAATCAATGTTGAATCGAATTTCGATTTGTGATACAATGAACCTAGTTCTGTGTCATAAGACGCAGGCGATTCGCACACTCGATTGAACGGGGAGGCGCGATGGATCGAATCATTGGACTAGTACAACGTAATGTCTGGCTCTTGCCTCTAAGTCTGTTGATCATTCTGCTTGTCGGATTCCTCTTTGGCTTGGTCACTGGTTGGTTCACCGTCGATTATCGACCGAACGCCGATGATGTGGTGGCTGCGGCAGATGCGCTTTCCATTAACAATGACCCCACGCTGGCGAAACGCTTGCTCGCGAATTTGTCGAAAGACGAAGCCGCGCAGCTTTTAGGTTCATTGATTGCCGCGCGCACCAGCGCCGGTAAAACTGCCGAAGCGGATCGCTTGCGCAATTTGGCGAACGCGATCAACGTTGTGCCAAAGGTTGTCGGTGCCGGCACGCCCGCCGCATCCGGCACACCCATTGCTACGCGCGCACCCAGTGGTGCATCGACATCGCCAACGAGCGACAACACGTGGTTGACCTTGCTCCTGGGATTGCTTGCGCTCGGGGTTTTGTTGGCGCTTGGATATTATTTGTTGACGCGCTTTCGCCCAAACCTGGGTCAGCGCCGCGCGCGTCCTGAACGTTCACCGATTGCGCAACGCATCGCCGAGACACCCATCGATGAGCCGGTCGGAAGCCAAGTCATCGAAGTTGATTCGCCCACGTCGATGCCGGCAGTCTCACGCGTGCGGACCGGCAACGTGTATCAAGCGAGTTACAGTTTGGGTCACGATAGCTACGAAGCATCGTACAGTCTGGATACGCCCAAAGGCGAAGTGCTCGGCGAATGCGGTATGGGCATTTCGGAATTGATCGGCGAAGGCAAGCCAGAAAAAGTGACCGCCTTTGATATTTGGTTGTTCGAACGGCAAGATGTGCGCACGTTGAATCAAGTGATTATGAGCGAGTATGCGTACCAAGACCAAGCGTTGCGCACGCGCTTGCTCACCAAAGGCGAGTTGATTCTGGCAGAAAAAGGCAAACGGCTCCATCTGGAAACGCATTCATTCCGGATGGACGGCAAGATTCTTGAAGTCGTCTACGAAACCAACCCCAGTTTGCCGCCGAACAGTTATTTCAAGAAACTCGTCGTCGAAATCATTCCAACGTTCAAAGACAGCGCCGTGGCGCGGTAGAGCGAGCCAAATCCGCTCTGGTCGAATGCCAGAGCGGATTTTATTTTGGACAACGGTCATTTCGAGGCGTGCTCTTTGTGCCGAGAAATCTTTTTGATTCAAATAGAAAACGAGATTTCTCACTTTTTCCGAAATGACAACGGAAGTGAAACGATGTCGATTGATTATCAACCCATTGCGCGCAAAATCACCGCGACATTGCTCGCCGCCCAAAGTCTGGGCTCGGCCGGTTTTATCGCCGCGGCAACGATTAACTCGATTGTCGGCGCAAAACTCAGCGGACAACCGGCATGGGCGGGCGTGCCATCGGCGGTGTACCAAATCGGCGGCGCGCTTGCCGCGCTCGGTTGGGGTTATGGCATGGAAAAGCTGGGACGCCGCGGCGGACTCGCACTCGGTTTGATGTTGGGCGCGCTCGGCGCCGGGATTGCCAGCAGTGCAGTCATAGAGAATTCGTTTTGGATTTTTCTGTGCGGCTTGGTGTTGATGGGTGCGGCGAACGCCGCCGTGCAACTGGGGCGCTTTGCCGCCGCTGAAGTTCATTTGCCTGCCGAACGCGGACGCGCGATTTCGAATGTCGTTATTGGCGGAACGATGGGCGCGGTTTTTGGTCCGCTGATGGTGGGACCCATGGGCGATTGGTCGCGGGCGCGCGGCTTGGACGAACTCGCTGGACCGTATTGGGCAAGTCTTGTGCTGTTTATTCTCGCCGCGATTGTGATTATGATTTTTCTGCGCCCCGATCCGCGTGACATCGGACGCGAAATCGCGCAAAAATATCCGGAGACCGCGCCACGCGAGGCGCAACCGCTGGGAATGATTCTGCGCCGGCGCGGTGTCATCGTTGCAATGATCGCCATGACCATCGGGCAATTGACGATGGTGATGCTGATGGTGATCACCTCGTTGCATATGAAAGACCATCAACACCTGCTCGGCGACATTTCATTGGTGATTTCGGCACACACGTTTGGCATGTTCGCTTTCTCCATTTTTTCCGGTCGCTTGACCGATGACTGGGGGCGCGCGCCGGTCATCATCGTCGGCGCGATAACGCTTGTCCTTGCCTGTCTCGCCGCGCCGCTCTCGCCGGACGTTCTGCCGATTTCGGTCGCGCTCTTTTTGCTTGGGCTGGGTTGGAATTTCTGTTACGTTGGCGGCTCGACGTTGTTGGCAGATCAGCTGTCGCCGGGGGAACGCGCGCGCACGCAAGGATTCAATGATTTGTTGATCGGCGCAACTTCGGCGCTTGGCAGTTTATCGAGCGGCGTGTTGTTTGCGGTTTCCGGCTACGCGCTCGTCGGCATCGTCGGCGCAATTCTCTCACTCATTCCGTTGGGCTTGACCTGGGTTTGGTCGCGCCCGCGCGTGCCCGCGATGAGGTAGGCGACTATGTTTTGGTATTCCTTATTCGCCGCGATGGGTTGGGGCATTCTGTATTTTCAAACGGCATTTTCGCGCGCGTCGTCAATGGCACTCGCCGGCATAATCGGTGCGCTCGCATTTTTCATTTTTCTATTATCATTCATCTTGCCGGCGCGAATTTTTCGGTACACGCATAACGATGTGGCACCGTATGTTCAAACGCAAGTAATTTCGCGCGCGGCAGTTGGCGTGGCGTTGATTCTTTTGTTGAATGTGGCGGTGTGGTTTTTGCTCACTCGCGATGTTCCACTAATCGAAGAACTCTATGGCTTTTCGCTCGTCGCGATTTTTCTGTTTCATGGTTTTGCCGGCGCCATCGCGAGTCACGTGGTCTATCTTCAGCAAACCAAACAGTACAACTCGAATCAACTGGTCGCGGTGATTACGCTGGTCACATTGATTCTGCTTATTCTCGTGCTGTATCTGGTGACACTCGATTGGGCAATCACACGCGCCGCATCGATTCATGTGCGCGACCTGACGTTGATCACATTGATTTTTCTGGCGTACGGGCGCGCGGTGTTTTTGATGGCGCATCATTAAAGTGAACTGAATTCTTGTGCGGTTTACGTCTTGCAATTTCGCTCGACTTGACTACAATGTTCGCCATCACGAATTCTTTCCGAACGGAGTAAGCGTGTGTTGACCTTCATTCATAGCCGGCTCGCGTTGACGGCGATGTTGTTCGCCTTGATGCTGGGTGTCTGGGCAGCGTGGAATTGGTTTCGCGGACGCGGGGTCGGTTCCAGTTTCTGGGGCGCGATTATCATCGGTGAGATATTGGTGCTGGGGCAGGGCGTGTTGGGTGCGTTGATGGTCATCACCGGCGCGCGCCCGGCGGATTTGTTGCACTTGCTCTACGGCGCGCTCGTGGCGCTGGGTTGGCCGGCCGTGTACATCTACACCAACGCACGCGCGACCCGCGCCGAAGCCGCGTTGTACGCGCTTGTTTCGTTCGCGATTTTTGGCTTGGCGGTGCGCGCGATCATGACCGGGGGGACGCTGACGCCGTAGGTAAATCGCTTGGCAAAGTAAAACCGGGTTGCTTGAGCAACCCGGTTTTTGTTTACACGAGTTCGCGCAAATGCTTGACGCGCGCGCCGTCAAAGTCGGGATAGCGATTCCGGCGGTCGAGCAGAATCGCCGCCAGACCGGCGTTGCGCGCACCTTCGACATCGTGAAATAAACTGTCGCCGACGTAGACGATTTCTGAGCGTGGTCGATTTGCCGTGCGCACGGTCAAATCGAAAATGCGCGGGTCCGGTTTTTCCACGCCGACAGCGGCAGAGACGACGAAAAACTTGAAATAGCGATGCACACCGAGGTGATGCAAAATGTTTTCAAGATTCGTCGAAAAGTTTGAGAGAATGCCCAGCGTTTTGCCGCGCGCAGCGAGTTCGCGCAACACTGGCTTGACATCATCGAAAAGCATCTCAAATTCCGCGCGCTGGAAGCGTTCGCGAATATCAGTGACTGCGGCGGACACATCGCGCGTGACGCCGAGCCGCCGGAAACCTTCGGTATAAAAATCATCCCAGAATTCGCGCCCATTATCTTTCTCCAAACTCACTTTGCGCGTCTGTTGCCAAATCGGCATTTCGCTTTCCAATTGTTCGATCACCGCGTGCGCGGTTTTAGAATCGAGTTTGATTCCAATCTGCGCCGCATGCGACACATACGTTTGCGCCATCGCCTCGCGATTCAATTGTAAAAGTGTTCCGCCTGCGTCAAAGACAATTACCGGATAAGAAATCATGTTGCCTCGTTTTGAAAAATCTGCGCGCGCAAGTATAACGCAATCGCGCGGAATCGCCAAGCGCAAGTTTGCGCCGCCTGTCGCTTTGCGATATACTAACGACGGTGAAAATCGCTCTCGTCGCAAGTTGGCTCAATCAATACGGCGGCGCCGAACGCGTGCTCGAAGTCGTCCACGCTGTTTTCCCCGATGCGCCGGTCTTTACCTCCACATACTGGGACGCGGCGATGCCGGCGGCGTATCGATCCTGGGACATTCGCTCGTCGTTTCTCGATCGATTGCCGTTGCGCAATCAACGCTTTGTCTTGCCCTTGTATCCCGCCGCGTTTGAATCGCTCGATTTGCGCGGATATGATTTGATTCTGAGTATCACGAGCGCATTTGCACACGGCGTTCGTGTGCCGCCCGGTGCGCGCCACATTTGTTATTGTCTCACGCCGGCGCGCTTTCTCTGGAGCTACGCCGATTACGTGGAGCGTGAGCGCATCGGACGATTGCCGCGACTGGTTTTGCCGTTGTTCATTTCCGCGCTGCGGAATTGGGATCGGCGCGTTTCAAGTCGCGTCACGCAATTCGTTGCGATTTCTCAAGCGGTGCGCGAACGCATCGCCAAATATTATCAACGCGATTCGCTGATCATTCATCCGCCGGTGGATGTGAATCGCTTTAAGGTTTCGGAGCGGCGCGAAGATTATTTTCTGATTCTGTCGCGCCTCGTGCCGTACAAACGCATTGATTTGGCGGTGCAAGCATTCAACGAACTTGGTTTGCCGCTGGTTATCGCCGGCGACGGGCGCGACCGCGCGCGGCTGGAGCAAATGGCAAAGCCGAATGTTAAATTCCTCGGTCGCGTGTCCGATGGCGAAGCGCAGGAGTTGCTCGCGCGTTGTCGCGCGTTCCTCTTTCCCGGCGAAGAGGATTTTGGCATCACGCCGCTGGAAGCAAACGCATGCGGCAAGCCGGTGATTGCGTTTGCCGGCGGCGGCGCGCTGGAAACGATTGTCGATGGCGTGACCGGAAATTTTTTCCGCGAGCCGAACGCGCAATCATTGGTGCATGTCGTGCGTCAATTCGACGACCGCGTTTTCGACGCGATGACGATGCGGCGGCACGCGGAGAAGTTTGGAACGGAAGTATTCAAACAGAAATTGACAGAGATTGTTCAGCAGAGTTGACGAAGGACGGGTGACCGACGACGGAAAAACTCTGTCATCCGACTTCGGTCATCGGTCAAGAGGTTTGTATGGAATTGAGGGATTACACTCGCATCCTGTTGCGTTATTGGTGGCTCATCCTCGCTTTGCCGCTCGTCGTCGGCGCGGCGAGTTGGCTCTTGCGTCCGCCATCGCCGCCGCTGTACTCGGCGGGCGTGCGCTTTACGATTGGCGTCAATGCGCCGCCGGCGAAAGAGGTTTCCGGTTACGATCCGATTCTCACATCGTATCAGGCATCGGAGTACATTCGCGACGATTTCGTCGAAATCATTCAGAGCGATGTCTTTGCCGATGACGTGAATGCGGTGCTGGCGAAGATGGGCGTCAACGATGTGAAAATTCGCAAGGGCAATATTGCGGCGGCGATTGAAAAACAACGCCGTTTGATGTCGCTCTCGATTACGTGGGGGAACGCCGAGCAAGCGCAAAAAATCGCCGACGCCGCCGTTAAGAATCTGAGCGAGAATAACGCGAAATATTTTTCGCAACTTGGCTCAAGTGGCGCAATGCTGACGATCATCGACAAGCCCGTGGTTGTGCCGGTGGGTAAATCGTTGCGCGAGCAAATGGACATTCCGATTCGCGTCGTCATCGCCTTGCTCGCGGCGTTCGCGCTCGCGTTCATTTTCGATTATCTTGACACATCGGTGCGCGATGCCCGCGACGCGGAATTGCTGGGGTTGCACGTCATCGGCGAAATTCCGAAAGGCAAGACGCGATGAATTTTCGCGGATTGCTCAAGTATGGTAAAATGCTCGCCGCAACCAAAGGTTAGGAGCCAACAATGCAACTGCAAGATTATGCGCGAATTTTGCTCAAGCGCGGCTGGATCATTCTTTTGCTCACGCTCGTTGCCGCCGCCGGCGCGTACGGATTCAGCAAACTCCAAACGCCGATTTATCGCTCGACGGTGAAACTAAGTACCGTGCCGTCGCGTCCATCCGATTACGGGCAAACGCTGGCAATCAAGAACTTGTTGCGCCTTTACGTGCAGCAAATGCAATCGCCCAAGATCACGCAACAGGTCATCGACAAATTGCAACTTGATGTCTCGACGACCAAGTTTGTGAGCCAGACCAACTTTAACGCCGACGAATCGACGCTGACAATCGACATCGAAGCGCGGCACCCTCTGCCGGAGGTTGCCGCCAAGATGGCGCAAACGCTCGCCGAAGTTTTTGTGTCCTATCACAATCAGGAAAACTTGCAGATCGATCAACAGGATCGCGTGTTGGTCAATTTGCTCAACAACGCTACCTCGCCGGATATTTTTTCGCCCAAGACCTCAATCAATGTGCTCGCCGGCGCGATTCTCGGCGCGCTCATTGGCTTGATTGTCATCTTCGTTTTGGAATGGCTCGAGTCCGATATTGTGCGTTCGCCCGAAGATGTCGAGCGCGTGCTGGGACTGACCGTCCTGGGTTCGATTCCCGTGATGGAAGCCGAATCCGCCGCGCACAAAAAATCGGCGAAGAGTTGAATGGAGTAACCTATGCCTGAAGATCGTTCCTCTCGATTGATTACAATTTCCAATCCGCGTTCGCCGCTCAGCGAAGCGTTTCGCACGTTGAGAACGAATTTGGAGTTCACGAGTCTCGACAAACCATTGCGCTCGATGGTCGTCACTTCCGCCGCGCCGGAAGAAGGCAAATCGACGACGCTGGCGAATCTTGCCGTGGCGATGGCGCAAGCCGGCAAAAAAGTCATCCTCGTCGATTGCGATTTGCGGCGACCGTCGTTGCACCAGATTTTCACCGCGCGTCCGACACCCGGCTTTACCGATATGATGCGTGACGATGCGTTGATGGCGAAACCGCCTCTGCAAGAAACGCAGGTACCGAATTTGTGGTTGCTCACAAGCGGCACGATTCCGCCGAATCCGGCGGAACTCGTCGGTTCGCGGCGGATGAGCGACGTCATCAAGCACCTGCAACAACATGCCGAGATCGTGCTCTTCGATGCGCCGCCGGTGATTGCCGTGACCGACGCGGCGGTGTTGGCGTCCAAAGTCGACGCGGTGTTGTTGGTCGTGAGCGCGGGCAAAACCAAACGCGACCACGCGAAAAAAGCCAAAGCGATGCTGGACAAGGTGAACGCACATTTGATCGGTACCGTGTTGACCAACGTCAAGGGCGAAGGCTCGATGTATCAGTACTACTCGAACGAGGAAAAGAACGGATGAAAGGTCTGATTCTTTCCGGCGGTAAAGGGACGCGCTTGCGTCCGTTCACCTACACCGGCGCAAAACAATTGGTTCCCGTCGCCAACAAACCGGTTTTGTTTTACGCGATTGAAGATTTGGTGGAAGCCGGCATCCAAGACATCGGTATCGTCATCAGTCCGGAAACCGGCGAGCAAGTGAAAACCGAGGTCGGCGATGGTGCGCGGTTCGGCGCGCGCATCGAGTGACATTTTGCAAGACGTGCCCAAAGGCATCGCGCATGGCATCAAGATCGCGCGCGAGTTTATCGGACAGGACAAGTTTGTCCTGTTCCTGGGTGATAACTTTATTCGCGATGGGATCGTGTCGCAGGTCAATGCGTTCCGCGACCAAGCGATGAACGCGCAAATTATTTTGTACAAACTCGATGATCCGAGTTCAATGGGCGTCGCGATTCTGGACGGCGATGGTCGCGTGACAAAGCTCGTCGAAAAGCCAAAACAATTCGTTTCGCCGTTCGCAGTCATCGGTATTTACATGTTCGATCAGCATGTATTCGATGCGGTGAACGCGATCAAACCATCGGCGCGCGGCGAACTGGAAATCACGGACACGATTCAATATCTCATCGATCAAAGACTGAACGTGCGCGCGCATCAACTGCAAGGTTGGTGGATCGACACCGGCAAGATGGCGGACATTCTGGAAGCGAATCGTCTCGTGCTTGATATTCTTGATGCAAAGAACGAAGGTCACGTCGATGCCACATCGCATCTTGAAGGACGCGTCGTGTTGGAAAAGGGTGCGGTTGTGGTCAACAGCACAATTCGCGGTCCGGCGATCATCGGCGAACGCACGCGCATCGAAAATGCGTATGTGGGTCCGTACACATCGATCTATCACGATTGCGAAATGCGCCAATGTGAAATCGAACATAGCGTGGTGTTGGAGTATAGCAAAATTCTCGGTGTGCCCACCCGCATCGCCGACAGTTTGATCGGTCGCCACGCCGAGGTTACGCGCAATGAGGGTCTCACCAAAACCTTAAAAATTATGGTGGGCGATCACAGTAAAGTGGGAATTCTCTAGAATGAAAAACTTACTCATCACCGGCGGTGCGGGCTTTATCGGCTCAAACTTTGTTCGCTATGCGTTGAAAAAATACCCCGATTACAAGATTATTGTCTACGACAAACTGACGTACGCCGGCAATCTCGACAATTTGCGCGACGTCGAAAAGAATCCGCGCTATGCGTTTGTGCGCGGCGACATTTGCGACGCGCCGACCGTTGAGCGCGCGGTGCGTGAACATCACATCGACACGATTGTAAATTTTGCGGCGGAGACGCACGTTGATCGTTCGATTATGGACGCAGATGCGTTTATCCGTACCGATGTCTACGGCACGTACGTGTTGCTTGAAGCGGCGAAGAAATTTGGTTTGCGCTACCACCAGGTGGGCACAGATGAAGTGTACGGCTGGGTCGCGGATGGCGAATCACGCGAAGAAGACCGATTGTTGCCGCGTTCGCCGTATGCGGCGTCGAAAGCCGGCGCGGATTTGTTGATCAACGCGTACGTCGTCACGCACAAGGTCGGCGCGACGATCACGCGCGGCGCAAATAACATCGGACCGTATCAATATCCGGAAAAAGCCGTGCCGCTGTTCGTGACGAACGCCATCGACAATTTGCCGTTGCCGCTTTACGGCGATGGCAAACAGGTCCGCGATTACCAATACGTCATCGACCACTGCGAAGGCATCGACATTGTTTTGCATGCCGGTAAAATCGGCGAGACGTACAACGTTGGCACAGGCGAGGAAACGCAAAACATTGTGATGGCGCGGATGGTTTTGAAAACGCTCGGCAAACCTGAATCGCTGATTCAATCTGTGCCCGATCGCGCGGGACACGACCGGCGCTACGCGCTTGATGTGACCAAGTTGTGCGGGCTGGGTTGGGAGCCGGGACACAATTTCGAAGAAGCATTGGACAAGACCGTCAAGTGGTACGTGGAGAACGAATGGTGGTGGCGTAAGTTGAAGAGCGGCGAATATATGGAGTATTACAAAAGGCAGTACGTGGAAAGGCAGTAGCCAGTCGTCAGTAAACAGTACAGACAAAACAAAACTGGGCACTCGGATTTTAGTCGGGTGCCCAGTATTTCTTTTTCTGACATCTGACTTCTGTCATGCCAGAGCGACGAGTTCGATTTCCACGCGCGCGTCTTTGGGCAAGCGTGCGACTTGCACGGTCGAGCGCGCGGGCGGATTGGCGGGGAAAAATTCTGCATAGACCGCGTTCATCTTTTGGAAATCGTTCATGTCGAGCAGAAACACGGTTGTTTTGACGACGCGATCCATTGATGTGCCGGCGGCTTGCACAACTGCGCCGAGATTTTGCAGAACGCGCCGCGTCTGCGCCTCGATGCCGCCTTCCACCAGATTGCCGGTCGCCGGGTCAATCGGTGTCTGCCCCGCGCAAAAAATAAACATGCCGGCGCGAATGGCTTGCGAATACGGTCCGAGCGCTTTGGGAGCTTGGTCGGTGTGTACAACTTGCTTGTCCATCATTCCTCCGATTTAAGAATTAGCCAGCAGAGAAGTTATTTTTCTTCTCCATGTTCTTCGCGGTGAAAATTTTACTGCCAAATGAAGGCGCGCGTCACGCTTGGCGCATTGATCGGTGTGCGCGTGCCGACGAGCGGATTCGCGTTGCTCGCGCGCACGACACGCACATTCCAATTTAGGGTTCGCTCGGCGGGCGAAATATCGCGGTAGAATTCAACTGGCACGCGCCACTGTGTATCTTTGCTCACACTGCGCCGGTCGTCCAGCGTGCCGGTGCGATTGGTGAATGTCAGTTGAATTTCATACCATTCGTTGTCGCGCAAACCAGTTGCTGACACGCCTTGCCATTGCAAGAAGATTTCGGCATCGCCGCCGGCAAAGATCGTGCGGTCGGGTGGTGCACCGAGCGTGATGGCGGCGTAGGTTGTGTTTGCCGGTGCAACGGTGCCACGCGCAGAAATCGGCGTGAGTGTTGGCGGGAGCGGCGTGGGCGATGCGATCACCTGGATGATGTGAATCACCGTGGGGTAAGGCGTTGGCGGTATCGGCGTGGGTTTTGCGATCAAGGCAACTGTTGCTGTGCGAAATACAATCCAACCGATACACCCAAGCAACAACCCGCTGATGATTACAATCGCTGCGTATTTGGCAATCGATCTGCCGCCGGTGCGCGGATTTTTTCCACACCGCGGACACTTTTCCACATCGACGGGAATGCGCCGACCGCACCGTTTGCAATCGACGCGCGCGCGATGCGGAATTAGAACATAACCGCATGCCGGACACGTCGCTTGCATCGAGTAGATGCGCGCATGGCATTCCGGACAATTGACGTCATCGTTCAATTGAGGCGATTGTTCAAGCAAGGCAGGATTTACGGCAGAATTTTTTGACCTGCAAGCATCCGTTGCACGTCAAAGAATGAAATCAAAATCATCAAGCCGACCAACAATGCGAGACCGGCAAAATGCACCCACGCTTCTTTTTGCGGATCGATCTTTTTGCCGCCGCGCAACCATTCAAGCACGACGAATACCAGGCGCCCGCCGTCCAGCCCGGGCAACGGGAAAAGATTAACGACGGCGAGATTCAAACTCAAAAGTCCCATCAGTTCCAAAAGTGCCATCACGCCGCCGCGTTGCGCCACTTCGCCGGTGATTTGGTAAATTCCCAACGGACCGACAAACGAATTTGCTGGCGCGGTGCCGGCGAACAACTGCCCAAACATTTGCGGAATCGACGCAACGATTTGCCCCATTTCTTGCAATGCGCGTATCGGCGCATCGATCAGCGAGGTTTCAAGTGTTAAGCCGAGCGCCGCGTTTTGCGAATTAACCGCTTCCGGAATTGAAAGCGTGATGGAATCGCGCAGCATGTTGTCGCGCGCGATTTGCACATCGATTTTCCAATTAGGATGTGTCGTTGTGAAATCGACAAATTCTTTTTGGTCGCGCAACGCGCGTCCCTTGGGATCGACCAAGAATACAAAGACATCGCCGGGACGAATGCCGGCGCGTTCGGCGGGCGAGCCGGGTTCAACGTTGCTTACGCGCAAACCGGTAAAGCCGCTCAACGCGATGCCCAATGGTCCTTCGCCCGGGGGCGGCTGAACGCGCGGCGTCGCTTTGATCGGATCGAGTGTTTGGCTCCCGCGCACGACCGTCAGTGTGATTTCGCGCCCAGCGTTCGTGCGCAAGGATTGACTCAGCGCCGGATAATTGCCCTTGACATCTTGTCCGTTGATGGCGGTGATCGTGTCGCCGATGCGCAAGTCTGCTTGCGCCGCCGGCGAGTTTGCGCTAACGCCGGCGATGCGGGTGGTTTGCACAGTGGCATACGGCGGCGAAAAGAACGCTGTCAGCGTAAAGACGAGAAATGCGAGAATGAAATTCATCGTAACGCCGGCGAGCAAAATCGGCGCGCGCACCGATGGCTTGGCGCTCGCAAAGCCGCCTTGCACAAAGGGGTCTTCTTCGCCGACCAAACGCACGAATCCGCCAATCGGTATCGCGTTGAGCGTGTACTCGGTGCCGGGATCGACGGCTTGCACGATGCTCCCGGTGGTTGAGCCAGCGTTTGCCGGATCGATGATTTGAATATCGGTCAATACTTCGTTTGCGTCTTCGAAACGAGTTTTGTACGTTACGCGCGAACCGGCAGTGAGATTTTGCGGCAAGGCAAAATCGCGCGGAACGACGATGCGCTTGCTTTGAAACTGGAGCCAGCCCTTGTCTTTCCGAAAGCGCCAGACGCGCGGGGGAAAGCCAAAGCCAAATTCAAACACCGGGATGCCGAGGCGCTTGGCGACGGCAAAGTGTCCAAGCTCGTGCACAAAGACCAGCACACCCAGAATCGCCACGAAAATCAGCAGATTTGTTACGTTCGATAGTATTTCTGTCACTTGTTTCTTCCTCTCGAATGGAGCGCGAGTATTATACTCAAAGAACCGAATCTGGCAATTGCCATTGACAAATGCGACTCACTCGTGGTATCTTATAGTCACAAGTTATTCGATCCCCAGCGCGATCATTTTTGCAAGGAGGCAAAAGATGGACAGACCCTGGCTCAAAGCCTACGAAAAGGGCGTGCGCGCGCACCTCGAGTATCCGGCTGTGCCGATGTACAAGTTCCTGGACGATGCGGTGGCCAAGTACCCCGACAACCCCGCAACGATCTTTGGCAACGGCAGTAAGCTGGACGCCACGCTGACGTATCGACAACTCAACGATTGTGTGAACCGATTGGCAAACGCGCTGACCGCGATGGGCGTCAAGAAGGGCGACCGCGTGGCGTTGTATCTGCCAAACTGCCCGCAGTATGTGATGGGCTATTATGCGATTCTGCGCATCGGCGCGGTGGTCGCGCCCAACAATCCGCTCTACGTCCCGCGCGAATTGGAATTTCAAGTGAATGACTCGGGCGCGGAGACGATCATTTGTCTCTCGCGCTTTTACCCCAATGTTCAGAAAATTCGCGCGAACACCAAACTCAAGAACGTGATCGTCGCCAACATCAAAGAGTATTTCTCGCCGATTCTCAAGCTCCTCTTTACCGTCGCCAAGGAAAAGAAAGAAGGGCATAAGGTTACGCTTGATGCCGGCGACAAATGGTTCCAGGACGTGCTTGCCAGCGCGCCAGCCACCAAGCCTAACGTCGATGTGAAACCGGAAGACACGGCAGTGTTGCTCTACACCGGTGGCACGACCGGCGTGCCCAAAGCCGCCGAGATCACGCACAAGAATCTGGTCGCCAATACCTTGCAATGCAAGGAATGGGTAACGTCATTGCAAGAAGGCAAAGAGGTTACGCTGACTGCGCTTCCGCTGTACCATTCGTACGCGATGACTACGTGCATGAACATGTCGGTCTATAACGCCGGCGCGATGGTCTTGATTCCCAATCCGCGCGAGTTGGAAAGTGTGCTCAAAGCCATCGACTTGCACAAGCCGACGCTCTTCCCCGGCGTGCCGACGATGTACACGGCGATCAACAATTTCCCGCACCTCGCCAAATTCGATTTGAAATCGGTGCGCGTCTGCATCAGCGGCGCGGCGGGCTTGCCGGTCGAAGTGCAGACCAAGTTCCAGAATCTCACCGGCGCGCGCCTCGTCGAAGGCTACGGGTTGAGCGAATCCACGCCCGTGTTGACGGCGAACCCGGTCTATGGCGAAAATCGCATTGGTACCATCGGCGTGCCGTGGCCCGACACCGATGTCAAGATTATGGACATCGATACCGGCAACAAAGAAATGCCGGCGGGTGAATCGGGTGAGTTGGTTGCCAAAGGTCCGCAGGTGATGAAGGGCTATTGGAATCGCCCGGACGAAACGGCCAAGACTTTGCGCGATGGCTGGCTCTACACCGGCGATGTCGCGACGATGAGCAAGGACGGCTATTTCCAAATCGTCGATCGCAAGAAAGACATGATCATCGTCGGCGGGTTCAACGTCTATCCGCGCGAAGTGGAAGAAGTGTTGTTCATGCATCCCAAGATCTTGGAAGCGGCAGTTGCGGGCGTGCCCGATCCCAAAGCCGGTGAACGTGTCAAGGCGTACGTCGTTTTGAAACCGGGACAAACCGCGACCGTCGAAGAGATCGCCGAGTTTTGCAAAGAACGCTTGACCGGTTACAAACGTCCGGCGGCAATCGAGTTCCGCGATTCGTTGCCCAAGACGATGATCGGCAAGATTTTGCGCCGCCAACTCGTCGAAGAGGAAAAGAAAAAAGCCGGCGGGTAGTATTACTCGTCTGTCATTGCGAAGGAGTTAGCGAAGCAGTCAACGAAGCCTGCGTAGAGTCCTCATTGCTTTGGGAGATTGCTTCGTCGCAGAAGACGTGCTCGCAATGACCGAGGAACAATTCGCGTGGATGAGTTTATCGATGAAGCGATTGCGGTCGAGTCCGAAGAACTGACGACCGCCCCGAAAGCGTTTGTGTGGCGTGGCGTGCGGTACGAGGTCGCGGAGGTAATCAAGATGTGGCAGGATTGGCACACGCCGCCCGGCGCCAAACACGCGCAACGGTGGATGCATCGACGGCATCGCAATTGCTTTGTCGTGCGCACGACCGGCGGCGAAATCTTTGAACTCTATCTGGATCGCGGCTCGGGTAAACGCGATTGGATTTTGTTCAAACGACAGACGATAGAATGAAAAAGGGGCGACCATCGCGGTCGCCCCTTCTCTAGTTCACTACCAATTGCATCGCCGATTCTTATTTCGCCGCTCTCAATCACCCGCGCGAGCATTCCGCGCTGGCCGATCATTTTCTCGCGCAAGCCCGGTTGAATGTCGTCGATGAAATCGCACGGCGCGCAGGGAATTGTGATTTCAAACAGCGCGGTGCCGGCGCGCAAGCGCGTGCCGCGCTCCAGCGTTTTCAAATCGATGCCGCGCGTCGTGATGTTTTCTTTGATGCGCCCCGGCTCCAAGCCGAATGCGTTTAGCGTTTCCTCGTCCATGAACAGCACTTGACGCTGGCTTTCCTTGCGCGCGTGCCAATCGCCATCGAGCCCCAGTCCGCCAATCGCGCTGACCGATGTTACCGCTTTCATCGGCACGCGATGTCCCGGCGCGAGTTGCAGTTTGATTATCGTTCCGCTCATTGTTTCCTCCTGAGAAGAATCAAGTAGACAAGGAAACATGTATCCATGAATACTTGTTTACCTTTCTGCCGTTTACTTGATCCCCACGTACACCGCCATCGATCCGAGCGCCCAACGCCGGAAATAGACGTCGCGGAAACCAACCGCGCGCAAAAGTTCGACCACTTGCTCCGGTGCGTAGAACTCGCGCACCGATTGCGGCAAATAGCGATAGGCGTCCGGCGCGCCGCTTAGCCAGCCGCCGATGCGCGGCATCACGTGATCGAAATAGACGCCGAAAATATTTTTCCAAATCGGCGTGCGCGGCGAAGTGATTTCCAAACTCACCGCGCGTCCGCCCGGCTTGAGCACGCGATACATTTCCGCAAACGCGGCGCGCACATCGACGACGTTGCGCAAGCACAAAACCGTTGACCGTGCAATCGAACATGTTATCTGGTAATTGGTAACTTGAGCATATCGCCTTGCGCGAATGCAATGCGCGTGTCGTACTTGGTTTGCCCCAGCCGCATCATCTCCAACGCAAAATCGATGCCGACGACGCGGCACGTTGGCTCGATGTCTTGAAGCGCGATGGCAAAATCGCCGGTGCCGGTGGCAAGGTCAAGCGCGAGTCCATTGCGCGGCGGTTGCGCGAGTTTCGCGGCGGCGCGGCGCATAGGTTGATGTTGTCCCAGCGTCATCACCGCGTTCATCAAATCGTAGCGCGGTGCGATGCGGTCGAACATTTTTTGAACGTACGTGGCTTTGGCGGTTCCGGCGAGTTTGGTCATATTATTTCTGCCACCGAGAGCACAGAGCGCATAGAGCAAAACCTCGATCGCGTCTTGGCTTATTTTGCGAGTAGATACGGACACCACGCGCGTTCCAGATAATCGACGATAAAGTACAGCACGAGACCGAGCAGACTCATCGCGACGACGCCGGCGTACATTTCCGGATACGCCACGCGCGAGAATGTGTCGATGATGACATAGTACCCGAGACCGGCATTTGTCGCGAACGATTCGGTGAAGAACAATACGGCAATCGCCGTGCCGATGCTCAGGCGCACGGACGTCAACACCGCCGGCAAAGTGGCTGGCAGATACACAAAGCGCAGCAGCGCGCGCCGTCCTGCGCCGAGCGAGCGCACCGAGTACAGCAACTCTTGGCGAATCGCGGCGGCTTGATCGCGCACGACGACGAGCACTTGGAAAAACAGAATCAAGAAAATCACGACGATCTTGGACGCATCGCTGATGCCTAGAAAGAGCAGAACAATCGGCAGAAAAACGATTTTCGGAATTGGATAGGTGAGATAGATGAACGGCGCGAAAAATCGATTGACGCGCGGGTACTGTCCCAGCACGAGACCGGCCGGCGCCGCCAACGCTATTGACAAGGCGATGCTGGCGACGACGCGCCACGCGCTGACGACAAAATGCCAGCCGAGTCCGCGCGGCAGCTGCGTGACGAACGCGACAAGCACATCGGTGGGCGCGGGCAAAATATCGCGCTCGAAGCACGAGCGCGACGATTTCCCACGCAAAAAATAGTGTGATGGCGGCAACTAGAATGTCTCGTTTGCGGATCATCGATTTAACGGCGCAAGTATACCAGTTCGAGTCTTCTAGTCAAGCGAAAAACCTGGAATTTGGCATCGCCCTGCGAAAATTGACCTCTTGCATTCCCAGCCATTTTGGTATATCCTAGTATTGCGAAAGACGGTCGAGTTCCCCGGTGTTCGCGCCGAGGAGCGTTGCAACAAGACCAAAGGAGGTCGCTATGTTTAATTTACGCTCGCTTCGATGGATGCTCGTTCTAACTGTTCTCGCAGTCCTCATGTTCGCTGCGCCGTTAGCGCAAGCCAAGCCGCCCTCGGATGGCTATTTGCCCGGTTGTATCGGCGAGTATTACAACAACACGTCATTCTCCGGCTTGCCGTCGTTGGTGCGCACCGATCCGCAAATCAATTTCTTTTGGCGCGAGTATACTTCGCCCGGACCGGGTATCAACGTTAATAATTATTCCGTGCGTTGGAATTGTTCGGTCTTTGTTCAAACGGCCGGCACGTACAATTTCAACGTGGTCACGGATGATGGCATGAACTTGTTGCTCGATGGCAATCCTCTGCTCTGGGCGTGGTACGATCAAGGACCAACCGCGTACGCCGTATCGACGAATGTCACTGCCGGCTGGCACACGCTTCGCGTCGAATATTATAATCGTACGCTGGGCGGGACGGCGCAAGTTTCGTCAAACTTGATTACCACGCCGCCGCCGCCAACGATTACCGATTGGAAAGGCGAGTACTACAACAATCCCACGTTGAGCGGCGCACCGCTGTTGACGCGCAACGATGCCAGCATCGATTTCGGTTGGGGCGCCGGTTCGCCGGCGGCGGGAATGCCGGCGGATCGATTCTCGGTGCGATGGACGCGCACGATCAACTTTGCGCCGGGAACGTACCGTTTCACGGTAACTGCTGATGACGGCGTGCGCGTGTGGATCGACAATGTCGTGCTTGTTGATCGCTGGATTGATCAACCGTCGACGACATACACCGTCGATGCGCAGATTGCGGCGGGCAACCACGTCGTCATGATGGAGTATTACGAAAATGGCGGCGGCGCGACTGCCAAGTTATCCTACTCGTTGATCACCTCGCCGCCGGTGAGCGGATGGCAAGGACAGTACTTTAACAACCTGGGACTGAGCGGCGCGCCAGTGCTGACACGGACTGATGCAGCGGTGAATTTCAATTGGGGCGAAGGCGCGCCAGCCGCGGGTTTGCCGGCGGATATGTTCTCGGTCAGATGGGATAGCACGCAAAATATCGCGACTGCCGGCAATTACTCGATCAGCGCAACATCCGATGATGGTGTGCGCGTCTGGGTCGACGGCGTGATGGTCATCGATGGCTGGTATGATCACCCGCCGCTGATGTTCGTGACGACACGCAATCTGACTGCCGGCGCGCACGCCGTTCGCGTCGAATATTACGAGCGCAGTGGCGGCGCGATGGTTCAAGTGCAAATTGCGCCAGCAACTCCGCCGCCGCCACCGACTGGCGAATTGCTGATCGATGATCAGAGTGCGGGTTGGCAAGCCGGCGGCACGACGCGCATGTTCGGTTCGTCGCTCGGCATCGGCAATCACTCGTTCTGGACGTACAACAATTCCTACACCGCGCCGGGTTACAACTGGGCGCGGTGGTACGCGTAAGGTGGCGACGCCGGGCTATTACGAAGTGTTTGCGTACATCCCGGACAATCTCGGCACGACGCTGAACGCGCGCTACTGGGTCTTTCACAACAATCGTTACGATCTGGCGACGCGCCGACAGGGATTCTACAACAATCAATGGATGTCGCTGGGCACGTACTATTTCAGCGGCGCCGGTGGCGAATACGTTTCGCTTGCCGATGTGACGTACGAATGCCAACTGTGTCGCACGGTAGCATTTGACGCCATCAAGCTCGTGCCGCGATAGAAGGCGGTCGCAGTTAGAAAAATAAACGGCGCAGTCAATTCGACTGCGCCGTTGTTGTTTGATTCGATAATCGATTAGCGTTCGTTGGTTGCCAAGTGCTTGCTCTGCGCGAGCGTAAGCAACCGACGCCAAGACAACAATGCCACGCCGGCAATCGTCAACGCCAAGCCATCGACGAGCAAAGGCACTTGCAACGTCGTCACGTAGTTGAAACCATCGATCACGTGCTCTGGTGATGCCCACAGCGGCGCGGTCATCAGCATCACGCCCATCAGCACGAACGCCGCGCCAGTCGGCGTGGTAAAGTTCGCCTTGCCGCCGGAACCGCCAAGACCAAATTTATTCCAGATGCCCGGAAAACGCACGATGAGAAACGCAATGAGCGTGGCGACGGTGATATAGAAGCGCACATTCGTCGGCGCGGTTTGGAAAAACGAAACGCCTTTGAGCGACGAGGTCAAGTACATTTGATACGCCGCCGCGCCGCCGCCGACGATGAGGAAGATCAATGAACCGATGTAGAACCATTTGTCACCGCGCAAGAATGCGTACGTGACGATTGCCAGCGCGACGCCGGCAACGAGACTGATGTACACGAAGATTTTGGTACATCGGCATCGCCGCAACGATCCATTTGAACGGTGGTCCGTACTTGTCGCCGTTCCACGCGAGACACGCGGTGCCAACCGCGCCCAAGAGCGTCATCACTGTCGATGCGCCTAGAAAAAGCGCAAGAACGATTTTCAGTGTCAAACTTGATTTGTTGTTTTTCATTTCCTCTCCTCTTTGAGAATAAGTATTGTGATTCAATCGATCAGTGTGAACGATCGAATCAAGGAAGTGTGACTCCGATCATGATCAGAATCATCGAGCCGAGCATGTAGAGCGACGCAAACTTGTAGAGCGCAAAATTTAGTTTGGGCGAATGGCGGAGTGCACTCGCCAACGTGATGACCAACAGAATCGCGCCCAGCCACAACGCGAGATGGAAATAGCGCCAGGGCATTCCGATGTTGAAACGACGCGAGAATCATCGCGACTGCCGCCGCGCCGGTCGAAAGCGAAATTGTGATGCGCGTGATCTGCTCGCCGTACTGGTTGGGGAACACGGGCACGCCCGCCGCGCGATATTGTTCGCCATACTTGATACCGAACGTGAGCATGTGTGTGGGAATCCAAAACAGAATGGCAAGTGCGAGCAAAATGCCGATGACATCGATTTGCCCTAGCCCCAACACGCGCCCCGCAAGCACCGGCATCGCGCCGGCAATCCCACCCCAGATGATCGACCAGGGCGTGCGCCGCTTGAGCCACATCGTATACACGACGACATCGAAGAACCAACCCGCGAACACGACGGCGCCGTAAAGCGGTTGCATCAGAAATGCGCCGCCGATTCCGGCAATCGACATTACGAGACCGAGCGCGATGCCTTCGGTTAGCGACATTTTGCCGGCGGGCAACGGTCGTCCGCACGCGCGCGACATTTTTGCATCGATGTCGCGATCCCATACCATGTTGATGACGGTGCTTCCGCCAATTGAAAGAAACAGTGTCGCCGCAAGCCCGAGCACAAGTTCGGTGCTGTGCGTTGGACAGCGCGCGCTAAAGTATCCGGCGAGACCGGTGACGAGCAAAAGTCCGGTCTGCAGACTTTTGGTCATCGTCCAGTACATTCGCAAACGAGGTAGTATTCCATTCAGCGGAGATGCCGGCATCAGCATTCGTTCCTCCAAGTTTCCAGAGTCATCTTGCTTTGATTATACAACATTGAAATGCATTTCATCCAAAGTCAAGTAGTCTTGCAGTCAAACGCATTCTGACCAAGCGACTAGCTGAGCCATACGACTATTCGACTATTTCTTGCGGATGCACCTAAACCCAACTTGCGCCGACGCAAAATCCGGTTCCGCCGCGTTGCGCGACCAGACGCGCAAATTGTAATCGTACGTCCCACGACTGCCGCCGCGCATGTAACGATAGTGCATTCCTTCGGTGAGATTGTTCGTCCATTGCCACACATTGCCCGCCATATCGTACAGTCCGTACGGGCTAACCGATTTCACCGTTTGGAAGCCGTCGTACGCTTTGCCGTTGTAGAAACCGACCGGCGTCGTGTCGCCTTGATTGCCAAGCAACTTTTCGTACGGGTCTTTGCTCGTGTAAAAGTTTGCGTTGCTCGCGCTGATTTCGTTGCCCCAGGGGAATGGACGCTTGTCCGTGCCGCGCGCCGCCTTCTCCCATTCGATTTCGGTGGGCAACTGTCCACCGTAATACTCGCAGTATGCGCGCGCGCCAAACCACGTGACAGCGACAGCTGGATGACTTTCGTAGCCGGCTTTCGGCGCGAATGTTTTGCCATCGAATATCAGCCGCAAATCCTTGTTGTTGATCGTGATTGCCGGATAATCGCCGGCGAGAATTTTCTTTTCGTGCCGCCGACCGATGAACTTGTCGCCGGGGTACGGCGCGAGTGATTTTGTTATCGGCGAGTTTCACTTTGCCGTCGGCAAGCGCCTTGTTCAGGAAATCGGCGTACTGCTTGTTCGTCACGAGCGTGACCATCATCTCGAACGAGTAGGCGATGTTCGTTTCCTCATCGTGCATGCCGAAGAAAAATTCGCCGGCGGGAATTGTTGCCCACGCATTCGTGTCGATGCCGGGATCGTACTTGAGCGGCGCATAATTCTGCGCGGTTGGCGAAGCGACACACGCGACGGCGAAGAGCGCGACCAGAATCAAAAGTGGAATGATGCGCTTCATCGCAGTGCCTCCTCTTCCAATTCTTTTTTCCACATGCCTTTGGCTTTGAACAGATCGACGAGACGCCAAATCATCAACAACGCCAGCACAACGAGAATCGTCGCGAGACTGAAATCGGTGACGATCATAATGCCGTTCACGAGCGATTGCTGTTCCGATTCGGCGACGTAAAGGCGTTTGGTTGCAAAGACCGCCGCCGCGCCCAATGCGAGATCGGAAAAGATGATGATGAACCAGCCGTACCATTGACGCACGCGACCTTTCAGCCCGATCAGATCGCCGTAGTACAGCAAGATGATCGTCGCGATAATCGTCGCGAGCATGTGCCAATGTCCGGTCAGCGTGATGCGTTCTTCGCGGTGGGGCCACGTGCGGATGATCGCGTCGAGCCGGATCGCCATAAACAAGCCGATGAATGTCACGGCGAAATTCATATACACCATTTGCCACAGCGAACCGAACTTGAGCGGGTCGCGCAGTAACGCGCCGATCTTTTGAACGAAACTGGCTTTGGGATTGTCTTGCGTGCCTTCGGCGATGAGTTTGCGGAAACCAAAGATGACGAGGAACAGCGCGGCAAGGAGAATGCCCACCGACCCGGCGTAGATAATGTAATGCGCGGTTTCTTCAAAGGGCACGACGAGCCACACGCCGAGCGTGATGATGATCGTGCCGAGCAACATCAGCGGCATCGCGATTTTGTGCCAGCCGCCTTTGAAATCGAACCAGCGTCCGACGATGAGCGCGAGCGCGACCGCGATGAGCGTGAGCATAATGTGCAAGTGTCCGATGACCGCCAGTTCGAGTGGATTTTTCTCAACTTCGCGCACGACATCTTCGGCGAGAAATGTTTCAAAGCCGTTGCCGGAGTACGAACCTGGGACCGCGCCGAATAACGCCGAGCCGAGCATCGCAATTGCCATGGCAAAGAACGCCGCGCGTTCCAAATCGATGCCGCGCCACGACGCGTACTCCGATTTACCCACGCGATATTCTTTTGCCCAGGGATTCAGCGCAACGGCGAGCACGCACCCGGCGAAAAAGATGAGCGATTGCCCGAAGAGAAACAGCCCGTGGAAAATCCAGTTGTGTCCAAAGTACGCAAAGAGCAAACCAAAGATCATCGCGCACATAAAGCCGACGGTGATCGTGGCGTTGATCATCGTTTTGTACTGCTCTTTCATTTTGATGATCGCGGTGATGATGTACGTCTCGATCGCCACGACGGCCATCGCAATCGAATGATAGAGCATGACGATGCGCCCTTCGCGTTCGGCGGGAACCATTTGCACGCCAAAGAGCCGCACCCAAATGTCGCGAATGCCCAACTCGGCCATCGGACCGGAGAGCAAACCAAAGAAGGCGGTGGCGATGCCGATCATTGCAATCGCAACGAGGATGAGCCCTTTGGTCGAACGAAAGAGAAAAGTAAATCGTTGTCCTAATGCTTGCATAAAAATACCTCAACCGTGAGATATGTTCCCTTTATTTCCTTGAACGGAGAATCAAGGAAACGAAGGAAATCAGAGAACTCAATATACTTTCAGCCCCCAGGGATTATTTGCCGAGTGACAGCGCGCGCAGTCCACGCTCTTTTGCAGATTGTGCGACGTGTACGGAATTGGATTCGGCTTACCTTTCAAATCCGTGGGACGCATCGATTGCCAGATTTTCTTTTCGCCCACTGGTTGCACCTTCCAGCCGCCGGCGTCGTGGCACGCCGCGCAATTCACGTTCGCGTGCGCCGCGTCGTGACCGGCGATCGGTTTTTCCGGCTTGAGCGCATTGGGATGACATTTGCTATCTGCGCAACTGGCTTTCGTCGAGTGTGGATTGTGGCAATCGGTGCAGGTTTTGCTCGCATGCGCGCCTTTGCCTACTTCGATTTTGTACGCGTCGCGATGACATTTCTCGCACAACTCGGTCGTCGATTTCACCGGTTCGTAAGGATCGTTCACGGTGTCGAATGCGGCAATGAGCGAATTCATCCACGCGACTTCTTTGCTCACGATTTCTTTTTGCGTCTTGTGGCATTGTGCGCATTCGATATTTTTCCACTCGGTTTTGGCAATCGGCTTGGGTGGCTTGATCGTGAACTTGCACGAGGCGCACGTTGCTGGCATTTCGTCCGGCGACGTGGGCAACCAATTCGTCGGCGAGTGACAACGCGCGCACGAATTGTTTTCGTCGCCTTCGAGGATGTACGTGTTTGCGTGTTTGCTCGCCTGCCACAACGATTTGATATCGTTCGATTGCCTCGGCGCGCGACGATGCGCAGATTGCGCCGGCGCAGAGGTGGCGCTGTGATGGCTTGCGGTAAAGCTGGCGCCGGCGCAGCCGGTGTCGGCGCGCACGCACTGGCAAGTCAACGCGAGCAAGAGTGATTGCCGCAGTATCGATGATAATTGAAAAAATCGCATTTCATTTGAGACTCTGGTAGAGTTCGAGCGAAATATTGCCCGACACTCGTCACATTCATTACCGCGTTGGGGTTGCGGCTGGCGTTCCAGCTGGGCGGCGCCGCCGGTGGCTGTCGGCGGTCGCGTGGCGGTCGGCGTCAACCATCGAACGAAGTTTGTTTGGATTGTTGTCGTAGTGGCAACGCGTGCAAGCAGACTGCTTTTTGCAAGATGTGCGAGTGTAACTTGCGATGCCGTCGGCGGTCCGCCCGCCGGGGATGTACGTCATTTGGAAAGTGACGCACATGCGTCTTGTCCGCAGTTCCGTCCAACGTTGAGCCGCTGAGCATCATGGCACGCACCGCAAGAGATCTTGGCGTGAACGGCGATATGCCCGGTGTTGGGTTTCGTCTTGATCACATCGCCGTGACAAGTCGTCGCAAGCTTGCCTTTTGCGAATGTGGGTTGTGGCAATCGGTGCATTGACTTGGACGCTGCACCGTCAAACCGATTTGGCCGGTGTGCGCGGGACCGCCAATCGCCATCTTGTGTTTGGAACCACCGATGCTATCGGTGTGGCATTTCTCGCACAGTTCAGTCGTCGTGGCAACAGTATCGTACTTGCCGGTCGCTTGATTCCACATCACCGGTTTCGGATCGACGACACCGGCGGTGTTGACTTGGTGGCACACATCGCAACCGATGTTCTTCCAATCTTTTTGTTCGATGAAACGTTCGTGTCCGGCGGCGGCTTGCGCACCGCGGGGTCAAAGGGGAACTTGCACGCCATACAGTTCGGCGCAGGACCGGCCACGGCTTTGGGGTCCCAGTTGCGCGGCGAGTGACAGCGCGCACAATACGTGTTGGGTCCGCGACCTTCGCCCCAATCGTTCGAGTGTGAACTCAACTTGTACGCCGCTTCGATCGCTTTCAGATCGACGACCGGCGCTGGGGGTTTGGTTGGGTCTGGCGCCTTGGTCGGTTGAACGATAACGGTTTGTGGCACCACAACCGTTTGCGGTTGCGGCACGACGACGGTTTCTTTGACTGTGAGTTGGCGTCGGCGTGGCGCAAGCGATGAGCAGAACACCAATCACGATGAACGCACATAATGCAAGTAATTTAATTTTCATTCAGGCAACCTCCTTGCCTCGCGAGTATAGATTCGGCTCGAGAGGTGCATTCGCTTGTCGTCTCCAAGGTTGCCGCAGAGTGCGATGGTTGGGTGTAAGCGGCACGGCAACATTTCTTCAGGACGACCTCGTTGCTAGGGCATAACTCGCTCAACACCACCTCCTTTTCCGAGTTACGTCCGCGCACCAGCAAGTTGAACAAAAACGCCTTTCAAATGCACACTTGCATTTGAAAGGCGTTCGTCACCTTGCTTGATTGGTTCTAGACGCGCAACAACGCGTGTCAATTCGTGAACTAACACACAAATAATACACCGAAAGGAGGTGGCGAGTAAATGACTTTTGTCAATTGGGCGAGCAGGGGACTTGGAGCGTCTAACACAATGAGCCAGAACGTCACCCTGAGCGAAGCGAAGGGTCTCGTTATCACTTGGAATAACGAGATTCTTCGCCGCTACGCGGCTCAGAATGACATTTCGTTAGGCGCTCTTAGTACAACGTGCGCTCGATTTGGGCGAATTTTTCGAGTATTTGGGGCTGTTTCACGATAATCACCGCGCGGGTGCAAACAATATCGCCGTTTTTCTTGAGGGTGTTGAGCGAACGGCTCACCGCTTCCGGCACGGTCGATATTTTCGCGGCGAGGTCGGCGTTGGTGTATGCCTTGCGATCGATTGGCGTTGCGCCGTGTTCGCTTAAATCGAGCAGAAGTTTAGCGGTGCGCGCGATGACCGAGCGAAATGAAACGTCTTCGTACTGCGAGAGCAAATTGCGTGTGCGTTTTGCCAGCACGACGAGCAGGCTCGTGCCGACAATCGGATAGCGGTTGAGCAACGCCTGAAAATTATCAAAGTTGATGTTCCACATCATGCAATCGTGCAAGGCGATGGCAGTGGTGAGATTCGGTCCGCCATCGAGGACGGTGACTTCGTTGAACATGATGACCGGCTCGATTTCGGCGACAATCGATTGTTGTCCTTGGGGTCCAACTTTGCAGAGGTGAACGTGACCTTGAAAGAGGACGAACATGCCTGCCGATGGTTCGCCTTCGCGGAAAATGATACTGCCGGCAGGGAACCGGCGCACTTGGCCGGCGTTGACAATTTCTGCGCGCGCGGCTTCCGGAAAGCGTTTGAAATGCTCTACGCGTCCGAGCGATTCGATGAGGTTGGGCGGGGGTTGCATCATTGCATCTCCACACACATCAGATTACGCGGCGGGCTTGTCGAGGCTCGGCGGTACGATTTTTGCCGGCTTGGGAATGATAAATCGGGACGTAAAGAGCGCCAGCTCGAAAAGTAAAATCATCGGCATCATTACGATGGTGGGCGCGACAATGGGATCCGCGACCGGCGTGACGAGCTCCGCAAAAACGAAAATAATAAACCAAGCGATTTTGCGTTGCTTGCGCAGAGTATCGGGCTTGAGAATGCCCAGACGCATGAGGATGAGCAGGATAATCGGCAGTTCAAAGGAGACGCCGGTGGTGACGAGAAAATAAATGACAAAGGAAATGTACTGATCTGCGCTGGGCAAATAATTCAACTCAGAGCCAAACATCGTGAACAACACGCTCATCATGTTGTGAAGCATGGCATACCCAAACGCGTTGCCGAGCAAAAAAAGTACGACCATCGCGATGGCGCCGGGAATGATAAGACGTCGTTCGCCGGGCATGAGCGCCGGTTCGATATAGCGCAAAGTTGATAAATCCACACTGGTGTGGCGAGTGCGATGCCGCCGTACAACGCGACGCGAAAGCGAATCATAAAACCATCCAGCGGGCTGAACGCTTGAAGTTTGATGTCGCCGGCGGGCGCGCGCAGAAAAAAGATAATCGCGTCGGAAAACACGTACGCCAAGCGCGGTGGTCACCAGAATGGCGACCAGCGCAATAATCAATCGCGAGCGAAACTCTTCCAAATGGTCCAGCACGCCCATGCGTTTTTCTTGTTTCATGTCCAGAATATTCCTTGCTTCAATTCAAACAGAAAGAGATGCCAAGGTCGGCATCCCTTTTTCTGCTCATCGCGAAATGTCTGACCGACCTCTACTGTGCCGCGCCGCACTCGGGGCAGAACTTGGTGCCCGCGGCAATCGGCTTGCTGCAGGATTTGCAGGTTGATGTGGTGACGGCAGGTTTGACTTCGGGCGTTTTAACTTCATCGGTAAAAGATTGAGTTGCCTCTTTCGTTGCCGCTTGAAATTCCTTAAGCGTCTTGCCAATCGAGCGTCCGATTTCCGGCAAGCGCGAAGGTCCAAAGAGGATCAGCGCGACGACCGCGATGATGATCAGATGGGTGGGCTGTAAACCAAATGGCATAGTTGATGCTCCTTTTGAATCGATGTGCAAGTTCTTTCGCTCACAAGTTCATTCTATCACATTATCCAGACGCGCGCAAATTTTTCTGAGACAGAAAATCAAACTAACCTCGATTTGCGCTTGGCCATAAACATGAGATCTCTGCCCTGACAATCTACGCCTCTTGCTCCACCTGTGCTTTGAGCGCGGCGATTTCCTCTTCCAAATCGTCGATGCGCGCGAGTGTCGATGGCTTGAGCCCGTGCTTGGGCAATTGCTTTTTCAATTGTTCCAACTCGCGTTCGAGTTCAGCGAGGCGCTCGGTTTGATTCATCATTGCTCCTTCAATGTCTAGTGGGCGCGTTCGATCCGATTGACCAATGTGCCGGTCGCATAGGCCAGTGCGACTGATTCAATCTCGCGAATATCTGTCAGTATCGGCGTGAGGTTGGCCGCTTGAATCGATGCGTAGGCGGGTTTGCCCATGCCGCCGGCAATGACGACGGTGCAATCACGCGCGGCATCGACCATGCTCGCGTGTGTTTCGTGTCCGCCGTGTGCATGATCGTGACCGGCTTGATGATGTGCTTTTTCCCGGCGTTCGCGCGCGACAATCTTGTCGCCGTCGATCGTTAGCACCTCAAAGAACGGCGCGCGACCAAAGTGAGCGCTGACGTGAACGCCGTCTTCGGTTGCAATTGCGATTTTCGTTGACACCTGTTTGCTCCTCCGTTATGAATTTATTTTTACAGTTCGCCCGCGATTTCTTTCCCTAGCCGCGCAAAAAAATCTGCCATGTATTCGTGGCGTTCTTCTGCGATGCGACGTGCGGAAGCGGTGAACAATCGCTCGCGCACTTTGCTTAACTTGACCACAAACTCGGCGTACGCCGAATGATCGGAATTGCGTTGCTCGCGCGTGGCGAGCGCGTCCGGCGCAACCTCGCTCCACAGGCGTTGGTTCAATGCGCCGGAAACCTGGTACGCGCGCGCCACGCCGATTGCGCCAATGGAATCTAGTTTATCGGCATCGAACAAAACTTTCGCTTCGATTGTTTGCGGGGGCGTACTGCCACGAAATCGATGCGAGGCAATGGCATGGGCAATCGCATTGATTTTTTCCGGCGCGACGCCACGCGCGAGCAAAATCGCGCGGGCGCGTTCCGCCGCAACAAGTGCGTGATCGCCGCCGGTTGCATCTTCGTCGGCGCGTGCGATATCGTGCAATAGCGCGGCGGTGCGCACAAGTTCAAGATCCGCATTTTCCTCGCGCGCCAGTCGTTCGGCGAGTGTCAGCACACGCAACACATGATCGAAATCGTGCGCGCTTTCCGCGCCGGCGTAATACGCGCGCGCTTCGTCAATCGAAACAATAGCCATTTGTCTCTCCGATTAGAAATGGTATAATAGATTCATCTATGCTTGATTCAACCAACGCGCGCTTGCACGCGATCGTTACCGGCGTCGTGCAAGGCGTCAGCTTTCGATGGTTCACGCAACGCCGCGCGACCGAACTGGGACTCGCTGGCTGGGTGCGTAATCGCGCCGATGGCTCAGTCGAATTTGTCGCGGAAGGTTCGCGCGACGCGCTCGAAGGGCTCATCGATATCGTGCGCGTGGGTCCAGCGTCCGCCGCCGTCGAAAATGTTGCCACTGAATGGCAATCGGCGACCGGCGAATTCCATCGCTTTGAAATTCGATTTTAGGTTTCGTGCAATTCGATGATTGAAAAATATCCGGAACGAGTTGCGTGGCTGGTTATCCTCGGCGCGTTTGCAACGTTCCTTATCTTGTGCGCGAGTGTGCCGTTAGGCGTTCGTTATTATTTGCGCCACGCGACAACCTCACAACCTGCCAAACTCGAAGTTATTGGCGGCACGATACGCGTGCGCGAGCCGGGTTCTGCCGCACCCATTGCGGTTACGCAAGCGCGCTCGCTACTCGAAGGCACGTCCATCGAGACCGATGAAAACTCGCGCGGCATTCTCACTTTCGCTGATGGCAGTACCACGATTCTCTTTCCGGGCACGCAAATTACTCTGCGCGAAATGCGCGCGGCGGCGTTTCCCTGGGGCATCGAGCCCGTGTCGATTGCCATCGATCAATCGCGCGGGCGACTGCGCATTGGCGTCGCCGCGCAGATTGCCACCGGCAACGAATTGATCGCGCCGCGCGAGTTTCAAGTGGTTACACCGCATTTGAACGCGCAGCTCGCGGAAGGCAGTTACGCGATGGAAGTGTCGGACGCGTCCCAGGTTGCAGTGCGTGATGGCAAGGCGCAAGTGCAAGCGCAAGAACAATCGGTGACGCTGAGTCGCGGACAACGTACCGTCGCGCGACGTGACGAGCCGCCTCTGCCGCCGGTGCCGGCAGCACAAGATATTATCGTGAACGGCGATTTCAAAGATCCGCTTGCGCGCGGCTGGAGTATTGTGCGCGAGGCATCAAATCCAGGATTGGCAAATGGTGTTGTCACACCGATGGCGCTGGGTGATCGACCCGTCGTGCATATCGTTCGCACAAATTCAAATCAAGTCAGCGCGATCACCGGCATCGTTCAGCAAATCAATCGCGAGGTGTCGGATTATCGTTCACTTCGCTTGACGGCAGATATTCGTTTGCATTTTGCGAGTCTGTCCGGCGGCGGTATGTTGAGCTCAGAATACCCGATGATTTTGCGCGTCAAGTATCGCGATGTGTACGGGAGTGAAGCGGAGTTTGTGCACGGCTTTTATTATCAGAACACGACGAACAATCCGACGCTCAACGGCGAACAAGTTCCATTGGATGTTTGGATTCCATTTGAAAGTGGAAATCTATTCGAGGTGGCTGACCCGCGCCCCTTCTTCATCACCTCGGTTCAGCTCTACGCATCGGGTTGGGATTACGATGCGTACGTGACCGGCGTGCGTTTGATCGTCGAGTAGATTTTAACCGAATCCCAGTCCGCGTTCTTTCAGACTGACAAAGTTGCTCCCCGCGCCGATGACCATCGGGGGTCTGCAAGTACATCATTGTACAGTGGCAAATGGCGGCAGAAACAGGGAATGTCTTTGGGATTCATTACACGAGCCTTGCAACCAGCACGGCGAAGAATCTTTCCACTCCATCCAGTTACAAGCGAATTGACTGTATAGTTGTCACCGTCGATCACAACCTCAACTCTGAGTACATCCAGCATTAACCGCTTCATCTCAAATTCATCCTCACGCATCCCCTGGTTCACTGCAGCGGCAAATGTCAAAACGGTTTTGATAGTTTCATCGTTCAGTCCTTCACTTGCAACCATTTCCTCCAGTTCCGCACACCGCTTTTTCAATCTGGTGCATTTGTCATTGTATTGCTTCTGAAGGTATTCGAACCTCTCTCTTAAGGCACCTTTGGCATGCACAAGTGTCTCGACGAGTCGTTGCCCCTCATCGTCTGTTCGGCGATTTGTTCACGGATCGTTGCAAGTTCCTCACGCAATGGCTGAGTGCGCGCAATGTCATCTCGTGACGTTAAGATGCTCGGTCTCTTCGCCTGTCAGGGTAGCCCCATTGGGCAGTGGGGAGCTGCCGAATGACCCATACTTTCGGGTATTACAACGTTATGCTTTCACGACGCACGATGATTGTGCGCGATAAGAATCGCCGTGCAGTTTTGGCGGACTGCTTCCTTAAATAATTCCCCCACGCGAATCACCGTTGTGTTCACCGAGCCGGTGTAAATCACGCTGATCGATAAAACGCGATTCTTGGTATCGAGCAACAATGCGCGCATTTGTTCTTGCTCCAGCGTCCCCATATCGACGAGGAGATTCGCCGCATCCGCCGGCGATTTCACGACCGGACGATTTTCCGGCGCGGTGACAATCAACCGGCGACCGAGTTCCAACGCCGCGTGCAATTCGACGGCTTTGGCTTTGCCCAAGCCCTTGACACGTTCGAGTTGGCTCACCGACATTTGTGCCAGCCCGGCAAGCCCGCCGTTTTCGCGGAGCAATCGTTCTGCGAGATGTAAAACATTTTCACCGCGTGTGCCGGTGCGCAAAATCAACGCGACCAACTCTTCGGTCTTGAGCGCGTTCGCGCCCAAACGACGCAAACGTTCGCGCGGCAAATCGTGCTTGTCAATCGTCTTGAGCGAATAATCGGTGTGGGGCAGAGGCATTGGATTCCTCCACGAGAGTCTGGAGCGATTATAGAGGACGCGCGCAGGTTTGGCAAGCGGCGCGCAAAAATAAAAAAGGACGAAAGGTCAAACGCCTTTCGTCCTTTTGACTTTGTTGATTATGCGCGCGGACCCAGCCAGTGTTCAACCTCGCGTGCGACGTGCGCTTGCTGAATGGTCCATGGTTTATCACTTTCACGCAAGAGCTGCACGTTAATAAACTGCGCTTGCGTCGCCGCAAAGTAAACGTCGAGCGGTTCCGTGTTTTCCAATTTCTCTGCAACGGTCTGCCAGCGATGCGTGCTCGCGTTCCAAACTGAAATGCGATAGCTCGCCGGATGTTCACCCGCCGGGGAAGCCAGCGTGATGCCGCTGACCGTCTGCGCATTTCCCAAATCGATTTGAAACCACATCTCACGTGTTTGCGCTACGCCGCTTGTCCAAGCCGTGTTCGGACGATTGTCGATCGTGCGCGACGCAAGTTTGGGATTGTGACTGGCGCTTGCAGTCCACGCTGTCGCCGGGTGAATCAAGATCTCGGAAATGAGCCAATTGCCCGGCGCGCCGTCCAGCAAATCGAGTTGCGCGTACTGCGCCGATTGCGGCGCAAAAATGGACATCACATCGTATTGATTGCTGCCTTCCACTTGAGCGACCGGATTCCAATTGCGGCCATCGGCGGAAACGCGGAGCAGATATGAATTGGGGAATCCTTTGCCTGGGCTAAGAAATTGAATGCCATCGATCATGCGCGGTGTGTTAAGGTTCAGTCGGAACCAATGTCCCTTGGCCTGCGCGATGCCACTGTCCCAAAAAGAGGTTGGATCGCCATCGAGCGCGCGCGCGATGCGCGGATTGTTCAGATTGGCTTCGGTCCGCCAACCGGTAATATCGGTTGGTGTTTGTGTCACCGAGACGGGCACAATCAATGGGGTTGGCGACCAAATATGGTCTTCGGGTGTCAGGTTCCAATGAAGTTTGTAATTGCCCGGCGTTTTGGGTGCGACGAGAGTCGCGCCAAAGGCAGTGTCTTGACGAGGATAGACATCGGAAAGCAAGCCAGTGCGACGATCCTCCACATCGAGTTGTTGCGTGCCAGTTTGGCTGAACCAGCGATAACCGATGTGCGCCGGTCGTGCGCCGGTGGATTGCCATTTTGTCGTGCCGGTATTCTCGATGCGCAGATTGACCACCAGCGATTGTCCGACAACCATACTGGCTGGCGTGTCGTGTGCCAGAAATCGAACTGCAGTCTGGAGCGCTTCTTTTTCTTTAACCATGGTTGACATGGTTAGTTCCATAGTTGTCATCAGTCAAAATTGTACACCGATTGCACACGCGCGTCAATGTGAAAAACGCTCCGATGCGAGTTGCATGGGAGCGTTTTCACTCGGA
Organism: uncultured Chloroflexia bacterium; assembly: GCA_963718225.1. GTDB lineage: Bacteria > Chloroflexota > Anaerolineae > UBA4142 > UBA4142 > DAOTXS01. Next base: position 76,506 of record CAVQYN010000032.1, read on the forward strand.
CTATCAGATTTACTTGATTTCGACGGAGGCGCCGACTTCTTCCAATTTCTTCTTGGCTTCGGCGGCTTCTTCTTTGGTCGCGCCTTTTTTGATTGACGCGGGCACGGTTTCAACCAAATCCTTGGCTTCTTTCAAGCCCAGGCCCGACACGATTTCGCGGACGGCCTTGATTACCGGAATCTTTTGCGAGCCGGCGTCCTTAAGGACGATTTCGAATTCGGTCTTTTCTTCTGCGGGCGCAGCCGCTGCGGCGCCACCCGCGGCCGGCATGCCACCGACCATTGCCATCGCGACGGGCGCGGCGGCGCTTACGCCGAGTTTCTCTTCAAGAAACTTGACCAATTCGGAAGCTTCAAGGAGCGAGAGCCCTTGAATTTCTTCTGCGATCTTTTGAACTTTTTCGGATGCCATGTTTATTACTCCTTAAAATGTGATTGAGATTTGCCAATTACTAATCCACCTTGCGTAAGGTGTACATTGGCGTATTAGTCATTACGCTGACGCGCCTTGTTTTTCCAATTGCTCCGCGCGCGCCTTGAGCAAGTATAGAACTTGACGAATACCGGATGCGACGACGCCGGCAACCTGGGTGCCGGGTGCGTTGATCGTGCCAAGCAAGCGACCAAAGAGTTGGTCGCGCGTGGGCAGGGTAGCGAGCGCTTCGGCTTCTGCGCCGCGCAAGACGTTGCCGCCCATGATCGCGCCCTTGATCTTGATGTTTTCCTTGTCGCGGAGAAAATCGTTATGGCTTTTGCTGGACCGGCGATGTCGTTGAAACAAAAGGCAACGGCGGTCGTGCCATCGATCAAATCCTCCGGTACCGGCATTCCCGCGCGCTTGAGCGCGAGTTCCAGCAACGTGTTCTTGACGACGTGCAGACCAGCTTTTTTGCCGCGCAATTCGTTGCGTAGTTTGGCAAGCTCAGCCGTGGGCAAGCCGCGATAATCGCTAAGGATGAGCGCCTGTACTTTGCTCAAGTCCTCGCTCAGTTTCGCAACGATTTCCTCTTTGCGTTCTTTTGTGATGGGCAAGTAGATTCACCTCCTTACAGGATGAAAAAAAGTCTTTGTGCCGATGACACAACGACACAAAGACTCGAATGCTCGCTAGAGCGCGTTTATCTTTGCCTCGGCAGGAGATTAAGCATCGATGACAATGCGCCTGCGGTCATGGGCTAGAACATTATATTCAGTTTTCGATTTCGTGCAAATCGGCCTACGCGACGACTTTGGATGGCGAGGACTTCGGTCAAATCGAGGCGAATGCCGGGTCCCATCGTGCTGGCGACGACGGCTTTTTTGATGTATTGACCTTTTGCCGCCGTGGGTTTGGCGCGAACGATCGCATCGAGCATCGCCGTTAGGTTTTCGTACAATTGATCTTCGGTGAATTGTGCTTTGCCGACGATGGTGTGAATGTTCGCCGTCTTGTCCGTGCGGAATTCCACGCGGCCCATCCGCAATTCTTTAATCAAACGCGGCAGTTGTTCCGGCGGAACGATCGTGCCGGCTTTGGGGCTAGGCATCAAACCGCGTGTGCCAAGCACTTTGCCCAAGCGACCGACTTTACCCATCATCTGCGGCACGGCTACCGTAATGTCAAAATCGACGCGACCGCCTTCCACTTCTTTGATCAAATCATCGCCGCCGACAACATCCGCGCCGGCTTCACGTGCGATGCGTTCGCCATCGCCATCGGCAAAAACGCAAATGCGAACTGTTTTGCCGGTGCCGTGTGGCAAGAGCGTGACGCCGCGCACCATTTGATCAGCTTGCTTGACATCGACGCCCATCTTAAGGTGCAGTTCGACGGTTTCGTTGAACTTGGTGTGCGCCGCCTTTTTGACTAGGACGACGGCTTCGCGCGGCAGATAGTTCTTGTTTCGATCAACCAACTTTGCCGCTTCGACGTGCTTTTTGCCGTGCTTTTTCATTCTTGTTCTCCTTGTGGTAAATTATCGCGCGTTGTCGCGCTCCCACATCTTGGGGTTTCAGAGTTCAAGGTTCAATGAACCAACCTTAAACTTGAAACCTAGCTTTTGACTTCGATTCCCATACTGCGCGCGGTACCTTCGATCATGAGCATCGCGCCTTCGATATCAACCGCGTTCAGGTCTTTCATTTTCATTTCCGCGATTTCGCGGATTTGTTTCTTGGTTACACTGCCGACTTTATTGCGATTCGGAACGCCGGACGCTTTTTCAACCCCGGCGGCTTTTTTGAGCAAGACCGGCGCGGGTGGCGTCTTGAGTATGAATGTAAATGAACGATCCTGATAGATCGTGATTTCGCACGGAACAATCATACCTGCCATGCTTGCGGTCTTGGCGTTATATTCTTTGCAGAATTGCATGATGTTGATGCCGTGCGGACCCAGCGCAGTCCCGACCGGCGGGGCAGGCGTGGCTTTGCCCGCTGGGACTTGCAGTTTGACAATTGCTTTAGCTTTCTTACCCACATATCCTCCAAATGTGCCAAATGACCAAATTTGCCAAATCAGCCAAACGGACCTTTTGGCACATTTGGCTCCTTTGGCAAGTTTGGCCTATTTGAGTTAGACTTTTTCTACTTGCAGTAAATCCAATTCCAAGGGTGTTTCGCGTCCGAACATCGAAACGAGCACGCGCACTTTGCCCTTTTCCATGTTCACTTCTTCAACCGCGCCATGAAATTCGGCGAAGGGACCATCGACGATGCGCACGACCTGACCCGGGCGATACGTCACGCGTACTTTGGGTTGCTCGTTTTCCATTCGCTTTAAGATGCGGCTGACCTCGTCCTCGCGCAAAGGCGCGGGTTTGTCACCGGAGCTGACAAAGCCGGTGACGCCCGGCGTATTGCGGACGACGTACCACGATTCCTCAGTCATGATCATTTCGACGAGGATGTAACCCGGAAACACGCGACGCTGAACGACTTTGCGCTGACCTTCGCGCATGTCGATTTCATCTTCGGTGGGAACGATGACGCGAAAAATCTTGTCTTGCATCCCCATCGATTTGGTGCGCTGTTCCAGTCCCTTGTGAACTTTTTTCTCGTAACCCGAATAGCAATGCACGGCGTACCAATGTTTGGTTTCCGTGGGGGTGACCGGTGTTGTGTCCATTTCGCCAGGCAAAGATTCTTCTACCGGCGTCGCATCGGGTTCCTGAATTTTATTCTTGTTCTTCGTTCAAGGCTTGATCATCCACACTTTAATCCAAAGCGAACTGCTTACCGGCTGAGAAATAATCGAAACAGCTGGGTCAGCAAATAATCGACGGTGCCGAAAAAGATGCTCATCAACACGATGGCCGCAATGACGATTCCCGTTAGGTTGATGCCTTCTTCGCGGGTGGGCCAAACCACTTTGCGCAATTCGGCGCGCGTCTCACGAATATACTGCGAAATTCGATTTTCTTTAGGAGCTTCTCTAACCACGCTACCCTCTCAATAAACCTGGGTCGATAACAAGCCAAGACACCGTCTGCTTCTGGGAGACGGTGCCTTGACCTTCATTCCCCGAAAACTATTTGGTTTCGCGATGCATCGTATGCCGTTTGTCCCACCGGCAGTATCTTTTCAGTTCGATGCGTGCCGTGTCGTTCTTCTTGTTCTTCTCGGTCGTATAGTTGCGGTGCTTGCACTCGGTGCACTCGAGCGTAACGACCATGCGGTTTTCTTTCTTTGCCATTATGCTGACACCTTGGTGATCACACCCGAACCGACCGTGTGACCGCCTTCGCGAATCGCAAAGCGCTCACCCTTGTCCAATGCCACCGGCGTAATCAATTTGACTTTGATCGTCACATTGTCACCCGGCATCACCATTTCCACACCCGCCGGCAATTCCACATCCCCGGTCACGTCCAACGTCCGGATGTAAAACTGCGGTCGGTATCCCTTGAAGAACGGCGTGTGCCGTCCACCTTCCTCTTTCTTCAACACATACACTTCGCCTTCGAACTGCGTCAACGGCTTGATCGAACCCGGGGCCGCAAGCACTTGACCCCGTTCCACGTCCGTGCGCTCGATGCCGCGCAACAAACAACCAATGTTGTCACCCGCTTGCCCGCTATCCAGCAACTTGCGGAACATTTCCACGCCCGTCACCACCGTCGACCGCGTGTCCCGAATGCCCACGATCTCAACCGTCTCGCCGACTTTGACCACGCCGCGTTCCACGCGACCGGTGACCACGGTCCCGCGTCCCTTGATCCCAAACACATCTTCGATCGGCATCAAGAACGGTTTGTCCACCGCGCGCGTCGGCGTCGGCACATAGGCATCGACCACGCGCATCAACTCCAAGATGGACGCGTATTCGGGCGCATTGATGTCTTTCGACGTGCTGGTCAACGCCTTGACCGCCGCGCCGCGCACGATCGGCGTCTTGTCGCCGGGGAATTGATACGACGACAACAAATCGCGCAACTCCAACTCGACCAAGTCGAGAAGTTCGGGATCGTCCATCAAGTCAACTTTGTTCAAGAAGACGACGATGGCGGGCACTTCCACCTGGCGCGCCAACAGAATGTGCTCGCGCGTTTGCGGCATCGGACCATCGGGCGCGGAGACGACGAGAATCGCGCCGTCCATTTGCGCCGCGCCGGTAATCATGTTCTTGATGTAATCGGCGTGACCCGGGCAATCGATATGCGCGTAATGGCGGTTATCGGTTTCGTATTCGACATGCGAGATGGCGATGGTCGAGAATCTTCGTGTCATCGCGGCGGCCTTGTTTTTCGGATGCCTTGGCGACTTGATCGTACGAGACGAAATTCGCCATGCCGCGGAGCGACATCACTTTGGTGATGGCGGCGGTCAGCGTGGTCTTGCCATGATCGACATGACCGATGGTGCCCACGTTGACGTGCGGCTTGGTGCGTTCAAATTTTGATTTTGCCATTTTGATTCCTCCTGAAAGTGGAGCCTTCGATGGGACTTGAACCCATGACCCCGTTCTTACCAAGAACGTGCTCTACCAACTGAGCTACGAAGGCGCTGGCTCAAGATATTTGATCAGATCTGAAAGTGCGTGTGGGGAGGGTGAGATTCGGACTCACATAGCCGTACGGCATCGATTTTACAGACCGACGCGACTCACCGCCTTCGCCGCCTCCCCGTGTTTGATTGTAAGCCGGCGGTCGGACTTGGACCGACGACCGATGGTTTACAAAACCATTGCTCTACCAACTGAGCTACGCCGGCGTCAAAGCATCGCGGATTATATAACGGCTGTGAGAAAAAGTCAAAATCATTAGAGCACCATCATCACAAGTTCGTGACTGCTCAATTCATAGTACAGCCCATCGAGTTGTTCTTGGCTCTGCGCGGTGAATACCGCCGTTATCGCCATGTATTTGCCGTCGCGGCTCAAGCGCGAGCTGACGGCGTCGGCGCGCAGTTCCGGCACGTGTTGGCGCACGATCTCAACCATTCTGGGTTCAAAATCACCCGAGTTTTTACCGATGACTTTGAGTGGAAAACTGCACGGAAATTCCAGTAGGGGTTTTTTGGGTTCAGTCATATTTTCCTCAAACTAACGAATGATGCTCTGCACGATCGGACGCAAGCCGTTAAAGAAAAATTCGACGGCGATTGCCATCACGATCAATCCCATCAGGCGTAACAAAATCTTGTTGCCGCTGTGTCCTAGCGCGTGCATCACTTGCCGCGCGCCGATGAGAAACAAAAAAGCCAGCGCGAGCACCAGGGTGATTGCCAGCATCAACGCTATCTGTTTTTCCAAAATTCCGGTCGTCTCGTTCATTAGCACGATGGCGGTCGTAATTGCACCAGGACCGGCAATCAGCGGAATGCCAAGCGGCGTAATCGCAATATCCTCGATGTAATCGCTGACCGATTCCTTGTCCGATTGTGTGCGCGAAAGCCGCGCCTCTAGCATTTCATAACCCATGATGAAAAAGATGATGCCCCCGACCACGCGCAAACTATTCACGGAAATACCAAAGAAATCGAACACGAAACGCCCGGTGAGTGTGAACAGCATCAAGATCACCCACGCGGTCAGTGTTGCGCGCAAAGCGACTCGGCGCGATTCTTTGTGCGATAACTTGGACGTCATCGAGACGTACACCGGCAACGCACCGATAGGATCGATCATCGTGAAGAGTGAGATAAAGCTGAGCAAACCAAATTGCAGAATCAAGGGAATTTGCATGGGTCGGGCGGATTATATTCCGCGTGAATGAAAGCGTCAAGCGACCGTGCGCTTTGACCCCAATCTGCTCTTGTGCTAAAATCGCGTCTGCACGCGACGCTGTGCCATTCTTTTATTTTCAAAGGAGAAGATCGCCATGACCGCCCAGTGGTTTTTGAACAGCTATCCCTCTTCGCGCTCGATCATCGAGAACGATTTGCGTCTCCAGTTCTGGAAAGCCGGTTTCAAAGGCATGTGGTTTTCCTGCACCAAAGATACCGCGCCGTTTGAATGTCATGCCAAGTGGAACGACAAGCCGTTCACGATGGAATGGGAGCCCAAGAGTTTTGTGGCGCTCAAAATGAAATCGCCAGAGCAGGACTTGCTGGATGTCTTTGAAAAAATGCTCAAACATCGCGCGCTCGCGGCGTACAAACATGCCGATGGTAACGTCGTGGTCGAGTGGCGCGCGCGTGACGTGCAAGCGCGTTTTCAAGAGTTGCAAGCCAGCGGCGTTGCTCAACTTGAACGCTTAGACAAATAAATTGGTCATTTACCAAAACGCCAATGAGCCAATGCACCAATCTGCATGGTCGGATTTGGTTCATTGGCTCATTGAATAATTGGCGCATTGCTTTATGAAACTGATCTTGCTCGATTCGCACGCATTGATCCATCGCGCGTACCACGGCGTCACAATGAATCTCGCCAGCCCCGCCGGCGAGCCAACGAACGCGACGTACGGTTTTGCATCGACGATTCTCAAAGTGTTGAGCGATGAAAAACCGGAACTATATTGCCGCGACGTTTGACGTCGGCAAGAGTTTTCGAGACGAACTCTATAAAGAATACAAAGCCACGCGTCCGCCCCTGCCCGATGATTTACTGCCGCAACTGAAACGCTCGCGCGAGGTCGCGGAAGCGTTGGGCATTCCATCGTTCGGCGTCGAAGGATACGAAGCGGACGATTTGCTCGGCACGCTCGCGCGTCAGGCAAGCCAGCGCGGCATCGATACGTTGATCGTCACCGGTGATACCGACACGTTGCAACTCGTCGATGAACACGTGCGGGCATTGATGTTCTCGCCGCAGTCGGGCGGCGGATTCACCGTGTACGATGAAGCGGCGGTCAAACAGCGATACCAACTTGAGCCGCGCCAACTGATTGATTTCAAAGCGCTCAAGGGCGACCCGTCCGATAATGTGCCAGGCGTCGCCGGTATTGGCGAAAAAACGGCGACCCGACTCTTGCAAGTGTACGGAGACATCGATAACATTTACGGGCATCTTGACGACATTGAACCTCGTTGGCGCGAAAAATTACGCGACGGCAAAAAGGATGCGTTGCAGAGTCGCAAACTCGTGACGATTGTGACCGACGCGCCGATTAAACTCGATCTCGAAGCGTGCCGTGTTGAAGTGTACGATCGCGAACGCGTCGTCACGCTCTTCCGTGAGTTGGGCTTTCGCAGTTTGATCGATCGTTTGCCCGGCAACGCGGCGACAGTTACCGAAACTCCGCCGGCGCAACCGGTCGCCGAAAATTACCACACCATCGATTCCGAATCCGCGCTCAACAAACTAGTCGCGCGACTGAAATCGATGCCGGCGTTTGTCATTGATGTGGAAACGACTGACACCGATGCAATGCGCGCCGAGTTGGTTGGTATTGCCATCGGCGTGGGCAACGGCGAGGCGTATTACATTCCGTTGGCAATCAGACTGCAGGACCGCAGGATCGAAGACGGAAAAATTGGTCAGATGACATTCGATACAAATTCTCCATCTTCGACCAGCAATCATCCGACGCTTGCGCGCGAACTCGTGCTTTCAAAATTGAAACCGGTTTTAACCGATGACCATATCCAAAAATTCGCGCACAACTCCAAATACGATGCAACGGTTCTCGCGGAAGCTGGCGTTGAAATGACCGGACTCGCGTTTGACACGATGGTCGCCGCACATCTCGTCGAGCCGGGTGGGCAAGGCATCGGCTTGAAAAGTTTGGTCTTTCAAAAGTTCGGCGTCGAGATGACCGAGATCGAAGCGTTGATCGGTAAAGGCAAAAACCAAATCTCGATGGCGCAAGTGGATGTCGCGCAAGTCTCGCGTTACGCGTGCGCGGATGCCGATTACACGTTTCGTTTGGTTGAGCATTATCAGCCCTTGCTGGTCGAGCAAGGTTTTGAAAAGTTATTTCGCAATGTCGAAATGCCGCTTGTGCCAGTGTTGATGGAAATCGAACGCACCGGCGTTTTGCTTGACCTCGATTTTCTTGGGCAAATGTCAGGCAAACTCACGACGCGTTTGCAAGAATTGGAAAAGGAAATTCAAAAGTACGTTGGCGCGCCGATCAATATTGCGTCGCCGCAACAATTGGGTGATGCCTTGTTCAATAAATTGAAATCTGCCGGCGAGCGGGTTACCCAAGACAAAAACCGGGCAAATTTCGACCGCCGCCGATGTTTTGGAATCATTGCGCGGTACGCATCCGATTATCGGGTTGATTCTCGAACATCGTGAGTTGTCGAAACTCAAAGGCACATATGTGGATGCATTGCCAGCGCTGGTTCTGCCGCGGACTGGACGCGTGCACACCGATTACAATCAAACTGGCACGGTCACCGGTCGCGTCTCGTCGTCGAATCCAAATTTGCAAAACATTCCGATTCGCACCGAGCTGGGACGCCAAGTTCGGCGCGCGTTTATCGCGCCGCATGGCAGTCAATTAATCAGCGCAGATTACTCGCAAGTCGAGTTGCGAATTCTCGCGCACATCGCGCAAGACCCGGGTTTGCTGGAGGCGTTCGCGCGCGGCGAAGATATTCATGCGGCGACGGCGGCGCGGCTGTACAAAATCCCGATTGATCAGGTGACGCCGGCGATGCGCCAACACGGCAAGACGATGAACTTTGGCATTGCGTATGGCATCACCGATTACGGAATTTCTGCGCGCTCAGAGATGTCGCAAGCGGAAGCGCGGCAGTTGATCGATAGTTATTTCACACAGTTTGCTCGTGTCAAAGAATATATCGAAGTGACAAAGCAACAGGCGCGTGAGCAAGGATATGTGCAAACGCTTCTCGGTCGGCGGCGATATTTTCCGGAACTGCAAACCAAAGGGCGTGTGAATCCGGCGATCGGAACGCGGCGGAGCGCGAAGCGATCAATCATCCGATTCAGGGCAGTGCCGCCGATATTCTTAAACTGGCGATGGCTCGCTTGCACGAAGAATTGCACGCGCGTCGACTGCGCGCGCGCATGACGCTCCAAGTCCACGACGAGTTGGTGCTCGAATGCCCGGATGATGAAGTGCGCGTTGTCGCGCCGTTGGTGCGTCAGGTGATGGAAAATGCTTATGCGCTGAAGTCGAAACTCAGAGTTGATGTTGCTGTCGGTTCAAATTGGGACGAGATGAAGAGTATTGCATGACCCGTCGTTCTGATATTCTGGCTGTGGTGTTTCTTTTCTTGTTGCCCTGGGTTTATTTTTGGCAGATTACGCTGCAACAGCAAGTGTGGTTTGGTGCAGATGTGGTGCGTTCGTACTTTCCATTGGGCGCCGAGTTATCCCGGGCGTTGACTGCAGGGCGGTTGCCGTTGTGGACGACGGGAATGTATGCCGGTTATCCGATTCTTGCGGATACAGTTATTGCGGCACTCTATCCCATCAATTTGATTTTGTTTCGTTTGCTTCCTCCACACATTGCTATTTCGTACAGCATGTTGTTCCACATGGGTTGGGCGGCAATTGGCGCCTATTTGCTTGCCCGTTCCTATCGCTTGCGCCCGGCAAGCGCAGTTCTCGCTGGCATTGTTTTTTGTTTTAATGGGTTTATGTTCTCGCGCTTGGAACATTTTGTTGTGCTTGTCGCAAGCGCGTGGTTGCCCTGGACGCTTTATTTCTATGAGCGCTTGCGTCAAGCGCTTGAGAAAAAATCAAGTGCGGGTTTCTGGTTCATCGGTATTGTGTTCGCATTGGGCGCGGCTTTTCTCACCGGCTTTTTGCAGTTTGCTTTGATGAATACGCTCACGCTTGCGATTTATGTGATTGTGAGACCATGGTTTGAAATATCGCCTCAGCCAATTAACTTGAAGGCGCGAGTTATAAAAAGTGCCCGCGCAGTTTTGGTGTTGAGTATATTGGGTGCTCTGGTTCTTGGTATTGTGGCGATTCAAATCGTCCCGACCTTGGAGCTGGCAGGTCTCTCAACGCGCGGTGGACAGGCATCTGACTATGCTTTTGTCACAAGTCTCTCTCTGCCAGTTCAATATCTTGCCCAATTCCTCTCGCCATTTTTCGTCGCCGCTCCAATAGAGTTTACTAACAACGAGTTTTGGGGTTACTTTGGGATTATGCCCTTGTTCCTGGCAGCAGTGGCTGTGCTTTTAAGCCGTGACCGTCGCTTGATCTTTTGGCTGCCCTACGCCGTGCTTATATTGTCGATTGTGTTAGGGGATCAAAATCCGGTCAATCAAATCATTTTGCGTTTGCCCGGCTTGAATCTTTTTCGGGTCCCCGCGCGTTATCTGGCACATTTTGTTTTTGCGTGTGCACTGCTCGGCGCAATCGCCTTCGATGAATTGGCAAGCCGATTGGCTCGCCCACCAACGCGTAGAAAAGAAATCACTTTGTTTGGTGTGCTTGCAATTGTCCTGACTTTTGCGTTATGGTCGGCCCATAATGTTTTGTTGGATACGTGGCTCTCTGCATGGCGTGTTTTACCGATTGTGTTGCTGACTCTGACGTTGGGTATTTTGTTGTTGGGATACAACCGCAAAATCGATCAAGCATTTTTTCAAGCCGGCGTTCTCGGTTTGACGTTATTCGATGTAACGAGCGTGGCACCGGTTTTTGACAAGATACTCGGTCAACCTACCGAATCGGCATACGTCTCGATTGCGCCACGCTCGCTCCAAGTCCTTTCCAGTGAGCCGGGAGCGGAGCGTGTGTTGGCAGACGATTCGTTTTTGCCATCGCTTGCTTCGCTTCGCAACAGTTTGCAACCCAATATGAGTTTGGTCTACGGTAAAGAGAGTGCGGCGTCCTACACGTCATTGGCTACCACGTGGCATTCCGAATTCATGCGTTTGCTTTCACCAGGCACCTTGAATTTGATCAACGTTCGTTATTACACGGTGCCGCTCGAGCCGCGTATTTTGCAAGAATCCCTATCACCGCCTGAAACCTTGTATGCGAATGTCCTGAATCACGAAGTCGAAATCCCGCCGACTGTTGCGCAGGCAGTGGAATTGTTCTCGTTCACCGAAGCCGCCGAAAATCTGTCGGATGGCACGCTTGTTGGCGAATTGGTAATTCGTTACGACAATGGACACAACGCGACATTTCCTCTGCGTGTTGGCATGGAAACCGCGGATTGGGATTACGCGCGCAAATCACCCCAGCATCGTCAAGCGCAAATCGCTCGATCGTTCCCTGGATTTTGGCGATCATTTGGCAAGATGTTCGAAGGACATTCGTACATTTCGCGCTTCACCGTAGAGCCTGGCAACATCGTCGGGATGAGTGTGGTGGCAATTCATCAGTCGGCGCGCTTGATGGTGGAACGCGCTGCCTTGATTGGTTTGGATGGTCAACCGATACTGTTGAACAAATTGTCGAACAGAAACGATTTCTCGCTCGCATATTTGAGCGACACGGTTGCAATTTGGCAGAATCATGAGGTGATGCCTCGCGCGTGGCTCGCGCACAATGCGCAAGTGGTTCCTGGCGACGCGCAACTTTTGACGCAATTGCGCGAACCGGGTTTTCCAATCGCCAAGATGTTATTGTTGAGTGAGGGCAAAGCAATCCAAGCGGGCACGCCGGCGACTGACGCGGTTAAGCTGCTCGATTACCAAGCGGAGCGCGTCACGCTTTCTGCGATGACCGATCAGCCCGGTTATCTCTTTCTTGCCGATACGTGGTATCCCGGTTGGGTGGCATATGTGGATGACAGACCTGCGCCAATCTATCGCGCTGATTACTTGTTCCGTGCGGTGCCCCTAGAGCCGGGGACACATCGCGTCGTCTTTGAATATCGACCCACATCGTTTTACCTGGGCGCGTTGATTAGCGGACTGAGTTTGATGGTGGTTGTGCTGCTCGGTCTGGTGATCAATCGCTCACAAACGATTCGGAATTGGCTCGTATGAGAAATGCGATCAATTGTTGGAATATTCGAATTTTCCGAGTACCTTGGCGCATATCGCATCGATTTGCTGGCAATTGCATTCCTGATTTTCGTGCCGTTGGCATACTTTTGGCAAATTACGCTGGGGCAGGGCGTCTGGTTTGGCAACGACATTGCGCGCACGTACTATCCGCTCGGCGTTGAACTGTCGCGTGCGTTGAATGAAGGACGCCTTCCATTGTGGACGCTCGGGATGTATGGCGGCTTTCCCATTCTCGCGGATGCGCAAATCGGCGCGTTGTATCCGGTCAACTGGCTCTTGTTCCGATTTCTGTCACCGCAGTTTGCACTGGCGTACAGTATGCTCTTGCATTTTGCGTGGGGCGCCGTGGGAATGTATTTGTTTGCACGCGCGTGCGGATTGCGCCCGGCAAGCGCGATGCTGGCCGGTTTGGTTTTCTCGCTCAACGGATTCATGTTTTCGCGGCTGGAACATGCGACGGTGCTGACCACCAGCACGTGGCTTCCGTGGCCACTGCTCTTTTATCAATGCCTGCGCAATGCGCGCGCGCAAAACAAACCGGTGGGTGTTTGGCTGGGTCTTACTGTTCTCGCGCTGGGGATTCAATTCCTGTGCGGCTTTCCCCAAGTCTCGTTTATGAACGCGCTCACGTTCGTGCTTTACGCGTTCTTTGGAATATTCTGGGACTCGAATTTCAAACCGCGCGCGCCAACCGCAAACTCGATTTTGAAAATTGCCTTGCTGATCGGCTTGATCGGCGTGTTGGCGCTTGGCGTTGTGGCGATGCAATTGATTCCCACTGCCGAGCTGGTTGGGTATTCGGTGCGGACGGGCAAAGCGGACTACGAGTTTGCGACAAGTTATTCTCTGCCGGTGGAATTTTTGGCCCAGTTTGTATATCCATTTTTGCACGGCGAGCCTTCCGAGGGCGCGAACAACGAGTATTGGGGTTACTTTGGTATTATCCCGTTTGCGTTTGCGGCGCTAGCGATTTTTTTGCGCCGTAATCGCCGCTCGCTGTTCTGGGCAGTTTTCGCCGTGTTCGCCTTGTTGCTTGCGCTCGGCGATGCGACGCCATTGTATAACATCATTTATCGCCTGCCGGGTTTTAGTTTCTTTCGTGTGCCGGCGCGCTACCTTGTGCTTTTCGTTTTCGCGTGCGCGTTTCTCAGCGGAATTGCGTTCGATGAATTAGCCGAGCGGCTTGGGCGCACGGTCACGCGCTGGATTCGCGTTTTGCCTTTTGGCGCGATTGCGCTTGCATTGGTCACGCTATCGATTTGGTTGGCGGAGAACGAAAACCTGAGTTTCTGGCTTGCGCTGTGGAAATACTTGCCGTTTGCGCTTGCGCTATTAACGCTTGTGCTTTTGTGGTTTGTGCGCGCGCGTAAAATTGATCGAACTATTTTTCAGACGGTTGTTCTGGGATTCGTTATCGTCGATCTGACGAGTCTCGCGCCGCCGTTTGTGAAAACGCTGGGACAAGTGACCGACCCCGCATATGTTGAAACCGAACCGCGCTCGCTATCGATTTTGAGCAATCAACTTGGCGTCGAACGCGTGCTGACCGATCTATCGTTATTTCCATCGTTACCATCGATTCGCAATAGTTTGTATCCGAACATGGCCGTGTTGTACGGCAAGGAAAGCGCGACGGCGTATTCATCATTGGCATCCGCCGGACATTCGCGATATCTGAATCATATTCTGCCGAAGATGCTAAATTTGGCGAATGTACGCTATTATATGGTGCCGCTCGAGCCGCGCTACCGCACCCAGTCGGCGATTCCGCCGGACAATCTCTTTCTCGATGTTTTGAACAACGAAGAACAATTTCCAGCAACTCCTGCGACCGCCATCGAGCTTTTTTCATTCACCGAGCAGGCGGAAAATCTTGACGATGGTACTCTGGTGGGGGAATTGGTCGTGCGCTACAGCGACGGTCACATCGCGACGTTTCCTTTGCGCGTGGGCATCGAAACGGCGGACTGGGATACAGAACGCAAGAACCCCAAACATCGCCCGGCGACAATCGCCCATTCATTCCCTGCCTATTGGCGTTCGTTTGGCAAGATGTTTCAAGGGCGCACGTACATCTCACGTTTTACATTCTCGGAAGCGGCGGTGGTTGGCGTGAAAATTGCGGTAACGCATCCTTCCGCCCGGCTGACGGTGGAAAGCGTGCTTTTGTACAACGGGAAAAGTGCGCCGCAATCGCTGGCAAAATTGGTGAACAAGAACGATTTCGACATTGCATATTTCAGCGACACTGTTGTCGCATGGGAAAACCATGATGTTCTACCGCGTGCGTTCATCGCGCACGCCGCAGAGATTGTCGATGGCGAGACGGCATTCAAACGATTGCACGAACCGAATTTTCCGGTGGAGCGCTTGCTGCTGTTGGAAGAGGGACAGCTATTGTCAAGTGATCGTCCCGCGCGCGACGCGGTGGAAATCGTCGAGTACAAATCTGAACGCGTTGTGTTGACCGCGACGACGGATCAGCCTGGCTATTTATTTATCTCCGATTCGTGGTATCCGGGTTGGCAAGCGTGGATCGATGGCAAGCCCGCGCCAATCTATCGCGCCGATTATATTTTTCGCGCGGTGCTGCTAGAACCGGGGTTGCATCAAGTGGTGTTTGAATATCATCCCGATTCGTTGACCTGGGGCGCATGCATCAGTGTGGCTAGCTTGATCCTTTTGATTGGCGTAGCATGGTTGGGTAACGAGAAGTATACGAGGCTTTTCAGTGACTGAAACGACGAATGCAATTGTTTATCCCGGTGCGATTATCGAAGAGGGTGTTCGGTTGGGCAACGGCGTGGTCATCCATGCGAATGTGCGTGTGGGGCGCGGGACAACGGTGCACGACAATGCGGTGTTGGGGCGCGTGCCGCAAGTCGCCGGGATTATTCAACGTCCGCTGAAAAAAGAATTGTCGCGACTCAACATCGGCGAAAATTGCGTGATCGGCGCGTGCACGGTGTTGTATGTCGGCACGACGATTGGAAACGATACGCTGATTGGCGATCTTGCGTCGATTCGCGAGGAATGTAAGATCGGCAATCACGTGGTCATTGGTCGTGGCGTGATGCTAAATTACAACATCGAGGTGCGTGATCGCGCGCGCATCATGGACGCGAGTCATTTCGGCGGAGATATTGTTGTTGAAGAAGATGTGTTCGTTGGTCCGCACGTGAGCACGGCGAATGATAACACGATTGGCTTGACCGCCGGGGTGACCCGCCGAGGTCCGCACATTTGTCGTGGCGCATCGATTGGCATCGGCGCGATTTTGCTCGCGGGTGTTACGATTGGCGAACAGGCAATCGTCGGCGCAGGCGCGCTGGTTGTGCACGACGTGCCGCCGCGAAAAATCGCAATGGGCGTGCCGGCGAAAATCGACGGCGACGTGCCAAACGAACTACTCCGACCGATTCAGGCGGCGAAATGAAAGTTTCAATCGTTGTGCCCGTGTATTTCAATCAAGCCAGTTTACCGACGTTGCATCACCGCTTGCAAGATATTGCGATGCAAGTTGCCGGTTCTGAGTTTGAATTCATTTTTGTCGATGATGGTAGTGTAGATAATTCCTTTAAGGTTCTCAAAGAACTAGCGGAACGCGACGCGCGTGTCAAGGCGCTGCGACTTGTGCGCAACTTTGGCTCGAACGCGGCATTCTGGCTGGGCTGGCACACGCGCAAGGGGATTGTGTGGCTGTGATTTCTGCTGATCTCCAAGACCCGCCGGAGTTGATTCCGGAGATGATCAGCAAATGGCAAGCCGGCACCCGGGTGGTGTTGGCGGCGCGCTCGGCGCGCAACGATCCCTTCTTGACGCGACTCACCGGCGACATTTTTAATTGGCTTTATCGCCGCTTGGTCTTTCCTAATTTCCCGCCCAAAGGGTTCGATTTTTTTCTTGCCGACCGCCAAGTGGTGCAGGTCCTGGTCCGCAATGCCGGCGTAAATCCCTATCTATTTGGCTTGTTGCTGTGGACAGGTTACACTTCGGAAACGATTACGTACACGCGCGCGGAGAGAAAATTCGGCAAATCGCGTTGGACGCTGGGGAAGAAGATAAAGTACTTTATCGATGCTTTCATTGGTTTCTCCTATTTGCCGCTCCGTTTGGCATCGATCACCGGCGTTGTGCTGGCGATTCTGGGATTCCTGTATGCTGCGTTCGTGACGCTGACGCGAATTCTGCGCGGCTTTCCGGTCGAGGGCTGGACCTCGTTGATGGTCGTATTGCTGATCGTCTCCGGTGCGCAGTTGATTTTGCTTGGTATTCTCGGTGAGTACGTGTGGCGTAATCTCGATGAAGCGCGTCATCGTTCGCTGTACTTGATTGGCGAGACGATTGGAATCGATTCGAAATCTTTACGTTGAGTGAGTATGAACAAAAATCCATCCTTCTTTTCCGCCGCCGATTACGCGGTGTTCGATAACGGGCTAGGCACGAATCCGGAATATGATGGCGAACGCGAGCGCATCAAAGGCAAGTTGACTCGACTCCACCAAGTGATTTACCCGGCGATTCGCAAAAGCAAATGGGATTTGCATCCGCATTGGATGACGCAATGGCTCATCAGCGCATCGCGCATTTCGCCGGCAACGCCGCGCATTGATTTTATGACGTTGCGCTATAGCAAGCCCGAGCCAACCATCAAGTTGATGAAAAAAGAATTGTTCGAAGACTTTGGGCATTTCTACGCCAATGCGATGATCGCTGTGCGCGTCGACAAGGAAGGTTGCGCGGTGGAGCTGTTCGTCAGCGACAAGGCATGGGTCGATGGGCAGAATCTAAAGCATCGTGCGCAGGTTAATACCGCCGAGCGCGATCACTTGCGGGATATGCTGGCGGAACTAGGGAGTGAATACTCGTTGCGGCTGGGTCGATTTTTCAGGAACGACGAAGGTTTTACGCGTTACGAAGAAGTTCTGCGCGCCAAAGCCAGCCGCCTGGTCAATGTGGGCGTGTTGAATTCCATGCTGGACAAGTACAAGCCGGGCGGTCACGAATTGCGGATAGGAATTTATTACACGCCTGACGACAAGCGTCTCAGCGAAATCCGCATCGCCGATGAAATGTTGGCGCGCATCGCGCAACTCTATCCGATTTATACATTTCTCAGTTGGTCACCGAAAAACGATTACAGGATTGTAAATCATGCTGGTCAAAAATCATCTCGCCGATCTCGTTAGGCAAGCGATTCTCAGCGCGCAAACAGACGGCGCATTGCCGGCGTTTGCGATGCCGGAAGTTTTCGTCGAGCGGCCGCAACGCAAAGAGTGGGGTGATTTCTCGACCTCGTTCGCGCTCAAGTTGTCGAAAGAAATCAAACGCGCACCCTTGCAAATTGCGCAAACGATTGCCGCGCATGTCTTGCGCGATCCGGTTGTCGCGCAGGTCGATGCGAGTGCGCCCGGCTTTGTCAATTTCAAATTGAACGAAACCTGGGTCGCGCATCAAGTCGATGTGATGCTGGCGGAAGGAATGCGCTTCGGCAACCTGCAATCGGACAAACGCTTGCACGTTCAGGTTGAACACGTCAGTGTCAATCCGACTGGACCAATGCACGTTGGCTCAGGGCGCAACGGCGCGATTGGCGATACGCTGGCAAATCTGCTCGAAGCGGCAGGGCATCAGGTTCATCGCGAGTTTTACATCAACGATAACGGATCGCAGATTCGTCATTTCGGCGCGAGTATTTTCGCGCGATACGCGCAGGTGCTTGGACGCGATGAAACATTCCCGGACGATGGCTATCAGGGCGCGTACGTCAGCGACATCGCCAAGCAAATGATCGACCAACACGGCGACAAATTTCTCAAGCAATCGAAAGAGCAAGCGATTCGTGAACTGGGTTTGCTCGGCATTAAAGTTGTGAAAGAGCAATTGCGCGCAACGCTCGAACGGATGAATGTGCGCTTTGACAATTGGCTTTCCGAACGTTCGTTGCACGACGACGGCACCTTTGCGCACGTTTTGAAAGTTCTCAAAGACAAGGGGCTTGTGTTTGAGAAAGACGACGCGACGTGGTTCGCGGCGCAAGAACTTGGCGAACAAAAAGACGCGGTGCTGATCCGTTCGCCCCAAGTGGTTGTCAACCCGGACGAGCGCCCAACCTACCTCGCGTCTGATATTGCGTACGTCTGGAATAAATTGGCGATGCGCAAATTCGACCGGGCAATTTATGTGTGGGGTTCGGATCACCACGGCGATGTGCCGCGCGTGCTTGCGGCGGCGCGCGCGCTTGGACTTGACGAAAGCAAAGTGTCGATATTGCTGTACCAATTCGTCACGCTTCGGCGCGGCGGCGAAATCGTCAAGATGAGCAAACGCACCGGTGAATTCGTCACT
Organism: uncultured Chloroflexia bacterium; assembly: GCA_963718225.1. Classification (GTDB taxonomy): domain Bacteria; phylum Chloroflexota; class Anaerolineae; order UBA4142; family UBA4142; genus DAOTXS01. The sequence goes on from CAVQYN010000032.1 coordinate 95,171, forward strand.
CTCGATGATCTGCTGGACGAAGTGGGACCCGATGCGGTGCGGTTTATGCTCATCACGCAAGGCGTCAATGCGACGATTGATTTCGATCTTGATGTCGCGGTGAAACACTCGGACGAGAACCCGGTGTACTATGTGCAGTACGCGCACGCGCGCATATCGAGCATCTTGAAGAATGCCGTCACGTCCGGCGTCAGTGCGAACGATGGCGACGTGACATTGCTCACGCATCCGGCGGAGCAAGAGTTGATCCGCGAAGTGTTGCGCTTTCCGGAAATTATCGAACTTGCGGCGACGAAATTGGAGCCGCATCACCTTCCGCATTACGGGATTGGCTTGGCGGGCGTGTTCCATTCGTTCTACAAACAATGCCGCGTGCTTTCGTCTGACCCGGCGGACATTCACGTTTCGCGCGCGCGATTGAAGTTGATTATGGTGGTCAAGAACACGCTCGCGCGAACGCTGAACTTGATGGGCGTCACTGCGCCCGAGTCGATGTGATGAATCGACTGGAAGTAGGTTGCCTTGGCGCGCTGGGTGGCTTGCTGATCGGCGTGATTGCGGCGATTGCGTTTTTCAGTATCGGCGTCGCGCAACAACAAATCGAAATGCCGATTCCTGTACCCGAGCGGCAACAAGTTACCGTTTCGGCAAGCGCGGCATATCTCAATTCGCAAATTCAGCAAGCCGCGCGGCAAACAAACCTCGTCAAGCAAATCTCCATCGCACTTGATGTGCCAAACATCATCCAGGTTTCAGCAAACGTCGAAGCGACCTTGCTCGGTCAGCGTGTCTCGACGAATGCGAGCGTGCGAATGCGCGTGACGATACAAAATGGTCGCATCGTCCTGACCGTCGAGAAAATTAATACCGGCAACCCGTTGATTCCGCAATCATTTGTGGCGAACAGCGTCGAGAGTTTGCGTGTGCAGGCGGAAAACCAAATCAACGCGATGGTGGCAAGCGCACTCAAAGGCACGTCGTTGCGCGTGACCGGCGTGCGCATTACGCCCGGCGAGCTAATCGTCGATTTGGCAGGGCAATAGTATCGCACAAATGTTCTGATTGGCTGCGAGTTTGTTTTGATTTCTGTCTCAATTGTGGTATACTAAGCCTTGTCATGACCTTACGACGCTTAATTGTGGCTGTGCCCGTCATTATGTTGCTGACGCTGGTCAGTTTTGCGACGGTGCCTAGCCCACAAGTCGGTGACGCTGTTCGTTTGGCGGGTCTGTCATTCGATGAAAAGGCGGTTGTTGCCGCCGAGACCGCCGCGCCGACCGCTGAACCGACGCCGACTCTAGTTCCATCTCCAACAGCAACCCTGACGCCGATCCCAACTTCCACGCGCCCACCGACACCCACGGCGACGCGTGATTTGCGTTTGCAATCCGCGCGCGTGCCGATTCTGATGTACCATTACCTCAGCGTGCCGCCGCCGGACGCCGACATTTATCGCCTCGATTTGTCTGTGACCCCTGCGAATTTCGAAGCGCAGATGAAGTATCTCAAGGCGGAAGGGTACACACCGATTCGTGTATCCGATCTTTCAGCGAGTATGCTGGAAGGCAAGCCATTGCCCAAAAACCCAATTATTCTCACGTTCGACGATGGCTACGCCGACAACTATGAATTCGCGTTTCCGATTCTAAAAAAGTACAAGTTCGTTGCCACGTTCTTTGTCGTTGCCGGTTTCATCGATGAAAAACGCCCAGGCTATATGAACTGGAATCAACTGGAAGAAATGGCAATCGAAGGCAATGAAATCGGCTCGCACACGCTTTCGCATCCGGATTTGAAAGGCAAATCGGCAGTAGTGCAGGACACGGAAATCGCCGGTTCCAAATTGCTTATCGAATCGCGCATCGGCACGCCGGTCACATCATTCTGCTATCCGGCAAGCAAATACGATTCGCGCACGCTGGCGACGTTGCGCTCGACCGGTTATCTTGCCGCGGTGACCGAAATTTCCGGCACGCGCCAAACGCTGGACAAGATTCTAGAGATGCAACGTATCCGGGTGCGCGGCAGTTACGCGGTTGCGGATTTTGCCTACTGGATCAAGTACTGGATGTCCAAGTAAAGGCGACTCGTCGAGTCGCCTTTTTTGTTTTTACTTTTCCTCTAATTTCCGGTATACTCTCAACGTGCTTACAATCCCCCGCGAAATTTGTTGCGACCTCGATGCCGCGCTTGCGCGCGAATGGCTGGTCACGAACGGACTGGGTGGCTATGCCTCTGGAACGATTAGTGGTGCTAACACGCGCCGCTATCATGGATTGTTGGTTGCTGCGCTCAAGCCCCCTGCCGCGCGCACGGTCCTGCTCGCCAAGTTGGACGAAGAAATCGTCGTGGACGATGCGACGTATCGTCTCGGCACGAACGAGTACGAAAGCAACACGATTCACCCGGACGGCTATCTCTTTCTCCAGCGTGTCGAACTCGACGGAATGCTCCCGACTTTTTTCTATCAATCGGCGCAGTTTGCGTTGAGCAAAACAATTTGGATGGAGCGGCAGCGCAACACGACGTACATTCGCTACACGCTCAATGAATCATCATCGCCGGCGCGTCTCACGCTTTTGCCTCTCTGCACCTATCGCAATTTTCACGAAGAGCGCCGCAGTACAGCCGATTGGCGCTTGACGGTATCGACGCGCGAAAATATTACGACCATGACGGTCACCGGCGGCATCACGCCGGTACTATTTGCTGACGGTGCCGGCGACCAATTTTGTGCCAATGGATTTATGGTATTGGCGTTTTCGTCATCGCGTGGAACAAGAGCGTGGTTTGGATTCTGTCGAAGACTTGAATTTGCCGGGTTTGTGGCGATTCAATTTGCAGCCCGGCGAATCCGCAACCGTCATCGCGACGACGGAAGACCCAGCGTCGGTCGATTTAGACATTGAACGCGCGTATCAGCGCGAACGCGCGCGGCAATTTGCGCTCACCCAAAACGTGTCCGACGATTTCGAAAAACAATTGCGTTGCGCCGCCGATCAATTCATCGTGCAGCGTCGCGTCGCGGACGAAACCTTGAGCACGATTATTGCCGGCTATCATTGGTTCGGCGATTGGGGGCGCGACACGATGATCGCGCTCGAAGGGTTGACGCTCGTTACCGGCCGCTTTGCCGACGCGGCAAAAATATTGCGCGCGTTCGCACGTTACGTCGATCAAGGCATGTTGCCTAATCGCTTCCCCGATGCCGGCATCGATGCCGCGCCGGTCGAATACAACACGGTCGATGCGACGCTGTGGTACTGGCATGCCATCGATCGTTATCTCGCGGCGACGCATGACGATGCCTTGTTGCGCGAACTCTATCCGATTCTCGCGTCAATCATCGATTGGCATTTTCGCGGGACACGGTATAACATTCGCGTCGATGCGGCGGATGGTTTACTGTTTGCCGGCGAGCCGGGCACGCAACTGACGTGGATGGACGCCAAAGCCGGCGATTGGGTCGTGACGCCGCGCATCGGCAAGCCGGTGGAAATCAACGCGTTGTGGTATCGCGCATTGCGTTTGATGGAGCGCTGGTCAACGGAGATTGGACAATCGCCGCAGGTCTACACCGATGCAGCTGCGCGCGTGCGCACAGCGTTTGAGCGTTTTTGGTTCGCCGATGGCGGTTACCTTTTCGATGTCATTGATGCGCCCGGCGGCGATGATGCTTCATTGCGCCCAAACCAACTTTTCGCGCTGAGTCTTGCCGACGATTTGATTGCGCCCGAACGCGCGAAATCTGTTCTGGATGTTGTCACGCGCGAGCTGCTTACGCCGTTGGGTTTGCGTTCGCTGGCGAAGAGTGATAAGAATTACCAATCGCTGTATCGCGGCGATCGGCGCACGCGCGACGCCGCGTACCATCAAGGCATCGTGTGGGCGTGGCTCATCGGCGCGTACGCGGATGCGCATCTGCGCGTGTATAATGATCGCGCGGCGGTGCGCGAATTGCTCGAGCCGTTTCGCGTGCATCTCGATAATGCCGGGCTGGGAAGCATCAGCGAAATCTTTGAGGGCGAAGCACCGTTTCGTCCGGTCGGTTGCATCGCGCAAGCGTGGAGTGTGGCAGAGGTGTTGCGAATTTTGAAACGGGTGGGCGCGTGAATGCCTGATCTGCAAACATTATTCACCGCGAGTTTACTTTTCGGTTTGGTCGTTACCGCTACGTTCGTCGTCGTCTTTTCCGATTGGCGCATGGCGTTATTTGCGTTGGCGGCACACTATGTGCTCGCCGCGATCCTTGTGCTCGACTTGTTGCCGTACCCGTTGCCGTTGGTGCGAATCATTTCCGGAATTCTGGCGCTCGTAATTTTCTGGGTGACGTTTCGACAAAAATCGTCCGCGTATCGTCGCGCGATTCAACAAGCGCCCAATGACGCCGCGCGTGAAATGGCGCACGCGCGTTATCGTTCTGGCATCTTTGTCGCCGGGTTTATGTTTCGATTGTTTGCGCTCGCACTTGCGGCGATGGGCATCCTGGGCATCGCTTCGTCGGTGTCTTTCTTGGGTCTCTCGTCCGATATCTTATTCGGCGCCGTGTGGTTAATTGCCGCCGGCATTCTGGTGGCGATTGTTTCGCGCGATGTCTTGTGGCTGGGGCTGGGCATGCTCATGCTCACGTCCGGCTTTACGATTTTGGAAACGGCGATGGATCCGAGTTTGCTCCTGTTTGGTTTGTTGAATATTTCCGATCTCTTGCTCGCGGTGGTCGTTGCGCACTTGTCCACGTTGCCGGTCTTTGGCACCGGTCCGCGTCGTCGGCGAGGAGAAACCGAATGACGGTCGCGTGGATGGTCGCCGTGTGTATCGGCATCGGCGTGGCGATTCGCCTCTTGCGTCGCTTGCCGCGTCTAGTTTTCGCCGCAACGTTGGTGGGCTTGATCTTGTTATTGGTATTGCTTTTGACCGCTGCTAGCGCACCCAGTTTGTTTTTTGGCCGCACGCTCACACTCGATTTGCCGACGCGCGCGTTCTTGTTAGTTTCAATTGGCATGACCGCCGCGCTGGCGCTTTTTGGTCCGCTTACCTTTGAGCGCGCGAGCGATGTCCCATCGATTGTGATTGCGAATTCGCAGGGTTCGTTTTTCTTTTGGAGTCTGGCGTCGCTCATTCTTGCGATTACGCTTGATAGTTTTTCGCTCGCCGTTTTTTTCTGGGCAATCGGTTTGGTCATCTTGATGCTCGCCTCGCATCCGCAACGCGAGGGGCGCGTGGGCGGGGCGGCGCAATTCTTGTTGCTCATCGTCATCGCCGGTGCCTGCTTGCTCATTGGCAATCGTTTGATCGATTTGTATCCACTGACGCCGGAAAACCTCGATCTCATTCGCAACACGGTGATTTTTCTCGCGCTGGGCTTTGGTCTATTGCTTGCCGCCGCGCCGTTGACCATTTGGCTGGGTCCGCTCGCAGAAGAAATGCCGACGCTCGGCATGGCGTTTTTAACGGCAGTCGCGCAACCGGTTGGAATTTGGCTGCTCTGGCAACAAATGAACGCGGTGAGTTGGCTCATCGACAGATCGCCATGGCCATCGCTTTTGCTCACCGCCGGAGCGATCACCGTGCCGGCGGGCGCGTTGCTTTTGATCGCGGAACGCCGCGCCGGTCGATTGATTGCTTACGCTGCGCTGATTCCGTTGGGCTATGGGTTGATTGGTTTGGGCTTGGGCACGCGCTTGGGGTTGAGCGGCGCGATGCTCGAAATTTTGAATCGCGCGCTGAGCGCCGCGTTGATTGCCGGCGGCATGAGTTTTGTGCGGCATCATCTTGAGCGGCGTTGGCAGGTGGTGGGCGCGCTGGCGATCTTTGGCGGCGCGCTGACGATGGCGGGCGTTCCGCCCACGTTGGGGTTTGCGTCGCATTACGCGATTTTGAAATCGCTCGTCGCGACAAATCCAGAAATCGTCGTTGTTCTACTCGTGTCGAGTGCGATGGCATGGCTTGCGTTGTTGCGCGTCGCGTGGAATTTCTTGTCCGCGGGTAAACCAGCGAGTTCGTCAGCGGGCGAATTGAAAATTGTGCCGTACCTGTGCGCAATCATTGTGGTCATCTTATTTGCGCTCAATCTGCTTGCTGGAATTTTTCCGCAAACAATCATCGACCCGTTGTTAGCGGCGCTGGGTCAAGCCGCCGCACTGAAATGAAAACCGCCGACAGGAAACTCTGTCGGCGGTTTCTGATTTTCTGGCAAGGGCGCTATTCAGATTCTTTGGTGTGCCGGCATTTTGGCTGGACGAGGTTGCACGAGTCGGCGAACGCGCGCATTAGGTTAGCCCCAAAAGAATTTGAGCAAGTCGCCGACGTGGGCGCGCCAAAACCCCCATTGATGTCCTTCCGGAAAAGTTGCAGCGGAAACGGCGTAATTTTTCTCCTGCAATAGTTGCACAAAACGCTGTTGTGCAGCGACAAGATTGGAATCCGGTTTACCGCTGCCGTGCAAATCGGTTTCAAAATCGCCGACGATAAGATGCAGGCGCGTCCCCAGGTTTTCGCATTCGGCGTAATCGCGGATGATTGCATCGTTTTGAAAACCGAACGCGCCAGACTGTGCGCCAACTAGACCGAAAAGATTCGAGCGGCGGCGCGCGATGAATGCGGCAGCAAGCCCGCCCAACGACGCGCCGATGATTGCACGCGCGTTCGGTACGTTGAGGGTGGGGAACATTTCGTCGACCCGGGGGACAAGCTCATTCGCTAGAAATCGAACTGTACTGATTGTTGAGCGTGTACTCGATGCGGCGATCATTCGGCTTGACGAACACCGCGATGCACGGGGGCACGCGTCGATTCCCAATCAAGCAATCGAGAATGCGCGCCAAGTTGCCAAAGCGAAGATAATCGGTGCCATCGTTCCAGTACGTCGTCGGATATTTTTGGTTGGAGTCAAAGCGCGGTGGTATATAAACGTAGAACGTGAAACGCGTTTGCATCTCGCGGCTGTTCAACCAATGCGATTCCAATCGCCCGCGCGCGCCGCGATAACTCTCTGCCAGTTCCGCCGGCGCGGCATAATCCGGCATTGTCAACACCGAATTGAAACCGAATCCGCCCTGGCTCGTTTCCGCGTTGTACGGGTCGAGCAACATGCGCTTGTCGTTGACGACAATACGATATTCCAATCGCGCCGCGCGCGGAAAGCGTTCGATGCGATACCACAGCGGTGTGTCGGGTAAACAAATCATCGATGCGGACGGTTTCCAGCTGGTCCAGTCACCGGCAAGCGCAACCGTATCTGCGTTGTCGCTGAGATAGAAAAACGTCGCCCGCGAATTTTCGATGATCGGCGACGCATTTGCCTTCTCAAACTCGTGCACTAAGCGATTCTTCGCGGCGACGTTCGAAGTTTTCCCCAATTGCGTGAGAAGTTGATCGAATGTCATCAGACTCTTTGGTGTGCCGGCATTTTGGCTGGACGAGGTTGTGCCAGTCGACCAACGAGCGGATTGGGTTTGCCCCAAAAAAATTTGAGCAAGTCGCCGACGTGGGCGCGCCAAAAGCCCCATTGGTGTCCTTCCGGGTATTCGGCGCTTGACACGGTATATCCTTTTTTGCGTAACAACTCTGCGAAACGGCGTTGTGCCTCCACGAGATTATCTTCAGGATGACCTTGGCTCCGGAGGTTTGTCTCAAATTCCCCAACCGTCAAATGGAAACGAATTCCCAGGTTCTGCGCTGTGGCATAATCATCGAGGAGCGCGTCTTGGCGAAGCGTATAGTTGCCGGATTGACCGGCGACGTGCCCAAACACGCCCGGTCGACGGCGAGCGGTATACGCGGCGCATAATCCACCGAGCGATGCGCCCACAATCGCGCGTGATGTTGCGGTGGCACGCGTGGCGTAATTATCGTCCATGTAGGGCACGAGCTCATCGACAAGGAATCGGACGTACTGATTATTGAAAACGTAATCACTCTCGCGTTCGTTGGGTCGCAACAAAACCGCCATGAACGGCTCGACTTGCCGGTTCATGATGAGATAGTCCATCACACGCGGCAAGTCGGCATAGTAGCAGATAATGGTCGCCATCGTTGAAATAGGCAACCGGATATTCTTTTTCAGAATTATAGTTCGGGGGAAAGCAAATCCAAAACGTTCGACGATCGCCGAGGGCGCGGCTATTGATCCAATGTTCCTCGATGGTCCCGCGCGTGAATGATTTGTCGTCGAAGAGTTCACGCGGCGGCTGATACTCGGGCATGTAGAGTTCCGAGTGCGTGCCGTGACTATTGAGCGCGGTGTGCGGATTGTGCGGGTCGAGGCGCGGATGACCGTTGACCACGACGCGATACTCGAGCCGCGCCGCCGGTGGAAAATGTTCCACGCGGTACCACAGCGGCGTGTCCGGCAAATAGGACATGAATGCCGTCGGTTTCCAATGCGTCCAATCGCCTTCCAGCGCAACGGTCAACGCCTCGCCGCTGACGTAATAGAAAACGGCGCGGCTCCCATCGATGATGGGCGAAGTGTGCGCGTCTGCCAATTTGCGCACCAGCCGGGCTTTGGCTTGGATCGTGGGCGTATCTTCAAGTTGGGAGAGAAGTTGCTCGAAGGGTAATGCGAGTTCCATGATGGAGAATCAAGCGCCGATCACGAATGCGTCTTGCATCACTTTGCGCAATGTCGCGCGGTCGTCATCATTCAACGGACGCAAGGGCAATCGCACCGGTCCGCCGTAAAATCCTTGGTGCAATTCTTCCAGCGCGGCTTTCAATCCCGGAATGTTCCAGCGCGTTGTTACTGCCGCGTTGAGCGGCACCAGTTTCAATTGCATGGCGCGCGCTTCGTCGTGCCGGCCCGCGTGGAACGCGTGATAGATTGCCAAACATTCGCGCGGCGCGACATTCGCCAGCGCGGCGACGCAACCTTTGGCGCCGACGCACAACGCGGGATACAAATATCCGCCCGACCCGGCAATCACCGCAAAATCCGGGCGCACGGTGCGAATGATTTCTTCAAACTTGGTCACGTTGCCGCTGGAATCTTTGACGCCGATGATGCGCGGATGTTGCGCGAGTTGAATCACCGTGTTGGCATCGATGTCGATGCCGGTCGCCGCCGGCATGTTGTAGATGATGGTCGGAATCGGCGAGGCATCGGCAATCGCGGAGTAGTGTGCGACCAGATTCGCCGATTTCATCTCGGCTTTGTAATAACTCGGCGTGACGAACATCGCCGCGTCTGCGCCGCACTCTGCCGCGCGTTTTGCCAGCGCGATGCAATTGCGCGTCGATTCGACGCCCGCGCCGGCGAGAAAAAGTTTATCGGAGGGAATCGCCTCGCGCGCGGCTTGCCACAACGCGACGCGCTCGGCATCGGTGAGCATCGGCGCTTCGCCGTTGGAACCCAAGACGACATAACCGTGCAAGCCGGTCTTGTTCCACAACGCGATATTTGCTTTGACTTTGTCGAGCGCGAGATTGCCGTCGTCATCGAACGGCGTGGGAATCGGTGGAAAGACGCCTTGGAGTTTCATCGTCATGCTTTCCTTTCGATGATTCGATAATACAACACATCGATGCTGGGTTCAAGTGTGAGCGCGATAGGTGCGAGTGTCAGTTGGTCAAGATAGGAAGAAAGAAATGCTATCGCGCATTCGTTAAAACCAACTGCTGTCATTCACAAAATCTGCTTCGCGAGTTTACGGCATAGGCGTTTTCGATTATAATCATGCCTTGCTTACTTTGCCACTTTACCCCCGCCTGCGCCTTTTCCTGATCCAGCCGCAACGAAATCGCCTGCGACACGCCGTCGTCGCTCATCGTGATGCCGTAGACCGCGTCCGCGCTTTCCATCGTCGTGCGATTGTGCGTGATGACGATGAACTGCGTGCCCGCCGTCAGCGTCCGCAACGCATCGCGGAAGCGCGCGACGTTCGCTTCGTCAAGCGCGGCGTCCACTTCGTCCAACACGCAGAACGGCGTCGGCGAAACCTTAAGAATCGCAAACAACAACGCGGTCGCCGTCAGCGCGCGTTCGCCGCCGGACAACATCGCCAGATGTGCCGAGCGTTTGCCGGGCGGGCGCGCGACCACATCGATGCCGGTCTGCGTAATGTCTTCGGGATTTGTCATTTCGAGCCGCGCGGTGCCGCCGTTGAATAGAATGGTAAAGAATTTGGTGAACTCGATATTGACCGCTTTGAACGTCTCTTGAAATTTCTCGCGCATGATCGTGTCGAGTTCGGCGATTGCCAGGTTCAACTTTTCGATGGCGTGTTGCGCGTCCGTGGTTTGCTCGGTGAGAAACGTGTGGCGCGCTTTCAACTCTTCGTACTCTTGCGGCGCCGTCGGATTGATCGCGCCCATATATTTCAATTGGTTGCGCAAGACGCCGAATTTCTTTTTCGAGTCCTTCCGGCACGCCGGTGACGACCGGCAACGCGACAACTTCCTCGCCCAATTGAAATCGCAATTGCGTGGGCAACTCTTGATCGACGACGATGGCAGTCTCGCGCGCGACGCCGTTCGTTTCATCGCCGGTAATTTTGATTTCGGACACGATGCGTCCGCTCGCCAAGTCATCTTCGATTTCGGTTTCAAGCCGCGCGATTTCGGCGCGACTGCGTTCCGCATCCAACACGGCGCGATTATGCGCTTCTTCAAATTCGACGAGGCGCGCGCGTTCCAACGATTCCTGCTCTTCCAAATCGACTTGCGATTTTTCCGCTTCGGCGAGTTTGGTTTCGGTCGGCAACGTGGTTTCGTCATTTTGCGCGAGGGCGCGCGCCGATTCATCTGCGCGTGTTTGCAATTCGTCGCGTTGCGCGGTGACCGTTTCGACTTCGCGCGTCATCGCTTCCGCGCGGCGATGGCGCGAGGCGATTTGCGCGTCCCATTGCGCGAGCGCCGCGCGCATCGATTGTTCTTCACCGCGCGCGCTGGCAACTTGTCCTTCGATCACGGCGAGCATGGTGCGCAGATCGGTAATTTGTGCGCGTGCCAAAGTCGCGGCGCGTTCCGCTTCTGCGCGTTTTACTTCAAACGAGGTGAGTTGATCGGCTTGGACGCTGAGCGCCGCCGCCGCGCGCAAGCCGTCTTCATACACGCCGAGGCGTGATTTCAGCGCGGCAAGTTTTTTCGCCAGCTCGCGAATTTCCGGTTGGCTTTCATCGATCAACGTTTCGGCATGCATCGCGCGTTGCTCGATTTCGCCCAAATGTTTTTCTGCGCCCGAAATTTGTCCAACGAGCGTTTGGCGTTCTTGCTCTTTGGCGACACGCGCATTCATTGCTTGTGCGATCTGTTGCTCTTGCGCGCGTTTCGATTCTTCGAGCGTGGCGGTCTCCGCTGATGCTTCGTCGCGTTGTTGCGTTGTAAATCGTAACCGTTCTTCGAGGACCGCGAGTTCGCGTGTGCGCGTCGCGTGCGTCTGTTCGAGTTGTGTGCGCGCGCGGCGCACCTCGGCAAGGGTTGCGCGTAATTCTTGTCCTTGTCGTCGCAGTTGCGCGAGTTTCGCCGCAAGGTCTTGGACGCCGGCGCGACGCGAGTTTAGCGTCTCGCGCGTAGATTTTTCGCGCAACGAATTTTCCTGTGCGGCTTGTTGTGCGCGCGCCCATTGAAACGCGTACCACGTCCGCAGTTTTTCATCAAGCGTGCCGACGACGCCGTCGTAATTGCGCGCGCGTTCGGCTTGGCGTGCCAGCGACGGCAGGCGCGGTGAAATTTCATTGATGATGTCGTTGACGCGCACGAGGTTTTGTTGCGTCTCTTGCAACTTGTCGATGGCGTTTTGGCGTTTCGATTGATAGAGTCCGATGCCGGCGGCTTCCTCGAACAGCGCGCGGCGTTCTTCCGGGCGCAGTGACAATGCCTGATCGACCAGCCCTTGCCCGATGACGGCGTACGTGTTTTTCGCGAGTCCCCACCGCGCAAGGAGTTCGAAAATATCGCGCAAGCGAACGCGTGAGCCGTTGAGGAAATATTCGTTACCGCCATCGCGGTACGCGCGCCGACCAATCGTTACTTCGGAAGGATTCGAGCGGAGGAGTTCAGTCACAGGGTCTAACTTTGTTTTTTCCTCTGTGCCCTCTGTGCGCTCCGCGTCTGTGGTTTCCTGTGACCACGGATCCGGGTTTTCCAGTGTCATCGACACTTCCGCCATGCCCATGCGCGGGCGCGTGGCACTGCCGGTGAAAATTACGTCTTCGGTTTTCTTGACGCGCAATTCCGAGTACGCTTGCTCGCCCATGACCCAGCGCACCGCATCGGCAATATTCGATTTGCCGGAACCGTTGGGACCGACAATCGCGGTTACGCCGAGATCGAAAACAAAATTAGAACGATTGGCAAAGGTTTTAAAGCCGTGGAGTTCAAGGTGTTTGAGATACATGGCGAGTTTCAGGGTTCAAGGTTTCAGGTTGCGTGGCGCAGTATACATCAAGAGGCAACAGAATAACAAAACGAGGCTTGGTAGGGGCGAGGCATTCGCGGATTCAGGTCGAGTGAATCATCTGGTTCGCTCAAGCGCAATCGGTTTTCTCGGAGTTAGCGAATCGCTACGAATGCCTCGCCCCAAACGCAGGTACTTCATCGACGCTCCGCAAGCGCGTCCGCAAAAGTTTTTGCGCGCGCGAAACGTCGAGTGTGCAATCGCGCGGGCGCGGCGATGGGGATGATGCGCTGACTGCCGATTGAAACCTGATTTCTGCGCCGAGCGCCTCCGCTAACTTGCGTCCAAACTCATATCGGCTCAAGCGTTGCGGTCCGGCGATGTTGAGCACGCCGACGAAATCGTTTTGTGCGAGTTCGATCAACGCGTCGGCGAGGTCGTCGACAAAAATGGGACAGCGATACTCGTCGGTGAAGAGCTGGGGCATTTCGCCGGACAAGACTAAGCGCGTGCGCGGATCGATTGGATCAAAGCCGTAGACGAGCGATGTGCGGACGATCACCGGATTCGCGAATTCGTCGCGCACAACTTGTTCCGCGCGCGCTTTCGATTTGCCGTACGGCGTGATGGGCGCGGGCGAATCCGTTTCGGTGTACGGCGCGTGCTCGCCATCGAAGATAACATCACTCGACAAGTGAATGAATCGCGTGTGATGTTGCGTTGCCGCACGCGCGACATTACGTGAGCCGTCAACGTTTGTCGTCACCATTTCATCACCGAACATCAACGCGGCGGTGTGAATCACGACATCGGGCTGGAAATCGGCGAAGAGTTTAGCAATGGTGTGTGCGTCTCGAATGTCGACGCAAAAAGTCACAAGCGTTCGCCTGCTTTGGTTGGCGGTGGTCAATTCCTGTGCCAACGGCGAACGCTTGTGAGCGGCAACGCGTGGCTGTTGAATCGGATGAGCCAGATACGTTGCCGCGATTTGCCAATTTGCCGGCGCGCGCCGCAAAATCGCCGCGCCGACGTAACCACTGCCGCCGGTAACAAGTAGTTTCACGTTTCCGGTATTTTGCCTGTCAACGCAATCAATGCGGCATGATCTTGTTTTGAAATTTCCGCCTGCAATGCTTCCAGCGCGATGCGCGCGGCTTCTTGCTCCGCTGTTTGCTTGTTGCGCCCAATGCCAACGCCGTACACTTGTCCTTTGATGACCACTTCGACGGTGAATTCCTTTTCATGGTCGGGTCCGCGCGAATCGATGAGACGATACAACGGCGCGACTTGCAGCTTGCCCTGCGACAATTCTTGCAGCATACTTTTTGCGTCGCGGTCGAGGCGTTGTTGATGCACCCGCTCGGCTTCGTTCGGCACGACGCGCATGATCAATCCGCGCGCCGCATCCAATCCTTGATCGAGATACAATGCGCCGATCAGCGCCTCGAACGCGCCGGCGAGCAAAGGCGCGCGCGCGCGTCCGCGCGCCGCTTCTTCGCCGCGTGACATTTGCAAGTGCGGCGGCAAATCGATTTCAAGCGCAAAACGCGCGAGCGTTTCCCCGCGCACGAGCGCGGCGCGCAACAGTGTCAATTCACCCTCGCTCATTTCCGGGTAACGCTGGTACAAGGTACTCGGCGGCAACGAAATCCAAAATCGCATCGCCGAGAAATTCCAAACGCTCGTTATCGAGATACGGCAAGCCCGGATTCTCGTTAAGGTACGAACGGTGCGTCAACGCGCGCGACAAGAGTGATTTGTCGCGAAAGGTGATGCCGAGTGTTGTTTCGAAATCTTGCGGGTTCATAAAATTGGGGTAGAGACGCCCCGGGGCGTCTCTACAATTTACGATTCAAATTTCTTGAAAATGATAATCGCGTTGTGTCCGCCAAACCCAAACGAGTTGGACATCGCCACGCGCACTTGTTTCTGTCGCGCTTGGTTCGGCACATAATCAAGGTCGCACGCGGGATCCGGAAATTCGTAGTTGATCGTCGGATGAATCCAACCGGTCTCGATTGATTTGACCGCCGCGATTGCTTCCACCGCGCCTGCCGCGCCGAGCAAATGTCCAATCATCGATTTACTCGAACTGACCGGAATTTTCTTGGCGTATTCGCCAAACACCGTTTTGATGGCTTGCGTTTCCGAGACATCGTTCAGAACCGTCGATGTGCCGTGCGCGTTGATGTAATCGACGTCTTGCGGTTTCAACCCGGCTTTTTTCAACGCGCGTTCCATCGCTTTGGCGGCGCCGCTTCCGCCTTCCGCCGGCGCGCTGATGTGAAACGCATCGTCGGTCGCGCCATAGCCCACGACTTCGCACAGAATTTTGGCGCCGCGTTTTTGCGCCGATTCCAATTCTTCCATGATGAACATGCCCGCGCCTTCGCCGAAGACAAAGCCATCGCGCTTGGCATCGAACGGACGCGAGGCGTGTTTGGGATCATCGTTGCGCGAGGTGGACATTGCCGTCGTGCGGTGAAACGCCGAAAGCCCAAATTCGGTCACCGGCGATTCAGCGCCGCCGGCGATCATTGCATCAGCATCGCCGCGCCGGATAATCTCAAACGCTTCGCCGAGCGCGTTGGTGCCGGTCGCGCACGCCGAGGCGATAGCAAAATTCGGACCGCGCGCGCCAAAGCTAATTGCAATTTGTCCGCCCGCCATATTCGGAATCATGTACGGACCGGTGAATGGGCTGACGCGCATCGGACCTTTGTCCATCAATGTGTGCATACTTTGTTCGATGAGACCCAGCCCGCCGATACCCGAGCCGACAATCGAACCGACCATATCGGCATTTGACTCATCGATTTTCAAACCCGATTGCTTGAGCGCCTGCGATGCCGTCGCGACGGCAAGCAAAATGAAAGTGTCCATGCGCCGCGCTTCTTTGGACTCGATGTACTCGGCGACCTCTTCCGGCTTGAAATCGATTTGCGCGGCGATGTGCACCGCAAAGCGCGACGCATCGAAACGCTTGAGCGGTTCCACCGCCGATGTGCCGGCGAGCAAACCCGCCCAATATTTCTCGACGTCATTACCGAGCGGCGTAATCGCACCCATGCCGGTAATCACGACGCGACGATTATTATTTGACATTGACCAACCTCCGAGGGGATGCTTTAGCTGACGATGATCCCTTGCCCGTTCACGACATCGCCAATGTTCCAAAATTCAACGTCACGCGATTTCAATGCGCGCGCCAACTCATCGTATTTCGATTCTGCGACCGCGATGCAACAATCCACCCGATGTCTGTGGATCGAAAAGGATTTCGTGCCAAGTCATCGTCCAGCGTGCGCGTGAATTTCACTTTGTCTTCCAAGAATAACCTGTTACGCCCCGCGCCGCCGGGAATTTGTTTTTTGCGCGCGTACTCTAGCGCACCATCGAGAATCGGCAGGGCATCTGCGTGAAAATGCAGCGCCACATGCGACGCGTCTGCCATTTCATACGCATGACCGAGCAAGCCATAGCCGGTAATGTCCGTCGCGCCGCGTATGCCGACCTGTTGCATCGCTTGCGCCGCGCCGCGATTGAGCTTGGACATCCACGCAATCGCGTTTTGCAAATGCGCTTCCGAGGCGACGCTGATTTTTGCCGGCAGTGGTAATCAAGCCAGTGCCCAGCGGTTTGGTTAGCACGAGCACATCGCCAACGCGCGCGCCACCTTTGGTGATAATGCGATCCGGATGCACGATGCCGGTAACCGACAAACCGTATTTCGGTTCGTGGTCGGTGATCGTGTGCCCGCCGGCAATTGCCGCGCCGGCTTCCGCTACCTTGTCTGCGCCGCCGCGAAAAATTTCGGTGAGCAATTCCAATGGCAAATCGTCGCGCCACGCGGCGATATTGAGCGCGAGCAAAACTTCGCCGCCCATCGCGTACACATCGCTCATCGCGTTCGCCGCGGTGATCGCGCCAAACGCGTACGCATCGTCGACGACCGGCGGAAAAAAGTCCATCGTCTGAATGATCGCGGTGGATTCGTTGATGCGATACACCGCCGCATCGTCCGGCTCGCCCAGTCCAACGAGGAGCGCGGGAAAATCTTTGGGCTTGAATTTGCTCACGTAGTGGGCGCAAAACTTGCGCCAGTTCGGCTGCGCCGATTTTCGACGCTCAGCCCGCGCACGCGGCGTAAGAAGTTAGGCGGATTTGTTTGGCTTTGGTCATTCTAAGTCTGGGCTCTAACTTTGTTCTCGGACTTGCCCCCTCGTTTTAACACCAAACGCACATTCTCGATACGCATCGCGCGGTCGACGGCTTTTGCCATATCGTAAATCGTCAGCGCGGCAGTTGTCACTGCAACCAGCGCTTCCATCTCGACGCCGGTCTTGCCGACATTTTTCGCCGTGCCAATGATGCCGATGCGTGCGGGCTGGGTGTTATCGCCTTCGGCGAGAATTTCAAAGTCGACGGCGATGTCTGTGACGAGCAGGGGATGGCACATCGGGATGAGTTCGTGCGTGCGTTTCGCCGCCATAATCCCGGCAACGCGCGCAACCGCGAACACTTCGCCCTTTTCGATTTTGCCGGCGCGAATCAGCGACAGCGTTTCCGCGCGCATCACGATCTCGCCTTTGGCAATCGCGGTGCGTTCGGTATCGGCTTTCGCGCTGACATCGACCATTTGCGCGCGCCCGTTTTCATCGAGGTGAGAGAGGGACATAGCGGCAATATTATACTGTAGACGTGAGTGGAACTCAAATCGTCATGGCATGTGATTACGGTGTAATCACGCCTTTGATATAGCTGTCCCTGGCGGTCATGGCGATTTCAAAACCGGTCTGAATGTCGTCAAGTGGAAAGCGGTGCGTCACGAGGCGATGCATGGGGAACACACCGCGCGCCAGCGCATCGATTGCCCGGCGCGCATCTTCCATTTCGTCCAGCGAAAAAGCCGGGTGCGCGCCGAGAATGATCGCGCCGCGCGTAGTCCAGTTGCGAAGCGTGTAGCTATCGGGTTGACCGTGCCAGCCCGCCAGCACAAATCGACCGCGCGTACGCCGCAAAGTCTTGGCGGCAAGTTCGACCGGCTCGGCGTGGCTGGTTGCTTCAAACGCGACATCGGTGCCGTGTCCATTGGTAATCGATTGCACGCGCGCGAGAAAATCAGGGTCGCGCGAATTGAGAGTATGCGTCGCGCCGAATTCTTTCGCCAAGTCCAAGCGATCTTGCCGAATGTCCGCTGCAATCAGCGATGCCAGTCCGCGTCCAGCCAACCCGGCGATGATGAGCAAGCCCATAAACCCGGTGCCCATCACCAAAACGTGGTCGCCAAATTCCGGCGGCGCGGAGCGCAGAATCGTGGCGATGCACTTGAGCGGCTCGGCAAGTGCGTGCTCGGAAGGAATGTGGTCGGGCACGCGGATCAATTGCTGGGGTTCCGCCAAACCATACGTCGCAAATGAACGCAGATACGCGTACAAGCCGGTCACACGATCACCCGGCGCAAATCCTTTGACGTTGCGTCCAACCATCTCAACCACGCCCACCGGTTCGTGTCCGATGCTCATCGGCGTTGTGCCGACGATGCCTTTGAAATACGAAATGTCGTATTGGCAGAGACCGCAATGCGTAATGCGAATCAAGAGTTGATTCGCATTGGGTTCAAGCGTTTCTTCTTTGATCACAAACTTGCCGGGTGTGACCAGCTCAGCATAGCGCGATGTAACCACCCATCACCTCGCAAGCAAATTGCAGTGACGCTCTAGCGGCACACCCGCGCCTGTACCTAACGTACTTGCGCGGGTGTGATGAGAATGGGCGAAACAGGACTCGAACCCGTGACATCTTGCGTGTAAAGCAAGCGCTCTACCAGCTGAGCTATTCGCCCGAGTGGCAACATTATAGATTTATGCCCCACGTTTGTCAAACAATCGGCGCGGCGTATAATTCATGGCGATGGAAATTCTTTGGACGAGTGGCTTTATCAACGAACGTTTGCCCGCGCCGATTTCGCCGCTCGGCTGGTCGCTCATTGGTCCGTTGATTGAAGAACTCGCGCTGCGCGATCCATTGCGATTCCTCGGTTATCCGCAAGCCGCAACGATCCCGTTGACACGCTTGTGGCGCGGGCATCCGTATGCGAACGTTGAAGTGTTTCGGGTTCTCTACAAAGTTTTTCCCGATTTAATTTTGCCCGAAGATGCTTACCGCTTTTTCCCCGATGGCAATATTGCACTGCGTCATCGCGCGCCGTACCCGCGCTGGCTCGATGCGCCGCGATTTGTTTGCTCTCTCCTCCGTGCATTTTTCACCGACCCCTTCAACGTCTCACCGCTGAACAATTATCGACATTGGGCACGCTACACGCGCGAACACGATGCGCGCATCGATGATTTGTGCGCGTGCATTGATCGATTATCGCTTGCCGAACCGCGTGCGATTTTTGATTTGTTGCGCGGGGTTGAGCAAACGCATCGCGGCGTTTTGCAAATTCATCGTTGGAGTTTAATCGATGCCGATTTGACGTTCGGCTTGCTCAAACGATTGGTCGGCGGCGAACGCGCCGCGCGTCTGGTTGCCAACGTGCCGAACAAAACGCTTGAGGTCGATGCGGATCTACGCAATCTGCCGCGCGCCGAGTTTTTGGCAAAACATGGGCATCGTTCGTTCTCGGTTGACATTGCCGCCGCAACATTTGCGGAAGAGCCGGCGCAACTCGAACGGCTTTTGCAGACGACAGATGTCATACGACAGACAACAGACCAAGATGGTTCATCTTTCATCTCGCGAAGCGGTCCTTCATCTTTCGTCAGGTGTTTAATTGCCCAGTTGCTATTGCCGCTTGCCAGAAAGTACATGGCTCTGCGCGAAGACCAACGCTACTATTGGCAAAAGTCACTCGCGTTATCGCGCAGATTATACTTGATGCTCGCTGAACGATTGACTGCCGATGGTGTCATCGTCGAGCGCGATGCGGCATTCTACGCCACGCATCCCGAACTCGAAAAATATTTCATGGGCGAGTTGCCAAAGTCGGATTTGGCGCGAATTATCGAAATGCGGCGCGAAGAATGGCGTGTCTATCAGCGTGAATTTGAGCAATCGCCGATGACATCGTATCCGGCGTTTCTGCTCGGCGATGTGCCATTCCATTCTGTCGGGGCAGCCCTTGCGGTTGCGAACCCACAACAATGGCGCGGGCGCGCAATTAGCCCGGGCATCGCACGCGGTGCGGCACGCGTCGTGCAATCGGCACAGGAATTGTCGCGCGTGCAACCCGGCGAGATTCTGATTGCCCCGGCAACCGACCCGGCGTGGACGCCAGTCTTTGCGCGCATCGCCGGACTCGTCGTCGAACGCGGCGGTGTGCTGTCGCATAGCGCGGTCGTCGCGCGCGAATATCATTTGCCGGCGGTCGCCGGAATTCCGGGAATCGTGAATGAAATTCGGAATGGGGAAATGATTGAGGTGGATGGAACTAGGTGGGATTGTGCGGCGAGTGCAATAGTGCGGTAGTAGTGTTTGAAGCATAAATGCCCGATGATCATCACGACGGTCAGCGGGCACTATTAACTATCGCACTATCGAATACGCACTATTAACTTAATCGGTTTGCTCAACACATTCACCAACAACTTGATTGCGTTCTGCAAATCGCTGAAATCGATCATCTCCGACGGCGAGTGAATGTAGCGTGTGGGAATCGAGATGCAGCCGGCGGGCACACCTTCGCGCGTTGTTTGCATCGCCATCGCATCGGTGGTTCCGCCCGTCAACACTTCAAGTTGGAACGGAATTTTCGATTCTTTCGCCGTATCCACGAGCAAGTTTTTCACCGCCGGATGCGCGAGCATGCCGGCATCTTTCACTTTGATTGCCGGACCTTTACCCAGCGAAACCGCCATCCGATTCGATTCGGGCGTGTCGCCAGTGCCGGTTACATCGATGGCAATCGCCACGTCGGGTTGCACGCCAAATGCCGAGGTGATCGCGCCGCGTAAACCCACTTCTTCTTGCACCGTGAAAACAAAATAAACATCGTGCGGCGATTTCTTCAACGCTTTCAACGTCTCGATCAACACGACACAACCAATGCGGTCGTCCATTGCTTTGGAAACGATGCGCTCGCCCAGATCGGCAAAATCGCGCCAGAATCCCGCCGCATCGCCGACGCCAACCGGCGCATCGTTCGCGCTCGTTGCGCCGACATCGATGAATAATTTATCGAGTTTGATTTCTGTCACGGAACCGTCTTTTGTCTCGCGTCCAAAAACGCCGGTGACGCCGTTCGCAAAACGACAGCGACTGCCGTGCAAGTTGATCGGATACACGCCGCCAATCGGCGCAAACCGGAGAAATCCTTTTTCATCAACATGCGTGACAATGATGCCGATTTCGTCCATGTGCGCGGCGAGCATGATTTTCTTGCGCGGTGTTGCTCCCGTGCCCTTTTTGCGCGCAATCAAATTGCCTAATGCATCGACGCGCACTTCATCGACGAATCCCTTGATTTCCTCGCGGATGAGATCGCGAATGGCTTGTTCGTGTCCCGAAGGACCGTACACTTCGGTAATCTGTTTGATCAAGCGCTTGAGCGGTTGCAAGCCGGGCGCACTGTCGTTATCGGCGAGCGGAAAGTGATTTGTGTTTTTGGTGGTTGCCATGGTAACCTCTAAGTTTTTGCCAACTTGGGTAATGCTTTGGTCATCAACGTAATCGTGTTCTCAAAATCTTGTTTGCTCAACAAACTTACCGGCGAATGGATGTAGCGCGTCGGCACGGCGACGGCGGCGGACGGCACGCCTTCTTTGACGATATGAATGCGGCCCGTGTCGGTGCCGCCGGCGACGGCGGATTTGAATTGGTATGGAATTCGATTTTCTTTTGCGGTCTCGATGAGCAAATTCACCAAGCGGCGATCGGAAATCATCGAATTGTCCATGAACGTGATCGCGGGTCCGCCGCCAACGCGT
This sequence comes from uncultured Chloroflexia bacterium, assembly GCA_963718225.1. Classification (GTDB taxonomy): domain Bacteria; phylum Chloroflexota; class Anaerolineae; order UBA4142; family UBA4142; genus DAOTXS01. The sequence goes on from CAVQYN010000032.1 coordinate 116,435, forward strand.
GTGACCGGCGAAACGTCTTTGGTCTTGGGCGAGTCATCGCAGATGGTCGATTCCAATGCAAACGCAAAAGTTGGTTCGATGGCGAAGGCTGCCACACGCGCGCCGCGCGCGCCAACTTCTTCCTGCGCCGTGAACACGCCGTAGACATCGACCGGATAATCGCGTTTCAAAATCTCGACGAGCGTCGCGCAACCGGTGCGATCATCCAACGCTTTGCCTTTGAGCAAGCCGTTGCCCATTTCCGCAAATTGGGTGGCGAACGTGGCGTAATCGCCCAGCTTGACGGCGGCTTGCGCTTCTTCTTTCGATTTTGCGCCGATGTCGATCGTCATCGATTCCGAATCCATGACTTGTTGCCGTTCGCTGGTTTTGAGTAGGTGAATCGGTTTGACGCCGATGACGCCGGGAATCTTGTCTTTGCCGATCAACACGACTTTGCTCAGCAGGACGCGGTCGTCGATGCCGCCGACTTTGCGAAAGCGCAAATGCCCGTTTGATTCGTGATGCACAATCATCAAGCCGATTTCGTCCATGTGCGCCGCGAGCATGACTTTGAGCGCGCCGCGTCCGCGCGCGCCTTTCGCTTTTTTCCGCGCGATGAGATTGCCCAGCGTATCGACGCGGTAGTCGTCCACGCGATCCTTGATCGCTTCGATTAGAATTTCGCGCACATCGGCTTCGTTCCCGGAGACGCCGCGCGCGTTCGATAGTTTTTCTAGGAGCATGATTGCCTCAAATCAATGACGGAGGACGGATGACCGATGACAGCAAACCTGTCTTCCGTCATCGGTCATCCGTCGCGATTTACTTTTTATGTTTTCGTTGTGTCGCGCGCTTTTTCGCTGTTGGTTCCTCTTCCTCTTCGCTTCACGCAATCGCTTCAAGAACTTGTCGTCCAGCGACGCGCAAAAAAGCGCGAGCAATCGCCCGATGCGTTCCAAATCGGTGACGCTGAGCGTTTCAACCGATGTGTGCATATAGCGCAACGGAATATCGATCAAGCCCGTCGGAACGCCTTCACGCACGACCTGAATCGCCCACGCATCGGTCCCGGTCGCGCCGGCGTACGCGGTAACCTTAAATGGAATTTCATTCGCGCGCGCGACTTCGGTCAATTTTTCGTGAACGAGCGGGTGCATGTTCGGACCCATGGCAATGCCCATGCCGCTGTTCAGCGGCACTGCATTTACTTCCGATGTGTTGGGCTGGTCGGCGTGGCTCACGTCAATCGCAATTGCCACGTCCGGGTTGATTTGATACGTCGATGTCATCGCGCCGCGCAAACCGACTTCTTCCTGCACATTTGCAACGGCGTACACATCCCACGCATGGTTCATCGTCGCGAGGTCTCGCAACGCGGCTGCGACGCTGACGATGGCGGCGCGATCATCGAACGCTTTGCCGGCGACGAGACCATTTTTCAACGTCGTCATTTGCCGCGCAATCGTCGCGAGATCGCCGACCTGGACCAGTTCGCGCACACGCGCTTCCGGCAATCCCACATCGATCCAAAGGTCGCTCATCGGAATGACTTTATCGCGCTCAGCTTCGCGTCAGCACGTGCGGAGGGCGCGCGCCGATGATGCCGGGCAAGGGAGTTTTGCCATGCACAATGACTTCTTGCGCGGGCAAGACGCGCACATCGAATCCGCCGACTTGGGTAAAGCGAATGAAACCCTGCTCGATGTCTGTCACCATCAAGCCGATTTCGTCCATGTGTCCTTCGATGAGAACTTTGGGCGCGGGCGTTTTGCCCGTGTGCGTGCCGCGTTGCAACGCAATGACGTTGCCCATCGATGTAACGGTAATTTCATCGGCGTAGGGTTTGAATTCCTCGATGACGAGGTCGCGGATGGCGTGTTCATAGCCGGAGACGCCATGCGCCTCTGAGAGTTTCTGCAAAAAATCTTTGGCGGACACCTAAAGTGCCTCCTTAAAAGCAATGGCGTCATTATAAGCGTTGGGGAAATCGTGTCAATTTGGATTGCGGCGCGTGTTTGTTTGCCGATTTTGCAGATTGGTGATAAACTTGACAAGATGCGCGAGATGTTCTTTGCTCGCTTATCGATTTGATAATTTCACCGGCAAGACGCAGAGAACGCAAATAAAACTTGGCGTGTTTCGCGTCTTGGCGGCTTGGGTTTTTGATGCCATCCTTACGCTGGTTGAAACGCCACGGCGCGGCGGAAACGCCGACGCACATCAAGCTTATCGTGGGTCTGGGCAATCCCGGACAGCGTTACGCGCACAATCGCCACAATGTCGGCTTTATGATTGTCGAGCGCTTTACGCACGCGCACGGCTGGCGCTTTGCGCGCAAACGCTTTAACGCCGAAATCGCGGAAGGCGCAATCGATGGTGTGCGCGTGATGCTTGCCAAGCCGCAGACATTTATGAACGACAGCGGCGAGGCCATCGGCAAATTGTTTGCGTTCTATAAAATCGCGCCGCACGATTTGATGGTGGTGTACGATGATCTCGATTTGCCGCAAGGCAAGTTGCGGATTCGCTCAAAAGGCAGTGCCGGTGGACATCACGGTATGGAATCGATTATCGCGCGCATCGGCACGTCCGATTTTCCGCGCCTGCGAATTGGCATTGGACGTCCAAACCCGGCGGACGACATCGATCATGTGTTAAGCGATTTCTCCGGCGACGAACGTGAGCTGATGGACGAAACCTTCGCGCGTGCGACGGACGCGATTCAGACCTGGGTCGCGCATGGCATCAACGCGGCGATGAATAAGTATAACTGAATTCCAAATTCTAAATTCAAAACTCCCTATCATTGAATTTGGAATTCCGAATTTCGAATTATGAATTTGTCTGCTCTTCTCCCCCTAATTGAATCTCTCGATTCCTTCACGCGCCTCACGACCGAACTGCGCGAGCAAGCGACGACCGCCACTGATGTGATCGAGTCGGCGCGCGCGCCGATGCTGGCGGCGTTGTCGCGCACGCTGGCGACGCCGCTGATCGTGCTGACCGCGCGCACCGATCGCGCGAAACAAATCGCGGATGAACTCAACATCTGGTCTGCCGGCAGCGCCAACATCCTTTTCTTCCCTGAACCCGACGCACTCTTTTACGAACGCATTCCGTGGAGTACCGAAACCATTGCCACACGCTTGTCTGTCCTTGCATCTCTTGCGCGCGACCCCGCGCCGATTGTCGTCACTTCGATTCGCGCGGTGATGCAAAAAACGGTACCGCCCGCCGATTTGCTTGCCGGGATGCGCGTGCTCCGGCGCGGCGAAAGCGTGAACCTCACCGAACTCCTCTCCGCGCTTGTCGCGCTGGGTTATCAGTATCAAGCCGTCGTCGAAACGCCGGGCGCGTTCAGCCGGCGCGGCGGCATTCTCGATGTGTGGTGTCCGGCGACGCCGCAACCGGTGCGCATCGAACTCGTCGGCGATGAAATCGATTCGCTCCGCGAATTTGATCCGGCGACACAACGTTCCGCGAAAGCCACCAAAGCAATGTTGATCGTGCCGGCGAGTGAGGCGTTGCCGGGGCGCGGACGCGACGCATTGCCCGCGCTCACGCAACTCGACTTGTCCGCGTGCCATCCGCTTGCGGAATCCGTGTTCAAGCGCGACCGCGAATCGTTGCAAGCCGGTCATCGCTTTCAAGGTATCGAATTTTACTTGCAGTATTTTTATCCGCAGGCACATTCGCTGTTCAATCATTTGTCGGAGCAAGGATTGCTTGTCGTCGAAGATTGGAGTGAAGTCGAAGCGAACGCGCAGTCGCTGGAATTTCAAGCCGAAGAAGTGCGGGGCGATTTGGAAGCGCGCCGCGAACTCCCGCCGAATGTTGCTCTGCCATACCTGCCGTGGATCACTTTGCGCGATCAGATGATCGCGCATCGGCGATTGCTTTTGGATTACGCGACGCCGGGCGAAGCCATGTCGCTTCCATTTTCGCCGGGACCGCGCCACGGCGGGCAGTTGCGCAAAGTCATCGACGAGTTGTTCAAAGAGCGCGAGGCGCGCGCGCGCGTCGTCGTCGTTTCGCGTCAAGCCGGACGCTTGTCCGAACTTTTGCGCGAACGCGATTTCTTCGTCAAGCCGGTCGATCATCTTGCGCATGTGCCAGAGCCGGGGCACATCGTGCTGGTGCAAGGCGCGCTTGCGGAGGGTTTCAAGTTACAAGTTTCAAGTTCAACGTCAGATGCTGAACCTGAAACCTCAAACCTGCAACTCTTGACTGACGCCGAGCTTTTCGGTTGGTCGCGCCCCAAGCCGCGCCGCATTGCCAAAACGAAACCGACTTCGCCGGAAGCATTCTTCTCCGACCTCGCAATCGGCGATTACATCGTGCACATCGATCACGGCATCGGAATTTTTCGCGGACTCACGCGCATCGCGCTCAACGGTCCCGAACGCGAGTTTTTGCAGATCGAATATCAGCGCGGTGATATGCTCTACGTGCCCGTGCATCAAATCGATCGATTGAGTCGTTACGTTGCGCCGGGTGGTCGCGCGCCGACGCTCAGCCGCTTAGGCACGGCGGAATGGGCGCAGGTGAAGGAACGCACGCGCAAAGCCGTCGCCGATATTGCGGACGAACTTTTGGAATTGTACGCCGCGCGCGAAGTGGTCACCGGTCATGCCTTTTCGCCGGACAGCGAGTGGCAGCGTGAACTCGAATCGTCGTTCGGATACATTGAGACCGAAGATCAACTTCAAGTCATTGACCAAGTCAAAGCCGATATGGAAAAGCCGCGCCCAATGGATCGATTGGTTGTCGGTGATGTCGGCTACGGCAAAACCGAAGTCGCCCTGCGCGCGGCATTCAAAGCGGCGACCGATGGCAAGCAAGTGGCGATTCTCGTGCCAACGACGGTTCTCGCCCAACAACATTACAACACATTCAGCGAACGCCTCGCGCCGTTTCCGCTCCAAGTGGAAATGCTATCACGTTTTCGCTCGGAGAAGGAACAACGCGACATTGTTGAAAAAATTCAGACCGGCGGCGTGGACATTGTGATTGCCACGCATCGGTTGCTTTCCGACGACGTGCAATTCAAAGACCTGGGTTTGCTCATCATCGACGAAGAGCAGCGTTTTGGCGTTGTGCACAAGGAACGTTTGAAACAACTCAAACAACAAGTGGATGTGCTGACGCTGACCGCCACGCCGATTCCGCGCACGCTCTACATGTCGCTCTCCGGCGCGCGCGACATGAGCACGATTGAAACACCGCCGGAAGATCGCCTGCCGATTCGCTCGTACGTTGCCGAGTACGACGAGCGCTTGGTGCGCGAAGCGATTCTGCGCGAACTCGATCGCGGCGGGCAAGTGTTTTTTGTGTTCAATCGCGTGCGCGGCATCAACATCCTCGCCGATCAATTGCGCAAACTTGTGCCCGAGGCGAAGATCGCCGTTGGTCACGGGCAAATGGAGGATGACCAACTCGAAGCGGTGATGAACGAGTTCGCGACCGGGCGCTTTGATGTTTTGGTTTGCACGACGATTATCGAAAGCGGCATCGATATTCCGAACGCGAACACGCTCATCGTACATCACGCCGACAAGTTCGGTTTGGCGCAGTTGTATCAGTTGCGCGGGCGGGTAGGGCGGAGCGCAGCGCGCGCGTATGCTTATTTTCTATACGAGAAAAATCACCCGCTCAGCGCGGAAGCGCATGATCGCTTGCAATCGATTGCGGAAGCGAGCGAGTTGGGCGCCGGTTTTCAAATTGCGATGCGCGATTTAGAGATTCGCGGCGCGGGCGATATTTTGGGCGCGCGGCAATCGGGTCACATTTCCGATGTCGGCTTTGATTTGTATTGTCGCTTGTTGGCGAGTACCATCGAAATGAAAAAGGAAAAATCGCCGGGCGCGCGCCCAGCGACCGACTTGGGCTTTGCGCCGACCATCGATTTGCCGGTCAAGGCGCAGATTCCGGAAGAATACATCGAGGATTCGGCGTTGCGCTTGAAATTGTATCGGCGGCTGGCGGACATTCGCGAGTCCAAACAAGTCGATCAGGTGGCGCAAGAGTTGCAGGATCGCTTTGGCGCGCCGCCGGTCGAAGTGGAAAATCTGATGTATCTCCTGCGGGTCAAAGTGGCGGCCATTGAGGCAAAGGTCGCGTCGCTGGCGATGGAAGACGGTCGCATTCTTCTTCGGTTTGGACGCGATGATGTCGCATTGTCCAATCGATTGCAAATTCGCTTCAAAGACCGCGTGCGCGTGGCGGTGGATCGGCTCTGGCTTCCTGGACCTGAAATGGACGCCCAGTGGCGCGACAAGCTGGCAGAGGTGATCCAGGCGATTACCACAATCAGAAAAGCATCCTGAGTGGAGTCGCGGAGCGACGCAGTCGAAGGATGTCACCACCTTTTGCGAATTGGCTATTGACAATTCGGTTGAGAGTCTGTATTATTCAAATAGCTGTGAAAGGGGAGGTGAAATCGATCAAGCGAATACAAACTTCATTTCCCCGCGAGTTTGGCACGTGTGCAATTGATGTTGAACACAGTAGTTACAAAATCTAACGTTCAAGGAGAAGAACATGGGACTGTCGATTGATCAGATCAAAGGCGTTAGCTCGACGCACGCCAAGACGTTGCGCAAGCACGGCATGGGGAGCAGCGATTCGTACCTCGCGGCGACCAAAACTGCGGCGATGCGCCGCGAATTGGCGCAAAAACTCGGCGTGGACGAAAAGATGGTGTTGGAACACGCCAATCGCTGTGACCTTGCGCGTGTCAAAGGCATTGGCGTTCAGTTTTCCAACCTGTTGGAAAACGCCGGCGTGGACACGACCAAAGAACTGTCCAAGCGTGTGCCGGAAAATCTTTTCTTCAAGCTCGCCGAAGTCAATGTGGGCAAGCGTTTCTGCAAGCGCAACCCAACGCTCAAAGAAGTCAAATATTGGGTAGCGCAAGCCAAGCGCCTCAAACCTGCGATCGAGTACCTAGATGTTGGTGGGTGAACCCGAAGGGTCTGTTGCTCTTCGGGTTTTGTTTTGCACAGCGATTCTGTCAGTTAAATGTCAGCCAAATCGATTGGCTTGAAACCTGGTTTTGTAGTATTATCGGAGATGGACTTGTCCTGCGTTGCCGGGTCGCGCACATACTCGTTATCCTGATTTTCGAAAATGGAGGTTCACATGTTTCAACTGTCTAGTCCTACCGCCGTCACGTGGTGGGTCGCGGTCATCGCGGCAGTGGTCGGCTTGGTGCTCGAGTTGGTGGCAATGAAAGTTTTGCCGCTGGCGTTCCTTGCCGCTTTCGCCGCGTATGGTTTCTGGCTGCTCTTGCTGGCGTTCATTCTGCTCGCCGTCGCCTGCATCGTCAAAGGACTCTAGTCCTATGTTGGGTGCAGGCGTTTTCATTTGACCCGGCGAAAGCGCCTGCACTCGTTCACTCAAAAACTATTCGGAGAAAAAATGAAAATCACTAAAATTGGTTTGGTTCTGTTTGCTCTGCTCGCCGTGTTGCTCACCGCTTGCGGCGGGGAACAAGTGGGACCGGATACCGGCAACAAGCCGACGGCAACCGCGCCCGCGCGCGCCACGGCGACGAATGTCCCGGGCGGCCCAACAGCGAAACCGGGGACTGTTGCGCCAGCGGGTCCTACCGCGCCGAGTACGCCGGTCGTGGTTGTTCCGACCAGCGCGAAAAGCAAAATCGTGCTTGGCACAACGTCAGAATTGAAACATCTCAATCCCTTGCTGAGCACCTCGTGGATCGTCAGCGCACTGGCGGGTCTCACGACGGAAGGTTTGATCGAAGTCGATGACAAGGGCGCGTTTGTGCCGGTGTTGGCGGATGGTTTTCCGACGCTGAGCGCGGACAAACTCGCGTTGACCTACAAACTCAAACGCGGCGTCAAGTTTGCCACGGGCGAAAACTTTACCTGCGCCGATGTCAAGTTCACTGCACAAGCGGCGCAAGCCAAGGGCTCGCGCTATCGCGCGGCGTACGAAGACATTACGTCGGTTGATTGCACCGATGATTACACCGCCCTCGTAAAATTCAAAGAACCGTACGAAGATTTTCTCCAACTCTTCTCGTATATCTTGCCCAAAGCCGCCGGCGATCCAAACAATTTGGAAAACTGGGGTTATAACCGCAACCCGTACGGCACCGGTCCGTTTGCCGTTGCCGAATGGAAAGACAAGGATTCGATCACGTACGGCGCGAACAAGAACTATCGTGAAAAAGGCAAGCCCGCGATCGATGCGCTGGTCGTCAAGTTCATCTCGACTGCCAAGGGCGCGTTAAAAGACATTGCGGCGGATACGGTCGACATCGTCCTGAACTTGAGCGAAGAAGACATTGCCGATGTCAAAGCGTTGGCATCGAAGAACGTCAACTTTGTGACAACGCCCGATGGTCAGGCGATGACACTCGTCTTTAATTTCAGCGATCCCAAAGTGGATGCCGCCGATTCGGCAAAGAATCCGCATCCGGCGCTGAGCGATCTCAAGGTGCGCCAAGCGATTCAATTGGGCATTGACAAGGTGCAGATCATCAAAGACCTGCTCGGCAGTTACACCAAGCCGACCGCGTCGGTGTTGAACGTGGGTCCGTTTGCGTGCCAAGTCAAATTGACCCCGGCGAACGTCAACGACGCCAAAGCGTTGCTCGATTCCGCGGGTTGGCGCGCCGGTTCGGATGGCATTCGCGCCAAAGGCAATCAAAAACTCGCGCTCACCCTCAAGACCTACTCGAGCGACAGCGCGGCGTTGAACCTGCCGGTCGCCAAGGCGTTGGTGCCGATGATGAAAAATATCGGCATCGATTTGAAAGTCGAAGACGTGGGCTACCGCGATTTCGTGGCATCGTGGGACAACAAGGGCTTGCGCAAGCACGGCGATTTCGACTTGTTGTTGTTCGTCGATGGCACGCGCGATATCGATCCAGACAAGTTCCTGGTCTCGGCCTTCAAGACTTCGGAAATCCCATCGACCGCGAACAAGGGCGATGGCAACAACTATGCGCGCTATGCCAGCAAAGACATGGACGCGTTGCTCGACAAAGTAGCGACCACGCCAGACGGCAAGGCACGCCAAACGGCGTATTGCCAAATTGCCACGCTGGTGGCGAACGACCTTCCCCGCACGATGCTTTACGAGACGCTTGAAGTAACCGCGTACAATACGCAGTTGCAGAATTTCAAAGTCTCGCCCGGTCCCAAAGACTTTAGCTTTGGCGCGGCGGATTGGTTCGTCAAGAAATAAGCATGGCTGTGGGGTGTGGCATTGCCGCGCCCCACAGTTGTATCGCGCTAGTCTTGACGTCAATGCAGTATCTGATAGACTTTATGCGGGGCTGACGATAGGGTCAACCGACTGAATACAAGGAGGTATCTATGAAACTTAGTCCACCGAAACAAATCACGTTCTGGGTTTCTGTTGTCATTGCGCTGGTCGCGGTTGTCGCCAGCTTTGTGGCAATTCCGTTCCTTTCGCCGTTCGCGTTCTGGATTGCGATTCTGGCGTTTGTTTTGCTTGCGCTAGCCAACCTGTTCGACGGGCTATAGCCAGACCTGGGTGTGGGCGCACATTGTCAGCCCCGTGCCCACACCCACTTTTAATCTGTCTACTTGAGGAGAACGAATGGCTGTCCAACCATTACTCATCGCCAAAGGCAAACTTGAGCTAGGGCTCTTGCCCAAGATGATTAACCGGCACGGTCTCATCACCGGCGCGACCGGCACCGGCAAAACGGTAACACTCCAAGTCATCGCCGAAAATTTGAGCCGCATCGGCGTGCCGGTATTTATGGCGGATGTCAAAGGCGATCTCGCCGGCATCAGCCAGCCCGGCAGTTCGGCGAATGTCAAGGTGCAGGATCGCATCAAGCAACTGGGGCTCAAGAACTTTGATTTTGGCGGTTGCCCAGTCACGTTTTGGGACGTGTTCCGCGAACAAGGACATCCCGTCCGCGCAACCGTTTCCGAAATGGGCCCGTTGCTCTTTGGCCGCTTGCTGAATTTGAATGAGACGCAAACCGGCGTATTGAATTTGGTTTTCAAAATCGCCGATGACAATGGCTTGTTGTTGCTTGATCTCAAAGACCTGCGCACGATGGTGCAATATGTGGGCGACAACGCTAGTCAATTTCGCACCGGCTACGGCAACGTTTCGGTGGCGAGCATCGGCGCGATTCAGCGCGGTTTGTTAACCTTGGAACAACAGGGCGGCGAGAAATTTTTTGGCGAACCCGCGCTTGCGCTCGACGATTTGTTGCAGACGGACAGCAAAGGCAACGGGATGATCAACATCCTGGCGGCGGACAAGTTGCTCCAAGCGCCGCAGGCGTATACGACTTTTCTCCTCTGGTTGCTTTCAGAATTATTCGAGAATCTACCCGAGATCGGCGATCCAGAAAAACCCAAGCTCGTCTTCTTCTTTGATGAAGCGCATCTCTTGTTCACCGATGCGCCAGCCCAGTTGTTGCAAAGAATCGAACAAGTCGTGCGCTTGATTCGCTCCAAAGGCGTGGGCGTTTTCTTTATCACGCAAAATCCCGCCGACGTGCCAGACACGGTGCTGGGTCAATTGAGCAACCGGGTGCAACACGCGCTGCGCGCGTACACCCCGAAGGATCAAAAAGCGGTCAAGGCGGCGGCGCAAACTTTCCGTCCCAATCCGGAACTCGACGTCGAAAAAGTCATTTCCGAACTCAACGTTGGCGAAGCGCTCGTCTCCTTCCTCGACGAAAAGGGCGCGCCGAACATTGTTCAACGCGCGTACATTCTCCCGCCGCATAGCCAGATCGGTCCGATTCCGCCGGAAAAGCGGCAACAACTGATTCAACAATCGCTGGTGTACCAGCATTATGAAAAGGACATTGACCGCGAATCGGCATACGAAAAACTCAAAGCGCGCGCTGCGCAAGATGCCCAAGAACAAGCGGGCACCGAGCCGACTTCAAGCCGTACGAGCTTGCCCGGCTTGCCGGCGCAACGTGCTCCGCGGCAACCGGCGCGACGGAGCGATGATTTGGTGACGTCAGTGATGAAGAGCGCTGGGCGCGCGGCAGCCAGCCAGCTGGGGCGAGAACTCATGCGTGGTGTCCTGGGTGGCTTGCTAGGCGGCAAGCGGAGGTAATCTAAAATCGAGAAAACTACTGGGTGTGTGAGTCAGATAAACTAGAATTCAAAGCATTGGAAGGAGTTTGAAATGAGTCCCGCAAGAAATGATGAAGTAACGAGCGCGCTCGGCGGATTGCTGGGTGCGTTGTTGGGCGGAAATCCCAAAGTGCAAGACCAAATGCATCAGAGCGGCCAATCGCTCGATGAAGTGCTTGGCACCTTGTCCGGTGGTCCCGCCGCTTCCGGCGGACAAGCAGCACCCGCCGGCACCGATGTCCTCGGATCGATTTTGGGAAGTGTGCTCGGCGGCGGAATGCCGCAGGGTGGTAGTGTGCCAAAAGGTCGCAGTCTGCCAACGCAAGATGCCGGCGGGGACGTGCTTGGCTCGATTCTCGGAAGCGTGCTCGGCGGCGGTGCGCAACAAGGCGGAACGCAATCGCAAGGCGCCGGCGGCGACGTGCTCGGATCGATTTTGGGAAGTATCCTGGGCGGCGGCGGACAACAAGGGGGCACGCAGTCGCAAGGTGGCAGCGGCGATGTGCTCGGATCGATTCTTGGCAGTGTCCTCGGCGGCGCGACGCAACAGGGCGGAACGCCAATGCCATCGCAACAGATTCCATCGCGCAGTAAGACAATGCCATCGCAACAAATGCCGGCCGGCGGTTCCGACCCGATTAGTTCGATTTTGGGTGGCTTGCTCGGCACGGATATGACCGGCGGCGTAGGCGCGGTTGCCAACAATCCCATCACGAACATTTTCGCGCAACCAATTGCGGACGCGCTGGCGAAGAAAACCGGCATGGCGCCCGGGATTGCGCGCGTCGTCGTCGTGTTTGCGTTGACCACGTTGATGGGCGCGTTGACCGGCAAAGGTTCCAAGAAAGGTTTCAACTCGGCGGATCTTGTCACGCAGCTGAAAGAGAGCGGGACGGTCTCACAATCCTACTTGAAGAGCAGCGGCTTGGTGACAGAACTCGCGCAACAATCCGGTTTGGATCAAGCGACGGCGGCAAAGAGTCTCCAGCAAGCGTTTGTGGCGCTGGGAACTCAAATGGGCGACGGCACGATGGAAGAGCGTCAAGTCAAATTGAAAACCACGCTCAAAAAGTTCAAATAGAATTTCTCCAAATGAAGCAGGGAGCGAGTGATTCACTCGCTCCTTTTTCTTTTGGCAAATCTGATTCGATGTGCTACAATCGACGCTATTATGCTGACTCGCCGAAACTTCCTTAAACTCATCGCTTTGCTTTTTGGCAACGCGGTTGCGACCGCGTGCGCGCGTTCGTTGGCGATTCCCACCACCGAGCCGACACCCACTGCCACCGCGACAGCAACCGCAACGGCCACCGCGACGCGCACGCCGACGGTGACGCCATCGCCCACGCCAACTTTAACGCCGACCGCAACCGCAACGCCGGTGCCAGCCGAATTCGTATCGATTCGCGGCGATCAATTTTATTATCGCGGCGCGCGTTTTCCGATTCAAGGATTTAACTATTACCCGCGCTTGCATCCGTGGAAAACGTTCAACGTCGGCGAATGGGAGCCAGACGTCACCGAGCGCGAGCTAAAACTGGGCGCGTCACTTGGCGCGAATAATGTGCGGATGTTTATCGATTTCAATTACTCGCTTGGCGGCGCGCTGGTCCAAGCGCCGTTGGATTCCAGCGCGCTCACGCCCAACCCGCGTTATCTCGCCAACGTGCGCGAGTTTATCGACATCGCCGGGCGCTTAAACTTAAAAGTGCAATTCACGCTGTTCGATAGCATGAGCTGGAACCTGTACCAGCCAGAATATTATTGGATGATCGAAGCTTATCTGCGCGCGCTCGTCACCCCATTTGTGAATGACCCGCGCATCATGTGCTGGGATTTGCAGAATGAACCCGACCGCGCGATTGCGGCGGTCGGCAATACGATCGTCATTCCGTTTTTTCAGCGCGTCTCGGAATTGATTCGCAAACTTGATCCCAAACAGTTGCAAACCATCGGCTGGATCGATCGCGCGCGCGGCAAATATTTTTCCGCACTTGATCCGTATCTCGATTTCTGGTGTTTCCATTTCTACGATAAAGCCGCCAATCTCCCTGACCTTGTGCGATTCTACAAAGCGCAAACGACCAAACCGATTATGCTTCAGGAATTTGGTTTGCCCACCGGCGGACCTGGCTATACCAGCCCGACTGCCGAAGCGGATCAGGTCGCGCATTACGAGTCGGTGCTGAGCACGCTTCAAGCGAACAACCTATGCGGTTCGGTCCCATGGTGCCTCAACGATTATCCGGTGGGCATTGCGGGCAATCCGCCCATCCAGACCGATCACCCGGAAAATCACTTTGGGTTTTTCCGGCTTGATTACAGCGAAAAACCGGTGACGCAGACGTTGCGCAAATTCTGGCGCAAGCCCTAACGCGAGTCAATCAATGGAACCTGCTTGGAAAATCCTTGCCCGCCGCGCGATTTACGACAGCGATTGGATTGGCCTTCAACACCTGGATGTCCAATTGCCCGACGGTCACGTATTGCGCGATATTCACCTCGTCGATTACAAGCATCAAGCCGCGTCGGTGATTCCGATTGGCGACGATGGCAAGGTATTGCTCATTGATCACTATCGCTTGTTTACCGACACGCGCGGCTGGGAAGCGCCAGCGGGAAAGATCGATTCAGGCGAAACGCCGCGTCAAGCCGCCGCGCGCGAATTGCTAGAAGAAACCGGACACACCGCGCAATCGTTCACCTCGCTGGGACGTTTTCATCCGTCGAACGGGTCGAGTAATCAAGTGTTTCATGTATTCGTCGCGCGCGGTGTTACGCGCGTGAGCGAAATTCAAGACACGAACGAAGTCATCGGCGTGCGGTGGTTTTCGCCGGCAGAGGTGCGCGAACTCATCGCGCAAAACAAAATTCTCGATGGCTTGTCGTTGACCGGCTTGTGCTGGGCAATCGTGCGAGGCGAGATTTGAAACGCGAGCGATTTGAGCTGGGGAAACCTATGAGGGTATGCCGTTGCCTAATTGGTCGTGGCACCATCCGCCATGCACCGCTCGGGGACGATCCGGGTTGCCCAATTCCTAAAGCCGATAATCGCAGGCCTTCGCCAGATGAATGGCAATCACCCCCCCGAACAGTCGGGAAAATGGCCGTGCAGCTTGGTAAGACTCAGCACCCCGTGAAACGAACGGTGGTGCTGGTTTTTTGTCTGGATCGATAAGGGGATTTGATCAACTCCCGGTTCGACGACGGGTTCTGGGTCCGGATGCTCATTCCCCGATCCACGCCAATCAAGTGCGAGCCTTCGGAAGCAAGATCAAGCGCAGTGCTCTGCCATCGATTCGTTCCCGTTCTGGCCCCGATGCGTCGCTCTCCCCCAATGCGCACATGATCCGACCTCTCCCCACGCCTAAAGGCGAGGGCTCACAGGCGGCTTCTTGGTGAACACCGAAGCCCTCGTCACAATTGACCAAGTTGCCGATCCGACGAACAATCCTGTGGGCACCGTGATCGATTCCTCGTTTCTACGGCCGATTGAAAGCGCACCCCGCTCAGTGCCAAAGTTCAAATTGCTGACGCAGGGATGCGGTGTATCGGTTGTGTACTCATAGAAAAACAAGCACTGCGCAACTGATAAATGAGGGTTTTGTACTATTCCGTTCGAAGACGAAAAGGCAGAGAATACAGGGGGTTGGAGTCTGTCTTCGCTCCAACCCATAAGCCTTTGCCATTCTGTAATGGCTGGCGCGCTAATCGTTGCTTCGCCTATTCATGGATGCCTGCCGCGGTTCTTGCGGTTTGATCATCGCGAGGGCGGGAGGGTTCACCAAAACGCTGGAGGTCGGATTGGCCATGACCACTCGATCACTTGGCATACTCACCGAGCAGCGCATCGACCGCGAGTTTATGAAACAGGTCGATCCTGAATGGAAAAAGATTCTGACGTGCTACCAGTGCGGCACGTGCAGCATCTCGTGTCCCGCATCGTCGTTGATGGATTACACGCCGCGTCAGTTGTGGCAATTGATGCGCTTGGGTTTGCGCGATGAAGTAATGAACAGCCGCACGTTCTGGCTCTGCACGCAATGCTACGCGTGCAGTGACCGTTGCCCGCGCGGAATTATGACAGGCGAAACGATGCGCCACCTGCGCGAGTGGGCAGTCGCACAGAATCAAGTTCCAGAAATCATAACACGATTGCGCGATACGGTTCGCACCAAGTACAACATTCTGAACGAAGACAATGCTTCGCGTTTGATTTGGAGCCAAAACCTCGACGCCGCGCCGACGCAATTAACTAGTGCCGCGCGGACGAACGCCGAGGTTTTGTTATTCACGGGTTGCGTCTCGTCGTTCTATCCCATGGCGTACAGCATTCCGCAATCACTCGTGCAAACGTTGGAGCAGGCGAAGATTAGTTATACCACGCTCGGCGGCGAGGAATGGTGTTGCGGCTATCCGCTCTTTGGCGCGGGAATGCAAAGCGAGATGGCGAATCTCGCGCATCACAATATCGACCAAGTGAAAGCGCTGGCGCCGAAAAATCTGGTGGCGACCTGTTCGTCGTGCTATCACACGTGGAAACACCTTTATCCGTCATACACAAATGGCAGTGGCAAATTCGGTTTCGATGTGTTGCACGCGAGCGAATATCTGGCGCGGCTTGTCGCGGACAAGCGCATCAAGATGGCGAAATTGCCCTGGGTCGTCACGTACCACGACCCGTGCGACCTGGGTCGCAAGAACGGCGTGTACGATGCGCCGCGCGCGGTGATTCAGAGCATCCCAGGAATCACGTTACGCGAGATGCCGAACAATCGCGCGGACGCAATGTGCTGCGGTGGCGGCGGCGACGTGGCGATGCTCGAAGCGGCGGTAACCGACGACATTGCCGTGCGTCGTCTCTCACAAGCGGTGGGCACAGGGGCGGAAGCCATCATCTCATCGTGCCAGCAATGCAAGCGCACGTTGCTTGGCGCGGCGCGCAAGACCAAAACGCGCATCAAGATTTTGGATATTACGGAACTCGTGTGGCAAGCGATGGAAAAGTAGTCGAATAGTAGTCACATAGTCTGATAGTCGGGTAGTCTGACTATTCGACTACGAGACCAGACACCTACCAGACTATGTGACGCTGTCCGGAGGATCGATGACAGAAGACCAAATCAAGATCGGCGTATACGTTTGCGAGTGCGGCATCAATATCGGCGCGGTGGTGGACGTTGCGGAGGTCGCGCGCTTTGCTGGCACATTGCCGAATGTCACCGTTGCGCGGCAATACAAATACGTTTGCTCTGAGCCAGGGCAAAAGATGATTCAGGATGACATCCAGAGTCTGGGTGTCAATCGTGTTGTCGTCGCATCCTGCACGCCGCGAATGCACGAGCCGACTTTTCAAAACGCCATCGCCGCCGCGGGATTGAATCCGTACTATTTTCAGATGACGAATATTCGCGAGCAAGTGTCCTGGGTCATCGAAGACCACACGCAAGCAACGGCAAAGGCGAAGCGACTCGTGAGCGCAGCAGTCGCGCGCGTGGCGTATCACGCGCCGCTGAATGCACGCAAAGAAAAAGTGACGCCCGCTGCGCTCGTCGTCGGCGGAGGCATCGCAGGAATTCAAGCTGCGCTGACGATTGCCGAAGGCGGATACAAAGTTTATCTGGTCGAGCGCCAACCGTCCATCGGCGGACATATGGCGCAACTCGACAAGACTTTTCCGACGCTTGATTGTAGCACCTGAATCCTCGGACCCAAGATGATGGATGTCGGTCGACATCCCAACATTGAACTGCTGACCTACAGCAACGTGGTCGGCGTGTCGGGTTACGTTGGACAATTCAAGGCGCAAGTTCGCAAGCGTCCGCGCTATGTCGATATGACCTTGTGCACAGGTTGCGGCGAATGTGCCGATGCGTGCGTGTATCGGAAAGGTGTGCCGAATGAATTCGATGCTGGGTTGAGTAAACGTCGCGCGGCGTACATTCCACTCAATGGGCAAGGTGTGCCGATGAAAGCCGTGATCGACAAAGATACGTGCGTGTGGCTCAGTCGCGGCAAATGTTTGAAGGATTGCGCCAAAGCGTGTCCAACGGGTGCGATCAATTTCGATCAGAAAGAAGAAATCGTCGAACTGAATGTTGGCAGTATCGTCGTCGCCACTGGGTTTGAAATGTTCGATCCCAAACGATTGTCGGCGTACGCGTACGGCAAATCGCCCAACATTCTCGATGGTTTGCAATTCGAGCGAATGTCGAGCGCGACCGGACCGACCAAGGGACAGATTCTCACGGCCGATGGGAAAAAGCCCGAGCGCGTCGCGATCATTCATTGCGTCGGCAGCCGCGATGAACACGCGAACCGATATTGCTCGCGGGTGTGTTGTATGTATGCGTTGAAGCACGCGCATCTCGTGCGCGATAAAACAGGCGCAGAAGTTTTTGAGTTTTATATGGACATTCGCGCGTTCGGCAAGGATTACGAAGAGTTTTATCAACGCGTGCAAGAAGAGGGTGTGTACTTTGTGCGCGGGCGCGGCGCTGAAGTTGTTGTGCTGAACGATGGCAAGTTGCAAGTGAAAGCCGAAGACACGACGCTCGGCATCCCAGTTCAAATCGGCGTCGATATAGTCGTTCTCGAAACCGCGATGGAACCGCAACGCGATTCGGACAAGGTTGCATCGCTCTTTAGCATCAGCCGCAGTGCGAGCGGATTTTTCCAAGAGGCGCATCCGAAACTACGCCCGTTTCACACGAACACCGAAGGCGTGTTTCTCGCGGGCACCTGCCAAGCGCCGAAAGATGTGCCTGACACGGTTGCGCACGCGGGCGCAGCGGCAAGCGAAGTATTATCGATGCTCAGTCGCGGTGAGGTGGTCATTTCGCCGACGACCGCATTGGTCGATGAAGAATTGTGCTCGGGATGCAAGACGTGCATCGCACTCTGTCCATACACCGCGATTAGTTACCTTGCGCACAACGGCACGGGCGTCGTGCAAGTGAACGAAGCATTGTGCAAAGGATGCGGCACGTGCGCGGCGGCGTGTCCTGCGGGTGCAATCACCGCGCGCCATTTCACCGATCAACAAATCGTCGCAGAATTGGAAGGATTATTCAAGCCGTCAGCAATGGCGAAGGAGCTGGCGTTGATATGAGCGAAAATCATTTTGAACCCAGGATTGTCGGCTTTCTGTGTAACTGGTGCACATATACGGCGGCGGACACGGCAGGCGTGAATCGAATGAAGATGCCGCCGAACGTCGACATTATTCGCGTGATGTGTTCAGGGCGCATCGACCCAGAGTTTGTCTTGAAAGCATTTGCGCTCGGCGCGGACGGTGTCATCGTGTCAGGTTGCCATCCACCTGGCGATTGCCATTACAGCAACGGCAATTTCAAAACGTTCCGCCGAATGCCATTGCTCGAAACAGTGCTCGCGCAGTACGGCATCGAAAAAGAACGATTCCATTGGGGTTGGATTTCGGGCGCAGAAGCGAACAAGTGGACACAACTCGTCCACGATTTTACTGAAGAAGTGCGCACGCTCGGTCCGCTCGATTGGCAACACGAACTCGCGAGCAAGGAGGACTGATGCCGAAACTCAAGCTGGGGCTGTACTGGGCGGCGTCCTGCGGCGGTTGCGAGATTGCGATTGTCGAACTGCGCGAAAAGATTCTTGATCTCGATGCGGCGGCAGAAATTCTCTTTTGGCCCGTTGCGATGGATTACAAGTATCACGACGTCGAGGCGATGCCTGATCAGCATCTTGATGTATGCCTGTTCAACGGCGCAATTCGCAACACCGAGAACGAACACGTCGCGCACTTGTTACGCAAGAAATCGAAAGTGTTTGTCGCCTTCGGTTCGTGCGCGCACACGGGCGGCATCCCAGGTCTTGCAAATATGTACTCGCGCCAATCTATTTTCGAGCGCGCGTATTTCGACGAGCCATCGGTTATCAACGTCGATAAGGTTTTGCCGCAGACATCGTACACGATGCCCGAAGGGCAAGTGAACATCCCGCGAATGTACAACACGGTCAAGACATTGGCACAAGTCGAAGAAGTCGATTATTTCGTCCCAGGTTGTCCACCACAGCCACCTCAAATCTGGAATGTGGTTGAAGCGATTCTGAGCGGCAAACTCCCGCCCAAGGGCAGCGTCGTCGGCGCGAACGACAAGACGGTGTGCGACGAGTGCAAGCACACGCGGCAAGAGAAGCGCATCAAGAAATTTTATCGCCCGCACGAAATTATTCCCGATTCGAAGGCGTGCTTGTTCGACCAAGGAATCCTTTGCGCGGGTCCCGCGACGCGCGGCGGATGCGGCGCGTTGTGTACCAAGGTCGATTTGCCGTGTCGCGGCTGCTACGGCGCGCCGCCACACGTCGTCGACCAAGGCGCGGCGTTGTTATCGGCGGCAGCATCGGTTGCGGATGCGAGCACGGAAGAAGATGCCGCGCGCATCATCGGCGAAATTGTTGACCCAGTCGGCACTTTTTATCGATTTGGTTTGCCTGCATCGCTGTTGCATCGCACGCGAATCGAGCCGAGGTAACGCTTATGCAAAAAATCGTCATCGATCCAGTCACGCGACTCGAAGGTCACGGCAAGATTGATATTTTTCTCGACGATGAGGGGAACGTCGCAAATGCGTTGATGGTCATTCCTGAATTGCGCGGATTTGAAAAATTTGCGGAAGGTCGCCCCGTCGAAGAAATGCCGCGCATCACGCCGCGCATCTGCGGTGTTTGTCCCGAAGCGCATCATCTCGCATCGGCGAAAGCGTGCGATGCGGTGTATCACGTCGAGGTTCCGCCGACAGGGAAGAAATTGCGCGAGTTGTTGTATTCGGCGTTTTACGTCGCTGATCACGCCACGCATTTCTACATTCTCGCGGGTCCCGATTTCGTCGTCGGTCCCGATGCGCCGCCTGCCGAACGCAACATCCTGGGTCTGATTCACAAAGTCGGCGTCGATGTGGGACAGCGCGTGATCCGCAGTCGCGGTATGGCAATGGACATTATTGGCACACTCGGCGGCAAGACGATTCACCCGATTAGCGCAATTCCTGGGGGAATGAGCAAATCAATCAACGAGGAAGAGCGTACGCGATTTGAAAAAACGGGACGCGAGTTAATCGATTTCGCACAGTTCACACTTCAGATATTTCGCGATGTCGTGCTGAAGAACAAAGCGTATGTCGATATGATTCTCTCCGATGCGTACACCAGCCCGATGTACTATATGGGCATGGTCGACGAGAATGGCAAGATCAATTTTTACGATGGCAAGATCCGCGTCGTCGATCCCACGGGCAAAGAATTCGTCAAATATTTGCCGCACGAGTACGCCAACGTCATCGCCGAGCGGGTTGAGCCGTGGACGTATTTGAAATTTCCGTACCTTAAGAACATCGGTTGGAAAGGAATTGTTGCGGGCAAGGACAGCGGGATGTATCAAGCGACGCCGTTATCGCGCTTGAACGCATCGGATGGAATGGCGACGCCGCGCGCGCAAGAAGCATACGATGAATTTTATTCGACGTTGGGTGGTAAGCCCGTGCATCACACACTCGCGATTCATTGGGCGCGCTTGGTCGAGTTGCTTTACGCGGCGGAGCGGCTCGTCGAATTGACAACCGATCCCGAAATCACAAATTCGCACGTGCGCAACATTCCAACGGAGAAACCAACCGAAGGCGTTGGCACGGTCGAAGCGCCGCGCGGCACGCTCACGCATCATTATTGGACCGATGAGCGCGGCATCGTGACGAAAGCAAATTTGATTGTTGGCACGACGAACAATTATGCACCGATTAGTTTGTCGATCAAGCAAGCGGCGCAAGGTTTGATTCACGCGGGCACGGTCGTCACTGAAGGATTGCTCAATCGCATCGAGATGGCGTTCCGCGCATACGATCCGTGCTTCGGTTGTGCAACACACGCGTTGATGGGCGAGACGCCGTTGCAAGTGCGAGTAATTGATGTGCGTGGAGAGGTTGTCCAAGTTCTAAAACAGAACTGCTAATAACCACAGAGCGCAGAGGTCACAGAGAAAATATTTTGGTCTCTGTGTTCTCTGTAACCTCTGTGGTAATGAGAGGAAACAATGAACATTGCGGGGTATGAATTTCCGGATGATCTCTATTACGACAAGAATCACGCGTGGGCGAAGGTAGAAGGGAACGTCGTCACGCAGGGCTTTACGGTGTTCGCGCAAAAACTAGCGAAGGAAATTCAATACGTCGAGATTGCAAAACCCGGACGCGTCGTGACCCAGGGGCAAGCCGTAATGAGCATCGAGTCAGGCAAGTGGGTTGGGCGCGTGCTGGCGATGGTGGGCGGCACCGTGACAGCGGTAAATGAGGAATTGGAATTTTCGCCGACGCTCATCAACGAATCACCGTACGAGCAAGGCTGGCTCATCAAAGTTGAGGCGAGCAATCCCGATGAGGTAAAAACCCTGTGGCACGCGAATGATCCTGCACTGGCAGAATTGATTAGCAGTGATATTGTCAAGTACAAGCTTTAGCTTTCATTGCGAGGAGCGGTTTTTGCGCCGAAGCAATCCCCAACTCTCGATTAGGACGCTTCGCGGCTTCGTTTCGCTCGCAACGACAAGGGCGGATACAGATGACAACAGTCGCCACGCTCGACACAACATTGCGCGATTTCGTCAACACCCAATCGCAACAGAAAATTGATTTGTGCTTTGCGTGCTCGAAATGTACGGCGGGCTGTCCTATTGCGCATGTCGCCGATTTGCGCCCCGCGAATTTTCTGCGCCTCGTGCAATTCGGCATGACTGATGCACTGCTCAACACTCCCGCGCTGTGGCGTTGTCTCGGTTGCGATTTGTGCGGCGCGCGCTGTCCGAACGATGTGCACATCGGTGCGATGCTTGCATCAGTGCGTGAACTTGCCTGGGAAGAATCGCGGCGCGCGTCGTTCGCCGACACAGCGATTGTCGACGGAATGGGACGCCTCAGTCGATTGCGTGACAATATCGGTGCCGCACACAACGTCACGGGCGACGAAGCCAACAATCGCACGTTGTGGACACACAACCTGGTGCGCGCGCCCGAAGGGTTGCTGAATCGCAAAGGCGCGGAGATTGTCTATTTCACGGGGTGCGTCAGCGCGCTCTTTCCGCAAAGTTATCGCATTCCGCAATCACTCACCGCGATTCTCGCTTTCGCGCAAGCCGATTTCACAGTCCTGGGAAGCGAAGAGTGGTGTTGTGGCTATCCGTTGCTCGCGGCTGGGCAACGCGAACGCGCGCGCGAATTGATGCAACACAACGTCGAACAAATTCACGCGATGGGTGCGCACACGCTGGTCGCAACGTGCCCATCGTGCTTCCATATGTGGCATCACGAATACCCCGCGATGTTCGGTGTCCCGCTCCCGTTCGAGGTGAAACATTCAACGCAATTGATCGCGCAGATGATTGATAATCGCGCATTCGAGCTTACTGCGTTTGATGGGACAATCACTTATCACGATCCGTGCGACCTAGGTCGCAAATCGCACGTGTTCGATGCGCCGCGGGCGGTATTCGATGCGATTCCGTCTGCGCGTTTTGTCGAGATGACGAATTACGGCACGAATGCAATGTGTTGCGGCGGCGGCGGCAATCTTGAAACATTCGATCCAACTCTACCGCCCAAGATTGCATCGGAACGATTGGACGACGCGGTGAGTACAGGCGCGAATGTGCTCGTCTCGGCGTGCCAGCAATGCGAGCGCACGTTGATGGGTGCGGCGCGCAAGCACGATGCCGCGCGCAAAGCGCGAATGAAAATCATGGACGTTGCAGAATTGGTTGCCCAACAATTGCCGTGGGAGATTCCTGGGAAAAGGTAGACGCAATGGCAAACGATATTCGCTTGCTCGATTTGCATTTGGTTCCACCCGTTCGTTCGCAAACAGTCTATCACGCCGTCGCGTATGCGATGGATGCGGACACGCCTGACACGATTATCTTTGTAAATCCATCCGATCCGTACGTCTCCATCGGCTTTCATCAAGAATTAGAAAAAGAAGTCGATGTCGAGTACTGCCGTGAACACGGCTTGCCGATGGTTCGACGCGAGGTGGGCGGCGGCGCGGTGTATCTCGACCGCAACCAGGTTTTCGTGCAATGGATATTCCATCGCGGCACATTGCCCGCCGACCTGGGTGAACGATTTGCACAATACGTGAAGCCGATTGTCGAAACGTATCAATTGCTTGGCATCCCCGCAAATTACCGACCCATCAACGACATTCACGTGCAAGGCAAAAAAATCGGCGGGACGGGTGCGGCGCAAATCGGTATTGCCGAAGTCGTCGTCGGCTCATTTATGTTCGATTTCAGTTTTGAGCTGATGGCCAAGGTGCTCAAGGTCTCGTCAGAAAAGATGCGCGACAAGATTTTCCAATCGCTCAACGAATATATGACGACGATGACGCGGCAGTTGGGACGCGCACCAGAACGCGAATCGGTGATGAAGATTTATCAAGAGAAAGCGGAAGCAGGTCTGGGACGCCAAATGATTCGCGGCGAATTATCGGCAAGAGAATTGCAGATCGCGGAACAACTCGACGCGCAATTTGTAAGCGATGAATGGCTGTATCAAAAGGGTGGTTTGCGGCAACAGGGTGTCAAGATTCACGCCGATGTGCGCGTGCTCGAAGCGGCGAACAAAGCGCCTGGGGGTCTTATCCGCGTGACCGCACGTTTACACGATCATCACATCGATGACGTGTTGTTGTCGGGCGACTTTACCATCTTGCCGCGGTTCGCGACGGGCGCATTAGAACTCGCGTTGCGCGGCGTGTCGCTGGAAAACCGTGCGGTGCTCGCGCGCATCGCCGAAGTGTATCGCAGTGTTGGAATCGAATCGCCAGGTGTGACGCCTGAAGACCTGACCCAATCGGTGATGATGTTGCAACAATCGCAAAACTGAGTGTGACTATGGCTGACCCAATCACGCAATCAGAAAATCGTAAAGTGGGCGCGGTGCTCGTCGTCGGTGCAGGCATCGGCGGAATGCAAGCGTCGCTCGACCTTGCCGAAGCTGGGTTCAAAGTATACTTGCTCGATCGTGCGCCAGCTATCGGCGGACGAATGGCGCAACTCGACAAGACGTTCCCGACGAACGATTGCGCCATGTGCATCATGTCGCCCAAGCTCGTCGAGACGGGACGCCATCTCAACATCGAAATTATCACAACCGCCGATTTGGAAAAGGTCGATGGCGAACCCGGGAATTTTACGGCGACGATTCGCCAGCATCCACGCTACGTCGATGCAAAAAAATGCACGGGGTGCGGCGACTGCGCGGCGAAATGTCCGATTCCATTGCCCGACGAATTTAATGCTGGGATGATGCAGCGCAAAGCGATTTACAAATTGTATCCGCAAGCCATCCCGAATGCGTTTGCAATTGAAAAGCGCGGCGTCGCGCCGTGCAAGGATGCGTGCCCGGCGCATCAACGCGCGCAAGGATACGTTGCGCTCATCCGCGAAAAAAGATTTGCCGATGCGTATCGCGTCATCAAAGAGGACAATCCGTTTCCATCGATTTGCGGACGCGTCTGCATTGCCAAATGCGAGACTGCAATGCAATCGCGGCACGCACGACGCGCCCGTGGCGATTCGGGATTTGAAGCGCTTTGTCGCGGATTGGGCATACGAGAACAAAATCCAAAATCCCAATTTCCAATTACCTACCGCAACGACTCAAACACCACAACCCGTTGAGCGCGTCGCCATTGTCGGTTCGGGTCCTGCGGGTCTGACGTGCGCGGCGGATTTGGCGCGGCAAGGTTATCAGCGTCACGGTCTTTGAAGCGAACCCTGTGGCAGGCGGAATGATGCGCGTCGGCGTGCCGAATTTTCGGTTGCCACACAACCGGGTGCAAAATGAAATCGACGACATTGTTGCACTTGGTGTTGAGTTGAAACTGAACGCGCGCGTCGATGATGTCGAAAAACTTTTTGCCGATGGTTACAACGCCGTGTTCTTCGCGGCTGGTTCGCACAAGGGACGCAAGTTGCCGATTCCTGGGGCAGACCATCCTGACGTGATTGTGTCGCTGGATATGTTGCGCGAAGTGAGTATTGCGTTGGAGCAGACGGAAGACGGAGGACCGAGGAGCCAGGAAAACCACCGGACCTCGGTCGTGGGTCCTCAGTCAGGAATCGCAAATCTAGAATCGAAAATTCAGAACCGTCGTGTTCTCGTTCTCGGCGGTGGCGCAGTTGCAGTCGATGCGGCGACAACGGCGCGACGACTTGGCGCGGCGAGTGTCGCGATGGCGTGCCTTGAATCGCGCGAGACGATGCCTGCGACGAAAGAAGACCTGGAGCAAGTCGAGCAAGAAGGCATCGGCATTTATCCGTCGCGCTCGTTCAAGCAGGTTGTCGTGACCGATGGCAAGAATCACAGGCGTCGAGTGCATCAACGTCAAGTTTATGCAGTTTGAAAAAGATGGACGACTGACGCTCGAAACATATCCGAACACGGAGCACATCATCGAATGTGACACAGTGGTTTTCGCCATCGGTCAAGGTCCCGATCTCGCGCCAATTCAAAATGCAAAGGGCGCCGAACAGAGCAAGCGCCGCACAGTTGCGGTTGATCCAGAAACGCTTGCGACGGGACGACCTGGGTTGTTTGCGGGCGGCGATGCGGTCACAGGTGCTGGCTTTATTATCGATGCAATTGCGGCGGGGCACACGGCGGCGAAGGCGATTCAGAATTACTTGACGCAGGACGAAGGACGGAAGACGGAAGTAAATGATTTGTCCTCCGCCCTCGGTCCTCCATCCTCGGTCGTGAAATTATCGCGTGAAGAAATCACAACCAAAATTAAAAGTGGCAAAGTATCAACACACGGACGAACGCATTTGGGGTGGATTGCCGCTGAAGAGCGCGTCAAGAATTTCAACGAGTTTACGCGCGCAATGACGGAGGACGAAGCTGTTGCTGAAGCGGAACGTTGTCTCGCGTGCGGTGTGTGCTCGGAATGTTTGGAATGCGTTTATGCGTGTCGCGCGGGCGCGGTCAATCACGCGATGGTCGAAGAGACGTGCGAGTTACAAGTCGGCGCGGTGATTCTCACACCAGGGGTTGATCCGATTGATTTGAAAGCACTCGATTATCGCCCCGAACTGGGTTACGGACGATACCCGAACGTTGTCACCTCGCTTGAGTTTGAGCGATTCCTTTCCGCGACGGGACCGACGACAGGCGTTGTTGCGCGACCGAGCGATGGCAAACATCCAAAGCGGGTTGCGTGGATTCAGTGCGTTGGTTCGCGCGATTGTGCACGCGACCAAGGTTACTGTTCGTCGATTTGTTGTATGTATGCGACCAAGGAAGCGGTCATCGCACGCGAGCACGACGCGAACATCGAGCCGACGATTTTCTATCTCGACATTCGTTCGTACGGCAAGGATTTTGACCGTTATATCGAGCGCGCGAAAACGCAGGGTGTGCGATATGTTCGCTCGATGGTGAGTGCGGTTGAGCCAGCGGTGAACGGAAACTTGCGCGTCAAGTTTGCAACTGACGACGGACCGCAAATCGAGGAATTCGAAATGGTCGTGCTGTCGGTGGGCGTCAAGCCGAACGCTGAAACGCAAGCGATGGCAAAACGACTTGACCTATCGTTGAACGAGTACGGATTCTCGAACACGCTGGCGTTCAATCCAACGGCAACAACGCGACCTGGGATTTTCGTCGCGGGCACGTTCGGCGAACCGAAGGATATTCCAGAGACCGTGATCGAAGCCTCGGCAGCGGCAGCGTGCGCATCGAGTTTGCTGGCAGAGGCACGCGGCACGCTTGCGCGCAAAAAGACATATCCGCCGGAACGTGATGTGTCGGATGAAGAGCCACGCGTCGGCGTGTTCGTGTGTCATTGCGGCATCAACATCGGCGGCATTGTGCGCGTGCCTGAAGTTGTCGAGTACGCCAAGACGCTGCCAGGTGTCGTTTACGCCGAGCACAATCTTTACACCTGTTCCCAGGATACGCAGGCGCGCATCAAGGCGCGCATCGAAGAGAATCGGTTGAATCGTGTCGTCGTCGCGAGTTGCACGCCGCGCACCCACGAGCCGTTGTTTCAAGACACGCTGCGCGAAACTGGGTTGAATCCGCATCTGTTTGAGTTGGCGAACATTCGCGAGCAGGATTCCTGGGTGCATCGCGGCGACCGTGATGCGGCGACCAACAAAGCAAAGGATTTGGTCGCGATGATGGTCGCACGCGTGCAACGCAACAAGCCGCTGTATCGACTTGTCTTCGACATCAATCCGCGCGCGCTGGTAATTGGTGGCGGACTAGCAGGAATGACCTCTGCGCTCACGATTGCCGACCAAGGACACGAAGTTTTTCTCATCGAACGTGAAGCCGAGTTGGGCGGACACGCGCGGCACATTCATTACACGATTGATGCGGGCGATGTTCAGCAACAACTTGTCGAAACGATTGAGCGCGTGCGACAACATCCGTTGATTCATCTTTACACCAACGCGCAAGTGGCCGATGTGTCAGGTTACGTCGGGCGATTCAAGTCGCGCGTGCACGTTGGAGATGAGTTGAAAGAAATTGAAATCGAACACGGCGCGGTTGTGGTTGCGACGGGTGCGCGCGCGATGACGCCGAAGGAATATTTGAATGGTCAGGATGATCGAATCATCACCCAACAAGCATTTGAAGAACGTTTGGCGAACCATGAGGTCGGCAAAGTCAATTCGATTGTGATGATTCAATGCGTCGGCTCACGCGACGACACGCATCCGTACTGCTCGCGCATTTGTTGCCAGCAAGCGATCAAGAACTCGCTCAAGTTGAAAGAGATCAATCCGAATGCGCAGGCCGTTGTGCTGTGCCGCGACATTCGTGCGTATGGATTCAAAGAAGACGCATATCGCAAGGCGCGCGAGCAAGGTGTGTTGTTCCTGCATTACGAATCGGACGCTTCGCGCAAGCCAAACGTTTCCATCATTGATGGCAAACTGCGAGTGACTGCACACGCCGCATTTACGCCCGATGGCAAAATCGAACTCGCCCCTGATCTTGTCGTGCTAAGCGCAGGCATCGAACCACAGGATAATCTGCCGCTGGCGCAAATCTTAAAAGTGCCGCTGACCCAGGATGGATTCTTTCTTGAAGCGCACGCAAAACTGCGTCCGCTCGATTTCGCCGCTGACGGAATTTTCTTGGCGGGGCTGGCGCACTCGCCGCGCACGCTCGAAGAATCGATTGCCCAAGCGCAAGGTGCGGCGATTCGTGCGGTTGCGCTCTTGTCGCAAGGACAACGCGAAGCCGTGCCGATTGTCGCAACGGTGAACGAACGATTGTGTGCGGGCTGTGGCTTGTGCGTCGCGGTGTGTCCGTACGGCGCACGCTCAATCGATGAAGAAACGAATGTTGCCCAAGTGAACGCGGCGCTGTGCCAGGGTTGCGGCGGATGCGTGACGGCGTGTCCAAACGGCGCGACGCAACAAAAAGCGTTCGAGTATCCGCAAGTATTCTCGATGATTGAAGAAGCGATAGGAGTATACGCCAATGTCTGACAACGGCTATGAACCCAGGATTGTCGCGTTTCTGTGCAATTGGTGCACCTATACGGGCGCTGACCTCGCGGGCACGTCGCGTCTGCAATATCCGCCGAACGTGCGCATCATTCGCTTGATGTGCAGTGGCGCGGCAGACCCAGTTTATGTTTTGAAAGCGATGCTCGATGGCGCGGATGGCGTGCTCATCGGCGGATGTCATCCTGGCGATTGTCATTATCAATCGGGCAATTACAAAGAGCGGCGGCGGTTTGCCGTTCTGCAAGAAACACTCGACGAACTGGGATTCGATAAAGACCGCGTGTGGTTGCGTTGGATTAGCGCAAGCGAAGGTGCGCAATTCGCGGAAACGATTCGCGAGTTCACAGCCAAGTTGAAAGAAAAGTCGGTTAGTCGCGTAATCGCACTAGTCTGCTACTCGACCATCGGACTACAAGACTATAGGACGAATTATGCCTGGTCTAAATCAAGTTGATGTGAAACGCATCGAACGAATACTGAATATCGTGCTCGATGAATCGCGACCACCTGTGGGACGTTGCCGATTGTTGTCGAGCGGGTTCGCGCCGTACCACACAATGCAACTTGCGGAAAATATTGCGGGATTCAAGGGGTGCATCGGTTGCGGGAATTGCATTGATGCCTGCGGACTGCTTGCGCGCGAGCCGCGTCGTCGCGAACGCACGCCGCAACGCACTTCGTTCGCGCTCGAAGCATTGGTCGGCGAGGACTGTGATCGCTGCGACAATTGTGTGCTTGTCTGTCCCCAGGTCGATACGACGATCAAGCATTACATCGTCAATATGCGGATGGTCGAGGGGATGGCGCGGTTGCTGAAAAAAGTGGACAGCGACGAAGAAACGTTGTGGGCGCTGGTCGCGTAGGAGTGCAGGATGGAAGATAAATTGATCGACGTCTTCATAATGGATAAACGCTACAAGGTTCCCGCCTCGCTGACGATTATGCGTGCGTTCGAGTATGCTGGTTATCGGATGATTCGTGGTGCGGGCTGTCGCGGCGGATTTTGCGGTGCGTGCGCGACGGTGTATCGGATGGCAGGCGACAACAAATTGAATGTTGCGCTTGCGTGCCAGTCGGTGGTGCAAGATGGGATGCGCCTCGCACAGATTCCATCGTTTCCTGCGAACAAAGCGCGCTACGATTTTGCGATGCTCGATGCCGACGGCGCGCGCTTGCTCCAAGTCTATCCAGAACTGGGTCTGTGCAAAGGTTGCAATACGTGCACCAAAGCGTGTCCGCAAGAGATAGAAGTGATGGAATACATCGGCGCGGCATTGCGCGGCGACATTGCGCGTGCGGCAGACTTGTCATTCGATTGCATCGCGTGTGGACTATGCACGGCGCGTTGCACAGGTGAACTCGTTCCGTACAACATCGCACTCCTCGCGCGGCGATTGTATGGTGCGTACATCGCGCCGCGCTCGCTGCATCTGCAAAAGCGCGTGGAAGAAATTCAAGCGGGCAAATGTAACGCGCCTGTGCAAGAACTGAAATCGTTGTCAGTGGATGAGTTGAAAAAGAGATACAACGCACGCGACATTGAAAAATGACGGACGACGGAAGACGGATGACCGACAAGCATTTGTCGTTCGTCCTCGCTCTTCGGTCGTGAGGTTTCAATGGATTTCACACTTTCCGAAGAACTGCAAATGATCCGCGATATGGCGCGCGATTTCGTGACGAACGAATTGTTGCCCATCGAGAGTCAGACGCTTGTGCTCGATGGACAGCCGGGCAAACGCGGCGCGCCGATTCCGCGCGAGAAATACGATGCGCTCAAGAAAAAAGCCATTGACCAAGGATTATGGGCGATGACTGCGCCTGAAGCGTTGGACGGCGGTGGATTGAGCACGCTCGGTGCCTGTCTCGTTGCAGAAGAACTCGGCAAGACGTTCGTTGATTTCGATTTTGGCGACATTCCGCCTATCTTATTCGATGCGAACGCGGAGCAAATCGAACAATATTTGAAACCAGCGATTGCGGGTAAAGTACAAGCCGCGTTGGCACTGCGTGAACCTGATGGCGATGAAATTGAAACTCGCGCGACGATCGATGGCGATGCGTGGGTATTGAATGGGATGAAGCTTGTTGAGGAGACAGACGTCTATTTGGTCTTTGCGAAGACCGATGAAGGCGTGACGTGCTTCATTATCGACAATGTCAAATCGCAAAATGGCAGATTGATTTTGCGCGATGTACGCGTGTCTGCATCGAACATCCTGGGTGAAATCGGTAAGGCGTTTGCACTCGGAAAGAAATATCAAAACGCGCGTCTCGTCCGCGCGGCGGCACGAAAAGTTGGAATCGCATCGCGATTATTAGAACAAAGTTCAATGTACGCGCGCGATTGGAAATCGGCGGGACAGCCTTTATCAGTTCGTCCTCTGGTGCAACGCGACCTGGCAGACATGGCAATCGAAATTGATGCCGCGCGCTGGATGGTGTATCACGCGGCGTGTGAAATTGACGAGGGTCAAGGCCGCGCGCGAATCAGCGCCGCGCGCGGCCCTGTTCGCATCGGAAATGGTCCAGCGCGCCATCGATCGCACCATCGAGATTTACGGCGGACCGTCTGGTGCGGCAGATTTGCCGCTGGTTCGTATATATCGTGCGGATAAGAAATCAGACTCGCGTATCCTGGAAATTCATCGGACTAGATTAGCGCAGGAATTGGTGGCAGGAGGTGAACAATGACCGTCCGAACAGAAATTCGCGTCAGGGAAAGGGACACCCTGAGAACTGTGCGCGAAGTGCTCAAATCCTTGTTCGAAGAAAAATTGATCGACGAAATGCTTGTCCCCCTCGAAGTGCCGCGCGTTGATCGCGTGACGCCGACGATCATCCGCGATCCCATGCAACTCAATGCGGCGAACCCGCTCGCGCCCGTGATGCGAATGAATGCAGCGGGAATGCTCGCGCATCAAAGACGCGAGGACAACGGTACAAGGCTGGGCGTGGTCATGCATCCATGCGAACTGCGCACACTGATCGAATTGTCCAAGGTTGGGCGTATCGATCTCAAGTCATTGCTGTTGATCGGGATCGATTGTATGGGCACGTACGAGCCCGACACGTACGCTCAAATCGCACGTGGATCCGCTAGGTCACCCACCGATGAAACGTTGCGGTGGACACGCCAAGGGCCCATTGCGCCGTATCGATTGCGGAATGCGTGCCAGATATGCGAACATTTCACGCCCGAGCATGTCGACGTCGCTATCAGCTTAATTGGTTACGATGTTCGTGAACGCATTATGATTGAAGCGAACGACGACCTGGCGGAACAATTGAATTGGCGACCGAGCGACCATGACGGGCGCGAAAAAGCTCTGACCCGTCTGGCGGGGATTCGTCGTCATCGACGCGAAGCCGCGATTGCGCAAGCGGAGCAAATGGTAAATGATGTCTCATCGCTCTTTGCGATATTCGCCCAATGCGACGCGTGCGGCAAATGCAGTGACGCCTGTCCCTTCTGTGGGACTGCGGCATTTCGACCATCACTTGCCAAGGGCGGGCGCGCGTTTGACACGTTGGCGTTGATGAGCGGGGGCGTGGGTCCCTTTGACGATTTGGTTGCCTGGGGACGCCGCGCGGCATCATGCGTGAGTTGTGGAATGTGCGAATCGGCGTGCGAAAAACACACACCCCTGGTCGCGATACAAGCGGCACTGGGACGAAAATTGCAAGAGACATATCACTATGTCCCAGGTCGGGACATTCACGAGCGACTTCCGTGGGCGATGGCAGGATAGCCAGTAGTTCAACAGAATACCGAGGTTGATATGACAACACGCGGTCTGTGGCAAGTTACCAACGGCGACACACTCGGCGCGACACGCGATTTTCTGCGCGCGCTGTTCGACAAGCACATTGTCGATGCGATGCTCGTGCCCATCGAGGGCGCGCACAATTCGATGATGCCTGCACTCGTCAAGAATCCGACGCGGCTCGATCGCGCAAATCCATTTGCGCCAGTGATGACATTCAACAGTGCGCGGCTCGTGTCGATGCTGACGCACGAACCGACGAATCAAAAGCTGGGTGTTGTTCTGCGCTCGTGCGAAATTCGCGCGCTCATCGAGTTGGTGAAATTCAATCAAGCGAAACTCGATCACATGATCATCATCGGCGCCGATTGTATCGGCACGATGAAGACACCCGAATACGCTGAGGCGTTGCACGAAACCCCCGATTTGATGGCGCACGTTTGGCGTGCAGGGAAACAAGGCGGCGCGGGTGATTTGGTGTTTCGATCAGCGTGCGCGATGTGCGAACATCCAATCCCGAATCACGCGGACATTGCGATTGGTTTCATCGGCCTTGATAACACCCAGGCGCTTGACATCGAAATGCGCGATGACATCGCTCAGCAAATGGGACTCGTCGCCGACACGTCAACCGCCGATGCGCGCAACAAGATGATCGCCAATTTGATTGCGCAACATGCAGCAATGCGCGATGCAACGCTTAAACACTTTCACGACGAGATGCGCACCAATGGCGGATTCGCTAGTTATTTCGCTGATTGTCTGGAATGCACCAACTGTATGAATGCGTGCCCGATTTGCTACTGTAAAGAATGTTTCTTCCGCACGGCGAATGCGGAACGCGCGCCGCGTGAATTGTTGCGTTTGGCAGAACGACACGGCGCGCTCACGATGCCGCCCGATGCGATGCTGTTTCAAATGACGCGGCTCAATCATATGGCGACCTCGTGCGTAGGCTGTGGAATGTGCGAGTCTGCGTGCCCACACGATATTCCACTCACGGCGATGTTTCGCGCGGTCGGCTCGCGTGTGCAAAAACTTTTCGAGTACGAGCCAGGTCGTGACGTGAACGAGAAACCGCCGTTTATGGAATTTCGGCAGAACGAGTTGCAATACATTGGGGAAATGGAATAGTTTCAGGCTGCAAGTTCCAGGTTTCAAGATGATGCTTGTCGCAACGTGAAACCTGAAACTTGAAACGAGTGACCTTATGACTCACAGCGCACTTGTGATCGGTGGCGGAATTGCTGGAATTCAAACTGCGCTCGATATTGCAGACGCGGGCTTTCATGTCTATCTCGTCGAGAAAGAGCCGAGCGTTGGTGGACGAATGTCGCAACTCGACAAGACGTTTCCGACACTCGATTGCTCCGCGTGCATCCTCACGCCCAAAATGGTCGATGTATCACGCCATCCGAATATCGATTTGCTGACGTACTCGGAAGTGACCCAGGTTCAAAACAACGATCTCGACAGGCGGACTTTTCACGTCACCGTGAAAAAGAAACCGCGCTATGTCGATATTACAAAATGCACGGGGTGTGGCAGTTGCGCCGAAGCGTGTCGCTTCAAAGGCAAGGTGGTCGATACGTTCAATGCGGAGATGGGCAAGCGGTCTGCGATTTACGTCCCGTTCCCGCAAGCGGTACCGTTGAAGTACACGGTTGATCCAACGCAATGCATTTATCTCACGCGCGGCGTGTGCGGCAAGACATTCTTGTGCCAGGATGCGTGCAAAGCGGGCGCAATTGATTTCACGCAGAAGGAAGAGTTTGTCGATTTGGACGTGAGCGCGGTCGTTGTCGCAACCGGATTTGATCCATTCAACGCGAAACTGAAACCCGAACTGGGTTACGGGATTTATCCAAACGTCATCAACTCGTTGCAATTCGAGCGATTGTCGTCGGCGTCGGGACCAACATCGGGAAAAATTATACTGAACGGCAAAGAACCGAAAGAAGTTGCGTTCGTTCAATGCGTCGGTTCGCGCGATGAGACGACGGGCAATCTCTATTGTTCGCGTGTGTGCTGTATGATTACGGCGAAACACGCGCATCTCGTCAGAGACAAGATTCACGATTCCAAAGTGACCGTGTTTTACGCCGACATTCGCGCGTTCGGCAAAGGATTTGAAGAGTTTTATGATCGTGTGCGCGAAGAAGGCGTGAATTATCGGCGTGGCTACGTTTCAGAAATTTATCGACGCGGCGAGAAACTCGTGATTCGTTCAGAGGATACGCTCATCGGCAAGCCGATTGAGACGACGGCTGACCTGGTTGTATTGAGCACAGGTCTCGTGCCGCGTCCAGAAACTAATCCCGTCGCGAAGTTGATGGGATTGACCAATTCTGCTGATGGTTTTCTCGCCGAAGCGCACCCAAAGATGCGACCCGTAGACACAGTAATCGAGGGTGTGTATCTCGCGGGATGCGTGCAAGGTCCGAAGGATATTCCCGACACCGTCGCGCACGCGAAAGCGGCGGCGAGTGCGGCGATTGTGCGACTGCGTCGCAATGAACAGTGTGCAGTGGTCAGTGATCAGTTGGCACTGTCCACTGTCCACTAACCGCTGAACACTGGGAGGAAATATGCTTGATACAGAATCTCTCGTCGAACAATTCGGTTTGCTCGCGTGCATTCAATGCGGTAAATGCACGGGGGGCTGTCCAATTTCGCCCAAGAGTGCGCTCAATCCGCGCGCGCTGATTTATCAAATGTTGCGCGGGGATGATTTTGAATTGGTCGCGCGCGATGATTTATGGGACTGCACGACCTGCTCAACGTGCGGGCTGCGCTGTCCGAAAGGCGTCAAAGCGTACGACCTCATCATTGGTCTGCGCGGACAATGGATCGAAAGTGGAAAAATTCCGACGACACTACGCGGACCACTTACCGCAACGTTAAACCAGGGCAATCCGCTCGTTCTCCCGCGTGAAGATCGAACATTGTGGGCGGATGGACTGGGTGTGAAGAATGTTGCTGATGGTGCGGAAATCGCAATGTTCACGTGCTGCGAGAATGCATACGATCCACGCGTGCAGCCGATGCCGAAAGCACTCGTCAATATTTTTCGCGCGGCGAATGCCGATTTCGGCACGCTCGGCTTGGATGAGCAATGTTGCGGCAGTGAGATTCGGCGCATCGGAGAATCCGGCTTGTTCGAGTACTTGCGTGACGACAACATCGAAAAATTCAAAGCGGCAGGTGTGAAGAAACTGACGACGACGTCACCGCATTGCTACAATGTCTACAAGAACGAATACGGCAAGAACGATTTTGCCGTCGAGCATTACACGCAGACGGTCGCGCATCTCATCGAAGATGGCAAATTGAAATTCGGGAAAAAGTTCGAGGCGACAGTGACGTACCAAGACCCGTGTTTTCTCGGCAAGCAAAATGGCGTGTACGACGAACCGCGCGCGATTCTCAAAGCGATTCCTGGGACCAAATTTGTCGATATGGATCGCTCACGCGAACGGAGCGTATGTTGCGAAGGCGGGGGCGGGCGAATGTGGCTGGAGGGCACGAACACCAAAATGCGCCTTGCGAATGATCGTATCAATCAAGCACTCGAAACTGGGGCGAATATTCTCGCCACTGCGTGCCCATTCTGTTTCCTTACACTTAGCGATGCGGTGATCGCGACGGGGAACGAAGGAAAGATCAAGGTGATGGATATTGCACAAATCGTGAATCAAGTCCTATAGTCTCGTTGTCTTGTAGTCAAATAGTCGACGAGTGACTAGATGACTACAGGACTATCTGACTATTCGACTACAAGACTATCTGACTACTCGACTAGGTGCCTATGAGACCAAAGATTGGCGTTTACATCTGCCATTGC
This sequence comes from uncultured Chloroflexia bacterium, assembly GCA_963718225.1. Lineage (GTDB taxonomy): Bacteria > Chloroflexota > Anaerolineae > UBA4142 > UBA4142 > DAOTXS01. The sequence goes on from CAVQYN010000032.1 coordinate 152,690, forward strand.
GGATTGAATATTGCGAACACGGTTGACGTGGAAGCGGTGCGCGAGTTTGCGAAAACTCTGCCGAATGTCGTCGCCGCGCGCAACTATACGTATATGTGCTCCGACCCCGGTCAGGCGCTTATCACGAACGACATCAAGGAACTTGGGTTGACGCACGTTGTCGTGGCGTCGTGTTCGCCGCGAATGCACGAGCCAACGTTCCGCGCGACGATTCAAAAGGCGGGACTGAATCCGTACGTGTTGGAGATGGCGAACATCCGCGAGCAATGCTCCTGGGTTCACGTGGACAAGCAATTCGCAACACTCAAAGCGATGGACTTGATTGCATCGGCGGTGGCGAAGGTCGCGTGGCTGGTGCCGTTGCAAGAGCGCGAGGTTGGCGTGAGCCAAGCCGCGCTCGTGATTGGCGGTGGTGTGGCGGGAATGCAAGCCGCGCTCGATATTGCGGATGCAGGATTCCAAGCATATCTTGTCGAGAAACAACCGTACTTGGGTGGGCGTGTCGCGCAATTGAACGCGACATTCCCAACGATGGAGCGCGTGTCCGATTTGCTCGCGCCGATGCTCAAGCGCGTGACTGAACATCCGAACCTTCGCGTGCTGACGAATGCCGATTTGAGCAAGGTCGATGGATACGTTGGCAATTTTCGCGCGACGATTCGCCAACACCCGATCTTTGTCGACATGGCGAAATGCGATGCGTGCGGCAAGTGCATCGATGCGTGCCCAGTGACTGTGCCCGATGCGTTCGATGCAAATCTCACAACGCACCACGCAATTTATCGCACGCGCGAAGACAAGTTTGCTATCGACGCACTCGCTTGCCGATATGTGCAAGATCACGTGTGTATGTCTGAACCGCGCTGCGTTGCCGCGTGCGCGCAGAACGCCATCGACTTTTCGCGATCAGAAACAACGAGCGAGATCAACATCGGCGCGATTATTGTTGCGACAGGCGCCAGCACATTTGACGCGACGAAGAAACCCGAACTGGGATTCGGTGCGTACCCCAATGTCATCACATCGTTGCAGTTTGAGCGACTCGCCGCACAACCCGAAGGGGTGCCTAATGCCAAGAGTGTCGTGTTCATCTCTTGCGTCGGTTCGCGCGATGAGACAACAGGCAACACCTATTGCTCGCGCATCTGTTGTATGGTGAATGCGAAACAGGCGCACCTTGTCAAGGAAAAATTTCCCGATGCGAAGGTGACAGTGTTCTACGCCGATGTACGTGCGTTCGGCAAGGGACACGAAGAGTTTTACGACGCGGTGCGCAAAGAGGGCGTGCGTTATCGACGCGGGTACGTGTCCGAAGTTTATCGACGCGGCGAAAAAGTGATTGTGCGCGCCGAGGACACGCTGCTTCAGAAACCGATTGAACTCGAAGCGGATCTGGTCGTCTTGGGAATCGGATTGACGCCACGCGGCGAGACGGACGAAGTCGCCAATCTGTTGAGTTTGCCGCGCAGTGGCGATGGTTTCTTGTTGGAGATTCACCCCAAGCTGCGCCCCGTCGAGACAGCCGTCGATGGAGTTTTTCTTGCGGGCACGTGTCAAGGACCGAAAGACATTGTCGATACGATAGCCCAGGCACGTGCGGCGGCATCGTCTGCGCTTGCGCCGTTGTGTCGCGGTAAAGTAAAAATCGAATCGGCGACGGCATCGGTGAATGAAGAAGTCTGCGCGGGCTGCGGCATTTGCGTGGCGACGTGTCCATACGGTGCGCCAGCATTGAATGCACGCACGGGGAAAGTGCGTGTGAACGCCGTGTTGTGTAAAGGGTGTGGCAGTTGCGAAGCTGCGTGCCCATCCAAAGCAATTCAGGTCATGCAATTCACACCGCGCCAAATACTGGCCCAGGTTGTGGCGTTGGTATGAAGAAGGAGGAACAATGATAAAACTAGAGTTGACCTACAACGAGGCGGCATTGTTGCACAGGATCTTTCATAACTATCTGGCCGAAGTGGCAGCCGAGATGACGACCAATCAAATCGAAGGGTTACACGAATTGTTGAAAGAAGAAGCCGGATTGATGCAAAAGACCCTCGACTATCTTGAAGCCCACGGCATCGGTATTTCCGCGGAAGCCTTCGGCGGCTACCCCGAATAGAACGCCCGCGTCGCGTGGTGCAGGCGCTTCCTGTGAACGATGGTTGATATTAAACTGACTCACGAAGCGGAAAGGCTCCACCAGATTCTCGAATCGTACCTGTCTGACTTGCGCGTTGGAATTGCAAGCACCGGCGTGAACATGCCGATGTGAGGTGTGGCGGTTCGCTATGCCAAATTCAAATAGCAAAATTCTCGCGGTGCTCGGCGGATTGGGGACGTAATTCATGCCGAGCACACTGCCGAGTTGGCGTGCCATTTGTACGAAGGTCGTCCAGCGAGACTCATTCTCACCTATCCCATCATTGTCCCGCTGACGTTGGCGCTCGATGCGCCATTGCCTGAACCAGAACGTCTCGCCAACGATGCCATCGCGCGCGGAATGCAGGTTGCCCGGCAACGTGGCTGTGAAGTCGAAGCCCGCATCCTTCGTCATCGCCGAGCGGCGGATGCTGTGCTAGAGCTTGCGCGCACCGAGCAGGTCGATCAGATTGTGTTGGGCGTGCGCCTTAATCTCAGAGTGATTCACGATTACGACCGAGCCGATGCCGCGGAAGACGAAACTCTTCGCCGCGCCGAATGCGAAGTCATCGTGGACCGCGAGCCGATTGCAGAAATGGAGTGAGCGATGTATACATCCGAAATGCGCGAATCGATTCAACGCGTAGAGGCGAGTCGTCAACGTCGATTGACCGAACGCTATCCCAGTTTGACACCCGATGAACGCCAAGACATCCTCAAAAAATTTCACCCCGATTACATTCAAGCCGCGATGCGACCCTTGCGGGTTGGTCCGAACAAGGGGGGCAAAACACCGAACGAACTTGCGGACATGTTGGAAGCACGACCAGTCCTCGATCCGCACGCGCTCGATTTGACCCAGGTTGATTTGGAGACCGATGTGCTCATTATTGGCGGCGGCGGTGCGGGCGCGGCGGCGGCATTGCTCGCGCAAGAAAACGGTGCGGATGTGATACTCGCCACCAAGCTTCGTTTCGGCGATGCGAACACGATGATGGCGCAGGGCGGCATTCAGGCGGCGGACAAGGAACACGATTCGCCCGCCCAACATTACATCGATGTGGTTGGTGGCGGTGGATATGCAAACGATCCCGATTTAGTTGAGGCGTTGGTCATCGATGCGCCGATGGTGATTGCATGGCTCGAACGCCTCGGCGTGATGTTCGAGAAAACAGCGCAAGGGACGATGGTCACGATCCACGGCGGAGGTACCTCGCGCAAACGGATGCATTTCGCGCGCGATTATACGGGCGCGGAAATCATGCGCGTCCTCCGCGACGAGGTTCGCAATCGCGACCACATTCGTGTCATCGAATTTGCGCCAGCAATCGAATTAGTGATGAACGCGCGCGGAGAATGCGCGGGTGCGATTCTGCAAAATCTCGAGACAAGTGAGCATCTCGTCGTGCATGCCAAGACGACCATCATCGCAACGGGCGGCGGCGGTCGATTGCACTATCAAGGATTCCCGACGACGAATCACTACGGCGCAACAGCGGATGGACTGGTACTCGCGTATCGCGCGGGTGCAAAACTCGCGTTCATCGACACGATGCAATATCACCCCACAGGCGCGGCCTATCCCGAACAAATCCTGGGGCAACTCGTCACCGAAAAAGTGCGTGGGCTGGGTGCCCAAGTGCTCAACCTCGACGGCGACCAATTTGTGTATCCGCTCGAAACGCGCGATGTTGAAGCGGCTGCGTTCATTCGCGAATGTAAAGAACGCGGCAAAGGAATTCAAACACCAACAGGACAATTCGGTGTGTGGCTTGATTCGCCGATGATCGATGTGCTGAATGGCGCTGGCACCATTGCCAAAGAATTGCCCGCGATGGTGCGCCAGTACAAACGCTTTGACATCGATATGATTAAAGAGCCAATTCTGGTTTATCCAACGTTGCATTATCAAAATGGTGGCGTCGCCATCAAGCCCGATGGTTCGACGAATGTACCGAATCTATACGTGGCAGGCGAAGCGGCGGGGGGCATTCACGGTCGCAATCGATTGATGGGGAACAGTCTGCTCGATATTTGCGTGTTCGGTCGGCGCGCCGGACAGGCGGCGGCGTTACATGCAAAAGAGTACACCAACGGCGCATCGCTCACACTCGATCACGTCGAACGATGGAACAAAGAGCGTGTCGATGTTGGGTTGACTGCTGGTATCGTCGCGCCGATGATTCTGCCCGATTACGTGCGGCATGTGCGATAGAATTGCTTGCCTCGGATGTTCCAATAGAAGCAGTGCGACAGGGAGTGAACCTGTCGCACTGTTAGTTTTGCTCTAGCATTCGCTTTTTGATGATCGCCCGCTTGACCGTTTTCAATCGAAACAAGTCTTCCCGCGCGCGTTCTTCCAAAACCATTTCGATATACGCTCGGCGCGCATATAGGTCTGGGATCAAGGTGTTCTCCAGCGCGTTCACCCGTCGACTCGTCTTGCGAATTTCTTCGGCGAGACGATGCAGACGCAATTCGCTCGCCGCAAGTTCGATCAACACATCCACCTCGGCTTCAAAGCGTTCGGCGGTCTCATCAATCCGCATCGATGTGCCAGACAAACTATAACCGCGATCAATCACCGAGCGCGCCGCACTTTTTTGCTCAATGATCGGCACCGGCACGCCCATCACAAACGCGCCTTCAACCGAAAGCGACAGTTCACCGTGCGCGGCGAATGCAGCAGAGCGCACTGCTTCGGGACCATCCAATGCTTCGGCGCGCGCGAGCGCGCGCCGCGCATCGGCGGCTGCTTGTTCCAACTCATCGCTCGTGCGCATCACTACATCCGCAATCTTCATGAATTCTTTCAGCAACGCGTTGCGTTTTTCTTTGAGCAGATCTCGCCCTTGCTCGGCAAGACCCAATTGTGCCTTGGTCGCGAGCAATGCCATTCGCGTGGGATTGACGTTTTCCATACGTCTACTTGCGATACCTTTCGATAGATTCGCGCGGGATGCGCTTCAACTCCGCGACCGGGAATTCACTCAGCAATTCCCAGCCGTAATTCAGCGTTTCGGTTATTTCTCGATTTGTGTGACCCTGCCCGATGTACTCGCGTTCGAACCTATCCGCAAATGAAAGATACTTGCGATCCTCTGCGCCCAATGCCGCCTCGCCGATAATCGCAACCAATCGGCGCAAGTCACGACCCTGTGCGTAAAACGAGTACAGTTGATCGGCGACGCCGCGATGGTCTTGGCGCGTCTTGTCTTTGCCGATGCCCGCATTCATCAAACGCGACAAACAAGGCAGTGCATCGATGGGTGGATAAATTCCTCGCCGCTGTAAATCGCGCGAGAGGACGATTTGTCCTTCGGTGATGTAACCGGTGAGATCAGGAATCGGATGCGTCATGTCGTCGTCGGGCATACTCAAGATCACCAGTTGCGTGATCGAACCCGGTTTGCCCTTGATGCGTCCGGCGCGTTCGTAAATCATCGCGAGGTCGGTGTACATATAACCGGGATAGCCACGCCGTCCCGGCACTTCTTCGCGCGCGGTGGCAACTTCGCGCAACGCTTCGCAATAGTTCGTCATATCGGTGATGATGACGAGGACGTGCAAGTTATGTGTGAAGGCGAGGTACTCGGCAGTCGTCAGCGCGGCACGCGGCGTGATCAATCGTTCGACGGTCGGATCATCGGCGAGGTTGAGAAAAAGCACCGTGCGATCTAATGTCCCGCTTGATTCAAAGTGATGAATAAAGAACGCGGCTTCGCGGTGCGTGATGCCAAGTGCGGCAAACACGACAGCGAATTGCTCACCGGTACCGAGCACCTTGGCTTGCGCTGCAATTTGCGCGGCGATGGCATTCGCCGGTAGTCCATAGCCGGAAAAAATCGGCAGCTTTTGTCCGCGCACCAACGTGTTCAAGCCATCGATTGCCGAGATGCCGGTTTGAATAAATTCCGATGGATGGTCGCGCGCGTAGGGGTTGATCGGTTCGCCGTTGATATCGAGAAACATTTCGGGGACGATGGGTGGACCGCCATCGACTGGCTCACCCGCGCCGTTGAGCATCCGCCCCAGCATTTCGGTTGAGACGCCCAAGCGTGCGACCTCGCCGGTGAAATACACGCGTGTTGTGTCTACATCGAGCCCGCGCGTCCCGGTGAACACTTGCACAACTGCGCGGTCGCGATTGACTTCGAGCACCTGCCCTTTCCGCACCGCACCGTCCGCGCCAGTGACCTCGACGATTTCGCCAAAGCCAACGCCGCGCACGCGCTCGACAAAAACCAATGGCCCCGAAACGTAGGAGAGAGTACGGTATTGTTTGGTGAGCAAGCTGGGTGTCTGAATCATCTCAGTGTTTCCAGTTCTTCTTCAATTCGTTCAATGATCGCCTGCCCCCGCGCTGCCGCTTCTTCGTGCTGCCATTCTTTCATCCGGGAGATTTCTCCGACCACCGGCAATGTCATCGCGCGTTCGAGAATTGTTCCGTGATCGGTGACCGGTGATGTTAGTCTGCCGGGTCCACTCGTCTGTTCAAGTGGAGGCACACGGTCTTGTCCGTTCTCAGGCATCTGGACCGGGCGCAATGATTGAACAACCGATGTCTCAGTTCGAATCACGCGATCGACAGATGTGCCGCGTTTGACCCGGCGCGCGAGTTCGCGATGGAAGGTGAGTATCGCGCGCAACATCCAGTACTGTTTCTGCGGCGGACACGATCCATCGATTTCGTGAAATGCAAATTGCTGAAGATAATCTTCGCGCAACATCCGCGCCACCTGGAGCAACTCTTTTTGATCTTCGGGCAACGCATCGCCGCCGACGAGTTGCACAATTTCCAACAGCTTGGCTTCTGCTTGCAGCAACGCAATCGCTTCGCCGGTCTGCGCTTCCCAATCGCTCGCGACATTATCGACAAACCACTTGCGCAAATCGTACAGTGAATAACTCGTGATCCAATTGATTGCCGGAAAATGCCGGCGGCGCGCCAATCCAGTATCGAGTCCCCAAAATGCGCCGGCGACACGCAAACTATTTTGCGTCATCGGTTCGGAAAAATCGCCGCCGGGGGGCGATACGGCGCCGACCACCGTGATGGAGCCGATACGTCTATCGTTGCCTAGCGCAACGACGCGCCCCGCGCGCTCGTAGAAATCAGCGAGGCGCGTGGCGAGATACGCCGGGTATCCTTCCTCACCCGGCATTTCCTCCAAACGCCCCGAGACTTCGCGCAGGGCTTCACCCCAGCGCGATGTGGAATCCGCCATCAACGCAACCGCGTATCCCATATCGCGATAATATTCCGCGAGCGTGATGCCGGTATAGATCGATGCTTCGCGTGCGGCGACCGGCATATTCGATGTGTTCGCAATCAGAATTGTGCGGCGCATCAGAGGTTCGTTTGTGCGCGCATCGACCAGTTTGCGGAAATTCCTCCAGCACATCCGTCATCTCATTGCCACGCTCGCCACACCCGACGTAAATCACAATATCAGCGTCTGCCCATTTTGCGAGGGTTTGCTCAGCCACAGTTTTGCCCGAACCAAATCCGCCGGGAATGATTGCAGTCCCACCTTTCGCAATTGGGAAAAACGAATCAATCACGCGTTGACCCGTGAGTAACGGCGTATCAGGATCGAGTTTGCGCGCGTATGGTCGTCCGTGTCGCACAGGCCATTTTTGCGCCAGTCGAATCACCGTCGGCGCATTGCGATCGTTGCTGGCGCGAATCGTTCCAATCGTTTCATCGATGGTAAATGCGCCCGTGCGAATTTCTTCGACCATGCCTTCAAGTGTGGGGGGAACGAGAATGCGATGAGTCAAATGGGACGTTTCCGCGACCGTGCCCACGATATCACCCGGCTTGACCTGGTCGCCGGCACGAACGAGCGGCGTGAATTCCCATTGCTTGGTTCGATCAATCGGCGTTGCGCTGATGCCGCGCGCGATGAAATCACCGGCTTGCTCGCGCACAAGCGGCAATGGCCGTTGGATGCCATCGAAAATACTGCCTAACAACCCAGGCCCGAGTTCAACTTGCAACGGCGCGCCTGTCGCTTCAACCGGATCCCCAGCGCGTAAACCGGACGTGTCTTCGTAGACTTGAATCGTCGCGTGGTTGCCTTCCAAACGAATCACTTCGCCGATTAATCCCAGTGCGCCGACACGTGTTACCTCATACATTTGCGCGCCGCTGAGATTCTCGGCAACGACAACAGGACCCGCAACGCGGATGATAGAACCTTGCATTGACACCTCAGACGACAGAAGACGGACGACCGATGACCGACGCGGAGCGTTTCCGTCCTCCGTCCTTTGTCATGGGTCTTGTTCCCGAAACGTCATTCGAATTCCAATGGCGCGGCGAATCAACTCGGCAATTTGGCGACTGCGGCGTTGCTCGGGCAGTGTTTCTGTACCGATGGGAAGCGAGACGACAACCGGCTTGACCAACTCTTCGATGCGATGCGCGGTGGCAGGATCCAGCGCACTGAAATACGGCGCATCCAGCGCGATGATACCGGCCTCCCCTTCGTCGATTAAGCGAGACAAGACATCGCGCGCGCTCGTTCCATTTTCAGCAATGACGACATCAACTCCCGCAAGTCGAAACCCGGGCGCAAGTGATGGATTCGTTATCACCGTTAGTTTTGCCACAGCCGCAATTCCTTTTGAATTTCGTCACGCGACCAGCCTGCCGCTTTGCCGCGCCCAATCACGCGCAGATTGCGAATCTCGTTAATCAGCGCCGTCAAGTACGCAATTGCAATACCAATCGTCAAGGGATCGCACCGAAACAACGCCAAATTCTTTTGCACTGAGTAAGATTCGAGTTCATCTTCAAACGCAACGAGCGCGTGTGTCTCGCTGTAACGCGTTTGCGCGCGTGCAAGTGCAGCGCCAAATTCTGTGTCGTGCATCTCGCGCACCAGTTGATCAATGGCGGGAATATTGGACAAGGCAGATAACTTTTGCGTTGCCAAGCTGCCATCTTTTAGCAATAGCACTGCCGGGGTGTTGCTTCCATACCGTTCCGCGAGGCGCGCGGCGCTACTGCCCCACTCGCTCAAGCGAATGACGGCAAGCAGATTCGCCACATCAATCTCGCGCTCCAGCGTTTTTCTGACAAGGTCGGCATTGTCGTCGCCTTGATCGTCCAGCTCTGCAAACGCAAGCGCATAGCGCGCGCGGTCGAGCGCGAGTTCCAATTCCGCCAGATCATGATGTTCCGCGTAGCGTGGCATCGCTTGCAATAACGCGGGCGCGTACGGATGATGCCACGTTGCCAGAACATCGATAATTGCGCGCACCGAGGTTTGTTGCGTGAGTCGTCGCCAATCGGCTTCGCGCAAATCGCTTGTGGAAATGACCGTGTCCAAAATTTCGTCAGCCGGAATCGTCAACGCTTGTCCGCGCAAAATCGTTTTCAAGTTAAAGACTTGGTAGCGCGCGATGAGAATTTGCCACAAGCGTTGCGGCTTGCCGCTGAAAAAATTGGTGATGCGTGCCAGCGCCGTCGCCAGATGACGTCGCACCCCTTGTGACAAACATTCCCAGCCCGACGCGCGCATCAACGCCGCCTCGATGGCAGGTTGATAAACCGTGTGCGTCAGTTGTGCAACAATCGCTTCGATATTCGGCTCATCGATTAGCGTGGCATAGTCGTTGCGTGTCAGCAGACGACTTTTCATTGCCCTCAGGCGGGCGTTGGCATAGCCGTACTCGTCGTCCATTCCTGGTTCGATTCCAAATTGCCAACCAAGATGGTGGCAACCGGTCCGCGTACAAGTTTGCGCGTACGTTCGAGTCGCATCGCCAGCGTGTTCGTGATAACCACACGACCATCGTGTGTGATCACCTCCAAGCCGCCCAGTGTTATTGGCTGAGTTTCGATTTCGAACTCGGTGCGAAATTCGGTGAACACTTGGCGCGCCAATGCGACGTCACGCGGATCAACCCGCACGATGAGATTGCGGTCTTGCGATGCCGTTGAATCGTTGCCTAATGCATCGACCGCTTCACGCGCCAATACGCGAAAAATTGCCGGGTATTGTGACGACGCGCGAATCTGCCCAAGACACGATTCGGCTTGCGTGAATGCATCGTTCAAAAGTTGTTCACGTGCATCGGCAAGCGCTCGCAGTGCGACGAGTTTTGCCTGGTTCTGAAGATTCGCGGCTTGATTCGCGAGCAGCGGTTCCACGCGTGCGTGATGGCGCGCGTGAATCGTCCCGGCTCGTGATTCCGCATCGGCAATGAGTTGGGCGATTTCGTCATCAGCGGCGCGCGTGATCTGCGCAATTTCGTCATCGGCTTGCGTTTGCATCGCACGCAAAATGTGTTCGAGCGGCACGGTGCCTCCGCTATTTGACCAACAGAATAATCGCGGCGACGGCGAAGCCGAGAATGATCATCGTTTCCGGGATGGCGAGCAGAATGATCATCGTCCCGATCAATTCCGGTTTTTCGGCAATCACCCCTGCGCCCGCCGAACCGATGCGACCCTGGGCGAGACCCGTGCCGAGCGCCGCTAGACCCACAGCCAGCCCCGCGCCAATCGCGGCGAGACCAATTTCCATGGTGCCTCCTAATCGCTTTGCGATGTGTGCAGTTGTCCAGAACCAATGCCGCCGTGGATGTCCTTGATCATGCGTGACTTGGTGTCCACGTCGGCCAGCTTGATCGCGGCGTACGTCGACGCTTCGATCATCAACTGCTTGGCTTGATCCTTGGGTAAATTGCAGATGCTCTCCAAGGTTTGTCCCTTGCCGCGCAAGTACTCGTCGATGTAGACCATTGCCAGTTTGGCTTCCGGGTCATCCATGCGAACTTTGTATTCCTCCTCCATTGTTCACCTCCCCTCTTTTCAAACCATGCCTTGCCGCTTAAACGGCGAGAAACCCTCACCGCCCCCTTCGAAGAACTTGCTAAAGAATTCGACATAGTGCAAACGAAGCGATTGAATCGTCGGGCTGAGAATACCAAGCGCCAGGTTGAGCGCGTGAAAGAGCGCGGCGATAATCACGCCGATAATCAGGTTGCCGAAAATGCCCGCGAGTTTGTTCGCGACCATCGCCAGGTACACCGATGATAATCCAATCGCCGCGAGACGCAGGTATGACAGAATGTTGCCGACCGTCCCCAGAATTTCGATAGGCGCGAGCAAAATGCCAATCCAGCCGATGGTGTACATCAGCAACACGGTACCGACGAGCAATAACGTCAGACTCGGCGCGAACATCGCGTCTGGCAACGCTTTCGCGGCAATCGCTACCAGCATAAAGATGGCGATTAGTGCAATCACTTTGGCAACGCGGTCGAGCAGTTCGTGTCGCTGATGTAGTTTGATGGCTTGATAAATGCCCAGCGCGAAACCCAAACCCACTTGAACGATGCCCAGCGCAATCGCAAAAGCAAAAAGCGCAATGACGGATTCGCCGCGATTGAAAAACACGGGCATACCGATTTCTTCGCCGAGTGTGCCAAAGCATTCGCCGTACACGACGCCAAATCCAATCGACCAGAGCGAGCAATAGGCAATCACCGATGCTAGACTTTTCAATCCTCCCGGCTTTGATTTACGCAAAAGATAGACTGCACCCAACAGAACCAGCGCGCCGTAACCGACATCACCCAGAATCATGCCAAAGAAAATCGGCAAAAAAATTGCCATGATCGGCGTGGGGTCAATCGTGCCGTAACGTGGCAGTGCCATCAAGCGCACAAGAAATTCAAACGGCTTGATCGGCCGCGGGTTAGAGAAGACCACCGGCGCGTGCTCACGCTCGCGTTCGGTCAGCGGCAACTCTTCCAACAAAATGGAATCACCGATTTCGCGACGCAACGCATCCGCCAGCGCGCTGATTTGTTTGCGCGGCATCCATCCGGCAATCACAAACGTGTACTGCGTCGCGCCGAAACGCTCGATGATTTCGAGTTCTTGTAATCGATCATGCAAGACCGCGCTCCACACTACCAGACACGTCCGCCATTGTTCCGCAAGATCGTCCAATTGACGATGGATGGTTTTCAATTCTTGCGGGATCACCGCTAGCCGGGATTCGATGGTCGTCATTGCTTCTTTGAACGAGACGTTCGCCAACTCGTCGGGTAAGCGGACCTGGGTGATGCTTTCGCGACCCAGCAGGGAATGAATCGCAGCAGAATGCGCGCGCGGGAAAATCAGGATCGCGGCGGTGGTGTCTGACTCGATGTCACGCGCCACCAATTCGAATTCGTCGTTCGTGATGACGGGCAGTTGTTCGCGCAACATCTCGATCACCGCGCTGAATTTGCGTTCGACCAAGAGCGCGACGGTTTCATAGTTGCGCAACGGTTCCATATCCGCCGCGAGCGGCATCAACTGGCGCAACGTTTTGGCATAGCGTGGCAACGTGACCTGATCGGCTTCAAGTTCGTCGTGGCGGCGTGCCAACGCTTGGGCGGGCGCATTGATTTGCGCGATTGCATTTTGTGCATCGGCGATCACCTCGGATGTTGCGCGTGTGCTTTGCGCATCATACTGCACATCGAAATTGGCTGACCCGGGACGCTTGGGCAACAACGCGAGCAATGCGTCGAGTCGTGCAACGAGTTGAGTTATTTCATAATGCTGGCGCGAGCCAGCTTCATCCAACTGCATCGCATCGACGAGCGATGGTTTCTCCTCGATTTGCACTACGCCAGCACGATGTAATGTCTGCACGGTACGATTGAGTTTGTCTCGCGTACCAATGATTTGAACCTTGGCCATCGGGACGAGCATTCAACGCTCCTTCACTGCTTCTCGACGCTGGGTAAAACAAAACGCACGATATAATCCGCCGCCTCGGAGATTCGTGCCGTTCCGTCTTCACGCAACTTGGTTGCGGCGGATTCGCCTTCTAGGCCGAGGGCGTGCGCTTGCTCGCGCGCATCGGCAATTCCATGCTGATAGAGATTTTCTGCCTCCTGCATCCCATCGCGCTCGGCTTGCTCCTTGATTGCCGTCGCACGTTGGCGGGCTTCAGCGACGCGCGCTTGTGCATCCTCGTGCGCAAGCCGAACCGCTTGCGCGAGCTCGTTTTCCTTTTCGCGGATTGCGGCGAGCGGTTGCGGGTGTGGATTCTCAGCCGCATTGGATTGATCAGTCATCGGCATGGGCATGATTCTTTCCGTCGGAAAACAAAAATCCTCGCTGCCGCAGCCAACTCACGACTGCTTTCAACGAGGATGTGCGCAGGATATTGGGAATCTGTTTGAACTGCCTAAGGTGCCTTCAAAGCGTGATCCGAGGCAATGCTGTTCGGGATATTGAGATTCCCAATACTCTCGTAAGCTCGATTGATTTTTGAGCCACTCTCATGACTCTGCACCAATTATATGACAAAACCGGAAGAGGGTCAACCTCTCAAATCGAGAAGATGGGCTCAGGCTACCGGAACTAGCGATTCCAGATTCTGGTTAAGCATCGCCCATCAATTCTTTGTCGGGAATGTCATTGTGAAGGTTGTACCTCTTCCGACTTCGCTCTGCACGGCGATGCGCCCACCGAATCGTGTGACTAGTTCCCGGACAATTGCAAGCCCTAGTCCTGTACCTTCCTTCTCCAGCAATTTGGCATTCGGCGCGCGGTAGAATTCTTCGAACAGATGCGGCAGCGACTCGCCAGGGATGCCTACCCCGGTATCCGCGATGGTAAGATGCACCTCGCGATCCACGGAGCGCAAATTGATCATGACCCGTCCTCTGGGGGTGTACTTGACGGCATTGGAAATAAGGTTGTTGAGAATTCGATCCACGCCTTCGTTCGTTGCCCAGATGGCGCAGGCTCGCGCTGCGGAATCACACGACCATTCGAGAGCGATTTGCTTTTCCTTCGCTAGCACCTCAAAGCGACTCACTGCCTGATCGATGGCATCCGCGAGCCGGACGGCGCCGAGGACTTCGCGAATTCGGAGTTCGCTTTTGCCTGCGGCAAGATCAAGCAAGTCGTCAATCAACGTCTGCAAAAAATCTGCCCGGCGGAGCGCTCGTGTCACCATGTCCTGCTGCTCACCGGTCAAGGTTCCCGTATAGCCTGCCGTCATCGTCCGCAACAAACTTCGGATCACACTCACCGGCGAGCGAAGTTCATGCGTTACCGTCAGGACAAATCTCGATTTGAGTTCATCCAACCTGCTAAGCGCTTGGTATGAAATGGCGTTCTCAATTGCAAGGCTGCCATAGCTAGCGATGGCGGAGAGAAAGTCAGGATCGGACTTGGCAAAGTAATTCCGATCTGAACTATAGGCGCGGATCAACCCCAACGGACCGTTCTTGCCGATTAATGGTGCAGACAGAATCGACTGAATCCCCTCTGCCATAGCCTGGGATGGATATTGCAAACGTGGATCGGTCCTCACATCACCGATGGCGATCACTTGGCCAGCCAACACCTCACGGGCCAGTGGATTTTGTTCCAATATCAAATCGCCCTTATTCACATATCCATCGCTCAGCCCGTATCGCGCCGCGAGTTTAAGCCGCGCCTTGGCCTCATCCAGCAAGAAAACCGAGCATTCGTTGACGCCCATCGCTTCGGCGGTACCACGCATCAAGTGATCCAGAACTTGTTTTAGGTCTAGGGTCGAATTGACCGCTTGGGCGCCATCGTACAGTAATTGCATCCGGCTGTAGGCACTCTGAAGGCTCGTTGTTAAATCCATGATTTGGGTCGCGTGAGTTCGTAACCGCCCGTTGAGGGTAATGGCAAAGAATGCGACGACGAACGCCGCGCTAATGAAGAAAAAGAGCTCGCCCAGAATAAACGTTGGGGTATTATACATTTCCGCGCCCATAAACTCGGCCACGTGCACGTGAGGAATTACGGCCGTATACTCCAAGATAGCCGTTCCACTGACCAGTAGACTAGCCAATGCCGTAAACAAGTAGGTCACTCTAGGCGAGAGAAGAATAGCAGAGATGACGATGTGGAAAAAGAAATAGAGCAGCGCTGGGCTTTCGAGCCCCCCGGTAAAGTGGATCAGCGCTGCCATCGTCACATAATCCAACCCGACCTGGACTTGCGCCAAGTACGTAAAGGCGCGCGCAGACTGGCGGGGATTGCTTTGGAGCCGGCTGAGGATGAAACTGAACAGTGCATTATAGACCAGCACACTCAAGCCGATCAGATACAGCGGTATCGCTGGGAGAGACAATTGGAGGATGGCGGTCGAGATCCAAGTGGCGCTCAGGACACCCAAGCCTGCTAGCCATCGAATGCCAATCAACCACGCGAGGCTGGAAACCAGCTCATCCTCCACCAATCCGATCTTGCCGCTATGATTCAAATTCATTGTTGGGTGCCTTTCCCTTGCGTTGAATCAAGCATCGGTCGACGCACGACCACCAAGCCTGGGGGAAAGCTGAGGTTATTTCACCGGTCGCGCATCGAGGCAGGCGTGAACGTGCTTGAGCAACATCTGTGGCTCGATCGGTTTTTCGATGAATGCATCTACCGGCAAGTAATCCTTGTCTGGTGCAAAACGGAGCGGCGTTGTCGCGTGGATGGCCGTGAGCATCAGGATGGGAATCGTCTTATGGGCGGCATATTCACTCCGGGGGTCTGGGTCGCGTAAAGCCAGGCTGACCTGAAAACCGGCAGTTGTGGAATCCATCATCACATCCAGGATGATGAGATCAGGTTTAACTTCCTTGACCATTTTTAAGCCGCTATCCCCGTTCTCCGCGCGAAGAACACGATACCCCTCTGCTTCAAGTGGCAGACGGATGGCGTGGACGAGGTCATCATCATCATCGATAATCAGAATTTTTTCGTTGGCCATGATTAACTCCGAAGAATCAAGTCAAAAGAACACAAGGGCTGGCGTTTACCTGTGTGCAGGTGGTACCTCACATGCTTGACCGATTTCACTCAGAATCGCATCAATCACGCGTGGGATGGCCGCTTGGACCTGAGGGCTCAAGCCATCTGCCCAATCGATGAGCGCAGGTTGCACGCCAAAGAATACAATCTCTGGCAAAGGGATTCTCAATTCACGCGCAAGCGCTAGCGTATCTGTGATCCCGGTGTGGTGTAGTGAAATTCTCTGCGCGGCACCGGCTCGCAAGACATCCTCCGCACTCAAGCGTTTAAACTCACCGGGTATTATCCCCATCTCTGCCGCATCGATAATCATCGCGCGCTGATGTCCTTCCAAGAGATTAAGCAATCCAATCCCCGGCGTTCCACCATCGATCACTTGAATTGTGTCAGACAGCGCTCGCTTTTCCAATTCCTGCGCCACCCGACAACCGACCCCGTCATCCCCTTGCAAGAGATTGCCGAGACCGAGAATAAGGATAGGTTTCATAGAGTACCTTGAGGTCCTGGTGGGATCATTAGTTCGTTGTCCGATCGCGCAAACCCGCACTGGTCCTAAACGAACCGAATGTTCAGCCAATGCACCGAACACGAAATGCACGGATCGTATGCGCGGACAAGCATCTCCAAGGCGGACGTGACCCGTTCCTCTCCTTGATCGATGATCTCAGGGACGAGTTTGTGCATATCCGCTTCAAGGTTAGCCAGGTTTTGCCCTGTCGGGATAATGCAATTCGCGCTAACAATCTTGCCGTCGGCGCCAATCTCGTAATCGTGGTACAACGTGCCGCGCGGCACCTCACATGCGCCAACCCCAACGCCGCGTTTGCCCGCAAACTTGGGCAACGATTCGGTGTGAATACCACGTGCGATCAACTCGTTGCAAACGTTAATGGCATCCTCAACGCAGTGCACCATTTCAATGACTTGGGCGGCGGAGTTGAGATACGGATTCTTGACCGTTGGCTTCATACCAAATTCTGCCGCCGCATCTTTGGCTCGCGGGTGCAAGTGCACAAAATTGAGATTGAACCGCGCTAACGCGCCGACCATGTAAGAACCGCGTTGATGTCTGGTGCGCTTGGCTGACGAATAGGGCAGGAGGTATTCGTTGGTCACGCGGAGATAGTCTGCCGTCTCATAGTGCCCGCCCTCCGTGCTGGCAATGGTTCCATCAATGAACGCGTATTCATCCGGTTTAGTCAAAGCGATATATTCTGTTTCTCGCTCGAACTGGGGCCACGGCAATGTTTTAAAGAGCGCGACCGTGTCGTCCATATCTTTCCGACTATCTTCTAATCGAGTGCGTAGCGTCTGGATTTCCTCTACGGTCGGCAGGTGGGTGAATCCACCGACCGTCATCGTAATCGGGTGCGTATGTCGTCCGCCGATGGTTGCGCACACATCGCCGGCGAGTTTCTTGACCCGCAAGGCGCGCGACACGGCTTCTGGCTCAACCGATGCGAGCGCAATAACGCTACCCAGCTTGTAGAAATCAGGCGCGACGAGCATATACGTGTGCAAGATATGGCTATCCAATATCTCCGCGTCAAACATCAATTTGCGCAGGAGCCGCGTCTGCTCCGACGGATGCACCTCCAGAGCTTGTTCGGTTGCACGCAACGATGCCGTCGCGTGCCCGACGGCACAAATCCCGCAAATCCGCGAGGTGATGTGACTTGCTTCTGTATAAGGCCTGCCGCGCAGCAGAGCTTCGAAAAAGCGTGGCGTCTCGACGATATCAAGACGGCAATCTTCCAGCGTCCCATTCTTGACGTTGACGACGATATTGCCGTGCCCTTCCACGCGGGTCACGTAATGGACATCAATATTCATTGTGTTGGTCATCGGGTTCTTCTCCTGACAACCAGGTCCAGAATCGCGCAATCGAGAACGGCGAATCCGCGAAGCGCCGCAATGCTTGGACCAGGTTTCACGCCTTGCTCATTTCATGCGCACCGAACATGGTCATCCGAGCTGCGATCAAGTCGGCGGCTAATCCGTGCTCCGCGAGCACGCTCCGCATAGCTCCCTGATTCGGCTTCGAGACCAGACCACGACAACCTTCGCAGCCCGCACCATAGGTTGGACACACAGCATCGCACCCGGCTCGCGTGATCGCACCAAGGCAAAAGCCGCCTTTGTCGAACACGCAGACGTTTTCCTTTAATTTGCATTCCATGCACACTGGGTAATCTGGGATTGGCGGCTTTTTGCCGCGCACCATTGCTTTGACGACCTCAATGAACTCGATACGATCGATCGGGCAACCTGGAATGAATGCATCCACCCGGACAATGGCGTCTAGCGGTCGGGTGGCTGAGGCTTCAAACCAATCCGCTTCATCGCCATAGACACTCCATCTAACTTCGTCCAGGGGCGATAGGTTTTTAATCGCGTTGATGCCGCCGATATGTGCACAAGCACCCAGCGCGACCAAGACTTTTGCTTTGTCACGGATCGCCTTTAAGCGCGCTGCGTCCGATTCGGAGGCAATCGAACCCTCAACCAATGCGATGTCGTAGTCGTCATTGCCTCCGCTGAGCGCTTCCCGAAATTGAACGATCTCGACCACGTCCAATAGACCGAAGTGCGTTTGCAGTGAATCGATAACGGTTAATTGGCAGCCCTCGCAACTCGTCAAGTCGAAGAATGCCACCTTGGGTTTCATGTTAACGCCTCCTCGACACCTTTAATCTGAGCATACGTAAACGAGGGGCCATGCACGCAACAGTACAACTGGTTCATCTGGCAGTGGCCGCATTTGCCAACGCCACACTTCATTCGTCGTTCCAGCGAGAGCCAGATTTCACCCTCAGGGATTCCTTTGCTCAGGAGTTCCATCAGCACAAAGCGATACATAACCGGGGGACCAATAGTGATCGCAACCGTATTGCGTGGATCAACCGCTATCTTGGGGAAGAGCCGCGTGACCACGCCGATATTACCTCGCCAGTCACCATCACCGCGATCCACGGTGGCATGAAATTCGACATCGTCGCGTTGACCCAGTGCCTGTAATTCGTCTTGGAACAGCAATTCGCCGGGCGTCTTGGCGCCATACAGAACAATGACGCGACCATACAAACCTCGATCATCGAGGACTTGGTTGATAACACTCCGCGCGGGAGCCATCCCCAGTCCGCCAGCAACGATCAAAATATCCTTGCCCTTGAATTTCTCCAATGGGAATCCTGTGCCGAGCGGACCCCGCACGCCAATGGATTCATTTTCTCTCAAGGCATGGATCGCGGTCGTGACATCGCCTACCCTGCGGACACACACCTCAAATGTCCCGTTGCTCCGACTGGGTGAGGAGGAAATCGAAATGGGAACCTCACCGATTCCCAGGAGACTGACCTGGACGAACTGACCCGAACGATGACCTAAGGAGTCTCCGGTATAAAGTTCAAGCGTAAAGAGTTTCTCCATTGGCGTCAGAGACTTGATCTTGACTATCTTTGCCGGAGCGGGAACGTAGATCGATTCCGATAAAGGTATTGCCATAGCTTCCTCCTCCACTCAAGCGGCTCTCGCCTTATGCAGTGCGTTGAACACTGTGACTGGAGAGATATGCACTAGGCAGGAGCGCGCGCAACGACCGCATCCCACACAACCCAACTCGCCGAATGTTTCTTGCACGTATTTGGCTTTCCGAAATAGGCGATGACGTTGTCTTTGACCTTGCGTCTTGCGAAAGTTTTCGCCCGTTGCCACGAGGGCAAAGTCCTCCAATTGACAACTGTCCCACACCCGCTTGCGTGCTCCATTCTTACCATCGAGTGATAGGGTATCCACTACATTGAAACAATAGCAGGTGGGACAAACAACGGTGCATTGACCACAACCCAGACACTGGTCCGCCAGTTCGTCCCACAGGCGGTTCTTTGCACTCATGCCTACCAAGGCGGGCAATTCATCAGAATCAAAGTCAAGCTTGTAGGTAAAGCGCGACCATTTCTCCGAATGGGCACGATTCAACCGCGCGGCATCATCTCGGGTAGCTTCGCGCGTCCGGGCATGACGCGTCAACAATTCTTCGCCTTGGTCTGAGCCGATATCAATCGCGTACACGTCACCCATGTCGGTTAGGTGTAAATCGTAACCAGCACTTACGCTCAACGTCCCCATGCTCTTGCAGAACGAATACTCGTCGCATGGCATTAAGCATTCGATGCTGACAATGAGCGTATTGTTGCGACGTTTGTTGTAGTGCGCGTCCACGTAATCCTTCGCGAATGCTTTATCGAGCAAGTTCATCGCATGGAGGTCACAGGTATGAATGCCGAACAGAACACGCGGTTGTGGATCAAATACCGGTTGGGCCGAAGATACATCTTCCGGATGAAATGTGAAAAGCTCTTCTATTTGCGGCAAGAATACTTTTTTGGGTGGTAGGATCGTCGTGTTATAGTTTAGGCGTACTTGAGAAACCTGGGTCACCGGCGCAAAAGCAAATTGGTGTTCGCGAACCACCGGTGCAATCACCAGCCGCTGGGTGATTAGGTTTCCAATGAAAAGTGTCAAATCATCCTTATGAATAATCTTGAGTTTCATGCTCCTCCTCTATCTCGCTTTCCATCCGAGCTCAAATAAAAAGACACCACTCACTCAGGTACACCTCAGCCCAAGTGATAGGTGTCTGTAGATCCTTTGGAAAACAAGAGTCTCGGTATGCGAAGCGGAATATGGATAATCACCGATTCCCTCGCGTACAAACAAAAATGCCTTCTGCACATACAAGGACGTCCGCAAAAGGCAATCATTACCCCTTTACTGCCAGGGCTACCCAGTACTCTCTCTTGATTATACAGCGACTGAATTGGCTTGTCAACACGCCGGAACTAATGTTCTTACAGCGGAGGCAGTGTAGAACTTTTGACGATTCTTGGGGGGATGGCCCTCAAGATGATCTTTGCGCGCTTCCAGAACTGGCTGCCAGACCATAGCTATGGTATGATGGAGGTGATATGAATCTTGCCGACTTTGGCCGGATGGTCCAGCAAGCCCTGGACGAATTGCCACCGGAGCTACGCCGTCAAATTTTGAATGTCGCGATTGTCGTTGAAGAATATGCCGACCGCGAAACACTTGACCTTGCTGAAGTTGCTAGCCCTTTGGAATTGCTCGGTTTTTACCACGGCATCCCCTTAACCGAGCGAACGCATGATTTCGGATTGGTTTTGCCTGACAAGATTAGCATTTACCGCCGGTCGATCCTCCGTGCTTGCAAAACCGATAATGAGGTGCGCGAACTCATCGCGCAAAACAAAATTCTCGATGGCTTGTCGTTGACCGGCTTGTGCTGGGCAATTGTGCGAGGCGAGATTTGAAACGCGAGCGATTTGAGCAAATTGTCGCGGAGGCGATGCAACAATTGCCGCCGCGCTTCCGCGAGGCAATCGATAATCTGGCAATTCGCGTGCAGGACGCGCCGACGCGCGCGCAATTGCGCGATTGGGACATTGACCCGGACGAAATCTTGTTGGGAATTTATGTCGGCATTCCGCTGACCGAACGCACGACGAACTACAATCTCGTCGCGCCGGATTTGATTTATCTGTTTCAGAAGAATATCGAAGCGGAATGCGAGAACGAGGACGAAATGCGCGAGGTGATTCGGCACACGCTGTTCCACGAAGTGGCGCATTACTTTGGCATCGACGATGATCGTTTGGAAGAACTCGGCGCGTATTGACCCGCGCCACGCAAAACAAAACGGCGGCAGAAATGCCGCCGTTACTTTTTCTCCGCTACCGCAATTTGATTTTTCCCGCAATGCTTGGCGCGATACACCGCGCGGTCGGCTTGCTCGACCAAGTCTTGCGCCGTCAACGCAGTGATCGGCAGTGTGGCGATGCCTTGGCTTACCGTCGGCGCGGGAATGTGTCGACCTTGGCGATCCTCAATAATCAGCGCGGCAACGGCGGTCCGAATTTGTTCGGCGACACGATAGGCGGCGGCTGGATCGGCATTGGGAAGTACGATCGCAAATTCTTCACCGCCCCAGCGTCCGGCAAAACCGGTCTGCCCCACATGTTCTCCAATCACTTGCGTAACCATCGTCAGTACCCAATCGCCAAGAGTGTGCCCGTACGTGTCGTTGTATTTTTTAAACTCGTCGATATCGAGCATGATGAACGATAACGCTTCGCCGCGTGGCTGGCATTCCGCAAATGCGTTGTGCAATTCGGCGATCAAGGTGCGATGATTTAATAGCTGCGTCAAGCTATCGCGCCGGGCTTGCTCGCGCAGTTCCATCCGGAGTTGCATGTTGGTGATTGCAATCGCGGCGTGATTCGCAAACGCCAGCAATAAATTGCCTTGCTCGGTCGTGAACGGATTGGACGTCGTGCGATACAAATTGATTTGACCGATGAACGCGTCACGCGCAATCAACGGCGCGGCGAGCCAGGTTTGCACGTCGTCCATGCCGGGGACGGTGATCCAATCCGGCGAGGTGTTGACGTTCGAAAGCGTGACCCACGTGCGCTGCGTGGTGAGGTCTTGGAAAAGGCGATGCTTGCTCACATCGAACACGAGGTGCTTGCGGACGGACGGGGGGATGCCGCGCGCAACTACAGCGCGCAGCATGGTTCCTTCCAACATCGCAATCGTCGCGCGGTCGCTTGGCACAAGTTGCTGAATCTTTTCCAGAATCGTGTCGAGCATCCTCGAGAGATCGCTGATCGAGTTGATCGCGCGATCGATTTCGCGCAACAGCGTGAGTTGGTGGACTTGTTTCTCAACCGAGGTAAAGAGTTGCGCGTTTTCGATCGACACGGCGATGTGTTGCGCAAGCGTTTGCACCGTTTGAAGATCGACGGGTTTGAAAAAGTCGCATTGCCGGCTATCGACCATTAACGCGCCGGTCATGCGGTCGCGCGAAAGAATCGGTACGGCGAGAAACGAGCGCACGTGTTCCGCGCCCGGCACCCAAATCCACTCGGGCTGTTGGCGCACATCCGCAAACAAAACCGGCTGAAGGTCGTGCGCCATGCGGCGCAACACGGGGCTGGTCTTGAGCATTTCGCCGGCGGCGTGACTGGTTGTTTCTTCATTGGCATAGCCGATGCCAACGATCAGTGCCGGTTCGTTTGGCTCGCTCAACAACAGCACGGAAGCCGAGTCGTACACGAGGACGCGTTTGAGTTGTTGCAACAAGATGCGCAGGACTTGGTTCGGTTCCAAACTGGAGCTGACCGCGTGCGCGGCGTGGCGCAATGCCTCGGCTTTTTCCACGGCGGCGCGTTCGGCGGCAAAACTGCGCGCGCGTTCGATGGCGATGACAACTTGGTCGGCAATCGTGCCAAGCAGTTGTTCTTCTTGTTTGCCGTATGCGTTGGGCTGATACGACTGGATCGAAAGCGCGCCGATGACTTGTTCGCCTCGCATCATCGGCACACCCAGCCAAGTGCGCGGTAGTTTCATCGTGCCGAAATAGATCGGCGTGGGCAGGACATCGCGTTGCTCTTCCCAATCTGTGATGAGAACCGGTTTTTTGCTGTTGACGACCAATGCCGTAATCGGCGTGGAACTCAGCGGCAAACGTTCGGGAGGTTCATGTTTGCCAGAATCGATTTGCACGCGAAAATCCATTTCTTGCGTGGCGGCGTTGAACAAGCCGATGGTGAACGCGTCCGGCGCGAGCGATGACGTGACGATGGTGTCGCAAATCTCCGCAAGTAAATCATCCATCGCCGTCGCGCGATTCGCCGCGCTGGCGATGCGATTCAACACGCCGAGTTCTTCGACGGCACGTTTGCGCGCGGTGATGTCGATGAGCGAACAATCGAAATACGCCGGGTCGCCGTCCTGATAAACGACTTGGGCCGTCACCAGTCCCCAGATCAATTTGCCATCGTGGCGTTTCAGTTGCTGTTCGTAGTTTTCCACGCGCCCAGCCCGCAGCACGAGCTCGGAAAAATGCTTGCGCTCGGCCGGATTCGGGTAAACGTCCGCCACATGATCCTTTTGCAATTCCTCCCGCGAAGGGAACCCCAGTATTTCAAGATAGGCCGGGTTTGCCATCAAGAACTCGCCTTGCGAACCGGGGGTCGTGCGATAAACGCCGACCGGAATGTTCTCTACCAACGTGCGATGGTCTTGTTCCGAGGTTTGCACGCGCTCATGCAAGCGCGCGTTGGCAATGGCCACGGCGGCTTGATCAGCGAGCGAGTGAAGCGCGCGCGTATCGTCTTCCGAAAAACGGCGCGGCTTGCTAAATGCCACATTCATCACGCCCACCACTTGTGCGCCAATTTTGAGCGGCATGCCCATAATCGCGCCTGCGCCGCGCCATTGCGGCGGCGCCGCGGCAAAAAGTGGATGCGTGTTCATGTCGGACACCTGAATCGTTTCGCCGGTGCGGGCCACGGTCGCCGTGAGCCCGTTGGGGCGCGGGACGGCAAATTGTTCGCCGGCGTGCCCATCGGACCAGAGTGCCGCGCCGAACGTCAAGTGATCGGGGTGATATAAATAAATGTGCGCGTTCTGCGCGTCACTGGCAAAAAGCAAAACGCCTTGCAGAACCTGTTGCAAAACCAGGGGCAAATCCAACGTCGACGTGATGCCGAGGTTGACTTGGCGAATGGCTTCCAACTCCGCGTTGCGCGCGCGCAGTTCTCGATCCGCACGCCGGAGGTTGGCGCTCGCGCGGCGAAACCAAGCCCAGATCGCGAGCGAAATGACGATTGCCGCCGCTAAAACGGCAATCTCAAACGGGGTGATTACTCCATCCAGGATCATCGTTTTTTCAAATCCGCATAACGCGCAATGAGTCGCTTGACGCCGGCATTCTCAAACGCGACTTGCACTTCTTCATCCGCGCCCACCATTTTGCTCGCTACGACCACCCCATCGCCAAAGGTCGCGTGCCGCACGTGATCGCCGGCGTTGAACTTGCGGTCATCGGCAACCGGACGCCGCGCTGAATCGATGGCTGACGCGCGGCGCGGACGCGGCGGCTCATCGATTTCAAAGTCATCAATGTCCTCACGCCGCGCGGGCGGACGAAACGTCGAACGCCCGGCTGGTCGAGGGTCGATCGTCGTCCCAGGTTTTGGCGCGGCTCGTGCGCGCATTCCCGGCGATGAGCTGTCGCGGAATATCGGCAAGATAACGCGACGGCTCGCTCGCTTCGGAATTGCCGTAGAACGCGCGGCGAAACGTGTGCAAGAGGTACAAGCGTTCCTTCGCGCGCGTGATGCCGACGTAACACAAACGGCGTTCCTCTTCCATCTGCGCCGGGTCATCGAACGAGCGCGAGTGCGGAAACAAACCTTCTTCCAATCCGGCGATGAACACCGCGCGGAATTCCAAACCCTTGGCGGTGTGCAACGTCATCAATGTCGGCACGTTCGTGTCCTCGCGCATAGAGTCGATGTCGGCGACAAGTGCGACCTCTTCGAGGAACGGCGCGAGCGTCGTCTCCGCGGCATCGTCCGAATATTTTTTCGTCGCGCGCTGCAATTCCATCACGTTGCCCCAACGGTCCTCGGCTTCGCTCGTGCCATCGACAATGTAGTCCTCGTACGCGATTCTCTGCAAAACGAAATCGACGAGCTCGCTCAGTTTGCGATCTGCTTTCGCCGCGATGACCGCGTCAAGCAAACTAACGAACGCGCCAAGCGATTTGCGCGAACGCGCGTCGAAGGCGTCGCTGGGAATCAATGCGGTGTCGTCCGTCGTTTTCAACAACTGCAAGATTTGGTACGGCGACATATTCAATTTTTGCGCCCAGCGTGCCAAATGGTCCATCGTGTTCTTGCCGATGCCGCGTGGCGGCACATTTAGCACGCGATTGAACGCGACGCTGTCGTTCGGGTTCGCGCACAGGCGCAGGTACGCCAAAATATCTTTGACTTCGCGGCGCTGATAGAATCGCAGCGAACCGACAATTTGGTACGGCATCCCGCGCCGCGTGAACGCCGCTTCCATCGCGCGCGATTGCGCGTTGGTGCGATAAAACACCGCGCACTCGCTGGGGCGCAAGCCCTGCCGCGTCAAGCGCGCGATCTCATCGACGATGAATTGCGCCTCTTCGTCTTGATCGTACATTTCGAGCACGGTGATGGGAATGCCCGGCGGTTTTCCGTCCACAGTTCTTTGACGTGGCGTGATTTGTTTTTTTGAATGACCGACTGCGCGACGTCCAGAATCGTTTGCGTGGAGCGGTAATTTTGCTCCAGCAGTTTGACCTGCGCGTTGGGAAAATCCTCTGAAAAGCGCAGGACGTTGCGATAGTCTGCACCGCGCCAGCCATAGATGCTTTGATCTTCATCGCCCACGCAAAACAAATTTTGGTACTTGTCCGCCAACAATTTCATCAACACGTACTGTGCAATGTTCGTGTCTTGGAATTCATCGACGTGCAAGTAGGCATAGCGGTTTTGGTATCGCTCGAGCACATCCTGATTTTCGCGGAACAGGCGCGCGGTCGCCATAATCAAGTCGTCGAAATCGGCGGCGTTGTTTTCCGCGAGCAAATGTTGATAGCGTTTGTACATCCGCCCGACGACTTCGTGCCAGTACGATGCCGGGGCATATTGCTCCGGCTCGATCAATTCGTTCTTGGCTTTGCTAATGCGCCCAGCACCGCGCCGGTTTGAATTTCTTGTCGTCGAGATTCATCTCTTTGAGGATTTGCTTCACGAGCGAATTCTGATCATCGTCGTCGTAAATGACAAAACCGCGCGCCAACCGACGCGCTCGCCGTCGCGGCGGAGAAAGCGCGCGCACGTCGCGTGAAAGGTGCCAATCGTCAAATCGTGCGTCGCCGTTTCGCCGATGAGTTGCACCAAGCGTTCGCGCATTTCGCGTGCCGCTTTGTTTGTAAACGTTACGGCAAGCACGTTGTACGGCGCGATGTGGCGGTCGTTAATCAAATACGCGACGCGATGGGTTACACGCGCGTCTTGCCACTGCCCGGACCGGCCAACACAAGGACAGGTCCGTTCACTAGTTTGACCGCTTCTTGTTGCGCGGGGTTGAGGGACGAAAGAATGTCGGTCATAGAATTTGGCGAGTTACAGCGAAAGTACTGATTTAGAACTTCCAAGGACCGGGCAAACGATGCTCAAGTGTTTTTGACACGCGTGGTCGGGCGGGTCAACGCGGACCCCATATGCTTTCAGCGCGCGGTACAGATGGCATAGGGGCAACCCCATCACGTTGGCGAAACCGTCGATGTGATCGACCGGGCGAAAGTGATTGGCTGAATTGCATATGCGGCGGCTTTGTCGAGTGGCTCGCCGGTCGCGACGAACCCAGCGATTTCTTGGTCGGTATAGTTGCGCATCCACACCGTCGTCGTCGCCACTTGTGTGATCGATTTTTCGCCGTGCGTCACCGTCACGCCGGAGTAAACCGTGTGCGCGCGGTTGCGCAAAAGTTTCAACATCCAGGTCGCGTCGGCGGCATCGACGGGCTTGCCAAGAATCGTGCCATCGATCCAAACAATCGTGTCCGAGCCGACGACGATGGCGTCAGGAAATCTCTGCATGCCCATTGCGGCTTTGGCAATTGATAATCGGCGCACGAGTTCGGCGGGTGATTCATGCGCGCGCGGCGTTTCATCAATATCGGCAGAGGTGAATTCAAATGCGACCTTGTAGAGACCAACGAGTTCGCGCCGGCGGGGTGAGGTGGAAGCCAGGATGATATGCATGTGAAGGCATAATAGAAGAAGCACCACGATTTGTCAATTGAATGGTTGTCACGCGCGTTTGAGACGTGCTATAATAAGTTCGGGCGAGGAGGTGTGAAATGCGTTTTTCAAAACTCGTTGACTATTTAGCGAAACTCGAGGCAACGACGAAACGCTTGGAGATGACGGCGATTCTGTCCGACTTGTTCAAAGAATCGAGCGAAGACGAAATCGCGCCGATCATTTATCTCACGCAAGAGCGTTTGGGTCCCGCGTTTGAGCCGATTGATTTTGGCGTCGGCGAGGCGTTGGCGGCGGAAGCGCTGGCAAAAGCCTCGGGCAAAGACAAGGGCGCGATTGTCAAAGAAAACAACACGGCGATTAGGATCGTTGCGGAAAAGTTGATTAGCGATGACGCCAAGAACTGAACGTCGTCCAAGTGTTTGAGCGATGAAAGCGATCGCGACGACAAGCGGCAAGGCACGTGGCGCAAAAAACAGATTTGTTCGCCGATCTGCTGCAAAAACTTTCGGGGCGCGAGGCGCGCTATCTGTTACGGATTCCGCTCGGACGTTTGCGGCTTCGCATGGCGATCCGACGGTGATGGAAGGTTTGTCGTGGTCCAGGCGGGCGACAAGAGTTTGCGTCCGCAGATTGAGCGCGCGTACAACGTCTGTTGCGATCTGGGACAGGTTGCGCATGTGTTCAAAGCGGAGGGCGTTGAGGCGCTGGAAGAAAAGAGTAAAAGTGGGCGACCCGGATGGCACTCGCCGAGCGCGCGAAAGTCGCGGAGGACATTGTCACGCGCTTGGGCAAATGCGCCATCGAAAAAAAGTTTGACGGCTTTCGTTGTCAAGTGCGCAAGCAGGGGAACGACGTGCGCATTTTTTCGCGCGACCTCGAAGAGACGACGGCGATGTTCAGCGACATTGCCGAAGGGATTCGGAAGCAGATTAAAGCCAAGACCGCGATTTTGGAGGGCGAAGCGCTGTCGTACCATCCCGAGACCTGTGAATTTCCTCCGTTCCAAGTGACGATGCAACGCAAGCGCAAGTACGATTTGGAATCGATGACGGTCAAATTTCCACTGCGCTTCATTGTGTTCGACTTGTTGTTCGTCAACGGCAAGGATTTCAC
>CAVQYN010000033.1:0-168773 GCA_963718225.1 uncultured Chloroflexia bacterium
GTTTTCCGCGCAGCCAGCGGGCGATACTGGCACGATGCTCTTTTTTGTCGCCGTTCTCGCAACAATTTTTTTTGCATGGATGGGCATTGCGTTTGGCGGTTATCTTGGTTGGCGCATGGCGCGATAGGGGAGGAGAAGGACACCTATGCTGACACAACGCAACGCGCGCAACCTTGTTCTCGTCATTCTTGCTTTGATGATTTGTTTCGCGTGCTATTCGGTTTACGCGCTTTCCTTTTTCAATTATTCGAATAGCACGGCGGCGGAGCAAACGCATGTGGCATCGCTGGTGCAATCGTTGACTCCACCGGTAAAAAGACCCCAGCCGCCAACAGTCATCCCATCGATCACGCCTGCGTTGACGCCGCAATCGTCGGCATCGGCGACAGCGACGCCGGCGCGCCTTGTGCCGCCGACGCCAACGGGGACTATGACCGCCACGCCGATTCGCGTCGTGCCGCAGGCGTGTTCGTTCGCGGCGGGTGGAAGTTTTGCACGATTCTTAAGCGATACGACGGTTGCGTCGCGCTTGGGATGTCCCACGACCGAAGCAACAGTCGAATGGGCAGTGGAATTGTTTCAAGGCGGCTTTATGCTTTGGCGCGGTGCCAGTAATCGATTGTTTGCGGTGTACAACAGGGCAAGTGGGGCGCCTATCCCAAAGGCGATTACGATTGGTTCCGCGAAGGCGTTGATCCAGAATATTCATGCGGCACCAAAAGTAGTCCGCCGTCGCCGCGCGAGGATTTTCCAAAGTGTGGTGTAATAATCCTGAGGTGCGCAATACGCTGGGGAATGCGTTGGAGTACGAGCAAGGATATTGCATGGGGAATCAATGCGATTCGTTCCAGGACTTTCAGGGCGGATCATACCGCAGTGTCAAATTTGCCGGCGTGTAATTTTGTATGTCGATGGAACGTGGCAGAAAAAATAATCGACAACGTCATTCTGAACGAGCCCTTCACCGTGTTCAGGATAAACTCCGCAAGTGAAGAATCTCGTTGTTGCTATGGCAATGATCTTTCCGGTGGAAAAATCTGTTGACTCTTGAACCAACGAGACACCTGCACTTGCGTGCGGTGCAAGTTTGCTTCGCTTCGCTACTTAGAAACTTCGGCAAGTTGGGGTGCGAGTATGAACCCCAGCTTCGCGGCTCGACGCTTCAACTGTCCGAGGTCGCGTTCGCGTTGACACCATTCGTATTCCTGGGACGCCATTGCTTGATACGGTTTGCCGTCCCTTAACATGTGATAGATGATCCGTGCGATCTTGTGCGCCGTCGCGACCACGGCTCGCTCGGGTCCGAATCTGGCATGCATCCTGCGGTAGTAGGCTCCGAGGGCTGTCTGGGTGCGCCCGACCGATTGGGCCGCCATGCGCAAGGCAAGGACAGCCCGGTTGCGCCCTTTGAGAATACGGCTGCGCAAGATCTTGCCCCCCGAGATGTCATTATGGGGTGCGAGGTGCAGCCAGGAGCAAAAATGCTTGTCGGTGCGCCACTTGCTCATGTCGGTGCCAATCTCGGAAAGAATGATCTGCGCCGTGCCTTCATTCAAACCGTCCACCGCCGTCAAGTCGACGCCCGTTACGCGATACAACTGGGTCCGCACATCAAAATCGGGCGCGTTCTTGCAATGCGAGTTGGTCTTGGTCGAAGGCGGGAGCGGTGCTTGCTCTGGGTCCACCGCCGGTTTGAGAGCGCTATACTGTCGTTCGATTTCGGTGTCGCATTCGCCGAGTTGCAGGGTGTAGAAATCATACAAGGCCAGAGCCTGCTTCAAGGCAAAGACGTGCTCAGGACGATAATTCCCGGTCAGGGCTTTGGCAATTTCTTCTTCGGTGGAACGACAGCGCGGATCCCGCAACTGGGCCAACGCGACCGGATCACGGTCTCCCGCGACGATCTTGCGCAGGATCGCCAAGCCCGTCTCGCCGGTGATATCACTCAAGACCTGCGTTAATTGCCATTCATCTGCTGTAAGGCTTTTTGCATATGCTGAATATGCGCGGCGCGACACTCGAGCAGGTTGGCGCGATGCCGCAAGTAGGCGCGCAAGGCACACATCTCGCCGTCGGGCCGAAAGGAACCGCTCAACAAGCCCACGCTGTGCAAATACTGAATCCATTGGCAATCAAGCACGTCGGTTTTGCGCCCGGGCACATTCTTGAGATGGCGAGCATTGACCAGATAGACCTGGAAGCCTTGAGCCTCCAGCAGTTCAAAGATCGGGATCCAGTACACCCCGGTGGATTCCATCGCCACCGTGGTGATGGCGCAGGCCCGTAACCAACCGGCCAAAGCTTTCAGATCCGGTGTGAAGGTGCCAAACGGACGGACCGGCGCAGCGTCCCGGTCGGCCGGGACAGCCGCCCAAATCTCAGCGCTCCCAATGTCAAGACCGGCCGCATTTGGGTTGAGCGTGGGCAACGCCATGACCTTCGGTCGGGGTAGCGGCTGGCGACGTGATGGGCACTTGCGTGTTTGCATGGGTGACGGCCTCCTGGAAAAAAGGTATGAGCGCCCAGACCAGGTTAGCCCACAAAAGCTGTATGCTACTCAACGGGGTCTCGGTTCTCCACCCGCCCGAGCCACCAATGTTCGAATCACGGCTAACCGGAACCAGACTCAGCAATGAGCTGAAAACGCACCAGTGGAGTGTACGGTCTTAACTGTCTAGGCGCTCGCTCGTATCATACACCCGCTGGAGGCCGCACGAAAGTTTCTGACTTTGCGAATGACGCCTGAGCCATGGAAGACTCAGCATGACACCCCAAAATCAAGCCCCGAAGGATTTAGAGAATCCTTCGGGGCTCTTGATTTCTATTCTTCCTCTTCCTCTGCTTCTTCGCCCGCGCGTTCCTTCTTTGCCTTGTCGATGATTTGGGTAGCAATGTGCGATGGCACCGTATCGTAATGACTAAACTCCATCGTAAAGTATCCGCGCCCTTGGGTCATCGAGCGCAAGTCCGTCGCGTAACGTTGAATTTCCGCGAGCGGCGCCTGCGCGTTGACAATGCTCCACGCGCCTTTTTGATCCATGCCCAGCACACGTCCGCGCTTGGTATTCATATCGCCCAACACATCGCCCATGTATTGCTCTGGAATCGTGATGGTGACGTTCATCACCGGCTCGATCAACACCGGACCCGCTTGCGGAATGCCGGTCTTGAACGCTTTATGTGCTGCCAGCTTGAACGCGATTTCCGATGAATCGACCGGGTGGTATGAGCCATCGTACAGGACGGCGCGAAAATCGGTTGTTGGATAACCGGCAAGCACGCCTTTCAAAATAATTTCGCGCATACCTTTTTCAACCGCCGGGATGAACGAGTGGGGCACTGAGCCGCCGAAAACTTCTTCCGCAAATTCAAAGCCGGCATTGCGCGGCAGTGGCTCAAAGCGAATCCACGTATCGCCGAATTGACCGCGGCCGCCGGTTTGTTTCTTGTGCCGACCTTGCACTTTGGTCGTTTTGGTAATCGTTTCTTTGTACGAAATCTTGGGCACGCCAGTCAACAATTCGACGCCGAATTTTTGCTTCAAGCGCTTGACCGCCACATCGACATGAGAATCGCCCATGCCGGACATGATCGTTTCACCGGTATCGTGTTCGCGATAGACGCGCAGAGTCGGATCTTCTTCGGCGAGGCGTTGCAACGCCGAACCCATTTTATCGAGATCGGTTTTTGTTTTCGGTGTCAGCGCGACAGAGTACACCGGGCTGGGATAAACGATTTTGGGCAAGACGAGCGGATGCCCCTTGTCGCAGAACGTGTCGTTCGTTTGCGCGTCGGCGAGTTTCGCAATCGCGCCGATATCGCCTGAATTTATTCTTTTAATCGGGAGTTGTTCTTTGCCGCGCAAAATGTACAACTGTCCGATGCGTTCGTCTGCGCCCGTGCGCGAATTATGCGCGGTTGAGTTGGATTCCATTGCGCCGGAGAAAACGCGAAAGTATGTCAGTTTGCCGACGAAGGGATCCGCCATCGTTTTGAAAATGAACGCGGCGAGTGGACCGGCTTCGCCCTGCGCCAGTCTTTCGTCTTGATGCGTGACCGGATTCTTGGCGATTGCCGGCGCAGTGTCATTAGGCGCGGGCGCGTAATCGGCGAGGAATTTGAAAAGGTACGGAATGCCGATGTTTTGCGTCGATGAGCCGCACAAGACGGCAACCAAAGTGCCCGCGCGCAACCCGGCTTTCAAGCCGACGCGCATTTCTTCGTGCGTCAATTCTTCGCCGCCCAAGAATTTTTCGATGAGTTTGTCATCGGCTTCTGCCGCGACTTCCATTAGCTTGGCGCGTTCGCTCGCCAGTTGCGCCGCCATATCGTCGGGCACCGGCGAATCCTTGGTGTCGTGACCCAGGAATGCTTTTTGCGACGCGACATTCACTTCGCCTTTGAAACTCGTTTCCTTGCCAATCGGAATTTGAAGCGAGACGACGCTCTTGCCGAATCGTTCGCGCAGTTGCGCCAACACGTTGGTGAAATCTGCATTTTCGCGATCGAGTTTGTTGATGAAAATGATGCGCGGCAATTTGAGTTCATCGCAATATTGCCATACGAGTTCGGTGCCCACTTCGACGCCGCTCACCGCATCGACGACAAGAATCGCCGCTTCCGCAACGCGCAGCGCCGCTTTGACTTCGCCGGCAAAGTCGATATAGCCGGGCGTGTCGAGCACATTGATCTTGTAGCCGTTCCATTCGCAGGGGATGAGCGTGGTGTTGATCGAAATTTTGCGACGTTGTTCTTCGGGGTCGAAATCGGAGACGCTGGTGTGATCGTCTACTTTGCCGAGACGCGTCACCGCGCCGGTGTTGAAGAGCAATGCTTCGGCGAGCGAGGTTTTGCCGGAACTCGAGTGTCCTACCAAAACGACGTTGCGGATTTTGTCCGCTTTGTACTCATTCATAGGCTTCGACGCCTCCAAAAAAGTATCCGTATGCAATCGCTAACACAGCAACTCTTATTATACCATAATCGCGCTGTCATGCAAAAATGTTTTGCTCGTCGAGAAATCGAAAACGCCTCGCGTTCATCGAACGCGAGGCGTTGAGTTTCGTGCTAGTGCGTGGTGCCGTCAGCCGGCGGTGAGTAAACGTCTGGATTCCAAGTGCCTTCTACCATCAGACGCGCCTGCCGCGCCTTTGGCGACACGCCACAAGGCGTGATCGACGAGCAAGTATTGTCCTGGTTCGTTTAGCTTGAACTCAAAGATGGACATCGATCCCGGCGGAACGTACCACGTTTCCTCGTTTGCAACAAAGGTCTTCGGATCGCCGGTGTACACCTTGTCAAAGATTTCGCCGATGACGTGAAAGTTCGATCCGACGTTTGGACCACCGACACCAAAAAAGATGCGGACGGTTTCGTTAGACTTTGCCATCAATGGGAATATTTTTGTCAATGCGTCGACGTGTCCGTTAAAGGTGAAGAATTCAGGACTTTCGGCACGAGCTTTGTCAGTGCTAAAGGGCTGATGTCCTTTGTCGCCGGCTTGACCGGCGGTGTACCATTCACCTTGAACAACATAGAATTCGCGATCAACTTTCGGCAAGCCGCCTTTCGGCTCGACGATGATGCCCCCGTACATTCCCATCGAAACGTGCATGTAGGGCGGTGAAAAAGCGCAGTGATAAATGTATGCGCCGGGATTGAGCGCCTTGAACGTCAGTGTT
This sequence comes from uncultured Chloroflexia bacterium, assembly GCA_963718225.1. Classification (GTDB taxonomy): domain Bacteria; phylum Chloroflexota; class Anaerolineae; order UBA4142; family UBA4142; genus DAOTXS01. The sequence goes on from CAVQYN010000033.1 coordinate 5,682, forward strand.
TTCGTTTCGCCAGGCGCAACTTTGGTCACATTCGCGCCGCCGCCGGGTCCATTCACAGCGTGCAGATCGATGTTGTGTCCGGAGAGATTCGTGTTGGGATTGGTCAGTGTCAACTTGACCGTGTCGCCTTCCATCACGCGAATTAGCGGACCAGGCACAGTGCCGTTGAATGTCCAGAAGGTGTATGTTGCGCCGTCGGCAAGTTCGGCGGTAACTTCTTGAACCGTGAGATTCACTTCGACCGTCGTGTTTTCCGTGCGATTGATCGGCGGCGGCACTTTGGACGGATCCATCACGACGTTCTTCGCCTGCGTTGCTTTGGCGGGTTGAAGCGGCGTAACGCCCAGTCGTTGTTGTGCCGATTGTAAATCATCGATGGCAGACTTGAAACTGGCGTTCGCGTTGTTGCCTTGATAGAGACTATACGCGCCAATCGCCACGCCAACGATCGCGAGGAGCAACGCGAGAATTCCTAAATATTTATTTGTCATTTGAGCCTCCCTGACTCGAATAATTCGACAACTTCATCGAATCGATTTTGCACGATCGATTATTTGACCAAGGATCGAATGTACGCGATCACATCGTACATATCTTGATCGGTGAGCGAGGTGTTGCCACCTTTGGGTGGCATATCGACTTTGGTTGTATTCGCCGGATCACTCGCCGGACGGCCTTTCTTCAGGAAATCGAGAAATTGATCTTCGCTGAGTCCTTTGACAAATGCGCTCGTCGTCATATCCTTGCCCAGACCAGGCAAGCCCTTGGCATCGGCGCCGTGACACGCCGAGCAAGTGCTGGCAAAGACAGTTTTGCCTTTTGCGGTATCGCCTTTGGACTTGGGCGCGCTTGCCGCGCCACCGCCACACGCTGTCGCCACCACCGCCACTAACAAAAGTAAGCCAATCGCTAGAAATCGCTTCATCGCATTCTCCCTTCAGGATAAAAGATTTGCTATAATGTATATCAAAATCGTCGATAGGTCTGTGACTAAAGTCTCACTTGGGAATGTGACATTTGTCACTGCAATAACAGCGCGCGCGCACCATAATGCAAGGCAAAGGTGTGCCTGTGAATGATCCGTCACGTCGTAACTCAACCGAGTGGGAAAGCGATAACGAACCGATGCAAGTCGTGTTCGCCAATCAACCGGAGAATAAATTGAATTCGATTTTTCGGTGTATCAATCCGCGCTTGCCTCTGCTGGCGCTGGCGATTTTGGCGTTGCTTGCGGCGATGTGGGGTGGATTGATTCGCATGGGTTGGCAATTTCCGTCGGGAATCGTGATTTTGCCGGGCTTGCATGGACCGCTGATGCTCACCGGTTTCCTGGGCACGCTCATCAGTATGGAACGCGCCGTCGCTCTGCAAAAACGCTGGACCTACGCCGCGCCGATTCTATGCGCGTTGGGGACGCTTATTCTTGTTCTCAACATCGAATATCATTTTGGCATTCTCATCGCCACGCTGGGTAGCATTGCGTTGCTTGTCATCTTTGGCGTCATCATCAATCGCCATATCGCGCTGTACACCGGCACGATGGCATTGGGTGTGGTCGTTTGGGTGCTGGGGAATTTGCTGTGGCTTGGCGATAGCCCGATTTATCGCGTGGTGCATTGGTGGGCGGGCTTTATAATTTTGACGATTGTCGGTGAACGCTTGGAGTTGAGCCGCATCCAACGCTTGTCGCAACGTGTGCTGACTCTGTACGCGGTCGCGATTGGAGTTGTCCTCACGGGCTGGTGATCGATGCAAGCGAAGCGTTGGTGAACGCGGACAGCGACTTGGGCGCAAAAATTGTCGGGCTAGGAATGTTGGCGATTGCATTGTGGCTCGCGCGTTATGACATCGCGCGGCGCACAGCGCGCCAAACAGGACTGACGCGATACATCGCATTGTGCTTGCTTGCGGGGTATGCGTGGCTCGCGGTGGGCGGCATCTTGCGAATTGTTTTCGGCGGTGTGAGCGGCGGATTTTATTACGATGCGATTTTGCACGCTGTCTTTCTGGGTTTTGTCATGTCGATGATTTTCGGACACGCGCCGATTATTTTCCCGGCGGTGCTAGGTCGCCCGCTTGCTTATCGTCCGATTTTTTACGCGCACTTGATTCTCTTGCACGTGTCGCTCTTCATCCGCGTGTTTGCCGATCTCGCGCTATCGATGCCGTTGCGGCAATGGGGCGCGATGCTCAACGCGATTGCGATTCTCCTTTTTCTGTTTGTCACAGTTTCCGCGATTGTTCAGGGTCACCGCCCAAGTCGATGAAAAAAAGCCCCAAGTTTCTCACGGAAACTTGGGGCTTTCGGCATTTGTCTTTGGCGCATCATCGACTTGAATTGACAGCGGCTCGTCTTCAGCAATCGTTACATCGCTGAGTTGATTAGCTTGTGGCATGAATTCTTCCAACCGGTCGTTCAACGGACACGCAATCGCGCATAGATACGGAACCTCGCACGAATCCAGACATTTACGTGGTAATGATCTTCTTTCTGTCACAGCATCTTCTCCAGACCAGCGCGATCCAATATAGTAATCTTGCCGTGCTCCACGCGAACCAATTCGCGTGCTTCCAGTTGGCGCAGAGAGCGCCCAATCATCTCGCGCACGGTACCCAGCCGCGCCGCCATATCCTGTTGTGTCAGTAATTGCGGTTCCTCGCCCGTAGCAGTTTCCAAGAGTAATTTTGCCAAACGCGCGCTCACTTGCCGCAACGACAAATCTTCGACAAGATTAACCAGATGCCGGAGACGGATTCCCAGATTGTGTACCACCGCCAGCGCAACTTGTGAATGTTGTTGGATCGCCTCAAACATCAATTGACGCGGCATAATCCACAATTGCGTCGGCTCGGTCGTTGCGGCGTTTGCCGGATTGGGACCGCCATCAAACACGGCGACTTCGTTGAACGACCCGCCGCGCCGCACGTAACTGAGAATCTGCTCGCGTCCTTCTGGCGACAGTTTGTAAATCTTGACACTGCCTTCGCGCACAATGTACAGCCCCGTGCACGGCTCGCCCTCGAGAAACACAATTTCGTCCTTGTCCAGCGCGCGCTCGACCAACGCGCGTGCTAGCTGCGCAAGTTCATCCTCTTGCAATGTGCGAAAGTAGGGCAATGCTGCAAGTGCCGCGGTTGCGGTGACGCCATTTTCCATTTGCCGATTTTCTCTGCGCGCAATTATAATCGAACTGTTAGCGCGGCGCAACCGAAAATTTTCCCTTGATTTCCCGGCGCGAACGTGATAAACTCTGGGCAACAAGGAGCTAATCCGATGCCATACACCTTCGAGCCATTCAAAATCAAATCGATTGAAGCGATTCCGATCACGACGCGCGCGGAGCGCGAACGATGCATCGCCGAGGCGGGCTATAACATTTTTCGCTTGCCCAGCACCGCCGTCACCATCGATTTGTTGACCGATTCCGGCACCAGCGCGATGAGCGATCATCAATGGGCAGGGATGCTCGAAGGCGATGAATCGTATGCTGGCTCGCGAAATTTTTTTCATCTCAAGCAAGTCGTCCAGCGATATTTTTGGATTCGACCAATTTGTGCCGACGCATCAAGGGCGCGGTGCAGAACAAGTATTGTTCAATCTGCTCGTGCAACCCGGCAAAGTGGTGCCGAGCAACACGCACTTTGACACGACGCGCGCGAACATCGAAGCTCAGGGTGGCACTGCGCTCGATCTGGTGATTCCTGAAGGACTCGACCCGACGAATCAACATCCCTTTAAAGGGAATATGCACCTCCCGAATCTGCAAGCGACGATTGAGCGAGTCGGCGTCAAGAATATTCCACTCGTGATGATGACGATAACGAACAACGCGGTTGGTGGACAGCCGGTTTCGCTGGCGAACATTCGCGCGACGAAAGAATTGCTGACGCGGTATGGGATTCCGTTTTTCATTGATGCGTGTCGCTACGCCGAAAATTGCTATTTCATCCAGCAACGCGAAGAGGGTTATCGCAATAAATCGATTGTCGAAATTGCGCGCGAAATCTTTTCGTACGCCGACGGCTTTACGATGAGCGCGAAAAAAGATGGACTCGTCAACATCGGCGGGCTTTTGGCGGCGCGCGACCCAGGTCTGTTCGAGCAAATTCAGAATCGTTTGATTCTCACGGAAGGATTTGTCACATACGGCGGTTTGGCGCGCCGCGACATTGAAGCGATGGCGCGCGGCTTGATCGAAGCCACCGATGAAAAATATCTTGCATATCGTATGGGGCAGATTCGTTATCTCGCGGAACGATTGCTTGAGCACGGCGTGCCGATTGTCGAGCCGCCGGGCGGTCACGCGCTCTTTCTTGACGGCAAGCGATTTTTGCCGCATATTCCGCAAGCGCAATTTCCCGCGCAGGCGCTGACGGTCGCGTTGTATGTGGAGGGTGGCATTAGAGGATGCGAGATTGGCAGTGTGATGTTCGCGCACAAAGATGCGGCGACCGGCGAGATGAAATATCCCGAGCTCGATTTGGTGCGGCTGGCGATTCCGCGCCGCGTGTACACGCAATCGCATTTGGATTACGTTGCGGATGTGATCATTGAATTGCATCGCAAACGCGAAACGCTTCGCGGGGTCAAGATGGTTTACGAAGCGCCATTGCTTCGGCATTTCACGGCAAAATTTGAGATGATGTAAATATGGTTGAAATCGGTAAACGCAAGAGTTTCAAGAATCGCGACAACTGGCGTGCGTGGTTGGCGGAAAATAATGCAACCGCGCCGGAGTTGTGGCTTGTGCTGTACAAAAAGAATTCGGGCAAGCCGACGGTCACGTACGATGAGGCGGTCGAAGAGGCGTTGTGCTTTGGCTGGATCGATGGCATCATCAAGGCAATCGATGAAGAAAAGTATGCGACGCGCTTTTCGCCGCGCCGCAGCGGCAGTATTTGGTCAGAATCGAACAAAAAGCGCGTGGCGAAAATGATCGCACTAGGCAGAATGACAAAAGTCGGATTGACCAAAGTGCGCGAAGCAAAAGCAAATGGCGAATGGGACAAGGCGTTGGCGCGTGAAGATGTAACGAAAATTCCGCTCGAACTCGAACGCGCTTTGCAAGCCGACAAAATCGCGCTCGAAAAATTTGAACGACTTGCGCCGTCGCATAAACGCCAGTACATTTATTGGATTGGGGAAGCCAAGCGCGACGTGACACGGCAAAAACGAATTCAAGAAACCATCAAGATGTTGAAAGCGAACAAGCGGCTTGGCGCATGAACGCATTCAATAAAATCTTGTGCGGGAGGGGAGAATGAATCTACCCAAGATTGCAATACTTGTGTGTGTAATCATCGGCGCGTCGATGCTGAGCGGATGCGTGGAAGATTCCTCTTTGCCCACACCAACACCAGGAAGCGATGCGTATGCGACGTTAGTGGCTCAGGCATTAAGCACGCCAACGTCCGCGTCAGCGCCCAAAACACCGATTGTTCAAACGCCGATCACCTCGTTCAACGCGATGACGTATCAAATCAAATTGGCGCCGAGTGTGCAAAAACCCGCGCCGAACACGGCGTACATGGACCCGCAATTTGGCACCCGCGTCACACGTATCAGCGATGCGCGGTCGCAGAAACTTGCTGGGGTCATGCCTGAATATTCCCGGCGGCAAGCGTGGAACGCGAATGAATCATTGATGCTGTTGCATAGCGGCGATGGAAGTTCATTGTTGTACGATGGCGTGACGTATCAGTACAAAAAAGTATTGAGCGCGGTCAACGGTCAAGATATTTTTTGGCACCCCACCGACCCAGCGCTTATCTTCTTTAATCCCGAGAACGTGATTTATTCGTACAACGTCAACACGGGCGAACAGAAAAAACTGTACACCTTTGCTGATTACAAATTTGTTGGCACGCGCGCGGAGGGTGGTCTCTCGCGCGACGGCCGCTGGTACACGTTCGTTGGGCAGGTGCTGGATCCAAGTACGCAAGAATACCCGTTCCGCGACCTCGGTGTCTTTGATATGACGACAAATCAAATCGCCGCCAAGTTAGCGTTGCCCAAAAATTTGCAGAGTCTGGATTGGATTTCGATTTCGCCGCTCGGCAATTTTGTCGTCGTCGATTATGCTGACACAGTTGCCGAGCGTTTTCACGGTGTCGAGGTGTACGATCGGAATTTTAAGTTGCTTTGGCAAAAACCATTGGGGGCGGGGCACAGCGATCTAGCCATTGATGCGGATGGAAGCGAAGTGCTGATTATGGACGTGTACGATCCGCAAAAGAATGTAACGCAAATTAAAAAGTATTGGCTCGCAGATCGCAACAAGGAAACCGTCTTGCTCGAAGTCTCGTCGCTGTTCGATTTGCACATCTCCTGCCAGAATCAAAATCAAGCCGGGTTGTGTTTTATCAGTACCTTTGATTACGTCGATCGCTTGACGCACGATCCGCGCACATGGTTGACATTCGAAGACGAAGTCTTTTCGTTGAAATTGGACGGTAGCGGCGAGGTTCAACGCATCGCGCATCATCACAGTCGGCGTTTTTCGCCTACCACGCCGGACAGCGACAATAGCGTGTACTGGGCAGAGCCGCACGCGACGGTGAGCCGCAACGGCGATCGCGTCTTGTTCGGCAGTAACTGGGAGCAAGATGTTGAGCAAGAGGCCGGCGTGGACGCGTACATCATCGATTTGAGGAAATAGATTTGCCGGCGATGCGAGGTACATACGCGCTGGTAATTTTCCTGCCGCGCGCACAGCGAATAAAAATCGGCGCACTGGGCACGTTTCAATTTCCGCGCGGATACTATCTGTACATCGGCAGTGCGCTGAACGGGCTGGCGGCGCGCATCGCGCGGCATTTGCGACCGCGCAAGAAAGAGTTCTGGCACATCGATTATTTTCTGGCGCGCGCTACCGTGATCGAATTTTGGACGCATGCGGGCGACGAAGACTTTGAATGTTTGTGGGCGCAGGGCGCGCTGGGGTTACCCAAGACAAGGGTTATCGCACCGCGCTTTGGTGCCAGTGATTGCCGATGCGCGACGCATTTGATTTACTTTGGCGCTGAGCCGCCTGCGCGCCTGATACAAAATTGATTTGCGATTTCTTTTTGCCTGTGTTAAACTGTCTGCCGATGCCCCTGTAGCTCAGTGGATTAGAGCATCGGCCTCCGGAGCCGTGTGCGAGAGTTCGAGTCTCTCCAGGGGCACACGCGTTTAGAGTCAAGATGAAAGCTCGTATTGCGGTTTTGGCAGATTATGCTAACGTGACGGCGGATCGCAAATTGAACGTGATGGGCGTTTTCAACGTGATCAACGCCCCGCGCGTTCCCGCGATCCATCGGCAAATGCAGTTGGTTGTCAGTTGCGTTCCTGATCCCTGGGACGCAACCGTTGACGCGCCGATTGAAATTCAGCTCGTCGATGCCGATGGGCACGCGCTGTGGAGTTTCAAAGGGCAGATGAATCTCGGCGGCGCGATGCCGGGTGAGCAGGCGACGGCAAATTTTATTTTGAGTCTCAACGATCTCCGTTTTGATAAATTCGGTTTTTACGATTTTAAAATTCTGGTGAACGACGAACCCTTTGCGTCGATTCCACTTCTGGTTCACCAAAGTGAGACGACAGTTTGATGGCTTGGGCGCATCGTGTTATAATGCGCGCGTTCAAGGAGAGGTAAGTAATGCACGTTCGGCTCGTTTCTCTTGTTTCGATTGTCCTCGGTTTTCTTGCGCTGCCCTTGCTATTTTCGCCGGCATTCGCCTGCGACCCGGCGACGGACTTGAATTGCAACAGCACAGGTGCAGTGGTTACGTCGCTGGGTGTCGGCGCGTCTAATACATTTTTGTCATTGGATTGTCTCTTGCCGGAGGGCAATGCAAGCACGAATGCGCTGGGCATTGTCGATAAATGTCCTTGGTTGCCCTTGGATATCCATATTGCCAAAGTTGTGCCAACGCCGGCATTACCGCTCAAGCCAACGCCAACCCCGATTCCCAAGGGCGACGCGCCAGAATCGTCGCGGATTGCCGATGGCAATTGGTACAACATCGGTCCAGGCGAAAAGATTTGGCACGTGATGGATAACGGCAACAATTTCTACTTGAATGTCTGGCTCGATGCGAACGGAAGTGAAGGTATTGCCTTTGGGATGTATGCGCCGTCACAGCGCAATGGGTTGTCGGTGAATACGCAGCCCAAAGGACGCGGCGCGCCGGTACGAACCGACAAGACGCACGATCAGTTTTGGGCGGGCTCGCAAGCGACCGGCGTGTGGTACACCTTGGTCACCAATTATTCTAATGCGCCGATGCAATACCGCATTGGGTTCCAGCAAGCCACCGAAGACCGCAATTGCAAAAGCTATTGGGAATGGATCGGTGCCGATCTTGTTTATTGGACTGCCTGCCGCTAATTTATCAAAATCAAGAGAAGTCTTTAGCAAGGAGCATTGCATTGAAACGATCATCGTGGGCAATGCTCCTTGTGATTCTACTCGTTGGCGCAGCGTTGCGTGTTGCTGATTTAAACCAGCTTCCCCCGGGTTTATATCACGACGAAGCGTTCAGTGGCTTGGATGCGATATCGATTTTGCGCGGCGCCGGCTTGCCGATTTTCTTTGAAGGCAACGGCGGGCGCGAGCCATTTTTTATCTACCTCCACGCTCTCTCGATTTTTCTTTTTGGCGCGACCCCATTTGCCCTTCGCTTGCCCGCTGCATTTATCGGCATCGCAACGATTGCCGTATTCTTTACGTGCGTGCGCGCGCTGAATTGCGAACGCCGCTATGCGACCGGCATCGCTTTGATTGCCACCGCCGGCTTGGCGGTTTCGTATTGGCATTTGAATTTCAGCCGCATGGGCTGGCGTACGAATTCGCTCCTCTTCTTTGCTTGCCTCGCTTTCTATTTCTTTTGGCGTGGCCAACGCACGAATCGGGCGCGCGATCGGATTCTGGCAGGCGCGTTCCTCGGGGTTGCGCTGTACACGTTACCTCTCCGCGCGTTTTCTCCCGATGGTTATCGCGTTCTTCTGGCTTGTTGAATTCAGCTTCGGCAGGGATTTTATCTCGCGGCGGCGTGAATTTGTCGCACGAGAATATTTTCGCGGTGTGTTGCTCGTCGTTTTCGCCGCGCTCGTCGTTTTTGCGCCGCTCGGAGCCTATTTTGCATTTCATCCCCAAGCGCTCCTTTTCCGTGTAACCGATGTTACGCTCGCCGGCGAAAATCAGGTTGTATCGATTGCGTCCAATGCCTGGCGCGTGGCGCAAATGTTTTACGCGAGCGGCGATGTGGAATGGCGGCATGGCATCGCGCGGCGCCCGGTGTTGGATTGGGTCATTGCGATTCCGTTTGGGCTAGGCTTGTTTTGGGCGTTGTGGAATTGGCGAAAACCAGAATCCAAATTCGCGTTGCTCTGGTTGAGCGTTATGCTTCTGCCGACGATTCTCTCCAAAGATGCGCCGGACCTGCAACGAGCAATCGGCGCGTTGCCGGCGATTTGCTTGTTCGTCGCCTGGGGTTTTGCGTGGCTCGTGCAAAAATTATCGACGTGGATTTCGCATCGCTCGCTTGTTTACGCAGCGACGCTGATCGTTCTTATCGGCAGTGGCGCGATAACCGCGCGCGATTATTTTTCCGTCTGGGCGAATGACGCGCACGCGTACTATGATTATCACGGCGATTTGCGTGACCTTGCGGTTTGGCTCAATGCGCAATCGCAGGATGTCGTCTTGCCGCTTGATCTGTATGCCAGCTCGACGATCCATTTCTTGACGCTGACGAAATACAATCGCGTGTTGTCGACGCAGGACGTGGGCGGCGAACCTAAATTATTTGTTGCGCCAAACGACATGCGCACTGGGCAAATGGTGATGTTGCGCGGCGACTCTGTGATTCTTTTGGACCCGAGCGTGAAAATCGCGGCGGGACATGAAACCAAAGAGCTTGTTGATCGGTATGGCAGAAAGATTGCGACGATTTCAACGGCAAGCATAAGCACCCCAGTTCTCGTATCGATGACTCCGGTCAACGCCGATTTTGATCATCGTTTGAATTTAGTGGGCTATGCGCTGAGCGAAAACCTTACGCCGGCAAAATCGTATCCGGTTACGTTGTATTGGTCCTTCACCCAATCGATTCAGCAGGGGTTTAAGGTTTTCTGTGCATCTGCTCGATGCGCGCGGAAATGTGGTTGCCGGCGTAGACGAGCCAATGGCGAAGGAATTTCACGCAAGTTTGTTGCCGCTGGCGCAGACGATTCCGGACGAACATGTGTTGCAGATTCCGGCAGGAATCGCGCCGGGCAAGTACTCGCTTGAGATCGGCATTTATTTGCCCGCGAATGATTCGCGTCTGCCAATTTGGTCGAATGGTACGCGCCTACCCGATGACCGGTTCTTGATTCCGTTAAAGGTCGCGCAATCATCGCCACCGGCGTTGCAGAATTCGGTTGACGTGCAATTTGGCGAGGCGATTGCGCTGGTTGGCTATGAAATGCCATCGATACAAATCAAGCGCGGCGAAAATCTGCAACTGGCGTTGCTGTGGAAATGTTTGCGCCCGATCAATCGCGATTACACGATCTTTGTGCATGTGCTCGATGCGCAATCGCAGCATCATTGCGCAGTCGGATTTTCAACCGCAGAGTGGAAATTATCCGACCTCGATTTGGGGTAGCGGGGAAAATATTTTCGATCAGGCAAGCATCACGATTCCGGCGAACGCGCCAATCGGAAAATTCAGCATTGCGATTGGATGGTACGACGCCGCATCGGGCGAGCGATTGCCGGTGCAAACATCGACCCAATTTGTTTTGCCGGTGACCGGGGAAATTCAATGAACTCGTCGCGGCAATCTTGGCAATTGCTCACGTTTCTTTTCGCGCTGGCGAATTTTTTGGAAGTCGCAGTGGTTGCGCATTTTGTTTTGTTCACGCCAACCTTCTTGCACACGATTGGTTTTTCCAAAAGTGAAATCGATGCGTGGACAGGACCGATTTCCGCGACAGCGTTTGCAATTGGCATTTGGTTTGTGCCGTTCTGGGGCGTGCTCGCGGATCGACATGGACGCAAGCCGCTGATTTTGCGCAGTCACTATGTTGAAGTCGTGGCGATGACGCTGGCGGCGTTGAGTCAAAACGTTTGGCTCTACATTTTCGCGCGCGCGCTGACCGGCTTTGCGCTGGGCAATACCGGTTTGATGTACGCCGCGCTCACCGAAATCGCGCCACGGAATCGCGTTGCGCTCGCGCTGAGCTTGGTGAATGGCTCTGCGCCGGTTGGTGCGCTGGTGGGCGGATTGCTCGGCGGCTGGCTCGTTTCCGAGTTTGGCGTGCATACTCTTTTCAGTGTCGATGCGGTGGTCGCGTTAATCACCGCAACGATTCTCACCGCATTTTATCGCGAGACATTCACGCCCAAGCCCACGCCGCCGATTGCGACGATGCTGGGCGATGCTCTGCGCGCGGTCATTCATTCGCCGGTCGCGTTGACGATTTTCATCGTTAGCTTTGTGTACAGCATGGCGTTCTTTTTCTCGTACCCGTACTTGCCGGTGCGCGTCGGCGAAATCGTGGGTGAACGCGCCGCGCCATCGACGATTGGATTGCTGCAAGGACTCGCGGGCGTAACGACGTTGATCGGCTCGGCGGTGTGGGGCGCGCTTGCGGAACGGGTCGGGCATCGACGATTGTTGGCGTTCTTGATGGCGTGCGCGAGTTTGTTTTGGCTGCCGATGTTTTTTGCGCAAGACTTGACTGCACTCGCGTTGGGCTGGGTTTTGCTCAACGGTGTTAGCCCATCGGCGAATAGTTTGATGTACACGATCATCAGTCTCAACGTTCCAGCCGAAAAACGCGGATCGATTTTGAGCATGATCTATTTGCCGATGAATCTCGCGTTTGTGATCGGACCGTTCACGGCATCGTTCGTCGCGCGCGTCCAGGTGCAAAATGTTTTTATCGTATCCGCGATGTTTGCGTTGACTCGGGTTGATGATTTTCGTGATGACGATGCAACGAACCAAGGAGGAGGACCGTGTTTCAATTGACGAATAAAATCGCGCTCATTACCGGCGGGAGTCGCGGGCTGGGACGCGCGATTGCGCTGGCATATGCCGATGCTGGCGCGGATGTTGCGGTTGCCAGCCGTTCGCTGGACGATCTCAATCAAGTCGCGGAATTGATTCGCGCGAAAGGTCGGCGCGCACTGGCGATCGAAGTAGAAGTCGGCGAGAGCGAATCGGTCAAGCGGATGATCGATACGGCGGCGAAAGAGTTTGGGCGCATCGATATTTTGGTGAACAGCGCGGGCGTAGGCTGGGCGGAACGCGTCGATGCGATGAGCGACGGGACGTTCGATTGGATCGTCAAGACGAATTTGTACGGAACGTTTTATGCGTGCCGCGAAGCGTTGCGCGTGATGATGCCGCAAAAGAGCGGGTGCATCATCAATATTTCCTCGGTCTCCGGCGCGAAAGCGGTTTCCGGTTTGGGCGCGTACGCGGCGACGAAAGGCGGCGTAATAATGCTGACGAAAACGCTCGCGCTGGAAAATACTAAACACAACATTCGTGTGAATGCGATTGCGCCCGGCTACATTCGCACCGATATGAATGCCGCGTTGCTCGATGACCCCGAAGCGGGTCCGAAATTATTGCGTTTGATTCCGATGCGTCGCGCTGGTCAGCCCGAGGAAATCGGCGGGCTGGCGATTTATCTGGCGAGCGATGAAGCATCGTACGTCACCGGCGAAACGTTTTTCTTGAGCGGCGGGATGATGGCGCAGTGAGAGACATAGCCGCCACTGCCGAGCATGGATGGCGTAACGATGGCAAAGTCGGTTGACAGTAGCTATAAAGCTGTTAATCCAACGACGACATTTGCGCCGACAGACAAGTTCTTCGCCTCGACCCAGGTTTCGAACCTGATCGTCGGCTCGAAGGTGGAATCGCGGTGGTACTTTGGCGCGGACGAAATCAATGGTGGTCGCACGAGCATCACGTCCGACAAAGCCGGCTCCGGTTATCTTTCGTTCTCGCTGTCGAATACCACACCGTTCCCGGCAGGTGATTACAAAGTGGAAATCTATCTTGACGGCGCGCTTGTCAAGACCGTTCCGTTCAGCGTAAAGTAACCTTCGCGTATTGCTCTGGTTGATTGTTGCAAAGAGAATCGGGCGTGTCCTATTGGGACTCGCCCGATTTTTTGTGGTGTGATGAGTTTACTGGGATAACGTCTCTTTGACAATGTCTCGTTTACTTTCCCAGCGCCTTCAACATTTCCTCCACGCGTCCAAATTTAACGCGTGGGCGTCCTTGCTTTGCGCCGTTCGCAATTTCAAGCTGATCGAGTTTCAGCCAATCGGCGAAGGTGATGAACCTGGGTTGACGGCTTGCGATAAATTGCGCGGCATCGTCCACACCGGGATGCGCGGGCGCGAGCACGTTGCCTTTCTGCAAATCCTCCAGCATCAGGTTCACCGTTTCAACCGAATCCGGTTTGTTTGTGCCGATCACGCCGCTGGGACCGCGCTTGATCCAGCCGGATGTATATTCGCCAACGAGCGGTTGCTTTGTCGCCGGGTCAAGCACGCGACCTTTGTCGTTCAGAATCGTTCCGGCTTTGTCGTTGAACGGCACATCCGGCAACGCGACGCCGCGATAACCGACGGAGCGAAAGACCATGTCGACGTTGAGTTCGCCGCCTTGCTCGGTCGCTTTGGCTTTGAGCCCGCCCCATTCGTCTTTGACGAGCGTGTTGCGCACCCATTTCATTTTGGTTACTCGGCCGTTCGCATCGCCGATGAGTTCGGTAGGCGAAACGAGAAATCGAATGTACAACTTGCGCGATTTGCCGGTGGGCTGATGTGATGCGTAACTTTGCAATACCTCGATTTTTTTCTGGAGCGACGGGTCTGGGTCTTTGTCAATTGCCGCTTGGCTCAACGCGTCAAGTTTCACTTCGGCGGGGTCGGTAAAGCAATCGGCGTCGAGCATCTCGCCGACTTCTTTCACTTCGGGCGTCGTGAATGCGGCTTGCGCGGGTCCGCGTCGTCCGATCAAGTACACTTCTTTGACTTGGCTTTTGCTCAACGCCTCGAGCGCGTAATCGGCGATGTCGGTTTTCGCAAGCTCTTCGCGCGTGCGACACAAAATACGCGCAACATCGATTGCCACATTGCCCACGCCGACGACTGCCACGCGCTCCACCGACAAATCGAATTGGTGGTCGCGATAATCCGGATGCCCGTTGTACCACGCGACAAATTCCGTCGCGGGATGGCTGCGTTTCAAATCTTCGCCGGGAATGCCCATATGCCGATCGGTTTGCGCGCCGGTCGCAAACAGGATTTGATGATAGTACTGGCGCAAATCGGCAAGCGTTACATGCTTGCCAAATTCGACGTTGCCGAAAAATCGAAAGCAAGGCTGACTTGCTATTTTCTCGTACACCTTCGTCACGCTTTTGATTTTCGCGTGATCGGGCGCGACGCCGTACCGCACCAGCCGAACGGCGTCGGCAATCGATCAAACATATCGATTCGCGAAAAAATGTTTGTTTGCCTGACAAACGTCTCGGCGGCATAAAACGCCGCAGGTCCAGAGCCGATGATGGCGACGCGCAAGGGATTGGTTTCGGTGCCAAGTTGGGTCATATTACCTCCTCTGCTGTTGACGAAATTCTTCAAGCGTCCCCGATTGAATTGCCGTGCGTAGGTCGCGCATAAATCGCATCATGAATCGGAGGTTGTGAATGGTTGCCAAGCGATAGTATATCAATTCTTTTGCGCGATGTAAATGATGCATATACGCGCGCGAAAAATGTTGACACGTGTAGCAATCGCATTGCGGATCGATAGGCGCGGTGTCCAGTGCGAATCGCGCGTTGGAAATGTTGATGCGTTGCTCTGGGTTTTCCGCGATTTCTTTCGAGACAAGCAATGCGCCGTTGCGCGCCCACCGCGTTGGTGATGCGCAATCGAACAAATCGATTCCGCGCGCAACGCCTTCGACCAAATCCGATATCTCGCCGATGCCGAGCAAATGCCGCGGCTTGTCATCGGGCAAAAGCGGAATCGTCCAATCGAGAATCGCGTGCATATCTTTTTTCGATTTGCCAAGCGAGCCGCCGATGCACAAGCCATCGAATGGCAAGCCGCCGATGACGCGCGCCGATTCTTCGCGCAAATCGCGGTACGCGCCGCCTTGCACGATGCCCCACAACGATTGATATTCGCGTTTCGTTTTGTGATGTTGCTCGATGCATCGCGTTGCCCAGCGATGCGTGCGCGCAAGCGCGGCGCGCGTGTACTCGTGCGTGTCGAGCGGCGACGTGCATTCATCGAACGCGACGATGAAATCCGCGCCGAGTTGATGCTGAATCTTGATCGAGATTTCCGGATCGAGCCGCATCATCGCGCCGTCG
This sequence comes from uncultured Chloroflexia bacterium, assembly GCA_963718225.1. GTDB lineage: Bacteria > Chloroflexota > Anaerolineae > UBA4142 > UBA4142 > DAOTXS01. Next base: position 21,064 of record CAVQYN010000033.1, read on the forward strand.
AGATGCGAGCGAAAGGTTACGCCGTCATCGTCGATCTTGCAGAGAGGTGTGCCTGAATTTCGAGCAGGGGAGAGGGGGGGCAGAGGCGCAGAGGAGATTCGCTCTCCTGCTCCCTGGCTTCTCTGCTCCTCTGCGTGATCTTCATCCGGGAAAATATCTGCAATCTTGCCCACGCCATCGCGAATCGCCGTGCCAAGCGAAAAAACTTGAAACCCGCCGCTGTCGGTCATCAACGGACGTTTCCAATTCATAAACGAATGCAATCCGCCAAGTTCGGCGACTTGTTCCGCGCCTGGTCGAAGCGCGAGATGGTACGTGTTAGCAATCAGCAATTGCACGCCGATGCTTTCGAGATCATCGGGCGTCAACGCTTTCACCGATGCTTGCGTCGCCACCGCCATAAAGTTCGGTGTTTCGATGTCGCCGTGCGCGGTGTGGATGATGCCAGCGCGGGCGCGGGTGTTGTGTCGCGTGTTTGATTTCAAATAGTAAATAGTCATGATGCTGGACAGCGAGTGGTTCTGGAGCAAGAAGATTTGCTACGTGCTCATCTCGATCTTAGTAGTAAATTGTCCTGCACCCGGTGGTACGGCTTCATTCCTTCAACGCGTCCCTGACTTGCTTCCCACAAAATCCAATCGACGTGGACGCTCCAGAGTTTGCGTCCGCGCTGGGCGAGCGCATCGCGCAAGAATTCAACTGCCCACAGCATCGCCGCGCGAATTTCGATTTCCTCCGGACTGCCCGGCGGCAAGTTCGATTTGCGCATCAACTTTGCGCGCGAGTATCGGCGCGTATTTCAAGATCCCCCACGCACGCAGAATCTGCGGCAGTTTGTAATCGGCGAACGCCGTGAGTTCATTGATGTTGTCGAATTCGCCCCAGTCTTTGCCGCCGAACGCGCCCCACACATCGCTGACGACGATTTGCGCGCGCTTGAAAAATCGCACCTCGCGATTGTCGTACACCGCAATGTCGTTGAACGATGAAAAATTCTCGGCAACCATTTGCGCAAGACGCGGCGCATCGCGTTGCGCGCATTCGACGAAGCGCGCGGCTTCGCCTGCCCAAAGATTCTTGAGCGTCACGCCAAGTTCGCGCACGCTCCGCCAACGCTCGGTGAAAAGTGGAATCGTTACGTTGCCGCGCAGAATCGTCGCGAGTTCTTGCGGTGAGATGCGCGCGAGAAAATCAGCGTCAAGGATTTCGGGATTCTTTTCGACGGCACGTTTCAACGCGGCGGCGAGTGCCCAATAGCCGTTGATTTTCTTTCGGTTGTATGTGATGCCCCACTTGGGTTTGCCCCAGAAACAAAAATTCAACGCGTCGAGGAGAAAAAGATAATTCAGCGTGCGTGGCGTGCCATCGTGAAAATGCAAAGCATAATTCCACGCCGGCGGTGCGATTTGTTTTTCGATGAGAACATCGGCGGCATGCTCAATCGCTTTGCGATCAATGTTTACAAAGCGTGCGTGCTCGACGACGTGCGCGGTGGTTTTGAGGACATCCAGCGGGTCAGGGCGAGTGTTGAGAATTTGTTTGCAAGTTGGTCTAGCCATATTATTGTGAGCAGGCAGAAAGCACAAAGCAGAAGGCAGGTGCGTTGTGCCGACTGCCTTCTGCTTACTGCTAAAGGGGTTTTCCGGCTAACGTCTTGAGTCGCTCACCGGCTTCTTCCCATGTAATCGTCGAGAGTCCTAGCTTTTGGCGAATGTGGTCTTCGGGCATGCCGTTCTTGTAATCTTGCACCGCACATGTCCAGCGTAAACTCTCGAACGATACTGTGTCGCCGAGTCCGGTCGCTTTGGCGAGATCGGCGAGGATGTATTCCAGGTTGCGCGCAGTACATTCAAAGAGGAATTCTTTTGGCGTATACTGCGCGATGTATTGGGTAAGTGTCGTCGCAAATTCCGGCGACAATTTGAGTTTGCGTTCCTTGTGGCGTTTCTTGGCATCAGCGTAGCGCACGTAGAGCGCGGCGTGTCTTGGGTCGGCGGCGTCAAGATCGCTGAGGCGAATTGACATCGCTTCGTTTTTCTTAATGCCGGTCGAAAGTATGAGCGTGACGAGCAATAATGGGCGTGCGTCGCTTTTTTCGGCGCGGAGCATTTGCCGCGTGGTGTCAAGCAGTTTGGCGATTTGATCATCGTACAGAATTTGCGGCAGAGGACTTGCCACAGGAATGTGCGCAATCGGCGCGGCCGGGTCATCGGCGATAATTTGTGTTTGCTTGAGCCACGAGAAAAACACTTTGAGCGTCGTCAAACGGCGTTGGTACGATTTGGGCTGGCACGGCACGCCGCGTTCGTACCGAAGCCAATTGAGAAATTTGTTGATCGAATCGATGGTAATCGATTTGAGTGGAACGTTATCGCCGGTGTATTTGCGGAAGAGATTCAAATCGCCGCCGAATGCTTGAATCGTATGCGGCGATAGTCCTTGTCGTTTCATTTGCTCGTGATACGCGGTAATCGCGGCGGCAAGTGACGAGCCGGAGGAAAGCGGCCCGCTCTCGGCAATCGGCGCAGGGTCGTGCGTTTCGGTTTGGGCTTTGGGCTTGGCGCCGGCAGCCGGGAAAAGTGGCAATTGTTCGTTTCGCATCGAAGATATTTTACCACAGTTCAGGGTCGTTGACGAACGGGCGAGTCTGGTTTATACTTGAATCAATGAAGACCCAATCGGCAATTGCCAATCGATTCCGCGAACTCTTTGAAGAATTTCAACTCGTCATTGCAGGCCGCAACCAACTTTTGGATGTTGCCATCCCGTCGCTCGTGTTTTTTATCGTCGACGCTTTCTTGGGGCTGCGATACGCGATTATTAGTGCAATTGTCATTGCGGTGTTGACAGCGCTGATTCGATTGAGCCGTCGGCAATCGTTGTTATATGCATTCGGCGGTTTGATCGGCGTGGCTGTATCGTTGGCGATCACAGTTTGGTTCGGCAGTGACGAGGGTTTTTTCTTGCCGGCGCTGTTCGACCGGATTTGGCACGGTCGTTATCGCGGCGATTAGTGTACTTATCGGCAAGCCAATGGTCGCGTGGACGAGTTTCCTTGCGCGCGGGTGGACCCTGCAATGGTAGTGGCATCCCCAAGTCCGGCCAGCCTACAGCGAAGTTACCATTGGCTGGGCGATTTTCTTTGCGATTCGCTTGGCGTACAAGATACGACTTGTTTGCGCGCGCGCCGGCGATGCTCGCATCTGCCAACTTTATCCTCGGCGCGCCGGCGATGATTGTTTTGCTTGCGGTGAGTTATCTGTACGGCTTGTGGCGATTGCAGAATCTCAAAGGACCGAGTGTTGAAGAATTTGATCGTGGCGCACCGCCGCCGTGGATTGGACAACGGCGGGGATTCTAAATCATTTGCCCGAATGGGCACAAGGAGGCAGAATGGCAGAGAGTGTGTACAAAGTGATCGAATTGGTTGGCACGAGCACCGAGTCGTGGGAAAAAGCGGCGATGGCGGCAATCACGCGCGCGTCCAAAACTTTGCGCGATCTGCGCATCGCCGAAGTGATGCAATTGGACATGCAATTGGAAAACGGCAAGGTGCTGGCGTTCCGCGCCAAGGTCAAACTCTCTTTCAGGTACGAAGACGAGAATTAGCTGTTTGCCAACCTAAAGCGCGTCGGCGCGCGAATGCGAGGCGTGCCTTGTGTTCGCGCGCTTTTGACTTGTAGATTGACTGCACTATAATCGAACCTGGGTTTTCACTATGGCAGGCTGGACGGATTTCGGAAACATTTGGAATACCTTTAAGGAAATCGACATTCGTCCGATTGCGGATGAAGCCGAGCGACCGTTGACGCTCGCGTTCGTCGGCGCGCCTGGCGTTGGCAAAAGCACGTTGATTGCCGCTTTGCGGCACGATGCGCGCGCCCGCGAAAAAGTAATCTCGCCGACGATTGAATCGGATTTGGACAATGCCGCGCAACTGGACGCGGACTTGATTGTTCTGATGGTCGACGCGCAAGAGCGCAATCTGTCCGATGAAGCGACGTTGTGTCGTGCGTTGAACGAAGCCGGGCGCAACGTTTTGATTTTTTACAACAAGATGGACGCGATTCCAAACGGTAACGCGATTGCGATGACCGCCGCATCGTGGTGCGACGCCAAGATCACGTACGGCTCTGCCATCGATCCCGATACGCTTGCCGCTGATTTCGTCCCGCATGTGTTTGAACTACTACGCGAGCGTCAGCTCGCACTCGCACGCCGCTATCCGATTTTCCGCATGGCGGTGGCGCGCGCGTTGATCAACGATACATCATCCGCAAGCGCGACGTATGCGCTTAGCACCGGGCTTGCGGAAATTGTGCCGGCGTTGAATATTCCGTTTAACATCGCCGATATTGTGGTCCTGACCAAGAATCAGGCATTGATGGTTTACAAACTTGGGCTCGCGTTCGGGCTTTCGACGCGATGGCAGGATCATATGGCGGAGTTTGGCGGCGTTATCGGCGCGGGATTTTTGTGGCGACAAATCGCACGCGAATTGATTGGCTTGATACCCGGGTGGGGAATCGTCCCCAAAGTGGCGATTGCGTACGCGGGCACGTACGCTGTCGGCGAAGCGATTCTGCGTTGGTATCGCACCGGGGGCAAGGTGTCATCGCAAGGCATGAAAGAAATCTATGCCGATGCGCTTGCCCGCGGCAAACGCATGGCGCAGGATTTGATCGCGCGCGCGCCCAAGGTTTGCGCTCCCGGCTTTGCCGCGTCCCGCGATGCCCAATCGCAATGTGGTTTGCTCCAACTGTAGTAGAACAAACCCACGCGGCGCGCGTTTCTGTGCGTATTGTGGGATGAGTTTGTAGGAAAGTGGACAATGGCAAAATTACGTTTGTCTGCACTGGATGGCGTGTTTGATCCGGATTGTTTTTGGAAAAGGAGCTATCGAAATGAACGTTAATCGCGCGCAATTGATTCCTGGGTTGATTCTTATTGTCTTGGGCATCAGTTTTTTGTTGATGCAGTATTTTGAGTTCGGACCGGGCTTGTTCTTGCTGATGCTGGGATTGGCGTTTTTGATTCCCTATGCTTTGACGCGTGTTTACGGCGTGTTAATCCCGGATGTATTCTCGCTGGCATAGGCATCGGCTTGATGTTTGATCGCCCACCACTTGGCACGCCGATTACTGTGCCGTGGGATTGGGACTAGGATTCATTGCGATCTATGTTGTTCACTTGATTTTCGTACACGCATCGCATTGGTGGCCCCTGGTGCCCGGTGTAATTCTGATGCTCGTTGGTCTCGCCGAAGGATTGCCGCAGGCGCGCGTGCTTTTGGAAAAAGCGTGGCCCCTGATTTTGGTGTTGGTGGGGTTGCTAATCCTGGCGGGGCAGGTTTGGAATTCCCGAAAGAGGATATCCAGCCAGTGAATCGTGTGTTCAGTTGGGTTCGCCGGCTGAATTGGGCGCTGATCGGAATTGTGTTAATAGGGTTGGCGCTACGGCTGTGGGGAATCGGATATGGTTTGCCGTACACATATCGTCCTGACGAGCCGACAATGGTTACTATCTCTCTACGAATGTTACAGACCGGCGATTTGAACCCGCATTGGTTGGGCTATCCTTCGCTTATGTTCTACATGAATGCCCTTGTCTATGCGGGATATTTCTTATTCGGACGTTCGCTTGGATTGTTTACGACAATTTCCGATATAGCGTTCCCAGAAATTGTGGCCATGGGCATTGGGTATTTGGAAACGCCTGAATTATTCTTGCTTGGTCGTGGCTTATCTGCGCTGTTTGGCGTGGGAAGCATACTAATAACTTATTTGATTGGTCGTCAGCTCGCGCTGAACAAAGCGATGGCGATTATGGCTGCCGGTCTACTTCCGATATCTCCTATTGCCATCCCTCCTAGTCAAAATATCGCACCTGATACATTCGCTCTTTTTTTTCTGCTATTGTCTTTCTTGGGAACTATTCGAGTTACGAACAGTCCGAGTATTCGAAATTATGCCCTGGCAGGCATAGGCGGAGGGCTGGCAATTTCCAGCAAGTATAACGCGGTATTGATATTGCTTCCTCTGCTTTTAGCGCATAGCTTACATTTTGGTGTCAGCAGTATTCGGCGAAAAGAAATATACTTGGCGTTGCTGCTTGCAGGAATAGTATTTGCTCTTTCGACACCCTACGCCTTCTTAGATTTACCCCAACTTGTTCAGGGAATAAATTCCGCCGCAATAGCTCAAACAGACCCATTTATTATGTCGGCAGGAACAACCCCGTTATGGTATATCTTGCTTCTGTGGCAAAGTGAAACAATAATGTTTATACTGGCAATCTGCCAGATTTTTCTTTGCATTGTCAGAAGGTCAAAAAGCGACCTAGTGTTGCTCATTTTTCCCATCGCCTATTTTTTATTCGTCAATCAATTCCCTGTGCGCAATGAGCGTACAATTCTTCTAATTATCCCTTTCCTTGATCTCTTAGCCGTGCAGTCGATATATCATCTCTATCGATCCAGTATGGGTTTTCGGCAATTGCCTCGCAGACTAGCAGCAAGCTTTTTGATGGTTCTCGGGATTCTGATTGCTGTTCTATGCTTGAGAGAGGATGCCAAAGCGGCTACGACGCTTACACAGGTTGATGGTCGTGAGTTCGCACGACAGTGGATGGAATCAAATCTACTTTCTGATGCACGTTTTGCCTTGGAATCGTATTCGCCCTACCTTGATACGAATCGGTTTGTGATTCAGGGTCTCGGCTCGCTCAGCGATCATACGCCCGAATGGTATCTTCAAAATGGTTTTGAGTACCTTGTTACTAGTCATGGAATGTACGGGCGCTTAGCCGATCAGCCGGAACGATTTCGCGCGCAGCTCGATGGGTATAGCCAATTATTCACACGGTTCCCTCAACTGAGGTGTTTCAATGAAAACAATTATGAAATCTGCATCTATAAAACCAATGTTGTCATTCCGCGGAATCGCGTTGCCGCACGATACGGTGACTACGGCGAGCTTGTTGAACTGGTCGGGTATGATGATATTGTGTGGGAAAAAGGTGAGCCACTCAAGATCAAGATGACTTGGCGTACGCTCGGTGAGAAGCCAGAGCCATTTCAAGTTTCGCTACGATTGCTCGATCAAAACGAAGCCGAGATCGCAATGGTGCGCGAGGATTTATTTCAGGGCAGGGGTTGGCGTTCCGGAATGTTTGAAGGAACATGGATATGTTACACCGCCGGTGGATTTCCCGCCGGGTGTGTATCGGCTACAAGTCGACCTAATCTGGACGCGTTTTGATTATTGCTTGCCGGCAAAGGTCTGGACGGGACAAGAGCTCAATCGTGTGGTGATCGAACCATTTCAGATAACGGAACAATAACTTGTGACAAATATTGTGCGGTGTTCGTTAAGTTTCTTGCCGTTATGGTTCTTGCGATTTCCGCCAGCATCCTGGCATACCTGATTGTCTTGCGATGGTCAGCCAATCGACGAGTTGTTTCGATATTATCCCGTCGATTGGCTGACCGACTCTTTATCGGCGTGGCACTGGGATTTATTGGGTTATTTGCTGGACTAGCGGTTGTGCGTTTTCTGGCATTTCGAGCCGGTGACATCTATATTGACAGCAGTTGGGATTTGGGGTTGTACCAATCAGTCTCTTTGGAATTCGCTTAGCGGACGTCTCCTGGAAAATTCCTTTATTCCTGATGCATCCACGTTTATGGCAAAGAGTTTTTCGCCGATTTTGATTGCTTTTGTTCCTATGTATGCACTGTGGCCGAGCCCGATTGTTTTGCTGGTATCCCAAGTCGTTTTGGTAGGTCTTGGGGGGTTTCCGTTGTATTGGCATGCGCGTCGTATGCTTGGTCCTGGGCTGGCGTTAACGATTGGGTTGGCATTTTATCTCTTTCCCGGTGTCCACTTTATGCTCCTGACGCAGTTTCACGAAATTGTCCTCGAGGCACCCATTCTCGCGCTTGGAACTTTTTTCCTATTGCGCCGGCATACGAGTGGTTTTTTGGTTTGTCTCGCGATTGCTCTGCTAATCAAAGAAGAAGTTGCCCTGATCATGGTTGCTTTGGGAGGCTTTGTTATCCTGGTGCAGCGAAATTATCGCTTGGGTTTTGCGATGTTTCTTGGCGGTGTGGTTTGGACGTATGTAGTTTTGCAGTGGGTCATTCCGTATTTCCGTGGAGGTGAATTCGGCTCCAATTTCTACTACTTTGACACTGGAATGACCGGTGGCGGTGGCGCCCGATACAGCTACCTGGGAAGGAATTTTCTGGAAATCCTCATGACAGTATCACACGTTGGAATACTGTGTGCCAATACGTAATGATACCGGAAAAGCTTGAATTTGTTTTTCAATTGCTTGTGCCGCTGGCGTTTCTACCACTTGTGGGTTTTGAATTGACGGCGTTGGCAATTCCCACCTTGGCCTATTCTTTGCTCAGCCAATTTAGTGCGCAATATTCGATTCGTTACTTTTACTTTGCACCGATGTTGCCCTTTCTCTTTTTTGCAATGATTCTGGGTCTTCAGCGAATCCAAAATCTTTTCCTTCGTCTGAACACGCCGCCGCTTGCAGCTCGGGCATTCTTGATGTCCCTGGTTTTTACTGCAAGTATAGGCGTCTATTATTTCCAGTCGCCAGCGCCGCTGGGTCGATATTTCCAACCAGAACGCTACACTATTGATGCGCATACACAATTCGGCGATCAATTAATGCGATCCGTCCCGCAAGATGCAACGGTGGCAACGTTGTTCGACTTGATGGCACACCTGTCCGGACGTCGATTGATCTATGAAATTCCATGGTTGCCAGATTATCGCCAGGCCGACTACTTGGTTGTCGATGTGACGCGTGGTTGGTACAAGGTGCATCGTGGCTACTGGGAGCAATTATTGGCGACCGGATATTTTGAAACGACGGTTGACCACAATGGCTATTTGGTTGCTCGTCGCAAACCCCTTGCGATTTTGCGTGAGATTCGATTTGGCGATGAGCTCACTTTTCTGGGATACGGTTTTCCTTCTTCGGATTTGACGCGCGGTGGCACCCTTTTGCGCCCTTTTGTTTCGTGGCGTGGCGACAAAGCTATACGCGAGTCCTATTGGATGCGTATTCGATTGGTCGATACGTGGGGACATGTTTGGGCTGAGCGAGATGGCGCACCACAAGATGGCATGTATCCGACGACGAGATGGCAAGCCGGAAAAAGTGTCGGCGATCAATATGTGCTCACACTTCCGCCCACGATGCCGGCAGGCGATTATCAAATCACGCTGGGGTCATAATATTCGGTACTCAGGAATATGTATCCTTGCATCGAACCAAGGCGGCGAATTACTCGGCAATGAGGTTGCGTTGGTGACGGTGCGCATGGAGAAGGACAAGTCCTGGTACCACGGTCAGCAACTTGTGGTGGATCGAGGCGCGCTTGACAGCCGATATGGGAGATATGCGGCTACTCGGGTATGTGCCGCCTCGGCAGTCGCTTAAACCGGGTGAGTTACTGGATATTGGGCTGTATTGGCGTGCGCTCAAGCAACCTAGTAATGATTACTTTGTAACGATTCAATTGCGCGATGCGACTGGGCGTGTGGCGTTTGAGCAATTCTCACGCCCGGCTCATGATACCTATCCGACGACCCGATGGGACGAAGGCGAAGTTCTGCTTGATTGGCATGAGGTTGAAATACCAGGTGAGATTATGCCGAGCATGTATCAAGTTTGGGTTTTGTTGCGGGATGCTCAGACGAATCAAAGTATCGGCGCCGCCTCGCTGGTTGAGATTGGGATTATGCCTTAGCTGAAAACCTATGAATGTTTTTGTTGAATTTTCATTGACACTGTTACTGGCACTCGCCGCAGGTGGGTTCGTTGTGGTTTTAGCGCGGCTCGGGGTTCTCCGGCAAAGTGGCTTGCACGCGATTTCATATCAGCAGGCAAAGTGGGTCCTTCTCGGTTTGTTTGTGTTTTACACCTTTTTCATCGGTGGTATGGGGATACTGCGCCATTTGGCGGTTAGTACGGGGAATGATCACGCACAGTACGATCAGTTGATCTGGAATTCACTGAACGGACGACTACTTGAAAATACGTTTGTGCCGGACGCGCATCTGTTCTTGGGCAAGTCTTTCACGCCTATTTTGATTGCGCTCGTGCCCCTATACGCAATTTGGCATGACCCATTAATGTTGCTCGTGTTTCAAACTCTGGCGTTGGGCGTCGCGGTCTTGCCACTCTTTTGGTTTGCGCGTGCCCAATTGGGAAACGGCTGGGCGTTGGTTATTGCATTCAGTTATTTGATTTACACGCCGGTTGTGAGTCTTAACATTCTTGATTTTCATGAAATCGTTATTGCCACGCCGTTGTTTGCGTTTGCGACATTTTTCCTGACGCGCCGCCATTACGTGGGTATGCTGGTCTGTCTATTGTTGGCGTTCATGGTGAAAGAGGAGGTTACATTCACCATCGTCGCGTTTGGTGTGTTTATTTTTCTTGCACACAAAAAACGGGTACCCGGGCTGGCGCTGATTGCTGCGGGTATTTTATCCGCCATTGTTTTGTTGCAAGTTGTCATTCCGTTTTTTCATGGACAGGGTGGCGGATTTTATTATTTTGGCAGCGGTGTATACGCCGGTGGCAAGATGCGATACGCTTACCTTGGTTCGAATGTTAGCCAAATCATTACAACAATCGTGACACGCCCTGGACATCGTATGGCAACATGTGGTTACATTCGCCAAAGCTGAATTTGTTTTGCATTTCCTCGTTCCGTTGGTTTTTATGCCTTTGGTTGGTCTTGAACTTGCGGCAATCGCCTTGCCGGCGTTTGGCTATACGCTCTTGAGTGATTATCCGTATCAAACGTTTATCTGGGATACCTACACACCTCCGATGATTCCGTTCGTGTTTTTTGGTGCAGTCTTGGGTCTCACGCGCATTCTTAATCGAGGCGCAAACGAATCGCGTTGGGTGCGTAGCTTGGCAATGGCTGTCGTAATTCTAGTTGCCAGTGTGCTCAGTTACTATTTTCAATCGCCAACACTCTTGGGACGTCATTTAGATGCCAGGCAATTTACGATGAATGAGCATCGTTCGTTGATTCGCGAAATCGCGCGCACCATTCCCGCCGACGCGGTGGTTGTGGCGCAAAATGAATTGCTGGCGTATCTATCGCAACGCCGGGGAATTTATGAAATCCCGATCATTCCTGATTATCGGCAGGCAGATTACTTGATCGCGGATACCACGCGTGAATATTTCCAGGTGCATCGAGGGTACTGGCAGGGTTATCTTTCAAGCGGCTATTTTCAAATTGTCGATCAACCCGATGGTTATCTTGTTGCAAGGCGCCGTTCATCGGAACATCGTATCGATGCGCGTCTTGAAAATGGCTTGTCACTGATTGGCTTCACGATCCCGCTGACTGAAACACTGCGTGGCGGGACCACGCTGCGTCCGATTCTCGAATGGCAAGTTGATGCGCCGGTTGATGCGCGATATGCAGTGGTAATGCGCTTGATCGATAAGCAAGATCGCGTTTGGGCGGAGAGCGATCATGAGCCGCAGGATGGTCATTTGCCAACGACGATGTGGTTGCCGGGCAAATCGATTGGCGATCAATTTGAATTGGCTTTGCCACCTACAATGCCTGCTGGCGAATACACGTTGACGCTTGGGTTACACAAGGCAGATGAAGATGATTTGTTGCCTCTTTTCGATTTGCGTGGACAGACTGTTGGGAATGAAATCAAGTTGCAAGTCTTGCACATAGAGAAAGACAAACGTGCTTACACAGCAAGCCAATTGCCGATTGAAAGACCGTTGTTTGCTGACATGCGCGAACTGCGTTTTCTGGGAACGACGAATTTGCCGGCGACGATTCGCGCTGACGATGTGCTAACGGTTGGTTTGTATTGGCGCGCGCGACAGCAACCGCAAGAAGATTATCTTTTCAACGTGCAGCTGCGCGATGTGAACAATCGCGTTGCGGTCGAGCAATCGGCGCGCCCGGCAAATGGGACGTATCCGACAACACAGTGGGGGGCCGGTGAAGTCTTGCTCGATTGGCACGATCTTGCATTGAATAGCTTGCCACCCGGCACATATCGGCTGTGGGTATCGTTAATGGATTCGAGGACCTTGATTCCGATTGGTGAGACAGCGGTTGCAGAAATTGATGTGATTCGCTAAGTGGTGAGATCAAGTTGCCATCGAAATTTACTGTAGATAAGTTAGAAGTAGTTAAGGGCGTATGTTTTGTCAGTGTTATGTTGTTGGGCATTGCCGTTTGGTTGTGTTTTGCCTTCTACACTGGGAACACGCTGGAAGACGCGCTCATCACTTTTCGCTATTCTGAAAATATTCTGGCGGGCAAGGGGTTTGTTTTTAATCCGGGTGAGCAAGTCTTGGGTACGACAACGCCTCTACTCACAATCCTTTTGGCGATTGGTGGATTTGTATTTGGGACTGCGGCAATTCCAATATTTGCAAAGATAATGTTGAGCGTGATGGGATTGCTGGCAGGACTAGCAACCTGTTATGTAATCTGGCGCGCAGGTTTTCGTTTCTTTACGGGCATAGTTTTCCTTGTGCTTTTTTTGTCCCACCCCATTGTAATGATGACATCGACCGGCGGGATGGAAACGCCGCTTGTATTGGGGTTGATGGCTGGCAGTCTTCTTTTTTTTCAGGCAAGAAAAGACATGTGGGCTGGTGGCTTGTTGGCTTTGCTCACGCTAACTCGGATCGATGGTTTGATTTGGACTGGGCTGCTTTTTCTCGCGATGACACTGCGCGAGCGTCAAGTTCCTTGGCGCGCCGCTCTGGTTTTTGGACTGGTGTGGTTGCCTTGGGGAATTTTTTCTCTGGTGTACTTTGGAACGCTACTCCCGAACAGCTTGGTTGCCAAACAAATAGTTGGTGCTGATCCGCGTGTGATGGCTGATCCAACAATCGTTTCCAAGTACATTAATTGGCTCATCAGCGGTATCAATATCGATGGAACAAGTAATCTCGCGCTAGCATGGGGGCTTGCCTGCCCGCTGGGAATTGTGGGTATCGTGGCTAAACGGGCGGTGATTTCAAATTGGCTTATCGTTGCCTTTCCAATTGCCTTTGGACTCGCGATGTTTATCGGACGCGCGCCAACGATATTCGAGTGGTATCTGGTTCCAATGACTTGGTCCGCGATTATTCTTGGCGCAATTGGAATCGGCGAGATAATTTCGCTCGCATTTTTGAAAGCCAAATCTATACCGCGAATGTTAATCGGTGTGATACTGGCTGGAGTGGTCCTTGTCAATATTGGGATGGCGTTAGCGAGTGCAAATACGCGTTCGTTTGAAAATTGGCGCACGTGGCAAGCCAATGAGGACGGCCTACGCAAACGCGTCGGCGAGTGGTTGGCAGCAAACACAAAACCGGACGCGCTTGTTGCAATGGAGGCGATAGGTTATCAGGGATACTATTCGCAACGCCGCGTTCTCGATTTGGCAGGTTTGACGAGCCCGGCGGTTGTCGATATTTGGCGCGAGAGTCGCTCTAGTGCCGAGTCGTTTCGCAAGATTATCACGCGTTTACATCCCGACTATGTCGTGCTCCGTTCGATGGAAGTAGACAACAATTCTCATTTTCATGGCGGGCGGTTGTTTGATTCGGCAATGGACAAGATCTACTTTGCGTCAAATTATGCCGAGGTTGCACGGTTTCAAGAATTGCCGGTCAGTGTCATTCCATTGCTAACAATTTACGAGCGCCGCGTGTTGCCCCAGCAATTTATCGAAAAGCAATTGTCGGCTGATTTGGCACTGAGTGTGGCGCTCTGTTGCCGCTCGGCGTTTCGCGGCGACGACAATCTTCTCATCACGACTTTTGGAAAGACCAACAAGCAATTTCCGCGCGACACTGTGCTCGCGTTTCGCTTGCGTGACGAGCAGAGCCACGAATGGATGCTTGCCGATCGACTGTTGACTGAAGGCTTTTTGCCTATCGATGCAGTGCCAGAGCAAGGAACTCTGGGTGATGAATTTGCATTGCGTTTGCCGCCAACCTTACCCTCCGGCAACTATGACGTGACCGTGCAGCTTGCTGGCGGCCTGCTTGCAAGCGAATCCGATGAAATCGACGTTGGCAAAGTTGCGATTGTGAAAAACAAGGGCTCGTTTACCGCAACGGATTTATGGTGGATTGAGAATCGTTTGCTCGCTGATTTTGCAGAGATGCGCTTGCTAGGGTATGCTCCAATGCGCATGACGTTGTCTCCCGGCGAGGTGTTGTCTATCGGTTTGTATTGGCGCGCGCGCAACAAACCGCAATCCGACTATTTAGTCAAAGTGCAATTGCGTGATGCGAGCGGCAAGGTTACCGTTGAACAATCTGCGCGACCAGCCAACAACACATATCCCACTTTGCAGTGGGACGCCGGCGAGGTCTTACTTGATTGGCATGACGTATTGGTGCCGGCTTCGCTCGTAGCAGGCGAATACACAATTCAGGTTGTTCTTGTCGATGCGCCGGCCGGCGAAATCGTCGGCGAAATTGAGTTACCCAAGATTAGTGTTGTGCGATAGGTGATTGGTGACGAATTCTTTGTTGCTGGTTGTTATTTGCGCTTGTGCTATTCTTTTTGGAGTCTTGATTTTTCTTGTTATCCGGAAATCTTCTTGGCAACTTCACTTACAATCCTGGGATTTGTTCGTCGAACGTTGGGGCGACCGGGTTTTCTTTGGCGTTGCGCTTTTCTATTTCATTGTATTTGCGTTTCTTGCGCTCGCACGCTATTTGACGTTTCACACCGGCTATTTGGACGTCAACACCAGTTGGGATCTAGGACAGTCACAACCAACTGATTTGGAACTCGTTGAACGGTCGATTGCTGGAAGGCACTTTTGTTGCCGACACACGCTCCTTCCTCGGCAAAAGTTTTACGCCGATTCTTTTGGCGTTCGTGCCGTTGTATGCGATTTGGCAAAGCCCGATTATTTTGCTCGCTGTCCAAGTTGCGGGTCTCGCGTTTGGCGGATTTCCGCTCTACTGGTTTGCGCGTCAACGTCTTGGTCATGGCTTGGCACTAGTCGTCGGTCTTTCTTACTTTGCCTTCCCCGGTCTCGAGTACATCGGCTTGGTCGAATTTCACGAAATCGGGCTTGCTGTTCCGCTTCTCTCGCTCGCGGTGTTTTTTCTGATGCGACAACACTACGTCGGCTTCCTCGTCTCGCTGGGCGTCGCGATGCTCATCAAAGAGGAACTGGCACTGATCGCGGCGATGTTTGGTATTTACATTTTTCTTTTCCAACAGAAGCGACGGCTGGGTGCGCTGGTTTTTATCGCCAGCGCGATGTGGTTTGTGCTTCTTGTGCAATCAATCATTCCATTCTTTCGCGGTGCAGAGTACGGTTCGACCTTTTATTATTTTGGACAAGGTACGATTGGCGGCGGCGGCACGCGTTATAGCTGGCTTGGCAAAAGTATTCCGGAAATTTTGACGACGATTCTCTCGCGTCCCGATTACGTTTTGCGGACGATCTTAATTCCGGAAAAAGTCTATTATCTCGTCGCGTTATCCGCGCCGCTGGCGTTTGTTCCGATGGTCGGATTTGCTGAATTGTCGCTTGCGTTACCAACGCTAGGTTATTCATTGCTTAGCACGTACGGTTTGCAGTACGAAATTCGTTCGTACTATTTCGCGCCGCTGTTGGCATTTTTGTTCTTTGCGCTTGTTACCGGCGCGGAGCGAATTGTAAAATCGGGCAATCGCGCGGCGCGGGGTACGGCAGTTAGCGGCGCATTACTAGTCGCCGCGATTGCCACGTACGTCACGCAATCGCCGGGTCCACTCGGCGGCGCGTTCGAGCCGGCGCGTTACGGGTTTAGCGACCACTCGGCGCTGGGCAATCAATTGACGGCGATGATTCCCGCCGATGCGGTTGTCGTCGCGCAGAATGAATATCTCGCGCAGTTGTCGAGCCGGCGCGCGGTGTATGAAATCCCGTTGATCGATTATCGTCAGGTCGATTATATGTTTGCCGATAGTACGATGAAATGGTACGATGTGCATCGCGGATTCTGGGAGCGCGCGCGTACGACCGGCTACTTTGAAACGCTCATCGATCGGGATGGCTTTTGGGTTGCCAGGCGCAAGTCGCCTGTATTTTCATCGAACATTCGCTTCGATGATAACCTGCTTCTGCATGGTTATACCATTGTGCCGGAAGATTTGCGTGGCGGCATGGTCTTGCGTCCGATTGTCGAATGGGCGAGTTTGCAGTCAATTGATGAACATTACGCGATGACTGTGCGAGTTGTTGATGCGTGGGGACACGTTTGGGTTGAGCAAGACGGTGAGCCGCAAGAAGGCGGATTGCCGACGACGAAATGGCAAGCCGGGAAAAACATTGGCGACCAGTACGCGCTTGCACTTCCGCCGACGATGCCTGCAGGTGAGTATAAAGTCACGGTTGGTGTTCACATTTCCGGGACGCAAAATTATTTACGCGCGATGAATCAAGTTGGCGAATCGCTAGGTGATGAAATCGTGCTGACGACTGTGCGAATCGAAAAGGACAAATCGTCGCGCACAGTCAACGATCTGTGGTGGATGATTCCGGAACGCCTGACCGTCGACATGGGTGATTTGCGAATGCTCGGCTATGCGCCGCCTCAGTCGATCAAGCCGGGCGAGTTATTTTCTATCGGCTTGTTTTGGCGCGCACGCAAAAACCGACGAGTGATTATTTTGTGACAATTCAATTGCGCGACGCGAGCGGGCGAATTGCGTTTGAACAACGCGCGCGCCCGGCGCACGATTCATACGCGACGATGCTGTGGGATGAAGGCGAAGTATTGCTGGATTGGCACGATGTCATCTTGCCTACAACATTCAAGCCGGGCGAACATCAAATTGTTGTGGGCTTGCAAGATGCAAATACAGGCGCAAGAATTGGCGAAACGCCGATTGCAAAAATCACCGTGGATGAATGACGAGGAATCGCGATGCTGAAATTTCCGGAAAGATTTATGTGGGGTGCGGCAACTGCCGCGCATCAAGTTGAAGGCGGGAACGAAAACAACGATTGGTGGGAGTGGGAGCAAGCGCCAGGTCACATTCAGAACGGCGACAAATCGACGCTGGCATGTGATTGGTGGAAGGGCGAGCGCTACCGCCAGGATTTCGATTTGGCAAAATCATTTGGTCACAACGCGCATCGCTTGTCGGTTGAGTGGAGTCGCATCGAGCCACGCGAAGGTGAATGGGATGCCGATGCCATCGCATACTATCGGCGGGTGTTGACCGCATTGCGCGAACGCGGCATCACGCCGCTGGTGACTTTGCATCATTTCACCAATCCGCGTTGGTTGCGCGCGCAGGGCGCGTGGGAAACTCGAGCGGTCGTGCCGTTGTTTGAACGGTTTGTTGAGAGGGTTGTGCGCGAACTTGGCGATCTGTGTGATTTCTGGGTGACAATCAACGAGCCGATCATTATGATGCATGCCAACGTTACATCCTTGGCGACTGGCCCCCCGGCAAAAAAGATTTCGGTCTCGCGATGCGCGTGCTGACGAATGTGTTGCGCGCGCATGCCGCCGCGTATCATGCGATTCATCGTGTTCAACCAAACGCACGCGTTGGCTTGGCGCACAATATGCTGCCATTCAATCCGGCGAATCCGAGCTCGTCACTCAATCGACTAGCTGTCCGTGCACAGAATTTTATTTACAATCGTATGTTCTTGCTTGCGCTCAAAGACGGCAACCTGCGCCTACCGATGGGCAGTGGCAGAATTCCCGAAGCCGTCGACACGCAGGATTACATCGGTTTGAATTTTTACTTTTCGCGTCGCATCGCATTTGATCTTTCGCAAGTCGGCACGTTGTTTGGGCGCACGCTGCCTGCCAGGCCCTGGGGCGTAGCGTATGACGATGATTTACTCAAGTGGTTTGGTAAAGGAGATATCGATCCGGATGCGTTTTATCGCACAATCAAATGGCTTGCCGAATACGCCGGTGATAAGCCGATCTACATTACTGAGAACGGTATTTGTGATCGGAACGATGAAGTGCGTCCGCGTTATTTGATTTCGTATCTTGCCGCGATGCATCGCGCGATGCAGGAAGGCGCGCCGGTCAAGGGCTATTTTCACTGGTCGCTCGTCGATAACTTTGAATGGATCGAAGGTTACGGTTTGCGCTTTGGCTTGATTCATGTTGATCACGTGACGCAAAAACGCACGCCCAAATCGAGCGCTGAGTTGTATGCGCGCATCATTCGTGAGAACGGAATCGCGGATGAGATCGTTTCCAATTATCAGCTTTGCCAATTCATAATTTGTCATTGATCAATTATGGTTGTTGGTGTTTGCACCCTCGAACTCGAAATTCCGTCCAGCCACTCGCTCAAGGACAAGCGGCACGTCGTTAAATCGGTGGTTACGCGGATTCGCCAAGATTTCAACGTGTCGATTGCCGAAGTAGACTCGCTTGATTCCTGGCAATTTGCCACGCTCGGCATTGTTTGCGTTTCTGCCGACCGTGATTACGCGCACGGCTTGCTGGAAAAAGTCATCGATGCGATTGAGCGTAGTCGCTTGGATGCGGTCATTGCTGATTACAGCATTGAGATGTGGTAGGTCAGAAAGGAGTCGAGTACATCATGTGGTACAATTCGATGATGGCATGGCTCTTGCGTTCGCCGTTGCACGGCATGTTGAGCGGCGGCATGATGTTGATTACTGTCACCGGGCGCAAAACCGGTCGGCGCGTGACGACGCCGGTGCAGTACCTGCGCGACGGCGATGACCTGTGGGTCACCAGCACGCGTCAGCGAACTTGGTGGCGCAATTTGCGCGGCGGCGCAAAAATGACTGTATGTTTGCGCGGAAAAGATGTGAATGGTTACGGCGAAGCCATCGAATCGGATTCAGCCGTCGCCGATGGTTTCCGAATGTATTTCCACAATGCGCCGCAATCCGCAAAATACTTTGGCGTAAACCTCGATTCGTCCGGACAGCCGCGCGCCGACGATATCGCGCGCTTGGCGCGTGAACGCATCATGATTCGAATTCGTTTGGAGACGTAACACGATGAAATTTCCTCGCCGCAGTGGCATCGTCCTGCATCCGACTTCGCTCCCCGGTCGTTTTGGTATCGGCGATCTTGGAAGTGAAGCGTTTCGCTTTATCGATTTCTTGCGCGATGCCGGGCAAACGTACTGGCAGGTTTTGCCGTTGAATCCGACTGGCTACGGCGATTCGCCGTACCTGTGTTTTTCTGCGCTCGCGGGCAATCCCCTGCTCATCAGCCCGGACAAACTCGTCGAGCAAGGACATCTCACCAAATCGGAAATCGAATCGACGCCGGCGTTTCCGAACGAGCGCGTCGATTACGGTCCGGTGATTCAATTCAAAACCGATTTACTGAATCGCGCGTTCGCGCGCTTTGAATCGAATGGAACGGCTGAGCAAAAATCGGCGTTTCGATTATTTTGCAAAAAACACTCGGGGTGGCTCGACGATTACGCGCTGTTTATGGCGCTCAAAGAAGCGCACGAATGGCGGCAATGGCACGAGTGGGAACCAGGGCTTGCGCGACGCGAGCCACGCGCACTCGCGCAAGCGCGCAAACAATTGGTGCGCCAAATTGAGAATCAAAAATATCGCCAGTGGCAATTCTTTGAACAATGGCTCGCGCTGAAACATTACGCCAATGAACGCGGTGTTCGCATCATCGGCGATATTCCGATTTTCGTCGCGCTCGATAGCGCCGAAGTTTGGGCAAAGCTGGAAGTGTTTCAACTTGATAAAAGTCTACGCCCGATTTTTGTAACCGGTGTGCCGCCGGATTATTTCAGCAAGACCGGACAATTGTGGGGGCATCCGCAGTACCGCTGGAATGTGATGCAAGCCGACGGCTTTGCGTGGTGGATCGCGCGTTTCAAGATGGCGTTCACAACTGCCGATGTTGTGCGCATCGATCACTTTCGTGGCTTTTACAACTATTGGCAAGTGCCGTACGGCGAGACGACGGCGGTCAACGGCAAGTGGGTGCTGGGTCCGGGCGCAAAACTATTTCGCGCTGTGACGAAAGCAATCGGTGATGTGGCGATCATTGCGGAAGACCTGGGTGAATTTGATAAGAAATCGCGTGCGGGTGTGACCGCATTGCAGGAAGAATTTGGCTATCCTGGGATGAAAGTGCTCGAATTTGCGTTCGGCAGTGATTCATCCGATCCATTTCTGCCGCACAATTTCTCGAACGATGCGGTGGTTTACACGAGCACGCACGACAGCAACACGGTCGTCGGTTGGTTCCGCGACGAAGCATCGGAAAAAGTGCGCGATACTGCGCGGCGATATCTCGGTCGCGATGGCTCGGACATCGCGTGGGATATGATTCGCTTGGCGTGGTCATCGGTTGCGGACACGGCAATGACGACTGCGCAAGATGTGTTGGCGTTGGGAACCTCGGCGAAGATGAATTCACCGAGCATCGCCAGCGGCAATTGGCAATGGCGGATGTTGCCAGGTGCGCTAAACGAATCGATTGCGGTGCGGCTCAAGGAATTGACGACACTGTATGGGCGGTATAATGAGAAAAATACACTGCATTAGCTTGGGTGAAGTGATAACTGTGATATAATCTAGAAAGCAAGATTGGTTGAAAGTGACGTATTGGAGAGGTATGCTGGTGCGTCACCTGATGCTGGTCCCATCCTGGCTTGCCCTGCAGTTCGTCTGTTTTCGTCCAACACCCACTATATACAAAAAACGAATTCTCCACACCTGCTCCAACAATTTCCCCCGCCAACCCCTTCCCCGTCTTTTACTCTCCGATGTTGCGTGATGGGTAGCGCGACACAACCCAAGAACCCCCCCCCACCCCCCCCCACCCCCCAACCGCCCCCCCCCTCTTTCTCTCCCTCTTCCCCTCCTTTCCTCTCGTCACAAGAGTTTTGACCTGTTTTCGATTCATAGTAAAATCCAAGTTTTGCCCCCGTAGCTCAATCGGATAGAGTACCTGCCTTCTAAGTTGGTAGTTGTGAGTTCAAGTCTCGCCGGGGGCGCAATGAGAAATCGGTAAACAGGTAGGCGGGTAAACAGGCAGACAGCTATGACTCTGTCTACCTGGTTACTTGTCTACCTGTTTCCTTGCTCTCGAACAAATATGACTCAATCTCGCATTCTCTTCGACGGTCAATCGCTCACCATAAACGATGTCATCGCGATTGCGCGCGATGGCCGCGCCGGTTGCGCTTGCTGATTCCGCGCGCCCGCGCATTGAGGCAAGCCGCGCTTGGGTCGATGAGTTGGTCGCGCGCGGCACGCCGACGGTCTACGGCATCAACACCGGCTTTGGTGTTTTTGCAAACGTTCCAATCCATGCCGATCAATCTGCGCGCTTGATGCGCAACCTGATTCTCAGCCACAGCGCCGGCGTTGGCGATCCGCTTGCCGAAGAAATTGTTCGCGCGACGATGGCGATTCGCGCGAACGCAATGGCAAAAGGGTTTTCCGGTGTCCGCACGCTCGTTATCGAGACGCTGATCGAGATGCTGAATCAAGGCGTGCATCCGATCATCCCGGCGAAGGGTTCCGTCGGCGCGAGCGGTGATCTCGCGCCGTTGTCGCATCTTGCGCTCGTGATGTCGCGCGATGCACAAGACAAAGAGGAAGAATCCGGCGAGGCGATATACAAGGGCGAACGAATCTCTGGCAAACGCGCGATGCAGCTCGCCGGGATTCCGCGCATCGAACTCCAAGCGAAAGAAGGACTTGCGATGAATAACGGCGCGACGGTCTCTGCCGCGATTGCCGCGCTCGCAATTGCCGATGCAGAAAATCTTGCGCGTCACTCCGAGATTGCGACCGCGCTCACGCTTGAAGCAATCGTCGCGCGCTCGTCGCCGTTCGATGAACGCATTCATCGCGCCGCCGGTCATGCTGGGCAAATCGAAACCGCCGCAAATATCCGTGCGCTGATCAATGCTAGTCGCTTGCTCGATTCGACGAATAAGGTGCAGGACGCGTATCGATTCGATGCGCCCCCCAAGTCATCGGCGCGGCGCGGGATGCGATTGCGTATGCGCGCAAAATTGTGAATGAAGAAATCAACGCGGCGACGGACAATCCGTTGATTTTTCTTGACATCGATGCAGAAAATAAATCACGTTCGGGCGGAAACTTTCACGGCGAAGGCGTTGCGTTTGCGATGAACTTGGTGTCGATGGCGGTTGCCGAAATGGGCAGTATTTCTGAACGGCGCGTTTTTCGTTTGCTAAGTGCACACCTTAGCGACGGCTTGCCGATGATGTTAGTTGAGGGGGGTGGGACGAATAGCGGTTTGATGATGGCGCAGGTAACGGCGGCGGCACTCGTGTCGGACAACAAAACACTTGCGCATCCGGACAGCGTCGATTCGATTCCGACGAGCGCGGACCAAGAGGATCACGTGTCGATGTCGACGAACGCGGCGCGGCACGCGCGCGAAATCGTGTGGAACACGACGCGCATTCTTGCTATCGAACTGATCGCCGCCGCTCAAGGCATCGATTTGCGTTTGAAGAATTTGGGACGCGGTGTCGAAATGCTCGGACGCGGCACGCGCACAATCTACGCGCAGATTCGCCAAGCGATTCCATTTTTGGAACGTGATCGCGTGCTCGCGAAAGATATCGAGCGATCGGTAGAGCTAATTACAAATTCCGAATTGCGAATTCAATAACCAACGGAGGTTTGAAAATGTTATTGTGGGAAATTTTTGTTTTATTCACGCGCGTCGCATTGTTTTCGTGGGGCGGCGGTCCGCGTCGCTCGCATTGATGCAACGCGAATCAACGTCCGCGAAATGGATTCCGCCGGGACAAACCGAGTTTGTGCCCTGGCTCTCGCCGGAAGAATTTGCCGATTCGGTGGCGTTGGGCAACGCGTTGCCGGGACCGATTGCGCCACAGGTCTCGGCGTATGTGGGATACAAACTCGCCGGTATCCCCGGTGCGATTGCCGCCGCCGCCGGTACCGTTTTGCCGACGACGCTTCTGATGTTGGTGATGGTCGTCTTTTTCTTCGGCGTGAAGGACAGCCCTATTGTCAAAGCGATGATCACGGCGGTACGCCCGGTCGTCATTGGTTTGTTATTGTGGACGGCGTACGATATGGCATCGACCGTTTTTGGCGCCAAGAAATTGGGGTGGAGTGTGGGGCTGGTCCAGTCCTGGGACAAGTTGATCATTGCGCTGGTTTCATTTGGCTTGCTGACGCTGACGGAAATCAATCCGGTTTTCATCATTCTTGGCGCGGCAGCGCTGGGATTATTCTTATATCGATAACAGTTGCGCACCATACGCAAAAGGACGATTGGGTAATCCCAATCGTCCTTTTGCATACAGAACTATTAATCCGAGAAAACTTGTGTCGCCACGACGCGCCGCCCATCGGCGCTGACCGACAACGCCACGCCGGTGCGCCGATAATTGCCGTTGAAAATGTTTGCGCGATGGTCGGGGCTATTGAGCCAGCCGGTTACAAATTGCGAACTCAAATCGGCAGCGGAATAACGCGACGCAACGGTCATCCATGCGGGAACCCAGCCCGAATCATTTTTCACCTCGGCGATGTTCTCGCCAGCAAAGCGATAAGCGAAATTTTCGGCTTGCAAATAACGGAGAAAAGGTTGTTGCCCGGTTTGAGGATCGTAATGACTGAAATAATCACGCGCAATCAAATCATCACTGCGATTTGTTGCGATTCGCGTGAGAATCACATCTGAGCGCACTAGCGGCATGCCTTTTTGTGCCCGCTCGTTGTTGATGCCATCGATAATGAGTTTGGCAACTTGCTTTAGATCGGCGCGCGGCGCTTCGGTCGCGGGTGCAGTCGAGCTGGGTACGCGCAACTGCCAACCCGGCTTCAAGGACGATGGATCACGCGCCAGCGTTGGATAACGCGATGAATTCAGCGCGATGAGTTCTTCGATGGTCACGTGATGGCGTGCGGCGATTTGGCTCAGCGTGTCGCCCTGGTTGACTGTGTATACAATGTACTCAACCGGTGGCTCGGTCGTGACGCCGAGATACGATTGAATCGTGCCGCATGCGGTTAACACTGCAATAAGTAACAAGAGCGCGGGACCGAAAAATATTCGATTCATCCCGAATCCTTTGCGTGTCGCGAAATGATCGATGCGCCCCCGATCATCATTGCCACGCCGAGCACGCTCACGATAACCGTTGTAACGATGCCATCACCGGTTGATTTGTCGATGCTTGGCGTTGCGGTTGGCGTAAGCAATTGGCATCGGTGTCGATGTGATGGCTGGTGTTTCAGTTGGCATCGGCGTGGCGGTGAAAATATCGGTTGGGCGCGGCGTGAGCGTCACTGTGCGAGTCGGCGTTGGCGACGCCGGAATTTTCAAGCTAATCGATTGGCTGGCGGTGGTGGTGCGATTGCGCGCATCGCGGTACTGGACAAGAATCGTTTGCGTGCCATTACTCGGCGCCAGCGTCCAATCGATTTTCCGAGCGTACGGTTGCCATCGTGCGTTGGAAAAATCCGCGCTGTTCGAAATCAGAACTTGGGTCGGATGCCCGATGCGATCATTACCATCGCCGCTCGGGGCGACTTGTTCGTCGCTCAGCGTCAATGTAACTGTTGTCGCGCGCGTTTCTGCTGCGCCATCGTTGATGAAAAAGGGCAGGGCGTTGGGCTGGGCGCCAAAATCGATTACAAACACAAACAGTCCGACGCGTGTGGGCGCAATGCCAATGCCAATCTCGCGATAGTACGCGTGCAAAATATTGTTGCGATGCGGCGTGCTGTCCATCCACATTGCAAAGGCATTTGCCACTGAACTATAATGCGCCCAATTTTCGCCGACGCGAAAACCCCAACTGTATTTGCCGTACCCGGCGCGCTCGACACGTTGTTGTGTGTTAGAGCCATCCGACCCAACGTGTCCGTACTGCTGAGTCCGCGCAATATCATCGGCGTGCGCTTGCGCTGATTTTGTCAACTGCGCGTTGAGTGCATACGGCGTCAAACCATTGGCAATGCGTTCGCGATTGATACGCGTTGTGAGGTCGACAACCATGTCCGATTGCCCGGCGATAATCGATGGGCACGCCAAAAAGAAAATCAGCACGCAGAGAAAAATCAATCGACGCACTAGTTCGGAATGCCCCACATCGACGCGCCAGTCACGTCAAACGAATTTTTGCTTGCGTTGTAATTGCGTGTGTACTCGCCAGCTTTGTTTACATCCCCGGCTCTTTTTACGCTGAAATATTGATAACGATTGTTAATGCACCCGGCAGGGCAATCGCCGGAACCTTCCCAGAAAACTAAATCCCAGCCATCGGCGCGCTCGATGATTTTGATGTCCGATGACGCGCCGATCATGCCGGCGGCTTTTTGAATCTTGGCGACCTCGGGAAATTTCGCTTTGACGGCGGCGATTGCCGCGTCCGCGTTTGAAATTCCGGCGGGTGTTGGATTTGGTGTTGCTTTCGGCGCGACCACTTGTACGCTTTTCGCCTCCAGATAACTCGTTCCATTGCGAACGTAAACGACTGCGGCGCGCAGTTTGACGACGTTCCAAATATCGTTGCGCGAGCCGGCATTCAAGCCCGCCGGCATTGTGCCAGTCACATAGACCGCACCTGAATTATCGGCGATAACCCAATCACTGCGCGTGACCGGCGGATTGCCGCGCGCCTCGTTCAGTAAATTCCAACCGCGAAAATATCCAACCAAATCGAAAATGCGTCCGTCGAATTCGCGTGGCGCGTTCGCAATCGTGCTGATAAAGTCGCTCAGATGCACGGCGCGCGGCAAGTTCGGGAATGAATCGCACGCGATACACGCGGTCGCCTTCGCGATACAGCGAGCCAAGCGGATTCTTGGCGCGCAATTCGATGATACGATCTGTACGTTGCAGCGGATACGTTGATCCCGTTGATGGCATCGGATAAGCGCACGCCGATATCGCTCCAATCGATGACGCCGGATTGTGGACTCAGACCGCTCACTGGTCCCGCGTCTGTCGATTCGAGATAACCATCGGTTGGTGTGAATAATTGCGAGTTCGATGGCGCGGCTTGCAGGATGCGTTTATATGCATCGGAAAAAATTTCAGGCGTCCCTTGGAACCCTGGTGCGTAAACACGCACGGTTTTCGCTTGTCGCAGAAAAATGCTGATGCGACCGGTTCCCAAATCAGTTGGCTTGGGGCGCGGCTCGTAGTAATCGTTCAGGGTGAAAATGCCGATGCGCTCAAGGTCGGCGAGCAAACCCACGATTTCATTTTCAGACAATTGCCCAACTCGGACTTGGGCATCGAGTCCAGTCGCAAGCGACGCGCGCGCGCCGGGAAAGACGACCAAGCCGTCGCCGTACAATCGAAATGCCGGGACATGCGCGTCGGGCGGAATCGGTGCGAAACCGCCGCTCGTGTCCGCTTCGATGAGGAGCGCGTTAGGATTGTGATCGTATGCAATTGGCGTTGGTGTTTCGGTCGGTGTGGTTGGAGATGGGCTAGGTGACATGGTTGGAGTTGGTAAACGAGTTTCGGCTGGTGCGAGTGTTGGCGTTGCGCGCGGAGTAGGAATGATGCTTGTAGGTACCGGTCGTGGCGCGCATGCGCCAAGCATAAACAAAATTAGCACAATGAAAAAACGTTTGGGCATTGCACCCCTCCGTTCACAAAGCACACTCGTAGATCAACATGCCGCTCTCAGATTGGTACTCCGCGCGCACCATTGCCTCATTCACAAGCGGGAGATCCGGCAACATTGCTTCGACATGTTTGAAACCACGATGATTTGATTCGCCACGCATGGCGACTGCGAATTCAAAAATCGCTTGCGCATCGCCGGCGACTGCATGGATCAACAAGCCACTCCAATCGCCGTCTTGATGCGCGACTGCCATTCCCCAATTCCTTTCACTTCACCCGAATTTCTTTGGCGTCGATATGTTGCCGCAAACGTGCGGAGTCGATTTCACGCCAGTGCCAATGTTCATCGGGCGCGAGCGAATGCCCGGCAAGCCGGATTTCGGAATTGTCCCAGTTCGCAAGAATTGGCTCGATGTCATTTGTTTGCGCAACGCGCCAACGCGAAAAATCATTCGGCGCGGCGTCCGCTTCCCATTCGTTGAATCGTGCCACCCGCCGATAACCAATTTTCTCGAGCAAGGTTTGCGCGGGAAGATTTTTGGTGCTTGTCGCCAGCCGCGCGATGCGGCAATCGTGTGCGCGACCAAAGTCGCGCGCGGCTTGGTCAAGTGCGCTCGCCACGCCATGCCGTCGATAATCTGGATCGACGCGCATTCCCGCCATCCACGCGGCGCGATTGCCTAGCAACTCGGCAAAGACGACGCCGACTGGTTGCGTATCGATTGTCGCGACAAGCAATTGTCCACTGGTTGATTGCAGCCAGCGTTCCCATACCTCAGCGATGTAATCGCCCCAGGAAAAAGTTTGCTGGCAAAACGCAAGGATGACTGGTTTATCTTCCGCTCGTGCCGGACGAACGACTAATTGGCTCACTTGAATATCTTACCACAAGCGTAGGTGAGCGTCAAAATCAAAACGCACAAACAAAAACCAGGTTTCTTCAAGAAACCTGGTTTTTCAAGGACTAGTAATGCTTACGCGGTGGCGGGTTTCCGTCCAAACAATCGACCAAAGAATTTGCCGATTTCGTTATTTTCCCAGACGACGAGAAGCGGCGCGGCGTTGAAAATCGACGAGTACGAGCCGCTTAGAATACCGATGAACAGCGTCGCGACAAAATGTTGAATCGTCAAACCGCCGAACAAGAGCAATGCGGCGAGCGTGAACAAGACGGTAAGCTGAGTGTTGATGGAGCGATCCAGCGTTTGCAAAATGCTGTGGTTGACGACGTCCTCGAACTTGGTGCCGCGCATGCGCGACAAATTTTCGCGGATGCGATCGAACACGACGATGGTATCATGCACCGAAAAGCCGATGACCGTCATCAAAGCGGTGAGATATAATGAATCGACTTCCCAGTTGAAGAGGATGCCAAAGATCGCGGCGGTGCCCAAGACGACAAGCACATCGTGAAGCATCGCGACAACGGCGCAAGTGCCAAAGCGAAAAGGTTGCGGTACACGGCGGAACGCAAAGGTGATGTAGAGCAAAATGCCGAGCGCCGCCAATGCCACCGCGATCGATGCGCGTTGCGCGACTTCGGCGCCGATTGCCGGACCAACGGATTCGGCGCGTTGCTCTGTAAGCTTGCCGAATTTCTCCGCGAGCGATTGTTCGATTTTGACTTTGGTTTCCGTGTCGAGTTCTTTGGTGCGAATAATCAGCGAATCGTTGCCGGAAGGTTGGACATGCACATCGTTCGTGTTCAAACCATATTGACCAAAGACCCGGACGACTTCATCGGTTGGAAATTGCTGGGGCTTGTCGAATTTCAATTCCAGAATCGTGCCGCCGGTGAAATCGATTGCCATGCGGAAGGGCTGGCCGGTTTGCGACCACGTCATGCCAATCGCAATCAAGCCGGGAATGATGATGAGCAGAGACAGTGCAAAATACCAATATCGTTTTCCTACAATGTCGATCACTTGTCCTCCATCAAGAACATTGATAAATATTCCAAAAATTCATTTGGGAAAATTAACACAATTATCGGACTTGGTTTTGACCTGATTCTGACTTTGACCAGTTAGAATGTTTGTGGAGTCAAACGGGCGGTGCGGCCCTATTGTGCTCCTCCCTCCTTCCTTAAACGCTCCTGTCGAAAGACGGGGGCGTTTTTTATTTGGAGGAGGGTTTCGAGATGCCGAACCACCACAGGTTTTCCGTCACATTCATGTCCATGGTCAGGCGCAAGAAGGTGCGCGTGACCGTAACGGCGGTGAACAAACTAACCAAAACACCGATGGCGAGTGTGAGCGCAAACCCGGCGACAATACTCGCGCCGAACGAGGCGCCGTACCACAGCAGAATGGCGCAGGTAATTAACGTTGATGCATTCGAGTCGCGGATGGATGACCACGCGCGCTGAAAACCAGTTTCGATTGCCATTTGCAAGGTGCGGCCCGCGCGCAATTCTTCCTTCATGCGCTCAAAAATCAACACGTTTGCATCGACTGCCATACCGACCGACAAGATGAATCCAGCGATGCCGGGAAGTGTCAGCGTTACGTAATCGATGATGCCAGGAATGCCGAACTTGTAAATCGCAAAGACGATGAGCGCGTAGACGATCAACGCAATGTCCGCTAGCAATCCGGGCAAGCGATAGTACAACAACATGAACAGCATGACCATGATCAAACCAATCGCGCCGGCGGTGAGACTGCGATTCACCGAATCACGTCCCAGGGTGGGTCCTACCGCGCTGGATTGCACGACTTGGAGCGGCACCGGCAAGGCGCCGTATTTCAATTGCACGACCAACCGGTTGGCTTCTTCCAGCGTGAACTGCCCTTCGATGATACCGCTGCCGCCAGTAATGGCACTGCGAATCACCGGTGACGAGATCACGCGCTTGTCCATCGTGATCGCCAGATACTTGTTGATATTTTTGGCGGTATAGTCGCCAAAAATTTTCGCGCCATCATCCGTTAGCGAAAATTGAATGAATGGCTGATTGGTTGTTTGTTGGAACGCGACGCTCGCGGTTTTCAATTCGCGCCCGGTCATCACGGTGCGATACGTTGGCGTAATCGATTCTGTGGTGGTGACGACCGGTGAGGTTGCTGGCGCGTTTACTCCCGGCACAATGACCGTAGAATACCCTGTGGTTTGAACAACAGTGCCTTCGGTTAGGGGCGTATTGCCGGCGTCAATGAACTCGAGCAAGCCGGTGCCACCGAACGTGCGAATGGCGTCGTCCGGATTGTTGATGCCGGGTAATTGCACCACCAAACGGCACGCGCCCGAACGTTGAATCAAGGGCTCGGTGACGCCCAAGCCGTTGATACGATTTTCGACAATCGCTTTAGCGGCGTCCATCGAATCGTTTGTTACGGCATTACAATCGACGCCAACGACTTGGAGCAGGACTTGAAGCCCGCCTTGCAAATCCAGCCCTTCGTGCACTTTGATTTCCTTGACAATCGGTCCCAAGCGCAAGCCAGGATTATCGGGCAACACAATCCAACCGGCGATTAGCGCCAGGAAGATAATGCCTACGAGCATAAGGTAATTGCGTTCGCGCATAAGTGCCTTTCAGAAAAGAATGGTGGAAAGATACAAACGGGGCTGATTATAATACAAGTGGACAAAGGAGGCAAATTTACGATTTTTGCCGAGCAAGGAAATCGCTCACGTGGTCGCGTACCTGCTCAATCGATAATGGATCGGTATTCAAATAGAAATCGGCGTGAGCGCGAGCATGCTTCAACCGCCGATTCATCTCATCGATGTATGCTTGTTCCCAACTGACGTTGCGGCGCGCATTGATCGTCGGTAACGAGGCGTCGAGGTAAATCACGACATCGGGCTTGGTAATCTGCTGCCACATCGATTGCACGCCTGAATGTTCTTGCGCAATCGCGACCGCGTCGTATCCGAGTTGCAAGAGATTGTTCTGGAGTGTTGTTTTGCCCGCCGCGCAAGGACCGACAATTCCGATTTTCATACTAGTCGATTGGAAAGCGCACGGTCATTCGCCGCGCCGTGTCCTCCTCGGCTGCCCGCGGCGACAATGCGAATGACGAGAATACTGGTATCGTCGCCGGGTCTGCCGTGGTCTAATTGGTTCGCGCGCGCGAGAATTGCATCGGCGAGTTTTTGCGCGCCAATATCTTCATCGCGCAATTGCGTCTTCACAAACTTGAGATAATCGAAACGTCGCGCCGTGTTTAATTCCCGCATCAAGCACGCCATCGGTAAAGACGATAACCGCCATTTGCGGCGCAAGTGGAATTTCGGTGATCAGGTTTGCTTGCGACGATGCACGCCAATGGCTTCAGAAGTGTCATTGATCAAGCGAATTTCTTTACCATCGCTGACGATCGGCGCGCAATGGCTGTTGCGCGAGATAACCACCGTTTCGCTTGCGAGATCGATGGAAACAATGTGCAATTCTGCCGATACTTTGCCATCGTATTGCGTATACAAATAATCGTGCGCGGCGCGCGCGGCGGCTCCGTCGCGCACGCCTTCGGCGAGAAGTGAGATAACTTTGCGCGCAACGAGATTCGAAATTTGTTTCGCGCCGTGCCCAGTGTGCTGACCGTCAACGACGACAAATGACAAGCCGCCGTAGCGGTCGCTCGATCATCTCAACCGTGTCGCCGGATTCGCGCACTGACCATTTGCCGACTTTGGCTACCGCAACTTGCAATTCCATAAATAGACCGATGACGGATGACCGACGACCGTCTAATCTTGTGTCTTCCGTCTTTTGTCCTCCGTCAGATTTTTTCTTGCAAACTCAATAGCGTCGTCCCGTGTTTTTACTTCGCCCGCCGCTTGGGCTTCACGAAGCGCTTCCAACAATTCACCGATTTGTTTGCCCGGTTTGAGACTCAGTTCCTGCATCAAGCCTTTGCCGTCGATGAGCGCGGGGGGTGCGATTACTTCGTCCGGCGCGCGGAAATAGCGATCAAGCAGAATCGCATTTGCCGCACGTTGTTTCGCATCTTCCACAATGCCAATGTTCGGCGCAGATTTGCCGCGCCAATCGGCGAGCGCGAGCACGCACGTGTCGATGCCCGCATCGCCGGTATCGCGGAACAAGCGATAGATCGCGCGATTGCTGATTTGGGCATCGCGCGCCAATTGCGCGGGGCGCAGATGATTTTGTACCGTTCGCAGGACAATCTCGATTTCAGTATTGCTGAATCGCAGACGACGTAAAATCTCGCCGGACATTTGCGCGCCGCGTGCCTCGTGCCCATAGAAATGAATCCCGCCATTGTCATCGACGGAACGGGTTGGTGACTTGCCGATGTCGTGCAACAGCGCCGCCACGCGTAAGAGCGTGCCGCGTTCGCGTTCGGCGGAAATCTTATTCGCAAAATGCGATTGCAATTCGATGATAAACTCGCCGTTCGCAACCTCGACGTAGCCTCGCGCTTGAATTTTCTCCAATTCATCTAGGGTCACAAATGTATGCTCGAACACGTCATATACATGCGGCAGTGATTGCGTTACGCTTTTGAGCGCGACAACTTCGGGGAACAAAGCGGTGAGCAAACCCAGGTCGTCCATTTGCCGGAGTGTTGCAAGGCAATTGGGAAGCGCGAGGATTTTGAGAATTCATCGCGCGCTCGCTCCATCGACGCAAAGGCAAGTAAGCGTGCGTCGTCGCGCATCAAGTCTTCCGTGTGCGCGTTGATAGTAAAACCGAGTTCGCACGCAAGGCGCACCGCGCGCAGTAAGCGCACAGGGTCGTTCTTGAACACGTTATCCGAAACGGCACAGATTTGTTTCAAGCGCAAGTGCTTTTGCCCGTGAAACGGGTCGGACAATTCATGGCTGCCGAGTTGCCGCGCCATCGCGTTAATCGTGAAATCGCGCGTAGACAAATCATCGCGCAGGTTGCCGCGCAAATGTGCGAAATCGATGTAGGTATCGGCAACGATCACGCGGGCGACATCGTGTTCTTCGTCCATCAAATAGTACGCGCCGCCGATTGCATCGGCGAACGTGCGCGCGAGTTCCGCTGCGTTGCCATCGATTGCTAGATCGATATCGCGTTTGGCGGCGCGCTCCAAAAGCTCATCGCGCACCAATCCGCCGACAAAATATGCATCGACGTTTTGCTCTGCGATGAAAGCAATAACTCGTTCGAGAACGTTCATGCGAAAATCCTTGACCGAAGACTGAGGAGAAGACCGATTCAATTGTTATTGGTCGCCGGTTTTGGGTCTTTCAACGTCATTTCCGGCACGAACACAACCGTTGGCTCTTCTTTGGGTCGTTGATGTTTGGAAGCCAGCCGTGCCTCTTGTTCGCTCATGCCGACGCCGGTGATTTTTCCGCGCACGATGGCGATCCACCGTCCGGCGTAGGGCGTAAGATCGAGTTGATCCCGGTTTGCCCATTCTGTGGTTTAAGGTTTCAAGGTTTAGTGTTCAACCTTAAACTCAGAAACACGAAACTATTTTTTCTTTGCCGATTTCTTGGTCGCAAGTTTTTGTGCCACAAGTTCGGCGACCTCACCCGGAAAACGCGCAACGGGCACGCCGGCTTTTTTGAACGCCGCGATTTTTTCCGCGGCAGTGCCCGTGCCGCCTTCGATGATCGCGCCGGCGTGTCCCATCCGTTTGCCGGGCGGCGCGGTTTGCCCCGCGACAAACGCGATCACCGGCTTGCTCACATTTTTCTTGATGAACGCTGCGGCTTTTTCCTCGTCTGTCCCGCCGATTTCACCGATCAACACAATGGCTTTTGTTTGCACGTCCTTTTCAAACAGCGCTAAGGTTTCGATAAAGCCCAAGCCATGCACCGGGTCGCCGCCCATTCCCACGCAGGTCGATTGACCGATCTTGCGTTGCGTGAGCGCGTGAATAACTTCGTACGTCAGCGTGCCGCTGCGCGCGATGATGCCGACGGGACCGGGCATGCATACATTGCCGGGAATAATTCCCACTTTGGCTTTGCCCGGCGAAATCAAGCCGGGACAATTCGGTCCGACCAACAGCGTCTCGGTTTCCTTGAGTCGTCGCGTCACGCGCATCATATCGATCACCGGCACGCCTTCGGTGATGCAAATGACGAGTTGGATGCCGGCATCCGCCGCCTCGATAATGGCATCGGCGCAACCGCGTGCTGGCACATAAATGATTGACGTGTTCGCGCCGGTTTTTTCGATGGCTTGCGCGACGGTATCGAAAACCGGCACGCCCAGAACTTTTTCGCCCCCGCGTCCTGGCGTCATCCCGGCTACAACGCGGGTGCCGTACTCGATC
Organism: uncultured Chloroflexia bacterium; assembly: GCA_963718225.1. Classification (GTDB taxonomy): domain Bacteria; phylum Chloroflexota; class Anaerolineae; order UBA4142; family UBA4142; genus DAOTXS01. Next base: position 54,930 of record CAVQYN010000033.1, read on the forward strand.
ATTTGCTTGGTGTGAAATTCACCTTCGCGGCCAGTAATCCCTTGCACAAGTAACTTTGTTTTCTTGTCGATTAGAATGCTCATCTGTTTTGCTCCGACCTGTATTTTGTTCCACCGAGTTCACGCATTATTTTTTGCACTTGTTTGGCGCAATGATCAGGGTGGGCAAGTTCTTGCGACGATAATCGGACCGCGCGCCACGTTTTGCCTTTGGGCATTTGGCGCGGCGCATTGCCGATGATGATTGCGACGTTGCCGCACACACATTGAATCCAGAAATCGACACGATACCGGGCGCGCGCATCGCGCACGATGATTTGTCGTTCAGCGCCGATGCCGGACGATTTCAGCGCATCCCACAATGCATCGTCGGCGTCGCTCTTGCCGAGCAAATCGTTGATCTCGACCGCGCGCGAAAATTTCTTGCCGGTCGTCCAGATGAACAAGATGCGCCGACCGCTTCGGCTGACAATCGGTCGCGGCAATCGAATCGGCGAGCCGAGCTGCAATTTATAGTATGCGTCATTTGCGCGCGGATGATCGATGTCGTCGGGAAACAAATCGCGTCGCTGCACCAACTCGTGTCCACGAATCGGCGCGTATTCGCGAATCGACCACTTGTCGTCGCCGAAAGTCTTGGTCAGGTAAAGTGCGACGTAGCGTGCTTGCGTGATGTGCGCGAGCGCGTGTTTTGCCGGAATGCGATACCAATGTTCCGCACGAGCGATTTCCAGATCGTGCGGGTTGTTCATCAGTGCGACGAGGACAAGGTCATCGGCGTCCACGCTATCCTTCTTCCACCTGCGCGCGAATTGTTTCGGCGAGCGCATCCAAATCCTGGCGCGATGGTTTGCTGCGCGCGCGCCATTCCATCAGACGCTCGGTGTCGGTGCGAGACATCAACCCGTCGTGGATAAAACGAGGCGCGAGATGCGCGTGATAATGGAACACGGCTTGCCCGCCCGCGCGCTCGTTCGATTGCAGAATCGTCAAGCCATCGGCGTGGAATGCGGCGCGCAATGCCCGCGCGACCACGCGCGATGCGTGCATTACTGCTTTGCCGCTTTCGTCGTCGATGTCGAACACATTGCGGCAATGATTTTTCGGAATCACCAATGTGTGTCCTTCGACGACCGGATGAATGTCGAGGAACGCGATGGCGTTTTCATTTTCGTACACTATCGATGCCGGCGCGCGCTTTGCGGCAATCGCGCAAAAGATGCAGTTGTAATCGACGTTCTCCATAGCAACTCCGTTGCGACCGATGACGGAGGCCCGATGACCGAAACATGATCTGTCCTCGGTCTTCGGTCATCCGTCACTATAATGTTGCTAGAACTTTTGCCAACACATCCACCGCGCGTTCCAACTCTTCCAAATCGAGATGTTCGTTCGGCGTGTGATCAAGAGACGAATCGCCGGGACCGTACGCGACAATGGGACAGCCCCACGCGGGACCGACGATGTTCATATCCGATGTCCCAGTTTTCACGGTGAACGCCGGCTTGCCGCCGGCATCACGAATCGCGCCGAGGAATGCGCGCACAAGCGCGTTGTTCTTGTCCGCGCGGAACGGTTCCTCTTTCGACGAGAATTCGATGCGCGCGCCGTTGGCGTACTGCGCGATCTCTTGCTCGACTTGGGTGATCGTCAGTCCTACTGGCACACGCACGCCGATGCGCATTGCCGCGCGATCCGCAAAGCCGTTGTCGCTTGAATTCAATGCGCGCAGCGATGGATCGAGTTGGTCGAACACTTTTGGTTTGTCGGCATTGTAGTTTGCGGCGAACGCGGCGACACGATTCCAGAACGCAACCGCTTCTTCAGCGGCGGCGCGCGTGTTGCTCGCCGTGTGCGTCATCGCTTTTTCGATTTCATAATCGACGAGCACGCGCCCTTTGTAACCGAGCGTGATTCTGTCCCAGCCGCTCGGTTCGCCGATAATGCACACTTCCGGTTTGTATTGTGTCAGCGCAAAGCGCGCGCCTTTCGATGTCGCGCATTCTTCCTCAACCGCGCCGATCACAGATAAAGCGTATCCCTTCGCGCGTGCCAACCTTCGCGACAGCAGATGCAAATGTCGCAAGACAACCTTTGGCATCGACCGCCCCGCGCCCATATAGTTTGCCTTCTTCAATGCGCGGCTCAATGTAGCCGTGAAACGTGTCGATGTGACCGAGCATCATAATGTCGCGTTTGCCTTCACCCAAAATACCGACGGCATTGCCCGCATCGTCCACGAATGCGCGAAAACCCAGCGAGTTCATCTGCGCGACAAAGTATTCGGACGCGGTGTGTTCCTGGGTTGATGGGCTATAGATTTTGACGAGACCGTGAAGGAGGTCAATCGGCTTTTGCATGATTCAACACGTACTCGATTTGGTCGGCGACAACATCCAAATCTGATTTCTCGATCACGAGCGGCGGCAACAAGCGCAGAACGTTGAGTCCGGCGGGCAACGCGAGAACGCCACGCTCCATCAATGCCATTAAGTACGGCGTAACTTTTTGTTTCAACTCGACGCCGATCATCAAGCCAAGCCCGCGCACCTCACGGATCATCGGCGATTCGATTCGTTCGAGTCGTCCCTTCATATACGCGCCGAGTTCGGTTGCGCGCGCGGCGAGATTTTCGACTCTCCATATATCCAATTGCCGCAACTGCCGCCGCGCACGCAAGCGGGTTGCCGCCAAACGTCGAACCGTGAATCATCGGTTCCAATTTTTTCACGCGCTCGCCAATCATCACTGCGCCCATCGGCAAGCCGCCGGCAATCGATTTGGCGACGCACACAAAATCGCCTTCGAGTCCGTAATGCTCGGATGCGAACATTTTGCCGGTGCGGCAAAAGCCGGTCTGCACTTCATCGACAATCAGCATTGCGCCGCGCTCACGGCACAAGTCTTGCAAGCCGCGCAAAAATTCCATCGACCCAGGACGCACGCCGCCTTCGCCTTGCACGACCTCGACGATCACGCCGGCAGTTTTATCGGTGATCGCCTCGCGCGCCTTGTCCAAGTTGTCGTACGGCGCGTGCGAAAAATCTGGCACGAGCGGTTGGAACGGCTCACGGTATTTCGGCTCCCAGGTCGCGGAGAGCGCGCCCATCGTGCGCCCGTGAAAGCCGCGCATAAATGCAACGATGCCGGTGCGCCCGGTTGCATAGCGTGCAAGTTTGATGCCAGTTTCAATCGCTTCCGTGCCGGAATTGCACAGATAAACGCGATTCGCGTGGTTTGGCGAAATCTGAACGAGTTTTTCTTCGACCGCCGCGCGCTTGTCGTTGTAAAAAATTTCGGTGAGCGAAATTAGGTTGCGCGCCTGTTCGGCAATCGCGTCTGCGACGACTTGATTGCCATGTCCCACATTCGCAGTGCCTTGCCCACCCACGCAATCGATATATTCGCGTCCGTCGGCGTCCCACACGTGCGCGCCTTTGCCGCGCACAATCGCGAGCGGTCGTTTACTGCTGACGCCTGAGGTATATTTAGACTCGGTATCAATGATATTCACTGTAATCCCTCAACGTGTGATGATGAAAAATATTCCAACAAATGTTAGCGCAACGCCGAACGCGTACCGCCATGTGAACGGCTCGCGCAAGACGACGATGCCGAGGATCGATGCAAGCACAAGCGCGGACACGCGGATGGTTGGCGCGGCGACCGAAAGATTTCCGCCGCTGGCGAATACCAACGACAACAAAACGACGACGAGACTGAACGAGATGCCGACCATCACCGAGGCTAACGCGCCTTCGATCGTGAAGACAAATTGCTCGCCTGAAGATTTTTGCCATGTGGCCCAGATAATCGGCACGATCAGTACAGCAACCGCGTACACGAGCGCGCCCAAACTATTGCTGATGCGCGTCGACGACAGTTTCAAAAAGAAATCAGCGGAAGCGAGACACAGCACGGTCAAGAGCGCATACACATAAACAGATGGACTCAATCGATCACTGTGCCTTTGCCTTCGAGCGCGCGATGAATCGGTTGCTCGACGCGCCCGTCGGCGAAGATAACTTGCCTGACGCCGAGTGCCAGCGCCTCGCTTGCACCGAGAACTTTTTTCTTCATCCGTCCTTCGGCAAAATCAATCGATTGCTCAACGCGATTCTTGTCGATGTGCGCGATGAGCGATGTTTCGTCCGGATAATGGCGGAGCAAACCGGGAACATTGGTGACGATGATAAGCTGTTCTGCGCCGAGCGCGCCGGCAATCATCGCCGCCGCGCGGTCGCCGTCAATGTTGATCGCTTCGCTTTGGTAACTGATCGCGAGCGGCGCGACGACCGGCGTGTACCCGCTCGCCAACAACGCGCGCAACAAATCGGCATTCACTTTTTCCACGCGCCCGGTGTAATCGTCGCGCAAGATTCTCTGCCGCCCATTTTCCACGATGCGAATCGCGTCTTTGCGCGTGCCTTCGAGCAATCGCCCATCTACACCGCTCAAGCCGATTGCATTGACGCCGAGCTTTTGCAAGCGTTCGACGAGAAACGTATTGATTTTGCCACGCGACGCCATCGCAAAAATTTCGAGCGTCGTGCGGTCGGTGTAACGCGAGGTGAACCCTTGCGGCGAGGTGACGTGTTTTGCCGGGTAACCCAGTTTCTCGCCGAGTGCGTCGGTTTCTTTGCCCGCGCCGTGCATCACGACAATTTGTTTACCTTCTTTGACGAGCGCGGCAACGTCTGCGCAAACTGCGTCGAGGTTGATACCGGACGAGCCGCCGATTTTGATGACCAACATTCCTTTTGCTATCCTCTGATGATCCACGCGCGCTGGATCAGATTGTCTTTTACTTCATAGGTTACGACCGCGTGTCGCACGCTTATATCTTGCCGCCCGGTGATTTCTTCGTGATCGACCACGTGCTGCCCAAGCGTGATCCGGTTTTTGATTTCGACGTGAACGTGCGGATGCTGAATGAACAAATCGCCAAAGCGTTGCCGAAACGCATCGTGCCCGGCAAACGCGACTTGATTCGTTGCGAGTTCGATGTACGCGGCGTCTGGCGCATAAGTCGCTACGAATGCGTCAATGTCGTGCGTGTTGTACGCTTCAACCTGACGTTGAACAACTGATTCAGGCATTTCGTTAGTCATAGTTTAGATTGGATGTAGCCCTGAAAATTCTAGTCCTGAGTTCTCAGCAATCCCACACATCAAATTCATCGCTTGCACCGCACTGCCTGCCGCGCCTTTCATCAAATTGTCGATGGCGCAGAGCGATACCGCACGATTTGTCGATTCGTCGGTACTCGAATCCGACATCGGCGTAATTTGAGCCGGATAAAATCTTGGGTTCGGGATAGCGATAGATGCCTTGCTTGTCTTTGACGATACGCACGAACGGCTCGTCTTTGTATGCGCCGCGATACGCGCGCCACAAATCTTTTTCGGCAGTGCCCGGTTTCAAAAAGCAATGTGCTGTCGCTAGCACACCGCGTACCATTTCGATTGAGGTGATCGACAAGAACACATTCGTCAAGCCGAGTTCTTGTTCCACTTCGCCGGTGTGGCGATGACCAACGGCGGAAAAGGTCCGCACCGAGCCACTGCGTTCAGGATGATGCGACGCAAGCGATGGTGAGTTGCCGCCTTCGCTGGAACCCACTTTGATGTCGACGATGATCGGGCGCGCGGTGTCGATCAAGCTCGCGCGCACGAGCGGCAAGAGTGCCAGGTTCGTCGCGGTCGCGTTGCAACCGACGCCGCTGATGTATTTCGCCGATTTCATTTCGTCGCGATGTAATTCCGGCAAACCGTAAACAAACTGGCTCACCCAGTTGGGCGCATGATGTGCTTCGCCGTACCATTTTTCGTACGCTTTCAAATCGTGCAAGCGGAAATCGGCGGACAAGTCCACGATGCGCGGTGCAATCTTTGCCCAATGATCGATTTTTTTTTGCGTTTCACCGTGCGGTAGCGCGAGGAACAAAACATCGCACGCTTCGATTTGATCAGGTGTTGTAAATTGGATTTTGGTGCGACCGCGCAAATTGGGGTGTACATTGTAAAGATATTCGCCGACATGCGATTCGGATGTAACTTGGGCAAGTTCGGCGTGCGGATGCGATAATAAAATGCGCGCGACTTCGCCACCAGCGTAACCAGAACCACCAACAATCGATACTTTGAGTTTATCCATTTTCCTGTGCCAGATTTTTTGGACTGATGACCGAGGACGGATGATTGAAGTTTACGTCTTCGGTCGTCCGTCGTCGGTCAGATTTTTGTTGCAAACTCACTGATGACCTCGTGCAACACGCGCGTACCGAATTCCAGATTGTCGAGCGAGATGCGTTCGTTGTGCGCGTGTACGCGATCCAATTCCGAAGTCGGTGCGATCATCGGGCAAAAGCCATACACCTTGGTGCCGAGTTGCGTAACCCAACGCGCATCGGTTGCGCCGGTGACGAGCAAAGGCAGAACTGGCGATTTGGGTTCGTGCCGCGTCAGCACGCGCGTAATCGTATCGAAGAGCGGCGTGTCGTGATCGGATTCGCGCCCCATCCGATAATTGTCCGCGATCTCGACCTCCATATTTTCGCCAATGACCGCGCGCAACTCGCGCAAGAAATCGTCCTTCGATTGACCCGGGATGAGTCGGGTGTCGCATTGCGCTTCCGCAACGGAGGGAATCACATTAATCTTCGTTCCCGCATTCAGCATCGTCGGCGTGACCGTGTTGTGTAGCATCGCGTTGACCATCGGGCGCAAGCCGTCGTCAAATCGCGTAATCGCCTCACGGTGCGTTTTGCTGTCGAGCAGAGCCAGAATGCCGGGTCGATATTTGGGGTCGACGTTATCTGCGATGCCCTGGAAGAAATCGCGCACGGTTTTGGTCACGTGCAATGGAAATTCCGCGGCGCCGATTTTTTGGATCGCATCGGCAAGTTTCACGACGGCGTTATCGGAATGTGGTTGTGCAGCGTGTCCGGGTCGTCCGCGTGCGCGCATCGTAAAACGCGCCGTGCCTTTTTCGCCGGTTTGCACGGTGAAAAAGCGTTTCCCCAAAATATCGAAAGCAAAACCACCGCCTTCGTTGATCGCATACTCGGCATCGATGAGATCGCGATGATGCTCGATCATCCAGCCCGCGCCCATTCTGCCGCCGGCTTCTTCGTCGGCGTTTGCCATGAAAATGATATCGCGCGCGAGCGCCTTGCCCTCGCGTTTGAGCAAGAGCATCAGCATCAGCTCCATCGCGACGAGTTCTTTGGTGTCGAGTGTGCCGCGTCCCCATAGGAAACCATCGGCGATGTCACCTGCCAAACGGCGGGTGTTGCCACTTGTCTGCTTCAACCGGGACGACGTCGATGTGCGCCATTAGCAAGAGCGGCGCGGCGCGTCCATCGCCTTTGATGCGCGCGACGATGTTGCCGCGACCGGGTGCGGATTCCAAAACGGTCGGGGCGATGCCTTCGCGTTTGAAAACACTGGCGAGATACTCCGCCGCCTTAATCTCATTTCCCGGCGGATTCGTCGTGTCGATGCGGATGAGGTCTTGCAAGTACTTGGTTGTTTCTTCGCGAACGGATTTCCAGTTAGGTGTCATGGTGTTTGCCTTGATGGGATTTAATCGTACGCTTTACTGCGATGGCGAACTGCGATAACATCGATGCGTTGGTCAGCATCGTAGATTGCATAGATCACACGATAATTGCCAATGCGAATTCGCCACAGATCTTTCTCGCCTTGCAATTTGCGGCACCCGGCAGGGCGCGGAGTTTTAGCGAGTGATTCGATTTTAGGAAAGATGCGACTGACAATTAGGGCGTCGAAATCTTCCAACTCTTTCCGTGCTGAACGCGCAAAGGTGATGGCGTAATCACCCATTCAATTTGCCTCGTTTGCGCAAATGTTTTTTGACGGTTTGCAAGTCCTCGCGCGGTTCTTTGGCGCGCAAACGTGCAGTCATGCTATCGTACAAATCTTCCCAGAGGTCGCCGTATTTTTTTAGATTGATCATTACAGCGACTTTTTGTCCCTTGTCGTTAGTTACAAATTGAATGCCTTCCATTGTTTCTCCTAATTCCACCGAATCAATTCAATGTCTAATGTTCTGCAAGCCGGCTTAAGCAGGCGCGGATTAAGCATTGTTGCTAGTTCGTTCTCTATGTTTGCGCAAGTAGATCGCTGATGGTGGAAATTCGTGTGGCGACCGGAATCGCGTAGCAAGTTTCAGGTTGAGAGCTATAGTTTTGCTCTTATGGGATTTTTTACCAATTTCAAGATCGTCAGTGAGAAAGATGTAACCCTGTTCGAAGAGAGTATCGTGGAAGCTGCACAAGCAGATAATGTTAGAAAGGTTGCCTCTCGCATCTGAATCGTCAGCCCACCTGACTATATTGACTCTCTACCAAAAAGGCATCGTCAGAAACATCACAAAGTCCACACCTGTGGCTGTAGTTCTTGAGAGTAAGTTGCCGCAGTCGTGCTTGACCCTTTCTACGTCTTTCCAAGACCTTTTCATCGCCGGTCAGGACATCGCTGAATTTGAGGATACTTGCCCGTATCGCTTTGTCAATTGCATCATCTGGCATGTCTGCTTGATCAATATCGAATTGATTGGTTTCCTTCAGGACATATCCGGGAAGTGTCGAGATACCATCGGGACGGGCCCAGTCCGTTTTACCATAGAAATATCTGCGAGATCGCTGATACTCAGCCTTCGTCAGTAGTTGGTAGTTATTTAATCGAAAGATTTGGAATGTTTCCCGGAATGAATTTGCGGGAAACATCTCTTTGCCTATCAATCTTTGTTTACCGAATACTGCCTTGCTTTCCACTATCCATCGCTCACTTCACCTGCTTCGCCGCCGCAACCGCTTTCTGCGCGCCCTCTTCCAGTGTCTCCGCCGTAATCATATTTGCGCTCGCCAGAATCTTGCGCCCCTCTTCCGCATTCGTGCCCACAATGCGCGCGACCATCGGCACGCGCGTCTTGACGCCTTTCAGTCCTTCGACGATGCCTCGCGCAACTTCATCTCCGCGCGTAATGCCGCCGAAAATATTGAACAATACCGCTTTGACGTTCGGGTCGGACAGAATGATTTCCAACGCCGCCTTGACCTTGTCCGCTTTCGCGCCGCCGCCGATGTCGAGAAAGTTCGCCGGCTCGCCGCCGTAAAACTTGATCACATCCATCGTCGCCATCGCGAGTCCCGCGCCGTTCACCATGCAACCAATGTTGCCGTCGAGTTTCACGTACGAGAGTCCGGCTTTGCGCGCGTCCTTTTCCGATTGCGATTCTTCGTCGATGTCGCGCAATTCTTCGAGATACGAATGACGATACAAGGCGTTATCGTCGACGACGATCTTGCCATCGGCAGCAATGAGCGTGTTCTCGGTGGTAACGACGAGCGGATTAATTTCCGCGAGCGATGCGTCGGTATCGATAAACACCTGGTACAACGCGACGGCAATTGATACAAAATCGCGGATAAGTGATTTATCGACGCCGATGCCGAACGCGAGTTTGCGCGCCTGAAAATCTTGCAAGCCATACGCGGGATCGATTTTGACGCGGATGATTTTCTCCGGTGTCGTCCGCGCAACTTCTTCGATATCAATGCCGCCCGCCGCCGAGCCCATCATCGTCGCGCATTTTGCCGCGCGGTCGATGGTGATGCCAAGATAGATTTCCTTCGCGATGTTGATCGCTTCATCGACCAAAACCTTGCGCACCGGCAAGCCCTTGATGTGCATCGCGAGAATTTGATCGGCAAGTTTTTCGGCTTCGTCCGGCGTATTGGCGACTTTGATGCCGCCCGCTTTGCCGCGTCCGCCGACAAGGACTTGGGATTTGATGACGACTTTTTTGCCGAGTTGCGATGCGATCTGGCGCGCTTGTTCCGCGTTGTCTGCAATCGAGCCTTTGGGAATGGGTATGCCGTGCCGCGCAAAAATGGCTTTGGATTGATACTCGTGAAGTTTCACTCGCGCCTCCGGTGAATGATTGTCTGCATTATATCCGATACGTGCAAAAACTCAAGAGCCAAAACAAAACGCGGAAACGATGTTCGTCTCCGCGTCCTGTGTTTGTAGAGACGTGGCGCCGCGGCGTCTCTACATTACGGTTTTGTGAAAACCAAGATCCGATTGTTCCCGGAATCAACGACGTACAGATCGCCGTTGGCGTCGAACGCGAGACCGGTCGGCAAGTTGAACGATGACAGATCGACGCCGCGCGTGCCGAATACCGCGAGCAGTTTGCCATCATTTGTGAATTTGACAATGCGCGATGTTTCCGGGTCGGTGACAAACACATTGCCATCGGGACTCACCGCGATGTACGGTTTGTTCACCACCGATTGGCTGTCCCATGCTTGGACTGTCCATTGCGTGATGAAATTGAAATTCGCATCGAATTTTTGAATGCGCTGGTTCCACGTGTCGGCGACATAGATGTTGCCTTGCTTGTCGATGCCGATGCCAACTTGTTCCAGGAACTGTCCCATGCCTCCGCCGACGCCGCCGTATTGCGCAAGCGGCACGCCGTTCGGATCGAATTTCAAGATGCGCTTGTTGCCGGTGTCGCTCACAAAGACATTGCCTTGCAAATCGACGACCACCGCGCGCGGTCCGTAGAAGAAAAGCGGATTGTCGGTGGCGACACCGCGCGTATCGCCGTTGGTGCCCCACGTTGACAGGAACTTGCCGTTCGCATCGAATTTTTGAATGCGATGATTCCACGTGTCGGCGACGAAAATGTTGCCGGTTTTATCGACCGCAATGCCCCAGGGTTCAGCGAACGTCCCTTGCGGTCCGACGGTTGTCGCCGGGCTCTTGGAACCAAATGCACTGACAAATTGTCCGGCGGCATTGAATTTTTGAATGCGCCCGTTGTCCGCGTCGGCGATAAAGAGATTGCCTTGCGCGTCGATGGCGATGTTCTTGGGGTTTGCCAACTGGCCGGGCGCGTTGCCGAATGATCCGCCGATGAGACGCGACGCCGGTATTTGCACGAATTTTTTCTCGTATTCGTCATCGACCGGTTGTGTGGGTAGTTGCCCAGCATAGTTCCACAACAACCCGGCGACGTCTTTGCGGATGTGCAGATTGAAATTGTGAACGTAGGGCCACTGACTCGCTTGTTCCTTGTAGCGATGATAAAACCACGCGGTGAATAAATCGGAACGTTCTTGCGCATCGGTGACGTACTTGAGCGCGCGTTCGAGCGTCAAGTCTTTGTAACCTTCCAGGGGCCACCAAATCAATTTGTAGCGGCGCGAGATGTACTTGTTGCCCAAAAACGCTTTGGTCACTTCTTCGTTCTTGGCGCCGACGATCACGACTGGCGCATCGAACGGCGCGCCGGGATTGGCGCCATAGTACTGCGCGTTGGGAAAGTTGCGCAAGTACCACACAAAGGGCCACGACGAATCGTCGTCGTACGCGACTTTGATTTTGCCGTTTTCGCACTGCACCGTTTGCGCCTTGCCCGGCACGATTTGCCCGCACAAGCGGCGCGACAGCTCATCGATTTCTTGCATCGCGATGGCATCGTCGTGCGAGCCTTGCGCGTAAATCATCGTCTCGACGGCGTTATCGGGATTAATGTATACCGCCATCACGGCAAAGCGAATCGTCAGCGCGCCAAGCAGAATGATCGAGGCGACGCCGAGCACACGGAAAATCTCGGTCGCGCTGAATCGCCGTCCGACAAAGTACAAGCGCCGGCACGACGATACACAGCGCGGCAACCGCGACGATAAAACCATTTGTCGCGCTGAGTTGATCGAGCGTCATGCCTTGGAATGGTCGCGCGCCGAAGAGCATCATCGCGATGATTGTGAGAGCGAACGGAATCAAGAGCGCGAGCCAGACCGCGCCGCGCGCGAATCAAATCGCGCCAATCGGCATCGAGCAATTGATCGATTGCCCAACCAGCGACAAAGGCAAGTGGGATGGTTAAGTGCATCGTGAGCCAAGGCATTTTTTCGCCCGCCCACGAAAAAATGATCAGCACACCGGCGACCCAAGTGAAGATAAAGGTTGGGAACAAACTGATCGGATCTTCGGAATCGTAGGTTGCAAAAAATGTCAGCGGCAACAAACACGCGATCAACGCGATAACAAGTTGATCCCAGATTCCGAGCGGAAGGGCTGTCATCGGAATTGTATTGAGAATCGGGCGCAAGCCGATGTAGTGACGCAATGATCCACAACATCCATCCGAGGACGATCAGCAGGCGTGCCGTGCGATGGCGGAACCAATACCAGAACATGGCGACCAGCGCGACGAGGTACGGCAAAATTTCGTACATCGGCAGCGTGACGAGCAAATAATAGTACGACGGCTGTCCGCCGCGTTGGACTTCTTGTTGCGAGAGCCAATAACCCAGCGAGCCGAGCAAGCCGGTGAAAAAGCCGCCGCCGTTCGTGAATACGGTCGTGAAGAAAACGACGAACGATGACCAAAAGAGGAGCGCGGAAATCCCCCAGACGCGCGAATTCCACCAGATGCCAATCAGCGCGGAGAAGACGATCATCACAATGGTCGTCACTAGAAACCGCGCGACCATATCGGGTTGGTTTTGCGCGATCGAATTGATTGCGTTGACATCGGTGAACGCGGCAATCGAAAAGAAATCGGCGTTGGTAAAGCGCTTCCAAATGATGTTCAGGGCATAGAACAATGCGGGCGTGAGCAACGGCAGCGAAAACGAACCGAACACCATGCCGAGATTGAACGATGGAATTTCGCGCAACGATTCATCTCGATTGCCGGCGGAATAAAGCGCGAAGGAGATTCATCGCGACGACGATGCCGAAAACCGGAATGCCAAACACCGCCACGACGAGAGTTAGGATGCCGTTGTTCCAGTTGACGCGCGGACGCAAAAACTCGAAGGCAAAGTGGGCACACAGAAAGATGGCAAAGATCGCGACGAAGATAAAGGTGGTTTCCATCGCCGTGTACGCCAACGCCAGCAATGCCGCCGCCGCGATGAGCCATGTGTCCTTGCGTTCGTCAAAATATTTCCAAATGGTCAGCGCCATCAAGACAACAAAGAGTTCCACGTAAATATCGTGACGATTGAAACGCGAATAGTACAACACCGCCGGTGAAATCAACAGCATTACGGCGGTTGCGAGCCAGCCGCGTCGCCCCAGCCATTTGCGAAACAAGAAGGGTAAAGCAACAAGGATAATGCCAAACACGGCATTCGGCAGGCGCGCGGTTACATCGTTATCGCCAAAGAGGAAAAAGGAAAGTGCGGTAATGTGATAGAGAAATGGTCCGTGATAAATCGGATTGTGTTGATAGCCGCGACCGGTGTAGAGATTCCACGCCCAATCGGTGTGAATTGCCTCGTCGTGATTCCACGCGCGGTAATTCAAATCCCAGAGGCGCGTGACAATCGCCAGGAGAATGAGCGCAATCAGCAACACGCGCTCCCAATTGATTTGGCTCAGCGCTGGTCGGTCGAGCCAGGAGTTGGGTTTTGATAATTCCATTTGCAAATCACCTTATCGCGGTGCGGGAATCCAGAGTTTAACGCTGGTACTCTCGACGGAACCAACATCGCGGAAAATCAGCCAGCGAAGCAAATTCAAATTGGTCTCGCTGCGCGTTTCTTCTAAACGAAATGTCTGGCTTATCCAGCCATTGGCCGGTGCGGCGCGTAATCGCTGGGGCGAGAACCGCGTTTACATCGTCGGGCGTGGGGCGCGCGACAAATCGCGCGTTGCGAAAATCGCGCAGAGTCCACGCGATGATTGGCGAAATTGATTCGTCCACGGCAATCGATAAAGCATGTGAATCATTTGCGCGCCAGCGCGAGACATCCGGCAAATCGTTTTCCAAATCACGCACGTTGAGGGAAGGCGCGCGGGCAACCAACAATTCTCGCGGATTCAGCGCGCCGAAATTTACCATCGTCGATTGTCGAACCGTCCATAGTGTTAGCATAACTAGGATGATTGCCAAGCCCACGTCCGGCGCGCGCGTAAGCCCGACAGTCATTACCGTCAGAAAGAGCATTACGGCGACGGCGAGCGTCGTGAGCAAGAAAATTATCAGCGCGCTATTCTCCGGCTGTTTCACCGCGGCGGCGATGACTTGGGCGGCGGCAACATTTCCGCGCGTCGCATACTCGGCGAAAATCAAAAACAAAAATGAGACGATGGCACACGCAAGCAAAATCACCGGCAAGTCTTGCGCCAAAAATGTCTCGCGATCCGTTTCCGACGCGATTCGTTCGAGCCATGCGCCAAGCCATTGTGCGGCGAGAAGCGCGAGCGGCACGACGATAACGACGACACGCGCAGGGCTCTTGTCTGCGCCGACGGAATACAAAATCAATGCGATACTTGCCCACAATGTGAGCGCGATTTGCGGCGTATCGACGTCATTTTTTTGCGCGAGCGATAACGCAACGCGCACCATCGCCGCAAGACCCAGGATCAAGATGATCGGCTCATAAAGCGCGAGCAAGCGTAACGGATCGGACAAGTCGATGCCGGGACGCAAGCCATCGAGCCACGCGCCAAACAAATCGAAGGTTGCACCGACGCCTTCGCGATGCAACATAAAGGTCGTTGTCACGCCGAAGAAAACGATTGCGCCGAGCAGTGCGGCGAAGCGCCACGCTGTCGATGGAATCGCGATTTCGTTGCGCGCGCGAATTGCGAGCGCGGCGACGAAAATTGCGAGGACAATCGTCCACACATCGCGTGCGGACACGAGCGCAAGCGCGGCGAGAACGACGGCGATATTCAAATCGCGCGGCGATTCATCGTTGAGGAATCGCCAAGCGAAAGCGAGTGCGGCAAACGCGCACGTGACGGCGATGACCGTGCCATTCGCGTTGCGCGAAAAGAAAACGAGCGATGGCGAGAACGCGAAAAACGTGGCGGCAATCAATGCGCCGACACGCCCCATTTCTTTGCGGAAAAGTGCGGGTGTGAGAACTAGCAAACTGCCGGCGAGTGCAGGAATGAATCGTGCGGCAAAGTCTGTTGCACCGAAAAGCGTGAAAAGAATCGTGTTGGCGAAAAAGAGCAGGGGACTGCCGGTGAACGCATCGGGCATGCCGCGCACAAAATTCCACGAGGCAATCGCTTGACGTGCTTCATCGGATGATAGCGGCGAGAAATCGAGCCAGAAGAAACGCGCGCACGCGCCGGCGAGGAACAGTAATAGGTACACCATTGTTTCCATCGAAACTTGGGAGAGAATGGATGGCTGTTCTAATTGCTCGGGCTGATCGAAAAGCGAGGTAGGTGTTGTCATTTTGCGAATGGCGAGAGTCGGCTTGGATGTGCCACCGGCTTGACAAGTAATCGAATGTCCACAGAGTTGGACAAAGGCGACGGTGTACTGGCGTTAGTCGGTCGCGGCGTTGGTGATTGGGTCGTAGCCGCGTTCGTCCAAGTCATCGAAACGCTTGGGTCAGGTCGTGCTGTCAGTGATAAGATTGGTGTCGTGAGTGGTGTTGCCGTTGAGTTTCCTAGTCCAAAAAACTGCGAAAAGACACCGCGAGTTTCCGGTATCGTAATCAAAACCAAGGTGATGACAATCGCAAGGGCAATAGTCAATCTCGGCAGCGGACGCGATTGATTTGCGCTCAGTTGCGTTCGCACTTGTGACGCGATGGTTTGTGTCTTTGGGTAATCGATGAGATGACCCGCATCGACGAGTGCGGTTTCTAATTTTTCGAACGATCGATTATTGTTGGTCATTCGATTGTCAATTCTTTAAGGTCAGCAAAATCGCGCTGGATAACCTTGCGCAAATTGCCTAATGTTCGGTGCAACCGCGATTTTACTGTGCCAAGCGGTATCGCGAGTGTTTCCGCCACTTCGCTCTCAGGCATCTCAAGGAGATAGCGCAGAGTGATCAATATTTGCTCATCGAAGGCAAGCTGTCTCACTGCTTCCAGCAATCGTTCTGCTTGTTCACGTTTGGCAAGGGCGTCATCGGGTGACGGTTCTGACGATGAGGCGTCTCGAACAAATCTTTGTGTCGCGTTTGCGCGCCGCTGGCTTGCGCGAACGCGATTGAGCGATTGATTGGTGACGATGCGTAATAGCCAAGGACGAAAGGGCTTGTCGAGTTTAAAGGAGTCGATGGCTCGAAAAGCGCGGACAAATGAATCTTGAACAACATCAGCCGCATCTTGCGAATCTCGTGTAATCAGGTATGCGGTACGAAAAGCGATGGACTCGTGCTGCCGAACGAGTCCTTCGTATGCCTGCAAATCGCCGCGCTGTACTCGCGCGACTAGGTTGGCTTCATCATTCAACCGACGCTCCACCGCAAAGTACGAGTATTCATCTTATATACACCGCTCGATCAAGATTGGTTCCCTGAACTAGCGGGCGAAGATCTTGGTGTCGCCGGATTCAAAAACCAACGACATGGATTTGGCGAATTTGTCGATGTGCGGTTTGGTCAAGCTATACTGACTGCGTTCGGTCGCGCCGACGACGACAAATTTTATAGCATACTTGTCTAGCAAAGTCAATAATTCTTTCGCGTCGAGCGTTTTATAGATGCGTTGAACATCGCCGGCGCGATCGATGCCGTTGCCGGGGTCATAAAACAAATTGCTGTTGCCACGCCATTGCGATTCGTGTCCACCCCAGCCGAGAACCGTGGGTAATCCCGTTGCCATCGAAATGCGATTGCCATACGAGTACTCGCCGCCCGGCGCTTCAAGTGTTGTCGCGCCGCGTGGCGCATTTGCGATGAGCCATTGAATCGCGGCGTAATCCTCCGGATTGCTGTCGCGAATCCATGCGATGCCATCGAGCGTGGGTGTGCCGCGAAAATCGTTTGCACGATTAGGAATCGCATAGCGCGGATATAGCAAGCTTGCGCCGACAAGTGTGAGCAATGCAATGCTCCACGCAGCGCGCGCAACTCCGCGCAGTCGATGTGCGAGATAAAACACGGCGTACGCCGATGCAATCGAAAAAAGTGTCCATGCTTGGAAATAGAATTTGAAAACCGTGTTCATGCGCGTGCCAAATTGATCGCGCAAGTACGCAAACTCGACGCCGAACGTGAGCAAGAAACCCGTCAGCGCGAGAATCAACACAAAGCTCTCGGTCGCATCGGTGTGCCCGAGCTTGATCAAAACTGCGATTGCCGCGAGGAACAGCGCGAGCAACAAGAAAAGCCATGGGTCGGTGAGCCAAGGACCGATGTATGAACCAAGCAAGAGCGCGAGTAAATTGTCCGATGCGCTCGGCAGGGCGGCGCGGGCTTGGTCTTGTAAATCGGGACGAACCGCGATCACAATCAGCGCAAGCACAGCGACGACAAGTGGAAACACAATTGTCGCGGCAAAGAATGGCGCGGCTTGGCGGAGCCAGTTGCCAAGCGAAATTCTGCGATGATCGAAATATGCGCGCGCCACAAAAGTGCTGAGGATGAAAACGAACAAGCCGAACATCAGAAGAAATTGATGCAAGCGGGTCTTGACGAAAAGCACCGGCAAGATACCGCCGGCTTGCGACTGAAAGCCAATGAAAAACGGCAAATACATCACAATGCTCGCAACGCCAAGCGCGACGGCAAAGGAAATCAAATCGCGGGTCGCGTTGCCGTTCCATTTGCTTGCGGCACGATATCGCATTGCGGCGAATGCGGCTAGCAGAATAAACCCGTACGGCAAGATATCCCACGAGTTGAGGAAGAAAAGCCCGCCCAGAGTCAGAGGCAAGAGCAAGAAATCAAGAGTAAAAAACAGACTCGGGAACTTTGAATTCTGATCGTCGAATTTTGAATTGAGCAGATTCAGTGCGGCGGCAAGTGCGAGCAAAACAAATGGCAGCGCGAGCACATGCGGATGCATATCGCCGAGCAGAAAACTGAACTGCGGAAATTCATCGATGACTTCTTGCGTCTGCCCCAGCGCGACATCGTGAATCACGCGCGACGCGCGCCACCACCACCAATTATCGGTTGGCTCGAAGGAGTTCGATGATGCGGCTTGCGCGAGTCCTCTGACATCGAGCCAGGTCCAGAAAGCGACGGAGCCGATGCCGCGTGCGCGCAAGACTTCGAATAACCCCTCCAGGTTTCCGACCACGAGCAAGAATATCGGCGCGGCAAGCGCGTAGACGAATGCTTGTAAATTGCCAACCTTGAATCGTGAAAGTCGGATGAGGTTGAACGCCAAGCCAAATGCACAGGTTGCGGCAAGCCCAAAGAGTGTCGCAATTGCCAAATTGAAGGCGATGCTCGGCGCGATGCCGGTAAGCATCGTCAGCATCGCAATGATAATGTAGCCAAAATAATAATAGCTGATGCCATAACCGGCGAGCCAAGGATCGAGCGGGGGAAAGCGTTCGCTTTGTAAAACACCGTTGAGGAACGCAAATTCCATCGGCTTTTCGGTGGCGGTGATTTCCGGCATGTACGCGCGCACAATCGTCCACGCGAGAAAAGCAAGCGTGAAAATTATTTCGGTCGTGAGGATGAGCGACAAGTTGGAGCGAGCCCAAGCAAGAACTGACGGCTGACCGCTGACTAGCGACGGATTCTCATTGTTCGTCACTGGTCGTTCGGAATGGTTACTTACTCCGTGAGCCGAGCCACCATGATAATATCGCAACTGTGACTGCGACGACAGCAATCGCGCCGCGCGTGTTGGTCAGAAATCCAAGGGCAGTCAAAAGCCAAAACGGATACGCGATCAAGAGCAAGCCGAGCGGTTTGATAAAAGCATATCCGCGATCCGGTAAATTTCGGAAAAACCGGAAAGCGATTGGCAGGACGGCGATGCCGACGAGCTCAAGTAACAGCCACCAAATCAAGACATCGATCATATTCTACTCGGTCATCTCCGGCGCCCAGCGACTCTGCGGCGGCAAAATCGAAGCCTCTGCGGGCAACGTGTCGATGCGTGGCGCGTTGAGCGCGCCCAAGTAATTGTCGAGGCGAATGATATTCGTGGGCACGCGCGTCGAATCCCGCGATTGATTGAATGCATCTTCTTCAGTAATTGAACATTCCCAAGCGTTGTCCGCAAAATAGGCGACTGCGCCACCGATCCAGAATGGATATTTACATACGCGGGTCCCTTGCGAGTCCATCGTGGCGATATTATCGCGCAACACATTGCCAAACGAAGAACTGGTGTCAGACGTAATCGCAAAACAATTTTCGGATGCGCCGCCGCAATAATTGCCAAAGAAATTATTGTTGTCGCTTTTCAATCCGCGTTCGCCGCTCATGTAGAAACAATTGCCGCTCAGTTCGCACGAATTGCGTGCGATGACATTGCCCGTGCAACCCAGGCAGACCCAGCCCGCCGTTTCGCAACCGCTTTGAAATTTTCTGCCGTCGGGCGTGGTGCAACCATGATTGTTTCGGTCGAATTTGTTGCCGATGAAATGGCTGTCGCGGCTAGCGAGATTGAACAAGCCCCAGCCGTTCAAGTCGCTCAAATTATTCCCGATGAACTTGTTGCCGCGTCCATTCACCGACGCAATGCCGATGGTTCCGCCGCGCACGGTCACATTGTGAATTGTCGTATTCGATCCCTTGAGCAAAATACCGCCGCCATACTGAATGCCGCCGGTGATGGTCGTCGTTACCGGGCGCGTCGGGAATAGGCATTCCTCGTACAGGCAGAGCCACGCCCCGGCGTCTTTGACGTCGGCGCGTGCTTGAATCGTCACGCCTTCGATCCAATTATTTGTCCCCTCCATTGTAATGGCATATTGTCTGCCCGCACTTGCGACAATTGCTGAGCGACCCTCATCGGAATAGATCGCAATATTGTTCCCGACGATGCTCATCGGCGCATAGACTTGCCCCGGGCAAAGTTTGAGACTCGCTTGCACCGGATTCCTGACGGAATTGGCGGGCGTACATGCCGCCGGCACCGTGGGCATCGGCAATTCCAAAGTCGATGTCACATTTTTGAAAACGGCGTTGACCGAAAGAATGCGCTGTCCTCTTTGATCGACAATTTGCTCGAGTGGCATTGATTGCGTGGTGGGAGCGACGCGCGCTGCGCCGCTCACACCGTCGCCGGTGATGCTAATGCGATATGTCAATGCATCTTTTGCAAGATTCTGCACAACGACATAATATATCCCGGGAACTCTAAACCCACCGGCGTACTGTAGGGCATCTTCGCGAATCTTTGTTGCCCGACCAATGGGTGATACATTTTCCCCGCGCCGCCACGCTTCTGCTTGTTCTGTGGTAAGCACTGTGATAACCACACTATTTACGTCGGTTTCAGATGCAATCACACGAATGGGCGAGCCATCCCCGTTGTAATAAAAACGATATTCGACGCGTGAGTTGCCTTGTACCGTTGAGACTGGCGTTTGCGCAAAGGTGACGGTGTACGCCGCGATGGCACAAATCAAGGCGATGAAAATTGCCCAGAAGCGATTCATTTTACAATCTCGTAAAGCGTGACATGGTCATTGCGATACGCGATTTTGAGCTGCCCCGCATTCACCATTGCGTTGAATTTCTCCAAACCCGGCGCTTCGTAAAACGCGCGCTCCACATCGCCGACGTAAATGTACAACGCGTCAAAGCGTTTGAGTTGCGTCAGTGCATCTGCGGGAGTGCGTGAATTGTAAATCAAATTGACATTCTGAATGCGTCGATCGATGATCGCGCCGTCGATGATTGAACGTTGTTGTTTTTGATGCCAGTCCCAGCCGATGATCGTCGGCAGTCCGGTGTAAATTGAAACGCGCGATGCCCAATGGTACAGCGGCGCATTCCCTTCGACGACAACCGGCGAGCCAATAATGTTCGCGCGCATCCACTCGAAGGCTTGGCGATCCGATTCCAAAACAATCGGTCGGTCGCGGTCTTCGTACACTGCGGTGCGCATATAATCCATGCCGTTGAGACCCGAAGGCGACCCGGCGACAAATCGATCGTTCATCTTGGCACGCGCGGCGGTGACCGGATACAGCATCCCGCCGAGAACGAGCACGCCGAAAATCAACCACCACAACGATGGTAGCCGAAATGCCGGGGTCGGTTTATCGACGGCTTGTGTCGTTTGATGCAAGAATGTGATGCCGACGGCGGCGGCAATTGCAAAAAAGACCCACGCCTGCAAATAGAATTTGAACACCGTGTTCATGCGCCCGATGTCGCCTTTGTACACAATCAGTTCGACCATCATGGTCAGCGCGAGACCGGCGCCAATTAACAGCGCGACAAAGCGTTGTTCGGGTTCCAGGTCGGCGCGCAGAAACAAAAGTCCAGCGAGAACCAGGAGCGGGAACGCAATGGTGAACGCTTCAAATTTCAAAACGACAAACGTAATTTCGACGAGCGCGAGTGCGAGAAGAATCAAGGGCAACCATTTGATGAACGCGGCACGCCGGTTCGGTGTGTCGATAAAGCGCAAGAACAAGAATGTCGCAATCGAAAAAAGAAAGATGCCATGCACAACTGAATATTGCGTAAACGTGGTGCGTGCGCCTTGCCACATTTCGGTTGCGAGATACGCGGTTGCAAAATGGCTGATGAACGGTTGGTACAACACACTGCTCAAAACAAAAATCGCGGCAAAGCGCCAGCCCGCATTGAAAACGCCGGGCAAATCGATTGTGCGTCGTCGCGCGTACTCGCCCACCGCTAACGCGCCGCCAAGCAAGAGCAAGTATGTCGGGTAATCGGCGTAGTTAATCGCGCGCAATCCGCCGAGGACGAGTGCGGCGACGATCACTTCGACAACATCGAGGAGTGAAATCTGCCAATAGGGCCACAGCGGCAGATGCGCGTCATCGGCGCGGGCGCGCAAAACAAAATTCAATGCGACCCCGATGGCGAGCAGTGTAAATGGCAATGCGATCAAGTGCGCATGCAAGTCGGCATAGAGAAAGGTAAAGAGTGGAAATTCGTTGATCGTGTCCGGAATGATGCGCGAGGCGTTCCAGTACCACCAGCCGATGGGAATTTCAAATGGACTTGAACCATTTGCGATTCGCGTGATGCCGGCAATCAAGCCATTGAGCAATGCGATGGGTGAACCCTTGGCTTCGCCCATGCCAAGCCGGACAATCGATTCCAAGATCAACACAACTTGCCCCAGATTGCCGATGACCGAGACGAACAGCGCGGCGAACAAGCCTGCCCAATACTTGCGGTGATTCGTTGGTGCGATCAGATTGAAGGCGATGCTGTATGCACCCATCGCCAATAATGCAAAATACAACGGAAGCGCGAGATTGTATGCAACTTCGGGCACGATGCCGGTGAATTTGATGAGCGTCGCGGTGATGTATTGCCCGTAATAGTAATAGTTGATGTAGCCGCCGGCAAACCACGGGTCGTACGGCGGAAGCCAGGTTGATTTGATGATCGCGTTGAGGTACGCAAAATCCATCGGCTTTTCGCCGCCGAACCAGGGATGCCACAAGTCCGGATTGCCATAGCGCACGAAAAGGAACAGCGCAAAGAAAACGAGGAACAGAAATTCTTCGATGAGAATCGCCGTGCGTTGCGTACGCAGGAATTGCCAAATGTCACGCGCGCGGAAAAATGCGATGACCGCGCTGATTATCGCGATGAGCAAGATGACGAGTGTGATGCTCAAGCGACCGAACGGCAAGAGGTGGTAACTCGCGAGAATGAACACGCCCCATGCAGTCAGCAATATTCCCAGCGTCTTGGCGAAAATGTAGCCGCGATCCGGCAATGCGCGCAGGACAACGAACGTAATCGGAAAGGTGAGCCAGCCCAACAGCGTGACGACGATAAGCCATACAATCACCGGGATTTGATTCACGAAATCGTTCGGATTGAAAATTTCCGACCATGTGCCGCCGGCTTGTTGCGCGGTGCGTTCTGCCGGCGTAAGCAAAAGCGCGGTGGGCGATTGCGTCGCTTCGCGGGGCCAGAAGCGATACACCTCCTCAAGGTCGACGCTGTTCAATAGCGCCGCAGTTTTATCGTGCGAGTAACCCGGCGACTTTACAAATATCATCACCTGTGGATGATCGTACACTGTGAATGCTTCTTCGGCGTTGTCGTCGTTGATTTCGATGCCAAAGAGTTGCGGGCGCGACGTAATTTCCGTGGCTTTATCAAATCCAAGCGTGCCGTCAAATAGCCATTCGTAATACTTGACCGTCATTGGATAGCGCATTGGCAGGCGCGTGATTGAGCCATACAAACGATTGCTGGACAGGATGATAAACTGCGCTTCATCGAGCCATTTGATCGCTTGCGCGCGTTTTTCCGGCGTGTCTTCATCATACCAGTGCATTTGACCATCGCCGGGAGACGATGCGAGACTTTTGTACATGCCGCTAAACGGATCGCGACCATCGATGCGCAGCGGCAGGGGATCGTCCCAATGTTCGTTGGCGAGAATCGCGCCCGGCGGAATATTTTGGAAAATCCAGCGCGATGCCGTCACGCGCGACACGGGTCGGGTATAAATCGATGTGAACGCGCCAGCCCAGAACAAGGTATAGCCGATGGTGACGAGCGCGAGAACGCCAATTGAAATCTGCGCGGGGCGCCGCAAGCTCGGCGCGAGTCGATGCGTTGTCTTTGCCCAATCCCAGACCCGCACCAGAAAATAACCGGCGAGCAAGGCGAGGAACGGATAGATTTGCAAAAAGTACCGCATCGTCTTAACCCATTGTTGACCGGTGTACGCAAATGTGATGCCAACCCACAGCACAATGAGCAAATGTTGCCACTCGCGATAGCGGAACATGCGGTACACCGCAAGTAGAAATCCTGCCCACGCAGCAAGACCGAGCGGCAAGCCGAGTCCCCATAGGACCATATTTTGAAATGGGAAAATGTACGCGGGACGATCCGTCCATTGATGACCGGGCGGATAATCTTGCGTCCCGGCAACAAGCGCGCTGATGTACGCCATATTGTCGGCGAACTTGGGGTTGACGCCGCCCGCCCATGAGAGCGCGACATCGAGGAGGAAGCCGACGGCGCCGCCGCGCGATAAATCAAGTGAGGGAATGTGCGGCGAAATAAAACCCGGTCCGTTCGCGGCGTACGGTTGCGCGATGCGAAAAACAATCAGCGTGAGCAGGCCGATGACGACAAGTCCGCCGAACGCGCGCGAAATGATTTGCGGCACCGAAAGGTCAAACGCTTGCGCCGATTTTTTCCACTTGAGCGACATCGATAATGGTCCGACATTGCGTTCAACGATTGCCGGTTCTGGCGCGAGCGTTTCCGGCGAATCGTCCGGCAATTGCCGGGACGATTGCGCGAGCCAATAGGTTCGCAGAGCTGCGGCGGCGATCAACACGGCGGCGAATGGCGCAATGTTGATGCGTCCCGCCAGCGCAAAGCCAAACGCAATCCCTGCGCCGATGAACGCACGCCAATCTGCGCCATCGGCGATGTCAAGCGCGAACCAAAATGCGATGAGAATCGGCACGTTCGTGAACGTATCGACGGTGAAAAAATGCGATTGTTGAATATCGAGCACGGATGCGGCGAGAAAGAGCGCGCCGAGCAAGCCAGCGCGCGCGCCGTACATTCGGCGACCGATGAAGAAGATCAACAGAACGGTTGAGAGATCGAAGAGCGCGGACAAAGTGCGACCGACGAGATGAATCTCGCCGTAATTCGTCATCGACATAACATCGCCGATAAAGCGCGTGAGAAACATCGGAAAAGTGCCGTAGACAAACAAGCCAAAATCGTGGTTGTATGGATTGAGCGGCGAGCACGCGGAATCAAAATAGCCGCCCCACTTGGCGCAACCGGGCGGCGCGCCAGTGACGAGCGTGCCGGGAAATGCAATCGCCGATTCGACCATCGTCAAAAAGCGTTCATCAGGATGCAGGTGTTGGTCCTCGTCCCAATTGATGCCGGTCAATCGAAAGATGGCGCCGAGGAGCAGAATTAGTACAAGCGCGCCGGCAGTGAGCCAGCGCTGCCAATTCAATAGAGATTGTCTTTGTTCAATCATAGCATCCACTAGTTTGAATTCGTCGATTTGCCCGGCACGAAAAAAATTCTGAAATCGTGCAAAGGTGTACGCGCGCGATATAACTCAGCGCGTCCATCGGGAAAAATAATTTGGAGCGCCGATAAACTGTCTACATCATTTTCGTTGAGTATATATAGTTTATTCGCACTGTCGTTTGTTTGCAACTTGGCATCGGAGACATCGAGCAAGGTATTGTCCCAATCAATGCGACCGATCTGAATTGCCACGTTGCGCGTATCGACCCAATGCGGGTATGAAACGATCCACGCGTGTTCCAAATCGCCGTCGCGCGCGGCGAACTCGCGAATCGCCGCAGCAATCTCGGACGAGTTCCACGCCGATTGCCGATAGCTTTGGTCAAAGTCGATAAAGTAACGCTGATAATTGACAAAGATCGCGGCGAGCAAAATGCCGGCGATGATTATCGCTGCGATATGTTTTGCGTGCAATTACTTTTTCTAGCCACGCCAATGGCAATGCGGTGACGATAAAGACAAACGGAATTGCGCCGCCGACGCGCACGACGCTGGGATTTTCTTGCGGAAACGCAATCGACAACGCCGATGGCAAAACCAAAATCGCGATGCCGATCAGCACAAACGCGTACGCCATTTCACGATAGCGCAACGTGCGATACGTTGCCCACATCAAGCCAAGCAGAAATAGTCCGGCGGAAATAAAATCGAGCGCGGGATCGCCGAGCGAATTGGGCCACGCACGGTCGCCAGTCCAATTGAACATCGCCATGGCTGCGACCAGGTTCTCGCCAAAAATCTCGACAGGGTTGCCTTTGATGCGAATATCATCCTCGCCGATCAGCCGCGTTGCCATGCGATATGAAAAATCAGCGGGATGTTCCGATGCATAGCGCGCGAGCGGCACAAAGACAACAAATGCCAACCCGAACATCAATACGCAATTGATTGCAAAACGCCGATTGAATTGTCGCGTGGCGAGCGCCCACAGCACGACGAAAACGCCGACCAGAATCGGCGCGATGCGAAACGCATTGTAGCCGTACAGTCCCGCGCCAAGAAATAATCCCGCGATCAAAAAATCGTTGCGGCGTTGATATTTAAGCGCGCGGAACAAGAAATACATCAGCGGCGCGATAAAGACCGGCGTGAGCGGAAAACGCAAACCCATTCGTGCAATCGTTACGGACCATTTACTGAACGCGACGAACAGCGCGGCAAGTCGTCGCGACTTTTACATCAAATAGTTCACGCGCCAGCAGAAACGTAAATGGAATCACCAGCACGCCGAGCGTCGCGGTAATCAATTTGAGTGCCATGTGGTCGATGGGATGCCCGGTTGCGCCAATAAACGCGGCGGTCAAGTAAAATTGAATCGGCTCGCGCCCGGTGTTGCGCTCGAAAAAAATCGGACGCAAGCCACCGGTCACAACATCGTTCACGTCGAGCAGTTTTTCGGCGTGGTCGCTTGTCATTTCCGCCGGCACGCCATCGAGGTTGTAAAAGTAGAAAAACACGCCGATGAGCAAAATACCGGCGAGAACCACCAGTCTGCGGCGAAACGCGCCATTCGCGCGTTGATTTTTCCGGTTGCCAAAATGCAAAAAGAAAAACGATGACGCTTGATGCCCAGGCAAGCACGTTCGCTAGATTGAATTGATTGCCGCCGGACAAGAGCCAGGTCAAGCACACTAACGCAATAATCGTTGCGATCCAGATCAATTTTGTGCGACGCGGCGGGGGCGCAGTTTTTGCGATGTGTAATTGCGTTGTCACATCGACGCGGCGCAGAAAAATCGCGATGAGCCAGCCGGCGACGGCAAAAATAAATAGGGCGAGGGCGACCGCGTGATTGCCCTCGTAAATGTGCTGATACTCGGCGAACGCGGCAAGCCCGAATGCGACGATGCCAAAAATAGATTGCCAGAGCGACTTGTTCACTTGCGTTCGCACAGGAAAAACAAGTACGCGCCCTCACGCGTTGGCGGTTCGTTGTAGAAATGTCGCCACAAAGGTTCGATGAGCGCAAAGTTCCAGCGATACGGCGCGAGAACCCAACGACCCAAAAATCTTTTGTTGATGATGGTAACCGCAGAATAATAATGTGCGAGGTCGAACAGATGTGAGGCAGAACGCGAAAAATACGAATGCCATTCACGGACGACGAATCCATGTTGCTCGAGCCGAGCGCGCCAAACTTCCGGCGAATCGGTGCGATAGTGATGCGAAATGCGATTAAAGAAGTTTTCGTACCGCTTGGATAAACTTTTCAATCCGATGGCACGAAAGAAATCAGCGAAGAAGAGAAACTCTGCAAAATGATGCGAAGGTGTGGTGAAAACAAAAATGCCGCCCGGTTTCAAAACGCGATGCGTTTCGCGCAACGTCGCGTCAATGTTTGGAATGTGTTCGACGACCGAATTGCTCAGCACCGTCGCGAAGGTGCTGTCCGCGAACGTCATTGCATTGCTGTCCATGACTTTAAGCTCGCGGTGCATTTTGCGCGTTGCGGCTTCGGCAATCGCTTGCGGCGACGGATCGATGCCAAAATCGAGCGGCTCGGTGAAAGTCGCTTGCGCGAAATGTCCATCGCCGCAACCCAGGTCGAGAATCGGGCGCGGCAAATCGAGAGCGGCGATTTTGCGCGCTTCGATGGCGCGCAACAAGGCGCGAAACGACGGGAATTGCAATCAAGTGTTCGATGAGAAAATCGCGTTCGGGTTTCATGATGTCTGCAACTCGGCGAAAAGTTTTTCGTACGCTTGCACAGTTTGATCCAGCGAAAACATCGCTTCGATTTCTGCGCGCGGGCGAAGGTATTGTTTGCGATTTTGTAACACGCGCACGATGCCATCGGCGAGCGCGCGCGCATCTTTGATCGGCACGATTTCTCCCATGCCGGTGACACGCGCGGGTTCGCGCACGCCCGGCAAATTCGACGCGACGACCGGACAGCCGCTCAAGAATGCTTCAACTTGGACAAGCCCAAAGGATTCAGTCGAGTTGATGCTGGGGACGGTGAGCACGTCGCACGCGCCGAAAAAATTTCCCATCTCTTTGTTCGGCACAGGACCGAGGAATTCCAAATAATCGCGGTACTGTTGGATGCGCGGCTGTAAACGTTCCCACACATTTTCGCCGATGACGTTTTGATACTCGCCGGCGAAAAGATATTTCACATTCGGAATTTTTTCGCGCACGAAGGGAATCGAATCGATGAGATAGTTGACGCCTTTTTCTTCCGCAAAGCGCGCAGCGAAACCAACGACGGCGTGATCGGTTGCGTGATATTTTGCTTTGAGCGCGGCGACGGCTTGCGCATTCGGCGCAGGCATAATCACCGGCGGGTAAATCACGTTGATTTTATTTTTGAAACGCGAGAGAAGCGGCGAGCTGTTGGCGTAATCGTGCGTGTATGCGACGATGCGATTCGCAAAGCGCCCGGCGATCCAATTCGATGCGAACACGCTGCGGTCGATGGCGCGATTCAAAATTCCCGGCGGCAGCAGCAAATCGCAATGATACGTCAGCACAACCGGTTTGCGCGCGAGCGCGCGACCGATGAAGGCGAGTGGACCGCCTTCGGCTTGGGGCAGGTGGACACTGACGACATCATGCTCGGTCATCAGTTTCCATGCGCGCGACAAAAAGCCGGGCATGATACTGCCTTTGCTAAAACGGAACACGACGGGATGCCGAATGACAGTAACGCCATCGATGATTTCGCGGTATGCGAGGTCGTTGCGATAATGCGAGGTCAATACGGTGACTTGATGTCCGCGTTCCGCCAACGCTTGCGCAAGTCGTTCGACGTATATGGTTAGCCCGCTAATGTGCGGGCGATAGTAGGTGAGAACGATGAGGATTTTCAATTGGCGATTTTCAATTGGCGATTGTCATTGCGAGCCGCGCTTTTTTGCGGCGATACAATCTCTCAAATTACTTTTAGACGCTACGCCGCTTGGCAATGCAAATCGCTAGTCAAACAGACTTTTGTTTTCGCTTACCCACTGGTACAACTTTTCCACGCCGGTTTGCACATCCACGTGTGGCTCCCAGTTCAATTCACGTTTGGCTTTGGAAATATCGTACACGCACACTTTTTGATCGCCGGGGCGCCAATCGCCGCGCGTAATGGCAAGCTTGCGCCCCAAAAGTTTTTCCAGCATCGGCGCAAATTCCGTCCACACGGAAATCGTGTTGCGCGGTCCGCCGCCGATGTTGTACACTTGCCCAGCAGTTTTATCGATACGCGCGAGCGCGGCATCGTACACGTTCATCAAATCGTCGATGAAGAGCATGTCGCGGACTTGTTTGCCATCGCCGTAAATTGTAATTGGTTTTCCCAACACAGCGGCGATGATAAACCACGCGAGCCAGCCCTGATCTTCGACGCCAAATTGGCGATAGCCGTAAATTGCCGATTGCCGGAACACGACGGTGCGCAAGCCATAAATGCGTTGATAATCGCGCACGTATTGATCCGCCGCGCCTTTGCTGCAACCATACGGCGAATGAAAATCGAGCGGCTGGGTTTCCGGCACGCCGCCGGGCAAATCGCGGAATTCGTAGCGCGTCGGTTTTTCGACGACGATGACTTCATCCATGCCGCCGTAGACCTTGTTCGTCGATGCGAAAAGAAAAATCGGATTGCGCCCGGACGCGCGCGCGGCTTCCAGCGTATTGAATGTGCCAAGCGCGTTGATTTCAAAATCGGTGCGTGGGTCGGTTACCGATGTGGTGACGGCGACCTGCGCGGCGAGATGCAGAATCACATCGGCGTCGCGCGCGGCGTCGGCAATCGCGCGCGCATCGCGGATGTCGCCGCGAATCAGTTGAAATCGATTGCCGTGTTTCGCGCGCAGCCAATCGGCGTTTTGTTCTGCGCCGCGCCGCGACAAATTATCGAACGCGACAACTTGCTCGCCGCGCGCGAGCAATCGATCAACATAGTTTGCGCCGATGAAACCGCAGCCGCCGGTAACAAGAAACTTGTTCAACTGGCTTCACTCTCCGCCGCAACTTCGAGACTTTGCAATCGATTGTACGACAAACCTTCGTGCCACATCGAATAAATACCGAGCAGGATGAGCCACAGATAATTGAATGCGTGCATGACGACAGCGTAGCTCAACGCGTCCGATTTATCGACTGCCAAATACGGTGTTCAACGTGAACACGACGGTCGCGTGAAAGACGCCGATGTATCCCGGCGACGATGGCACGATGACGACAAGCGACGCGACCGTCATCACGAGAAACGCGGCATCGAAGCCGAGCGCGTGCATGCCCATCGCGCGAAAGATCGCCCAATACATCATGCCGCCGGTCAGCCACGCGAACAACGACCAGCCCGCGACGCCGAGCAATTCGCGCGGCGAACGCAAAATTGCAAAGCCATCGATGAGCGATTCGAGCGATTGCCACAGTTTTGGATTTCGCAAAAATGGAATCGGCGAGGCTAAGCGATGAAGCAAACTCAAGCCGCGTTCTTTGTTGAATGAAAGCAATAAAAGCACGGCGAGCCCGCCAATGCCGGCGGCGGCGACAACAATCGCGCCTTGCTGTGCAACATCCGGAATATTCGGGATAAAGAGCGCGGTGACAGCAAGGAACAAGACGACGGTGAGTCCATCAAATAATCGTTCGACGACGACCGTCGAAAGTGCGCGCGCTTTGCTGACATTTTCAAATTGCCCAACGAGCACCGCGCGCACGACATCGCCCAGGCGTGCGGGGAGAATACTGCTGAGCAAATAGCCGATGTTCATCGCATGGAAAACTTTGTTCAAGCGCATCGGTTGCGGCGCAAAGAGCAATTGCCATCGCAGAACGCGTCCGCCGTAGCTCACGCAAAAAATCGCCGACGCGATGATGATCCATAGAATATCGATGCTCCGAAGCGCATCGAGCAGTTTGTCGAATTGAATGCCTTGAAACGCAAAGTAGAGGCAAATCAGACTAATGAGGAGACCGATCCAAAAGCGCGGCGATTTAAGCATGAAAATCCTGGTTGGAAGCTAGATGGCGGAAGTTGGAGGTTGAAAGTCAGATGAACTTCCAAGTTTCAATCTCCGATTTCGACGCGCGCCATTTTATCATCAAGTCGATGGAATGGCAAACGAAATTGTGGTAACGAAATCTGCGGACACGTGATATAATAGAGTTGTCCCTCTTTCGCTTGCCCCAATCATTTCAATCAAGGAGACGACGATGCCGACCTTTACGATTGACGAGAACACCCCGATTCCAGATGAATTCAAACCTACCGCCGACGTTGGACGGACAGCAATTTTCCCCCGAGTTGATGGAACGATCACGCAAAGCGCTGGATAGCGCGATGATTACCATTCAGGCGATGGTGCAACGTGTGGCGAATGCAGTAGACAGTAGCCAGTCGACAGTAGACAGTAAGCAAAGGGCAAGGACGGAAGCGGAGCGCGCGTTGCGGATAGTGAGGAGATGGGTATTACTGGGGCAAGGTGGATTCAAGCGAAGTTCTCGCAGAGATCAGGGGGCAGGGTACAGAGGTCAGCAAATTGACCCCTGACCTCTGACCCCTGTACCCTTGGAGGAAAAATGGACTTTTCAATCAACGAAAATTGCAATCAACATTGGACACCATTCGCACCTTTATGCGCGAGGAGATTTATCCGCTGGAACGCGATTTTCTGAGCAAGCCGTTCACGGATATGTTGCCTGCGCTGAATGCGGCGCGCACCAAGGTCAAGCAAATGGGCTTGTGGTCGCCATCGATTCCCAAAGAGTACGGCGGCGCGGGATTTTCGTTTTTGGAAATGGCGCACATTAGCGAAGAACTGGGACGCAGTCCGCTTGGCTATTACGCGTTCAACTCGCAAGCGCCTGATGTGGGCAATATGGAATTGCTTATCGCGCAAGGCACGCCCGCGCAAAAAGAAAAATACCTCATCCCGCTCGTGCGCGGCGACATTCGCAGTTGCTACGGAATGACCGAACCCGATTATCCTGGGTCGAATCCCGTGTGGATGGGCACGACTGCAACCAAGGACGGCGACGATTACGTCATCAACGGACACAAATGGTTTTCAACTTCGGCGGATGGCTCGGCGTTTGTCGTCGTGATGGCGATTACAAATCCCGATGCGCCGAAGGCGCACGAACGCGCGAGCCAAATCATCGTGCCGACAAACACACCTGGCTATTGCCTCGTGTGCAACACGCCTGTGATGGGACATTCGGGCGAAGACTGGGCGAGTCACGGCGAAATCGAATTCAAGGATTGCCGCGTGCCGCAATCGAATCGATTGGGCGCGGAAGGCGCGGGGTTTATGCTGGCGCAAGAACGATTGGGACCCGGGCGCATTTATCATTGTATGCGCTGGATTGGCATCTGCGAACGTGCGCTCGAATTGATGTGTGCGCGCGCGGCGAAACGCCAGCTTGCGCCAGGCGTGCCGATTGCATCGCGCCAAATCATTCAAGCGATGATGGCGGAGAGTCGCGCGGAAATCAACGCAGCGCGATTGATGGTTTTGCAAGCCGCGTGGAAAGTGGATCGCGAGGGACAACGCAAAGCGCGCGTCGAAATTTCGACAATCAAGTTTTTCGTTGCCGATGTATTGCAAAAGGTGTTGGATCGCGCGATTCAAGTTCACGGCGGACTCGGCGTTACCGATTACACGCCGCTCGCATTCTTCTATCGCCATGAACGTGCCGCGCGTATCTACGATGGCGCCGACGAAGTCCATAAGACGGTGGTGGCGCGACAGTTGTTGAAGGAGTACGGCGTGAAGGTAGAGTTAGTCGGGGCGTAATCGAAAGATGAAAGATAAAAGATGAAGGATGAAGATTTTATTCATCTTTCATCCCTCATCCTTCATCCTTTCGATGTCGGGGAAAATATGGATACCAATTTAATCGACCAGCCGCGCGCAGTTAGACCTGGGGAAGAACTCGATATTGTCAAGTTATCCAAGTACTTGAGCGAACGTCTTGGCGGGCAAAGTGGCGAACTCATCGTTAGCCAATTCCCCAGCGGACATTCCAACCTCACGTATTTCGTGCAGATTGGCGCGCAAGAATTTGTTCTGCGGCGTCCGCCATTTGGCGCAAACATCAAATCGGCGCACGATATGTCGCGCGAGTACAAAATTCTTTCGCATCTATTCCGAGTTTACAACAAGGTTCCCCAGCCAATCCTCTACTGTGACGACGATTCGATTATCGGCGCGCCGTTCTATATAATGGAGCGCGTCAAAGGGATTGTTTTGCGTGCCAAGCGACCCGAAGGCGTGAACCTCACATCGGAAGTAATGACCAGACTCTCGACTGAATTCGTCAACAATCTTGCCGCGATTCATGCGGTTGGATTATACGCGGCGGGGCTGGGTGATTTGGGCAAGCCGCAGGGTTACGTCGCGCGCCAAGTGCGCGGATGGACAGAGCGGTACGTCAACGCCAAGACGGATGACATTCCTGAAATGGAACGGGTCGCAACCTGGCTCGCCGAACACTTGCCCCCTGAGTCAGGCGCGACGTTGATTCACAACGATTACAAGTACGACAACCTTGTGCTCGATCGCAAACAATTTGTCGATTCGTGCCGTGCTCGATTGGGAAATGGCGACGATTGGCGACCCGTTGATGGATTTAGGGACGGCGTTGGGATACTGGGTCGAGGCGAATGATCCTGAAGAGTTGCGTTCAATCGCATTTTGTCTGACGATGTTACCTGGGAATCTCAAGCGCGATGAAATCGTCGAGCGGTATGCGAATGTGAGCGGGCACGATGTTTCGCGTATTCAGTTTTACTATGTATATGCGCTATTCAAAATCGCGGTGATTGTCCAGCAGATTTATGCGCGATGGAAACACGGCGCGACGCAAGACCCGCGTTTTGCCAATCTGATTCAAGGTGTGCGCGTACTGGCGATGATGGCGGCAAAAGAAATTGCGAAATAGTAGGGGCGACCCTGTGTGGTCGCCCCATTATTTTTCCAAAACCAACTCTGCAATCACCGGTCGGTGATCGGATTGTCCGTCCCAGTTTCCCAAGTCGGCGGAGACGGCGCGCCAGTGCGATGAGTGAAAAATGTAGTCGATGCGGACGAGCCACATGAACGGGCTGGTGTTTGCCAGCGATGGCAGTGGCATCGCGTTGAGATTCGTGCTGGGGAATGTGTGCCCTAGCCCCCAACCGGCTTCGCGCCAGGTGTCGCGCAATTCGCTTGCGATGATCCGATAACTAGTGTTTTGATCTGTCATGTTGAAATCGCCGGTTGCGATGATTGGCTCGTTGCGATGCGCGGCGACGTACGCGGCAAGCGCGCGCATATTATCTTCGCGATTGCGAATCGATGCTTCGATGCTTTGCGGCGCACGAATGAAATCAATGAACGCGGTGGTAGGAATTGTGTGTACGTGCAGAATCGTTACCGGTGTCCCTTGCCAATCGAGTTGCAAGATTTGCGGTGCACCGATCCACCGACCCGGCAGGGTATCGGTTGATAAGTGGAGTGGATAGCGGCTGATGACGCCCAAGCCCGCTACGCCATCGTGCGGATCGAGAATTTGGTACGGATACTCGTGCAACAAATCGCGCTGAATCGCATCTGCCGCACCGGGATTCAGCTCTTGAATCGCGATAACATCCGCATCGCTTTCGCGAATTGTTGCAACGACAGCATCGGCGTGATTCGGTGTGCCCGAGCATATTGTACGTCATCACGCGGAGCGTTGGCGTGGCGGTGTTCGGCGATATTTTTGGCATGAACATTTCGCCAAAGAGAATCGTCGCGGCGATGATTGCAATCGCCGAGCCAAGCGCGAGATCGCGTGCGCGAAATTTCCAAGCGATGACGAGAATCGGAATGAGCGGCAGGAACAGAAACTCGGCGAACGTGTTGAGGAGAAAGAGCCACGCCCAGCGATCACCGAAAAGAAGATGCAGGATGAGCCAGCCGAGGAGGAAAACGAAATAAACGCGTGCAAGCGGGATCACAAGTTTCTCACGCGCCACGCCGAATACCTTTTAGCCATTCATCGGTCTCGCGCGGAGAATGCAAGTGGACGAGTTTTAAATGCGCGAACTCAGGTTGCGCAAGTAAGCGCGGATAATCGCGGCGGTGACGCGGGCGTGATTGTAGAGCCCACAGAAAAAGCGAATCACGTCCGAACATCGCGTGCCAGCCCTCGCGGTTCGTGCCCCACAACTTCTCGCGTGTGACAATGCGTTTGATCGTCCGCAAACCCAAACGCCAAAAAATTATCGGTAGAGCGTAATCGATCCAAACGATGGTGTCGGCGCGTCCCCAAACAATATCGCGCACTTTGCTGTAATTGCCATCGATGACCCAACCGTCGCCGGTCAATGCTTGATCGACACGCGCGCGAAAAACGTCGAGCGGCGCTTCCTGCCAATTTGGCTCCCAGTGCAACGCATCCGTCTCGACGTGTCGATAGCCGAGTCGTTGCGCGATGTCGCGCGCGAGCGTTGTCTTGCCGGAACCGGTCGCGCCAACCACGACGATGCACGCTAATCCCATTTACCATCCGCGTACAGCACGAATACCTGCGACGCTTGCTCCCCGGCAAACATTTGCCCGCGCTCAAATCGTTGCGTCTGCGCGTTATACAATCCGCGTTCGGTTGCCGTCGCCGCGCCGAGTTTTGTGCGGACACTGGTTTGTTCGCACCAAACTTTGCCAAATCCGCGTTGCGGTTTGACGAGTCCACTGCCAACGCTTACGCTGGGACACGAGTCTGCCGGCGATGAAGATACCCACGCATCGTCGAACGCTTGCCACGTGTTGTCGTTGAACAGCGCATAGATGCGTTTTTCATCCGCGCGATAAAACATTGTGCCGCGTTCAAAGGGCTGAATGCCAAATTGCGCGGCGCGTTCGGTTTGCGTCGGACAGCCGATTTTCGCGGCGATGTCCGGCGTCCATTCTTTTGATGCGAGACCGGTCACTTGGATTCCGCAACTCATCGGCGTTGGCACGCGCACAACCGGCGTTGCCAAGCGCGTCGGCGTAACCGGTGTATTTGTCATCGTCGGGTAGGGCGAAGGCGTGCGCGTCGGTGTTGGCGCGGGCGGCGCGGGCATCGGTACATCTTCGACGATTGTCATCGAGCCGTCATCGCGGCTCGCAATGTAAATTAGATTTCCCACGCGTGTCATCTTGCCTGGTTTCTTGACATCGAGCTGTCCAACAACGCCAAACGTGGTCGTATCCAAGATCAAAACCGAATCATCAATGGGCGTCGGCGTTGCGCCAAACTCGCGCGAGTAACTTGTCATTTGCGAAAGGAACAAGTGATGTGTTTGCGGATTGTAAGCCATTCCCGCTGTGCGCGCGTAAAGCGGAATACTCAGCACGATGTTGTCGTCCGCGTCAAATACGGTAAATGTGTTGGTGAGCGCAAGCGGATGCGTGCCAGCGAGATAGACGCGATTATTTTCCGGATCGATTTCAAACGCCGAGGTGTTGCCGTAATAACCCATTCCGATGCCGCGTTGTTTTAAGGTTCCGCCGTCGATGCTGTAC
The DNA here is from genome assembly GCA_963718225.1 of uncultured Chloroflexia bacterium. Lineage (GTDB taxonomy): Bacteria > Chloroflexota > Anaerolineae > UBA4142 > UBA4142 > DAOTXS01. Next base: position 91,372 of record CAVQYN010000033.1, read on the forward strand.
GTCACGTAACGACTGTTCGATCCCGGCGTTCCGTTATTGCCGTTCGCGTAAATGCGATTCGTTTTGGAATTGACGCGCACCAAGCCAGGTGTAATCACCGAGCCAATCGTCGCGCCTTGCATCGTCAGACTGCCGATGGGATTCAGCGAATTCAAATCGAGAATCATACTCCCGGCGAAAAGACGCGCGCGCGGCGCATCGACGGCAACGGTTCCGACGAAGCGCGTGATTGGTTTCGTCGCAGTGATGATGCTTGCGCTCGTTTCATCGATGACGGTCAAAGTATTGTCCGCGTAATTCGCCACGAACAAGCGATTGCTTTGCGCGTCGCGCGCCAAATCCATCGGATTGCGGTTCACGCCGATTTCTTTGACAACGTGCGTGCCATCGATGACAAACACAGAATCGGTCGTCGCGCTGGCGGCAAAGACGCGCCCGGTTTTTTCGTTCGCCTCAAGCCGCGCTAGATTCATCGCCAGTGGCACCGTCGCGATAACTGAGTTTGTTTGCGTGTCGATGATGTTCACGCTGTCACCGTCATAATTCGCAACGTAAAGCCGGCGCGCGGTTTCGTCCAACGCGACGGCGTTTGGCGCAAGCCCAACCGGAATCGTCGCAATCTCTTTCATCTCGCGCGGTTCGATGACCGACACGGAATTGGAAAACGAATTCGCAATGTACGCGCGCGTTCCTTCGCGATTCATCGCCGCACCGCGTGGATCGCCGCCAACCGGCGCGGCGTTTCCGCGAGTTGCGCCGGACAGCGGATCGATAGTTCTGAGCAAATTAGAATTCGTCGTCGATTCGTACGTCGTCGCGAGCACGCTGTCATTATTCGGATTCGCGAGTAACGTCATGTAATGTGACTTGAGTGCGTGCACGGCGAGCACACGGAAATTCGTCGAATCGATGACGGCGATTTTTTCGTACGGCGATGCATATAATCGATGATGCACCGGGTCGGCGGACATGCTGATGACGCCGAACGCGTTGGGGATATCGATTCTGTTTGCAATCTTGAGCGTCGCCGCATCGACGACGAGTATCGTGCCTTTGGATTCCAAGCCGACGAAGAGCTGGTTATCGAGAAATGCAAGCGCGCCCGGCTCTTCGCCCACACTCGTTGTCAACGTTACTTGGTCGTTGACAATCAAACTGATTGAATGGTCCTGTCGATTCGCAACGTAGACGCGTTTTTGAATCGGGTCGGCGACAATATCGGCGGGGCTATTGCCGACCGGCAAGTATTTTGCCACGCGATCGTTTTGAATCACGGCGACATTGCCCGATGCTAAATTTGCGACGTATGCTTTGCCGTCAAGGACGGTTAGCGCAATCGGCGAACGCCCGGCGCCGCCGAGATCACGCAAGACAATTTTTTCACGCACCGTTGGTATCGTGGCGCGAGTTGTTGCAATCGGCGCGGGCGTTGGCGCACTGGTGGGCAATGGCGCGAGCGTTGGCACAATCGTTGGAATTGCGGTTGGCGTTGGTCGCGCGAACGCGGAAATTCCAAACGGCGCGGTGCACGCCGTCAGCGACAGAAAAAGAACACTTGCCAGGATTTTTGATTTCATAGTCCACCTCGCTGGTAATATTGTATCTGATGTAACAACCGCGGTCAAACTGAATTGTCTTTTTCTTTTCGTTATGGTATCATAGCGCCAATGGAGGATTCATACAGCGCACGCCCGATTGCCGGCAGGCTCGTTGCGCTCGATTTTCGTCCGGCGCGTCCACTTACATTGCTTGGTCCCGCGTGGGCGGTCATCTGCGGCGCGATTGCCTCCGGCGGATTGCTCTGGCAAACGCACACGGTGCTCAATCTGGTTTTGCTCATCTTGTTGTGCGATGCGCTGCTCGGCGCGTGGCGTTCGCTTTGGCTCCACGCCGATTGGCGCACGACTTTGCCGCGCAACATGGCGAGTGCGCACATCTGGCTGATGACCTCGCGCGAGACGCCGCGGTTTTTTCTGCTACGCTGGTTGCAGCCGATTTCACAACGCATTCGCTTATTGCGCGTCGTTGCGTGGCCCCTGCTTGATTCCGAAATTACCGGTATGCTCGTCGCCGGATTGCTTGCGTTGTGCGTCGCGGTGGTGCTGGGCCTGGTCCCCACGATTTTGACGGCAGTTGCGTTAGCGCTCGCGCTCATCGAAGGACAAATCGGCGCAGAGCGCGGCACGTTGTTGCGCGCGGTTTTTGAAATCGCGTTGCCGTGGTCGATTGCGACAAGTGCGTTTGGTAATTTTTCCTGGCTCGCGCTCGCGGCGATTGCCTTGTTCACACTGATGTATTTTGCGTTGATCGGCATGAGCTCGCGGCAATCGAGATTTTGGACCTGGCTCTGCAATGGCATTCAGCTCGTTATCATCGCGATTCTGGTTTACTTTAAGGTTGCCGCCGGCGCGGGCATCGTCGCGCTGGGATTGTTGGCGCAAATCCTGTGGCAAGCACGTCACCATATTGATCGAAACGGGCGCGCATATGCTCAGCGGGTTCAATCCTACTTGATGATCGAAATGGTCGTGGTTGCCATCATGTTGTGGTTTTCCCTATGAATCCAAACTCCGTTTATCCCCACGCTCATATTACGGTCGATCAAGTTGCCCGCGATGCCGAAGTGGTTGCGTATCTGCACGCGGCAAATGAAATGATGAAGGGTTTGGGTTACACTGAGCACGGCGAACGCCACGCGAATCTAGTGGCGAATATCGCATTCAATGTTCTAAATCGTTTGGAATACCCAGCACGGCAAGCGGAACTCGCGGCGATTTCAGGTTATTTGCACGACACCGGTAATTTGATTCATCGAGAAAATCACACTATCTCCGGCGCGATCCTCGCGCGCGAAGTATTGCGGCGCATGAACATGCTGTACGATGAAATCGCGCTAGTCATGGGCGCTATCGGTAATCACGAAGAGCCGGGCGGCGTGCCAATCAATCCGATGACCGCGGCGGTGATTCTGGCGGATAAGGCAGACGTGCATACGAGTCGTGTGCAAAACCCAGACCCGCATACCTTCGACATTCACGACCGCGTGAATCACGCGGTGCAACGCTCGTTCTTGCGTGTAGATGCGACGGGCAAGGCGATTACGCTCGAACTCGATATCGACACAACCGATTCTTCTGTCTCCGATTACTTTGAAATTTTTCTGACGCGCATGATTCTGTGTCGGCGCGCGGCGCAGTTTCTGGGATGTCAGTTTTCGTTAGTGATCAACAATAATCGAGTGATGTGATATGACAAGACATTTTCTAGCCATTAGCGATCTTTCGCCGGCGGAATTCAATCAAATCCTAACGACGGCCAAAAAGCTCAAAGCCGAATGGCGCAAGCGCGGCAACAAAGCGATTTTGAAAAATAAAACGCTGGGCATGGTTTTCCAAAAACCGTCGTTGCGCACACGCGTTTCGTTTGATATGGCGATGCTCCATCTCGGGCGGGCAAGCGTTGTACTTGTCGCCGAACGAAATTGGCTTGGGACAACGCGAGAGCATCGCGGATGTTTCGCGCGTTTTGTCGCGCTATGTCGATGGCGTCATGGCGCGTGTGTTCGCGCACGCGCACGTCGTTGAATTAGCGCGGCACTCGCGTGTGCCGGTCATCAATGGCTTGTCCGATTTTGAGCATCCTTGCCAGGCGATGGCAGATGTCTTGACAATTATCGAACATCAAGGCAAGCTCAAAGGACTCAAAGTTGTTTTTCTTGGCGATGGCAACAACGTCGCGCGTTCGTTGATGTTCGCGTGCGCGCTTGGCGGTGCGCATTTCGTTTGCGCTTCACCCAAAGGTTTTGCGCTGGATGATGAATCGGTCGCGCGGGCGCGTGCATTGGCTAAGGAATCCGGCGGCAAAGTGGAATTGGTGCAGGACCCACAACTTGCTGCGCGCAACGCCGATGTGCTGTACACCGATGTCTGGGCAAGCATGGGGCAGGAAGCAGAAGCGGCGGAACGCGCGAAAATTTTTCCACCCTATCAAATCAACGCGGCGTTAGTCGCGCGCGCCAAAGCATCGTGTAGTGTGATGCACTGTTTGCCGGCGCATCGCGGCGCGGAAATCACAGACGAAGTTGCTGATGGTCCGCACTCGGTCTTGTTCGATCAGGCAGAGAATCGGATGCATGCGCAAAAGGCAATTGTCGCATTGCTAATGAGCAAAGCCAAACGTAAAGCATGAGTTCCACGTGTTAGGCGCGTTCTCAGAACTACTTTCGCATTTTACGTTTTCCAGCGTGCTCGACATTTTGTTGGTCGCGCTGGTTTTCTATGCGCTGTTTTATTTTGTGCAAGGCACGCGCGCGGTGCAATTGTTGCGCGGCACCATTATCGTTATTTTTCTTGCGTTTCTAGCGGGTAGTCTTTTCCACCTGACTGCGTTCAATTGGCTGGTCCGTAATTCCATTCCAGCGCTCCTGGTTGCGATTCCGGTGATTTTTCAGCCAGAGTTGCGGCGCGCGCTGGAACGCTTGGGGCGTCCCGGTTCGTTGCTTGCCCGGAAATCGGCGACGACGGCGCAAATGGTCAGCACCATCGCGCGCGCGGCGAGCGAGCTATCACATCGTGGATTCGGCGCGCTGATCGTCATCGAGGTGACGACCGGCTTGCAGGATTTTATCGACACGGGCATTAAGCTTGACGCGCAACTTTCCAGCGATTTGCTGCTCTCGCTCTTCTATAAGAATTCGGCGTTGCACGACGGCGCGGTCATTGTGCGCGAAGACCGGATTGTCGCGGCGGCGTGCGTTTTGCCGCTCTCTGAAAGTCCGACGCTTGATCGCGACCTGGGAACACGGCATCGGGCTGGCATCGGTATCACGGAAGGAACGGATGCGATTGCCGTTGTCGTTTCGGAAGAAAATGGCTCGATTGGCATCGCGCACAGCGGTCGCCTCGTGCGGCGCTTGGACGAAGGCGAATTAAACCGCCTGTTGTTTCGATTGTATCAACCGCGCGGCAGCATGATGCGCCTGTTGCATCCGGAAGAGTTAGAATAGTGTTTCGTTCGATTCTCAGTCAATTCAGTTCAATCGTGATGGCGTTGTTGTTTGCCGGGATCATTTGGGTTGTTGCGACCAGCGAACAAAATCCAAGCCGCGAGGCAGTTTACCCCGATCCGCTTCCCATCGAATTGGCGAACCGTGTGCAAGGCACGTTGGTTTTTCAAAAGACGGCGGACACGGTGCGTGTGAAATTGCGTGCGCCGCAAGTAAGCTGGGATCAGCTTCAGCCAACGTCGTTTCGCGTTTCGGCAGATCTGGGAAACTATGGCACTGGCTTGCATCAAATCCCGATTACGGTTCAGGTAACCGATCCTCGGGTTATCGTCCTCAGCGTCGAACCGGCGGCAGTTGGCGTGCGCATTGAAGAATTGAAATCGCGTGATTTTGATATTCACGGCGAAGTGATGGACACGCCGCCGCTGGGTTTTGTATATCGATTGCCGACGCTCACGCCGTCCCAGGTGACGGTCTCTGGTCCGGCGGTGCTGGTTGAACAAGTTGTCCAAGTTAGCGCTGAGATTTTTTTGCGCGGGAGCAAGTCGCCGGTGGAACGTGACGTAACGCTGACGCCTCGTGACGCACAAGGTAGTTTGGTGCAGGGTGTTGCCGTGGTACCGTCGGCAACAACAGTTCGAGTGCAAGTGGAACAACGCGTTGGTTACAAGGATGTGTCGATCAAAGCCGCGCTCAAAGGCAATGTGGCCGCCGGTTTTTGGATCAGCAATATTGCTGTTGTGCCATCGAATGTAACAGTCGCCGGCAGTCCGGACGCGCTCGCAAAACTTGCCGGCTTTGTCGAGACGATACCGATTGACGTAACGGGCGCAACCACCGAAGTGACCAAACGCGTTGCGATTTCTCTGCCAGAAGGTGTTTCGATTTTGAACAATGAAGGTGTAATGATTCAAGTTGCCATCACGCCGATTTTGGGCGGGCAAACCATTCGACGTAAAATCGACTTGCAGGGTTTAAAGCGCGGCGCCACTGGTACCGTGTCGCCAGACGTCGTGGATGTGATCTTGTCCGGACCGATGCCGAGTCTCGGCGCGCTGACACCCAACGATGTCCAAGTTGTTATTGATGTCACATCCTTGGGAGCAGGTGTTTACCAACTCAAGCCGCGCGTGCCGGTGGTGCCGGAAACGTTAAAGATTCAAAGCATCGTGCCGGACACGCTCCAAGTGAATATTACCGAACCACTCACGACCACTATTCCAATTACCCCAACCGTCAGATGAATTTATTTTTTCCTCGCTTCCGGCAATTCATTGCGCAAAATCGCGCGGATGCGCTGTCGATTTTCGCGCTTGCGCTTTTGCCGTTCCTTTTCCATTGGCAAGAAGCATTGCGCCAAGCGGTGTTTTTCTTCGGCGATATTTTGCTTTTCTTTTACCCGACGCATTTGGCATACGCGACGGCGTTGCGCGCCGGGCAACTGCCGCTGTGGGAACCGCGGATGCTTACGGGCTTTCCCCTCTTTGCGGAAGGACAAATCGCTGCGCTCTATCCGACGCATCCAATTCTCTACGGACTCTTGCCGATTGATCTTGCGACAAACTATGATATTTTGACAAGTCTCGCATGGGTCAGCGTTGGGATGTACTTGTTTCTCCGTGTAATCAATTTGCGTCCGCCGAGTGCGTTTCTTGGTGCGGTAGCGTTGGGCTTGGGTGGATTTTTCACTGTGCGAATGCAGCACATGAGCGTGCTGACCACCGCATCGTGGTTGCCGTGGCTTTTTTGGTGTTGGGAGAAGCATGAACAAGAGGCCGATTCGCGCCGACGCTGGCGCTGGTGGGTGGTGCTCGCGGTTTTCGCCGGCATTCAAATGCTCGGCGGTCATCCGCAATTCGCGTTCATGTCGATTGTATTGCTCGGGCTGTATGCGACTGTGAATTGGCAACGCAATTCGGTACCGCAACTTGCTTTGCCAATGCCATTCAATCGATGGCTGGGTCCCGTGCTGAGATTTTTCCAACCGCAACGCGCGATTCCGCTTGTGGTTGCCATTGTCCTCGGCGCAGCGATTGCGGCGGTGCAATTGATGCCGACATTTGAACTTTCAATGTATAGCAATCGCGCGGCGGGGCTGTTGCCCAAATTCTTCAACGCATTTTCTCTGCGCGCAGTGCATTACTTGATGCTCTTCCATCCCTTCATTCTTGGTAATCCATACCCACGCGTCTCGGTCGAAGTCATTGGGTACATCGGCTTTCTCTCGGTTACGTTTGCGCTTGCTGCACCGTTTGTGCAACGCAATCGACGCGTCGTCTTTTTTCTCGCGATGGCGTTGGTAGCGCTCTTTCTTGGTTTGGGCGATCAGAATGCGTTCTATCGTGGACTGCGCTATTTACCCTTGTTCAATTATTTTCGCGTGCCGTCGCGGTTTCTGTTCTGGTACAGTTTCGCCGCGGCGGTGCTCGCCGCCATCACGTTCGATTATTTGCTTGCGCGCGCCAAAACTACCGCACGCTTCACGCGCGGACAAATCATTACCATTGCTTTGTTTGCGATTTTGATTCCGGCCATCACTGGGCTCGTTCCTACATTCCCCCTTGATACTTGGCTATCGATCTGGGTCTGGTTGCCGATTGTGCTCGCGTGTGTGACCGCGTGGATTGTTTTGTGCGCGCGCCATGTGTTGTTCACACGCACAACATTGATCGCGCTGGTTATTGGCTTGACATTGGCTGATCTTTCGCTCTTTGCCGCCGTATATGCCAAGACGTACGACCTCTCTGTCCCGGTGGATGATTTTTACAAGCCGCCAAGCTCGCTCGCGGTGATTGAAGGCTTGAAGCCGGAAGAGGGTAGGGTATTGACGAGTTTGTGGATTTATCCGGTGATGGTCACCATGCGCGAGAGTTTGTATCCGAATGTTTCGCTTTCGCACAACATTCCCAACGCGATTGGATACACGCCGTTGATTCCGCAACGCACCGGGTGATTATTTTGAATCGATCACGGCGACGATGATGAACTTGATGAATGTGCGTTATTACATCAAGCCGCAAATGTTGCCGACCGATGCCAAGACTGAAGGCGACGATGTCGAGAACGAATTCACGCCTGACTTTGTGAATCACTTTATCAAGTTTTCACCTACATCGGCGACGCGCATCAAAGTCGTTTCGTCGCTTGCGCAATCGGTCAGCTTGCGCGACGGCGATATTGTCGCGGTGATTAGTGTGGTTACACAAGACGGGCAATGGCTTTCGGTTCCGTTGCGCGCCGGTTATGACACCGCCGAGTGGGCGTACGAACGTACTGACGTGCGCCGCGTCATTCAACATTCTTTGCCACCGCTTGCCTCCACGTTTCCGGCGCGTTCGGCGTTCCCAACCGAGTCGCATCCTGGGCATACGTACCTTGCGCAACTCGATTTACCGGTTAAGCCGGCACAGATTGCCGGCATTATTGTTTTTCCATCGATTGAGCCTGGGTTGTTGCACATTGAAAAAATTTCTTTGGTCTCGCCGGACGGCAAGGAAATATCAATTGCCGATCTCGTGGGCAAGTCCGATCAGAGTTTGATCTATCGCACGAACGAAGTAGCCGTTTTCCGGAACGATGATGTGTTGCCGCGCATGTTTCTTGTTCACAACGCGCGCGTGACCGATGATGCGACGGCGCTCAAAGAAATTCAGCGCGATGATTTCAAGCCACTCGAAACGCTTTACCTTGCTGGCGGTCAGCCGATTTCGGCGGGAGGCGCGCAATTGCCCGGAGAATCGGTGCGTGTGATCGATTATCAAAATCAACGCGTTGTGCTATCGGCGCAAGTGCAGCAGATGCGTACCTGTTTCTTGGCGATGCGTGGTATCCGGATTGGGTCGCGCGGGTCGATGGAATCGAAACGCCGATTCAGCGCGCGGACTATATTTTTCGTGCCGTGCGCCTGACGCCGGGGATGCATCAAATCGAATTTGAATACCGACCGCGTTCGCTCATCATCGGCGCGATAATTAGCGTGGCGACGCTCATCGTCCTTGCGGTCATTTGGATTCGGAATCGCAGATAGTTTTGCGCGCATATCGACTTGTAGTATAATGCTCGCCGCCGATGACTGACACCGTTGTTCCTCAACCTCTCGCGCTCAAGGCGCAAATTGAAAGTCTCTTGTTTGTCGCCGAAGGTCCCGTGCAAATCGCTGCAATTGCGCGCGCTTTGGAGATCGATGCGGAAAAAATCGAACCAGCGCTTGCCGAACTGAAACAAGAATATGCTGCGCGTGGTTTGCGCCTGCAACGCGCGCGCGATAAAATTCAATTGGTGACTGCGCCCGAAGCGGCGCCGTTCATCGAGAAATTTCTCGGCGTCGATCAATCGGGGCACCTTTCTGCGGCGGCATTGGAAACGCTTGCGATTATCGCGTATCGTCAGCCGGTCACGCGTCCGGCAATCGAAGGTGTCCGCGGCGTTAATTGTGATGGTGTGATTCAGACGTTGCTTTCGCGCGGTATGATCCAAGAAGACCGGCCGGCAGGAAACGGCAGGGCGTCCGATTTTGTACGCGACGACCTTTGAATTTTTGCAGAACTTTGGTTTGCGCGGCGTGGAAGATTTGCCGACGCTGGAGCAAGCGACCGAAAATATTTTGACGAATGCGATTGCTGAAGCAGAGCAAACAGCACAGGAACTTGTTGAGCGGATGAAATCGTAAGGCGATGGAACGCCTGCAAAAAATCCTTGCGCATGCTGGCGTTGCCTCACGGCGCAAGTGCGAAGAGCTGATTGTCGCCGGGCACGTGCGCGTCAACGGCAAGATCGTTAGAGAGCTTGGTACGCAGGTCGACCCAGCAAATGATCGGATCGAAGTTGACGGCACGCCGATTTGCATCGAAAAACTTCGTTACGTGATTTTGCACAAGCCCAAAGGTTACCTCAGCGACATTGATGAATCGCGCGGCAAGCCGTTGGCAATCGATTTGGTTCCGTCCGATGTGCGGCTCTATGCCGCCGGGCGTTTGGACGCGAATAGCGAAGGTTTGTTGTTGCTCACGAACGATGGCGAACTTGCGCATCGCATCACGCACCCGCGTTATCAAAACGAAAAAGAATATCTTGCCTTAGTTGAAGGCGAGCCGAATGCCGGCACTTTTGCACGCGCTAAAAAAGGCGTTTTGTATGACGGCGATCTGCTCCGCATCGATTCCGCGAAACTTGTTCGTCATCTGGGCGTGCTCGGCGAACAGCATCACTGGCATACGACGGCGCACAACGAATATTGGGTGCGGCTCGTTCTGCACGAAGGCAAGAAACGCGAGATTCGCCATTTGTTTGGCGCGCTGGGACATCCCGTCAAGCGGCTGATTCGCGTGCGCATCGGTCCAATTGAATTGGGAGATTTGCCGGTGGGTAAGTGGCGCGAGTTGAGCAGCAACGAAGTGCGCGCGCTAAATTCTTCAGGTACCGAGAAAACTTGATTCCATCTATCATCGCCATCGACGGACCAGCGGCGTCCGGCAAAAGCACGATCGGCGCGGAGGTTGCGCTCAGACTGGGCTATCTGTATTTCGATACCGGCGTGATGTATCGCGCGGTAACTGCTGTTGCGCACGCGCGCAAAATTCAAATCGATGATGAGCGCGCGGTAACTGATCTGGCGAACAAAATCAAAATCGATGTGCTTGCGCCGACGATTCAAGATGGTCGACAGAATACGATTCTTGCCGACGGGCAGGATATTACGCGCGACCTGCGTTCGCGCCGTGTCGATCAAGATGTGTCGCCGGTGTCTGCGTATGCCGGGGTGCGCGCGGCGATGAGCGCGCAACAACGACGCATTGGCTTGCAGGGTCGCGTCGTGATGGTTGGGCGTGACATTGGTACGGTTGTTTTGCCGGAAGCGCCTTTGAAAATCTATCTTGATGCAAATGAGCACGAACGTGCACATCGCCGGCATCGTGATCGTTTGGCGCGCGGCGAAACGGTTTCGTTTGACGATGTTCTGAGCGAGATTCGTCATCGTGACAAAATCGATTCGTCGCGTTCAGTTGCGCCGCTAAAGCCGGCGCAGGATGCGATTCTCATCGATTCCAGCAATCTGTCGGTTGCCCAAGTGATTGAGCGTGTGATGCAACTGGCGCGCGGCGAGGTGACGCATGGCAAATGAATTTCCGCCGCGACCCAAATTTTATTATTTTGCCAACTGGTTTATGCGCCAGGTGTTCAAAGTTATTTTGCGTTTGGAATTGCGCGGGCAAGAAAACATTCCGCTCGACGGACCGGTTATTCTCGCAATTAGCCACAGTAGTTTCATCGATCCGTTGATTGCCGGCGCGTACAGCCCGCGCGATGTGGTGCCGATGGCGAAGATCGAAGCGTTCGATATTCCGGTTATCGGTTTGTGCCATTCGATTGTATGGCGCGTTTCCGGTGCGACGTGGCGAGGTCGATATGTCGGCAGTCAAGACCGCGTTGCGCGTTTTACTCGCCGGGTATGGTTTGATCATTGCGCCGGAAGGTCATCGGAGTGAAAGCGGTGCGTTGCAACAAGGACGCGAAGGCGCAATTATTCTCTCGTTGCGCTCCGGCGCGCCAATTGTGCCCGTGGCGGTGTGGGGTGGCAAGCAATTCTGGAAAAATCTAAAGCGGTTTCGTCGCACTGACATCAAGTGCTTTTGCGGCGAGCCGGTGCTGCCGGCATTGATGGGAACCAAGCCTACGCGCGAACGCGTCGCCGCGATGTCGGATGAATTGATGTTGCGCATTGCCGCAATGATGCCGGCGGAATTGCATGGACATTACGCTGGCTGGGATAAGCCGGTTGCCGGGTATTTGCAACCGTATCGCGCGCCGGCGAAGCAAGAGGAGGTGAAAAAGGAGTAGGATAAAATTTCGGGGAAGACCAGCGCATGAGCCCATGCTATCGCGGGCTGACGAGGTGGAGGTTCTCTGCCGCAGGGCAGAGCCAACGCGCACAAGCGCGGAAAATCGAAAGTTCAGCGGATGCCTCCAAGGACCGCCGCATCCTTTATCGCAAATTCTCAATCGCTCCGAGAATTTGCGCTTCCCCTCCAAGACAAGCGCGCGCACAAATTCATCGAGCAATCGATGCAACAAACGCGCGCGCAGTGGCGAATCAATTTCAAATCTCAGATTTAAGATTTATGATTTGGCTGATAATTTGAAATCATAAATCAGAAATCGTAAATCTTGAATTTCCCTGGAGGGATTCCCATGTGTGGCATTGTTGGTTACGTCGGTCCGCGTGACGCGACGCCGATTCTGCTCGACGGTTTGCGCCGGTTGGAATATCGCGGTTACGATTCTGCGGGTGTCGCAGTGCTTGCGCCAACCGGAAAAATCGAAATTCGCAAAAGTCAAGGCAAACTCAAAAATCTGGTGGACATGCTCAGCGAAAATGCGCCGAGCGGTTCGTTGGGTTTGGGACACACGCGCTGGGCAACGCACGGCGCGCCGAATGACATCAACGCCCATCCGCACACCGATTGCGCCGGACGCATCGTCGTCGTGCACAACGGCATCATCGAAAACTATACCGACCTGCGTGACGAGTTGCGTGCGAAGCATCACGTGTTCGTCACGGAAACCGATACCGAAGTTCTCGCGCATCTCATCGAAGAAGAGTTGAAAAGCAAAAACGATTCTGCGCTGGCATTGATCGGCGCGGTGCAACGCGCGCTCAAACGAGTGCGCGGTACGTACGGCATCGGCGTGCTTGATCAAACACATCCCGATTTATTGATCGCGGCGCGGCATTTTTCGCCGCTCGTCGTTGGCATGGGTAATGGCGAGAATTTTATTGCATCCGATATCCCGGCGCTGTTGCCGTACACGCACGACGTCTTGCTTATCGATGATGGTGAAATCGCAGCGCTTGAGCGCGACAGCGTGCATTTGTACACACTCGATGGCGCGCCGGTCGAGCGCGATCCGATTCAAGTGAACTGGGACGTGCAAGCGGCGGAAAAGGGCGGCTATCCACATTTCTTTTTGAAAGAAATCAACGAACAGCCATCGGCGCTTGCCGCCGCGTTGCGTGGACGCATCGATGATTCGACGATTCACTTGGCGGAGCTTGACGCGCTCGATTTGGCGCGCGTCAAGCGCATCGTGCTGCTCGCGTGCGGTTCGTCGTATCATGCAAGTCTTGTTGGCAAGCGCGTGATCGAGCAATGGACGCGCTTGCCGGCGGAATCGGTGATTGCATCCGAGTTTCGTTACGCTACGCCGGTCATCGATGAATCGACACTGGCGATTCTGATTACGCAATCGGGCGAGACGGCGGATACGATTGCCGGTATGCGCTTGGCGAAATCGGCGGGCGCGCAGACGCTCGCGCTGACCAACGTCATTGGTAGTTCGATCACGCGCGGTGTAACGACAACGGTGATTTTGCAGGTCGGTCCCGAAGTCGGCGTCGTTGCATCAAAAACTTTCAACGCGCAGGTGTTGCTGCTGGAACTCATCGCGCTCGATCTGGCACAGCGACTCGGCGCAATCGATGCAACGCGCGTCAAGGAAATCGTTCGGCATTTCGCGCAGGTCCCGGAGTTGATTCAAGCGGCGATCGGAACCGATCAGCAGATGAAATTGCTCGCCGAAAAAATCTGGACGCGGCGGAGCTGTTTCTTCCTGGGTCGCGGTTTTGGGTATCCGACGGCGCTTGAAGGCGCGTTGAAACTTAAAGAGGTGAGTTACTTGCATGCGGAAGGTTATCCGGCGGGCGAGTTGAAACACGGACCGATTGCGATGCTTGATCCGGAAATGCCGGTGATTGCCATTGCCATGCAAAGCGCGACGCTGGACAAGGTGATTAGCAACATTCAAGAAGTGCGCGCGCGCCAAGCGCCGGTGATTGCGCTGGCAACGGAAGATGACGCGACAATTGCCAAGCACGCGGACGATGTGGTATACTTGCCGCGCGCCCCGGAAGAGTTTATCCCGATGCTGGCGACGGTGCCGTTGCAGTTACTGGCGTACCATGTTGCGCTGGCGCGCGGATGCGATGTCGATCAGCCGCGTAACCTGGCAAAGAGTGTGACGGTAGAATAATCAAGTGGGGCAACCGCGAGGGTCGCCCCACTATATCAATTCATCGGAGAAAACATGTCCAACGTCTCAACCCAACGCTCGTGGTTATGGCAACCGAATCTCATTGTGTTCGTGTCAAGTGCGTGCATTATGGTGCTCGAACTCGTCGCCGGGCGCATCATCTCGCCACACGTGGGCTCGTCGTTGTACACGTGGACGAGTGTGATCGGCGTCGTGCTTGCCGGCATTAGTCTCGGCAATTATCTGGGTGGACGCTTTGCCGACCGTGTGGGCGTCGATGCGTCTGCTCGGTGGAATTTATTTGCTCGCCGCGTTGATGAGCGTATTCGCGCTCTGGGTCGATCGTTTGAATCGCGTAACACCCAACGATTGGTCGATTGTCATCGAAATCGTCGCGTTCACCGCCGCGTTGTTTTTTGTGCCGTGCACAATCCTGGGAATGATCTCGCCGATTGTCGCCAAGCTCGCGGTGAACGATCTGGCAAAAGCCGGCAGTACGGTTGGAAATATTTATGCGGCGGGGGCGCTCGGTAGCATCGTCGGTACGTTTGCCACTGGCTTTTGGCTCATTGCGTGGTTTGGCACGTATACAATTATCTGGGGTGTCGGACTGGTTCTCGCCGCGATGGGATTATTTTTTCTCATTGGTGCGCGCTGGCAAACGGCAATTATCGCCATCCTCGCTCTCGTTGGCGCATCATACTTTGCCATCGATCAAAACTGGTTAAAGAACGTGTGCGTGCGCGAAACAAATTATTATTGCATCAAGATCATCGATCAGGAACAGGATGGCAAGCCGGTACGATTACTTGTGCTTGATCATCTGGTGCATTCATACGTCGACCTCACGAGTCCGTTGACGCTCGTGTATGGCTATGAAAAAATATACGCAGAAGTTGTACAGTATCGCGCGAGCACAAATCCGCGCATGCGCGTGGGAATGATCGGCGGTGGAGGATACACGTTTGCGCGCTACATGGAAGCCAAATATCCGGACAGCGAAATGAATGTCGTCGAAATCGATCCGGGTGTAACGCAAACGGCGCATGATATGCTGGCGTTGCCGCGCGACACCAAAACGATTACTTTTAACGAAGACGCGCGCCTGTATTTTGCGCGCACACCAACAAAGAAATACGATTTGGTCTTGGGTGATGCTTTCAATCATTATTCGGTGCCGTACCATTTGACGACGAAAGAATTCAATGACCGCGTGCGTGAATGGCTGACGCCGGATGGTATGTACGTAATGAACATCATCGATGGTCCGTACGGCGAATTTGTGCGCGCGTCGGTCAACACATTGCAGCAAACGTTTCGCTACGTCTATGTCGATCAAGGAAACTGGGATTGGCGTCATGCCACGCGCAGTTTTTTTGTCCTGATTGGAACCGACAAGCCGCTTGATGTCGCGACGCTTGCCAATTTTGACGCGGGTGACGGCGATTCGCTTTTGGCGCGTTTGTTAATGTCGCAGGAAGATGTTGACAAGATGCTCGCCGAAGCGCCGCGCGTTACGCTCACCGACCAGTTTGCGCCGGTCGATCAAATGCTTGCCTCTGCGTTTCGTGACGAGGTTCCAAAATAGTCTGGTGTATCCCCGACCAACCGCCGCAAAAGCCGGATTGTTTCATTATTCCATCGTACGCGCTCAAAAATCGCGAACTGCCGACACGACCCACATGCGCGCAAATTGATTTGGCGATTACATGGTGGCGGCGATTTCCGGGCGCGAAGCTGATCATGTGCACCGGCGATAATCAGAGACTCGGCGTGACGAATGCGCAAGTGATGGTCGATTATGCCGTGCGGTTGGGTGTGCCGCGCGAAAATCTGATTGCCGAAGATCGCTCGCTCGACACACGCGAGAATTTGCTTTACGCGATGGAAATCATCGCGCGCGAAAACTTTCAACAGCCGACGCTCGTCACGCTCGATTTGTACACGCCCCGCGCGGTGGCGATTGCGCGGAAACTGGGCTGGCGCGATTTCTACTGGCTTTCGGTTTTCTCGCGCGGCGAGCCAGCGTTTGGAACGAAGCGCTTTCAAACCTACTCGCGCGCAACGATTTTCGTGTACGAACTGGTTGCAACAATTTACGGAAGAGCAGTGGGTTGGTTGTGAGGGTTAACCATGTCTGAAGCACCACAACGCATACTCGTTGTGTTAGCACATCCGGATGATCCGGAATTTTTTTGTGGCGCGACGCTCGCCAAATGGGCGCGCGCGGGAAAAGAAATTCGCTATCTCTTGCTGACGTGCGGCGATAAGGGCAGTGACAATCCGGAGATGACACCCGAATTGCTCTGCGCCGACCGTCAGATCGAACAGCGCGCGGCGGCGGCAGTGATCGGCGCAACGCAAGTCATGTTTCTTTGGTATCGCGACGGCGAATTGGAAAACACGCTTGACGTGCGGCGTGAGATCGTACGCGAGATTCGGCGCTACAAACCGCAAATCATCGTTACGTGCGACCCGACGACGTACTTTCGCGCGAATGCATACATCAATCACACGGATCATCGCACCGCCGGCGCTGCGGCACTCGATGCGGTTTTTCCCGCCGCCGGCAATCGAATGTATTTTCCGGAATTACTCGTCGATGGCTTGGAACCCTATGCACCGAAGGAAATCTGGATGAGCCTGACGAATGAGCCGAATGTTTGGGTTGAGGTGAACGACACGCTGGCGATCAAAATCGCCGCGTTGCGCGAACACAAGAGCCAAGTCAAGGACCCAGCTGGTTTAGAAAAACGAATTCGTGAGCGCTTGCGTCGAAATGATTTTGACGGCGAGCTCTACGCCGAAGGTTTTCGCGTGATTCGACTATAAGGATTTGGTGAATGTCATTATTGAAGAATCGGACTTTGATTGCGGCGACGTTTGGACATTTCAGCGTCGATATGTATTCAGGCATGTTGCCGCTGATCCTACTGGCGCTGACCGAGCCGCTCAAGCTCTCGTACGCTCAAATCGGATTTATTTCGATGTGTTACAGTCTCGCGGGCTCGTTGAGCCAGCCGCCGTTTGGTTGGTTGGGTGATCGGCGCGGCAATCGTCCGCTGGCGGTCGTCGGCGTTGCGGCAATCGCGGTGACGGTTGGCGTGATGCGCTTTGTCGACAATTATTTTGTTCTGCTTGTTCTAGCGATTATTGCCGGGCTGGGCTCGGGCGCATTTCACCCACAGGGCGCGACGCTTGCCGCGCAAACCAAGAATGAACAACGCGGGAGCGCCGCATCGATTTTTATGCTCGGCGGAAATTCTGGCTACGCCTTCGGTCCGATTTTCGGCGCGGCGGTGTTTGGTCTGGCCGGCACGAACATGCCGGAAACTTTGGCAATCCTGGGTTTGGCGCAGGCGGCGGTGATTTTTTGGTTGCTGGCAGAACGCCAGCGACAATTTAGGAACGGCGACCAGCGCCAAGTGATGGCGGCGGCGACCATGGCGCCGATGGCAGTGATTGTTACGCTCACACTCGTGATCTTTTTCCGCTCATGGACAAGCTCGGCGGTTTCCACTTATGTGCCGCAAGTTTTCAAAATGTTTGGTTATTCCAATGCCGACGCTGGCACCGTTTTGTTCGCCATTTTGTTCCCGTTAGCGATTGGCGGACTCATCGGCGGCGCGCTTTCGGACCGAATCGGCCGGCGGAACGTGTTGATCGCATCGACGTTGTTGAGCGGACCCGCACTGTGGCTGTTGCTTGATAGTACCGGCAGTGCCGTGTTCGTATGGGGCGCCATCCTGGGCCTAACGACGGGCGCCTCATTCCCGGTAACCTTGGTCATGGCGCAATCGTTGATTCCGCGCGGCTTGGGGTTGATGTCGGGCATCGTCCTAGGATTTACTTTTATTGCGGGGGCGGTCGGCACAGGGGTGAGCGGCGTCGTTGCGGATCAAATTGGACTGCTGCCGACGATGAACTTGAACGCGGTGTTGCCATTGATCGCTGGGGGACTGGCGCTCTTTCTGCCGAACGACAAACCGGTCTTGCGAGCCAAAACAATTCTCACAGAGTAAGTTCCAATTGTCGCGCGGCGGACGACTCTACGAAATTGTGCGCACCGACGCCGATGAGCCGCACCGCGCGACGCGGATTCCAATTTTTGCGGAACAACGCCACTGCACATTTTTCGATTTCGTTTGCGGCATCGGTGGCGACGCTCAACGTCATTTGCCGCGTAAACGTCGAGAAATCACCGTAACGTAATTTCAGCACTATGGTCCGGGCGGCAAAACCTTCTTTCGCCAAATCGCGCGCGATGCGTCGGCTCATCGCCGCAATTTCTTTTTCCAATTGCGCGGCGTCTCGCGTGTCGCGCTCGAATGTATTTTCCTGGCTCATCGATTTCGTTTCCCGTTCAGTGACAATCGGCGAGTCGTCGATACCGAGCGCACCCTCGTGCAAATAAATTCCCCACTTGCCAAATTCCTTGCGCAGTTCCTCGACCGGCACGCGTGCCAAATCGCCGATGGTTTTCACATTCCACTTGACAAGCTTCGCGCGCGTCACTTTGCCCGCGCCCGGCAGTTTGTCGATGGGCAACGGCGATAGAAATTTTGACTCTTCGCCCGGCGGCACGACGACGAATCCGCGCGGTTTGACCGCGCCGCACGCAACTTTGGACACGAGTTTGTTGGATGCCACCGCGACGGTGCAATCGAGTTTGATTTCTTCCTTGATACGTTGCTGAATTTTGCGCGCGATTTGTGCGGCATCTTGAGCGGCTAGAATTTCCACGTACGCTTCGTCAATTGATACTTGCTCGACCAGTGGCGAATATTCGTGGAGTAAGTTCATTACGCGGCGCGAGTACTCGGAGTAGATTTCGAAATGAGGTTGCGCGATTATCGCTTGCGGGCACAGCCGAATCGCTTCGCGCGAAAGGCATCGCGCTGTGAACGCCAAACTTGCGCGCTTCGTACGAGGCGGTAGAAACAACGCCGCGGCCCTGGGGATTGCCCATTGCAACGATAACTGGTTTGCCCGCAAGGTCGGGATTCAACAGGATTTCAACGGACGCGAAGAACGCGTCAAGGTCGAGGTGGAGGATTTGCATGTGGTGGATTGCTTATGGCGAATGGCGAATAGCGAATAAGCATTGCGGATTTTGATTATTCGCGCAGAGTATTGCGAAAGGCATTAATGCTTTTTGCAAGCTTCTCGCCTTCACTGTACAAAGCTGTCTGTTCTTGTTCAGTGATGTATTTTTGATCGAGTACCCAAGAAGGATGCGCTGATAACTTAAAGTGGAACCAACCGCAGATTCGAGGTAATCAACGAATGACCTCCTTTGGTGTTTTGACCCATGCTAACAAGAGTGCCCGTGACGGACATATGCTATGCGCTATTCGCTGTATGCCATATGCCGCCATCACGTGGCGCGATTCCAACTCCGCGCAGGAATCCATCTTGCACTCGAATTTCTTCACGTGTCCATTCGTTGGCGACGCGTGTGCCATCATCAAGTAATCCATCTACTCGCAGATCAAGCGTGACCGGTTCACGTCCCGCGTTCACCGCGACCAGGACCGTTTCGTTTCCTGCTTGTCGCGCAAACGCAAACACTTTGCCATTCGCATACAGACTCGTCATCGTGCCTCGCCGCAACGCCACATAATTTTTACGCAGCGCGCTCAAACGTTTGACGTACGCGATCATCGCGCGGCCGTCGGTGTTCGGGTCCCAATTCATCGCGCGGCGGCAATCCGGGTCGCGCGCGCCTGCCATTGCCATTTCATCGCCGTAGTAGATCGTCGGTGCGCCGGCATAACAAAACATCGTGAGCAATGCGAGTCTCAGCGCGGTGACATCGCCGTGCGCAATGGTGACAAAGCGCGCAGTGTCGTGGCTGTCGAGCAAGTTCATTTGTGCCTGCACGATTTCCGGCGGATACCACGCTGTCAGGTCGGTGAGGCGGCGCACGAATTCGTCTGCGCCAATGGTCTGGACTTCGCCGTACGATTGTTCCTGAATCATTGCGCGATTGATGTTGTCGATGAAGAAATCAAGACAGGCGCGTGTGAATTGATAATTCATCACCGCGTCGAATTGGTCGCCTTGCAACCAGCGGTCGGCGCGATGCCAAATTTCGCCGACGATATACGCATCTGGGATTGATCGCTTTGACGCGCCGGCGAAACTCGCGCCAGAATTCATCGTCGTCGATTTCGCCGGGCACGTCGAGCCGCCAACCATCGACGCCTTGTCGCACCCAGTATTCGGCGACGCGAAAAATAAATTCGCGCACCTGTGGATTGCGCGTATTGAATTTCGGCAGCGCCGCAAGCCCCCACCACGCATCGTAGTTGATTGGCTCAGCGTACGCGCGCACGGGGAATCCGTTGAATTTAAACCAATCGCGGTACGGCGAGGCCTCGCCGTTTTCGAGCGCGTGATTGAATTGGTAGAAACCGCGGCTCGCGTGATTGAAAACGCCATCGATGATAACGCGAATGCCGCGCGCGTGCGCGGCATCGAGCAACGTTTTGAATGCCGCGTTGCCGCCAAGGATCGGATCAACTTGGAAGTAATCGTGCGTGTGATAGCGATGATTTGCAGTCGATTGAAAAATCGGCGTAAAGTAAATCGCGTTGACGCCGAGGTCTTGCAGATAATCAAGTTGCTCAACCACGCCGAGTAAATCGCCGCCTTTGAAGCCGAATGTGGTGGGCGGTGAATCCCAGGTTTCGAGATTATGCGGTTTTTCGATTCGCTTGCTACTCGCAAATCGAT
Organism: uncultured Chloroflexia bacterium; assembly: GCA_963718225.1. Taxonomy (GTDB): domain Bacteria; phylum Chloroflexota; class Anaerolineae; order UBA4142; family UBA4142; genus DAOTXS01. The sequence continues at coordinate 112,142 of CAVQYN010000033.1, forward strand.
CCGGAAAAATTTGATAAAAGATCGCGTCCTTGACCCAGTCGGGCGTTTTGACAGATGACATGAGTTTCTCCACGTTATTTGAGAGATGATTTATAGCACCGAATTTGCGGAATGTCCAACGCGATACGCGAAATTGCGCGAAAATGAAAACTGGGTAACATATATGTAGACGAGCAGACCCTCGCAAAGGAGTAATTCTATGAGCAATTCTCAACCCGCACAAAGTTCTGACAATTCGTCGAGGCGTGACCGCGACCCGCTCAATCGAGCGATGGGCGGCATGATCCTTATCCTGCTGGGCGTGGTCTTCTTTCTTGCGCAAAGCGGGATGCTGGGCATCACCTGGGTCAACATGTGGGGCGCATTTATCATCGGCTTGGGTTTGTTGCTGATGCTTCAAGGCTTACTGCGCCTCGCGTTGCCGGATTATCGCCGCAACGTGTTTGGCTTGTTGGTTGGCGGTTTAGTGTTGGTCGCCGTCGGCACAATTCCGTTTGGCGGCGTAATGTGGGCGCAATGGTGGCCCCTAGGTTTGATCGCGTTGGGAATTGTGTTGTTGATTCAACAATTTGTGCGTTGGTGAGCGTCTGGCGTTATGAGTCGCCGGCGGCAAATGTGCCGTCCGGCGATTTTTGCGTATAATGCAAAATACAAAATCATTAAGGAGTGATTGAATGGAATATCGTTATCTGGGATCGTCCGGTCTCCAAGTCTCTGCGCTGTCGCTCGGCGCGTGGGTGACTTACGGCGGTCAAGTGGGCGAAGAGGTTGCGCGCGAGTGCATGCAAGCGGCGTACGAACACGGCGTGAATTTTTTCGATAACGCCGAGGGTTATGCAAATGGCAATGCTGAAATCGTGATGGGCAACGTAATCAGGCAAATCGGCTGGAAGCGTTCCGATCTCGTCGTATCGACGAAAATTTTCTGGGGCGGCAAAGGTGTGAACGATCGCGGTTTGTCGCGCAAGCACATTAGCGAAGGTGTGAACGCGGCGTTAAAGCGATTTCAGATGGATTACGTCGATCTAGTTTTCTGCCACCGTCCTGATATTCACACGCCCATCGAAGAAACGGTTTCGGCAATGACAGATGTGATTCGACAAGGCAAGGCGTTTTACTGGGGCACGAGCGAATGGGACGCACAGCAAATCATGGAAGCATATGGCGTTGCGCGCCGTGAGCATCTCATTCCGCCGACGATGGAGCAGCCGCAGTACAACATGTTTTATCGTGAGCGCGTTGAGTATGAGTATGCACGGCTTTACAAGGAAATTGGTTTAGGCACGACGATTTGGAGTCCGCTCGCAAGTGGCTTGCTGACCGGCAAGTACAACTAATGGCATTCCGCAAGGCACGCGCGTAATGTTGCAAGGGTACGAATGGTTGCGCGAACGATTTGAGAGTGACGAAACGCAAAAGCGTATCGAGAAAGTAAAGCAGTTGGCGCAAGTAGCGAACGACCTGGGATGCACAATCGCGCAATTGGCGCTGGCTTGGTGTTTGAAAAATCCAAACGTCAGCACGGTAATTACCGGTGCATCGAGAGCGGCGCAAGTGACCGAGAATATGCGCGCGCTCGATGTTGCTCCGAAATTGACCGCCGATGTGATGGAGCGAATCGAAGCGATTTTGGCGAACAAACCGAAGGCGATTCCAGATTTTAGATAAGGAGCGACTATGGTATCACAGCTTCTCATCTCCAGTGATTGGCTTGCCGCGCACTTGAACGATACAAATATGCGCGTTGTTGATGTGCGTTGGTATCTGTTTGACAAGGACAAGGCAGGACCAAGCGAATATGTGCGTGGGCATATTCCCGGCGCGGTTTATGCTGACATCGATGCAGACCTGTCGCGGCACGATGTCGATGGTCCCGGTCGTCATCCGATTCCGAGCGCGCAAGCATTTGCAGATTCGATGTCGCGGTTAGGAATCGACGCGAACACGCACGTTATCGCGTATGATGATCGCGGGGGCGCGACGGCCGCAAGGTTGTGGTTCTTGCTCCGATATTTTGGACACGAACAAGTTTCATTGCTCGACGGCGGAATCGCGCAGTGGGTCGCGGACGGACGCGCGTTGGAAACGCAAACACCAAAAGTACCGCGCAAAAATTTCGTCGCGCAACCGCCGCATCGAGAATTGATCGCGGACAAAACGATGGTTGGTGCATTCGCGCGCGATCCGCATGCGCTTGTCGTCGATGTTCGCGTAGGCGAACGCTATAGAGGCGAAATCGAACCTATCGATCCAAAGGCAGGGCATATTCCCGGCGCGAAGAATGCGCCGATTGCCGGCAATTTGCAGAGTGCAACCGATATGCGATTTCTGGAACCGGAAAAAATTCGGGCACGATTCGAATCGCTGGGTGCAAGAAAAACCAGCAAAGTTGTCGCGTATTGCGGCAGTGGCATTAATGCGTGCCAAGCAGTTTTCGCGTTGACGCTTGCCGGATTTGAACATGTGATTTTGTATGAAGGTTCATGGAGCGATTGGAGCCGTGATGCGGATTTGCCGGCGGCGACAGGGGCGAACCCGTGAAGATTGCTTGGAAGCCGCCGGAGTTGTTGACCGCGCCTGCTGGTCTTGGCGAAACGCAACGCCGGAATTTTGTCTACGTGCAAATCGATGGCATTGCGGTTGGGCTGTGGGGCGCGGTCGCGCCGTTCTTGCCGGTCTTTCTCACGCGCCTCGGCGCATCGAATTTCCAAGTAGGACTTTTATCGTCGATGCCGGCGTTTGCCGGGTTATTTCTCGCGATCATCGTTGGTCGCTATTTGCAAACGCGCAAAAAAATCGTGCCGTGGTACAGCTCCGGCCGCTTGCTCGTTGTGATGTGTTATGCGTTGACCGGGTTGATGCCGTTTATCGTGCCGCGCGAAATGCTCGTGCCGGCGATCCTGGGCGTCTGGGCGCTCGCGACGATTCCACAAATCATCGTCAACGTTGCGTTCTCGGTGGTGATGAATGGCGTCGCGGGACCAGAGCATCGATACGATTTGATGAGCCGGCGTTGGTCGGTGCTGGGACTGGTCACATCGATTACCGTTGCCATCGTCGGGCAAGTGTTAGAGCAACTCCAATTTCCGATCAACTATCAGATTGTTTTTGTCGGCTTGTCGCTTGCAGGTTTTTTGAGCTATTATTATTCCAGCCACATCGAATTGCCGGAAGCGGAACCTCCGCCGAGTATTCCCGGCGAATCGTTTCGCGCGCGCGTCAAGAATATGCTGGCTTTGATTCAAAGTCAGCCAGCGTTCACCTCGTTCATGGTCAAACGGTTTGTCTTTGTCTTTGGCACGACGCTGAGCAATCCATTGTTTCCGCTGTACTATGTGCGCGAAGTGCAAGCCAGCGACGCGTGGATTGGCATCATCAGCATGGCACAGACCGTAGTGATGATCGTCGGTTACGGCTTGTGGGTGCGTCAATCGAAAGAACGCGGCGGACGATTTGTTTTGCTCTGGACGACATTTGGTCTGGCGCTCTATCCGATTTTCACGGCGTTCACCGTGCGCGTTGAATGGATTGTGATTTACGCCGGTACTGTCCGGTATTTTTCAAGCCGGACTTGATTTGGTTTTCTTCGACGAGTTGATGAAAACCTTCCCGGCAAAGTACAGCGCGACATTCGTGTCGTTTGCGCAGAGTTTGCAGCACGCCGCGACGGTCGCGTCGCCGATTGTCGGCACGCTTCTCGCTGATCACATTGGGCTTGGCGGCGCGTTGATTGTCAGCGGCGCGATTCGATTGCTGGGATTTGGATTGTTTTTGCGGAGCAAGTGAGAATTAGCCGCAGAACTGCGCAGAAATACGCAGAAAACAAAAAATGCCTGCTCGATTCATTATCGAGCAGGCATTTTTTTATCGATTATTCTTTGCGCTCTTCGCGTGCTCGGCGGTTAAGGTTGTTCCTTCGGCGGTTGAACGGCAAGCGCGGTGAGTGTTTGCCCTACGTCGTCCGCCACGCCTAGCAAGCGCGAAACAAGTTGGCTGCCCAACGCACCGACGACATCCGTTGGCAGATAATGACTCGCGGCGGCGTCAAAGAGAATGGTGGCAGTCGATGGAAAGTCATCGTCGCCGGACCACAGCACAGCGGCAAGCCGAATGCGCGGCATCGCAATAAACTCGAATGCTTGCGAATTCCCGAATGTCAGGCGCGTGCCGCCGATGCGCATCGCGGCTTGCGCGAAAATCTCCGGCTGATCGTGAAAGGCCTTGGCGAGCCGCACCTCGGCGTAGCCGTGGAACGCGTGTGAGTAAAACAGTCCACCGGGAAGTTCGCGATAGCGTAGCCATCGATGCGCGATGGGCGTGCCGTCGGCGGTGTTCAAGTACATCAATGCCAACGCTTGACGATCGAGACGGGTTTCCGCGCCATCAGCATCGCGCACGACGCACACCGGCAGTGCAATCGAATATTCCTTGTCCCACACCACCAAACGCAACGCGCCATTTTCATCGATGGTCGCGCCGGCGTGCTCGGCGATGATGCGCCAATCGCGTTGCGCGAGCTGCGCGCGCAAGCGTTCGACTTTGGGCAGCAGCGTGTTCAGCCATTTTTGCGGACCCTCGGCGGCGAGTTGGTCGCGCTGAACCTGAAATCGATTTGGGCGCATCACTGGGCTGGCGCTTCGGATGAACCTGCGTCGCCTTTGACTTTGCGCAAGATATCGTACCAGAACGATGAACCTTGCGTGACCGCGCCAAAGGTGATGAGCAAGCCGACGAGTTTCTTGAAAACCCAGCTCAACAAATCGACTGGCGTCGCATCTTTCGGCATTTGCGCCGGCATTGACCACCACCCCACTTTGAATGACAAATCGCCCAGGTCTTTGAGCAAAGGACCAATGTCTGCTTGCGCGCCTTTCTGATCGATGTACGCGTATGCTTTGGCATCGGCAATCGAACGCAGGTTGGCGTTGTTCCACAACTGCGCGGCGAAATCGACGCTGTCGACGCCGAGAAGCAAGGTGAGAATCAACGAACTCGCAATAACGAATCGACGCGCGGTACGATTCTGGACGTGGCGGCGGCTTGATCCATCAAGCCGTTTAACCACATTGTCGATGAACTGCGCAATTCTTCGATGTTCGTCACGCCTTGATCGAGCATTTTCAACAGCGCGACTTTGCCGCCCGAGTTGGGCAACTTCAAAATTGTTTCGCGGAGCGCGTCGCCGGTAACCGGTTGTTGCGCCAGGCGATGTAATTGAAAGTATGCATCGACCAGATTGGCGACCGGCACCGATTCGACGCGCGCTTCGCGCAATTTGCCAATGAAGATTCCGTACCAGTGATCATAACGCACCGGCGCAAGCGATCGGATTTGTGGCATCGCGAGCAAGTCGCCCAATTGCGTGTCGCCAACCAAATAGCGGAGATAGCGCTCTAGCGCGAGTCCACGCGTTTCGAGCGCTTCCATGATGCGGCTGGCGATGAACGAAACGACGAGACCCAGGATGTAGTAGATGAGCGCGAGTCCAACGATGACTTCGAGAGTTTGTGGAATATTCATGCGACCTCCTTGTGGATCGCCAAAAGTCTAATGGCGCTCTGCGGAAAAGTCAAGAGCAAATTGGCACTTGCGGGCGAGGTGGTAGCAGAGCGCCCAAGGTATCCTGAGCGAAACGTAGTGAAGTCGAAGGATGTGCCCTTCGACTCCGTTCCGCTTCGCGGAACTCCGCTCAGGATGCTTTTCCAACCACTTGCCGCAACACATCCGGTTTGTTCGTCATAATCGCGTCGACACCGAGATTCAACAGGCGTTTCATTTCCGCCGGGTCGTCGGTCGTCCAGGTATTGACCTTCAGCCCCTTGCTCTTCGCCCACGCGATGTAATTGGCATCGATCATCGAACATTCCGGATGCATTGCAGTGGCGTGAGCCAGCGGACGAAGCCACGCGCGGCGCAGGTATATTGGCAAATTCGGCGCATAGAGCAAGCCGCGCGGCAACTTTGGATCGAGCGCGTGCATGCGTTGCAATGCGAACGGATTGAACGACGAGATGATGATGTTGCTCGCCGTGCCGGTTTCTTCGATGACCGCGAGTGTCGCCGCTTCGATGCCATCGGTTTTGAGCGTCGTGCTCTTGAGTTCGATGTTGACGATGTGCGTTTTGGCAATTGCTTGCAACACTTGCGCCAGTGTTGGAATTTTCTCGCCGCGATATTTATCGAATTTGTAACTCGCGTCGAGTTGTTGGATTTGCGCGAGAGTCAAATCCTTGACTGCGCCTCTGCCGCCGTTCGTGGTGCGATCAACCGTATCGTCGTGGATGACGACTGGAATTCCGTCTTGCGTCAGCGTAACATCCAGCTCGACGCCATCCGCGCCCATTTCGATGGCGAGTTTGAATGCGGCCAGCGTGTTTTCCGGCGCGTAGGCGCTTGCGCCGCGATGTGCGAGAACGAGTGGTTTCATGGAATTAAAAAACCTCGTAGCGAATTTGGACTACGAGGCTATTGTATGCGGTTTGGCGAGGAAGGCAAGATTATCAAATTTAGGATTAGAGGTTTGCCATGAAATCATCAAGCGACACATGCGCTTGTTTCAAGATTCCGCGTAATGTGCCGATAGCCAGCTCGTGATGCAATGGAACAACGCATCCCACCTCGGCTTCGGATGATTTTTTCTTCAAGATCACATGACTGCCGCGTTGCCTAATCTGAGCAAAGCCGAGTCGTTCTAATGCTCGAACAGCTTCTTGCCCAGACACGGCGCAGTTTAGGCATACGCAGAGACCTCAAAGGTCGTCAGCAATGGAGATGCAATTTGAGGCGACGGAAATTCTTCAAGATATAACTCAGTTGCTTCCTTAAGATTGGAAACCGCTTCTTCGACAGTATAACCCTGGCTGACCGTTCCAATTTCTGGGCACTCTGCCACGTACAAGTCTTCTTCTTTATGAAGCACGGCGGTCAAAATCATTCTTTTCATTTCCATACCTCTGTGCACATTGTAATGGGGATACGGGCATTTGGCAAATGGTTTCTACGGCGTCTGGCTTCCTTGCCAAAAGAAAATTCCCAGACCTACGCCCAGGACAAGCAAATACGCCCACGGCAAAATTACAAACGCGACCGCGAGCCAGTGAACGCGAATTATGTACGCGATCCACGAGCCGATGATGGAGATGATGGGCATTGCCGGGAAGAATAATCCGGCGACAGCAAGAAAACCGCCTAACGGAGGGGCCCCAACGGCGGCGCCGCCCATGACAGTGGCAAGTTGGATTCCAAAAGCCGGGACAATTCCCAGCACGCACAATATGGTATTGATGATGAGGACGAGCAGTAAGGTGTCTATGATTTACCTCGAAAGGTTAGGGTTGAGTGGCGACGTTAACGCCCGCCGATTCAGTCGCCAGGTGTTTGCAGACGTCCAGTTGTCGGCTCCACCTTTCGGTTAAAGTGTGAACGTTACGGCACGCCGATTCCGCCACTAGTTGTTTGCAGACGTCCAGATGTCGTTCCACCTATCGGTTAAAGGTTGAGCGTGTCGAATATCATGCGCCACTGTCTGGGATTTGTAACGCGCAAGAACTTCACCGAGTTTTCGCACATCTCGTTACCCCTCCGCATTGCGGGTGCAGGAAACAATCATTTGGGAATAGATAAGAGGCGTTATTCCAAGGTCTTCCTGCATCAACTTTATATGCCATGGTACAAACTTGCAAGATAGTTGTCTTACCACTTCGATTCTGTCCGCCAACCACGACGACGGGCCAAGCAAACTGAAGGGTTGCAGTGATCGCCGCGAATATCGGTTGTTTCGACCGCTTTCAGTGGGTAGCCCCACTTTCCGATTCGGCTTTGCTCTTTTCCCAAACCGGTTTAATTTTCTCGATGATCTTATTGAGGTTCTCTTCCCAATTTTGGGGTTGCATTTTCCTCGCTCTAAACCGAAACGATAACACCATCGCACGCTTGCGTTCTCCCCGGCTGTCGGAGAAAATCACAAGCGTGCGATTTTGTTGCGTGCGATTTAACTCAGCTTCGTTCCGTCGTTGCTACAGAATTTCGCGCCCGCTGGGTTTTCCGTGCCGCAGGTCGGACACTTGACCGTCGTCGCGAGTTTGGTGCCGCAGTTACTGCAGAACTTGCTGCCCACCGGATTGCTCGTTTTGCAACTCGGACAAGCGACCGTCGGCGTCGCGGCTTGCGAGCCGGCTTGTTGTGCGCCCCGCATCGCGTCTGCCATCATCCCGGCAAGTCCCGCGCCCAGACCGGCGCCCGCGCCCAGACCCACGCCGGTTTGCATCGCGGCGGCGCCGCCACCGCTGGCATTCGTCGCGGCATCGCCCATCGCGCGCGCGGCTTTGAATTTCAAGTACTTGTCCATATCGCCGATGGCGCCCATCGACGCGCGTTCATCGATGGCTTTGACCGTTTCTTCGGTCGGCGTGATCGCGTTGACGTACAACGCCTTGAGCACCAAGCCGATGCGCGCAAAGTCATCGGACAATTGTCCTTTGGTCGCCGCGCTGATTTCGCTGTATAGACTCGGCAGATCGAGCACCGATTTCTTTTGCTCGGCGATCAAGTCGGTGAACTTTGTAATGATCACGCCGCGCAGATAATCATCGACGCCGGCGGTCGTGTAGATGCCTTGCTGACCCACGATGCCGTTGACGAACAGCGCCGGGTCTTTGATTTGAAACGCATAGATGCCGAACGCGCGCAAGCGCACCATTCCCAGCTCCGCGTCGCGGAACGCGACCGGTTCCATCGTGCCCCATTTTTGATTCAGGAACTCTTTCATGTTGACGAACACGACTTCGGCGGGGAAGGGCGATTTGCCGCTCGTCGCCAAACCGATAATGCTGGCGAGAATCGGAATGTTCGCGGTGGTGATGGTGTGGCGCCCGGGACCAAAGACATCCAACGATTTACCGTCGCGGAAGAAAACCGCTTTCTGGCTTTCGCGCACGATCACTTGCGAGCCGAGGCGAAAATCACCGGGACCGCCCGGCGGTTCGCGGTGGACAAGTTCATTGCCTACGTTATCGAGAAACTCGACAACATCAATAATACGTGCCATGTTTTTTCTCCTTAGAGTGCAATAGTTTGCTAGTGCGTTAGTGCGATAGTCAAGTTTTGCGAACTATCGCACTAACGCACTTGGCACTAGAGCACTATTTTCCCATTTTCTTTTTGAGATCCGCCAATCGCTGATCGAGCTTGTCGTCGGTCTGTAACTTGCTCCACTCGTCCGGTTTTGCGCCGCCTTGCATTTCCGCAACTGCCGCCGCGCGCGCTTCCTCTTCCTTGATGCGGCGTTCCATCCGCGCAAGTTCGGACGAATAATCGACGGTAGAGATTTTCGCCGAGGCGGTGGAAATTTGCTTTTGCGCGGCGGCGCGTTTCGCCCGCGCGATCAGCATGTCCTTGTTCCGGCGCGCGTCCTCGTATTTTGCCTGCAACGCATCGAGGTCGGCTTTCAACTTTTGCACCGCTTGCTTTTGCGCGTCGAGCTGGATGGAATAGATGCCCACTTGCGCCTCGTAATCGTCTTGGCGGCGCAACGCCTCGCGCGCCAGATCGTCTCTGCCTTTGGATCACGGCGAGTTCCGATTTCTTGCCCCACTCGTCGATGTTTTTCTTGGCGCTGTCCAAATCGCCTTGAATCATTTTCTCTTGCGCGATTTGTTCCGCGACCTGGGCTTGTCCTTGCTTGATCGCGTCTTCCATGTCGCGCATGATTTGATTCAACATCTTTTCCGGATCCTCCGCGCGATTCAACAAATCGTTGATGTTCGCGCGCAGAACCTGGCTCGTTCGTTCCAGTACTCCCATTTTGTCCTCCTTGGGGTTTGGCTCGACTTGTGCATCCAGGAGCGTTTTCCGCGACGAGAAATCTTCTGTGTTGGCGAGAGATTTCTCGCCGCTACTCGGCTCGAAGTGACGAAATGATTTTCTAGCGGCGATAGATTTTCAACTCAATCGGATCGATGGTTTGTCCAAACATCGTGCGGGCCTCGGTCCCAAAACTTTCCACCCACAAGCGCGCATTGCCGGCGGTGTAGCGCGCGTACTCGACACCGCCGCGCTTCGCGCCGCCCGCGCCTTCCACGACGACATGCGCGCTGCCGGCGTCGCCGCGCGTGAGTGTTTGTCCCGAATACACGATGCTGTTGCCGGATGGTACATCAAGTTTGATTTGCTGACAAGCGGCAATTTCATTTCCGGGCCCCGCGCGCAACCAAAGTTGATTGCCGCCGTCTTGCAACAGGAACGCCCAGAATGACCCGGACGCAACCGAGTAGGTGATTTTGCCGGCGACGATGTAATCGCGGCGGTCGTACGTCACCGCATCGTTCAATTTGAGATTTGTGATCGCCACGAGTTCAGCGGGCGGAGAGGTTTTCGACTGCAATGCACCGAGCGCCGACTCGGCTTGAATGCCGGTGAGAATCGATGCCGCCGGCTTTTTGCCGGTCGCCAGGAATTGCTCGCGCTGATCGAATTCCGCGTTCAACGTGTCCAGCAACTCGGCGCACGCATCGATGGCGTCGTCCACCTCTTGCTTGCTCTTGACCGCCGCCGCGACTTTGTCAATCGCCGCTTTTAGTTTTGGCACGCCGCTCACCAGCGCGGCATCGAATTGTGTCAGCGCATCCAAATCTTCCTCGACGATTTGCGCGGCATCGAACCAGCCGGCGTAGCCGCGCGGCGCAGTTTGCATACGCGCGATGAAACGCAAAAGTTTCTGATCGAGATTTTCCAATTCGACCGCGTGCGCCATCAACGCTTTTTGCCGGATGCGTGCGAGTGTTGTGTGTAATTCATCGTATTGCGCGCGCAAGCGATTGCGCGTGTACAGGTCCATATCGCGGCGGCGTTCTTTCGCTTCGTATCCCAGATAGCCGGGAATCTGGAGTGCGATTTCTAGAATTCGGCGTTGCAGATCGTCCATAGGATTTTCCATCTTTCAACCTGCGACTAGTATAAAGCTAAAAGCCGGTTAAAGCCCGACAAATGTCTGACGGTTGGCTGACAATTGCGCTTTAACTCTTCGGCAGGAAAATTTCCACGCCACAATACGGGCACTTGACCACGCCTTTCCCCACCGCCTCGCGTTCCCGCCGCAGTTTGGACATTTCGTCGTTTGAATTTGTCCAATATCTTTGGAATAGAAAACCGCCTCTTGCCAATTGACATAGCCGGTGAACAAGCCCTGATTCACCAATTCAAAAATCATGTCCTTGACTTGGTCGCGCGTCAACTTCAATTCGAGTGCGGCGTTGGGGAGGGCAATTTTACCGGCGGCTTGGATCATGCCCAGTAGTTTTTCTTTCTTCTGCACTTCTGCCATCTCGACAGCTTCTTGCCCGCCTTTGATGAACAGGAAAACGCCGACGCCGCCGAGAATTAACAGCGGCACAACGCCAAACAATCCAATTCCCAGAACGCCGCCGGCGCGCGAGAGTTCGGCGGGACCTTGCCCGGCGATACCTAGTCCTAGGAACAATGACACAACGCCGCAAATCGCCAGACCAGCGATGATCAGAATTATTCCAACGATGCGTCCCATACTTGCCTCCAATGTCTAATGACTAATGTCTAACGTCTATCCAACGCCTGACGATCCGCCGCCGCCACCGCCGCCACCGCCGCCGCCACCACCGCTCCAACCACCGCCACCGCCGCTGCCGGAACTCGATGGCGCACTGGTCATCACGGACGATGTGGAGTTGAGCATCGAGAAAAAGCCGGCGGACATGGAATCTAGTCCGCGGAAGGAGCCGCTTGCCATGCCGTCCAGCGACGGTCCGCCTTTCCCTTCGCTAGACACGCCGCCGCCGGAACTGCCGATGCCTCCCGGAATATTTCGTCGATGGCTGGGAGTTGAAGGTCCTTGATTGTAAATGACCGGCGGATACGTTTCGTACCACGTCGGGGCCGGTGTCCCAATCTCGGCGAATTTTTGCACCCAGGATTTTTCCAAGCCGAAGGCAACCGCATACGGCAAATATTTTTCAAACAAATCTTTGGCTTCTTCGAGCTTGGTGTGTTTCTCAATGCTTTCGAGATAGCGTTTGAAGCCAATCCACTTGGAACGTTCGAGCGCACCTTTTTGCGTACGCTTGGGCATCGCCGCGGCGATAAAGATCAGCCCGACCGGAAAAATCAACAGCGCGATTGCCGGGCAAATGATGAGGTCGGCATAATCGATCAGCGCGCCAAAGAGACAGAATGCCATCACACCGACCAAGATACTGAGCAACACCCCGATGACACCATACTTGACGCGTGCGCTATCCGGACTGCCGGCGAAAAAGCCGGATTTCACAACATCGGCGTACATTTCCTTTTTGAGTGTTGGAATCGCCGTGTAAAACTTGTTGCGCAAATCGGACAGCGTGCGTGTCGAGCCACCCTCGAAAATCTTTTTGATCAAAGTTTCTTCGTACTGTCGCACGTTCGACCAATCGCCGACTAGTTCGTACACATACTCGCGCGTCTTGCCGATCCCCAAAAAGCCGGGCGATTCTTGTTCGGTCATTTTGATAATGCCGCGATGCGCAAGATCTACAATCGTGGCGATGATGTCTTTCATTTCAGCCTTTTCATCGATGAGCGTACCGACAACACCCGGCGGTAAATTGCTGGGCAGCACATCCGATCCGGCAACCGCCGGCACCCGAGGGTCGCGTCCGCGCGTGTACCACAGTAAATACAACCCGATGGGACTGACCAAGGTGAGCACCAAGCCCGCGAAAAGCGAAGCCAGGTTGAACACCGGTTTCATCTTGTCGCGTTCAGCTTGCGCGGCGGCTTCTTGCGCGCGTCGCGCTTCTTCTGCCGCGGCTTGGGCATCGGCATCGGCTTGCCATGCAGGTGGAGCAGAGGTTACGACGCCGTGCGGAAACTGCACGCGAATCTCCGAACCGGTGCCTTCGTACAATGTGCCGGTCGTAAAGACAACCGTTTGTCCGTCGCGAATCGTTGCTGTTGCAGGACCTTGTGTTGCCGCCGCTTTAAGTTGTGCAACTTGGAAATTCGCCGGCAGATGCACGGTTGTCGTCGTGCTTTGAATCGTGTAACCATGATCGGTTTCGATGACTTTCCACCAAAACTGATCGCCGTCCGGGTAGATGCGCACCGCGCCGCGCAAGGTGTATTGCACGGTAAAGACTTTGGTGACATCGGAAATTGGTCCGTAGAACCATTTGATAAACTGTTGTCCGGACTCGCGATAGATCTGGTACGTGCCTAGCGCGCCGCTATTGTCTTGTCGATACGCGCGCCCGGCTTCCGATACGCTCATGTTATCGACCGACGTTACTTTGTCCAGCGTAATGCCGCGAAATGCAAATGTGAACGGTCCGCCGACAAATCGAAATTCCCAGGTCTCGACGAATTTAACATCGCCGTTCGCGAGAATCGTAACATCGATGTCGCGGCGGGTCTGGGTTGCGGTTTTTGATTGGGCGTATGCGGGAGAAACCAGCGCAAGAAAAGCTAGGGCAACGAGGACGAGCAAGCCAAAACGAAGAACAGGTAAACGTTTCATGGTGCCTCCGTAATTACTCTTCGGTTGATATTATAAGACAAATCAAGTGAAAAGAAAAGTGCCATTCGATTGACGCGCACGGTATTGGGAATATAATGGTAATCGACACCATCAGGCAAGGAGGCAAGCATGGCGGACGAGACTGGCAAGCGCGGCGCGCGAACCGAGGACTTTTTGCTCGCCGAATACCGGTACATTGGCGATTCCTTTTGGCGCAATGAAGAAACCGGCGAAAAGCGTGTGAGCTATTATATGACGCTGGCCACGGCGGTCATCGGCGCGTTAGTCGCGCTGACAACCAGTGACTTTGGTTCGTCGCTGGCGTTGTACGGCATTGTCTTCTTTGCCCTCTTTAGTCTGTTGGCAATCGGCGTGATTATGCTCTTGCGCATGATTCACCGCAATCGCGTCAGCGACGATTACAAACGCGCGATGGATTTGGTGCGCAGTAAATTCAGCGACGAAGATGATCGCTTGCGCGAATATCAACCCTTTGCCAAGCCCGGCGGTCGCAAAGTGGGCAACGGCGGGCTCGTCGATGTTTTGTCGATTGTGAACAGTCTCGTGGTGACGGCGATTTTTGCGATTGCATGTTGGATTCTGGACACGCCGATTCTTCTGGCGGGTGCGGGTGGCACGATTGGCTTTCTGCTGGCACTGTTTGCGCAAATGGCGTACGTGCAGTATCGCTACAACAAATGAGAATTGAGTACGGATGCTGAAAAAGACATACGAGACCGAAACGGCGCTGGTGATTCGCTCCGATGACGCAAAGCAAGTGGCGAAAAAAATCGCCACGCTCAAATCAATTGATGAATATCGGCTGGTGCCGGAGCGCGTCCAGTACATTCACGATGTCTTGTTTGATACGCCGGCGCGCACTCTCTCGGCCCGCAAGATGGCGCTGCGCATTCGGCGCATCAATGGCAAATATCTCATCACGTTGAAAGGTCCATCGCAGGCGCGCGCCGGCGGCGCAAACAAACGCTTGGAAATTGAATTGCCCTGGTCGCGGCAGTCGTTGAGCAAGGTCCTTAGCGAATTGGGAAGAAAGAAAATCAAAACTGACAAGCCGACCGGTGATTTGACAGATCCAATCAAGGCGATGGCGCGGTTAGGATTTGAAATCATACAAGATCGCAAGACCAAGCGTTTGGTGCGCAAAGTCGAACAAGCAAAGCAAGTGTATGCCGAACTAGCAATCGATGCGGTGACGTTTCGCTTTAGCGAGCAAGTGGTGCGGTTGCGCGAAATTGAAATCGAATCGAAATCGCAAGAGCAACCCGGCACGCTCGAACGCGTCGCGGACGGATTGAAAAAAACATTTCAGCCAATTCTGCAAACTTGGGAAAGCAAGTTGCAAACCGGCAAGGCAATTCAAGAATTATTGCGGCGCGGCACATTGCAGGAACACTTGGATGACGACGACCAATTGACTGACCGCGCTTTCAATTTGTTGCGCGCGTATTTCAAGCAGGAAGGGGACTAGATGCTTAATTCATTACCTACCGATGTGGCGTCGCTTCTCAAATGGACGTGGATGGACATTGCACCGTATTATAATGACCTCGCCGCGCGAAATCTCACCGCGGCGAACGTGAACGAGTGGCTGGAAGATTGGACTGCGCTCGATGAACGCTTGTCCGAAATGTACGCGCGGCTCAGCTTGGCAACAACGCAGAGCACTATCGATCAAGCGGCAGAAAAGGCGTATACCGATTTTCTAGACAATATTTATCCACCGTCCGAAGCGGCTGACCAAAAGCTCAAGGAAAAACTATTGGGCAGTGGCTTGACGCCGGCGGGTTTTGAAATGCCGCTCAAGCGCATGCGCGCCGAAGCAGATTTGTTTCGCGAACAGAACTTGCCGTTGATTTCGCAAGAGCAAAAGCTGGGTCTCGAGTATCAAAAAATTATCGGCGCGCAAACAATCGAGTGGGAAGGCAAAGAGCAGACGATTGCGCAATTGCGCCCGGTCTATCAAAAGCCGGACCGCGAAACGCGCGAGCGCGCATGGCGTTCGGCGATGCGGCGGCAGTTGCAGGATCGCGAGAAAATCAACACGCTGTGGCAAGAGTTTCTGGTGTTGCGGCGAAAGATCGCCGCGAACGCCGGCAAATCGGATTTTCGCGCGTTCAAATGGCAGCAGATGCATCGCTTTGATTACACGCCCGATGATTGCCGCAAATTTCACGACGCGATCGAGCAAGCGGTGGTGCCGGCGGCGCAACGCATCTACGCGCGGCGTCAAAAGAAGCTGGGGCTGTCCGAGTTGCGTCCTTGGGATTTGGAAGTTGATGTTGCCGGGCGTACACCGCTCAAGCCAGTGCAAACTGTCGATGAATTAAAGTCTCTCGGCGTTTCGATTTTCAAGCGCGTCGATGCCAAGTTGGGCGAGTATTTTGAAACGATGGTCCGCGAATCACTATTGGATTTGGATAACCGCAAGAACAAGGCGCCGGGCGCGTACTGCACATCGTTCCCGATGACGCGGCGTCCATTTATTTTTGAAAACGCAGTGGGCATGCACGACGATTTGCAAACGCTGTTGCATGAAAGCGGTCACGCCTTCCACGATTTTGAATCCATGCAATTGCCGTACTCGCGGCAACGCTCGGTGACGATGGAATTCGCCGAGGTCGCATCGATGGGCATGGAATTGCTCGCGTCGCCGTACTTGGCAAAGGCGCAAGGCGGGACTTATATCGATGCCGATTCGGCGCGCGCGCGCATCGAACATTTGGAAAAGAATATCTTGTTCTGGCCCTACATGGCGGTCGTTGATGCGTTTCAGCATTGGGCGTACGAAAATCCGGACGCGGCGATGAACGGCGCGAATTGCGATGCGGAATGGACACGGCAATGGAATCGCTTTATGCGCGGCGTCGATTATTCCGGTTTGGAACAAGAAAAAATGACCGGTTGGCATCGCAAGTTGCATATTTTCCAAGTGCCGTTTTACTATGTTGAATATGGCATGGCGCAGTTGGGCGCGGTCCAAGTGTGGGCGAACGCGTTGCGCGATCAAGCCGATGCGGTGGCGAATTATCGGCGCGCGCTCGCGTTGGGCGGCACGGTGACGTTGCCGCAACTGTTCCAAACGGCGGGCGCAAAATTTTCTTTTGATAGCGCGACGCTTGGACAGGCGGTGAGTTTAATGGAACGCGTCATTGGTGAGTTGGAGACGAATGCCGGATAAACGCAACGTCGATGACTGGTCGCTTGATGAACTCGAAGCACTGGTTGAGCATCGGCGGCGCGTGGAACGCGCGCGTCAGTTAGCGCAAACCGCCGATGATCGACGATTCCGCCCGGTAACGGTTATCGCGGAACAACGCGGCGCGCGCCAGCGCGCGGTCAAATCGAAATCGTGGCACGATCGATTGCTGTTTGCGATTGAAGTTATCGCTGTCATCGGTTTGCTTGCGATTGTCGTCGGTTCAATTGCGAACCTGCAGTTCTTGAATAGCGAAGCCGCGCAATTGCGCGCGTTCACGCCAACGCCGACGGTTGGTGTCCAAGTGTTAGGAAGTGAATTGCCGGGCTCGTCGTTTCCGCCGGCAAATTCGTCTGGCGAATTACCGGGTGGATCGAACGCGCCGGAGCCTGCGCCGCCGGCGTTGGGCGTGCAACCCAAAATCGTCAGCGCGTTGACGGTGCCGACGCCGGGTCCGCGTTCGCCCTCACGCCTTGTGATTCCGGAGATCAAAGTCGATTGGCCCGTTGTGCAAGGTGATAGCTGGGAAGAGCTGAAGCAAGGCATCGGTCAGCGCGTTGGGTCGGCGAATCCAGGTGAGCGCGGCAACTTGATTCTGTCCGGGCACAATGATGTCTATGGCGAGCCGTTCCGCGACTTGGAAAAAATCGAAATTGGGAAAGAAATCATTGTCTACACCGGCGCCGCGTCGTTTCGCTACATCGTCAGAGCCAAGCGCGTGGTTTTACCGACTGACCTCAGCGTACTCGCGTCATCGAAAGATCCAATCATCACGCTGATCACATGCACGCCGTACCGCGTGGACACGCATCGTCTAATCGTCATCGGCGAATTGGTGCCGTAGTGAATTGGCTTTTTTGCAAAATCTGCGTATAATCGGCTCTGGTTTTGGAATCATTTGTAAGGAGTAGATACATGCCCAAGAAGACCCGCAAGATGAAACAACGCACGGCATCGCGCCGAGTTGGCGAAATGTTGCCGCAAGTCGAAGAGACCGCAGGTGGGATTGAGTCTGCGGCTGCGCCCGCGCGTCCGACGCTTTCAACGTATAATCGCGTTACCGCGCCGGCAACCTACGATTATTCGCACATCTATAGCGATTTGAAACGCATTGCGCTTTTTGCAGCATTTTTCTTTGCGGTGCTTATCGCCTTGTCGTTCATTATTAAATAGACAGACCAAAACAAAAAGGCGACTGCCAACTTGCGGCAGTCGCCTTTTTGTTTCCAAACTAGTCGCTCGGCGGCATTTCATCCGGCGCATGGGTGCGCGGAAAGCCAATTGTCTTGCGCAGACCCAAGTCGATGAGCAAATGAATTAGGACAGCACCCCAGGTGTTTTGCGAATAGAGAAATATTATTGTGCTCACGATGGCGAGACTGCCGGTCCACAACGGCGCGTCGGCGCGCGCGACATCGCGCATATTCGCGCGGACAACCGGATTCAACCAGGCTTCGACAAACACAATCCCCAAGCCAATAAAACTGCCCCAATAGAAATCGTTCAGCAAAAGAATTGGCACACTGCGATAAAACGCCCAATGCGCTTGTTGATAAATCAACTCGACGATGTGGCGCGCCCAGTTCCAGCCGCTATTATCGATGGCGTGGGGATGCTCGATTTGCGCGTACGGTCGCCATACCCAAACGATCACCGCCATCGCGCCGATCCCCAATAGAACAGTTCTGATTGCAGAATCGATTAGATCGATGCCGGCGAGTCCCAGCGCACGCGTTGTGTTGAATCCGATGATCAGCGTGGCGTAGGGCAAAGCAAGATAATAAAGCCAACGCACCAACTCTTTGAACGTGCGTGCTAACCACGCGCGATGACTCCACGCAAAGAATCGTCCCAGCCAATTCGAGCTTGGATTTCGAGTTGCCCACGCCAAATTCGCAAACGTGACGTAAATCAAGACCGCTAGCCCAAGTGTAACGGCTAGCGTTGCGCGCGGCTCGAGTGCTGAGAGAAATTCAGAAATGTCCACTGTGCGGATTTACCAAAAAAACCGCGGCAATGGTTCGCCACGGTTTTGAGTGGGCGGTATAGGAGTCGAACCTATGACCTCGCGGATGTGAACCGCGCGCTCTAACCAACTGAGCCAACCGCCCATTTGCGGAAAAGATTATAGCATGCCCGCGCAGAATTTGCAAATTTATTTGTGATGCGTTTGACAGCAGTTTGTTACTCTACGCCGAGTGTGCTACAATAGAACTGCAGAAATGAGTGAGAGCATGGAAGAACAGATTCGTGAATTCTTGGACGCGATGCACGCGGGTAAAGGTTACTCGCGCAACACAATCGAAGCGTACCGCAACGACCTGACGCAATTG
Organism: uncultured Chloroflexia bacterium; assembly: GCA_963718225.1. Taxonomy (GTDB): domain Bacteria; phylum Chloroflexota; class Anaerolineae; order UBA4142; family UBA4142; genus DAOTXS01. Next base: position 131,214 of record CAVQYN010000033.1, read on the forward strand.
TTGAACTTTTTGCTGAATGAGCGCCCGAGTTTGGCGTCGTGGGGGCGCGTGGACAAGCCGTTGCTTCTCCAATTTGTTTTGCATCTCAAAGAGCGACAATACACGCCATCGAGTGCGGCGCGCAAGATTGCTGTGGTCAAATCCTTTTATCATTTTTTGCTCGATCGCAATGCCATCGAAAGTGATCCGACGGCGACGCTCGGTGCGCCGAAAGTCGAAAAACGTCTGCCGCAAATATTGTCCTCCGATGAAATTGACCGCCTGCTGGCCGCGCCGGCGCGCAATCAAACACCCAAAGGTTTTCGCGATCGTGCGATTTTAGAATTGCTCTTTGCCACCGGCATGCGCGTGAGCGAGCTAACTGCACTCGATGCCGATCAGGTGAATTTGACTGGCAGGACAGTCCATTGCGGCGCGCGCGGTGGCAAGCGTCGGGTGATCCCGATTTCAGAGCGCGTGGCAAATATTCTTGACCATTATGTTCAACGCGGTCGCGCAGTCACTGCCAACGCAGGCGAACGCGCGCTGTTCGTGAATCCGCACGGTGAGCGATTGACGCGGCAAGGTTTGTGGCTCATCATCAAGGAATATGTTCGCGATGCGGAAATCCTAATGCCGGTCACGCCGCATACCTTGCGCCATTCTTTTGCCGTGCAAATGTTAAACCGCGGCGAGGATTTGCAGAGCGTCCAACGAATGTTGGGACATGCGAACGTAGCGACGACCCAGGTTTATGCGCGCATCGTCGAAGGCGCTGCCGGCGAAAATTCCCCCGAGCGCGCGCTGGCGCCGATTAATCGCCATGACACATAACGATTCAACAGACGAATTTCTGACGCGCGTAGATTATGAACGCGCCGCCGAATTTATTTCCCGCCATACGCAACACAAACCCAAAATCGGTGTTATTCTCGGTTCGGGTCTGAACACGTTGGCCGACGAAATCACGCAAGCCGACGTGATTCCATATCGTGAGATTCCCGGCTTTCCGGTTTCGACAGTCCAGGGACATGTGGGTGAGCTTGTCATCGGTCGCCTGGGTGGGCAAACCGTAATGGCGATGCGCGGTCGTGCGCATTATTACGAAGGATATTCGATGCAACGCGTCACGTTACCGATTCGCGTGATGCGTGCGTTGGGCGTTGAAATACTCATTCCGACGAATGCTGCCGGCGGCGTGAATCCAAATTTCCACGCGGGCGATTTGATGCTCATTGCCGATCAGATCAATTTGGTAGGTATGGCGGGCTTGAATCCGCTGCGCGGTCCGAACGACGATTTGCTTGGCACGCGATTTCCGGATATGACTCATGCGTACGACCCGACATTGCGAAGATTGGCGCAACAGGTCGCGCGCGAGCGAAAAATCGATTTGCACGAAGGCGTGTACATGATGCTTGCCGGTCCATCGTTTGAATCGCCGGCGGATGTCCGTTTCGTGCGGATGCTTGGCGCAGATGCGGTGGGCATGTCAACGGTGCCGGAAGTCATTGTGGCGCGACACGGCGGGATGCGCGTCCTGGGATTGAGTTTGATTTCCAATTCGCTTGCGCAACCCGATGCGGAAGTGAATCACGAGGAAGTTCTGGCGGCGGGCAAGGCAGCGGCGCCAAAACTGGCCGCGCTCATTAAGGACTTGCTGGCGCGCGTCTGAAACAGTTTAATTTGTGTTGTCGAATTGCGAGCCAACGCGTAATCGTAATCGTGTTGGCTTGTTGTTTGCGAAAGAGGTAAACATATGTCATTCAAACATATTTTGGTGCCGGTCGCCGGCAATCCAGTCGATGAAGAAGCGATTCGCTTGGCGATTCAAATCGCCAAGCAGGATAAAGCCAAGGTCTTGGCGATTCACGTCATCGAAATCCAGCGCGCCATGCCGGTGAACGCCGATAACCTTCAACAGGTTACGCGCGGCGAATCTGTTTTGGAAAGCGTCGATAAAATCGCGCACGCGGCGAAGGGTGAAATCGAAATTGAATTGCTGCAAGCGCGTACGGCGGGGACCGCGCTCGTCAATGAAGCGTTGGAACGCCAAGTGGATTTGATCATCGTCGGGGTACCCTATCGCAAGCCGCTCGGCGACTTTATTTTAGGCTCGACGACAAATTACATTTTGAGAAACGCCGCGTGTCGCGTTTGGTTGTGCCGCGAACTGCCGCGCGAAGACCAAACGCGCTGACGGCGACTGGCGAAAGTTTTTTGCGCAACCTCTTTACATCTGATAATCTTCGTGGTATATTAGCATAGAGGAAATTTGATGCGTGTAATTATTTTGGGTTGTGGTCGCATGGGTTCACACTTGGCGCGTCGTTTGGATCGCGAAGGTCACGCAGTAACGGTGATCGATCGCACAAGCGATTCGTTTGGTCGTTTGGGTAATGATTTTCAAGGCAAGATGGTTTTGGGCACTGGTATCGATGAAGATATTTTGCGTCGCGCCGGCGCAGAAAGTGCGGATGCCTTTGTCGCGTTGAGTAACGGCGATAACACGAATGCGATGGCGGCGGAAATTGCCAAGTTGGTTTTCAAAATTCCACACGTCGTTGCGCGCTTGTATGATCCGGTACGCGAGGACACGTACCATGCGCTTGGTCTGATGGAAACAGTTTGCCCAACCGTGATGGGGTCGGATCGCATTTACGAAATCATCAAGGGCAACGGGACGAACGTAATCGATGTATATTATCATTGTGGGCGGCGGCAAAGTCGGTTACTATCTCGCCAAATCGCTGTTAAATGACGAGCACGAAGTTCTGATCATTGAAAAAGACAAGCGCAAGTGTGATATCATCTCCTCCGAATTAGGCGGCATCGTGATGCGCGGCGACGGCACCGAATCCATTCGTGATGGAAGAAGCCGGGATGAATCGGTGCGAGTTGGCGATTGCGGTTACTGGCGATGACGAAGACAATTTGATGATTTGCCAAATGGCAAAGAAAAAGTTCGATGTCAAGCGGACGATTTCGCGCATTAACAATCCCAAGAACGAGCACATTTTCAAATTGTTGGGGATCGATCACACGGTCTCGGTTACGGACTTGATCCTCGCGCAAATCGAGCGCGAGATTCCAGCCCATTCGCTAGTGCATTTGCTCACGCTGCGCGATGTCGGCGTATCGTTTGTGGAAGCAAAGGTGCCAGCCGGTTCGCCAGCAGTCGGCAAACGATTACGCGACTTGCAAATTCCGGATGCCGTCGTCATTCCGTTGATTATTCGAAATGGCAAGGGCATTGTGCCGTATGGCGAAACCGTTTTGATGGCGGACGATGAAGTCGTTGCTGTAACCACCGAGGCAGAGGAAGATGTCTTGGAACGCATTCTAAGCGGCGCGTAGTCGTCGAGTGCCTGGACTACATCAATTAGCCAATTACATTTGAACGCGCACGCTTGCCGTGCAGACTAAATTGAAAGGATGGTCATCGAGCTTAAAATGGAGACTCGGACAACTGAATACGTGGAAAAGGAGCCGCCGGGTACTATCGCAAGCCCCCGACTTGACGGTGTTCCACTTGTAAATACACCGAACGCGGGCTTGCAACCAGCGCTACGTAGTCCACTCTGGGCAAATGTTACACCCGAGCAGTGGAATGATTGGCATTGGCAAACGCGCAATCGTATTGCCACGCTTGAACAACTTGAGCAGGTTATTCATCTCACGGATGATGAGAAGCAAGCCGTGCGATTGAAACCCGAGTTGCGCGTGGGAATCACGCCGCATTTTGCCGCGCTGATGGACCCCAGCGATCCGAATTGTCCAATTCGCCGCCAGGTTGTTCCGACAATGGCGGAATTTGTTTTGGACGATCCCGATTTGGAAGACCCGCTGGGCGAAGACGCGCACATGCCGGTTCCCGGCTTGGTGCATCGATATCCGGATCGCGTGCTCGTCGATATCACCGATCAATGTGTCGCCTATTGCCGGCACTGCACGCGCCGTCGATGGGTGGGCACCGGCGCGATGCCCGCGCACAAGAATCGCATCGAAGCCATCGCGCAATATCTCGAAGCGCATCCCGAAGTCCGCGATGTCTTGATGTCCGGCGGCGATGGCTTGTTCCTCTCCGATGAAATGCTCGATTACGCGCTCGGTCGATTCCGCGCGGTCAAGTCGGTTGAGATTCTGCGTATCGGCACACGCATTCCAATTTTTCTGCCCCAGCGCATAACCGACACGATGATCGCAACACTTCGCAAATACCATCCGTTGTGGATGAACATCCATATCAATCATCCCCGCGAAATCACACCCGAAGTCCGCGGTGCGCTCGCAAAACTTGCCGATGCCGGTATTCCGCTTGGCGCGCAAACCGTTTTGATGGCGGGCATCAACGATTGCCCGAACACAATGAAATCCCTGGTTCAAGATTTGGTGCGCAATCGTGTGCGACCGTACTATCTATATCAATGCGACTTGTCGCAAGGTATCGGACATTTCCGCACGCCTGTCAGCGTTGGGCTTGCGATTATCGAGTCTCTGCGCGGACACACGACCGGCTTCGCGGTCCCGACTTTTTGTATTGATGCGCCCGGCGGCGGCGGTAAAGTTCCGATCATGCCCAACTATCTCATTTCGATGAGCGACCGCAAGGTGATTGTCCGCAACTTTGAAGGTGTCATCGCGACCTACACCGAGCCCGATGAGTACGCACGGCATCCCGTCGATAATTGCGAATATTGTCGCCGCGCCGCGCCGAAAGAAGGCGTCGCGAAATTGCTCGCCGGCGATGCAGTCGTGTTGGAGCCGGAGGGCTTGCGCCGCAAACAGCGCCGCGTGAAAAAATTGGATGCGGAAAAGAAATCACGCCGCAAACAACAAATTCGCCTGCCGGTCAAAAGTGCCGCCTCAACCAACTTGCTCCCGCTCGAACCGCTGATGGTGAGCAGCACCGCGCAAATCGCGCTCGAATGGAAATGGGAACGGTAGCGGCAAGACACGCTGAACTTTGGAATTAGAGATTGGACGTTGGAAAAGGCAACTCGATTTCCAACGTCCGACTTTTAACATCCAACCTCAAACCACGATGAAAAAACTTAACGTCGCTTTGCTCTACAACTTGAAACAAAATGCACCGCACCATGATGGTGAATTATGGGACGCGTGGAACGAACTGGATAGCGAAAAGACCGTCGCGAATGTCGAGCGCGCGTTGCGCGCCGGCGGGCACGAAGTTCTTGGCATGGAAGGCGATGTCAATTTGCCGCAAAAACTTTCGCGGTACAAAATCGACATTGCATTCAACACGTGCGAGATGCACTATGGCGCATCGCGCGAGGCGCAGATTCCGGCGATTCTCGATGCGTTGCGTGTGCCGTACACCGGCTCTGGCGTGATGACACTGTCAGTTGCGCTGGACAAGCCGATGGCAAAACGTGTGATGGCGTTTCACGGTTTGCCGACGCCGGCGTTTCAATCGTTCGTCACCGGCGATGAACGACTCGATCCGAAACTTGAATTTCCATTGTTCGTCAAGCCGAGCCGCGAAGGATCGGGCATCGGCATCACGGCGAAATCGGTTTGCCGCAGTACGCGCGAATTGCGCGCCCAGGTCAAGTGGTGCATTGATTCATATCACCAACCCGCGCTCGTCGAAGAGTTTATCGAAGGCCGCGAGTTTACACTGGGAATGCTTGGCAACTTGCCGTGGGCGATTTCGCCGCGTAAAGATGGCAAGCCCATCGAACCAATTGCCTCCCTGAAAAACGCCAAGCCGAAGCAAATCAAAACGTCGACGCCGGCGACACTGCGGGTTTTTCCGCCGCTCGAAATCGATTTGTCACCGGTGCCACAAGAAGAAGGCGGGCTGTACACTGCGGTTGTCAAGAGTAAATTGTATGATGTCCCCAAGTATCCGTGCCCTGCGCCGATTTCCAAAAAAATGTGGGCGCGCATGGAAAAATTATCGATGGGCGCATTTGCCGCGCTGGAATGCACCGATTTCGCACGTGTCGATTTTCGCGTGCGCGCTGGCACGGACGAGCCGCTGATTTTGGAAATCAATCCGCTTGCCGGTTTGCAAGAAGGCATCAGCGACATCGTGATGGCGGGCGATGCCGATGGCATCAATTATCCAGCATTGATCAACGGGATTCTCGATGCGGCGTTACAGCGATACGGAATGATCTAGTTATCAATTTCTCCAATGAAGGAGCGGAGCGTTTGCTCGAAGACGCGCTCCGCTTTGCGTTTTGTGATTGCAAGAACGGGATTGAATGAACATGGCTCTGGATTTGCTTTTGGTTCGAAGAAAACTCGAGGAAGAACGCGAGCAATTGCTGGCACGTTCGATTCCGGTGCCGGAAATTGCTCGCGGCGATGAAGCCGATATGGCGGCGATGGCGCAGGCAAAAGAACAGGCGCGCTGGCTCGCGAACGATCAGAAAAAGCGCTTGGCACAGATCGATCTAGTGCTCGCGCGGATCGATGCCGGCAAGTACGGCATTTGCGATCATTGTGGACAACCCATTTCGCCTGAGCGTTTAGAGGCGATCCCTCACGCGACGATGTGCATTACCTGTCAATCGAAACTAGAAAAGAAACGTAGATAGACTAACGGAGTAATTTTGGCGGCATTTGTTTCCTTCATCCAGACTTTTGCGATTTGGATTTACCTTCTTCTTATCTTGGGGATTCTTTTAGGGATCAAAATGCTCGTGGATGCGCAAAGACTATCGCGTGCCACGCTTTTTTCCTTGGATCATGAACGTGCGTCCGAGCAAACATATCGCGGAATTTTGGTGATCAGTATCTTTCTGGTGTTGATGTTTTTTGTGACCGGGATTCTCTTGTTCATCGGACCGTTCACGCCGCAACAAGGACCAGTTATTGGGCGAACGCCGACGGTGCTAACACCGCAAATCTTTCCGACGACCGTGCCAACGGCGGCTCCAATCGCAACGCTCGCACCAACAATTGCCTTGCCGCCATCGCCGATTCCTCCGACACCGAGTACAGCGCGCACGCCGACTAAACCTATTGTCATTCCACCAACGCTGGCTCCAGCATCGCCAACGATTGTGTACATATTTCCCGCACCGAAGATTATCGGTCCTTTGCCAAACGGCGGTGTCTGGACTGGCGAAGGGCAGGCAAATGCCGCGATTACATTTCGCTGGGAGTGCGCGCAGTGCGTCCTCGGTTCCGACGATCAATTTGAAGTTGTTATCTCATTCGTTGACAAAGCCGGCACCCCTAAGGTTGCCGCAGGACGAACGCGCGACACCTTTTTCCTTTTGCGGCGTATTTACGAGGGCGGGGGGTTTGAGTTGTACCAACAAGCAAAAGACGACGTGTTTACGTGGTTCGTGCAAATCAAGCGCGAGCCGGGCAATCAGGTGGTTTCGCCGCGAAGCGAGACCTGGAAATTTATTTGGCATTAGACTATGGCAGAAAAAATTCTCGTAATCGAAGACGAACAAAAGATCGCCGATTTTCTAAAACGCGGTTTGATCTATGAAGGTTTCCAAGTTGAGGTGTGTTACAACGGCGAGACCGGTCTTAAAAGCGGCACGCGATATTTCGCCCGCACTCGTGATTCTCGACGTAATGTTGCCGGGCATCGATGGCTGGGAAGTTTGTCGACGTTTGCGCGCCGGCGGAACGGTTTCGATCTTGATGCTGACCGCCAAAGATTCGGTCGCGGATCGCGTCAAGGGTTTGGATGCTGGCGCGGACGATTATTTGACCAAGCCTTTTGCCTTTGAAGAATTGCTTGCGCGCGTGCGCGCGTTGCTTCGTCGCAGTCGGCCGACGACCGAGACGATTTTTCGTTTCGCTGATTTGACGTTAAACGTTGGCACGCGCGAGGTTGCGCGCGGCAATCGCAAAGTCGATCTGACGACAAAAGAATTCGATCTGCTTCATTTGTTTATGCGCAATCCGCGCCAAGTCATGACGCGCGAAATGATTTATGATCGCATCTGGGGTTATGATTTCGATGGCGAATCGAATATCCTGGAAGTGTATATTCGTTACCTAAGAACTAAACTGGAAGGAAAACGATGCGCCGCGCTTGATTCAAACGGTGCGCGGGGTCGGCTACGCGCTCCGCGAAGAATGAATTTTACGACTTACGACTGACTAACTATGTCCATTCGTTTGCGCTTGACACTCTGGTACGTCATCCTCCTCGCGGTTATCCTCGTCGTTTTTAGCGGCGCACTCTTCGCTGTTTTTTCATTGAGTCTCTTTAGTGAAGTTGACCGCCGTTTAGAAATCCGCGCCTCCTGAGGTTAATACCAGCTTGCTGACCGCGTTGGAACTGCAAAGCGATCCACGCGTATTTATCTTGCGCGGTGGTCGTCTCACATTGCCTACCGCCGACATGTTCGCTATGCCTGGCGTGTTTGTGCAAGTCTCGACACTCGAAGGTGTTGCGCTCACGCGCTCCGAAAATCTTGGCGCGCAGACACTGGTGGTATCCTCGCCGATGTTGGAGCGGGTCGGGCGCGGCGAATCATCCTATGCGAGTCTTAGCCGAAATAGTGTTCCGTTGCGCGTCTATGTTTCGCCGCTGACCGTGCGCAATCAATCGGTTGCCGCGATTCATCGTTGCTGAATCATTGCAACCGGTCAACGACACCTTGCGGCGCTTGGCGATATTGTTGATTGGCGGCATTGTCCTGGCGATTGTTGATCGCATCGATCGTCGGCGCATTACTCGCGGGGAGCGCGCTCGCGCCGATTGATCGCATTACGCAGACGGCGCAAGCGATTGCGCGGTCAAACGATCTGACGCGGCGCATCGAACAAAAACCGACGCGAGACGAAGTGGGACGCTTGGCGGAGACGTTCAACGAAATGCTGGCGCGCATCGAAGAATTGTTTCGCGCGCAACAACGTTTCGTCGCCGATGTTTCGCACGAGTTACGCTCGCCACTCACGGCGATTCGAGGCAATCTCGATTTGTTGCGACGCGGCGCGGACGAGTGCAGGCGCTGCAAGCGCTTGCGGCGATCGATTCTGAAGCCTCGCGGATGCAACGCTTGGTGCAAGATTTGTTGTTGCTCGCGCAAGCCGATGCCGGCGTCGAAATTCAAAAGCAATCGGTCGAACTCGATGCGCTGTTGCTCGAGGTTTATCATCAGGCAAAGTTGACCACGCGCGACGTTAAGGTTTCTCTCGCTGATTGGGATCAAGTCCAAGTTGTCGGCGACGCAGATCGACTCAAGCAGTTGTTCTTAAATCTCATTGATAATGCGATCAAGTACACGCCGAGTGGGAGGCGAGGTTACACTTGCGCTCGTGCGCGATGGGAATCGTGTGCGCGTATCGATTGCGGACACGGGCATCGGAATTCCTGAAAAAGACTTGCCGCATATCTTTGATCGATTTTATCGCGTCGATAAATCGCGCGCGCGCGAACAGGGCGGCACCGGTTTGGGTTTATCGATTTCCAAATGGATTGTCGATCAGCACGGGGGCAAATTCAAGTGCAGAGCCAAGTTGGCAAAGGGAGCACGTTTACGGTGCTGGTTGCCGTTGATAAAGTAAAAAATCTGGAAGGATCGAACCCTTCCAGATTTTTGTACTTTATCCTCTTGACGTATTTGTCCAGCCATGCGAGCGTTTTTGCCCACGCGTCTTTCGCCGCGTTCGCGTTATAACTACCGCCGGTATCGTTATGGAACGCGTGTCCCGCGCCATCGTAAATCAATTTTTCAAATGTCTTGTTGTTCGCTTTCAGTGCGCGCTTCGACTTCGGGGATGCCGGCGTTGATGCGCGTGTCGGTGCCGCCGTAAATCGCGAGCACTGCCGCTTTGGTTTTCGCAATGTCTTCGATGCGGCGGATTCGGTCCGTAGAACGGAATCGCCGCGCGTAGTTCCGGCATTTGGGTCGCGCAACGCCAGGTGATGCCGCCGCCAAAACAAAAGCCAAACATCCCGGCGCGATCTTTTTGCGCGAACGCTTGCGCTTGCATGTACACCAACCCGGCTTTGAAATCATCGACAAAGCGCGTGGGCTGGACGTTGCCCAAAACGCCCGGCACATTCGCGCCGACTTTATCCGTGCCGCCTTCGCGCGACAGCAAATCGACCGCGAGTGAAGCGTAACCGGCTTTTGCCGCACGGCGCGCGACATCTTTGATGTGATCGGTCAACCCGCGGTTCTCGTGGCAGATCAAAACAATCGGGAAAGGTCCGTTGCCTTTTGGTTTTGCGAGGTACGCGGCGATATTGTCCGTGCCGGCTCTTGTACTCGACCATTTTCGCTTCGATTGCCGGATCGTCTGGGCATGACGGTGCCAATGGCGGCAGGCGAAGGAGCGGACAGTTGGCGCAGCAGCGGGTGACGTATAGTCGCCGTTGGCGGAACGCGCGTTGCAGTTGGTGGAATCGATGTGGCTGTGGGCGGAATCGGCGTGGCGGTGGGCGCGGGTGCGCACGCGGCGAGAAAAGTGCTGGCGACTGCCAAGCTCCCAAAAATCGACGCAAGCTTTTTCAGCGCCTCGCGTCGCGTGATGTGTCCCTCTTGATAATCCTCGACAAATTCTTCGACGAGATAGTTGCGCAAACTATCGTCGCCACCTGTCGTCGAGCTGGGTGGAATGTTGAGTTTGTTACCCATCGAGCTGCTCCTCCTTCAATTGTTTGTCTATTCGTCTTTCGCATATGCGCGACCGATTGCTGGTTCAATGCCTCATTTTACGTATTTGCGTTAGGAATGAGTTAGAACCGGAAAAATCGTGTAAGAAAAAAATTAAAAACCTCGAAGGTTTGCTGAAACCTTCGAGGTTCAGAGCGCGCGCGTCATATACAATTCGCCCAACTCGAATCCGTGTTTGCGATAATACTCGCGCGTGCCGATGGCGGAGATCACCGCGATGCGTTTGAATCCCGCGTTGCGTGCGATATGCATTGCTTGTTCGATCAGCCGCGTGCCCAGTCCGGCGTGTTGCGCTTCGCCGCTTGATTCTGCGCCGAGTTCAAGCGCGGGACCATAGACGTGGACTTCGCGGATCATCGCGCATCCGCGCACCTCGTCCAAGATTTCGTCGCGCGAGGCGGTAGTCGAGGGCAACGACAACCGCAAAAAGCCGGCAATCTTGTTGTGCGGCGTGACGAAGCTGAGAAAATATTCTGTCGTCGCGTCGGTTTCGTACGTGAGCGTGTCAAGCCGCAATTGTGCCGCATCGATTTTCTCCGCGCGAACTTCGCGGCACCGAATACACTGGCACTGCAGACCGCGTTGTTTCATCTCGCGTTGCGCGACCATCCGCAAATCCGAGGTCGTACTGCCAGCGACGATGTAATTTGCCGGGATGTCGCGGATGACGCGATTGATGCGGCAGTACGGCGGCACGATGCTTTTGCATCGCGACAATGAATCTCGACAAGTTCTTCATTTGTGTACGGCCGATACTCGCCGCGCTCGTAGCGATTGTAGAGTTCCGTGCCTTCGATGAGACTGCACGGATATATTTTCAACTCGTCGGGACGAAACGCGAGGATCATTCCACAGACGCTTGAAATCTTGCGCGTCCGATTCTGGCGTTGCGCCGAGCAGATTCGGCATCCAGTGCAAATGCAATTTAAAACCCGGCGAGCCGCAACAATCGCACCGCGCGCCGCGAATCTTCAACCGTGTGCCCGCGACAATTCGCGTTCGAGAATTTTGTCGTCGAGCGATTGCACGCCCATTTGCACTTTGGTCGCGCCGAGCCAGCGCAAGCGTCGTACTTCGTCGAGCGTGATATGATCGGGACGCGTTTCCATCACCAAGCCGACGTTGCGATGCTCGGCAGTTTCGTTTGCTTTTTGCGCTTCGATGAGCGATTCCGATTCCGCGCCGTTCATCGCATCGAGACAGCGTTGCACAAATCGTTCCTGATAATTGTGCGGATACGCCGACCACGTCCCGCCCAGAATCAGCAGTTCGATTTTGTCCGTCGCATGTCCATTGTGTTCGAGGGTCTTGATGCGCGACGCGGTTTGCTTGAACGGATCAAAACGATGGTTCGGCGGCGCGTTGCGCGCCCGGTTCAAGTGGCAGATAACTTTTGGGAAATCCTTGCGCTTCGGGACAAAAGATACATTTGCCGGGGCAGGGGTAGGGTCCAGTCAGCACCGCGACCGGCGCGACGCCGGAACTCGTGCGTACCGGTTTGAGTTTCAATCGCTCAAACACAATGCTGGTCAAATTGAATATCGCCGCGATCAACCAATCGCCGGTATGCCTCGACGATTTTGTGTTGCGGGATCAACGTTCGTCGCCGTCGCGGACGATGCGCGACGATCAGTTGCGTCAAGCGATTGCGCGACCAATGCTCGGCGCGTTGAATCGCATCGAACAGCGCGAGCAATTCCGGCTTGTGCTGATCGATGTCGAGCGGTGTGGTGTGTTTGCTATTGCCATTCGTGCCTGTAGCGTGTCAAGTTCGTTCATGGTATAATCGCAACTGTCATTGCGAGTTCGGAGCGAAAATTCAAAGTTGGCAATGATTGCTTGACGCTTAAACGTTGCTCGCAATGACAGACTGAGTATGAATCCCCAAATCATTCGACAACTCATCGCGATCAATCGAGAATTCTACACTAAATTCGCGTCGGCGTTTTCCGAAACACGTTCGAGCGCGCAAACGCGATTGGATCGAATTGTAGCGTACATTGGCGATGCTGGCAAGGTGCTGGACATCGGTTGCGGCAATGGTCGTCTGGCAGAACGATTGGAGCGTGAAGGCAAGAAATTGGCGTACGTCGGCGTGGATGCGTCAGCGGAATTGATTGCGCATTGCCTCAGCAGGCAATCCGAAATTGCAGAATGTCGCGGCAGAATTTTTCGTCGCGCGATATTACGCAACCAAATTGGAACGCGCAATTTGAGCGCGCATCGTTCGACATTGCGGTTGCGCTCGCGGTTTTGCATCACGTTCCCAGTTTCGATTTGCGCGTCGCCGTCCTGCGCGATATTCATGCGCTCTTGAAGCCGGGCAGTCGATTGGTGTTGAGCAACTGGGCATTCGACCGCAACGAGCGACAGCGCAAACGGATCGTGCCGTGGGAATCGGCGGGATTCGACGAACGCGATTTGGAAGCGGGCGACGCGTTGTTGGTGTGGAAGCGCGGCGGCGCGGGTTATCGATATTGTCATTTGATTACGAAAGAGGAAATGATGCGGCTGGCGGACGCGAGCGGGTTTGAAATCGTCCGACAATTTTATGCCGATGCGGAGTTGAATTTGTATACCGTGTTAAGAAAATAACATCGAATTTCACCGCCGAGACGTCAGATCACGCAGAGAAGAAAATGAGAAATCTCCGCGTTCTTCGCGTGCTTTGCGGATAAATTGGACGGATTTTTTCTTATTCTCGCTTTAGTCTTTATTCATTTGACTCTAATCTGGAAATGCGATACTCCGCGTGGGTTGGGGGATGCCAAACGTCGCGGAGCAAAGGGCTGCGAATATCTGGACCCGTGATTCATGTGACGCAGGAGCATTCCCTGTCCGGAGGGACACGTTCCATCTCCCAACCTAATCTAGTAGCGCATCACTTGGTGCGGAGCATTTGATTCCACATTGCCTTTTTCAAAATATCGTCTGGATTGGACACAACTCTTTCAAGTTACTACGCTGCAATCATCTCTTTCTCCTCCTCGAGATATTGACGTGACGCGCTGTTGGCAATTGCCGGCGGCGCGTTGACGTTTCCGGCGAGTCCCACTATAATCGTCGTGGAATTTTTCATCGAATCGGAGCAATATGACAAAACCTATCATCGTTGATGCGCATCAGGACATTGCGTGGAACAAGATTGCGCTCGGTCGCGATTTTCTCGAAAGCGTTGCCGACAAGCGCGCGCGCGAAGGCACGAATCCCGCGCACGGCGAAGGACCCGCGCTCTGTGGATTTCCGGAGCTGATCGCCGGCAATGTGAAAATTATTTTTGCGACGATTTACGTGGCGAAGGCACGCCCCGACCGCACCGGTTGGGGCAAGGTGTACAACACGCCGGAGGAAGCGCACGCGCAAGCGATGGAACAGATCGCGTACTATTCGATGCTGGCGATGGACCCGCGCGTATCGCTGATCACGCTCGCGCGATGATTTGGAGCACGTGCTCGCCTCGCCGACGCCGAAAATCGGCTTGGTGATTTTGATGGAAGGCGCCGACCCGATCATCGCGCCGGCGCAAACGCCGGAATGGTTCGATGCCGGCGTGCGGATTGTCGGACCCGCGTGGAGTCAGACGCGCTATTCCGGGCGGCACGCGCGCGCCCGGACCCCTGACGGAACTGGGTCGCGCATTGATGCCGCAACTCGAACGCGCCGGGATGATTCTCGACGCGTCGCATATGGCGGAGCAAAGTTTCTGGGACGCGCTGGAATTGTATCACGGTACGGTCATCGCGAGTCATTCCAATTGTCGCGCGTACATTGGACCCGATGCGGATCGACAATTGAGCGACGAAATGATTCGCGCGATCGCGCAACGCAACGGCGTCATCGGCGTTGTGATGTTCAATCGATTCATTCGCGGCGATTGGGACAAGTCGAAGCGGAAAGGACGCGGTCACGCTGGCGGATGTGGTGAAGCATATTTGGCGCATTTGCGATTTGACCGGCGATGTTCAACACGTTGGCATTGGCACGGATTTTGACGGCGGATTCGGCGTGGATTCAGTGCCACAGGAAATCGATACGATTGCGGATTTGCAAAAACTTGGCGAAGCGTTGTCCGCCGCGCATTTCAACGACGAGGACATTCACAACATTCTGGGGCAAAATTGGATTCGCTTGTTGCGGCGCGCGTTGCCTGCGTAAACCAAAACCCGACAGGTTTTACGAAAACCTGTCGGGTTTCTGCTTCAGAATCGGTCAATCACCGTCACGCCGATGCTGGGAAAATTACCCAGCGACTTGCAATTCGGCAATCGATTCTTCCAGCGTTACCATTTTGTTGATCAATAACTTGGGTTTAAGTTGTCTCGCGCAGAATCATTCGCAACATCGGTTCGTACGCGTGCGCTTGCATCCCGTGACTGCCCAGGATTTCCAATTCCTTCGCAATGACGACGTTCATCGGCATCGGCGCATCTTTGTAATCGGCAACCATCAGCCCCACTTGAACATGCCGTCCGCGTTTGCGCAACGACAAAACTGAATTGCGGCACGTTTCGATGCTTCCCAGCGAATCGAGTGAAACGTGCGCGCCGCCGCCCGGTCAAATCGTGAATCGCTTGGATCGAGTTGTGGTTCGTTGCGCGCGTTGATCGTGTGCGTCGCGCCAATCGATTTTGCGAACGCCAAGTACCTCGTCGCGAATATCCACGCCGATCACGTTTGCGCCGAGCGCACGCGCAATCATAATCGCCGCCAAGCCCAAGTCCGCCGCAGCCGTGCACGACGACCCATTCGCCGGGTGACGCGCGCCCTTGCGCGACAATCGCGCGAAACGCGGTGATGAAGCGACAGCCGAGACTCGCCGATTCGACGAAATCCATTTCGTCCGGCAAGCGCACCAGGTTGGTATCGGCGTAGCGAATGGCGACATACTGCGCGAACGAACCCCACGCGGTAAACCCAGGTTGAAAATAATTGTCGCAAATCTGCTGATTGCCCGACAAACATTGCGGGCACATCGCCGCAACCGCACGGCAAATGGCACGGTGACGCGGTCGCCGGCGTTTCCAGCGCCGCACATCTTTGCCGGTTTCGACGACGATGCCGGCGAGTTCGTGTCCCGGCACGTGCGGCAATTGCACATCCGAGTCGTGTCCCATCCAGCCGTGCCAATCGCTTCGGCAAATGCCATTTGCCTTGACTTGTATCACCACGCCGTCATCATGCGCGATCGGGTCAGGCACGTTTTCAATTTTCAAGGGCTGGCGGAATTGCTCAAAGATTGCCGCTTTCACAAAATCTCCTGGGTGATTATTTTTAATGCTACCGCCGATTCCGCGTAAACGTGGCTACGGAATCTTTGCCACCGAATTTATACGGTGTTTAATAATCTGCAAGTCGGCTCAAGCCGACTTGCAGATTATTAGCTGTCGGCTTCACCCGATGGCGGTAGTGGAATTGGAAGGCGAGTGTTTCCAGACATCAAAGTTGTTGTGGCTGTGCGCTTGATACGAATACGCTCCTGTGAACATCCTGTATTCCTGACTTTTGCATTCTGGAAACTGGTATTTCACAAACCCGCGAGTGCGGAATTAAATACGCTTGCAATCCCATTATACCGCAACGCCACGAAAACAAAAAGACGACACGCAATACCGAATTGATGTTTGCTCCTCATTCCCGATTGTGCTACAATCGCACCCAATTTCCAACATCCAATATCCAACTTCTAATTTCCAATTCCAAGACACATGCCTCAAATCCTCGTCGATCATCTTTGCAAGTATTATCAAGTTCACCAAAAAGAACCCGGACTCGCCGGCTCGCTCAAATCATTTGTCTGGCGCAAGTACAGCGATGTCAAAGCGGTCGATGATATTTCTTTTTCCATCGACGCCGGCGAAATTGTTGGCTTTCTCGGTCCCAACGGCGCGGGCAAAACAACAACGCTCAAAGTCTTGTCGGGCTTGCTCTATCCCACGAACGGCGTCGCGCGCGTGATCGATTTCACGCCCAGCGAACGGCGCGCGGCGTTTCTCCGGCAAATCACGCTCGTGATGGGACAAAAGCAACAACTCAACTGGGATTTGCCGGCGATGGAAACATTCTTGGTCAACGCCGCGATCTATGAAATCCCCGATGCCCAATTCAAACAAACGCTGAACGATCTCACCGAATTGTTGGAACTCGCGCCGCTGTTGAAAAAGCAAGTTCGCAAACTCTCGCTCGGCGAGCGAATGAAATGCGAACTTGCCGCCGCGCTCTTGCATCGTCCGCAAGTGTTGTTTCTCGATGAGCCAACCATCGGTCTCGATGTAACGATGCAGACCAAGATTCGCCAATTCATCGCCGATTACAACGAACGCTATCACGCGACGATCATTCTCACAAGTCATTACATGGCGGACGTAACCGCGCTGTGCCAGCGCGTCATCGTCATCGATCACGGCAAGCTTTTATACGATGGCGACCTCAAGGCGCTTGCCGGCAAAATCGCGCCGCATAAACTCATCCGCGTCGAATTTTCACAACCGATGGACGCGCATCGACTTGCCGAGTATGGCGAAGTCGTCAAGGCGCGCGGACAACGCTTCGATTTGCTCGTCCCGCGCGACGCGACCTCGGACGTGGCGGCGCGAATGCTTGCGCAATTGCCAATTGCCGATGTCACCATCGAAGAGCCGCCCATCGAGGATGTGATCACGCGCGTGTTCGAGGACGCGGCGCGGGCAAGGGCGGAGCGCGGCGAGACGGATGAAGACGATGAAAGTGACGAATGACGGAAGACCGATGACCGACGCGAAAGATTTCTGTCCTCCGTCCTCGGTCATCCGTCAATGGGGCGTCTGATGCTTCGTAAATATCTGGCGATGCTTCGCCGTTCGATTGGCTTGACGCTCGAGTATCGCGCCGGCATTCTGATTTGGATGCTCGTCAACGTAATGCCGCTCGTCATGCTCGCGGTATGGTATTCGCTCGCGGAAGATGGTCCGATTGCCGGTTATTCGCAAATCGATTTCGTGTCGTACTATCTTTTGCTGACCTGGGTGCGGCAGATGACGAATGTCTGGGTCATCTGGGAACTCGATTACGAAATTCGTCATGGCGATTTGTCCAGCAAGCTTTTGCATCCGATCAATCCGATTCACGAGTACATCGCCTTTCATCTCTCCGATAAACTCTTCCGCTTTGTCGTTTTGTTTCCGCTGGCAATTCTCGCGTGGTTGATCTTCCCCGGTATCCACTATGACATTACGCCGATTACGCTCACGCTCTTTCTCGCGGCAATGGTGATTTCGTTTCTCATGCGCTTTGTTTCGCAGTTTTCTTTTGGCATTTTGTCGTTTTGGATTTCGTCATCGACCACTTTGCACGAAATCTGGTTTGCCGCGTCGATGATGCTGGGCGGTATCGTTGCGCCGCTCGATTTGTTTCCGGAATAGGTGCGTGCTATCGCCAATTATCTTCCGTTCCGGTTTATGCTTTCCTTTCCAGTTGAAATCGTTTCCGGTCGATTGTCTCCTGCCGATATCGCCGCCGGCTTTGCCGTGATGATAGCGTGGTGCGTGTTCTTTTTTGTTTTGTATCGATGGCTTTGGGCAAAAGGCATTCGGCAGTTCAGCGCGTTTGGCGCATAGCTGACCGAAGACGGTGGACGAAAGACGGTAAGCATTTATTCGGTCGTTGGTCATCCGTCCTCCGTCAAGAATTTGACAATATGCGTTACCTAAAACTTCTCTCCGTTTTCTACAAATACTCGATTCTCAAAGAGCTCGAGTATCGCGTCAATTTTCTATCGCACGCGTTCATGAGCGCTTTTTGGCTCGTGTGGGGCGTTGTCGGCGTTTCGGTTTTCTTTTTGCACCGCGACAAGATGGGCGATTGGACTTTTCCGGAAGTGTTGATGGTCATCGCGTTTGTTCACATTCTTCAACGGCGTGATGGAATCGTTTCTGCGCCCGAACGTTGGCGCGGTGATCGAGCAGATTCGCGATGGCACCTTTGATTTTGTCTTGACCAAGCCGGTCAACGCGCAATTCATTTCGAGCTTTCGTAACATCGTCGTCTGGCGGTTGGTTGATGTGCTTATCGGAATTCTGCTTCTCGTCTACGCGCTCGGGCAACTGCACGTGACGCCAACGCTAACGCAAATCGGCTTCTTTCTGCTGATGCTTGTATCCGGCACTGCCATAGTCTATTCGATTTGGCTGATGATGGTGTCGCTCGCGTTTTGGTTTGTCAAGACGGAGTAAATGCTTTGCTCATTGCTATCACCCGACCGCCGAGTCCCAAGATAGGACAATGCGAACTGACCTATCTTCCGCGAGCGGAGATCGACATCGAGCTTGCGCGCGCACAACACGGCGCGTATGAAAAAGTGCTAGAACGATTGGGGTGTAGGTTGGTGTCACTCCCGGGAGAACCAGACCTTCCGGACTCGGTCTTCGTCGAAGACACGGCGGTGGTGCTCGACGAGATCGCGATCATTACTCGCCCGGGGGCAGCGTCGCGCAGGCCGGAGACAGTGTCGGCCGCCAGGGCGCTCGGGGAGTACCGTGAGCTATTGTTCACGCAACCCCCAGGAACATTGGACGGCGGAGATGTCCTGAGAGTCGGCAAGACGCTGTACGTCGGATCGTCGAGTCGCAGTAACCAATCAGGAATCGAGCAACTGACCTCCATGATCACTCCCTTCGGATATCGCATTGTATCCGTTCACGTACGCGAGTGTTTGCACCTCAAGTCGGCGGTAACCCAAGTGGGACCCAGCACCCTGCTCCTGAACCGCCGATGGGTTGAGCCAGGTTACTTCCTGGGAATGGATTTCATTGATGTCGATGACCAAGAGCCGCTGGGTGCCAATGCGTTGATCGTAGGAAACCAGGTAGTGTATTCCAGTTCTTTTCCCCGAACCCGTGAGCGACTGGAAAAAAGCGGCATCCAGGTGACGACTGTCGGCGTTTCCGAAACGGAGAAGGCAGAAGGCGCGGTGACCTGTTGCAGTTTGATCTTTGAATCGCCGGCAAGTGCTTCGGCTGGTTAGGAGCAACGCCACTGAGGATTGAGCCTTTTGAGATCGAACGATTTCGTGCTGTCGATGGCCAAGCTCGCTCTTGAGGTTACCGGCGGCTGACTCTGATTTCGCTGAACTACCGATGCATGCCGGTTTGAGCCTCGAATAAATGCAACCCTCTTGGCGTCTCCTTTTAGATGTGAGACGCCAAGCCCGCGAACGGTTTTTCGTGATACAATAACGACGTGCCGATTATTCCGCTCCATCTCCATTCCCATTGGAGTCTGCTCGATGGCGTTGCATCGGTTCCCGACATCGTGGCATTTGCACAGTCGGCGAACTTGCCCGCCCTCGCGTTAACCGATTCGAATGCGCTGTACGGCGCAATGGAATTCGTGACCGCATGCCGCAAGGTTGGCATCGCGCCAATCCTGGGGGCTGAACTCTCCTGGGTGGGCGGACACACGCTGGTCCTGCTCGCGCAGAATCTGCGTGGCTATGGCAATTTGTGCCGATTGATTACCCGGTTACAATCTGCGCCGGATCGTGAAGCCGCTCTTGCGCGCGGACTCGAATTGAGCGATCTCGCTTCACACTCCGATGGATTGATTGCCTTGTCAGGCGGTTGGCGCGGACCGATGGATGCACTCGTCCGCCAAGACAACCCGGCGCAAGCTGAAGCTCTGGCCCACGAATTCATCAACCTCTTTGGTCACGACCACTTCTTCATCGAACTGCAAATCATCGATAAAAGTGATATGGCGATCGCGCGTTCTCTGCAATCACTTGCGGACCGGCTGCATGTTCGCACGGTTGCGACGCACGATATCCATTACCTCTCGCTCGATGATGCACCGCGTTATCGTGTGCTCACCGCCATGCGCCACAACGTACGGCTTACCGATTTGCCGGCACTCCCCGATTTCTCATGCCCCTCGGAACAAGAGATGCGGGACAGATTCGCCGAATTTCCTTCCGCCCTCGACACCACCCAATCGCTAGCCGACCAATGCCGCTTTGAATTTCCGCTGGGTCAATGGCGTTTCCCTTCACTTGATCTATCTCCCGCCCACTCTGCCACCGAAGAAATGCGCGTCCTGGCGATGGCCGGTGCTGCACGAATTTACGGGGCGGTGGATTCCGCCCTTCAAGCCCGTTTGCAAAAAGAAATCAACGTGATCGACACGCTGGGCTATGCGCCATACTTTCTCGTGGTCGCCGACATTGTGCGATTCGCCCGCGAGCAGGGCGTGCCGATTTCGCCACGTGGTTCCGCGTCTTCATCGGTGGTCGCCTACTGCCTCGGCATCCACGACATCGATCCCATCGCCCACAATCTATACTTTGAACGCTTTCTCTCGCTCGAACGCCACGATCCACCGGATATCGATCTCGACCTGTGCTCGCATCGCCGCGACGAAGTGATTCGCTATGTCTATCAGAAATATGGCGCAGACCGGGTGGCGATGGTCTGCACGTACGCCACACTCCGTGCACGTTACGCGTTGCGTGAAGTGGGCAAGGTGTACGGCTTGCCCGCAAAGCGCATCGGCGAGCTCACCGATCAACTTCCTGGCTTTTGGCACCCGGGGATGCGGAAGCAACTGGCCAATGCCCAGGCGGAACTGATCGAACAAACACATGACCCGTTGAGCACCAAGTCTTGGAGATGAGCCGCGCGCTCGACGGCACCCCGCATCATCTTTCGATTCACCCGGGTGGTATTGTCATCGCGCCTGGCGCGATTACGGATCTTGTCCCGTTGCAACACGCGACGAAAGGTTTGCTTGTCACCCAATTCGATTTGAGCGGCATTGAGCAAGCGGGGCTGATCAAAATCGATCTGCTCGGCATCAGCGCGCTCACCGTCATTGCCGATAGCATTGAACTCATTCGCCAGCGTGAGCCAGACTTTTCAATCGACAAAATTCCGCCGAATGATACCGAAACCGCCCAGACGCTTGCTACCGCGCATTCCATCGGATGCTTTCAAACCGAAAGCCCTGGCATGCGCATGACTTTGCGCGAACTCACGGCGCACAACACAAACGATTTGCTGGTCGCGCTCGCGTTGTATCGTCCGGTCCGTTGCAGGGTGGACTCAAAGATGCCTTTGTGAGCAGACACCTTGGACAAGAAGCGGCCGAGTACTTGCATCCCGCACTCGAGCCGATTCTGCGCGAAACCTATGGCGTGATCATTTATCAGGAGCAAGTCTTGCGCATTGCGCACGAGGTTGCAGGTTTTTCGCTGGGTGATGCCGACACCCTGCGCCGTGCGATGTCGAAGAAACTATCACGCGAGATGGAGCAATTGCACCAAAAGTTTGTCGAAGGCGCACAAAAGACAAGCAGGGTCGAGGCTCCGATCGCACAGAAAATTTGGGATTTGATGGCGGTGTTCGCGGGGTACGGATTTCCGAAAGCGCACGCGGCGGGGTATGCCGTGGTCGCCTATCGCATGGCCTACTTGAAGACGCATTATCCTGCCGAATTTATGACCGCGCGGCTCGCGGTGTGGGGCGGATTCTATCACCCAGTGTATATATGAGCGAGGCGCGACGACTGGGATTGATCGTGAATCCGCCGCACATCAATTACAGTAACGAAGTATTCACGCTTGAATCACCCAAGACGCTGTGGATGGGGTTGGGACAGGTGCGTGAACTGACTCACACGACGACCAAGACCATTATCGCGCAACGCCCTTATCAATCACTCGACGATTTTCTGAATCGTGCCCAACCGCAATACATTGAAGCCGTCAATCTGGTGAAAGCGGGCGCGCTCTATCGACTCGGCAATCCCAAGACGATGCTGGCACAACTCGAACGCGACCGCTGGCACGGTCGACATACAGGACAACTGGGATTGATAGCTGTATCAGAGGAACCCTCTTTGCCTGAGCCGACGATTTACGAACGCGCATCCTGGGAACGTGAGATACTGGGACAACTGGTCAGCGTGCATCCCATGCAGTTGTGCGCGGACAAATTGGCAAAGCATTCACGCATTCAGAGTGACGCATTGGCGCAACACATCGGGCAAGAAGTGACGATTGCGGGAGTGCGTTTGGCGACCCATCGCTTTGCATCCAAACAAGAAGTGATGTGGCTCGTGGATATGGAGGACGAGCGCGGAATGTTCCAGGTGTTGTGGAGCGGCGCGGCACTCAATCGCTTTCGTCCATTGCTCTCACAGCGCGAACCGATGCTCATTCGCGGGCGTGTTCGCACGGATCGGCAAGGGCAGTGTGTGGTTGCGGGAATTGATTTCGCGTCATTGCCCTACTCGGTTGTCTAGCAACCGAGGCATCCTTAACATTTGTTAATGACCTGGGTCGCCAAAAGTGCTATACTCGCATTGAGATGGGCAGACGACGAGGGCAATTCTGCTCACGAAAGGATAAGGCACGCTTCTCAGGAGGAGTCGGCTTCTGAGAAGCGTTTCAATGCTCCGATTATTTAATACCAAGTCACAATGCAAATCTGGCTAGCGTACTTTTGGGCTCGCCCACAACAATCTGAATAGATCCTGGCACTCGTTGGAAAATATTCTCGGGAGCAAGAACAGCATGACCATCTCTTCCATGCAGGTAACACCACCACCACTGCTGAAGCAAAGTCGCGCCAAAATCTGGATCCGCACCGGCATTTTGGCTGTTTTCGGCACGCTCTTCGGTTTGACGCTCTACCATGACATTGGAGCCGGATCCTTTCAATGGGTGTGGGCGATGATCGTCTTGGGGCTCTTTTTACCGGTTGGCTTTTGGATGAGAAAATGGGTGCCGATGCAGGTTCATCCGGCATCCCGCCACGTCACGTTGTCTTTTGATCGCATTTACTTTTTCCTGATCGTGTTCTTGGTCATGGTCAAAGCCATTGCTGGAAACATCCTGGGCGTTGCAATGGTAGCCGATGTCGCCATGTGCGTGATTTTGGGGCTGATGATCGGGCGATTGAGTGGGGTTTGTCTTCGCGCCCGCGATCTCAAGCGGCACCTCGTCGCTCAGGCGGTCTGAGCAACCCTTCTCGCATCCATTTCAATTCCATCACTTGTTTCGATTACGCCTCTCGTGGGCGGCGTTCTTCTGGCCACAGTTGTTGGCACCTGGTTCGGCGCACCGCTCGTCGCGCTACTCGATACCCCAATGCCAATAACCAGCCTGGGGAGTACAAGCAATCAGGCAGGACTGGATAGTCCTGCCTGATCATTAGAGCAATCACACCTGCCGCTTATTTCTCTGGTCGAATATGATTCTTCTTCGATAATAGCAGTAGTACCGTGAAAGCGCATTTCACCCGCGAGACTTAGCTCGTTTTGGTGACGTTCGTGGCCTGGGGACCTTTGGGACTATCACCGACGGTGAATTCCACTTTGTCGCCCTCGTTCAAGCTGCGATAGCCATTGCCCGCATCCTGAATCTCGGAAAAGTGGACGAACAGATCCTTGCCCCCTTCGTGGGAAATGAATCCGTACCCCTTTGCCGCATTGAACCACTTGACGGTTCCGATCACTCGATCAGCCATTTGTTTGGCCTCCTTCATGTAAACTTGCCGAAACGAGTCAGACGGAGAAAAAGAAAAAGCACCTGGGCTCCACAATTTCTGAGAACGCCGGGTGCTCCTGCAAGTTCAGAATCTGCTGTTCCGTACGACCATTAGTATACTCATTTTCATTTTCTTGTCAAATTGATCACACTGGTCATCGGTTCGTAGTTCGGCGTCAGTTGCCCTCAAACCCTCGTTCCTATCCGCATCAAGACTGAACTCGGTTGGGTTATTGATCGAATTCAGCGTGTGGGACAACACTGATCTTCTCATTGTTTCAAGACAGACTTGCTGCCATCTTGTTGCGCGCAACGACCTGCGCTATAATCCCCGGCGTGTCCTCTTCTCCTCTCCCTCTCCAATCCCTGCGCGGCACCATCGAACGCATCACGTTCTACAACGAAGAGAACGGTTATACCGTCGCGCGTTTCCTCCCCGAAGGCAAGCCAAATATCATCACTGTCGTCGGCAACTTGATGGGTGCCAATGTCGGCGAATCGCTCTTGCTCGATGGGATTTGGACGAATCATCCCCAGCATGGCCGCCAGTTCGAGATCAAACACTTTTCGATGCAATACCCCGCAACGGTGCAAGGACTGCGCAAATACCTGGGTTCGGGTCTCATCAAAGGGATTGGTCCGGTCACCGCCGAACGGATCGTCCAGCATTTTGGACTGGAAACGCTTGAGGTGATTGACACGGCCATTGATCGTTTACACGAGGTCAGCGGCGTCGGACCCAAGCGGGTCGGCATCATTCAGCGCGGCTGGGTCGAGCAGAAACAGATCAAGGAAGTGATGCTGTTTCTGCAAAGTCATGGCGTCAGCACTTCGCTCGCCGTCAAGATTTACAAAGCGTACGGTGACGGCGCGCTCAACGTGGTGCGCCATGATCCGTACCGCCTCGCGCGGGACATCTATGGGATTGGCTTTCTCACCGCCGACAAGATCGCCCGCGCGATGGGAGTCCAGCCCGACGATCCGGCGCGAATCGAAGCGGGCGTGCGCTATGTCCTGGGTCAATTCAGCGACGAGGGACATGTCTTCGCTTTGCGCGCTGACTTGAGTCGCGATGCAACCGAGGCACTCGAGGCCTCGGCGCCACTCGTCGAAGCGGCGATTGAACGCTTGGCGCAAGCGGAAGAGGTTTTCGTTGAAGACGAAGCCGTCTATCTCATGCCGTTCTACTATGCCGAGCTTGGGGTCGCGAATCGTTTGAAGGAGTTGATCGCGAGTCCGCGCACCCGGTTGAACGAATTCCGTTCGCTCGATTGGCCGAGCGCCTTTGATTGGATCGCGCAGAAGAACCAAATCGCACTGACCGCGAAACAACAAGAAGCGGTGAAGACAGCCTTGACCTCGAAGGTCGCTGTGCTTACGGGCGGACCCGGCACCGGGAAAACTACCAGCGTCCGCGCCTTGATTCAGCTCCTGAAAGCCAAGCGCAAGACCTTCAAGCTGGCCGCCCCAACGGGGCGCGCCGCCAAGCGCCTGAGCGAAGCGACTGGGGAAAACGCGCAAACCTTGCACCGTCTCTTGGAATTCAAACCGTTTGAGGGGAATCAGTTTCTGCGGGATCGCGATAATCCCCTGGATGCCGACCTGATCATTGTCGACGAACTGTCCATGATCGACTTGCTCTTGATGAATGCGTTGCTCAAAGCGATTGACCTGGGGAGCCACGTGCTGCTCATCGGCGATCCCGATCAACTCCCCTCCGTAGGCGCGGGCAGTGTGTTGCGCGATTTGATCGCCTCCCACTTGATCCCTGTCGTCGCACTCGACGTGATCTTTCGTCAGGCGGAAAAGAGCCTCATCATCACCAACGCCCATCGGATCAACCAAGGGCAGATGCCGATGTTCACCCAGGTCGCCCAGGACTTTTTTCTCTTCAAGGAAAGCGAACCCGAGCAAGCCGCCCAGCGCGTGGTTGAATTGGTCAAGACCCGTATCCCGAACAAATTTCGCATGGACGCGATCGAAGATATTCAAGTACTCAGCCCGATGCACCGCGGAGATGTGGGGGTGAGCGAACTGAACCAAGCGCTCCAGGAGGCGCTGAACCCACCCGACGAACACAAACGCGAGTGGCGGCATGGCAGTCGGGTCTTTCGTCTCGGCGACAAGGTTCTGCAGACTCGCAACAACTACGACAAGCAAGTTTTCAACGGCGACCTGGGTCGCGTGGCCTCGGTCGACATCGAAGATCAGAAACTCGGCGTGAATTTCGATGGCACGCTCGTCGACTACGAGTTTAATGAACTGGATGAGCTGGTGCATGCCTTTGCGATGAGCGTGCACAAGTCGCAGGGGAGCGAATACCGCGCGGTCGTGATCCCGTTACTCACCCAGCACTATATGATGTTGCAACGCAATTTGCTCTATACGGCCGTCACCCGCGCCAAAGAACTGGTCGTCCTGGTCGGGACGCTGAAAGCCATCAGTCTAGCAGTGCGGAACAACAAAATCCTTCAGCGCAATTCGCGTCTGGCGAAGCGGTTGCAGACCGCCTAGGGATCCGCGGAATGGCACAGGGATTCGCCAAGGATATGCCAGTAGCACAGACCATTCGTGTGAACGGCACAAGAAAGTTGAAGCCAGCTGAAAGACCCTGGAACAGCCGGAATATCCAACGACTCCGTCCTCCTCTCCTGGCAGGACCAATGGACTCGATGAACACTTCAAGTCTTAAGGGAGCCTCGCTTCCATGAAGCGAAAGGAGCGAGAAGTTTCTATCGTCGAAGCGAAAGGTATCGGTGTCCGAAACGAAAAGTCGTTGCATGCCGCGCTGAAACAATGGTATGCGCGACCCGGCGATCAACTCGAAGTCAAGCTAGATGGCTTCATCGTCGATATTGTGCGCGGCGTGCAGCTGATTGAAATTCAGACGCGGAACCTGGCCGCGATTCGCCGCAAGTTACACACCTTGCTGGAACACCATCCGGTGCGCCTGGTGTATCCAATTGCGCAAGAGAAATGGATCGTGCGCAAGACCGGCTCGGGCAAGAAAATCCTGGGTCGCAGAAAATCGCCCAAAGTCGGAAGACTGAGTGACCTCTTCGCAGAACTGGTCAGCCTCCCCGAATTGATCAATCATCCGAACCTGACCCTGGAGATTGCGCTGATTCAAGAAGAAGAAATCAGGCATGCCGATGGGCGCGGCAGTTGGCGACGGAGAGGACAAAGCGTCCACGATCACAGGCTGCTTCAGGTTCTCGAAACGGTGACCTTCGAGAAGAAAGAGGATTTTCTCCGTTTTCTGCCCGACGGATTGGAGCAACCCTTTTCGAATCAGAGTCTGAAAGAGCGCGGTGGTGGCTCGATCCACGCCGTGCGTCAATTGACGTACTGCCTGAAGAAGATGGGGGTGATTCAGCAAGTGGGCAAGAACGGGAATCAACTCCTGTTCAAAATCACCGCGTCGTGACCTTTGCTCTTGCTGCAAACTCAAACAGCGGCCCCCAGGATTCAACCTTCTTGGGCGCATAGAGCCTGGCGCGTTCGACTTCGCCCGTCCCTTCCTTGACCCTGTGCTGGGCAGAAACTTCGTCCGCGTTTGTCTGGACGAAGTTTTGTATTTTATGCCGCGCGCCGGTGATTGTGGTGAAGACCGTTGAGCTGTACCTGGCCGAAAACCCCATCCGTTCTTGTTTATCTGGTTCTGAGTGGCTCGAGCCGCCAGTCGGTAATCATGCTGCAACCCGTTCAAGACGGGGAATGTGATGATCTTGGCATTCCCCAGCTCCACTGGATTTGACGAATTCGTATCAGGAATCCGCTGTTCGATTCGCTGATTCGTCCGCGCACGATTGAAATCCGTCGCGTTTCGCGAATAGCAAAATCCTGCAAAGGTTCAGCGACCTTCGCAGGATTTCGTTTGTCCACGGTGTACCGACGCCGGAGGCTGGTAACTCGGGCATCTGCGGCATGGGGGCGGGTGATCCCTTCTCTGGCATGTCCGTGATCAACGCTTCCGTCGTCAGGATCATCGCCGCAATGGATGCCGCGTTCTCTAACGCGCTGCGCACGACCTTGGCGGGGTCGATAATGCCTTTTTCGAGCATGTCGCCATATTCTTCCGACATGACCTCAAAGCCGATGTTGAGGTTGTTCTTTTCTTTTTGAATCCGGCGCACATCTTGCACGACGACCGCGCCGTCATGCCCAGCATTCTCCGCGAGCTGGCGCAGTGGCTCTTCGAGCGCGTGTCGGAGAATCTGCACGCCCGTCGCGATATCGCCGGTGCCTTCCACCTTGTCGAGCGCCGGAATCACGTTGAGGAACGCGACCGCGCCGCCCGGGACCACGCCCTCTTCGACCGCCGCGCGCGTTGCACTCAATGCATCTTCGACCCGATGCTTTTTCTCTTTCAACTCGGTCTCGGTCGCCGCGCCGACGCGAATCAACGCCACACCGCCCGCGAGTTTCGCCAGTCGTTCTTGCAGTTTTTCTTTGTCATAATCCGAAGTCGTTTTTTCGATCTGCGCCTTGATCTCATTAATGCGGCCCTTGATGTCCTTGTCCGCACCTGAACCTTCGATAAAGGTCGTGTCGTCCTTGGTCGCGATGACCTTGCGGCACTGACCGAGATCGGCGACCTGCACGGTCTCCAACTTGCGCCCCAACTCCTCCGTGATGACCTGTCCGCCGGTGAGGATCGCCATATCGCGCAACATTTCTTTGCGGCGATCGCCATAGCCGGGGGCTTTGACCGCGATCACATTCAGCATCCCGCGCAGTTTGTTCAACACGAGCGTCGCCAGCGCCTCCCCGTCCACATCTTCAGCGACGATGACGAGTTCGCGCTTGCCCAACTGCACCAATTTTTCGAGCAGTGGGACGATGTCGGTATGCGCGGAAATTTTCTTGTCGGTGAGCAGAATGTACACGTTCTCGAGGATGGCTTCCATCCGCTCCGTGTTCGTGACAAAGTAGGGCGTGATGTAGCCGCGATCAATCTGCATGCCTTCGACGAATTCGGTTTCGAACGCGATACCCGTCTTGCTCTCTTCGACGGTGATCACGCCGTCCTTGCCGACCTTGTCCATGACATCCGCCAGCAGTTTGCCGATTTCGGGATCGGCGGCAGAATTCGCCGCGACATTGGCGATGTCATCCTTGCCCTTGACCGGCTTGGCCATCTTTTTGAGTTCTTCGACAATGGCAACAATGCCGCGCTCGATGCCGCGCTTGAGCAACATCGGGTTCGCGCCGGCGGCGACGTTCTTCAAACCTTCGTTGACAATCGCTTGCGCCAACACCGTGGCGGTGGTCGTGCCATCCCCCGCGATGTCATTCGTCTTGGTGGCGGCTTCTTTCAGAAGCTGTGCACCCATATTCTGGTACGGATTCTCGAGTTCGATTTCTTTCGCGACGGTGACGCCGTCGTGCGTGATGGTGGGCGCGCCGTATTTTTTGTCGAGCGCCACGTTGCGACCCTTGGGTCCGAGCGTCGTCTTGACCGCATTCGCAACCGTGTCCACGCCAATCTTAAGATGATGGCGTGCCTCTTCTGAGAATGCAAGTTGTTTGGCAGGCATTTTGGATTCCTCCTGATCTGAATTTCCCAATGACGGGATTACTTTTCGAACACCGCGAGAATGTCCTTCTCGCTCATGATCAAGTATTTCTGTTCGGCGAGCTTGATTTCGCTGCCCGAGTATTTGGCGAAGATCACCTTGTCCCCGACCGCCACTTCCAGCTCAATCCGCTTTTTGCCGTCCTCATCCCAGCGACCCGGGCCGATGGCCACCGCGATGCCTTCCTGCGGTTTTTCCTTGGCGGTCTCGGGGAGTAGAATTCCACTCGCCGTTTTTTCGTCCTGTTCGAGTGGCTTGACGATGATGCGATCCGCGAGCGGCCGCATTCCAAGTTTTTTCTCAGTCATACCAAAATCCTCCTAGATCGAATTAGACTTGCGTTGATTCGTCGCCCTAGTGCCCAAACCGAGTCAAGCGATATGCCCGTGGCGCGGGTCTGAACCAAATGGAGACCCCGGACGAAGCAAACCGCCCAACCCACTTGACCGATCGAGCTAAAGCGGCTGCCCCACGGTTGCGCTCAGCGCGGCGGGACCTTGCCTCGCTCAATTTGCTCGGTTAGCGTATCACGTTCCTTGGTCAACTCGGACAAGCGCAATGACAACGCCTGCGCCCGAGCAAACGCATCAATCTCCGAAAGCACCACGCCCCGCGTTTTCGCCAAGTCGATGGAAACGCGAGTGATCTCGGGGAGCAGTCTCTCACGACGATGCGTCAAGTCCTCATACTCGCTCTGTAGTTCTTCCGCTGTCTTTGTCACGGTATCCCCTTTCAAAAATGGCCATGGTCAACGCTAAAGGTGTCTCGTTACTCGCCAGTGCGTCTCTGAAACCTCTCTCCGCCTACGCGGTGACTTGGGCGGACGACTCACCGTTGTCCCTCGCTTGCTGAACCAGTTGTTTCAACACGGGGACCACTTGATCGAATTCGGTCGATTTGATGAACACGAAATCCGCTTTGGCTTCGAGGCACTTTTGGCGGTAAAGTCGGATACGGATCGTCGGTCAAGACAATCACCGTTGGGGCTGGCTTGGCTTCCTTCAAGCGCTTCAGCAGATCGAGACCGTTTCCATGGGCGAAGGGGATCCCGAGAAGAACGACGTCCGTTTTCAAACCAAAGATGGCGTCCAGCGCTGCCTGCTACGCCTCCCCCTTCGCCGGTCACGGTCACTTGTTCCACCATGCCGAGTATCCGCTTCAAACGCTCGCGGATGATTGCCGAATCATCGACCAGAAACACATTCATGGCTTCCGCTTTTATGCTGGGTTGAGTAGGGTGGTTTACCGGTTGCGCTGCCCGACGTGTATAGCTAACCATCGATTTGCTGAAAAAGCAATCAATTAGGGTGGTTTGTTTTTGTAGTACAAGTGACGAATGCGCTGTCGTAAAACACGACAACGCATTCGTTGAGGGTGGTCATGCGGCTTTTTCCCTTTCCCGCTACGCTTGGGGACCGATCATCGTCGGAAGGTTTTGACAAGAAGGGCAGATACGGGAAGCGGCGGAACGGTGCAGATGGTTGCATCGCCGGTGCTGAACGGGTGGCATCACAATACTGGCTTGCGGCGTGAACTAATGATAAAAGCACCAACGACCTCGGATGGAGTTTTCATCTAGCACAGCATCAGGCGCTTTCCCTTTTTCGGGTTGTTATACTCACAGTGGGCGAAACAGGTGACAAACCCACGACATTTCTCAATTGCTCTGCCAAGCTCCACCGTGAGGGTCCGCTCGGGTGCCTCGTTCTTCGGTGAACTATGTTTTGCTCGCGATCGAGTGCGTCCGACCAATTGGCGCGCGTGGTAGGGGAATGTATGCCCGCTCCACAGCCAAGATCGGTAGTTTGTGAATAAAACGCACTTCCCTTGCGGGCATTGAATATATCACACTCTGCGGATTGAGCAGAAACAGATCCATTACGGCCTTTGGCGCGTAGTGGATTTTCATTTTGCCCTCGACCTATTCCGCTCGTTCCACCACGGATCGAATCAATCCTCGGGCTTCATCCCCTCCCGCGGCAAGCATTACACCTAGCTTGCTCGAGAGCAGCCGCAAGACACTGTCTGAGATGCGCACTCGGTCCGCTTGCTCGAAACGACGCAGGCGTGATACTTGCCCTGGCGGGATCGTGACTTGGCGAGAGTTCGCACAGCCATGTCAGGGAGTGCCAGGGTCCGCCCGCGACTTGGCCTGCGCGTTAGATTTGCGCCAGATTGTCCAGAACTTGTTTGAGCGTCAACGTGAGCTGGGGATACGAATCTTCCAAGTGCACGACCGCCGCGCTTAAACGATCACGTAGCGATTGGTGCATGGTCGGGCTGGGTTCTTTCAGCGCCGCTTGAATGTCGCTTTGCAAGTGCTCGAGCAGTTGCCGCGATTCGTCGTCAATCGCCTGCGTTTGCTCAAGTTCGGTGTGAAGTTGCGTGAGGGTTTTGTGAAATTGTGAAGGGTCCATAGTTCTGGTCCTTTTCCGGGTGGTCATGCACCTGGAGCTATGCCTCGCCGGTTGTGTAAAAACCGAGCGGGACTTCTGTTGCATGCATTATACTGCAGAGACTCTGGTAGAACAAGAACAGGCATGGCCCCCCAAATAACACGTTCACAATGTAATCTCAAGGGACCGATGTGTTGCCAAGTCAAGAGGTTGAACCTTAAAAGATCGGTAAGGAAGTTGCCAAGGGTGTAGAAGCGAAAATAAGATAACACCTCACTGTCCCTGCCCCCAGCGAGATTTTTACGCCGGCGGGGGTGAGATCAAGTCGTCTGAAGTTGTCACGCGGTTTTTCGCTCTACGCGGCGGACTTTAATTCCGGATGCAACGCCAGCACTTCGTCCACGGATGCCAACGGCCGCACTCGCCCACCATACGGAATGGCGGTCAAGTCGTCGCCCAGCTTCAAGTGCATCAAGTGGTAGCGCACTAATTCGCGGGTGGTCATGCCACCGCGTTGCTCCTCCGTCAAGTCATAGGAATACGTCATCAACTTGGCGGCGACGCGCGCGGCGTTCGCTTGGCAGTCCGCCTCGTGCTCATGCAACACGTGCCACACCACGACCAATAGTTTGCGCGCGACCACGACCGTCGCTTTGTTGGATCCCAGGCGTTGCTCGAGCAGCGCATAGCGTGCTTTCCAATAAGGATCGTGGAGCACCGCCATCCGCGCGGCTTCGACCAGAATCCAACGCAAATCTTTACGTCCTTGTTTTGGTGATACCGCCGGTGCGATGCATCTCACCACTGTTGTGCACACTCGCGCCCAGCCCGCTGTAGCCCACCAATTTCTTGGCGGTCGGGAACCTCTTAATGTCGCCAATGGCCGCGAGCACGGTCATGGCCACAATGATGGCAAAGCCAGGGAGCTGCATCAAGATAGGGAAGGTGCTCTGCCCAGGGCGATATCGTGCTCAAGCGATACAGCTCAGCGTCCACTTCGGCGACTTGGGGCGCGAGTTTATCGAGGGATCGCCAGGTCTTGGCGAATGCGCAATTTTTCGGTCGGTGACACTTTCAATTCCGACCACCAGGTGCGATGTTTGAGCAAGAAGAGTTCGCCACGCGGCGGCGTCAGGTTGTAGCGGTGGATCACACTGTTAGAGCCGATTGCGTGTCATCGTACGCATTTTGATCAAGCGACGCCGATGCGCCAGGAGCGCGCGCAATTCCCCGCACGGGCTGCGAGGGCACCCAGACTTCGGGAATCAGGTTCGCTGCGAGGCAAGCGGGCGAGATGGAGCACGTCACGCTGGTCCGTCTTAACGCGCGCGGTGGCAATCAGCTTGACGAGACCTGGATGCGCGACGACGGTGCGCCCGGCATGGGGCACGACTTCGTCGTAGAATTGCCAGGCGTTGGTCGTGGCTTCGAGCACGACGGCGTCGTTAGCGCACGTGCTTGGACAGCCACACCGCCCACTCGCCGAAATCCAGACCGGCGCGGGGGCACGATGACTTGCTGTTGAGCATTGACGCCACCCACGACGACGTAGTGCTTGTGAATGTCGAGCGCGAGGTAACGCTCGAAGGATTGAGGGGAGTTGTTCATCGGACACTCCTTTCCACAGAGCGGCAGCGCACGGGGCGCTGCGAAGTTGGATGGGGCGCGGATTGCGGGCAAAGAGTTTCACAAACCGATCCGGGCTTGCGCTGAGAGAGCAGCACATCCCAGATGAGAGAGTGCGACGGGCAGTCAAATAACACACCAGGCTTGTCGTGGTGACCATCCTATACCCTGCGGTCGACTGGCCCAAACGCTCCCTGCCCCACGGTGCGTTCCCGTCTCTCACCGAGAAAAGAATAGCACCGTCCGCGCCCCATCGCAACAACATTCTAATAACACTATGTTTCCCCATTACCGTGACCGCACGGCTGGTGATTGGTTGGGGAAACCAAGTGTTCGCCGTCAGTAGTCTCGCCACAACAATGAACTGAGGAATTAGAAAGGTCACTGTCGTGGCCAAAAACCCTGTCCGTCCCATTGAGGCCCCTTGTGCGACGCCCCCGAACGACAGCTGGGGCATGTTGTTGACAATTGGCTTCATGCCGGCATCGGGTGATAGCGACTATGCAGGGGAATGCGCATCTTGATGGTCTCGTCGACGTACTGGCGCGGCAAAACGCTTGACCACAAGCCTGTTGGGTACAGGTCTATACTCTCTTGGGGGCACAATTTCCCACTTTTTATGAGATCTCAGAGAAACTCACGGAACTCTTTCCGTGGGATCACTTTCGAGAGTCTCCGTTTTCCCTTATCAGGTGTACTGTTTCCAGCCTCTCAAATAACATCCCGACCGCCTGCTTGAAAAGCGCAGGGTCGGTTGTCCCGGCGATCGTTTGCCCCGCTTGATTGACCTTTTCAATCAACTCATCCACGTTGTAGGATGGCGGGGCAATTTTCTTTTGCTGGTCTTCGATCAGTCTTCGGCTGCACTCTTGGCTCCACTCAGCGCTTCGAGCACGACCTGCGATTTGAATTCAGGTGTGATCGATCGATGCTTGGACATGGTGGATTCTCCTTGCCACATTATTGTTAATATACCCTGTCAACCAGTGTCCAAAAAATGGGGCCCACTTCATTTCCGTGTGTTGCTCCTGCGTCGTGAACGTTGATGGAACTCCTTCTACCTCTTCGTCGTCTAATAGACGAAGTATGATTCTACAGTGGTTGGCCATCAGCAGCCAATCATCTCAAGAGGGAGTTCCCTATGAAGACCAAATTGGCGTTTGTATTCACCCTGCTCGCCGTATCTTTTCTCGTCGCGAGCTTTATCTCTCCCGCCCCCGCTGCTGCGGACGGCCTCATCGTCCTTCAGTGTCCGCCTATCGTTGTTCCGATGGGTACGCCTGTACCGTTGCCGATGCCATGGACGAATAGCTCACCATCCGTAATTCCACCGGGCGTGCCGCCAATTACCCCCCGTCCTATCGTCCGCCGGCAACACCCGTTCGCCGCGATTGCTCCACATACCTCGCGGTGAAGAATCACAACGTCAGCGTGACGATCGAAAACCAAATCGCGCGCACGCGCGTGGATCAAACATTCGTCAACGACAGCACGTACGCGCTTGAAGGGCACATACATTTTCCCACTTCCAGAGGATGCGGCCATCAGCGAGTTTTCCATGTGGGTTGATGGCAAGAAACTCGAGGGGCGGGTCCTGGACAAGAATCAAGCGCGCCGGATCTACGAAGAGATCGTCCGCACGCACGCGATCCGGCCCTGCTCGAGTATGCCGGGCGCAACGCGTTTCAGGCGAGCATCTTTCCCATTCCACCGCAAGAGCGAAAAGCGCGTCGAGATCGAATACTCGCAGGTTCTGAAGGCGGAACAAGGTCTCGTCCGCTACGTCTATCCACTCAACACCGAGAAGTTTTCACCCACACCGCTGGCTAATGTTTCGGTGAACGTATCGGTCAAATCGAACGCGGCGATCAAAGCGATCTACTCGCCATCACACAATGTTGGTGTATCGCGAAGCGGGGATTACGCGGCCAAGGTCGGTTACGAAGACAAGAACGTGCGCCCCGATCGCGATTTTGTGCTGTATTATTCGATCACCCAGGACGAAATCAGCTTGAATCTGGTGAGCTACAAACAAGCGGGGGAGGATGGCTTCTTTGTGATGCTCGTGGCACCGAAAGTCGAAATCGACAAATCGCGCGTGATCGATAAGGACGTCATTCTCGTGCTCGATGTTTCCGGCTCGATGCAAGGGGCGAAGGTCACGCAGGCAAAGAACGCACTGTACTATGTCCTCGACCGCTTGAATCCAAGTGATCGCTTCAACATCATTACCTTCAGCACCGGCACCAACGCGTATGCGTCGACCTTGCGTCCAGCGTCGGCACGAGACGACGCGCGAAGTTTTGTCTCAAGAATCGCTGCCGAAGGCTCAACCGACATCAATCGCGCCCTGCTCGAAGCCGTGAAAAGCGCGGACAAGGAACGCCCAACGATTCTGATCTTCTTGACCGACGGCTTGCCGACGACCGGCGAAGTCAATACCCAGAAGATCATCGCGAACGTGATGAATGCGGCTCCGAAAAATGTCCGGCTCTTTACTTTTGGCGTCGGCGATGATGTGAATACGATTCTACTGGATACGCTCTCTGGGCAATTGCGGGGCGCGAGTGGATACGTGCGCCCCAATGAGAAAATCGATGAGATTGTATCGGCGTTTTATGCGAAGGTTTCCACTCCGGTCTTGTCCGATATCACAATCGATTGGGGCGGCATGACGGTGAACGATGTCTATCCATACCCGGTGCCGGATTTGTTCGCCGGCACCCAACTCATTTTGACCGGGCGCTATCGCACGGGTGGACCCACGACCATTACATTGAAAGGCATGGTCAACGGTGCACCCCAAACCTTCCGTTATTCCGATATTAGCTTCAAAACGTCGGGGGGCGACGATTTGATTCCGCGCTTGTGGGCCCAACGCAAGATCGGTTACTTGATGAACGAGATTCGCTTGCGCGGTGAAAATCGCGAGACGATCAACGAAATTGTCGCGCTGGCGATTCGGTACGGGATTGTGACGCCGTACACGTCGTTTCTCGTCGATGAACAGTCGGATGTGCTGACGCAAGCCGGTCGCGATAACGCGGCGAAAGCGGCATCATCAAGTCCCGTACCTCTGCCGCAGTCTGGCGCCGCGGCGGTTGATCGCAGCCAATTCGAAAGTCGGCTCCAGGGTTCAGGCGCAGCTGCACCAGCGCCAACCCGAGCACCTGTGCCTGCCGCACCTGGCCAATCGGCGCCACCGGGTTCGGTCGGAGATGGACTGGCACTGCAATACATCGGTGACAAGACGTTTATTTCCCGCAACGGCGTCTGGCTCGATACGCAGTATGAGCCGTCAAAGATGAAGACGCTGCCCATTGAGTTTGGTAGCGAGGCATACTTTGCACTCATCACGAGCAATCCGCTCGCCGGCAAATACATCGCGCTCGGCTTGCGCGTGATCTTTGTGCTCAACGGCGTGGCGTATGAAATCACTGATGGGGGTACCGGTGCGACCTCGGCGAGCATCGTTCCAACCATCTTGCCAAGCTCGCCAACGCTAGAAGCGCGCGCGCTGCCTCGGATACCAACGTCCACCTCATCGCCCGCGAATGTCCCCGGTTCGTCACCCCGAACGACAAGTGCTAACGTCGCATTGCCGGTTTGCGGGGGGAGTCTTGTGAGTTTTGCCTTCGTGTTCGGATTAATCGGCTGGTCAAGGTTGCGAGAAAATGGGTAGGGCTCTCCAGATGCGTGCAGATTTGGGAGTCTCACTGATGCAGCAGAAATTAAACAGAACTCGCGGCAGCTGCCGCGAGTTTGTTCATTGGGAGCTCAAGTCCCCAAGGGTTGTTTTCAGAAAGAGACCTTGAGAGATGACGAACAAAAGCATC
>CAVQYN010000034.1:0-10927 GCA_963718225.1 uncultured Chloroflexia bacterium
TGGCGCCGCGCGATGAAGTCATTGCGGCGGTGCGCGCGTGCCAGAACGCCGGCATTCAAGTGAAGATGATTACCGGCGATCACGCGCTGACCGCGTCTTCGATTGCGTGTCAGATCGGTCTCGCCGATTCGTGCGAGATGGCGGCGATCACCGGCAAGCACATGGCGGAATTATCGGACGCGCAATTGATCGATGTGGCGAATAACACGCCGGTCTTTGCGCGCGTTTCGCCGGAACAAAAACTGCGTTTGGTCGAAGCGTTGCAAGCGCGCGGTCACGTGGTTGCGATGACCGGCGATGGCGTGAACGATGGTCCCGCGCTCAAGCAAGCGGACATTGGAATCGCGATGGGCATCACCGGCACCGATGTCGCCAAAGAAGCCGCAGACATGGTGTTAACCGACGACAATTTTGCGACCATCGTAGAGGCGGTGGAAGAAGGGCGCAATGTTTTCGACAATCTGACCAAGATCATTGCGTGGACGTTGCCAACGAACCTGGGACAGGGGTTGATTATTTTGGTCGCGCTTGTGCTTGGCATCGCGTTGCCGATTCTGCCGATTCAAATCTTGTGGATCAATATGGCAACCGTCGCCGTACTGGGATTGATTCTGGCAGTAGAAAATCGTGAACCCGATGTGATGAAACGCAAACCGCGCGACACCCATGCGCCGATTCTCACCCGCGAATTGGTCTGGCGCGTTGTCATCGTCGGCGTAATGATTGTCATTGCCGCCATCGGCTTGTTCGAGTACAGAATTGGCACGCGGCGAATCCGTGCGGTACGCGCGCACGACAGCTGTCAATGCGGTGGTGATGATTCTCACGTTCTACGTGTTGAATTGCCGCTCGCTCTCCCAATCGATGTTTCAAATCGGCGTGTTTTCGAATCGCTGGGTCGTTGTCGGTGTTGTAGGTATGGTGATCTTGCAACTCTTGTTCACCTATCTCCCGCCGATGGAACAATTCTTCTCGGTCGAACCGATTGGGCTGGACTCGTGGCTGTACATTCTTGGCGGCAGGGTTCGCTTCGTACATGATCATCGAAATCGAAAAGTGGATTCGCCGCAAATCGCGCCGAGGGACTTGATTGGGCGGTGGATGCAAGATCAAAAAGGATACGAATGGCATACTATCTCAAACTCTACTTTGCCACACTGATCGTCTTCCTTGTGATTGATATGATCTGGCTCGGCTTTGTGGCGCGCGGATTTTATCAACATCATCTCGGCTTTCTCATGGCTCCCTCGCCAAACTGGTTTGCGGCGATACTTTTCTATTTACTGTTCGTCGTCGGCATTTTGGTATTTGTGGTTGTGCCTGGGATACAAGAAAACTCGCTCCAAACCACCTTAGTGCGGGCGGCGCTGTTTGGACTCATCACCTATGCCACCTACGATTTAACTAATCTCGCCACGTTCAAAGACTGGCCCCTCCTTCTCACGGTAGTGGATATGATCTGGGGGACAGTCTTGAGCGTGACAGTAAGTTTTGCCGGTTTCCTGATTGGCAAGTGGATCGGCTAAACGGCGTTATGCCATACATCCGCGTCGAAATCGAAAAATGGATTTGCGCGACGCGCAAAGGATAGCGTATGCTCAACTTCCTTGATCGCTTTGAGCGTGTGATTACCATCGTGCTAATCGGCTTGATGATTGTCGTCGTGACTTCAGCGACACTCGATTTGGCATACGGAATTTTCCAAGAGGTGAGCAAGCCGCCGTGCATTTTTTATCGAAGTTGAAAAACTGCTCGATATTTTCGGGCTGTTTTTGCTCGTGCTGATCGGCATCGAACTCTTGGACACGATTCGCGCGTACCTAACCGAACACGTCGTTCATGAAGAAGTTATTTTAGTCGCGGCGTTGATCGCAGTTGCGCGCAAGGTGATCGTGCTTGATGTGAAAAAGACCGACCCGATTATGATCTTTGGAATCGCCGCGATTATTTTAGCGGTGGCGGCGGCGTATTGGATCGTCAAGCGTCAGCACGCGCCCTCAGTGAGTGGCAAAAAGAATAGCCCGTGCGTCATTACTCGCCACTTTACGACTCGAAACGACAATCGCAAATCTTCAATTTGAAATCTGAAATCTAACTGGAGGGATAAACCATGGCAAACCAACGTTGGGCACTGATTCTTGGCGCGTCGAGCGGGTTTGGCGCGGCGTGTTCGCGCGCGCTCGCGGCAGCGGGATTCAATATCATCGGCGTGCATTTCGATTTGCAGACGACGCTGCCGCCGCGCAAGCAAGTCAAAGCCGATGTCGAAGCCAACGGGCGCAAAGCCATATTTTTCAACAAAAACGTCGCCGACGAACGGAATCGTGCCGAGATCATCGAAAAGATTCAAGAGCAGTTGAAACAGGGCGGCGGTCCATCGAGTGTGTGTTGCACTCGGTCGCGTTCGGCAACTTGAAACCATTCATCGCGACAACCCGAAGATGCCGTCGGACCGCAAGGCGATGGAGATGACGCTGGACGTGATGGCAAACTCGCTGGTGTATTGGGTGCAGGATCTGGTGCACGCCGGCTTGCTCATGCGCGGATCGAAAGTATTTTCGATGACGAGTTCCGGTTCGCATCGCGTCATCATTGGGTACGGTGCGGTGTCCGCCGCCAAAGCCGCGCTCGAATCGCACACACGTCAGCTCGCATTGGAATTGGCGCCCAAAGGCATCACGGTCAACGCTTTCAAGCGGGCGTCACCGACACGCCCGCGTTTCGGATGATTCCAAATCACGAACCGAATCAAAGAACATATAATGGATGATGCATCCTGACGGACGAATGACTCAGCCGGAAGATGTCGCAAACACACTGGTCGCGCTGATGGATCCGCGCGTCGATTGGATAACCGGCACAGTGATTCGAGTCGATGGCGGAGAGGATAATACGTAGCATTAACCAAACCCGTTTTCTGCGATGACAAACGGGTTTCTTGCTTCACCGACTTGACTCACATCGTAACAGTGTTATAAGGCAACCGACGTTCGAGTCGCGCGAATTTTTCCGTGCGCGGTTCACGCCCCGCCGTCGACGATTCTTCGTCGCGGTTCAGCGGGGCGTTTTGCTATCTCATACGCCGGAGGTTGATCGATGGCTTATCTCAGCGAACTCCTGGGACGCGAAGTCCGTGATGCAAAAGGCATATTGCTTGGAACGCTGGCGGATGTTTTGATTTCCCGAAGGAAACGGACAACCTTATCCGCGGATCGTCGCGCTTGCGGTCAAACAAAACGGCGATGAACCCGCGTTGGTTCCCTGGGGCGGAACCGAAGACCTCGCCGGCAATAAAATCATTTTGCAACTTCCTCCTACTTCTGGCTATTCATCGATTGGCAACGAACTGTATTTGAATCGCGATGTGATGGACAAGCAAGTCATCGACACGAACGGCTTTCGCGTCGTGCGCGTCAATGATCTGGAACTGGCGAAGATCGGCGACGATTATCGTTTGGTCAACGTCGATATCGGCGGGCGCGGCTTGTTGCGTCGTTTGGGCTGGGAAGATTTTTCGATCACATCGCAGGACGTTTGCGGCGCGAACTGCCCTCGCACTCGATTGCGTTCACCGATTTGGATTTCATTCCGCGCGGCGATTTGAAAATGCGCGTGGCGCGCCAGAAACTCAAAGACCTGCATCCCGCTGACATCGCCGAGATTCTGGAAGATATGCACCCGCGTCAGCCGGCGAACTCATTCGCCAGTTGCCGGACGAACAAGCCGCAGACGTGATGGAAGAACTCGAGCCGGAATTTCAAGCCGACGTGTTGGAATCGTTGCCGACCGAACAAGCCGCCGACATCATTGAAGAAATGGAACCGGACGAAGCGGCGGATGCTTTGCAAGAAATGCAAGAGGACAAACGCGCGCAAGTTTTCAACTTGATGGAGCCGGAAGAAAGCGCGGAAGTGGCCGAACTGATCAAACATCCGGAAGATACTGCCGGTGGTTTGATGACAACCAAATATCTCACCGTGCCGCCGGATATTTCAATTGGGGAAGCACTGCAACACATTCGCATCGAAGCACAGGCAAAAGAAGCAGAAACAATTTACTATGTGTACGCCGTCGATGCCGAAGAACACTTGAAAGGTGTTTTCTCGTTGAGCGATCTCGTGCTCGCCGACCCGAACTCGACGGTCGATTCGATCATGCACCACAAACCGATTCATGCGCATTTAGCCGATCCGCGCGAGCAAGTTCTGGAAGCGATTGCGCGGTACAATTTGCTTGCCGTACCGGTCGCGGATATGAACATCGTTTGCAAGGCATCGTTACCGCGGACGATGCGCTGGATATCATTTTGCCGGCTGATTTGAAAATCCACCTCCCGCGATTGTTCAAACGAGTTTAAAATGCGCCGATTGAATTTTGAAACGCTTCCCGCGCCGCCGCCTGCCTCGCCTTTCTCGCGATTATGGGACCCGGCTTGGTAACCTCGACCGCCGATAACGATGCCGGCGGCATTGCCACGTACTCGGCGCTCGGCGCGGCGTACGGTTTCCAAATGCTGTGGATTCTAGTCCTCATCACCATTTCACTCGGCGTGGTGCAAGAGATGGTCGCGCGGATGGGCGTGGTGACCGGCAAAGGGTTGAGCGATTTGATTCGCGAAGAGTTTGGCGTCAAGACAACCGCGTTTGCGATGTTGACACTCCTCATCGCGAACATCGCGACGACGATTGCCGAATTTGTCGGAATCGCGGCGGCAAGCGAATTACTAGGGATTCCAAAATCGTCACGGTCCCCTCGCCGCAATCTTCGTTTGGTTCATCGTCGTACGCGGCAATTATAAACGCGCCGAAAAGATATTCTCTGATGCTTTCATTCGTTTTCCTGACTTATATCTTTGCGGCAGTGATTCGCGCGCCCAGATTGGAGCGCGGTAGCTCGCGGCTTGACCACGCCATCGATTGTGCCAGAAACAAAATTCTTTTGTTGTTCATCGCGACGGTCGGCACGACGATTACGCCGTGGATGCAATTTTATTTGCAAGCATCGATCGTCGACAAAGGGTTGGCGGTCAAGGATTATGGCGTACGCGCGCGCCGATGTTTTGTTCGGCGCCTTTGTCACCAATTTCTTTTCCTTCTTTATGATCGTCGCGACCGGCGCCACGCTGTTCGTCGGCGGGGATTCGTGACGTTACTTCCGCCGAACAAGCCGCACAAGCGCTCGCGCCAATTGCCGGTCCTTTGGCTGGCGAATTATTCGCTGTCGGGTTGCTCGGCGCATCGTTATTAGGCGCAAGCATTCTGCCGCTTTCAACCTCATACGCCATTTGCGAGGCATTTGGCTGGGAACGTGGCGTCAATCAAGAGATGAGCGATGCGCCAGTTTTTTATGGACTGTACACGGGATTAATCGTCGTCGGCGCGTTCGTCGCGCTGATTCCCGGCGCGCCACTTTTCTGATCTTGCTTTTATCGCAGGATGTGAATGGAATCTTATTGCCGGTGATTCTCATTCTGATGTTGCGTTTGACGAACGATCGACGCTTGATGGGCAACTACATCAACTCGCGCTTTGCGAACGCGTTGGGCTGGGGCACGCAGCTCACATTGATCTCGCGACGATGATTTTAGTTGTACAGTTCCGTGTTTGGATTTCCAATCTAGCAATCAGAAACCCGTTATGTAATTCGAGCAAACGGGTTTCTGACAAGAGGTATCCAATTCTCGATTATCTTCACACACTCACAATCCCCAAGCCTTTCGCCGTGGGTCCGATCAATTGTTATCTGGTCGAGGGCAACGAACTCGCGCTGATCGACACTGGCGCAAAAACCGACAAGCGATTGCTGCGCTCCACGAGCAATTGCGCGCGCGTGGTTATGCGATGCGCGATATTCGTCGAATCATCGTCACCCACGCGCATAGCGATCACTTTGGACTTGCCGCGCACATCGTCGCCGTATCCGGCGCGCGAGTGCTGACGCACCATCGCAATCGTTGGTGGTTCATCGATTTTGAAAACGAATGGGATGCGTCGTCACGAATTTTATCGCTGCCATATTTCTCGTCCAATGGCGCGCCACACGAATTTGCCGATCGTGTGATCAAGGGATGCGCCGATGTTGCAGTACGCCGCGTCGATTCCCACCGATCATTTCGTCGGGCTCGACGATGGCGACACGCTTGAATTGAGCGGCGATGTGTGGCAAGTGGTGTTTGCGCCGGGTCACGCCAGTGGCTTGATTTGCCTGTACGAACCGAAATCGAAAACGCTGATTTCCAGCGATCATTTGTTGCGCGACATTACGTCCAACCCGGTGCTTGAACCGCCGGCGCACGGCGAGACTGAACGTCCGCGCGCGCTCGTCGATTACATCGCCTCGATGAAAAAAACCGCGGAATTGGAAATCAACGTGGCGTTGCCAGCGCACGGTGAACCGATATACGACGTGCGTGCGCTCATCGAGGCGCGCCATGCGTTTCATCGTTCCCGGCTTGAACACATCGAACAGCAACTCGGTTGTTGCGCGACGACCGCGTACGAATTGTGCGGCATTTTGTTCC
This sequence comes from uncultured Chloroflexia bacterium, assembly GCA_963718225.1. Classification (GTDB taxonomy): domain Bacteria; phylum Chloroflexota; class Anaerolineae; order UBA4142; family UBA4142; genus DAOTXS01. Next base: position 6,521 of record CAVQYN010000034.1, read on the forward strand.
CCAAATTAAAATCGTTCGACATTTTCCTGGGACTGTCCGAAGTGATCGGACACTTGGACATTTTGGAAATCGAGGGGCGGGTGCGGCGCGCGCAAACCGCCGGCATTGTGCGGTACGTTCCCATCGAATAAAAAAATCCGCTCTCGAAGAGAGCGGATTTTTTGTCGAGCTGATTGATTAGCGGCACAGTTGGACAGGTTGATATAGCCCGTTAGGGTTATTCGTCGCCGGGAACGGCACCACTTGCTGATTCGACGGATCGATAAAGTGGGGAATCACGACCAGGTCACAGCGAATACCGACGCCCAGGTTGATATTGCGCGATGTCTCGATGGTCGATGTGCCCGCCGGCAAGTTGAAATCGGCGCGCAGGGTTTCGCCGTAGGCATGTTTGAAATCCTGGCACTGTTCCGGGCATTGGTAGACTTTGATCATCACTTTGTACGTTTGCATCGTGCCGGTCGTGTTCAAGAACGTAACTTTGAAAGAGACGGTGTCGCCGATGTTCACCTTTGCCGGATTTGTTTCCGCCTTGGTCGCATAAACGCCCGGTGGAACATTCGGTAACGTTGGCGACGGTGGCACCGGCGTGCCGGGTCGGCGGGTTGAGGTAGGTGATACTGCGGCGCGCGTGCGCGTTGCAATTGGAATCGTCAGCGGAACGGTCGCCGTGATGACGGGAGTTGGCACTGGAATATCCGTCGGACGCAAAGTCGGCGCGACGGTCGGCGGCGGCGCGGTCGGTAAGACTACGCTAACGCGCGTCGGGGTTGCGGTGGGGCGGGTGGTTGCGCCGCCTAGGAAATTATTCACCACAAAGTAAATTCCCACTAGCAATAACAAAATTGCGATGGCAACGGCGGCAATAATGCCGATCAAAACCGGGCGCGATAGTCCGCCTTCTCTGCCAGCCGGTTTGGAGGAAAACAACCGCGCGGGCAGGTTGGGACCTCCCCCCTTGGGTTTTGGTTCTGGCTTGGGTTCCGGTTTTTTCTCTGCGGGTTTGGGGGCGGGCGCGGATGGCGCTTTTTCTTGCACGGGACTGGCGGCGGAATTGGCGCGGGTGGTTTTGCCTTGTTCCACTTTTTGTCCGTCGTGCATATACCATTCGCCAGTTTGCACGCCGATTTGCCACCAACGGCCCTTGATCGTCCTGCAGACGCAGTTTGCCCACTTCGGTTTCAAACGCCGCGTCGTTCAATTTGCCGGCATCGTGTTGGGCTTTGAAATCCTTGTAGGTTCGTTCCGCTTCTTGGAAATTCATTGGTGATGACCTCCCTTTATTGTGCGACCACCATCGCGATCGCGTGTTCGCGAGTATGGGATAACGAAATTTCGAATGTGTGCAAACCAATTTCTGTAGCGCGTTGCGCGGCGCGTCCGCTGAGATGCACGGCTGGCTTGCCGCGTATCGCCAGACACGATTTCGATTTCGCGCCATCCCACGCCTTCGTGATGTTGTACGCCAACGCCCAACGCTTTGCTCACTGCTTCTTTCGCGGCAAAGCGCGCGGCGAGTTGCGGCGGCTGACCATGGCAATAGGCCAATTCGCCCTGCGTGAAAACGCGCTGGAGAAAACGCTCGCCATACTGTGCGATGCATGTTTCGATGCGCTGACTTCGATCAAATCAATGCCGATGGCTAACATCGTGAACGGTAGACGAGCTCAGTTTCCTCGTCCGATGCCGCGATACACAAACCCAATCTCTCGCATCTTGCTCGGCGTCGTAGATATTTCGCCCGTCGATCAGAATTTTTTGCTTCATCGATTTGGCAACGCGCTCCATATCCATCTGCTTGAACTCATTCCATTCGGTCACCAATACCAGCGCATCGGCATCTTCCACCGCGGCATACGCTGTATCGCAAAAGATCACGTCTTTCACCACGCGCCGGGCAGCTTCGGTGGCAACTGGATCGTACGCGCGAATCTTGGCGCCTTCGGTTTGCAAGAGATGAATGATGTCGAGCGACGCGCGCTTCGCGCACATCATCGGTGTTGGGTTTGAACGCCAAGCCCCAAATCGCGATGGTCTTGCCGCGTAACGTGCCCAACAGTTCGCGCAATTTGCACCAACACCTGCCGCCGCATGTCGCGGTTGATTTCCATGACCGAGCGCAACAATTGCGGATGACAGCCGTTGATCTCCGCCATCCACGTAAGCGCTTTGACATCTTTGGGGAAACAACTGCCGCCATACCCCACGACCCGCATTGAGAAACGCTTTGCCGATCCGGCGATCCATGCCCATCCCTGCCGCAACTTCTTTCACGTCCGCGCCGACTTTTTCGCAAATCGTCGCGATCTCGTTGATGAACGAGACGCGCGTTGCCAGAAAAGCGTTCGACGCGTACTTGATCATCTCGGCGGTGCGCAGATCGGTGGTCATGATCGTGCAACGCAATGGCAGGTACAATTGCGCGACCTTATCGACGGCATCGCGATTCGTCCCGCCGAGCACCACACGGTCAGGTTGCAGAAAATCGTAGACCGCCGTGCCTTCCGCCAAAAATTCCGGGTTCGACACGATGTCGAAATCGATGCCGGGTGTTTTGCCGTGCGCCTGCAGAATTTCGGCAACGGCATCGCCGGTGCCGACCGGCACGGTGCTTTTGTTGACGATGATGGCGTACTTGGAAAGCACTTGCGAAATGCTTTCCGCCGCCATTCGCACATACTGCAAATCGGCTTCGCCGTCCGGGCTGAGGCGGCGTATTGACCGCGATGAAAATAAAATCCGCGCTGGGCACGGCATCGGCATAATGGGTTGTAAAGGTGAGTCGTTGCGCGGCGACGTTGCGGCTGACGAGTTCTTTCAAGCCCGGGTTCGTAGATCGGCATCTCGCCGCGGTTCAACTTGGCGATCTTGTCTTCGGCGATGTCGAGACACAACACTTGATTACCCAGATCGGCAAAGCACGTGCCGGTAACCAATCCCACATATCCCACGCCAATCACGCAAATTTTGCGCACGCGCAGTCCATCCTCAAAGTGAACCGTGGCAATGATACCACAAGAAAGCGAAAAGTCAAAGCGGGAATTTTTCCCGATTGCAATTTTATTCGACAAACTGGCGCAAGGGCGTTTGGGCTAGCCCAAAAACGCTTGCCAGCGTTAGGACAAACGTCGCCAGTGCGATGAAAATCATCGGCGCATCGATGAAAACGCCGCCCGGCAATATTAACCATCCACTCAGATTTGGAAAGGTCGCCGCGATTGTCGCGAGCAACGCAAACAGCCAATACTTGTGCACCGCAAAGATACCCAAAGAGTGCCGAGCTAGGAAATCGATGCTTGACCGCACGCGCCACCGATGCAAGGCGGCAATGGTCAACCAGAGCGCGCACGTGCCCGTGACGATTGAAATCCGTGAATACGCGCCAAGGTCGTTGCCGTTCTTGCGCAAGATAAAATCATGCGCCGAAAAAAGAAAAAACCCCAGCCATACGAGCGCGACGACTCTATGCGACGGTCGCATGCCGGGAATCGACCAAAAGTATGCGAGCGGAACATAAATCAAAAAATTATCTAATCTCCAATAGGCAATGCTCCCGCCGAGCACGTTGACGGTTTCGAATTCGATCAGGGAACCCAATATCAGAACTATGCCCCCCCAATTCGTGAGCCGCGGAGAATTGCTTGCCGCGTAAAACACTCCCGCCATCAGCGTTAACGCAATGAGCACGAACAAAAAATAAAAAACCGATCCGTCCACCCGCGGCAAGGGTGGACCCCCTTCCTGCAGCAATCGCTCCGCCGAATAATCGGTGAGCCGTAACAACAATTGGCTGGGCGGAATGGAGAGTCTGACCCAACCCGATGGCAAAATAAAAAGTGAATTGATGCACCGGTCCAAAAAGCATACAGACCCGACGAGTCGGCGCAATCGTATTCTCAAGTACACCAAAACCACGTCGTTTGTAATTTTTCAAAGAACAAGTAAAGGAAGTTAAAAGCAACAACGGCACGGCAATCAAAGCAACTTGGGTATAGAACTGTGTTAGCAAAAAATAGCGGCTTTGGCGATGAAAACGTCGGCGATTCGCCAAGCACGACGTGAAAAGGGTCAGATGCCACGAGAGAACCATGAATAATCCCAATGGATTTGATTAGGTCAAGCCGCGCGTCTCGCTCAACCACTTGGGCGGCGACCCGTTGCAAATTTGGGATTGACGCTGTCTCAATTGGGGTCATTTGAATTCATCAATCGAGTAAATTGGACTTGAGGAAAGTGAACTGCGCAAAGTTAGTTTATCCCGAAAAACCTAGTGTGTCAAACTGTCGATGACCGACCCCCATACCGCTCATCTAGCGGTCGCGGCATCGATCATTATAATTATTTCACCGTTAGCGTCGTCGGGGCTTGCACTGAGACCACGCTGGGATTGTAGTAATCGTACGTCGT
>CAVQYN010000035.1:0-40081 GCA_963718225.1 uncultured Chloroflexia bacterium
TTCAACCCCGCCGCGGGCAACCCGGCGGAATCCGCGGCGCAGTTGGTCGAGTTACTGCGCCATTTGCAAACGCAAAAGATCGAACCCGAAGTAGTGCTCGTACAGCCGGGAATGCGTTTGAGCACCATCGCGCGCAACGCGGTCACGCGCCGGCGCAAAAATGGTGATCGTCTCCGGCGGCGACGGCACGATTGAAAATGTCGCGCTTGGACTCGTCGGGAGTCAGACGACGCTGGGGATTATTCCGACCGGCTCGCGCAACAACCTCGCGCGCAGTCTCGACATTCCGACGAACAATCTCGCCGCCGCCGCCGCGCTCTTGCGCAACGGACGCCGGCTCAAGATTGATGTGGGGCTCGTGCGCCATCGTAAAGCGAGCCGCTGTTTCTTGGAAGCGGCACGATTGGCTTGGCATCGGCGTTGTACCCTTCCGCCGATGATTTTCAGCACGGCGACCTCGGCAAGATCACCGAGTTCATTTCAACCCTCGTCTCGGCGGCGCCCTCCGAGATTCGTTTGCGGTTGGATCACCGGCGCAAAGAGATCGTCGACGCACGCGCATATGGTGCATCGTCGCCAATATGCCGTTTATGGGCGCGAATTTTCAGATCGCGCCGGACGTGGTGTTTGATGATCGCCAGCTCGACTGTGTTCGTCTATTCCGATTTGAGCAAGCGCGATTTGATCGGGCAAGCGCTGCAGTCGCCCGCCAGCGCGCCCGATGCGCGCATCCAGCGCTTTGACGCCAAAACCATTTCGATCACGACCCAGCCGGCAATGCCGGTGATGGCAGACGGCGTTTTTCATCGGCGAGGGTGCTGTGACGGTGACGGTGCAACCGCATACGTCTCGCGGTGATGGTCGGCGCGGCGGCGCATTGCCCGGCAGCGATCGCGTGAATCCCAAAGCCGAAGCGCAAGCCCAGCAAAAGATGGCGCATACCATCCGGGAGGCGAACGCGTTTTGCGCCGGCGCACGATTTGGCGCGGGGCAAGTGTATTGGGCTTGCTCGCCGGACTGGGTTTGTTTCTGGCATGGTTGCCGGCGCCGGCGCGCGATGCACTGGTAGTCAGTTTGATCGCGAACCAACTCTTGATCGCGCTGCTGTTTGGCTTTAGTCTGATTGTGCTTTCGTTGCTCTGGTCGGTTGGACAACGTTTTGACGTGTGGGTGTTCGAGGCGTTGAATTTGCGCGGCTATCATTCGCGTTGGATGGATCGCGCGATGTGGCTGACGACCCAGATCGGCAGTATGGGGTTTGCGACACTGCTGGCGGTGGGCGCGTATGCGTTGGGCAACCGGCCGTTCGCGATTGAGTTGGTGCTGGGCACACTGACGTTGTGGCTGTTCGTCGAATTGATCAAAGCCATCACGGATCGCGCGCGTCCGTTCAACCTATTGCGCGAAACGCGCGTGATCGGTTGGCGCGCGCCCGGCTTGTCGTTTCCGAGCGGACATACGGCGCAGACTTGTTTTGTGACGGCGCTGTGCATCAATCATTTTCAATTGTCTCTGGGAATCGCGATGGCGTTGTACGGCGTTGCCGTGTTGGTCGCGTTTACCCGGGTTTACGTCGGCGCGCATTATCCGCGTGACGTGATTGCCGGCGCAATCCTGGGACTGGTCTGGGGAACCTTGAGCATCTTGATTGCACCGTATTTCTGAGTCGAACCAATTTACGAGAGGAGCATTTCAAATGAAAGACATGATGGGTGCGTTTTTCGGATTTACTTTATTTTGCGTTGGAGCCCTTGCCGTCGCCATGGGCGTGTGGGGAATTTTCTCGAACAGCAGCGTGATCGGGGGCTTTCTTGTATTCGGCGGCGGCGCGGCGGCGCTCTCCGGCGCGTACTTTGCTAGTCATGTCGTCGAAAGACAAAGCCGAAATTCCGGCCGTCGGCAACTATTTGTTCGCGCTGTGTTTTATCGTCTCCGTATTGATTCTCGTCATTGGGCTGGGGGGGATTTTCTCCAATACCGATGCGAGTTTGTATTTGATTCTCTGGCGTCTCTCGGCGCGGCGTATTCGGCGTGGTCCGTCATGCGGCGCAGTCGGCTCGTGTGAGTTCAACGCAGGAATTCAGCACTGGTTGTTTGCATGATGGGTTGGAAGGGAAAGAAAGATAAAAATGAAACGCGTCATTGGAATGGTTCTCGTCGCTATTGCCGCGATCAGTCTGTTCATCAGCGGCTGGGGCTTGCTTCAGATTTGGGCGATGCGCGAGCCGGTTGCTGACGCGGCAGTTGCCGGCGTAGACCTGCTCGCGGAAACACTTGACACGACCAGCGATGCGCTCAAGGTTACCTCCGAGAGTTTGCAGAGCGCGAGCGATACCGTCACGATGATCGAGCGCACATCGCTGTCGGTCGCGCAGACGATGAGCACGACTCGCACAACCGTCGGCTCCTTTGCCACTCTCATGGGCAAGGATATGCCAACCTCGATTGACGCCACGCGCACCGCGCTCAAGTCCGCGCAGACGAGCGCCGTCGTCGTCGATAACGTGCTGACGACATTGTCTCGAGTTCCGCTCATCAATATTCGGTACAATCCCGATGTGCCGCTGAATGCCGCGCTCGGCAACGTGGCGTCAGAGTCTGGACAACCTACCGCCAACGTTCAACACGATCGAGCGCGACTTGAATGCCACCGGCACTAGTCTGGACCAAGTGATTGCGAACTTGAATGATCTGCCCAAGACAACCCGGCCAGTCCAGGTGAATATTGCTGATGCGCAACAAGTGGTCGCGCGGTATCAAAGGCAGGTGGATGGACTGCAAAAACTGATCCAGCCGATCAAACCATCCCTCGCCACACTACTCACGGTCATCACACTTGGTTTGACCTTTCTAGTTTTCTGGTTGGGCGTACTCCAGATGCAGGTGCTGTTGAAGGGGCTGGAGCTTGTCAGAGGCAGTTAAAACACATAATCGAGGGTTGACCATGGCTGAACCAGAAAACGTAGACGCAAATCCATTCATCGCCTGGCAACGGAAAATCGATGAGGCCGGTGCGATGGTCGCGAAACCGTGGCGACGTTATCGCGCCTCAGTCTTCCAGGGGTATCTGATTGGCGCGGTGGTTGTCTTTTTCATCCTGGCTGTGCTCGCTCACACAGTTGCCTATTTCACTTTTGACGTGATGATTACGCGCGAGGTCCAAGAATTCAACGCCGGTTGGTTTGACGGATTGATGCGCGCTTTGAGTTGGATCGGATTCGCGCCTCAGGTATACGGGATCTCTTTCCTGATCCTCTTGTTCCTCTACGCAAGTGGACTGAAACGGGAGGCCGTCGTGGCCTTTGCCAGCGGGGTTGGCATTTCGGTCCTGGGATTCGCCATCAAACTTGTAGTGGATCGTCCGCGACCGAGCGCCGACCTGGTCAACGTCATCAGCCAATTGAGGGATTACTCTTTTCCGAGTGGGCACGTACTCTACTTTACTGCGTTTTTCGGCTTTTTGTTGTTCCTGGTTTACACTTTGCTCAAACATTCTTGGTGGCGAACGTCGCTGATGGTTGTTCTCGGTGGAATGGTGGCATTGATAGGGTTGTCGCGGATCTACGAGGGACATCATTGGGCAAGCGATGTCCTTGCCGCATACTTGCTCGGAAGCGTTTGGCTTACCCTATCGGTCTATGTTTACCGTTGGGGCAAGACCGCCCAATGAATTGCCCGAGGATTGAGGGTTGTTGCGGCGAATGACAATCGCTAATTCGCAAGGGGTGGCGAATCGGATAGTTGTCGTTAATTGCGACAAAGGATGCCATCATTTTACGACAAAAACAATCTGTTCCCAATGCTTCCATTTCTGGGCAAATGCGTGTATACTAGTCTGGCGATAGATATTCGATCTTGAATTATCGCACGATCCAGCCGTGCCATCCGCCAAAGACGTGGAGACGGAACGCGCACGATTTATTCACATGAAACGGACCAGGCCACGCACTGGACTTTTTCCAACCCAGAAGGAGATTCTCTCGTGGAATCAAAATTGTACGTCGGCAACTTGTCTTACAACGTGACGGAGGAACAACTGCGCACGCTGTTCAGTCAAGCCGGCACGATCAAGGAAATTGCCTTGATTATGGATCGCGATACCCAACGCCCCAAAGGTTTTGGCTTTGTCGAAATGACCACGCAGGTCGAAGCCCAAAAAGCGATTGAGATGTTCAACGAACATGAGCTGGACGGTCGTCGCTTGATGGTCAATTTGGCGCGTCCGAAGGAAGATCCGCGGCGGTTCACGCGGCGGCTATGGCGGCGGTGGGCGAAGTAATCGGTATTAAATAGCGCCGATAAGTTTTCAATCACGCATCGCTGGGCGGCGTTCGCTCAGCGATGCGCATTTTCGGCTGGAATCTTTTTGCGCTTTTCCGATTGCCACAATCTCAAGCAGACTAGAAGGCAACCTATGATTCAGAATAAATGGCTCCGTTTCGGATTCACTCTGCTCGTGTTGGGGGTCATGGCGGCGGGCTATTTCTATTTTTCTCAGCCGGCGCAACCCAGCACCACGATTCCGATCAGCCAACTGGGACAAGATGTCCAGTCGGGTATCGTCAAGAGCATCACGATGGATGGCACGACGATCAAGGTGACGTACACGGATGGCGCTCAGGCGGTGTCGGTCAAGGCAGTGGCAGATAGCGGCATCGAGGAAACGTTGAACAATTTGAACGTATCTCCCGCTCGAATCGCCGCGGTGGAAATTACGTACGCCAAACCTTCGCAGTGGACGGATATCTTGACGATCCTTATCGGGTTCTTGCCTTTGATTTTCATCGGCGGGATGGTTTTGTTTTTTATGCGCCGCGCGCAGGGCGGCAATAATCCGGCGCTCGCCTTTGGCAAATCGCGCGCCCGGTTATCCACGAGCGATAAACCCCCAATCACCTTTGCCGATGTTGCCGGGGTGGATGAAGCGAAGCAGGAATTGCAAGAGGTCGTGGAATTTTTGAAGGAACCAGGCAAATTCACCGCGCTCGGCGCGCGCATTCCGCGCGGCGTATTGCTCGTCGGACCGCCGGGGTCTGGCAAGACCTTGATGGCGCGCGCGGTCGCGGGCGAAGCGAATGTGCCGTTCTTTTCCATCAGCGGCTCGGAATTTGTCGAGATGTTCGTCGGCGTGGGCGCGTCCCGCGTCCGCGATCTCTTTGCCACGGCGAAAAAGAACGCGCCTTGCATTGTCTTCGTCGATGAGATCGATGCGGTCGGGCGTAATCGCGGCTCCGGCGTGGGTGGTTCGAACGACGAACGCGAGCAGACCCTTAATCAGATTCTGGTCGAAATGGATGGCTTTGATACCGACACGAATGTGATCATTATCGCCGCCACTAATCGTCCCGACGTTCTCGACCCCGCGCTCTTGCGCCCCGGTCGTTTTGATCGGCGCGTGATTATTGATCGCCCCGATATGAATGGACGCAAGCAAATCCTAGAGGTTCACACAAAAGGCAATCCGCTCGCGGAGGATGTCGATCTAGGCGTCGTCGCTAAACTGACGCCCGGTTTTTCCGGCGCGGATATCGAGAATTTGGTGAACGAAGCCGCGATCCTCGCGGCGCGGCGCGATAAGAAAGCAACGGGGATGGATGAATTGCAGGAATCCATCGAAAAGGTGATTGCGGGACCCGAGCGCAAGAGCCGCCGCGTGATCGAAGAAGAAAGGCGCATCATTGCTTATCACGAAGCGGGGCACGCTCTGGTCATGCAAATGCTGCCGAATTGCGACCCGGTGTACAAGGTGTCGATTATTTCGCGCGGCACGGCGCTGGGATACACGATTCATTTGCCGGAAGATGACCGCTATCTGCAACGCCGGTCGAAATTTATGGACGATCTCGCCGGCGCGCTGGGCGGTCGGGTTGCCGAAGAGATTGTCTTTGGCGATCTCACGACCGGCGCCTCGAATGATCTGGAGACTGTGACGAGTCTCGCTCGGGCGATGGTCACGCGCTATGGCATGAGTGAGAAACTCGGTCCGCGGACTTTTGGCGCGCGCGAAGAAATGATCTTTTTAGGACGCGAGATTTCAGAGCGACGCAATTACGGTGAGGGGGTTGCGCGACAGATCGACGAAGAAATCAAAGCCATTATTGCCGCGGCGCAAACCAAAGCGCGGGAGATCATCCTGGCTTATCGCGATGGGTTGGATGCGATCGCCAATCGTTTGATGCTGGTGGAGACGATCGACGCGGCGGAGTTGGCGCGGCTAATAGAGAGACCACCGGCTGTGCCTATGCCGTTGCCGGTTCCAATCTAATCATCGGAGGTTCGCATGCAATTCCACGTTGGAGATAAAGTTGTTCATCCCGTGCATGGAGTGGGCATCATCAAGACCTTTTCCAAAGAAATGTTTTCAGGGGCGAGAACGCAGGATTACTATCAAGTGACTGCCGGCAAAGCCACGCTCTGGGTTCCGGTTGATGATCAGGGAGGGACGGTGTTGCGAAAGATCGCGCCGAAAGAAATCCTCAACGAGTGTCGCCGATTGTTAAGGCATCAGCCCGTGCCATTGGATCGAGACCGCAAAATCCGAGGCGTTGAACTTGTGCGTCTGATGAAAGACAAATTGCTCCCGGCCCTGTGCGTAACTGTGCGAGACCTCCAAGCCCACAGTCAGCAGACCCCTTTAGGCAGAATCGAGAGCGATCTTCTCAAAAAGACATTCAAAGCGCTCTGTGACGAATGGGCGGCGGCGGATGGTGTGACCACCCAAACTGCGCTTGGCGAAATCGAGTCTTTGCTCCAGGAAGGTCATCCCAAATTGCCTGTTGCACGCGGAGTTTGAAAGTCGCTGCCACAACCACGCCCGGCACAAACTTCGTCCGCCTTTATCTGGACGAAGTTTGTATTTTATGCCGTGTGTCGATAATCGTGATGTGATCCGTTTCCGTTGGGGGCATCTTTACATAAGATAGAGTCGGCGCGCAGGCGAGTGGTTTCGCTTGCGCGCTTTATGTATTCGCAGGCAAAGAATGTCTGCGCTTGCTCCGGGTGACTTTTTGCCAACTGCTTCGAACGATGCTATTATTCACTCTAGCCGGGGCACCATGCTGAGCGAAGGTATTCTGCGCACCAAACTCAATCCTCCCAAACCGCCGCGCACCACGCTCGTTCGTCCGCGGGTCGATGCGCTCTTGCGCGATGCGCTCGATTATCGCGTGACGATTGTGCAAGCGAGCACGGGCTATGGCAAATCCACTGCGCTCGCCAACCTTGCCGAATCGAACGTGCGGCTGTTTTGGTACAGCGCCACCGAAGGGGATGCCGACCCGCGCCAATTCATCGGACATTTGATTGAAGCCTTCCGGCTTGGCTTGCCCGGGCTCTCCGATTCGCCATCGGCATTGTTGTTCGACACCGATGCGAGCGCGCTGCAAATTTCCGATGTCTTGCTCAACGCATTGAACGATGCACTCGACGCGCCCGCCCTCCTCGTCATCGACGATTATCATCTCGCCGCATCCCAGGAGGTTGCCGCACTCCTCGATCATTTCCTCTCGTTTCTGCCAGCCGATTTGCACGTCATCGTCGCCTCGCGTTATCCACCGACCTGGGAACATCTCGTTGCATGGCGCGCGCGCGGGCAGGTGATGGAAATCACACGCGATGCGCTCGCGTTCACGCCCGACGAAATCGACATGCTGTTCCGTGATACCTACAATCGTCCGCTGTCATCGCGCGATGTTGAAACCCTGCACGAGCAAACCGAGGGCTGGCCCATCGCACTGCAATTGGTGTGGCAAGAATTGCGCGGCAAGCCCAAGACAACCCTTGCCGATTTGCTTGCGCACGGAACGGGCGACCACAAGGGTCGCCCCTACAACGATGTTCTTTTTGCGTACCTCGCTCACGATGTATTGGCGCAACAGCCGCGCGAGGTCCAGAATTTTCTTTTGCAGTCTGCCACTTTGCGTGAACTGCAAGCGGATGCGTGCCACGCCGTCACCCGCCACGCCGATGCGGATGCGATGCTCAATTATCTGCGCGAACGCGATTTGTTCGTCATCACACTTGGCGTCGCAAGTCATCACGAGGAGTTGGCGGAATTACGGGAAACTAGGAATTCCCCTCGTGATGAATTGCGAAATCACTATCGCTATCATCATCTCTTTCACGATTTTCTTCGCGATCAAGCCGCGCGCCTCGACGCGGATGCCGTGCGCGAACGGCATCGCCTTGCCGCCGAATTCTATCAGCGCAATGAAAACTCCGACGAAGCGATTTATCACTGGCTCAACGCGCAGGCGTTTGCCGAAGCCGCAACCGCAATCGAAAACAGCGGCGAGAAAATTTTGCGCGAGGGGCGTCTCGAGACGCTTGCCTCCTGGCTCGACGCGATTCCACCCGACCACGTCGCCGCACGACCGTTGTTGATGTTTTATCTCGGCGAACTCGCGCGCTTGCGTTCGCGCTTTGAAGAGGCGCTGGCGTGGTACGCGCAAGCGGAACGCGCGTGGCGCGCGGCAAATGATGTGGTTGGGATTTCGCGCGCGTTGCGCGGACAAGCGCTCGTGTATCTCGATACCGTCCGTCCGCCGCAAGCCGAGAAATTGTTGCGGGAAGCATTACGGTTGAGTGATGGATTGGAGGATCGGGCATCACGCGCGCGTTTGCTTGAGCTTTTAGCAGAGAACAAACTAAATGTAGGCAAGGCCGATGAGGCGGAACATTTGCGCGTGCAAGCGCACGCGTTGCGTGAAGAAGGACCGAGCGAAGATGAGTTGAGTGTGCGAGTGAAATTGCGCACAGGGCGACTCGACGAGGCGCGCGAGATTTTGGAAACCTGGGCGCGCGAGGAACGCGGCAAGCCGCACGCGCCACGTTCGCATCGTGAGACATTGCTCATCCTCGCTTTGATTCACGCGTTGCAAGGTAACGCCGAAGATGCATTAAACGCTGCGCGCGAGGGCGTCGCGATTGGCGCGCAACTGGCTTCACCGTTTGTCTCAGCCGTCGGTCAGATGCGTTTGGGACATGCCCTGCAAATTGCGGGCGAACCATCGTCAAACTCTGGGCAGAGTCTCAAGCTCGCCATTCAATCGTACGACAATGCCATCACCATCGGTGATCAATTAGCGATTCGGCGCGTGCGCGCAGAGGCGATGTGGGGGCTGACGCGCGCGCACGGTTTCAGCGGCGATTTGAAATCGGCGCAACGCACAGCGGCAGAAGGTATCGAAATTGCGCGCGGCGCGGGCGATGCGTGGCTCGTTGCGTTGTTACAAATTGCGCTCGGCGCGAGCCAGGTACTCGCCCGGCAAACTGAGCCAGGTCGAAGGGAACGCAATGCGATTGTGACCTTGGGCGATACGCTCGCGGCGATGCGTTCGTGCGGGGACACCTTTGGTCAATCGGCGGCGCGCTTGTGGCTTGCGCTCGCGCACTGGCAAACGAATCAGCGCGACCGCGCGATGACTCAACTGGACGAAGCATTGGCGCTTGCGCAGACACATCGCTACGGTTATTTATTTACGCGGCGCACCTTACTGGGAATGCCCGATGCGCGAATGGGCGTGCCGCTCCTGCTCGAAGCGAAACAGCGCGGTAAGCACGCGGCGTACATCACGCGCTTGCTTGCGGCCATGGGATTGGAAAACACAACGACGCATCCTGGGTATCAGCTGCGCGTGCAAACGCTCGGCGCGTTTCGCGTATGGCGCGGGGATTTGGAAATCGGCGCGCGCGAGTGGGCGCGCAAAAAAGCAAGGCAGTTGTTGCAACTCTTGGTCACCCAACGCGGGCGAATGATAGAGCGTGAAGAAATTTTCGAGTTGCTCTATCGTGGCACGGACGCCGACGCGGCATCACGCGATTTCAAGGTCGCGTTGAATGCACTGAACAAGGCGCTCGAACCTGAACGAGGCGACGACGAGCCCGCCTTCATCGCACGCGAAGAATCGGCGTATGGTTTGCGCGCCGGCGCAGATGTGTGGATTGATACGGATGAATTTTCGCAACTCGTCGCGCGCGCGGAAAAATCGAATGGCGATGCCGCGCTCGATTTGTATCGTCGCGCGCTTGGCATTGTATCACGACGATTATCTCATCGCCGATGCGCGGTACGATGATTGGGCAGTTGCCGAACGTGAAAGAGTGCTTGGCGTTGTACCTGCGCGCCGCCGATCGGTTGGCGTCGGAATTGCTGGCGCGCCATGCCTTCGACGAATCGATTGCGTGGTGCGAGAAAATTTTGGCGCGTGACCGATGCTGGGAACACGCGTATCGGTTGATGATGCACGCGTACGCGCAACGCGGCGACTGAGCGCAAGCGCGGCGCGTGTTCGAGCAATGCATGCGGGTGTTGAAAGAAGAATTGGATGTGGAGCCGAGTGCGGCGACGGTTGCAAGTGCTAAAAGAGATAACAGACAGCAGATAACAGACGACAGACATTCAAGTGTCTGTCGCCTGTTTGTTGTTGTTTGTCATTTCTCCAGCTTGCCCAAAATAATGAGACTTTCGAGGTCGGATAAATCGTTGGGAGCAAATTGTTTGAACAGCGCGCGTGTGATGTCGAGTGACTTGCTCATCGGCTTGACCCAGCATTCGCGTCACATCGGCAATGTCTTGGACACGCCCGGATTGAAATTTCATCAAAACAAGATAGCGCAGTGGCAAAATCGGCAACCCTTGCGCATCACGATTGGAATGCGCTTCGTTGAGCGCATTTGACCACCACGCTTCGTGTCCTTCAATCACATCAATCATCTGACCATCGGGTGCGCGCCAGGTTGAACCACCAATACTGAGTTCACCGTCATAGATAAATTTCGCGTCAGTCAATTTTTTTCGCGCGGACTTGAGCATCCTCAAATCGCACGGCAATGTCTAGGTCGCGCGTGAAACGTTCGGGCATATACAATCGGTTGCCGCCGCACCGACGACAGCCCAACGAATGGGTGCGAGAATTGGAGAAAGATCAATCCACGCCATCTCCACCGTCCTTTGCGCGAGAAATGCCGTTGCACTCCCCGTGCCAACGTGTTGGTGTCGTTGCGCGATTTCGATAATTGTTTGACGTGCCCGCGTTCGATTATCCGTGTTCATCACTTGGAATTATAGCAAGCTCTATCTTTGTCGTCAATGTTTGTAACTCGGTTGTAACTGCGATGGGGTATATTAAACCTGGAGGGTTTCCAAAACCTTCCAGGTTTGGTTTTGGAGGACAGCGTTGCCCACCGATAGCCCAAGCGTGGAATCATTTGTTTTGCGATTCGTGCAGGATGCGCCGAGGAATGGCGCGGATTCCCTTCGCCAATGGCACGCGGTGGTTGTCCACGTTCAGACCAACGAAGAGAAAACCTTCACCGATTTTGCCGATGCGGCAGCGTTTATTTCGCGCTATGTGCCGTATCGGCGATTTTATTTTTAAGGCGACGGAAGACGGAGGACAGAAGACAAAGTAAGAATTTCTCGGTCTCCGCTCGTCCTCGGTCATTCAGGAGAATAATCTGCGCACAGGATCAACCTTCCGTCGGTATCGTCTCCGTCGGCACGTATTCGCCGAGAAAATTCATCACGTCGAAAGAGATTGCGGAAATCAGCGGCTTGCCCGAAGACGTGATTCGCAACAAGATGGGCATTCATCGCAAATTCATCGGCGATGAAAACGATCACCCGAACGAAATGGGCATTAAAGCCGCGCTCGATTGTTTGTCGAAAACAAATATCCCGCCCGAAGAGATCGACGTGGTGCTTTGCTCGACCGAAGAGTGGAAAGAATATTTGCTGTGGACGGCGGGCATCGACCTGGCGTATCAAATCGGCGCGAAGAATGCGTGGGCGATGGATATGCACACGCGTTGCGCGACGACGGTCAATGCGATGAAGCTGGCAAAAGATATGATGATCGCCGATCCCGAAATCAACACGATTTTGATTGCGGGCGGTTACAAGGTGTGCGATTTCATCAATCTGAAAAACGCGCGCACATCGTTTATGTGGAATATCGGGTGCGGCGGCGGCGCGATGCTCTTGCGGAAAAACTGGGACCGCAATCACGTCCTGGGTTCGCATCTCATCGCCGATGGATTTATGAGCAAGCACGTGATCATTCCCGCGAGCGGCACGGTGCAACCGCCGAGCGACGAATCGCGCGCAAAGGATTTATTCTATTTCGATTTGGTCGAACCTGACGCAATGAAGAATCGCTTGAATGCGGTGTCGATGGATAATTGGCTCAAGTGTGTCGATGAGGCGTTGCGCAAGAGCGGCACGAAACCCGATGGCACGCCATACACACGCGCTGACTGGGATTTGCAAATATCTTGCTCATCAAACCATCGGCGCATCGCGAGATGTTGGAAAAGCTGGGATTGCGCCAAGACCAATCGGTGTATCTCGCCGAGTACGGACACACGGGCGAGCAAGATGCGATGTTCGTAATTGAAGAAGGATTAAAGCAAGGTCGATTGAAAGACGGCGACCTGATGGTGCTCGTCGCCGCTGGGATCGGGTACGTGTGGGCGGCGGGGGTTGTGCAATGGGGAAAATCAGTGGATAGTGATCAGTGGGTAGTGGATAGAAATGCACCCTATCCACTGACCCACTATCCACTAATTACAAATTGGAGGAGACTATGAGACTCAAGGACAAAGTATGTTTAGTCACAGGCGGTGCGGCGGGCATCGGCAAGGCGACGGCGGAACGATTTGCGGAAGAAGGCGCCAAGGTTGTCATTTGCGATGTGGCGAAAGAGGTTGGCGAAGCGACGGTCAAGACGCTGGGTCCTGATGCCAGTTTCTACGTCGTGAATGTGGCGGACCGCAAAGCGGTGCAAGAGTGGGTCGATGCAGTTGCGGCAAAGTACGGTCGCATCGATGTGCTCGGTGAACAACGCGGGCATCCTGCGCGATGCGACAACTCGTCAAGGTGAAAGATGGCACGCTCACGGGGCAAATGTCCGAAGCGGATTTTGATCTCGTCATCTCGATCAACTTGAAGGGTGTATTCAACTGCGCGCAAGCCGTTGCGCCGTATATGATCAAGCAAGGCGGCGGTGTGATTCTCAATGCGACATCCATCGTCGGACTCGACGGCAACTTTGGGCAGACGAATTACGTTGCGACGAAATCGGGCGTGATCGGGATGACCAAAGTGTGGGCGCGCGAAATGGGTCGCTATGGCGTTCGCGTGAATGCGGTTGCGCCTGGGTTCACCGCGACCGAAATCATCAAGACGATGCCCGAAAAAATCATCGAAGGGATGAAGGCGCGCACGCCGCTGGGACGAATGGGACAGCCGCGCGATATTGCGAATGCGTATCTCTTCCTCGCGTCCGACGATGCGAGTTTCATCACGGGCGAAGTGTTGCGCGTGGATGGGGGGATTGTGGTTGGAACAGTAGGATAGTGGGCAGTGGATAGTGGACAGTTTTCAGTATTCCGTATTCAGTGAGACAGTAGGACTGGGGGATTGTCCACTGCCTACAATCAAGAATGCCGAGTTAGCTAGACAGGAAAACAAGTTGACCATCTCCGTAGCAATGGATCCACGTGAACTCTACAAACACAAACGATTAACCATTCCCGAAGCCGTGTCGCTGGTGCAATCGCATCACGTCATCGGCACATCCATGGCGGCATCCGAGCCAACGGGCTTGATGACCGAACTGGGCAAGCACAAGGATCGCCTTGAAGACGTGACCGTTTGGGTTTGTCTGCCGCTGCGTCTGTACGATTTTGTGTTGCGCCCCGAAATGGCGGGACACTTTTTTGTCGAAAACTGGTTTTACGGCGCGCCCGACCGCCAAGTCCATCCCCAGGGACGCACCTCGTACATCCCGAACAATCTCAGCGCGGCGGCGCGCGTAAAATTAGCGGCGGCGAATAATCACCTCGATATTTTTTGGGGCACGGCTACGCCGCCCGATTCGCGCGGGTATATGTCGCTGTCGCTCGGCTTGGTCATCGAAAAACAATTGATCGAGTCCGCCGATATGGTCGTGCTCGAAATCAACGAGAACTTGCCGTGGACGTTGGGCGACACGCAAATTCACATCTCCGAAGTGGATCACGTCGTCGAAAATCACGTGCCGCTTTTCGAGTTGCCGATTGCCGCGCCCACGGAGTGGGAAAAATCCATCGGCGGATACATTGCCGAATTGATCGAAGATGGTTCAACGCTGCAGCTCGGTATCGGCGGCGTCCCCAATGCGATCACGGCGTTCCTGTTGGAGCGGCGCGACCTGGGCGTGCATACCGAAATGTTCACGAACGGGATGGTTGATCTGTACGAGGCGGGCGTCATCACGGGCAAGCGCAAGACCCTGTGGAAAAATAAAATGATTGGCGCGTTTGCGCTGGGCACAAAGAAACTGTACGATTTCCTCGACAATAATCTCTCGGTCGAATTGCATCAAGGACGCGTGACGAACAACGCGTACGTCATCGGACAGAATTACAAAATGGTGAGCGTCAACACCGCGCTCCAAGTTGATATCATGGGGCAAGTGTGTTCGCAAAGCATCGGGCATCAACATTACAGCGGCACGGGCGGACAACTCGATACGCATCGCGGCGCGCAACTATCCGAGGGCGGACGCGGGATCATCGCGCTGCGCGCCACTGCCAAGAATGATACGCTTTCGACGATTGTGCCGCGGCTGACGGAGGGCGCAGGGGTTACCGTTCCCAGTCAAGACGTGGATACGGTCGTCACCGAGTACGGCGTGGCTGAACTTAAGGGACGGTCCATCAAAGATCGAATGTTAGCCCTGAGCCGGATCGCGCATCCGAATTTTCGCGATTGGATTCGCGAGGAAGCGGAACGCCTGCAAATCGTTCCGCGCCTCGTCGTGCCGGGCTTGCCACCGAGCCAATCCGCCCGACGCGCCACCGCGCCAGGTGTCACTCCCGATAAAATCATACTCGGCACCTTTTGCGATCTCTCGGGACCCAATGCCCCCATTGGAATGGCGGCACTGCGTGGTTGTTCGGCGTACTATCGGCACGTCAATCGTTGGGGCGGCGTGCACGGGCGCCAGATCGAACTCATCGTCGAAGACGACGGTTTTGATCCGCAACGTACCAAGTTGGCAATTCGAAAAACTCGTGACGCGAGACGACGTCTTTGCGATCGTCAGTCCGCTGGGGACGATCACGAATTTGGCGGTTTTGGATTACCTGCTTGAAAAACAGATTCCCGTCATCTCTCCTCACAGCGGCGTTTCAACTTGGTCTGTGCCGCTCAAGCGAACTTATTTTGCGCTCCAACCTTCCTATCGCGTCGAGGGACAACTGCTGGCGCAATACGCGCTGGACGAGCTTCATCCCACCCGCGTCGCGATTTTCGCCGTGGACGATCAATTCGGGCAAGAGGGTTCGAGCGCATTCCGCGAAAAGTTGACGGCGGCGGGGCTGCCCATCGTGGGAACGGTCACTCACGCGGCGCGTGCAAGCGCCCCGACCAGTGGCTCGCGGCGCTGGCCGCGTGCGCACCGGATCTCGTATTGCTTTCCACCTACGTCAAGCCCGCCGCCGATCTCTTGCGCGCGGCACACGCGAACGGCTTTCGACCGATGTGGTTGGGCAGTTACACGATCTCAGGTCCGGATTTGTTCCGACTCGCCGGCGCCGATGCAAGCCAGGGCGTGCGCGCGACGAGTTACCCCGCCGGTCCACGTGATCACTCGCGGCGAAGCACTCTACTTGCGCTTGATGGCGCGCGAGTACGCGGACGAAACACCCGGCACGCACAGCCGCATCGGGTACGCCGCGGCGCAGTTGGTCGTCGAAGGATTGCAGCGCGCGGGCGAAAGTTTGACGCGCGCCGGCTTGATTGCCGCGCTGGAGAGTTTGCAAGATTGGACGGGCGGTTTGTTACCGCCTATCAGTTACAGCGCAACCGATCATCGCGGTTTGACGGCGCTCGCATTGTTGCGCGCGAGCAATGGGCACTGGGTCACCGATCGAGGTGTTTTGCGGCTGAAAGAATAGCGAATGAAGGAGAGGATATGCACGCGGCGGATCTGTTGAGCAAACGCGCGCACCTGACCCCTAATCGCGAAGCGTTGCTGTACACGCCACGGGCGAGCGGTTCACGTACGCGCAACTGAACGCGCGCGCGAATCGCGCCGCAAATTTTTTGCGCGAACGATGCGGCGTCCAGAAAGGAGACCGCGTTTCGATTTTCGCCCACAACAGCGTCATTTACATTGATCTGTTCTACGGCTTGGCGAAGATCGGCGCGATTTTTGCTCCGCTCAATTGGCGACTCACCGCGCGCGAACTGGCGTACATCGTCAACGATTGCGAGCCTAAAGTTTTGCTCGCGGTCCGGAGTTCGTGCAGACGCTGAACGAGATGCGCCCCGAATTGAAAGTGGAACACTATGTCAGGGTGGAGGACGCGGAAATTGACGGTGCGTTGTCATACGAAGAGAAACCGCGCGCGCGTCGGATGCCGAGCCGGAGCGACCCGCGTTGAGTGACGACGACACGTATTGCATTCTCTACACCTCGGGCACCACCGGCCGCCCCAAAGGCGCGATGATACCCGCATCGGCAAATTCTGTGGAATTGTATCAACACCATCGTCAGTTGGGGCTTGACCGAACATGATGTGTCGCCGGTGCTGACGCCGATGTTTCATGCGGGCGGATTGTTTGCTTTCCTCACGCCGATCTTTTACATCGGCGGGCGCATCGTCCTTGTGCGCACGTTCGACGCGGAAGTATCGCTCAAGAGCCATCGTCGAAGAAAAATGTACCGTCGTTCTGGGCGTGCCGACTTTGTTTCAAATGTGGTTCGATACGCCGTACTTTCACCAAGCCGATTTCAGCCACGTGCGCTTTTGGATCAACGGCGGCGCATCCATCCCAGTGCCATTAATGCAAGCGTGGCTCAAAGCGAAAGGCGGCGTCTTTCGCCAAGGATATGGTCTGACCGAAGTCGGCCCGAATTGCTTCAGCATGACCGATGAAGAATCGGCGCGCAAACGCGGGTCGCGTCGGCAAGCCGATCTTTCACAGCCAGATGCGATTGGTGGATCCTGCGAACCGGTAAAGATGTGGCGGTCGGTCAAACAGGCGAATTGCTGATTCTGGGGCCGCACGTTTGCACCGGTTATTGGCGCAATCCCCAAGCGACCGCGGAAGTCGATCACCGAGGGCTGGTTTCATACTGGCGATGGCGCGCGAATGGACGAGGATGGATTCTTTTACATCGCCGGTCGCTTCAAAGACATGATCAAGAGCGGCGGCGAGAATGTGTATGCTGTCGAAGTCGAAAATGTTTTTCGCGATCATCCGGCGGTGCAAGATGCCGCGCTCATCGGAGAGCCCGATGAAAAATGGGGCGAGGTCGGTTTGATGATCGTGATTCTTAAGCCAGGTCAAACCGCAACCGAAGATGAGTTGAGACAATTCTGCGAAGGACGCCTCGCGCGATTCAAAATTCCAAAGCGCGTTGTGTTTGCCGACACGTTGCCTTACACGCCGTATGGCAAAGTGGAAAAACCCAAATTGAGAGAAAAATATTTGTAGGGACAGAGGATAGTGGTCAGGGATCAGAAACCGTACCCGACCTCTGTCCCTGAAGGAGACACCATGCCAAAAACACATGCCAACGGAATCGACATCTATTACGAAATCACCGGCACGGGTGAGCCGCTGGTGTTGATTGCCGGGCTTGGGCTACAGTCTGTGGATGTGGCACAAGATGATTCCTGGCTTGGCAAAACATTTCAAGGTCATCGCGTTCGACAATCGCGGCGTCGGGCAAACCGACAAACCCGAAGGACCATACAGCGCGCAAATGCTCGCCGATGATACGGCGGGTCTGTTAAAGGAACTTGGCATTGCGCGCGCCGCCATCCTGGGTCATTCGATGGGCGGGTTTATCGCGCAGGCATTTGCGCTCACTTATCCCGCGATGGTCAGCAAACTGATTCTCTCGGCGACGAACTTTGGCGGACCACGCGCGATTCCAGTAACGCACGAGGCGCTCGCCGTGCTGACCGACATGAAATCGGATCCGATGGAACGCCTCAAACGCGGCATCCTGATCAGTTGCGCGCCAGGCTTTGGCGATGCCAAGCCTGAGGTCATTCAAGAGTGGTTGCAGTTTCGCGTCCAGAATCCGATTCTGCCTGCTCCGTATCAAGCGCAATTGGCAATTGGCATGGGATTGATGGCGGAAGAAGCGGCGTTCGAGCACAAGTTGAAGAACATGCACAGCGCCGACACTCGTCATGTTCGGCGAACATGATAAAGTTGTGCCGCCCGGCAATGCCGAGTTGTTGGCAAAGCAAATTCCCAACAGCACGATTCGCATCTTGCCGAACGCTGGACATTTTTATCCGTTCGATGCAACGGACACGGCGGTGGCGGCAGTCGTCGAATTTCTGAAATGAGCGATTCGTTCGATCAGCAGATCACTTTTCTGAACACGCGCGACCTGGCGCGTACGGCTGATTTCTACGAGCGCGTGTTGGGCTTGGCGCTCGTGCGCGATCAAGGCGACTGCCGCATCTATCGCGCGAGTGACAAGGCATTCATCGGTTTTTGTGAGCGCACGAGCGCGCCCGAGCCGCACGGCGTGATTCTCACATTTGTCACCGATGCGGTGGACGAGTGGTACTCACGATTAACCGCGCAAGGCGTCGCGTTCGACAAGCCGCCGACACACAACCCGCGCTATCGCATCTATCACTGTTTTCTGCGTGACCCGAACGGCTATGTATTGGAGATTCAGCGATTCGACGAGCCGTTGACGAGTGGGTAACCGCGGAATATTTGGAGAGACACAATGTCGGAAAAGGCAACCCTCCTCCCGGATCGATCCGGTACGTCCAGGTCGAAAACGGGACGCGGCAAATCTACTGGGAGTATTTTGGCAAGCGCGAAAGAGAAGTGGTCGTTATGCTGAACGGCGTCGGGATGATGACGCGCAACTGGTATCGCATTCTGCCGAACATTCATCCCGAGTACGACGTTTTGCTGTACGATTATTTTGGGCAGGGCGGTTCTTCGCAGGAGGACGAGCCGTACTTTATCCATCGCTTTGCCGATTACTTGATGGTCGTGATGGATGCGCTGGGGATTGACAAGGTGCATCCGATTGGCGTTTCGTATGGGGGATTCATCGGCGCAGACCTGGGACGCTTGCACCAAGATCGCTTGCACACCTTGACGCTTTCGGGCATTCTGCTCACGCGCGAGACGCAGTTTCAGATGTACCAGGACTTGTCACTGAAATTTTATCGCGCCCCTGACCCGGCATTTGATCTGTACACGCATTACTTGTACGACAAGATTTTCGGCGAGGAGTTGGCGCGGCAGGTTTACGGTCCGATCATGGAAAAAATGCGCACCAACTTTCGCGACCGCTATATCGACAAGAAATATTGTCTGATCCGATTGACCGAGGCGCAGAATCCGTTCTTTGAAAACATCGACCGGGACCCGAATGCCTACCGAAACGTTCGGACGCCCGTGCTGATTATTACCGGAGATCAAGACCGCGCGATTCCGCCGTGGCAACAGGTCAAATTGCTCGATATTTTGCCGAACAGCCGGCAGATCATGGTGCCGGGAAGCGGACATTTGACCTATCAGGAAAAACCGGAATTTTTCTGGCGAACGGTGAAGAAATTCTTCGCCGCGAAATCGTTGGATTTCTAGCGATGACTCGTTACGCACAAATCGTTTCAACCGGTCGCTATATTCCAGAAAAACTAGTGACCAACCAAGACCTGAATAAGATCCTGGGTGAAGACGTTGACCAGTGGCTCGTCGAAAACGTCGGCATCCGTGAACGCCATGTGATGGCGGAAACCGAAACGACATCCGATATGATCGTCGCCGCAGCGCGCCAAGCGATTGAACGCGCGAACATCAAGCCCGCCGATCTTGATCTCATCATCGTCGCAACGGACACGCCCGATTATCTCTCGCCGGCAACGGCATCCGTCGTGCAAGCAAAACTCGGCGCGGCAAATGCCGGGACGTACGACATCAATTGCGCGTGCGCCGCCTGGGTCACCGGTCTCGATATGGCGGCGCGCTACATCGCCACCGACTCTGATTATCGCAACATTCTCGTCGCGGGTGGCTACGGCATGACCAAGTTTCTCGATTGGCATGACAAGTACACGGCCACGCTTTTCGCCGATGGCGCAGGCGCGGTGATCGTACGCGCTGGGGACGCCCCCGGTTTTCTCAGCGGCAAGTTGATGGCGAACGGCATCTATCACGATGCGATGGGGATTTACACCGGCGGCACGTATCGTCCCGCGACGCCCGAAGTTGTGGCGCAATTGGGCAAGCCGCGGGTGCAGTTCGTCAAAAAATTTCCCAAGACATTCAATTCCGATAACTGGCCCGTCGCTCGTGCGGACTGTTGTGGCAAAAGCCGGCTTGACGCTTGACGACATTCAATTCTTTTTGTTCACACAGCTCAATCTGCGGACGATTGAGTACGTGATGGATAACCTGGGTCAGCCGATGAGCAAGACGCATTGGATTATGGACAAGTGGGGTTATCTCGGTTCAGCGTGCATCCCCGCCGCGCTCGACGATGCAATTGAACAGGGCAAGGGACCCAAGCCCGGCGACCAGGTTGTCTTTTGCGCGACCGGCGGCGGAATGGCGATGGCGGCGTCGGTATGGAAGTGGGTAGTGGGTAGTGGAATTAGTGGGTGACGCGTGCCTGTCCGCTAGTCGACAGAGGAGACAATGCGGTGAATTAAAAGTTATCGCGATTTGAAAGTGTGGCAAAAAGGAATCGAGCTTGCCAAGATGGCCTATGCCCTGACACGCAAGTTTCCAAAGTACGAGACGTATGGATTGGCAAATCAAATGCAGCGTTCCGCCGTCTCGGTGCCATCAAATATTGCTGAAGGGCAGGCTCGACAACACACAGGTGAGTTTCGCCAATTTCTTCATACGGCCTTGGGTTCGCTCGCTGAAGTTGGACACTCAAATTGTCATTGCACATGAGATGGGATACATCACGCTCAAGAAGCAACCGATATTCAGAACCTAATCATCGAAATTCAAAAGATGCTTCACGTACACGTTGATCGTCTCTGCTTGTCACACTAATCACTAACCACTATCCACTAATCACTTAGGAGTGAAGCGACTATGTACATCGGAGACTATCTCGGTCGTCGCGAAATCTATTCGCCCGACAAACTTGCGATCATCGATTACAGCAAAACACCGGAATGGCGATTGACGTATCGCCAGTGGAACGAGCGCGTCAAGCGATTCGCCAATTGGTTGCACGACGCGGCGGGCGTGCGCAAAGGTGATCGCGTTGCCATTCTCGCGCGCGACGGGATCGAACATCTCGATTGTCTGTATGCGTGCGCCAAGCTCGGTGCAATTCACACGGCGCTCAATTGGCGGCTCCATTGGCGCGAGACCGTCGGCTTGATCGAGGACACCCAGCCCAAAGCGCTGATCTATTCGGACGATTTCAAAACCCAGGTTGCCGAAATCGAAAATGCCACGCGCCATACACCCCACGCGATTGCACATTACCTTCATATCGAAGGCGAAGGAATTCCCGGCAGTCAACGCTTCGAGACCGAATTGCAATCTGCGCCGGCGACGCCGATCACGTGCGAGACCTTGGAAGCGGAAGATACCGCGTGCTTGCTTTTTACCGGCGGCACGACCGGCTTGCCGAAAGGCGCGATGATCAGCCATCGCATGATTTGTTGGAATGTGCTCAACACGGTGATTCACGATTTGCACCACGACGACATTTATCTGAACATCTATCCGTTGTTCCACGCGGGCGGACTGTTTGCGTACATGTCGTCCCAAATCGTCTTTGGCAACACGACGGTTCTCACGCGCCAATTCGATCCGGTGCAAATATTGGATTTGATTCAACGCGAGCACGTCACCGTATTCGCCGGTGTGCCGACGATGTACCAAATGATGCTGCAAGCCACCAATTTCAAATCAGCCGATTTGAGCAGTCTGCGGTTCTGCACGTGCGGCGGCGCGCCGTTGCCGGTGCCGGTCATCCAGCAATACATGCGCGAAAAAGGCATCCGCTTTAAGCAAGGGTTTGGCATGACCGAATTTGGACCGGGTTTGTTCGCGCTCTCGGCGGAGGATGCCGAACGCAAAGTCGGCAGTATTGGTCGCCCCAACTTTTTCGTCGACGTGCGCGTGGTCGACGAGGATAACCAACCGCTCGGTCCAAATCAAGTGGGCGAGTTGGTGCTCAAAGGACCCAGCCGCTGTTCCGGTTACTGGAATAACCCCAAAGCGAGTGCCGAGGTGTTGGACGGCGAAGGTTGGTTTCATACCGGCGATTTGGTGCGACACGACGAAGAATGGTATTTCTATGTCGTCGATCGCAAGAAAGACATGTTCATCTCGGGCGGCGAGAATGTGTACCCGGTCGAAATCGAAGGCGTGCTGTACAAACATCCGGCGGTACACATGTGCGCGGTCGTCGGCGTGCCTGAAGCAACATGGGGCGAGGTGGGCAAGGCGTGCGTGGTGTTGAAACCTGGGATGCAGGCGACGGAAGAAGAACTGCTGACGTTCATGCAACAAAACCTCGCGCGCTACAAAGTGCCCAAGAGCGTTGCATTCCTGGACGCTCTCCCGATGACCGGGATGGGCAAGATTCTCAAACGCGATTTGCGGCAAAGATTCACAGCGTAGGGTCAACCCTTGCGGTTACCCTCACGGAGTTATGCGTATGACACAACGAAAACTGGGTCGCGGTGTGGCGATTGTCGGCGCGGGGATGTGCAAGTTCGGCGCATTCCCAGAATTGGCAACGCGCGATCTGTTTGCCCAAGCCTTCAACGATATGCGCGCATCGGTGGATAAGGGACTCGATCCCCACGTCATCGAGGCGACGTACATCGGCAATTGTTCGAGCGATTTGTTCGAAGGGCAAAGCCACACCGCGCCGCTCATGACCTCCTGGGTCGGACTTGCGCCGCGGCCGGCAACGCGAATCGAAGACGCATGCGCCAGCAGTGGCGTGGCGTTGCGTCAAGGTATTCTTGCCGTTGCCTCCGGCATGTACGATGTCGTGCTCGTCGGCGGCATCGAAAAAATGAGCGCGCTGGCAACGGAAAAAGTGACGGATGCGCTGGCGACTGCGGCGGACGTGCTGTTTGAAATTTCAGCGGGGTTTACGTTCCCAGGTTTCTACGCGGCGATGGCGACGGCTTATATGCATCAATACGGCGCGACGCCGGAAGCGTTGATGCGGGTGGGAATCAAGAATCACGAGAACGGCGCGCTGAACGACAAGGCGCAATTCGGGCAACGCATTGCGGACGTGATGCAAGCGCGCAAGGCGAGCGCGGCGAAAAAAGGTCTGCCGATTCCCGAGTGGAAAGATGAGATGGAATTTCTCCACGACGACCGCACGAACCCGATCATCGCCTGGCCCCTGCGCCTGTTTGATTGCTCGCCGATTTCGGATGGCGCAACGGCGTTGTTGGTCGTGAGCGAAGAGATTGCAAAATCGTTCAGCGACGATCCGATTCACGTCATCGGCACCGGGCAGGCGAGCGATGGCGCACTGCACGAACGCACGACGCTGACCTCGATTCCCGCGGCGCGTCTCGCAAGCCAGCAAGCGTACGCCATGGCGCATGTGACGCCGCGCGACATTCAGGTCGCCGAAGTGCACGATTGTTTTACGATCGCCGAAATTATCGCCACTGAAGATGTGGGATTCTTTGAACCGGGGCAGGGTCACGTCGCGGCGGAAGAAGGTTTGACCGCGCGCGGCGGCACACGCCCAATCAACACGTCGGGCGGTTTGAAATCGAAAGGACACCCGGTTGGCGCGTCGGGCGCGGGGCAGATCGTCGAGATTTGGAAACAGTTGCGCGGACGCGCCGGCGCGCGGCAATTGCCGGGCAACATCAACCTGGGTCTCGCGCATAACGTGGGCGGCACCGGACAAACGTGCGTCGTGCACATTCTCGAGCGGAGGTGATCGAATGGCTGAATCCATTTTGACTACCGCGCACTTTACTCAAGCGCTGAACGAACATAAATTGGTCGGCTCGCGTTCTCGCTCTACCCGCGAATTGTTCGTCCCGCCTCATCCCATCTCGCCCAAAAATTTCGGCGGCGACATGGAGCTGGTTGAATTGTCCGGGCAAGGCACGCTCGCCGCGTTCACGATTGTGTACATTGGAACATCGGCGATGATTGCGGCAGGATACGACCGCAAGAATCCGTATTGCGTCGGCGTGATCGACTTGGCAGAGGGCGCCAAGATCAGCGCGCAGATTCTCGGCGTCGATGTCAAGAATCCTGCGCAAATCAAGATCGGCATGCCGCTCAAGGCAACGTTTATCGAACGCGGCGAGGGCGAAGCGAAGAAAACGTTCCTGGCATTCGAGCCGCAAAAATAGGGGCAGGGTACGGAGGTCAGGGATCAGGCAGAATTTGTCTGACACCTGACCCCTGACCAGTCCCCTCAAGGAGTCGAAATGTACGGCATCGGCTATTGGCTTGACCAAACACGCGCAACTTCATCCGAATCGCATTGCGCTGGTCACGCCTGAAAAAACATACTCCTACGGCGAATTGAATCGCGAAGTCAATCGCGTCGCGCACGCGCTGACATCGCTCGGATTGAAAGAGGGCGACCGCATCGGCGTGTTGTGTATGAACTATCCGCAATTCCTGCGCTGCTGTTCGGCGCAGGCAAGCTGGGAATCGTCGAGGTCTCGCTCAATTATCGCTTGACGCCGCCCGAGATTGCGTATCAGATGACAAGATAGCAACGTGCGCGTGCTGTTCGTCGGATCGGAGCAAGCGAGTTACATCGCGCCGTTGAAAGAACAGACCAAGGTCGAAAAGGTTTTCGTGCTCGAAGGCGATGCGCCCGCAGGGTGCGGCACGTACGCCGACCTCATCAAGAATCAGTCCGATGCGGAACCCTGGCGGAGCCGATTTCCTGGGACAAGGGATTGCTCACCGTTTACACATCGGGCACGACGGGCAAACCCAAAGGCGCAGTGCTTACGCACGCGAATCAATTCTGGAATGCGATGAACGACATCATTCCGTTGCGCCTCACCGCCGATGATACCGATGCTCACGATTCTGCCGCTCGTTCACGTTGGCGGCGTCGGCTTGTTCACGTTGCCCGATTTTGTTGCTCGGCGGTCAAGGTGGTGATGCCGCGCAAGTTTGATCCTGATGAAACGATCGAGCTCATCGAAAAAGAAAAGCCGACGGTTGTGATGGGCGTGCCCGCGATTTGGCAAATGTTCATCGCATCGCCCTTGTTCAAGACAGCCGATTTGTCGAGCGTGCGATATTTCTACAATGGCGGCGACCGCTGTCCGTTAGAAGTCGTCAAAGCATTTCGTGATCGCGGATGCACGTTCGGCGGCGGCTATGGCTTGACCGAAACATCGCCGACGGCGTTTATGCTCGAACCCGAAGATTTTGTCAAGGGAACGGAGAACCTGGGATTTATCGGCAAGCCCGCGTTCTTTAACGAAGCGCGCTATGTCAGTCCCGAAGGCAAAGATGTGCCCGCTGGCGAAGTCGGCGAGATTTGGTTGCGCGGCGGCAATGTGTTTAACGGATATTTGAATCGTCCCGATGCAAACGCCGAGGTCATCACCGATGGTTGGTTCCACACCGGTGACCTGGCTGCTGCACGATGAAGAAGGGTTCACATTCGTCGTCGGTCGCTCGAAGGAAATGTTCAAGAGCGGCGGCTTGAATGTGTATCCCGCCGAAATCGAAGCGGTGTTGAGCAAGCATCCCGCGATTCGCGAAGTGTGCGTTATCGGCGTGCCCGATCCGAAATGGAACGAAGTGGGCAAAGCGATTGTCGCGCTGAAACCTGGGATGAACGGTGACGCCCGATGAATTGATCGCGTTCTGCGATGGACAACTTGCGCGCTACAAAACTCCGCGCAGTGTGGTTTTTGTCGATGCGTTGCCGCGCAACACGTTGGGCAAGATTAATCGCGGCGAGTTGAAAACGAAATACAGTGGATAGTGAATAGGGACAGGGGTCAGAGGTCGGGGACAGAAAACTGATCCCTGACACCTGACTCTGACCTCTGAAGTGAAAATGATTCCTTCCGTTGGACAAACCTTTATCGAAAGACATACGCTCGCGCAGGACGAGTTCAATCGCTTTGCGAAATTGAGCGGCGACGATAATCCGATTCACGTCGATCCTGAATTTTCGGCGCGCACGCGATTTGGCAAAACGGTGGCACACGGAATGTTTCTCTACAGTCTGGTGTGCGGCGCACTGGCAAAGCATTTTCCAAACGCGTCGCAAGTGAGCCAGGATTTGATGTTCCCCGCGCCGTCATTTGTCGGCGAAGAACTGGCGATTAGTTTGCGTGTGCTCGAAACAAATGCCGGTACCGTGCGCGTCGAAACGATTGTCACACGACCGAATGGCGAAATCGGTTTGCAGGGCGAGACGGCACTCAGAATCAAGTTAGCCACATAGAGGAATTCGTGATACCTGAAAGGAGTATTGCTAATGCCCCAGCCCGTTTATGCTCTGAATCTCTTCAACGTTTCAAACAAGGACGAGTACTCTGGCTTATTCGCGACGATCTGCCAAAGAAGTAGCAACTCACGGCGGACGCGTCGTCGCTCTGGGCAAGTTTCGAGAGGCGGCGATCGAGGGGATTGAGCCACGTTCGGTTCTCATCCTCGTAGAATGGGAATCGAAAGAAGCATTCGACAATTACTGCAGCGATCCGAACCTTGCCGATCTGCATCCGCACCGTATCAACGGCACAGACAAGTATATCTGGCACCTTTTCGATAAGCTTGAGGACCTCAGACCCATACTCAAGTGAGAGAATGACAAACTTTGTTCTACTTGAAACACACAATCAAATCGCAACACTGACGCTGAATCGACCAGAGCGACACAATAGTCTCGTGCCTGAATTCTTGCGTGAGATGTTGAATGCACTTGATGCAGTGAGTCGGCAAACCGAATTGCGCGCGCTCGTTTTGCAAGCAAACGGTCGCTCGTTTTCGACGGGCGGCGATGTGCAAGCATTCTACGATCATCGCGAAACATCGAACCATACGCGAGCGAAATTGTCGGACTTGCTCAATCAAGTGATTGTCGCGATGGTGAAATTGCCAATGCGTCGATTGTCGCCGCTGTTCACGGCATCGTCACCGGTGGATCGATTGGGCTGGTGCTGGCGTCGGATATTGTGCTCGTTGCGCCAGAGGCAAGTTTCACGCCGTTCTATTCCGTCGTCGGTTTCAGTCCCGATGGTGGATGGACAGCCATGCTCCCGTCGATCATCGGACAGAAACGCGCGAGCGAAATCTTGATGCTAAATCAAACGATCACCGCAGAGCAAGCGGTGTCGTGGGGAATGGCAAATCGCATCGTGCCGGCGAATCAGATTCGTGAGCAAGCGCAAATGGTTGCCGAATCGATTGCGCAGAAAAAGTGGGGAAGCATTCAGCGCACCAAGCGATTGTTGTGGCAAGACGCGGATGCGTTGGCGGCATCGTTGGAGCAAGAGCGGCAAAAATTCTGCGAACAGATTGTGACGGCGGAAGCGTTGAATGGAATGGAAGCGTTTTTGAGGAAGAAATAAGTCAGACCGCGAAGACGCAAAGAACGCGAAGACACAAATATTTCGCTTGCTCCTTGCGGTTCAATGATTGAATAGAATGAAGAATTTTCAAATTGGTCAATCGGCAAAAGCAAACGAACATTTACAGCGGCGGACCTGCAAGAATTTGCGTCGCTTGCAGGAATTGCGCAAGAGCCAAACACTGTGCCTGGTCCATTGCTCGGTGGAATGTTTTCGTATTTGCTGGGCACAACTCTCCCTGGGCGCGGGACGAATTACTTGAAACAGCATTTGGAATTTCCCAAAGCCAGCATTCGTCGGCGATGAACTCACAGCGACAGTCGAGATTGTGCGATTGCGTCCTGAGAAAAATCTGGTAAACTTACAGACGACTTGCACCAACGCACGCGGCGAGATTGTATGCCAGGGTGAAGCATTGGTGTTCGTCAAGGATGTCGAGTAATGCCAAAAATACGCGCAAACGGAATTGAGTTATACTATGAACTGCACGGACCCGGCGATGCCGACGTGCTTGTGCTGTCAAACGGCGTGTTGATGAGCACTGGGAGTTGGGTCTATCAAGTGCCCGCATTCTCGAAACAGTACCGCGTATTGCTGTACGATTGTCGAGGGCAATGGCAGTCCGATCACCCGAAAGAACCGTACTCGATGGAAATGCACGCGGATGACCTCGCCGCACTGCTTGATGCACTGAAAATCGACAAGGCGCATTTGCTGGGGATTTCTTACGGTGCGGAATTGAGTTTGGCGTTCGCGCTGAAATATCCCGAACGCGCGCGCAGTTTACTCTTGTCATCCACCGTTAGCCACGTCGAGCCGACGTTGCGGAGTATGATCCAAATGTGGATTGAAGCGGCGAAGCGCAAAGATGTCGAAATGTTCTATCGCGTAACGTATCCGTTCAACTTTGCCGAGTCGTGGATTGTTGCGAATTCGCAATTGCTGGCGCAGGCGCGTACGCGTTACGAGACGCTCGATTTCGACGCCGTCGTCAATTTGTGCGAAGCATTTTTGAAATTGAATATCACGTCCGAGTTGCATCACATCAAAACACCGACGCTGTTGATGGTCGGCGAGCAAGACGCGCTCAAGCCGCGCCATTACGCCGACATCATCGCCCGCGAAATGCCGCACGCCGAATACGTCATCGTCCCAGGTTCGGGACACGCACTCTGCTGGGAAAAGTGGCAGGTGTTCAACAGTCTCGTTCTGGGTTTTCTCGCCAAGCAAGGAAAGGAGAAGAGCTGATGCCGTTTTTAGTTGGACAAAAAGCAACATTCAGCAAAACGATTTCGGAACAAGATGTCAACACGTTTGCTGAAATCAGCGGAGATCATAATCCGCTTCATCTCGATGCGGAGTATGCCAAGACGACCCGCTTTGGCGCGCGGATCGCACACGGCGCGTTGACGGCTGGACTGATTTCCGCCGCTATCGGAAATGATTTACCTGGGGTCGGATCGATTTACATGAGCCAGTTGACAAGGTTCGTCAAGCCGGTGTATTTTGATGATACCATTACGGCTACGGTCGAAATCTCTGCCATTCGTACGGACAAGGGGATTGTTACGCTTAGGACCGATTGTAAGAATCAGCGCGGCGAAATTGTTGCAGAGGGCGAGGCGGTTGTATTTCACCCGGACGCCAAGAGTGCGAGTTGAAAGGAGGGGATGAAAAAGCGTAAAACATAAATCGTAGATCTGAAATCGAACATCCAAAATTGAATTCTCGGAGGAGAAGAAATGAAAAAGCTTGCATTGCTCGCGCTCATCGCGCTGGCATTAATTGTTGTGGCATGCGCGTCGCCGACGCCCGAACCGACCAAGGCGCCGCTGCCTACGGCAGCTGTACCGCCAACCATGCCGCCCACCGCAGTCCCAAAACCTACCGAAGCGCCGCAAGCCCACCGACCGTTGCAGCAACGGCTGTTCCGCCGACCGCTGCGCCTGCCGCACTCAAATGCGACAAGACACTTAAGGTTGGTTTGATCGGCGATTACTCCGGCGCGCTCGCGTCGTACGGCACGATGCAGAAACGCTCGTTCTTGCTCGGACTCGAGTACATGGCTGGCGCGCCCGCGAAAGATGGCGTGTTCAAAGTTGGCGATTGTTCGATCCAAGTCATCGACAAAGATGACAAGGGCGATGTCAACACGACCGCCACCGTCGCGCGTCAACTGATCGAAGTCGACAAGGTTGATATCCTGGTCGGCACGGTTTCGTCCGGCGGCACGGCGACTCTGCAAGGTCTCGCCAAGGACAACAAGAAAGTGCTCATCGTCAATCCCGCCGCGGCGAACGACATCACCGGCAAGGATTTCAACGAATACACCTTCCGCACCAGCCGCAACAACTATCAGGACATGATCAACCTGTGCCAGTATCTCACGACCAAGTACAAGAGCTTTGTCCAGATCGCACCCGACTATGCCTTTGGTCGTGGCGGTGCGGGATCGGCACGTGACGCATGCAGTAAGTTTGGCGGCACGTTCCCCAAGGACGACATCTTTGCGCCACTCGACACCAAAGAGTTTACGCCCTACCTCGACCAGGTTGCCAAATCGGGCGCGCAAGCGCTCATCGTAACCTGGGCGGGCGCCGGCTTTGTGCCGATGTTCAAGACCGCGCGCGAGATGGGCGTGTTCGACAAAGTCGCGCTGGCGGCATCGGTTGCAGATAATGCGACTGTTCCGCTCTACGTCGATGCCCTCGGCACGAACAGCGGCATCCTCTACCACTATACCCTGCCGAAGAACGCGATCAACGACTGGCTCGTGAAAGAGACCATCGCGCGTTACAAGACGCCGCCCGACCTGTTCGACGGCGATGGAATGAACGCGGCGATCATGTTCGTCGAAGGGTTGAAGAAATCCGGCGGCAAGTACGATTCCGATTCGCTCATCAAGGCATTTGAAGGATTGGAATTCAACGGACCCAAGGGCAAAGTGCAAATTCGTCCCGAGGACCATGTGGCAATTCAGGACATGTACATCGTCAAAATCCTGAATGTGACCGACAAAGATTTCAAGTTCTTTGAACTCACGTCGACCACGCGCCCCGAACCGCCGTGCTTGCTTCCCGATGCGTTGAAAGCGCGCTGCGGTAAACTGCCCTTTGGTACTTTGAGCGGCAAGTAACCTAGTACGATCACGGAATCAAGTGTTGAATCGAATGGGAGGCAAACGCCGTGGTTTGCCTCCCCACTCTCCAGTAATCGGGCTGACTGTTTTCGCCTGGATCATTTTCAACGAGGAAAGTGATGGCAGAAAAACTAGTTGGATTGGAAAAAGCCGCTGCGCTAATCCCGGATGGCGCAACAGTTTCCTTTGGCGGCTTTACGACCCAACGGCATCCAATGGCTTTAGTTTATGAACTGATCCGGCTCAAGCGACGCAACCTGTACCTGTTCGGACATTCGCCGGGCGGTGATTGGGATGTTCTCATCGGCGCCGGTTGTGTCAAGCGCGTGGAACTTGCGTACGAAGCCGATGAAGCATTCAATACGATTGGCCCGCGTTGGCGGTTAGCCGTGCAACGCGGAGAGATCGAATGGGAAGACTATAGCAATTTTGCCATGGTATCGCGTTTCTCCGCTGGCGCGATGGGTATTCCCTTTATGCCCATTCGCAGTCTTTTCGGCAGCGACCTAGCCGCGTGTCAGGCGTTAACCGACGAACAACGGGCAGTTGACCCGCGCACATCCCGCAAGAAACTCCACGTGATGGAGTCGCCTTTCAATCCGAATGACCGCGTGATCCTTGTTCCGGCGATTCATACGGATTTTGCCGTGATCCATGTCCAGAAAGCCGCCCCGAATGGTATCGTCCGGATCGAAGGGCAAACTTTTGCCGATGTCCAGCAAGCCCTGTGCGCGGATACGGTCATCGTCACGGCGGAGGAAATTGTTCAGGAGGAGGAATTGCGACGGGAGCCGGAGCGCAATCTTCTGCCGTACTTTGTTGTGGGATACGTTTGTCATGTGCCGTTCGGTGCGCATCCCTATGCCGTTTTCAACTATTACGATTACGATCCGCGCCAACTCAAAACCTATCACGACGGCGCGGAGGACGAGGCAACGTTTCAGCAATACCTGAGTCAATTCGTGTACGGCGTGAAAAATCATGCGGAGTACTTGGAGCGGGTGGGCGGCCCGACCCACTTGGCGAGTCTGAAGGCAGACCCGGCATATGGTTACCGGCCTGACCTCAAGCGCAGGAGGTTGGCCTGATGGCAGACTATACTCTCACCGAGTTGATGGCAGTGACCGCGGCGCGCGAGATCAAAGACGGCGAGGTTGTTTTCGCCGGGACCGGCTTGCCGATGCTGGGGGCAATGCTCGCGCAACGAACGCACGCGCATCATTGTTGCCTCATTTTCGAGGCAGGCACGATGGCGAGTCAACTGGCGCATCTGCCCATGTCGGTAGGCGACCCGCGCGTCATGCGCGGCGCGGCAACGGCCGCCGGCCTCAGCGAGGTTTTTACGTACGTGCTTCAAGCCGGGCGCGTAGACGTGGGCTTTTTAAGCGGGGCGCAGATCGATCGCTTTGGCAATATCAACAGCACCTCGATCGGAGCCGACCCGCGCCACCCCAAGGTTCGTTTTCCGGGCAGCGGCGGTTCGTGCGATATTGCGTGCCTCGCCAAGCGCACCGTCATCATCGCTGTCCACGAAAAGCGGCGTTTGCCCGAAAAGATAGATTACGTTACTAGTCCGGGCTGGCTGCAAGGCGGCGATAGTCGATTCCAATCCGGTTTGATTCGAGGGGGTCCGAGCGTCCTCGTCACGACCCAAGGGGTGATGCGTTTTCGATCTGATTCAAAAGAGTTGTACCTGGCGAGTTATCATCCTGGTCTCACCGCCCAGGCAGTCGCGGACGATACCGGTTTTGCGCTGGACATTACGGGCGCAACCGAGACGCCCATGCCTACAGCCGAGGAATTGCGCATTCTGCGTGAGGTGGTCGATCCGGAAAGAGTGTTTTTGAAATAGCCACAAGGAGTAGTGTGATGGATGATAGCGTGATTCTAGAAGCACGCAAATTGCGAAAAGAGTTCGGCGGCTTGATTGCGGTCAACGACGTCGATATCAAAATCCGCGCCGGCACATTTCATTCGATCATTGGTCCGAATGGCGCGGGCAAGACGACGTTGTTCAATTTGCTCAGCCGCACGCTCGATCCCACAACGGGGCAGGTTTTTTTCAAGGGACACAATATTACGCACATCCCCGTACAACGCATCGCGCACCTCGGCATCGGCCGCTCTTTTCAAATCACGAATATTTTTCCCAACCTCACCGCGTTTGAAAATATTCGGCTGGCGTGCCAGGCGGTCGGGCGCGACAATTTCAAGATGCTGAATCTGGCAAGCGACTTTAAAGCGTATGAAGAGAAATCCTGGCAGGTCATTCGCCAAGTCGGCCTGAGCGAACGCGCCACGATGGTCGCGCGCAGTCTGCCGCACGGGGATCAACGCAAACTCGAACTCGGCATGATCCTTGCCGAAAATCCAGAGGTGCTGTTGCTCGACGAGCCGACAGCGGGAATGGCCGGCGAGCAAGTGCCCGAGTTTATGGCGCTGATCAAACAAGTGCAAAGCGATGGCGGCAAAACCATCGTCCTGGTCGAACACAATATGAGCGTCGTGATGAACGCCTCCGAAAAAATTACCGTGATGCATCAAGGCGCGATCCTGGCGGAAGGCACGCCGACAGAAATTGCGGCGAACCAAGAGGTGCAAAGCGCGTACCTGGGAGGAATGCAATGGTAGCCGACAATCTTCTGCAAGTCCGCGACATTCACACCTTTATCGGTCAATTCCACATCCTGCAAGGCGTGACGGTCGATGTGCCGCGCGGTTCGATCACGACACTGCTCGGTCGCAACGGCGCGGGCAAGACGACGACGCTCAAATCGATCCTGGGACTCACGCCGCCGCGCGAGGGCGCCGTCATTTTCGATGGTGAAGAAATCCAGGGACGGCGCACGTACGAAATCGCGACGATGGGCATTGGCTTTGTGCCCGATTATCGCGCCATCTTCCGCGACCTCTCGGTCGAAGAAAATCTGCGCATCGCCGAACGCCAGAAAGGCGACCTGGACCGCAAAGCCGATTTTATTTTTGGACTGTTCCCCGATTTGAAACGCTTGATCAAATTGAGCGGGCAACAACTTTCGGGCGGGCAACAGCAGATGCTTGCGATTGCGCGCGCGCTCGTCGCCGACAACAAACTCTTGTTGATCGACGAGCCCACCGAAGGACTGGCGCCCGTCGTCGTCGAGCAGGTGATGCACGCCATCGAAAAACTCTCGCAAGAGACAACGGTGGTTCTGGTTGAGCAAAACTTTACCGTCGCCAGTCAGTTGGCGAAAACGTACGTCATCATCGAAGAAGGTCGTTCGGTGCAGAGCGGATTGATCGCGGATTTGCTCCACGACAAGGCGACGATTCATCGATACCTGGGAGCGGCTTAGGAGTGAACGGTGAATAGTAACACACCGAACACTTGCAAAGGAATCGACTATGACAGCCATACTGAATACCTTTCGTAAAAATCGGACCCGAACGATCACGCTTGCTTCGCTGGCAGTATTTTTTCTGATCGCGATGCAAGGGATGGAAACGCAGGATTGGATCATCACCATTTTGCGCGGGCTTGCCGTTGCCGCCGTCACATTTCTCGTCGCCTCCGGCTTTTCGCTCATCTTTGGTTTGATGGATGTCCTGAACTTGGCGCACGGAACACTCTTCATGATTGGCGCGTATGTGGGCTGGACGGTGTACTTCCGCCCCGACACCGTGATTGATCTCGCCACGCCGTTGGCACTCCTGGCGGCTGGTTTGGTTCTGGCGCCGCTGTGCGAAGACCTGCTCGCGCGATGGCATCTCTCGCACGCGGTCGCACGCGCCTTGCCCTGGCTGGCACTAGTTCTGGCATTGATGTTACTGTTCTTGGCTTTCCCGCGTTTCCCCATCACGATCTGGGATGTGCAAGTGTATGAAAAAAGCCCCGTGATTTTCAGCGCGCAATTGGATGTGGGACAATTGAAATTGCCCGCGCCCGTACAGACCGATAACGGCACGCTCATGATTGGGATTGTCGGCGTGTTGGTTGGCGGGGCGTTGTTTTCGCTGAGCATGGCGGCGTTCGCGCAACGACAGCGCGTGGCGCGCGCGGCGAACGCGCGATTTCCAAAAACGGCGGTCATCGCATCGGCGATTTTGCTCGTCGTCGGGCTAGGTCTGTTGGCGGTCAACGATGCGTTGACCCAAGCGTTGATGGACATGGGCACGACCTGGCGATTCCTGATCGCGATGGTTGTCGCAACGCTCGCGGGCGCGGGATTGGGCGCGCTCATGGAGACGACGCTGATTCGTCCACTGTATTCGCGTCCAATTTACCAACTGATGCTGACCCTGGGTCTCGGCGTGATTGGGCGCGAAGTGGTGATTGCCATTTGGGGACGCACGCAGATTACCATGTCCAAACCCGATCTATTTGCGGCGACCGGCAAGGGTTGTCCGGCGCAAGGGGTCGGCGATTGGCTGGCGAATGGATGCTCGACGATTACCTTCATGAGCAGTCGCATTCGCACGTATAATGAAATTTTTGTAATTCTCATCGGCGTGCTCGTGTTGATCGTGGTCTGGTTGATCTTGCAACGCTCGCGCATCGGGATGGTCATTCGCGCCGGCGTGCAAGATCGCGAGATGGTCGAAGCATTGGGGACGAATGTGCGGCGCGTGTTCACCTTTGTCTTTGCGCTGGGCGTGGGACTTGCCGCACTCGGTGGCGTGCTCGCCGGACCGTTTATGGGCGTGTCGGATGGAATGGGCGAAAGTTTGTTGTTATCGGCGTTGATCGCCTTGGCAATTGGCGGGCTGACCAGTTTTCCCGGTGCGGCGGCGGGATCGCTGCTTGTCGGTCTGCTTCAACAGTTTATCGTCAAGTACGGACAAATTGGGATTACTCTGCCATTTCTCGAGCAACCCTTCAAGCCAACGCCGCCCCTGGTTCCCGCATCGACGGTGCTGCTGATGGTTATCATCCTCCTCGTCATGCCGCAGGGACTTTTTGGACGCAAGGAGTAATCGATGACAACTCAAACCAACCCATCCTACCCAGGTTTCATGGATTCGCGCTCTCCGCTCCAATACGCCGGCCTTCATCACGCTGGGGCTCTTGATTCTCTTTCCCTTCATCGTCGCGGTTCTCGACGGACAATCGATGGAGGGCGTCCTGACAAGTCAATCTGGGAACAGCAAGTTTTATCAGGGCTTGCTCATCGAAGTGTTCATCCTGGGAATATACGCGCTCAGTTACGATCTGTTGCTCGGCGTGACGGGTTTGCTTTCGTTCGGTCACGCGATGTTTTTCGCCGTGGGCGCCTACGTGACGGGCATTGCGCTCAAGAGTTTCAGTTTGCCATTCCCGCAAACACTCGCCCTGGTCGTCGTCGCCGGTATCGTGCAGGCGTTGCTCTTTAGTATCGTTTTGCCGCGCGTCAAAGGCATCACGTTTGCGCTCGTCACGCTGGGCTTTGCGTCCGTATTTGATATCGTCATTCAATCGCACGAGATGAATCCGCTTGCCGGCGGCGACGTCGGTCTACAGGGAATGCCCAAGCCAGCGTTTCTGAATCCCGCCGATCAACGGTTGACCTTTTACTTGGTTGCGCTGGCGTGCACCGCGTTGGCGTACTTTTTCTACAAACGCTTTGTCGATTCGCCGACGGGGCACGTGTGTGTCGCGATTCGCGAAAACGAAAATCGCGCCAAGATGCTGGGTTACAACACGTTCTATTTCAAACTCGCCGCGTTGACCGTGTCGGGCATCACGGCCGCGCTGGCTGGCGCCTTGCACGCGTTGTATCAGCCCATTGTCAGCCCGACGATTGGCGGCTTGAGCTACACCGTTGCCGCGTTGCTCATCATTCTCATCGGCGGCGTGGGCACATTGAGCGGCGCGCTCGTCGGCGCGGCGACGTATCGCTTGATGCAGTTTTTCCTCGACCGCTGGTTTGGCGAAGCATCGAGTTTTATCCTGGGACTCGTTTACGTTGCGCTGGTGCTGTTTGTGCCGTACGGCATCATCGGCACGTGGCGCGCGCGCAAACTGGAATGGCAAGCAGCGTGGAAAAATAGATGGGCACGCTTGTCCGCAAACTCGGCGGGAGCGACCCAAGGCGTTAGCCGAATTGTTGCTTGCATACGAGGACAACAACACGCCTGAAACGCGACAAGCAACCGAGGTCTTTAGGGTGTTCGATCAGGCTCTTTGAAGGTCGTTTGAAACAAACTGGCACATGATAAGCACTTCACCCTTCTCTTGTGGAAGGGTGAAGTTTTTTATTGCCGGCGAGATGGGTAACGCTTATCGCATCAGGGGTGATTGATTCTCGCTTGCATCTCGCGGATGAATTGTTCCCAGATCGGATGATGACTCCCCCTCCAAATCGTCGCTCGAAACTTTTCCGCTTGTTCCTCTGACCATCCCAGGTATTTCATCGCGTAGAGCGAATAGAACGCCGTCGCGCGAAAATTGGCGGCGCAGTGCAAGAGGGTCTTTTCATTGGATGCCTGGCTTAAACACTTGCTCAAAGGCGTCGAAATCGCTCTCTTGAGGATCGGTCCATTCCACCGGGACATGGTAATACGTCATGCCCAGCGAACGCACCAACCCGGCTTCATCCGGCAATGAGTGTTGCGGATGGAAGGTCGCCAGATTGATGACCACCTTGAATCCATCAGCCGCGGCAGATTTGAGTTGCTCTGCGGTGGGCTGACCGCCGGTGATGAGTTGGTCGTTGACGAAAAGATAATTGTAGATGCCTTGCGTGCTCACGGATTTTTCCCTCTTGCAGAAAATCAGATTGCACGGGAATATACCGTAAGCCGAACGAGGCGTCAATGGGGGCACATTCATTGCCTCCTGACAACGGCAGACCGAATGGTTCATCCCAGGAAAAGTGTTGAATACTACTGCGAATCGCCTGCTATCAGGAGGAAATGGCAGATCAAGTCGTCCGCATCACTCTGCTCCCGATGTTCGACCAAGGTTGCAGCAATTGCTTTTTCCGTCGGGGATTGTGTCGGGGCGGACGCTTCTTTCAGTATCCTCTACCGGATCGAATTGAATGCAACGAGGACGCGAATGGTCTCAAGACGCGCGCAAAAGAACCCTGACGCGGTAAACGATTTTTGACTTTATCAATGCGTCGCAATATAATGATTAGAATGATGTGCAAGCGATGAGGCTTGCCCATCGATTTTGGTAAAGACTGCCTCTCTCGAGTTATTGGGAGAGGCGTTTCTATGTTCAGTGTTAGACCGAGATTCTATGTTCGATTCTCTGATTTGCTTTCCAAAGCGCTTGGTCCTGTGGTTCAGGTCGGCTTATTTTGGGCTGAACTTGAAACTCGTCGTTTTGATTGCCATCGTCTCCTTGGTCGGTGTCCTTGCATCATCCGTGCTGATCCTAACACTTCAGCGGCAGCAATTGGAACAAGGCGCTTTGCAATCAACCACGCGCTTGAGTGATGCGATCAATTCCAGTTTGGAACAAGCGATGCTGCGCAACGACCGGCAAATGACGCAAGAAATCATTCGCACGATAGTCGATAAGCAAAGCGTCGAGCATATCCAGATTTTGGATGCCACCGGCACAGTGCGTATCAGCTCGATTGCATCGCAAGTCGGTCGGCGGTTTGATTATTCGGAGCCGGCGTGCCAATTTTGCCATCTGGGAGACGCGCGTCCCGGCAAGCAATCGGCAATCGTCGAAACGGCAGATGATCACTCGGCATTGTTTAGCATCAATCTGATTTACAATCAGCCCCAGTGCCAAAGTTGTCATTTGCCTCAGGAGAAAATTCTTGGGCTGACCATGATCGAGGTGCCCTTGGACGATTTGAATAACCAAGTGGCATCAGGTTTTTGGCGCATTGCGTTTTCAGCAGTGATTATGTTTTGTCCTGCTGATTGTTCTCATGACCCTGGCTTTCCGCCAATTGATTATCCAACCGATCGATAAACTAACGCAAGGCATGATGCAAATCCGCGATGGTAATCTAAACTATGAACTTGAGCATCCCAGCCGCGATGAATTCGGTAAGCTGGCAAGCGCGTTTGATACGATGCGCCGTCAACTGGCCGCA
The DNA here is from genome assembly GCA_963718225.1 of uncultured Chloroflexia bacterium. GTDB lineage: Bacteria > Chloroflexota > Anaerolineae > UBA4142 > UBA4142 > DAOTXS01. Next base: position 38,725 of record CAVQYN010000035.1, read on the forward strand.
GCTCAGACTGAAAATGCTAATTTGAACAGAAGGATGCGCTCGCTCGGCATTTTGGAAGAGCGTGATCGATTGGCGCGTGAACTGCATGACAATTTGGCGCAGATGTTGGGTTATATTAATCTCAGAGCATCGTTGACGGACGATCTGCTCGCGCAAAATCAGGTTGCTCCGGCGCGTGAGAGTTTGCGCGAACTCAAGCGAATCGGCAAAGAAGCGTACACCGATGTGCGTGAAGCGATCTTCAACTTGCGAATTGCCATGTCTTCGCAGACCGGACTTGTGCCGCTCCTGCAGGATTACTTGCTCGAATATCGTGAACAGACGGGGATTAACGCCCGGCTATTGATCGAAGATGCTCGCTTAGCGAGATTTCCGGGCGATGTGGAAGTCCAATTGAATCGCGTTATTCAAGAAGCCTTGACGAATGTTCGCAAACATTCAGGCGCCAAGCAAGCGTGGATCCGTTTTCATCAAGAGAATAACCATATTCAGATTACGATCGAAGACAATGGGAAGGGTTTTGATCCGTTGCATTTGAAAAATAATGGCGCACAGCATTTTGGTCTTGCGATCATGCGTGAGCGCGCCGAGAGCGTCGGCGGCGAATTTCAAATCGCTTCCCAACCGGGCTTGGGGACCAAGATTATGCTCCAAGTGCCGCGGATGCCTTTGATTGAGGACCCCCATGAGAACACTACGTATTTTGCTGGTTGACGATCATGTCTTGTTTCGTAAAGGAGTTGCCGCCGTACTGGCTTCTCATTCCGATATTGAAGTTGTGGGCGAAGCCGGGAATGGGGTGGAGGCTTGTGAGCGCGCGCGGGAGACGATTCCGGATGTGATTCTGATGGATATCAACATGCCCGAAATGACCGGGCTTGAGGCGGTCAAACAGATCAAACAAGAAATGCCGCATGTGCGCATCGTCATGCTCACGGTCTCTGGTAACGACCGCGATTTGTTCGCGGCAATCAAGAACGGCGCCGATGGTTACCTCTTGAAGAATCTGGAACCCAGTGCACTCTTCGATATGTTGGACTGCGTGCGCCGCGGCGAAGCACCCGTCTCCGGAAATGTCGCTGAAAAAATTCTCAACGAATTTCGCCATCCGACAAAGAACATCGATCATGCAACGGGCTATCGCGATGGCCTATCGCCGCGTGAAGTAGAGGTGCTTGAGTTGATTGTGCAGGGCAAGACGAATAAAGAAATCGCCTCTGCGCTGTCGATTGCCGAAGATACGGTCAAGATTCACTTGCGCAATATCCTTGAAAAACTGCATTTGCAGAACCGGATTCAAGCTGCCGTTTATGCTGTCCGGCAGGGTTGGGTGACCGAGGACGGGAGGAACCAGCCA
>CAVQYN010000036.1:0-152042 GCA_963718225.1 uncultured Chloroflexia bacterium
AATAAATTGAATTCGATTTTTCAGCGCATCAATCCGCGCTTGCCTCTGCTCGTGCTGGCGATTTTGGCGTTGCTTGCGGCGATGTGGGGTGGACTGATTCGCATGGGTTGGCAATTTCCGTCGGGGATTGTGCTTTTGCTGGTCTGCATGGACGACTGATTGCTCACCGGTCTGTTGGGCACGCTCTATCATCATGGAACGCGCCGTCGCTCTGCAAAAAACGCTGTACCTACGCTGCGCCGATACTGTGCGCGTTGGGGACGGTTATTCTCGTTCTCAACATCGAATATCATTTTGGCAATCCCACTGGCCGCCCTGGGTAGCATTGCGCTACTTGTCATCTTTGGCGTCATTGTCAATCGTCATCTCGCGCTGTACACCGGCACGATGGCATTAGGTGTGCCCGGGTGGGTGCTGGGGACTTTGCTCTGGCTCGGCGATAAGTCCAGGTACCGCGTGGTGCATTGGTGGGCGGGCTTTATAATTTTGACGTATTGGTCGGGCGCGGCCAATTCGTCAAAATTATAAAGCCCGCCCACCAATGCACCACGCGGTACTTGGCATGATCGCCGAGCCAGAGCAAATTCCCCAGCACCCACACCACCACACCTAATGCCATCGTGCCGGTGTACAGCGCGAGATGACGATCGACAATGACGCCAAAGATGACAAGTAGCGCAATGCTACCCAGGGCGGCGATGAGAATGCCAAAATGATATTCGATGTTGAGAACGAGAATAACCGTCCCCAACGCGCACAGTATCGGCGCGGCGTAGGTCCAGCGTTTTCTGCAGAGCGACGGCGCTTTGATGCTGATGAGCGTGCCCAAGAAACCTGTGAGCACTCAGTGGTCCATGCAAGCCCGGCAAAAGCACAATCCCCGACGGAAATTGCCAACCCATGCGAATCAGTCCACCCCACATCGCCGCAAGCAACGCCAAAATCGCCAGCACGAGCAGAGGCAAGCGCGGATTGATGCGCTGAAAAATCGAATTCAATTTATTCTCCGGTTCATCGGCGAACACAACTTGCATCGGTTCATTATCGCCTTCCCACCCGGTCGAATTAGGACGTGACGGATCATTCACAGACACACCTTTGCCTTGCATTATGGCGTGCGCGAAACATCTTCGTGCAGTGACAAATGTCACATTCCCAAGTGAGACTTTAGTCACATACCGATTAACGGCCTTGGTATACATTATAGCAAATCTTTTATCCTGAAGGGAGAAGGCGATGAAGCGATTTCTAGGAGTTGGTTTACTTGCGCTGGTGGCTATCGCGGCGACAGCGTGTGGCGGCGGCGCGGCAAGCGCGCCCAAATCCAAAGGCGATGCCGCAAAAGGCAAAACTGTCTTTGCCAGCACTTGCTCGGCGTGTCACGGCGCGATGCCAAGGGCTTGCCCGGTCTGGGCAAGGATATGACGACGAGCGCATTTGTCAAAGGACTCAGCGAAGATCAGTTTCTTGATTTCCTGAAGAACGGCCGCCCGGCGAGCGACCCGGCAAACACAACCAAAGTCGATATGCCACCCAAGGGCGGCAACACTTCGCTCACCGATCAAGATATGTACGACGTGATCGCGTACATTCGATCCTTAGTCAAATAATCGGCCAATAAAAATCGATTCGATGAAGGAGTCGAATCATTCGAGTCAGGGAGGCTCTAATGACAAATAAATATTTAGGAATTCTCGCGTTGCTCCTCGCGATCGTTGGCGTGACGATTGGCGCGTATAGTCTCTATCAAGGCAACAACGCGAACGCCAGTTTCAAGTCTGCCATCGATGATTTGCAATCGGCACAACAACGCCTTGGCGTTACACCGCTTCAACCGGCAAAGGCCACACAGGCGAAGAACGTCGTGATGGATCCGTCCAAAGTGCCGCCGCCGATCAATCGCACGGAAAACACGACGGTCGAAGTGAATCTCACCGTCCAAGAAGTTACCGCCGAGCTTGCCGACGGCGCAACATACACCTTCTGGACATTTAACGGCACTGTGCCCGGTCCGCTAGTTCGCGTGATGGAAGGCGACACGGTCAAGTTGACACTGACCAATCCCAACACGAATCTCTCCGGACACAACATCGATCTGCACGCTGTGATCGACCGGCGGCGGCGCGAATGTGACCAAAGTTGCGCCTGGCGAAACAAAAACACTGACGTTCAAGGCGCTCAACCCCGGCGCATACATTTATCACTGCGCTTTCTCACCGCCCTACATGCACGTTTCGATGGGAAAGGCGGCGGCATCATCGTCGAGCCAAAAGGCGGACTGCCGAAAGTTGATCGGGAGTTCTACGTTGTGCAGGGCGAATGGTACACTGCCGGCCAAGCCGGCGACAAAGGGCATCAGCCCTTTAGCACTGACAAAGCGCGCGCTGAAAGTCCTGAGTTCTTCACCTTTAACGGACATGTCGACGCATTGACGAAAATATTCCCCTTGATGGCAAAGTCTAACGAAACCATCCGCATCTTCTTCGGTGTCGGCGGTCCAAACGTCGGATCGAACTTTCACGTCATCGGCGAAATTTTTGACAAGGTGTACACGGGCGATCCGAAGACCTTTGTTGCGAACGAGGAAACGTGGTACGTCCCGCCGGGATCGATGTCCATCTTTGAGTTCAGGCTAAACGAGCCCGGCCAATACTTGCTCGTCGATCACGCCTTGTGGCGTGTCGCCAAAGGTGCAGCAGGCGCGCTGATGGTAGAAGGCACTTGGAACCCAGACGTCTACTCACCGCCGCTGACGGCACAGCTCACTAGCACGAAACCCAACGCCTCGCGTTCCATGCACGCGAGGCGTTTTCGATTTCTCGACGAGAAAAACATTTTTGCATGACAGCGCGATTATGGTATAATAAGAGTTGCTGTGTTAGCGATTGCATACGGATACTTTTTTGGAGGCGTCGAAGCCTATGAATGAGTACAAAGCGGACAAAATCCGCAACGTCGTTTTGGTCGGTCACTCGAGTTCCGGCAAGACCTCGCTCGCCGAAGCGTTCCTCTTCAACACCGGCGCGGTCAACGCGGCTCGGCAAAGTGGACGACCACACCAGCGTCTCCGATTTCGACCCCGAAGAACAACGCCGCAAAATTTCGATCAACACCTCGCTCATCCCCTGCGAATGGAACGGCTACAAGATCAACGTGCTCGACACGCCCGGCTATATCGATTTTGCCGGCGAAGTCAAAGCCGCGTTGCGCGTCGCCGAAGCGCGATTGTCGTGGTCGATGCGGTGAGCGGCGTCGAAGTCGGCACCGAACTCGTGTGGCAGTACTGCGACGAACTCAAAATGCCGCGCATTATTTTCATCAACAAACTCGACCGCGAGAATGCCGATTTTGACAACGTGCTGGCGCAACTGCGCGAACGCTTTGGCAAAAGCGTCGTCTCGCTGCAAATTCCGATTGGCAAGGAAGCAAATTTCAAAGGCGAAGTGAACGTCGCCTCGCAAAAAGCATTTCTGGGTCACGATTCCAAGGATTCGCCGGTGCCCGCCGATATGACCGCGCAACTCGCGAAGAACGCGCCAAGCTGATGGAAGTCGCCGCGGAAGCCGACGACAAGTTGATCGAAAAATTTATCGGCGGCGAAGAATTGACCCACGAAGAAATGCAACGTCGGCTTGAAGGCAAGGTTTGCGCGCGGGCACCTTGTGCCGTCCTGTGCGGCTCGGCCACCGCAAACATCGGCATTCCGTACATCTTGAAATTCCTCGCCGATTACGCGCCCTCGCCTGCTGAACGCGCCGGCGAGTCGCCAAGAATCCGGCAACGAATCAAGACGAAAAACTCACCGCGAGCGAAAACGGACCACTCGCCGCGTTCATTTTCAAGACCATGGCGGATCCATTCGTCGGCAAGTTAACCTATTTCCGCGTTTACTCCGGCGTGATGGAATCCAACTCGACACGCGCACAATGCGCGCTCTGGCGCGGACGAACGCATCGGTCAGTTGTACATCTTGCGCGGCAAGGAACAAATCCCAATCAAAAAAATTAGTGCAGGCGACATTGGCGCGATCGCGAAACTCGCCGACGCGCAAACGAACGATACATTCTGCGACAAAGGGCATCCGCTCGTCTTGCCCAAGATCGTCGTATCCCAGCCCGGTCTATTCGGTCGCGCTGACACCCAAAACCAAAACCGATCTCGATAAAATGGGACGCGCGTTGCAACGCCTCGCCGAAGAAGACCCGACTCTGCGCGTCTATCGCGAGCCGAACACGAACGAAACGATCATGTCCGGCATGGGCGATTCGCACGTCGATGTCGCGGTCAAACGCTTGAAGCAAAAATTCGGCGTCGAGTCTGTTGACCGGCGTGCCCAAAATTCCGTACAAAGAAACGATTACCAAAACAACCAAAGTGCAAGGGCGGCACAAGAAACAAACCGGCGGTCGCGGACAATTTGGCGATACGTGGATTCGCTTTGAGCCACTGCCGCGCAATTCCGGTTTTGAGTTCGCGGAAGAAGTTTTTGGCGGCTCGGTGCCCCACTCGTTCATCCCCGCCGTCGAAAAAGGCATGCGCGAGATTATTTGACAAGGGCGTGCTCGCCGGTTTTCTCGACGACCGACTTTCGCGCGGTGCTGTACGATGGCTCGTACCACCCGGTCGATTCATCGGAAATCGCGTTCAAGCTGGCGGCGCACAAGGCGTTCAAGACCGGCATCCCGCAAGCCGGTCCGGTTTTGATCGAGCCGGTGATGAACGTCACGATCACGATCCCAGAGCAATTCATGGGCGACGTGATGGGCGATATGAATACCAAGCGCGGGCGTGTGCAGGGCATGGATCAAAAAGGCACGTGGAGCGTCGTCAACGCGCAAGCGCCGCTCGCGGAAATTCAGCGTTACGCCACCGACCTGCGCTCGATGACGCAAGGACGCGGGTACTTTACGATGGAGTTCAGTCATTACGACACCGTGCCATCGCACATCGCCTCCCAGATCATCGAGAAAGCAAAGAAGGAACGCGCCGGCGAAGAAGCAGAGGAAGACGAAGAATAGAAATAAAGACCTCGGATCGTTTGATCCGAGGTCTTTTGCTTTGCGCCGACATTCTTCGACGTCTGTTGCACTCCGCTCAATGCCAACTACTTTTTCTGCCATGTTCCATCGATGTAAAAAATGTACACGCCGGCGAATTTGACACTGCGATACATCATGCCGCCCTGAAAGTCCTGGAACGAATCGCATTGATTCCCCATGCAATATCCTTGCTCGTATTCCAACGCATTCCCCAGCGTATTGCGAACCTCAGGATTATTACACCACACTTTGGAAAACCCTCGCCGCGGCGATGGCGGACTAGCTTTGGTGCCGCATGAATATTCTGGATCGATGCCTTCGCGGAACCAGTCGTAATCGCCTTTGGGATACGCGCCCCACTTGCCCTCGTTGTACACCGCAAACAATCGATTACTGGCACCGCGCCAAAGCATAAAGCCACCTTGAAACAATTCCACTGCCGACTCAATGTTGCTTCGGCTTCGGTAGGACAACCCAAGCGCGACGCAACCGTCGTATCGCTTAAGAATCGCGCAAAGCTTCCGCCCGCCGCGAACGAACACGCCTGCGGCACGACGCGAATCGGCGTGGCGGTAAAAGTCCCCGTTGGCGTCGGCGGCACAAGGCGCGCCGGCGTCGCTGTCGCCGATGCCGACGATTGCGGCGTCAACGCCGGCGTGATCGATGGAATGACTGTTGGCGGCTGGGGGTGCTTGTTACCGGCGGTGTCAACGATTGCACCAACGATGCCACATGCGTTTGCTCTGCCGCCGTGCTATTCGAATAATTGAAAAAGGAAATCGCGTATACCGAATAGCACGCGAAACAAATCATCAAAGCAAGAATGACGAGAACAAGGTCGCGCACGTTGCGTTGTATCAGCATAGGTGTCCTTCTCCTCCCACTATCGCGCGATGCGCCAACCAAGATAACCGCCAAACGCAATGCCCATCCATGCAAAAAAGATTGTCGCGAGAACGGCGACAAAAAAGAGCATCGTGCCAGTATCGCCCGCTGGCTGCGCGGAAAACCAAACTGGGACGAGCGCCAACAATGCGCCCAAAATTCCACCCAGCAATCCGCCAATCACAGTAATGAGAATCGACCGGGTATTGAGACCTGAATTGGTTTTGCGTTTGAGAGACATTTGTTTGCCTCCACTCAATTATATCGATTGATGACATTATACCAAGAATCGCGTTGAGCGTCTAGAGCGAATTTATTTCTGCCGGTCATTGACACCCGCCGAACATGTGGTACAAATGTTTCCAACCTAGCCCACAACCAGAGGAGGAACAATGTCTACGATTCCGGCGCCAAAACAATCAAGCAAAACGCCATTGATCCTGGGATGCGTTGCGCTGGTCTTTCTAGGAATCGTTGGCTTTTGTGTGCTCAGTCTCGGCGGCTTGATCCTCATCGGCGGTTCGGAGACACCGACGCCTGCGCTTTCAAGCGGGCTCGCTACGCCGATCCTTGGAGCAATCAAAACGCCGACAAGCGCCAGCGTATCGGCGCCCAGTCTATCAACTCCTCTGCGGACCGCACTACTCGGCTCGGCGTTTATTCTCACGCCGGATGATTCCGGCAAACCGCAATCGTCCGGCTCTGGCACGATTCTCACGCCGCAGGGACACATTCTCACCAACTTTCACGTCATCGGCGACCCGGACACCGGCAAGTTCGACAACAAACAGGGCTTGGCATATATCGGACTGAATCCGCCGGAGTTGAACGCCAAACCAAATGTACTTTATCTTGCCCAAGTCATCAAAAGCGACAAGGCGCTTGATCTCGCGCTGTTGCGCATCGTCGCGACGAACGATGGCGGCAAATTGCCGACGGACCTTAAATTGACGACAGTCCCGGTTGGCGATTCAGACAAGATTCAGATTGGCGATGAAGTCACGATCATCGGCTTTCCTGGTCTCGGCGAAGGCACGGTGACGTTGACGAAAGGTTCGGTTGCCGGTTTCGTCGATGATTCGACGAGCGTGGGCACGTGGATCAAAACCGATGCCGAAATCAATCCGGGCAACTCGGGCGGGATGGCGATTAACAAAGACGGACAAGTCATTGGCATTCCTACGCAAGTGCGTTACGATACCAAAGTGACCGGCAAAATCGGCAAAGTTCGTCCGATCAATTTCGCCAAGCCGTTAACGCAATTCGCGCAACGCGACGCGCAATCGCCGGTAGCGTTCGTTTTTGCCGGGTGGAGCGGCAGTGCCACGCGCGTGCCCACCACTGTCGCCAACACCGGCGCATCGTTCACGCAAATCATTTTTTGCGATGAAGTCAAAGACGGCAAGCCGGTTAATCCGCGCACCAGTTTTCCGGCAGGGACGAAAAAAGTGACGGCGTATTGGACATTCAAAGGCATGAGCAACGGACAAGAATGGGGACGCCGCTGGATACAGGACGGACAAACTATCATCGACAAGCCGGGGCAAATCTGGGACATTGATGAAAGCGGCTGGAATTCAGTTTCACTCACCGATGACCAAGGGCTCGATGCTGGGACTTACGAAGTTCAATTGTTCATCGGCAAGAACGTCGCGCAAAAGGGCACCTTCGCCGTGACAAAAGCCGGTGCAACGGCACCGACGCTCGCGCTAGCAACTGCTAGTTCTTTCGGCAAAATCGTGTTCGCGCAAGATGTAACCGACGATGGCGAGACGGTAAATCCCGGCGTGGCGTTTTCGGCGGGAACAACCGAAGTGTGGGCGTACTTTACGTACCTGAACATGAAGCAAGGCGATGCGTGGGGGCGCAAGTGGTTACGCGACGGCGCTGTCTTGGTCGAGAAAAATGAAACTTGGGACAAGGGCGGAACCGGCTGGCGCGCGTTTTCCTACGCCACTACTGATGGATCATCGTTGACGCCGGGCAAGTACGAATTCGTTCTCTACTTGGGCGGCAGAGAAGTTCAGCGCGCCTCATTCACCATTTCGGCAAGCAAGCCAACACCGCCGCCAGTATCCTCGGATTGCGGCGTGATTCCGGCGGGCAATGGCGGACTTGCGGTGGTCAATTATTACGGCAGAGAAATGAACTATGAAATCGGCGGCAAGATGTACAAAATTCCGGCGAGCGGCGGTAAGCAAGTGATTTTCCTGCCGCCCGGCAACAAGACCTATTCCGCCGATAGCCCCGGCATCGGACGCGCAAGCGGCAGTATCGAAATTCGGGAAGGCGTATGCACAAGCCAGCCCTGGTCTGGACAGTAAACGATGTTGCATAATGTCATTTCGAGCCGCACAGCGGCGACCCTGGCATGACTGTGGAGCACTTCGCCACAGCCACGTTCCCGCCACACTTGCACCGCACTGCGTGCGTTGCAGTGCAGGGGGCAAGTGGAAATCTCTGACAGCGGAAATAAGATTTCTCCTCGCACAGGTCGCTCGTCGAAATGACATGGTTGCGTGGCATGCGTAACAAATCGAATGGGGGCAGGAATGAGTTCCTGCCCCCATTTTTTCAAACGCGCGTTAGAATTTCTCCCAGCTCTTTCAAGCGGTCAGCGGGCATCTCGGTGAATTTCATCGCCATGCGCACGTACGGCAAATTGCCAGCATCCAGCATAAACGCACGCACATCGCGCGGCAACCGCGATAGTTTTTCCAACTCAAGCACGCTAGTCGATTCATCGACAGTCGCCTTGTCCGCGACGAAATAAAAAAGGTTCACACCCAACCATCGCGCCAGCGTGTCCAGATCGGCAACCGGAATATCGGTCGCGCCGCGCTCATAGCGATTGTACATCGACGCGGTACAACCGATTGCTTGCGCGCAATCGTCTTTGCTCTTGCCTTCCACTTCGCGCAATTGTTTCAGCTTGGCGCCAATCGCCGCGCGCCGTGCGTGTGATTCATCGGCGTTGAGCGAAATGGTTTTCTCCGTCGCAATTTCCGCTTTCCCATCGAGGAAAAATGAAAGGGGTGTTTGCAAAAACAACGACAACGCTTCAAGTTCAGGCAGGGTGATCGCGCGCGCAGCGGATTCGTACTGGCGCACGCGCGCCGGCGTAACGCCCAGACATTGCGCCACTTCGCCAATCGTTCGCCGTGTGCGTTCGCGCGCGGCGCGCATCAAGACGCCGAGAATTTTTCGCTTGACGACAATCACTTCTGATTCCATGCATGCCTCCTCGCTGAGCCATCGAAATTATAACACAGCCGGCGCGGCGGCACAAACAGAATTAGACAAAGCGAATATTTTCGACTATACTCTTGGCGATAAACACAGGAGGACAAATGATCGACCCCAAGAATTTTCCGGGACGCGGGCAAGTAGCGATTTTGCGCACCCGCCCAGAAACCGTGCTGGATGATTATGCGCGCTTGATGCAACTGGCGCATTATCAAGACAATCTCCCCAAGCATCAGCAAACCCTTCTCAAAATCAATATCTCGTGGCAAATCTGGTATCCCAGTTGCTCCACCGCACCGTGGCAGTTGGAAGGCGTCGTGAAAAAATTACTTGCCGATGGTTACGCGCGCGAGCGCATCATCGCGACGCACAACGATACCGTCGTCGTCAATGGACGTGAAGGACAACTAAACAATCGACACAAGTTTGTGCAGGACAAGTACGGCTTGACGACTGCCGAAACATACAGTCAAGATGTCGACTGGGTGACGTACGAACCCAAGCAACCATTTCTCGCGCTCGACAAGGTGTATCCCGAAGGCGTGCGAATCCCCAAGTTACTCATCGACAAGAATGTGTTGCACTTGCCCACGATGAAGACGCACGTGTTCACTCACATTACCGGCGCGATGAAAAACGCGTTCGGCGGCTTGCTTGATCAGAAACGCCACTGGACGCACAGCGTCATCGACGACACGCTCGTCGATCTCCTGCAAATTCAGCAGGACATTCACAGCGGAATTTTTTGCGTGATGGACGGCACGCTCGCCGGTGAAGGTCCGGTCCGCGCGCGATGCGCTGGCACACCAAGAATGTCATCATGGCAAGCTCCGACCCGGTCGCGATTGACGCGGCGTCGGCAAAGATCATGGGACTCGATCCGCTGAGTCTGCGCTTCATTCGCCACGCGCACGAACGCGGTTTGGGCGTCGGCGATCCGCAGGAAATCAAATTCGTCGGCGATGTCGATGCGTCGGAAGAGAATTGGAAATTCTCCGCGTACGAAAACACCTTTGCGTCGTGGGGACAGCATCAGATTTATCACGGACCGCTGAAACCGTTCGAGCATTTATTGTTGCGCACGCCGTTGGTGCCGTGGTCGTTCGCCGCATCGAACATTTATCACAATTGGTATTGGTATCCGTTCATCGGCAAGGCGCGCGCGCAAGCCGCGCTGCGCACCGAATGGGGCAGACTTTTGCGCCGCGAGTACAGCCCGGATCGTCCAATCAATCCCGGCTACGGCTCAGCGTCGCCGTTCTTGACGGCATCCGCCGGAGCCGGCGCGGCGGCACTCGCTGTTGCGCTGGGATTCTATCTGGCGACAAGAAAAAAATCGTAAATAGTTGCAACGCAAAAAACAACCGCCGAGGATTCGCGAATCCTCGGCGGTTTGTATTCAGGTCTGCCTAAGGTCTGAATTCACCCGCGCTGCACGGCTTCATCGCGTAGCGTCCGGTGGAATGCTGGGTCAGGCCCGTGACTCTTGTTCGTGCCACCCTGGGCACGCGCCAATAGCACCGGACTTGTACAGCTCAGTAATGCAGAGATCAAAGCGTTTGATCTGAGGCCATCAACGAGAACACGACAATGCCGCTACTGTTTCCATGTCGCCTTGGAACATGGCAACGCAATCCTTTCCGGAGAATCCCACGGAAGCTTTGGCAATTCTGCACGAACGATCAGACCGCTCCGCTTCACTGTCTCGATCTTCCCAATGCAAGATAGCTTACAATCTCGTCTCGGCTTTCCAATTCATCAAGAACATACTGAGAAGCGTAGTGTGCATTTGGCGCCAGCAGCGCAAGAAAGCCAGTACGAATCAAGTGTATTCCAAGCACGGGCATAGGCTTTTGCTGCATCAAGTTCTGAAAGCGCCATTGGATTCTCACGGGGTGACTAACAAGGGCCTACTAGTAGTTATGCGACAATCCTGCCGCCTAATTCAGTTTGACAACAACAGATAAAGTATAACGCAATCATAGCATCACGTCAACCAAAATTTTCTCGCTCACACATCTTGCGCCTTCCTCTCGCCTCGTGTAGAATGCAATCACAATGCCCGATATCTTTTACGACATTGAAACCAAAGAATTGATCGACCAAAACGCACTCGACCCGGACGCGGCGATTCGCACGATGCACATGTCGATTGGCGTCGCGTGGTGTGAATGTCACGACGCGCAGACATTTCACAACACCGCCGAACTCGCCGCGCACCTTCTCTCGCACACGCGCATCATCGGCTTTAACATCATTCATTTCGATAATGCCGTCCTCGCATGGTCGGAAGCGCGCGCGCACAGCATCGACGGCATCCGCCTGCCCGATGCGCCGGCGGAACTCAAACAACTCCTCGACGCCAAGAGTTTTGATTTGCTCGCCGATCTCGAAACGCGGCTGGGACATCGCGTGTCTCTGCGCGCGCTCGCGGAAGGTTCGCTGGGCAAACAAAAAATGGCAAGCGGACCGCAAGCCGTCGTCTGGAATCGCATTGCCGCCGCATTGCGCGATCGCTTTCCGTACGCGTTGACCGATGTTGGCGATACGGAAGGCGCGGCGCGCGCGAATGAACTCGGCGTGTGGTTTCAGGAACGGCTTGAACAATACTGCCTGCAAGATGTTTTGCTCGTCAAAAAACTCTTCGAGTACGGCATCGCGAACAAGCGCGTCGCGTTCATCGATTTTGAAAGCGAACGGCGCGTCGTCAAAGTGCAATGGCGATGAATAGTGCGATAGTTTGGATAGTTCAATAGTGCGAAAGCTACAGATTTGAAAACCTGATTTCTACCAGAGGAACTAACACACTATCGAACCATTGCACTGTTGCACAAACTTGCGATTTTATTCCGCCTCGATTACAATTTTCCCGGAGCCCCTAATGACCATTGCAGATCAAAGTCTTCAAACTTTCCTCGACGCGGTCTCGTCCGCCGAGCCCGCGCCGGGCGGCGGAAGCGTTGCCGCGCTCAGCGGCGCGCTCGGCGCGTCGCTAGTGGCGATGGTGTGCCGTTTGACGATTGGCAAAAAAGGCTACGAGTCAGTCGGCGCGGAAATGCAAGCGATTCTTCCGCGCGCCGAAGCATTACAGCGCGAGTTGCGCGACTTGATGCAAGCCGATACCGATGCGTACGCGCGCGTGATGGACGCGTACAAATTGCCCAAAGCCACCGACGCGGAAAAATCGGCGCGCACGCGCGCGGTTCAAGACGCGCTCAAACACGCTTCCGATATTCCGATGCGCGTGGCAGAATTGTGTGGGCAAGTCCTCGAACTCGCGCGGCCGATTGCGGAGAAAGGCAACAAGAACGCGGCGAGTGACGGCGGCGTTGGCGCGTTGATGGCAGAAGCCGGTTTGCGCGGCGCCGCGTTCAACGTATCGATCAATCTCGGCGCGATCAACGACGAAGCATTTGTGCGCGAGCATCGTGCGCGTGTCCAAAACCTTTTGCTCGATGCGGCGCAACGCAAGAACGAGATTCTACAAATCGTCGAAAAGCGATTATGATCCGACTCGCCCGAATGTTACTCTTGCTTTCGGCGATCATTTGGTGCGCGTTCAGCGCTTGGTATTTCATGCGCCTCACTACCACAGCATCGACGATCGTCGTCGCGGTTTTGATGCTCGTCAATTCCGCCATCTTCGCGGCGCTCGCATGGCTCATCGCCAAGAAAAATCGATGGGTATTTTATTTTGCGATTCTGTTTCTCGCCGCTCACTATCGTCCTAACTATCACTGATCAATTCGGCATTCTCGATCTGCTCGTGCTCGTCATCGATCTGGCAACGCTTGGAATTCTACTATTCAACCGTCGATTGTTTACGGAGAAAACATAATGCCCTCCGATCTCGAAATCGCTCAGCAAGCCGAAGTCAAACCGATTGCGGAAATCGCAACAGCGATGGGGCTGGCTGAAGAAGACATCGATTTATATCGCAAGTTCAAAGCGAAGATTTCGCACCAAGTTCTGAACAAATTTGCCGATAAACCCAACGGCAAGTACGTCGTCGTTACATCGATGACACCCACGCCGCTTGGTGAAGGCAAGACGACGACGACCGTTGGACTGGGTATGGCGCTGAATCGTCTGGGACATCGCGCGGCGATTTGTTTGCGACAGTCATCACTGGGTCCGGTGTTTGGCGTCAAAGGCGGTGCGACCGGCAGTGGACTCGCCCAAGTCCTGCCGATGGAAGATATCAATTTGCATCTCACCGGCGATACGCACGCAGTTTCGCTCGCGCACAATTTGCTCGCATCGTTCATCGACAACAGTTTGTACAACGATAATCCACTCAACCTTGATCCGTATTCGATAACATGGTCGCGCGTCGTCGATTTGAATGATCGCGCGTTGCGCCAAATTATGGTCGGGCTGGGTGGGCGCGAAGGCGGCGTGCCGCGCGCTTCATCATTCGATATTACAGTCGCCAGCGAAGTGATGGCGATTCTCGCGTTGAGCACATCGTTCCGCGATTTGCGTGAACGAATGGGGCGCATCCTGGTTGGGATTACCCGCGACGGCAAACCAGTTACCGCCGAGGATTTGCAATGCGCCGGCGCAATGACAGTGCTCGTGCGTGAAGCGTTCAAACCGAATTTATTACAGACGATTGAACACACGCCCGCGTTCATTCACACCGGCGCGTTTGGCAGTATCGCGCACGGCAACAATTCG
Source organism: uncultured Chloroflexia bacterium (assembly GCA_963718225.1). Lineage (GTDB taxonomy): Bacteria > Chloroflexota > Anaerolineae > UBA4142 > UBA4142 > DAOTXS01. The sequence continues at coordinate 13,851 of CAVQYN010000036.1, forward strand.
ATTCTCGCCGACCAAATCGCATTGAAGCTCAACGAGTACGTCATCACCGAAGCTGGGTTTGGCTCCGACTTGGGAATGGAAAAATTTTTCGACATCAAATGTCGCTACTCCGGTCTCACGCCGAGCGCAGTCGTGATTGTCGCGTCGGTGCGCGCACTCAAAGCTCACGGCGGCGTTGGCCGCATCGTCGCTGGGAAACCCTTGCCGCCGGAATTGTTGAAGGAAAATCTTGCGGCAGTTGAAAATGGTTGTGCGAATCTCATCAAGCATATTGAAAACGCACAGTTGTTTGGACTGCCGGTTGTCGTCGCCGTGAATCGCTTTGAAACGGATACCGATCGCGAGATTGCGATCATCGAGCGACTCGCGCGCGAAGCCGGCGCAGAGGACGCCTATGTTTCTTATGCGCATCAGCGCGGGGGCGCTGGCGCAATTTCTTTGGCGGAAGCTGTCATCCACGCGTGCAAAAAACCGGCGCAGTTCAAACCGCTCTACTCTGCCGACTTGCCGATCAAAGACAAGATCGAGCGCATCGCGGAAAAGATTTACGGCGCCGACGGCGTCGAATATTATCCGGAAGCCAAAGCCAAAATCAAACTCTACACCGAACTCGGTTTTGACAAATTGCCGATTTGCATGGCAAAGACCCATCTCTCACTTTCGCACGACGAAAAACTGCAAGGCAGACCGCGCAAATTCAAAATCCCGGTGCGCGATATTCGCGCGTTCACTGGCGCCGGCTTTCTGACGCCGATTTGCGGCACGATTCAAACCATGCCGGCGTTGCCGCGCATCCCTGCCGGCACGCACATTGATGTCGATGAACTTGGTAGAATTGTTGGACTCGGCTAGAAGCATTCGCACGTCGGAGGAAGTGTGTTCTTCGATCTCTTGCATCTTGGCGATGGGAAACAAGCGCTCAACTATTTTGTTCTCTGTTTCTTTGCGATTCTCGGCGCGCTGCAACTCGTCGCTGCGAAATATCATCGTCGCGATCTGTTGTGGACAAACAGCGCCATCGGACGCATTCCTAATCGTCGCAAGTTTCATGTGGTTCTTTGTAACCGACCAGGAAATTTTTATTCCGGGGCTTGCCGGCGGTGAACTGTTTACCATTTTCATTGTCGCGTTTATTCTCGCTACGCCGATCTCACGCGTCCTCGCTTGGCTTGTCCAATCAAAGCGCATTACGCAACTGCCGCGCGAAAAAGAGCCAACGGTATGAATATCGATCTCTGGCTCTTCCACTTGCTCAATGATTTCGTCGGCACGTTTCCGCCGCTCGATTGGTTCACGCGCCTCATCGTCAACGATTACACGATTCCGACAATCCTCTCGCTCGTCGCCGCCGGCATGTGGTTTGCCGGCTCGGACGGTGAAGAGAGGGCGCGTTATCAGCGCGCAGTCATTCTCATCGCTTTAGGAATTCTATTTTCGCAGGCGCTTGTCAAAGATCTGGCGCATTTTTATTTTCGCCCGCGACCCTTTGCGACTGAGCAAGTCAAATTACTCTTCTATCGCCCATCCGTCTCATCCTTTCCCAGCATTCCAATCGCCGTCGCGTTCACATTTGCGATGGGCACGTGGTACGCCAACAAAACTATCGCCAAGATTTTGTTCACGCTCGGCATTCTCTTCGCGCTTGCACGCGTCTATGCGGGCGTGCACTATCCCAGCGATGTGATTGCCGGCGCGGCAATCGGCGCAGGCATGGTGTGGGTCATCGCGCAACTGCGCCTATTTGTGCGGCTCGCCGATTTTGTAATTAACATCGCGCGGCGAGTCGGTTTTGCGTGAGGTGAAAATGTCAACTCGAATCATCGTCCCGCCGCCAGGACCAAAAGCCAAAGCGCTTCTCGAACGCGACGCGCAAGTTTTATCGCCGTCGTACGCGCGCGATTATGGTTTTGTAATGGATCACGGACAGGGCGCCGAGGTCTGGGATGTCGATGGCAATCGCTATATCGATTTTTGCGCCGGCATCGCGGTCAATTCGACCGGGCACAGCCATCCGGAAATCGTCAAGGCAATTCAGGCGCAAACCGAAAAATTCATTCACATTTCGTCCGACTATTATCACGAGTTGATGGTGCGCGTCGCGGAACGCATCGACGAAATCGCGCCGATGAAAGAAGATGTCACCGTGTTTCTGGCAAACTCCGGCACGGAATCGGTCGAAGCCGCGTTGAAACTCGCGCGCTATGCCACCGGGCGGCGGCAGTTCATCGGTTTTCTCGGTGCGTTTCACGGGCGGTCGATGGGCTCACTTTCATTCACGGCGAGCAAAGCGCGCCAGCAAGAACGATTTTTCCCAACGATGCCCGGTGTGTGGCACGTGCCGTTCCCCGATCCGTATCGTCCGATTTTTCCAACGCCCACTAACGGCGATCAAGGCGATGCGGTGGTCAATTACATCGAAGAGATGTTGTTTCCAGAAGCATTGCCGCCGGACGAAGTCGCCGCGATTCTCGTTGAGCCGATTCAAGGCGAAGGCGGTTACATCGTGCCGCCGCCGAATTTTTTTCCGCGCCTGCGCAAGTTGTGCGACGAGCACGGTATTCTGCTCATCATCGATGAAGTGCAATCCGGCGTCGGACGCACCGGCAAATGGTGGGCGATTCAACATACGGGCATCGAGCCGGACATTGTGTGCATCGCCAAAGGCATCGCAAGCGGCGTGCCGATGGGTGCGATGGCGGCGCGCAAATCGATTGGCGCAAAATGGAAGCCCGGCGCGCACGGCAACACGTACGGCGGCAATCCGATTGCGTGCGTGTCCGCGCTCAAGACGCTGGAACTCATCGAAAATGGAATGATGCGGAACGCCGAAGAAATGGGCGCATATATGCTCGATGCCTTTGCAGAAATGCAGGCACGGCATCCGAGCATCGGTCAGGTGCGCGGCAAAGGACTGATGATCGGCGTTGAGCTCGTGCTGGATCGAACGACCAAGGAGCCGGCGCGCGAAATGCGACACGCAGTCATGCATCGTTGCTTTGAACGCGGCTTACTCACGCTGGGATGCGGGCGCAGTACGATGCGTTTCATGCCGCCGCTGATGATTGGCAAGGATTTGGTGGACGAAGGATTGGAGATTTTTGAGAGCGTGCTGACGGAAGTGGAGAAGAGCTGACGGATGACCAATGACGGAAGACGAACGATTTGCTCTGTCATCGGTCTTCTGTCCACCGTCTTGTGCCTATGACTTCAATCGATATTCTCTCTGTCCACATTGACAACGTCACCTACGCAGATGCAATCGCGCGCGTGGAAACTTTTCTGCGCGAACCCGGCGTGCATCAAATCGCCACCGTGAATCCGGAATTTGTCGTGATCGCGCAATCGAATCCGGAATTTATGCGCGTCTTGAATTCCACTGCGCTGAACGTGCCAGACGGCGTCGGTTTGATGTGGGCGGCGCGACGCGCCGGCACGCCGGTTCACGAGCGCGTCGCCGGGCAAGATCTGATGGATCGCATTTGCGCGCTGGCGGCAGAACGCGGAGACACTGCGCGGGTTTTTCTCCTCGGCGCGCGTGAGGGAATTGCGGAAAAAGCGGCAAACTTCTTGACGAACAAGCATCCGCGATTACAAATCGCCGGCTGTTATGCAGGGTCGCCGGCAATCGAAGAGGAACTAGGAATCGTAGAGCGAATCAACGCTTCGGGCGCGCAGATTCTTTTCGTCGCCTACGGTCCGCCAAAGCAAGAGTTGTGGATTGCGCGCAACGCCTCGCGCTTGAAAAATGTCATGGTGGCGATGGGTGTCGGCGGCACATTCGACACGCTTGCTGGGATTGTGCCGCGCGCGCCTAAATGGATGCGTGATGCCGGATTTGAGTGGGCGTACCGATTACTCCGCGAGCCGCGCCGCATCAAACGCCAAATGGCGATTCCGTATTTTATGTGGCTGATCGTTACGCAGAAAAATCGAACGCGGACGAGCGCGGATAAACGCAGATAAAACAAAAAAGACCTTCGGGTTTGAAAACCCGAAGGTCTACATATTTTGACAACCAGACTATTTGACCGTGCAACTCCAAGACTAACTTTCTTCTTTCTCGATTCGATATCCCTCACCGCGCACCGTGACCAAACGCTGGGGCTTGCCGGGATTGTCTTCCACTTTTTCGCGCACCCATCGCACATGCACATCCAGCGTGCGCGTATCACCCAGGTATTCGGTCTGCCACACCTCTTTCATCAATGCCTTGCGTGTCACCAATTGACCGGGGCGTTCCATCAGCATTTTGAGCAAGGCAAATTCTTTGGGCGTTAATTGAAACGATTTGCTGCCGCGCGTGAGTTTTTGTTTCTCCAAATCGAGCGAGAGTTTTCCCAGGTTCAACAAACGCGGCGGCTTGCTCTCAATCGCCGATTTGACGCGCTGAACCAGTTTTTTCTCGACGAGCGGTTTGGGCACCGTGCCCGCCGCTTGAATCGCATCGACCTTGGTATTCGGATTGGCGATCAACACCAACGGCGCGGATGAAATGCTTTTGAGTTTGCGGCACAAACTCTTACAATTGAGCCGCACTGATGTCGCATCGACAACGATCGCATCCAATTCACGCGAGCGCGCATCCTTGACCGCCTGGCGACCGCTATGCGCGACGACAATTGCAAATTCTTTTTTGCTAAACAACCCGGCATACGACGAGGCAATTGATTTATCGTTGGCAACAAGCAGAACGGTCAAGGACATGCCGATGACTCCGTGGCAAGAATACTGAGGACGATTTCATTATACTCAATAACAAAATTCTACGCAAATCGATTTAAGGTTGATGAATTTGCGATTTAAGGTTGACGATGCTATAATCCGCGCACTCATGAAAACGTTTGTTATCCTGCCAACGCTGAACGAAGCGCAAAATCTGCAAACCCTCATCGAACAGCTTGGCGCGTTAGCTATCTCACACATTCTCGTGATCGATGATAATTCTGCGGACGGCACCGGCGCAATCGCCGATCAACTGCACGCTCAATTCCCTGATCGAGTTTCAGTCATTCATCGCCCCGGCAAAATGGGGTTGGGCACGGCGTACGTCACCGGCTTTCAATGGGCAATCGAACACGGCGCCGATTGCATCGTCCAAATGGATTCCGATTTCTCTCACTCGCCCACGTATTTGCCCGATTTCTTTTCCAAGATGAATGCATACGATGTTGTGGTAGGTTCGCGGTACGTGCCCGGCGGCAAACTCGATCCGCGCTGGAGCGGTTGGCGCAATTTTTTGAGTCGCTGGGCGAATAGTATCTGGGTGCGATTCATTTTAGGAACCCAGGTCCAAGACGCCACGTCCGGTTTCAAGTGTTGGCGCGTTAGCGCGTTACAAAAAATCGGGCTGGAACAAATCAGATCGAATGGGTATGTGTTCCAAGTCGAAATGGCGTACTTGAGCGAGCAAAAAGGTTTGCGCATTCTCGAATGGCCCATCTATTTTGAAGATCGCCGCATCGGCAAATCAAAAATGACGGTACCGGTAAAACTAGAAGCCGCGTGGCGCGTCTTTCAAATCCGATTGCAATACGGCGGCTTGAATCATTCCGCGCAAGTAGAGCATCAACGTGTCCAAGCGTGATCTTCTGATCGTTTTGTTCTTCGTCGCGCTCGGCGCGATTTTTTTTGCGCCGGTGATTTTTGGCGGCGCGTCGCTCGTTCCGTTCGACAACCTTTATCGCTTTCCGCCGTGGAGCGCATTCGCGACGCAACTCGGCGTGGCGGCGCCGCACAACGAACTCGTTAGCGATCTCGTCCTGGAAAACTTCCAATGGAAACATTTCATCGTCGAGTCGCTTGCAGAAAAAGAACTGCCCTTGTGGAATCCGTATCTCTTTGGCGGGATTCCTTTCCTCGCCGCTGGGCAAAGTTCCGCGCTCTACCCTTTCAACATCTTATTCTACCTCTTGCCGATTGAGCGCGCGTTTGGCATTTTCGTCGCGTTGCAACTTGTTCTCGCGGCGATTGCGATGTTCGCGTTTATGCGCGTGCTTGGCGTCAATCGCTTTGGCGCGGTCATCAGCGCGGTCACCTACGCGTTCAGCGCGTTCTTCGTCGTCAGCACCGCATTCCCAATGATCATCAGCGTGGCGGCATGGCTCCCGGCGATTCTCGCCTGCGCCGAGCTGATCATCGCGTCGAAAAAACCGTCACGCCAAGTGTTCTTTGCGCTTCTCGGTGCGATTTTCATCGGCATTCAATTTCTCGCCGGGCATATCGAGATTTCGATTTACGTTCTCATCCTCACGGCATTCTATTCCCTGTGGCGCATTTTTTCTCTGACCGCCTGGCGCGAGCGAATCAGAGCTGGAAGCATCATTGCACTGATGACGCTCGTCGGTATTACGCTCGGCGCGGTCCAACTCATTCCCTCATACGAGCTTGTTCAAAATAATTTTCGCAGCGGTTCGGTCACATATCAAGACGTGATTGGCTGGGCATATCCGCTCAAGCAAATCGTCACGTTTTTCATTCCCGATTTTTTTGGCAACCCCACGCATCACGCTTATCTCGACCTGCTCGACTTCACCACACGCCCTGCACCGACCGGCACGATTTTTTGGGGCGTCAAGAATTATGTGGAAGCCGGGTCGTATGTTGGAATCTTGCCGCTGGTGCTTGCGCTGGTTGCAGTAGCCGCGAGTTTCAAATTTAAAGTTTCAGGGTTCAAGTTCAATCGCCAAAAGGTGCCTAAACCTGAAACCATGAACATGAAACCTATGATTGCGCTCTTTGCAACATTGGCAATTATCTCGCTCCTCTTTATCTTTGGGACACCCTTATACGCGATTCTCTTTTTCGGCGTTCCCGGTTTCAATCAATTGCACACGCCGTTTCGCTGGGTTTTTCCATACACGTTGAGCATCGCGGCACTCGCCGGAATCGGCACTCAGGTACTACAAGACTTGCAGACCCAACACGCTGACAAGGCGGCGCGGAAACAAGGTGAATCAGTCACCCGGTCACCCGGTCTCCTGGTCGCCTTGCCTCGGATCGTTATCATCATCGGTGTCGGCATACTCATCGCGCTCGCCGCCTCATGGTTGTTCCGCGACCAAACGCTCGCGCTGGTCAATCGCATTCTGCAATCGTCAGAGATGGCGCAACGCGCGTTCGACAGCGGGCGTATGTTTTATTCGTACGAATTTCGCAACGTTGCACTTTTTGCGATTTTTCTCATCGGCGCCGGCATCGCAATCTACACAGCGCGTTTTACGCATCGCGTAACCCGATTCAAGATTCCGCTCTGGCAACTCGTCGCCGTTGCCGTTCTAACGCTCGACCTTTTCATCATCGGCTTTAATTTTTATCCGCGCGCAGATACGCGCTTGCTCGATTTCACGCCGCCCGCGGTGAAATTTCTCCAACAGGACGCCTCGCTTTTCCGCATCACAAGTTACGACAGCGCCAACGAGAAAATGTTCAACCCGAACGTCGGAATGTACTACGGCATCGCCGACATTCGCGGCTACGATTCGATCATCCCCAAGCAGTACGCCGATTTGATGAATCTGCTCGCGCCGCAAAACGAGCTGCTGTACAACCGCATCGCACCGTTTTACACACCCGACCCGTTTGATTCGCCGATTCTCAATCTGCTCAACGTCAAGTACGTGCTAACCAACACGCCCGTTGCCCAACGCGGGCTATTCGCTTGTGTACGACGATGAAATCAAAATCTATCGCAACGAAAACGTTTTGCCGCGCGCATTTATGGTTCCGCAAGCACGTGTGATTTCGGATCGCGCCGCGCTGCTCAACGCGATGAAAACCTTCGACCCGACGCGCGAAGTATTGTTGGAACAACCGCCGGCAAACAACGCGACGTCATCGTGCGATTACAAGCCGGTGTCGATTGCCAAGTATTCCGGCAATGAAGTCATCGTCAAAAGCAATCAAGCATGCGCGGGCTGGCTCGTCCTCGCCGATTCCTATTTTCCGGGCTGGCTCGCGTTCATCGACGAGCAAGATACGCCGCTTTACAAAGCCGATTACAATTTCCGCGCCGTCTTCGTGCCATCCGGCGAGCACACGATTCGCTTCAAGTACAGTCCCGTGTCGTTTCGCGTCGGCGCCATCGGTTCATTTCTCGGCGCAATGATGTTATTGCTGGGATTTGCGTATCTCGCGTGGCGCAGATTCTATCGCCCCGAGCAAGAATCGGCGATGATGGTCGTCGCCAAGAATTCCTTGCTGCCGATGGTTACGTCGCTCTTGATGAAGCTCGTCGACCTAGCGTTTGCGCTGTTATCGTTGCGCGTGCTAGGTCCTGCCGGCACGGGACAGTACGGCTGGGCAGTTACCGTGTGGTTGCTCGCCAACACCGTCACCGATTTCGGCTTGGGCATTCTCGTCACGCGCGAAGTGTCGCGCGACCGCGCGCAAGCCAATCGATTTTTGACCAACACGACAATTCTGCGCATGTTGTTGTGGGCGACATCGTTGATTCCGGTCGCGTTAATGGCGGCAATCTACTTTCTTCTTTTTCGATCTTGACTACCAGCTCAGCGACTGCGCTGGGGTTATTGATGATTGGCATGTTGCCAAGTTCGCTCGCCGCATCACTCGCATTTCTGTTCAACGCGTACGAAAAATTCGAATATCGCATCGCCGTCGATTTCACCACGCGCTTGCTTTCCGTCGCGCTCGGCGTCGTCGTGTTGGTTGCCGGGTATGGTTTCATCGGCTTGGCAATGGTTTCGATTCTCACGAATCTATTCACGCTCGGCACGTTTTGGTATTTGGTTCGCGCCACGTTATTCACGCCGCGCTGGGAACCCGACCGCAAGTTGGTACGCTGGATGTTTTTTGAATCCTTTCCGTTGATGCTGAACAATTTGCTCTCGTCGCTCTTTTTCCGCATCGACATTTTGATTTTAAAGCCGTTCAAAGGCGACGCGGTTGTCGGCTATTATCAAACCGCGTACAAATTCATCGACGCGCTGAATTTCATTCCGTCCAATTTTACGCTGGCGATTTTTCCGGCATTGTCGCGCATGGCGGCAGACGCCAAAGACGCAATGCTGCGCGCGTACGTCTTGTCGTTGAAGATTTTATTGTGGATCGCCCTGCCGATTACCGTCGGCACGATGTTCATCGCGCGCGAGTTGATTTTGTTTTTCGGCGGCGAAGCGTACTTGCCGGATTCGCAGATCACGTTGCAAGTTTTGATCTGGTTCTTGCCGTTCAGTTTTATCAACAGCGTAACGCACTACGTTTTGATCGCGCTCGGACAACAACGCTTTCTCACCAAAGCATTCATCATCGGCGTGGCGTTCAATATCACCGCCAACCTGCTTGCCATTCCGCCGCTGTCGTACGTCGGCGCATCGCTCGTGACGATTCTTTCCGAGATGGTGTTGTTGGTTCCGTTTTACTACGCCGTGCGCAAAAACCTCGCATCGATTCCATTCATTTCGATTGCGTGGCGACCGATTGTTGCATCGGCGGTGATGGGCTTGAGCTTGTGGCAAGTCTTGCCGCGTGGAGGATTGCTTGTCGCCGTGCCAGTTGCAGGCATGGTGTACACGATTGTGCTCATCGGACTCGGCGCGCTGGGCGAGGACGAGCGCATGTTGTTGCGCCGGCTTGTGCCAAAACGGTTTCAGCGAGATTAAAAGACCAGGTTTCTTGAAGAAACCTGGTTTTTACTTACACGCCTCAACGAATCGTTCCAACTCTTCGTCGATGCGAACACGCGGGACTTGCAATTGAATATTTGGCACTTGCAGATTGAACGTGTCGATCAATCGATTCAGCGTTTCCGCGCGCTGGCGATAATCGCGCATCGTTCGTTCGCGCGCTTGCGCCAGATGTTCACGTTCAGCAATCAACTTGGCAGGCGCAAGCGATTTCATTTTCGCGCGTTGTTCGCTCTGCCATCGAATTTGATTATCGAGCAGGAGTTGGAGCGCGCGCAGCTCGTCGCGAATCGTTTTGCCATGCTCGATCCATCCTGGGGCGACTTTGTTATCTTTGAGAATTTTGAACGCCATGCGCCAATCATCAGGCGTGTGCGGATCATCCGACAAATCGAGCGGCTTGCCTGCGCCGGGCAGGTTATCAAACTCGCCGCGTTCCATCGCCTCGCGAATCTGTTTATCGATTGCGCTCTCCCAATCGCGCAAGGTGCGTTTGTTGTCGGTCACATTTCTGCTCATAAGAAAGAAACCAGATTACGCGAATCTGGTTTCTTTCGATGTCATTAACCTTCGTCTTGATCGCGGCGCAGTCGTTGCAAGCGCGCGCGTCGTCGACCTTTGCGTTCGTCCATTCGACGTTGCTCGCCTTTGGGAACAAACCAGCGGCGTCGGCGCAAATCTTTCATGACGCCGCCTTCCATGACTTCTTTATTAAAGCGGCGCAGCAAACTGTCAAACGACTCGCCATCGCGCAGTCTAACCGTCACAGCGAATCACATCCCTTCTGTATCTGGATAATTGCTGATTGAAACGCCGAATATACTACCATTGCAAACGGAAAATGTCAAATCGCATTGCCGGGAGAAACGCGGACGACTGATTGTAACTTTGCAAATTATTTCCGTCATTCCGACCCTGCACCCAAAACGTGCGGACATTGTTGTTGTACGTATTGCCAGTCACTTGGTTCTGCGTCGAATCGGAAAGATGCACGGCAACCGCGTTCGATTGGAAGGTATTGTTGCACAAGCAGTTATTGTGCGAGGTGTAATCACCGGGCGGAAGCCAACCGAAGACATTGCGGTCATAATTTTCAGAATAGAAGAACACGCCTTCGTTGCTATTGATAATCGAATTACCGGCAACGGTGTTGCCGTAACTGTTCGATGAGATGACGCCGTGATTCCGCATATTGACGATGGTGTTGCCGCGAATCTCGGTGTCGTGCGCGAAACCCAGCCACACGCCGTCGAGCCCATCGCGTATTTGATTGTCATTGATTTTGTTGCCGCCGCAAAACCCTAATTCAACGGCGTTGTACAAAAAGCCGGTAATCGTGTTGCCGATGATCGAATTGTTACTGCCGCACGGATACGCGTGCGCCTTGATGAACACGCCGTTGCCGTTTCGTCCGATGACTTGGTTTTTCGCCACCGTAATCCCGTTCGAGCCGTCTTGCATGATAATGCCGCCGGCATCGCAACCCTCGCCGACTTCGCCCGCGCCCCACGTGCATCGGCGAATATTATCCGCCGTCGTATTTTCAGACACTTGGCTATTCTGCGTGCGCAGAATGTTAATGCCCCACGCCGAATTATCGGACGCGATGTTGCCGCGCACAGTGATGCCGCTCGAATTCCGGACATCGATACCGATTGCCTGACTCTTGGTCGTGTTATTGAGAATTTGCGAATTCGTCGTCGCGTTCAGCCGAATACCCGCGCCATCGACCATGCCAAGAAATTTGCCAAACCGCGTCACGGGATCGACATCATCGGCATTATCCGACGACTCGTTGTTGCGAATCACCAAACGATCACCGGCATCGACCAAAATGCCATCGTGAAATTTTGAAATGCGACAGCCGCGCACCTCGACGTACGCCGGCGTCTGATTGCCGATCAAACCATAGCGACGAATTGCAACGCCGCTGCCAATCGTGTTCGTCCCGCGAATCGAATGTTGCATGCAATCGAAGACAACGTAACTCGCTTTGATCGTGATGCAATCGCCGTTCGCGGTGAGATCGCTTCCCAAGCGATAATACCCGGACGCATCGATGACGCCGCATTGATTCAGCGTCCGCCACGGAATCGGCGTCGGTCCTTCAGTCGGTCGCGGCGTCGGCGAAAGGGTTGGCGTGGGTGTCAGTGTTGGGCGCGGCGTCGATGTGAATGTTGGCGAGAGCGTCGGCGTGCGAGTGCGCGTCCGCGTCGCGGTGTTGACCGGCGTGCGCGTGATGCTTGGCTGTGGCAAATCGGTTGGCGCGGGCGTGTCCGTCGGTTGCGGCGTCTCGGTGGGTTCAGGCGTGTTCGTCGGCGCAACCGTATTGGTTGGCGGTGGAATCGTCGGCGTCGATGTGTTTGTAGGAGCGGGCGTAATCGTGGGCGGCATCGGCGTCGGCGTAACATTCGTCAACGCGATGTACATTTCGGTTGCTTGCGCCGCCGCAATTTGTTCGCGAAGCGCGTCTTGTCCGCGCTCCGATTGCTCCAGCACGAAACCGAGCAACGCGAGCGCGGCGAAACCGAGAATTGCCGTTTCCAAAACGACGATGAATTTGAATCCGTTCTTGCGCATTTGTGCAATATTCTAGCATAGCCGATAAGACGCGTCAATTTGTCTTATGCAACTTGCGTGGCATGGACTCACACCACAAAAACAAAACCGCCGATGAAAAATCGGCGGTTGAGAAAGTTCAGCGAATCATTTACTTGTCGAGTGATTGCAATGCAATCGTCGGACTCGCTTTGGCGTTCACTTTGACTTGCGCGTCGAGAATTTTGCCCTGCTCGTCGATGACAAAGTGACTGCGAATAATCCCCATTGATTCGACACCCATGAACGATTTCTTGCCCCACACGCCGTACTTTTCCGCCACGGCGTGATCCGTATCGCACAGGAGAATGAATGGCAAGTTGTATTTCGTCCGGAATTTCTGATGCGACTTGGCATTGTCGGGACTGATGCCAATCACGACGCCGTTCTTTTCTTCAATCGCGACAAAACTATCGCGAAAGCCACAGGCTTGGAGCGTTCAGCCGGGCGTATCGTCCTTGGGATAGAAATACAAAATCACTTTTTTGCCGCGAAAGTCGGATAGCTTGACGGATTTTCCGTTTTCATCCGGCAAGGTAAAGTCGGGCGCGAGATTGCCGATTTTGATCTTGTTGGTCATTTGAAAAAACGGCTCCTATTTTTTGCCGGATGCACGATACGCAGAATTCAAGCATTCTGTGTGATTCCGTCAGTGTTTCTGTGGCTAATTTGATTTTTCAAGTTACTTTAATTTCTCAACCAGCTTTTTGATCGTGTTTGCTCCGCGAATCGTCGAGGGTTTGCCAAGCGTTTTTTCGAGAACGGCATTCGAAAACGTCGATTCGCTTTGCTTTTTGCGGCAGAGCCAATAGACTTCTCGCCCATGAACGTGAAAAGTGTCGATGTCCGTTTTCAACGCTAGCACTTGGCGCTTGGCTTTGGCGTCAAGCGGTTCCGCGAGAAACGCAATGTTCAACGCGGTCGCCGATTTCATCTCTGCGTCGGTGAACGGCTTGTACTCCGCAATCGCCGCAACCTCGTCAAGTGTCCTGATAAACGTTGGAACTTCATAACCCAACGCCTTATGTAACTCTGTTTCGATTTTTCTCTCAAGCGCATCGGCGTTCTTCGCCGTCGTCTCAAACACAACATTCCCGCTCGCGATAAATGTCTCGACGTTGGAAAAGCCAAGCGATTCAAAGAGCTGGCGCAAATGATCCATCTTGACCGTGTGACCACCGACGTTGATTGCGCGAAGAAAGGCGATGTATTTTGGCATAGGTTACTTTTCTTTCTTTGTTGCTCGCGCTGCACTCTCTTGCACTTGCATTAACTCTTTACTTCGCATCCTCACTTTTGGCTTTAAGCCCCGCCGCCTCAAATCCTAAATAGCGATTGGTTAGATCGCGAGTTAACAATCCCAGAAACCCGCCCAACATATTACTGTACCTGAATTTTCAGCACCAGCGTACAACCTGTGGAATCTGGAATGAGAGCATGCTCGCCAACAACATCAAACCCAGGGTTTTACTGACCCACACAAATCTACTACCCGCCTGCAATTCAGTTATTGTCCAAACAGCCGGATTGAGCTTCGGCTGAAAAACCCGATAGCGAAAACCGATTTTCAACTCTGCGCCATCAAGCGGCTCGACTCGCGTGATTGACGCTGTCCATTCGTGCCAGCGTGTGACATTTGCAAGAACACTCCAAACACGCCCGATTGGCGCTTGGATTGTAACCGTGGTATGAAAGGCGCACATTATTTGCCAAGCTCCATTTAAAGTCCTGACTCAAATCAATGCAATATCTGCGACAAGAATAATTTTGTCCGGTCGTGTTGCGGGTTGGTAAAAATCTGGTCGGGCGTGCCTTGCTCAATCAACTCGCCGCCGTCAAAAAACACCATGCGGTTCGCCACGCTCCGCGCAAAACCCATCTCGTGCGTTACGCAAATCATCGTCATCCCGGATTTCGCCAGCTCGGTCATCACGTCCAACACTTCTTTGATCATCTCCGGGTCAAGCGCGCTCGTCGGCTCGTCGAACAACATGATTTTCGGCTGCATCGCCAGCGCGCGCGCAATCGCCACGCGCTGTTGCTGACCGCCGGAAAGTTGCGCGGGAAATTTGTGCGCCTGCTCCGGAATCCCCACGCGCTTGAGCAAGTCCATCGCAATCTGGTCCGCCTTGTCCTTCGACCATCGGCGCACCCAAATCGGCGCGAGCGTAATGTTTTGCATCACCGTCAGATGCGGAAACAGATTGAACGATTGAAACACCATGCCGATTTCCTGGCGAATCTTGGCGATGTTGCGAATATCGTTCGTCAACTCGATGCCATCGACGATGATCGTCCCGCGTTGATGCTCTTCCAAGCGATTGATCGTCCGGATAAACGTCGATTTGCCGGAGCCGGAGGGACCAAAGATGACGACGACTTCGCCGGATTGACGGTGAGGTTGATGCCTTTGAGCACATGCAATCGATCGTACCACTTGTGCACATCTTTCGCGACGATAATATCACGCACACCGCTGATCATTCCCCATGCTTATCCATGCTCAACGGAGATACCTGATTATCTCTTTCCCACGCCGAGCGCTTTTTCGAGCTTCGATAACTCGCATACGACATCGCGAAACTAAAGACGAAAAAGATCGCCGCGACGAACGCGTAGACTTCGGTCTGCAAACCCAGGAACTCGGGTTGCGCCAAGACACTGCGCCCCACGCCGAGCAGTTCCAACAGCGCGACAATCGTCGCGAGCGTCGTATCCTTGAACAGACTGATGAACAAACCGACCGTTGCCGGGATCACCAACCGCAATGCTTGCGGCAGAACGATGAACAACGTCGTGAGAAGCATTGTTCAACCCCAGCGCCTCGCCGCTTCGATCTGTCCGCCAGGAATTGCCTGCAAGCCGCCGCGCACATTCTCCGCCATGTACGCCGCCGTGAACAACGTCATCCCCGCAATCGCGCGCACCACATTGTCGATGCGAAATTCGCCGGGCAAAAACGAGCGGCAACATGATTTGCGTCATGTACAAAATCGTAACCAGCGGCACGCCGCGCACAACCTCGATGTAAAAAATGCTGAAAAGTTTTACGGCAGGCAAATCGCTCCGCCGCCCCAACGCGAGCAAAACGCCGAGCGGAAACGAAATCACGATACTGACGATGGCGAGCATAAACGTCAGCAGCAAACCGCCCCAGCGACCGGTGGAAACTTCCGGCAGCCAATCGTTGTTTTGGAATCCTTGCAAAAGCAACACCGTGACGACAAAAGACAGTAACCAGAGAATCAGCAAATTGCGCGTCCATGCTTTGCGCCCGCGCGCGATCAAGTAACCGGCAATCACCAACAGCACATAGCCGATCATCCAGAAGTCGCCCTTCGCCATCGAACGCGGAAATCGGCAGAACCGCAAATCGTCGCAAACGCCGCCGCGAGCGAAATCGCAAACGTCCGAATCGTTCCACCCCAGACACTGGCGGAAACGCCAAACAATCCCGCAACCATCGCGAGAATGACGAACACGCGGCGTACTTGATCCGGCGGAAATGGACCAACCATAAACAAGCGCCAGTTCGCGCCGATCACCGCCCAACGCGCTGTTGTAAATACCCAAACGATCAACTGGCTCAAGACCATGTAGAGCACAATAGACACGACGATGGTCAGCAAACTGTTGTACCAATTGCTAAACAGATTTTTTCTCAGCCAACCCAACACACCCACCGATGTGCGCGGCGGTCCGATGTTGTCAGCAGAAGTTGTCATCGATTATTTCTCCAAAATCTGCACGCGCCGATTGTAAATATTCATCACCACCGAAGTGAACAGACTCATCGCCAAATAGGTCACCATGATCAGCAAAATCACCGGCACCGGTTGCCCGGTTTGATTCGCAATCGTCGCGCCGACGTTGAACAAATCCGGATAGCCAATCGCGATCGCGAGACTCGAATTTTTAGCCAGGTTGAGATATTGGCTCGTCAGCGGCGGAACGATCACGCGCATCGCTTGCGGAAATGTGATGAGGTGCAAGATTTGCGTTTCGCTCAAGCCCCACCGCGCGCGCCGCTTCGATTTGTCCTCGTTTCACCGCTTGAATGCCGCCGCGCACCACTTCGGCGATGAAGGCGGCGGTGTACATCACCAAGCCGGTGAGAAGCGCGCTAAATTCCGGCGAAAGCGTGAGTCCGCCGGAAAAATTGAATCGCCCCGGCACCGGATAATCGAACGACAAGGGCGTCACAGTAGCACTTTGCCATCCCAGGAAAACAAACGCCAGCCACGCGATCGATGCGATGAGCCAGGGCAACAGCGCAGCGGCGCGTGCGAATCGTCAAAAAGCGCGCGATGAAAATCGCCGCGACGAGACCAATGGCCGCGAACAAAATCAAGTTGCCAAACGATTCCGAGATAATCGGGCGCGGGACAAACACGCCGCGCTGATTGGCAAAAAATGCGTTGCCCAAATTATAGCTGTCGCGCACCGGCGGCAGTTTGACAAACACGCCAAAATAGATAAACACCAGTTGCACGAGCAAGGGCGTGTTGCGGATAATTTCGATATATACCGCGGCGATGCGATTGACAAGCCAGTTGCTGGACAAGCGCGCCACGCCCGTGATAATGCCAAGAATCGTCGCGAGCAGAATGCCGACGACGCTGACCGAGAGCGTGTTGAGCAAGTCCGACGGTAAACGCGCGCGCGTACGTGTCCGACGGCTTGTAATCAATGAGCGTCTCGCCGATTTCAAACGCCGACTCACGTTGCAAGAATTCGAAACCGGCAACAAGCCCGCGTTGGCGCATCGCCGAGGAAAGATTGGAATAGAAAAAGCCGGCGGCGAGCGCGAGGATAATGACAAAAACAATTTGACTGATGACGGTTAGGACGCGGACATCGCGCCAAAATGGAACTGCCGTGTGTTGTTGTGTCATGGCATCTCCGAGATAAAACAAACCCCCGCCCTAACCCTCCCCCTGTCAGGGGGAGGGAAGGGTGGGGGTAAGCAATCTTACCGATACGGCGGCGCGTAAAGCAATCCGCCTTGCGTCCAGAGTTTGTTCAGACCACGTGGCAATTTGAGCGGCGTGTTCGGTCCCAGGCTTGCGATCATACATCTCGCCATAGTTCCCGACCGCTTTCACCACCTTCACCACCCAGTCCGGATTCAGGCCCAGTCCTGCCGCCAAGTCCTTGTCCGATAACAAGCGCTTGATGACCGGATCCGCGCTCTTGACCATCTGGTCAACATTCTTCGATGTGATCCCAGATTCTTCCGCCTGGATCACAGAGTAGATGGTCCACTTGACGACGTTGAACCATTGGTCATCGCCCAGCGGCACCGCCGGTCCCAACGGCTCTTTCGATAACGTCACGTCCATGATCTCGTAATCGTCCGGTTTCTGCAAACACGATGCGCCGCGATGCCAATTGCGATTTGTCACTCGTCACCGCATCGCATCGCCCTTGCTCGAACGCATTGTACGTCGGATCAATGTCCGCGAACACGACCGGCTTGAAATCGACGCCTGCCGCGCGCATCTGATCCGTCAAGTTCAACTCGGTTGTCGTGCCCGATTGCACACAGATCGTCGCGCCTTTCAAGTCCTTGAGTGTCTTGGCGCCAACTTTTTTCGCGATCATCATGCCTTGACCATCGAAGAACGTCGTGGGTGCGAACAAGCCCCATGTTGCATCGCGGCTTGAGGTCCACGTCGTGTTGCGAATCAAAACATCGATTTCGCCGGTCTGCAAGCGCGGGACCGCGTTGCGCGGTGTTCAATGGACGAAACTCGACTTTGGTTGCATCGCCGAGAACTGCCACCGCGAGTGCGCGGCAGAAATCGGCATCAAAGCCAGCGAATTGACCGGTAGCTTTATCGAGTGCGCTAAAACCGGGAAGCGCGTCGTTCACGCCGCAAACAAGTTTGCCGCGGCTCTTGACGAGCGCAAGTCGTCCGCCTGCCGGCGGTTTAGCCACAGCGACCGTTGCGGTTGGCGCGGCAGCTGTCGGCGCGACGGTCGGCTTGGGGGCTTCAGTCGGCTTTGGCGGTTCAGTCGGTTGGCGCGACACTGTCGGCTTTGCGGTGCTTCGGTTGGTTTCGGTGCGGCAGTTGGCGGCACCGGTGTGGCAGTTGGCGCAGGCGCGCATCCCACGACAATTCCGAGAACAAACAAGACTGTCACAACGAGTAATAGTTTCTTCATTTCGCTCCTCCTCCTTTTACCGATACGGCGGCGCATAGAGCAAGCCGCCTTCAGTCCATTGCTTGTTCAAGCCGCGCGGCAGTTTAAGCAGCGTGTTTGGTCCCAGATGGCGATCATACATCTCGCCATAGTTCCCGACCGCTTTCACCACCTTCACCACCCAGTCCGGATTCAAGCCCAGTCCTGCCGCCAAGTCCTTGTCCGATCAACAAGCGCTTGATGACTGGATCCGCGCTCGTCGTCATTTGGTCAACGTTCTTGGAAGTGATGCCGGATTCTTCCGCTTGGAACGTGGCAAAGATGGTCCACTTGACGACGTTGAACCATTGATCATCGCCCAGCGGCACCGCCGGTCCCAACGGCTCTTTCGACAACGTCACGTCCATGATCTCGTAATCGTCCGGCTTTGCAAACACGATGCGTCGCGACGCGAGCTGTGACTTGTCACTCGTCACCGCATCGCATCGTCCTTGCTCGAACGCGTTGTACGTCGGATCGATGTCCGCGAACACGACCGGCTTGAAATCGACGCCCGCCGCGCGCATTTGATCCGTCAAGTTCAACTCGGTCGTCGTGCCCGATTGCACACAAATCGTCGCGCCTTTGAGATCCGCCAATTTTTTCGCGCCGACTTTCTTCGCGATCATCATGCCCTGACCATCGTAGAACGTCGTGGGTGCGAACAAGCCCCATGTTGCATCGCGGCTTGAGGTCCACGTCGTGTTGCGAATCAAGACATCGATTTCGCCGGTCTGCAAGGCGGGACCGCGTTGCGCGGTGTTCAATGGACGAAACTCGACTTTGGTTGCATCGCCCAGAACGGCGGCGGCAACGGCGCGGCAATAGTCGGCATCAAAGCCGGCGAATTGCCCAGTGGCTTTATCGAGTGCGCTAAAACCGGGGAGCGCGTCGTTCACGCCGCAAACAAGTTTGCCGCGGCTCTTGACGAGCGCAAGTCGTCCGCCAGGTCCTGGCGCGACGGGGGGTACCACAGTGGCTTGCGCGGGCGGCATATCAAGCGCCACCGAGTTTGATGGCGCAACCGGCGCGGGGACGAACGCCGCCACGGCAATAATCACAAACAAAGCAAGCAAGACAAGCCAAAGCTTGTTCATTTCACTTCTCCTCCTTCAATAGTGGGACTAGACACTTGAGCGCAGAATTGTCACTCGGTCGATTCTACCACCCCCTCTCGGAAGAGTATGCTGGCAAGATTCTAACACGACTAGCAACGAAAAGCAAGGGCATTTTTCAATTTGCGAAAATGGTGATTCCATCGCATAATCAAAGCACGATGCAAAAACGATTTTCCATCGCACTGGGATTCCTGTTCCTTGTTCTCACAATTACCGTTCATCTGCGCCTCTGGCAATCGCTTGATTGGGCGGCGCTGGCCGCGATGCAAAGCGCTCTGCCCCGCGCCGTTGATTTGCCATTTTCGATTTTTAGTTTGCTCGGCTCCGCCGAAGTTACCGGCATAATTTTTCTCGCACTACTTTTCACTATGCGTGCCGCCAACCGCCTGCCAATGATTCTCGCATTCGGCGTAGCGACAGTCATCGAGTTGATTGGGAAACGCTTTGTGCATCAACCGATTACGCCGCACGAGCTGTTGCGTTACATTCCGATTTTGCCCATTTTTAGCAGCGTTATCAACCCAGGTTTCTCCTTCCCATCGGGGCACGCACTTCGCACGACGTTCATCGTCATCGTGCTGGCAAGTTTGACCGCGTCGCGCAGTTGGAATCGCGTAACAAAAAGCATCATCTACGCGACACTGATTCTCATCGAAATCATCATGCTCGTCAGCCGCGTCTATCTTGCTGAGCATTGGCTCACCGATGTTATCGGCGGAGCGATGCTGGGCGCGGCATTTGCGTTGGTGGTGGTCAAGCAACAATAATCTGCAAAAGCGTGTATAATACAGTAGTAATGAAACTCACGGAGGTTTGAAATGGCATTTCGCCGTGCACGTAATTCCGCCGAGCCGCCGCAAATTGATTGGGATGATCTGGCACGCCAGTTGCCCAATTTGCGCCGCCCGATCCTGATTTTCGCCGCGTTTGTGTTTGTTTGGATTTTGTTTTCGCTTTCGCCGCGCCTGTACACCGATTATCGCTGGTTTGAAGAAGTCGGCTTTACGTCCGTCTTCACCACGCAAATCATCACGCGCTTGGAAATCTTCGCCATCGCCGCGCTCGGCTTTTTCCTGTTCTACTTGCTCAACATCGTGATCGCGCGCCGGCTCACGCCGCGCGTCAACGACGAATCGTCCAAGTGGGCGCAGACCATTGCGTTTGCCGGCAAATCGATCTGGTGGCTGTTAATCGCCGGCGGATTGTTCTTGGCCTTCGTCGTCGGCATGATTGCGCAAGCCGATTGGCTCATGTTCTTGCGTTACGCCAACGCGCAAGCGTTCGGCGTGAGCGATCCGATTTTTCAGCAAGACGTTTCGTTCTACGTATTCACGTTGCCGGTCTATCGATTTTTCGTGAGCTGGCTTGGCGGCGTGATCATTCTTGACCGCCATCGCCACCGGCGTAACGTATCTGCTTGGTCTCGGCAGAATCTCGTGGACGAACGCCGTCAAAGCGCATCTGTCCGCGCTCGGTTTTCTGTTTCTACTCATCCAAGCGTGGAGTTATCAACTCGATGTGCGCGAGCTGGTGTATTCCGCGCGCGGCGTTGTTTTTGGCGCGAGTTATACTGATGTCAACGCGCAATTGCCCGCGCTAAATATTTTGACGGTCCTCGCGCTCGCGCTCGCCGTTTTGCTGCTCGTCAACGTGTTTGTCCGCGCGCTCAAGGCAATCGGCGATTGCCGTTGCGCTTTGGATCGTCGCGGCGATGTTACTCAGCGAAGTGTATCCTGGGTTTGTGCAGAACTTTGAAGTCAAGCCCAGCGAGTTCACCAAAGAACAATCCTACATCAAATCGCATATCACGCTCACACGCCAAGCCTACGCGCTCGACAGTATTCAGGAAACACCGTACGCCGCCGAAGATTCGCCGAGCACCGCCGATATTCAGCGCAACACCGACACGATCAACAACATTCGCCTTGCCGATTATCGACCGTTGCTTCAAACGTACAATCAAATTCAAAGCATCCGCACGTATTACGATTTCTCGGATGTCGATATTGATCGCTATACCATCGATGGCAAGTATCGCCAAGTGATGTTGAGCGCGCGCGAACTCTCGCCGCAAAAACTCTCGGAGAAGGCGCAGACCTGGGTCAACTTGCATCTCGTTTACACGCACGGACACGGCGTCGCGCTTAGCCCGGTGAACGAGTTTACCGCCGATGGCTTGCCGAGTTTGTTGGTCAAGGATATTCCGGCAATCGGCGCGATTCCATTCACGCGCCCGGAAATCTATTTCGGCGAAGAAACGGCAAGCTACATCTTCGTCAAGACGCGCGAAAAAGAATTCGATTATCCCAAAGGCGACGAAAATGCTTTTTCGACGTACACGGGCACCGGCGGCGTGCCGGTGTCGTCACTGTGGGATCGTTTGATGTTTGCGTTGCGCTTTGGCGATATGAACATTCTCCTCACCGATGCACTCACCGGGGAAAGCCGCGTGATGTTCAATCGCCAAATTCAAAATCGCATCGAGCGCATCGCGCCGTTTCTCATGCTCGATCACGATCCGTACCCCATCATCCTCGACGGCAAACTGGTTTGGATGCAAGACGCGTATACGATTACCGGGCGTTATCCGTACAGCGAACCGATACAGCGATGAACTGAACTATATCCGCAACTCGGTCAAGATTGTCATCGATGCGTACAACGGCACGACAATTTTTTACGCCGCCGAACCGGACGAACCCATTCTGAAAACGTATCGCGCGATTTTCCCGGCGTTGTTCAAATCGATGGATCAAATGCCGGCGGGAATTGAAATCGCATCTGCGCTATCCGGAGGGATTGTTCACGATTCAAGCAAAGATGTATCGTACGTATCACATGCAAGACCCGCTCGTGTTTTACAATAAGGAAGACTTGTGGGAATTCCCCAACGAATCCGCCGATGGCACACCGAATCAGATGGAACCGTACTATGTGATTTTGCGTTTGCCCGGCGATACGCAAGAGGAATTTATGCTGATGCTGCCGTTCACGCCGGCGAAACGCCAAAACATGGTCGCGTGGATGACTGCCAAAAGCGACGGCGCGGACTATGGCAAACGCTTGGTCTATCGCTTTCCAAAAGACAAGCTGATTTACGGACCTGAGCAAATTCACGCGCGCTTGAATCAAGACCCGGCAATTTCGTCACAACTCACTTTGTTGAATCAACGCGGTAGTCGCATCTTGTGGGGCAACTTGCTCGTCATTCCCATTGAGAAATCGGTGCTGTACGTCCAGCCAATGTACTTGCTCGCCGAGCAAAGTCAGATTCCGCAATTGAAACGCGTCGTCGTTGCCACCGGCAGTTCGATTGTGATGGAAGCAAGCCTGGGCGAAGCATTGACGCGGGTGTTCGCTGGATTTGGCACCGGCGGTCCCGGCACGCCCACCACGCCAACGACCTCTGGCACATCGCCGATTGCGACCAATGTCAACGCGCTGATCAAAGAAGCAAATGATCATTATGTCAAAGCGCAGGACGCCTTAAAGGTCGCAGACTGGGTCACGTACGGCAAAGAGATGCAGGCATTGCAGCAGTCGCTCGACAAGTTGATGCAAGCATCGGGGCAGAACAAATAGCGTAAATAAAAAACCGGGTTTCTAGTAGAAACCCGGTTTTTTGTTATCGCTCAATCGTTTTTCGATTCGAGCAAGTCCCGTTCGCGCTTAACCGCTTGCCAACGCTGGCGCAAACTGATCACGTAACCAATCACCACAACCGCAATCAACGCATAAGCAATCGCCAAGTATTCCATCGTTACCCCGCCGTCTCTCGCAACACATTGACTTGATCGCGCGCTTGCTCCAAGCGCAAACGCTGAATCAAGAGATATGCAAACAGCCACGTGAATGAAAGCAAGCACACCATCAGCGTTTGTGTCATTTGCGGCGCCAGCCCGCCTTCGGCGCCGACGAGCAACTCTGGATGCATCGTGCGCCAAAGTTGCACCGACACGAAAATAATCGGCACGTCGATAAAGCCGATTATTGCCAGCACAGCGGCAAAGCGCGCGCGGCGTTCGTTTTCAGCGGTGCTGCGCAACATCAGATAACCGATGTAGATCATCCACAGAATCAGCGACGTTGTCAGGCGCGCGTCCCAGACCCAGAACACGCCCCATGCCTTGCGCGCCCAAATCGGACCAGTGAGCAACACAAGCGTGATAAACACCACGCCGATTTCCGCCGCGCTCAGCGCGAGCGCATCCCATTTGCGTTCGCGTTTCCAGAGAAACATGATGCTCGCGACAAATACAACAAAGAACGCAAGAAAGCCGATCCACGCGCTCGGCACGTGGAAATAAAAAATGCGTTGCGCATCGCCCATGGTTTTTTCCATCGGCGCGTAAAAGATCGCCATGTACAAACCGATCGCGATGTTAATCAACGCAAGGAGCAACAACGCGCGCGCAATCGGCGCGATGCGTTTGTCCTCCAGAAACTTCCAGTAAAACTTATCGGATGGCACTTGATCCTCCAGAGTTGGAAAGATGAAGGATGAAACCTGTGACTTGCTTTTCATCCTTCATCTTTCATCTCTCATTTTTAGATCGCGCTACCGCACTTGCCGCAAAACTTGTCGCCGATTGCCGCGCGCCGCCCGCACGATGGACAACGCACCCCGCGCAACGACGCGCCGCATTTGGCGCAAAACACATCTTCCGGCGCGTGCGGCGTTCCGCATTTGACGCATTTCGTTGCACCGCTCGCCGCGCGGCGCAACCGCCCGATTTCTTCTTCGAGCGCTTGCTCGCGCGACAACGCACCGTTATTGTGCTTAGAACGGGTCAAACTGTCAAGTTCCTGAAGAATCGTGACGGCTTTCGTTTCATACTTGGCGCGCAACGAACGATAATCGCCGTCTGACAATTTGCCCATCGTATGATCGTTTTCCAAATCTTTGATGGCGGAGTACGTTGCATCGCGTTGCACGATCAGATTTTCAAGCACCGGATCGGTCAAGCCGACAAACGACAAATCCAATTCGTCCGACGACTTGAACAACGGAAACGCAACAAACGCCACCGTCAAAACAATCACCAACGCAATCGCAAGTCGTAATCATTTGATTTCCAAACGCCGGCTAGGCGCGCACCAAAGCTTCCTTCACACGCGCGCGCGCCATGGCGCGTGCTTCGCGCGGATCGGGCCACGCGGCGATGATTGTTCCAGCAACGAGCGTCCCAAAACCAATCCATAACCACACAACAAGCGGATTGATGATCACTTTGATCGTCGCCGTGTTCGCGCGATCATCAAAGCCGGCAAGAATCACGTACAAGTCTTCGGTCGCAGTCGTGCGCACGGCAACTTCGGTCGTCCATTGCGATAAATCCGGATTCGGACTTGCGTAGAAATTCTTCTCCGGCGAAAGCGAGCCAATGCGCAGCACCGTTACTCAACACGGTCAGCCGCGCCGCATAGACCTCGCGATTCTCCGTTGGATAAACCTGTAAGCCGTCGAACTGCAACGTGAAATTTTTGACTTGGAGCGTATCGCCCGGCTTCATATTCGCTTGCGTTTCAAATTGATAGAACGTCGAGCCGGCGATGCCGATGACCGCCAGAATCACGCCGATGTGCACGATGTACCCACCGTACCGTCGTCGATTAGTCGCGACCAATTGCACGATGGCGGTCAGCGGATTTTCCTTGTACTGACGAATGCGCGCAACAACGCCACGATAATATTCCAGTCCGATGGTTCCCAGCACGAACGCGAAGGTACTAAACGATAACAAACCATACCATTCGCGCACGCCGATGACGAACAGCAAAATCCCGGTGACGATTGCCACGGCAAATGGTCGCATAAAGTTGCGCACCAAATTTTCCCACGTCGCGCGACGCCAACCGATTAGCGGACAAATCCCAATCAGCACGATGAGCGTGAAGAAGATCGGACCGTTGACTTGATTGAAGAACGGCGCGCCGACAGTAACTTTTTTGCCGGTCACCGCTTCGCTCATCATCGGAAAAATCGTGCCCCACAGCGTCGCGAACGCCGCGCCGACGAGAATCAAGTTATTGAGCAAGAACGATGATTCGCGTGAAAGCAACGAATCGAGTTCGTTTTCTTCTTTCAAATCGTTCATGCGATTGAACAAGAGGTAGAGGAACGACAAGAGCGTGAGCGCGAGGAACGCAAGAAACCACGGACCCAAACTCGACACGCCAAACGCATGCACCGATTCGATGATGCCGCTGCGCGTGATGAACGTGCCAAGAATCGAGAGGCAAAAGGTCAACATCACGAGCACCAAGTTCCACACCTTGAGCATCCCGCGTCGTTCCTGAATCATCACGCTGTGCAAGAACGCCGTGCCCGTGAGCCAGGGCATCAGACTTGCATTTTCAACCGGGTCCCAGCCCCAATACCCGCCCCAGCCCAGTTCATTGTACGCCCACTGCATTCCAAACAACAAGCCGAGCGAGAGGAACAACCACGCGACCAACGTCCAGCGCCGCGTTGTGCGAATCCACACATCGCTCAAGCGGTTCGTGAACAACGCCGCCATCGCGAACGCGAAAGGAATCGTGAATGCAACATAGCCGAGATATTGCGTAACCGGGTGAATGAACATTCCTGGATTTTGCAAAAGCGGATTCAGTCCATTGCCATCGACCGGCGTGAAATCAAGCAAGCGAAACGGATTGCCGACGAGCGCGTTCATCCCGCCGGGAGTGAACGGCGTCAAGATGAAAAAGCCGGATTTCACCGGATCGGTGACAATCGACATCAGCGCGAGGAAAAACGCCACTGCGACAGAGAGACCAGAAACGACATACGGCATCAACTCTTGATTCTTATCTTGGTTTTGCACCAAGACGACGGCGGAAAAAATCGCAAGCAACCACGCCCAGAAAAGCAACGAGCCTTCCTGACCGCCCCACAACGCGGAAACATTGTAGAGGATCGGTTGTGCACGCGATGTCTCAAGCGCGACGTACTCGAATCGAAATTGATGCGTGATGAGCGCCCATTCGAGAATGCCTACCGCCAGCGTCGTCAAGGCAGCAACCGCAAGAAGCGCATTGCGCGCGCTGGCAAAAAGCGCCAGGCGATTGCGTCGGGCGGCAAAAAACGCCGCGCCTGCCGCATAGATCGAGAGGAACAAACTAAGAAGCAGGGCTACATAGCCGAGATCAGCCATTGCGAAGTCTGCCATAGCTTCGTCTCCTTCGTTAGCGTCTCAGCCAACAAGTGGCATGAGACGAAATTATTTGGGATTTGCCGGAACTTCGGACTCGTACTTGGATGGACACTTTACCAAAATCGTACTTGCCTGAAATGTGCCATCCGGTCCGAGTTTACCTTCCGCGACCACGCTCTCGCCTTGTTCAAACGTGTCGGGCTTGACACCTTTGTACATGACCGGCAATACGAGATTGTCTTCCACCAGGTTAAAGCGGAGCGTGAGGGTCTTGTCGTCAAAACGAATCGAGGATTTATCCAGGGGTGCGTTGATGCGAACCGGTTGATTGATCAGCGAGCCGCGTTGCGCGTTCATCTCTTTGAGCGTCAAATAATAAATCGCGTTCGTCTGAAATGAAGAAATGGTGACGTACGCGATTGCGCCCAGGATCAAGAGCCCACCAATGAAAAACTTCCATTTTCCGCCCGTCTTGACGGATGCACTCCGCTCCGCCGCGGGTGCCGCGATGCTACTCATTGCCAACTCCTTGATGACGACGAAATGTAACTTACTCTGTTCAGAATATCACCAACAAGTCAAAAACCGGTGAGATTGCGGTCAAAGGCAGGTCGTAGTTTGTTTTGAGCATCCCGGGCAATCGTGTTATAATCACACCAATGCACCGACACCTACCACTTTTATTTTTTCTTTTCGCGCTGTCATTCACAACGAATTGTAATACACCGATTCCGACCGCAACCATCGCGCCGACCGCCAGTGCATCGATTACGCCAATGCCCCAACCCGCAACGCCGACGGCATCGCCGACACCGAGTGGAAAAGACCTCCTCGGTATAACATTGCAAGATGTGGTGTACTGTACTGCCGATGATGTTGCTTTGACGATGGATATCAAGTATCCCGATAAATCAACCGGCGCACCATTTCCAATCGCACTCAACATTCATGGCGGTTCGTGGAGCGGCGGCGATAAAACCAAAAGCGAAAGCGCGGCTGACATTTCAGAATTGATCGCGCGCGGATACGTCGTCGCGGCGGTGAATTATCGGCTGGCGCCCAAGTATAAATTTCCGGCGCAGATTCAAGATGTAAAATGCGCGGTGCGCTTTTTGCGCGCCAACGCGCAAAAATATTTCATCGATCCCAAACACTTCGGCGCATGGGGCTGTAGCGCCGGCGGTCATCTCGCCGCGCTTCTCGGCGTCACCGACCCCGGCAACGGTTTTGAGGGCACCGGCGCATATCTCGATCAATCAAGTCGCGTACAAGCCGTCGCGCTCTTGTCCGCGCCTACCGACATTACGCTGTACGATGCAGTCGCGCGCGCGGAAATGCTCAAGTACGTGTTCGGCTCGCTCGTCGGAATAAATCCGGTGTTGGTCAAAGCCAGCCCAACCACTTTTGTTTCCCCGGACGATCCACCGTTCCTTATCGTTCAAGGCGACAAAGATCATGTCGTATTACCCCAACACGGCGAGCGTTTGTATAACAAACTTGCCGCCGCGCAAGTGCCGGCGCAATTCATTACCGTCAAAAATGGGGAACATTGCTTGCCAAGCAATCCAACGCTTGCGCCTAGCCGCGCCGAAGTCACAAAACAGATTGGAGATTTCTTTGACCGGTACTTGCGTTAATCTGAAACTAATCTGGTTCTCATCCGTGGTACAAGTGGAGACGTATGCCTCCAACCGATGAACAACTGCTGATTCAATTCAAGCAAGGCGACGCGCGTGCGTTGCATTTGCTGATCGAGCGTTACACCACGCCAATTTACAATTTGGCTCGTCGGCTCTTGCGCGATTCGATGGAAGCGGAAAATGTCGCGCAGGAAACGTTTTTGCGGCTAATGCTTTCCGCTAATCGCATCGATCTCACTCAACCGATCAAGCCGTACATTTTTCGCATCGCGGTCAACCAGTGCCGCGATTTGATGCGCAAGCATCGCCCGCTTGTATTCACCGACTTGGGCGACGACTCGGCGCAAATCGTTGATGCTATCATCGATGACCAGCCCGAGCCATGGGAGAGTTTAGCGCAGGCGGAGTTGGAAACGCGCCTCCGGCACGCAATCGATCAGTTGCCAGCAAGATTTCAAACCGTAATTCTGTTACGTTACTTTGAAGACCTATCGTACGAAGATATTGCGCGCGCGCTCGACTTGCCACTTAACACGGTGCGAACTTTTCTGCGCCGCGCCAAAGCACAATTGCGCGAGGCCTTAGAGCCGGAATCGCAATCCTCGCCTGCGGTTAAAGAAGGGGGAATGTGATGAATCAAAAACATTTGACCGCCATTGAAATCGATCAATACATTGAAAATGAATTGGATGCGCACTCACGCGCAGAATTAGACACGCACATTGCCGATTGCGCGGTATGTCACGCGCGCATCGCGCGCGAACAAAAATTGGCGTTTGCACTGCAAATCTTGCCGCGCGAAAAAACGCCAACCGATTTGGCGGCACGCATCCGTGCGGCGGTTGATTTGCGCCTGACACAGGACCGCCAGCGCCGCGACCGCATGCCGCTCGTTGCACTCGCCACTTTTTTCTCCTTGTTGCTCGTCGTGTGGTTTGGGCTTGAAGTGATCATCGCCTCGCAGGAAAACGGCGTGCTTGATTTTTTGAGCATTTTCACGAGCCAATCCGATTTAGGCTTTTCGTCCGACTCGTTCTTTGCGCTCATCGAAGCGATTCCAATTTCCGAGCTTGCGTTGACGTTACTTTCGATCATCACATGCGTCATTCTCGCGCAACAATTGGTAGAGACCATTCGCCCGCGTCCGGCGCAGAACAAGTCGTGAGCAAGTCCTTAACCTGTCTCTCATTTGCGCTTAATCCGTTTGCGGCATAATTTAGGAGTTCGATTGTGAAGAAACGCTGGCTGTGGTATGCTCTCATCGCAATTGGCATTTTGCTGATTGTGGCTGCAATTTTCGGGGCGGGACTCGTTGCTGGACGTTGGGGCACTCTGCGCCAAAATCAGGGCGGCTTGCTCCCGTCCGGTTTGTTGGGCGGCGGACACGGCGCGGCAGGCATCGTTGAGCAAGTGTCTGAAAAATCGATTGTGGTGCGTGAACGCAACGGCGTAACGCAAACGATTCTCATCGATAATCGCACGCGTTTTGAAAAAAATGGTAAGCCGACAACCCTAAATGACCTTGGCATCGGCGATCGTGTCCTCGTCGTGGGCGCACCCGACCCGCAGAGACAAATCCGCGCACGCTTGATTCGCATTGTCATTGATCGTGCGCCGAATCCTGTACCATCGAAATAGATTTTGTTGAGGCGAAGATGAAACTAAAACGAAATTGGTTAATCATTGGCGGTGTGGTGATCGCCGTGCTGGTTCTCGCGGCGATTTTTGGTTTGCGCCAAATGAACGCCAGCGCATCGGCGGCAACGGTACGCGCGCAGACGGCAACAGTCACGCGTGGTAATTTGGTCGCGACCGTTAGCGCGAGCGGAAACGTTTCTGCGCCGGAAGATGCAGTGATGGGGTTTCAAACATCTGGACGCATTGCCAAGGTCAATGCCCAAGTCGGCGACCTGGTAAAAAGGGGTCAAGTGTTGATGGAGCTTGACACCGCCGATCTTGAGCTTTCGCTCAAATCCGCAAAAGCAAGTTTGTCGAACCAGCAAGCAAGCTTTGAACAAACCAAAGCGAATTTGGATTTTGCCTTGCGCAACGCGCAAGCAACGCTCACCAGTTCGCAGGCTAACCTCGACGCGGCAAAAGCCAAGAACGCACAAAACCCCAGTCAGCTCCTAGCGGCAAAAGCATCACTGGAAAAGGCAACTGTAGCGCTTCAAAAAGCACAATCTGATTACAACGCTGTCGCTTGGCGCCCCGATGTCGGAATGACTCCGCAGGCACAAACGCTTGCCAGCGCGACGAGCGATTATCAATCCGCGCTTGCGAATTACAACGTGACTGTCGCCGGGATCAACGACAGCGCGCTAAAATCCGCGCAAGCGCAATTTGATCGTGATACTGTTTCATTCCAACAAGCCCAAAAGAATCTGGATACGCAATTGCGCACGGCACAAGCACAGCTCGATTCGTCGCAAGTCGCGTACGAGCAAGCGCAACGCAACTTGGAAAAAGCGCGCATCACCGCGCCGTTCGATGGCGCGGTTGCGGCAATCAACTTTAGTGTGGGCGATTCGGCGGGGACCGGCAACGCCGTTACCGTCGTCGATATGAACAATCTACAAATCAAAGTTACCGTCGCCGAAGTGGATATATCCAAAATCAAGGTTGGGCAAACCGCGCAACTTTCATTCGATGCCTTGTCCGGCAAAACATACAGCGCTAAAGTTCTAGCGATCGGCCCAGTCGCAACAGTCACGCAAGGCGTCGTGAATTATCCGGTCACAGTCTCGGTGATTGGCTCGGACGGAAGCGTCAAGCCGGGTATGACCGCCAATCTCAACATCACCGTCGAAGAACGCACGAACGTCTTACTCGTCCCACTACGCGCCGTGCGCACGCAGGGCAATCAAAAAACGGTCACTGTCTTGTATCAAGGACAAAACATCGCCGTGCCGGTAACCACCGGATTGACAAACGAACAATATGCCGAAGTTGTCAGCCAAGGGCTGAAAGAAGGCGATGAACTCGTCTTGACAACCACCACCACACGGCAAACAACCGGCGGCGGGGGCATTCCTGGCGGTGGCGTTCCCGGTGCCGGCGCAATCTTTGGCGGAAGATAGGAATCTCATGAACCCAGTCATTCAAATTCAGGACGTCAAGAAAATTTACAAAATGGGCGATGTCGAAGTGCCGGCGTTGGACGGCGTGTCGCTCAATATCATCAAAGGCGAAATGGTGGCGATCATCGGACCCTCCGGCTCCGGCAAATCGACTCTGATGAACATTATCGGTTGTCTCGATACACCGACCAGCGGTTCGTACATTCTCGATGGCTTGGACGTGTCCAAGATGACGGATGACGAACAAGCCGCAGTTCGCAACAAGAAAATCGGCTTTGTGTTTCAGCAATTCAATTTGCTTGCGCGCACGCCGGCAATCGATCAAGTGGAATTGCCGATGGTTTACGCCGGCGTGCCGGATCGACGAAAAAAAGCGCAGGCCGCGCTTGACAGCAGTCGGCTTGGGCGAGCGCATTCATCATCGACCGAATGAATTGTCCGGCGGTCAACAGCAACGCGTCGCGATTGCGCGTTCGCTTGTGAACAATCCCAGCATTCTGCTGGCAGACGAGCCGACCGGCAATTTGGATTCCAAAGCCGGGCGCGAAGTCATTGCGATTTTTCAACAACTGAACCGCGAGCAAGGCATCACCATCATTTTGGTCACGCACGAACCGGCGATTGCCGCGCACACGCAACGCATCATTCACATTCGTGATGGACGGATCTTTGCCGACGAGCGCGTCGCCAAGACCAAGAACGCCGCGACCGAAACCTCGGTGTACGATAGCGATGGAGGCGGTCGATGAACTTTCTCCAAAGCATTCGCATCGCCTTGCGCAGTCTGAGCGCAAACAAATTGCGCTCGGGCTTGACGATGCTTGGCATCATCATCGGCGTGATGGCAGTCATCACGATGCTCTCGATTGGGCGCGGAATGCAGAACACCGTTACCGCGCAGATCAGTAGTATCGGCACGAACTTGCTCTTCATCCGACCCGGCGGAACGCAACAAGGCGGCGTGCGGCAACAAGAGACGCCAAGCCACGTTGACACAAGGCGATGCTGACGCGTTGATGTCGGTTCCGAATGTGGTCGCCGTTGCGCCGCAAGTGGATGCGTTTGGGCAAGTGGCATATTTGGGTAACAATTCGGTTGGGCGCATCCTAGGTGTTACGCCGGAATATCAAGACGCAATGAACGCGAATGTCGCCAGCGGCGAATTTGTGTCATCGTCTCAAGTGCAAGGACGCGCGGCGGTTGTCGTCCTGGGGTCCAGCATCGCAACAACCTTGTTTGATACGGCTGACCCGATTGGGCAAAACATTCGCATCAACGGACAAAACTTTCGCGTCATCGGCGTAATGGAAGCAAAAGGCGGCACCGGCTTTAACAACACCGACACGCAACTGTATGTGCCAATCACAACCGCAGCAAGTCGATTGATCGGCAATCAGCGTTTTCGCGGCGGCGACGTTGTTTCAACCATCAACGTCAAAATCACTGATACAACCATCCAAGATGTCGTCGTGCAAGACATTAGCGCTGTGTTGCGCGAACGCCATCGCACGTTGTTCCAAGATGATTTCACAATTCAAAGCCAGCAAGATATTTTGAATACCTTGAATCAAATCACAGACGCCTTCACGATTTTCCTCGGCGGCATTGCCGGCATTTCGCTCGTCGTCGGCGGTATCGGCATCATGAACATTATGCTCGTCTCGGTAACGGAACGTACGCGCGAAATCGGCATTCGCAAGGCGATCGGCGCGCGCAAGCGCGACATCCTGATTCAATTCCTGACCGAGGCGATGGTGCTTTCTCTCTTCGGTGGCATCATCGGCTTGTTACTTGGCATGGGTATCGCGCGAATCATTTCCGGCATCAACATCGGCACGACGGCGTTGCAAACCGCTGTCGATCTTGATGCGGTCTTACTCGCGGTGCTCTTCTCGCTGGGCATCGGAGTGTTTTTCGGACTTTACCCAGCAAATCGCGCGGCGGGTTTGCATCCTATCGACGCGTTAAGGTACGAGTAGCATTCACGACGCGGCGATTTGACAGCGCGCGTCTTCGGCATTTATAATCGCCCGGCGGTGAAAGAAAATCCGCTGGGCGATGGCTTGTAGAAATCGGAGACAAGATGCGCAATCGAATCGTGATTGTCGCGGTCATTTCGCTTGTGGTTCTGCTTATCGGCGGCGCGGGCGTTTCGCTTGCGCTGGAAAACCAAGATTCGTTTTGCGCGTCGTGTCACACCGAGCCGGAAACTCGCTACTATCAGCAATCGCTCGCAACGGATCCTAAAACACTCGCGGCGTTTCACACCGAGCAAGGAATGGACGGTGTAGCGTGCATCGATTGCCATAGCGGCGGCGGAACATTCGGCCGAGTGGAAGGATTAGTGCAAGGCACGGACGATTTGATTCGGTACGTGTCCGGCAACTATAATCATCCGGCGATTACACAAAATCCGCTCGGCGACGATTCTTGTTTGAAATGCCACGATTGGGTTCTCGACCCAAATCAGAGCGGCTCGAATCAGTCAAAGAACGGGCACTATCACGTCTATCTTCCTAAATGGCGTTCCGTCGATCGGAATGCCGCTAGTTGCGCGTCCTGTCACACCGCACATACCAACGGCTTGGTCAGTTTGCGCTTCATGAGCCAGGGCAAAGTCGGTCAAATTGTGCGAGGATTGTCACACGGCATTGAGCGGAAAGGTCAAGTGACTTTTGGCATTGCTAAAATCGGAATCCGAGTCACTTGAGGCGTTGCACAGCACCGTGATGGTTGCGGCGTCATTTTTCTCCGATGTCGATGAGAACCTGTCCGATGGCTGGCAAACCGCGCGCCAAATTCTTGCGCATCTCGTATTCTGGCATCGCGAATACGCGCGCGTTATCCAAGCAATCGCCGATGGCGAAAAGCCCAACCTGCTGACGGGAAAATTTCGCGAACTGAATGCGCGCGCGTGGCAGGAATTTGCGCGAACGCCAATGCCGGCGCTGGCACAACAATTTCGAAAAAGCCAAAGCGAGCTTGAAAGCGCGGCGCGCCAAATGCGCGCGCGGGAAACCAAATTCGCTTTCAAGCAAGGTTCCAAACCGCAACGGATCAACTATTGGTTGCCGCGAATCGAGGCGCATGTTCGCACGCACGTCGTCCAACTCAAACGCGCCGAGGCAACCCAAGCAATGAAAATGAACAAGAGGCAAAAATGAAATTCCGGAAAATTCTCGCAATCACGATGATGTTTGTGATCGCCGCGCTAATCGCGCCATCGATCATTGTCGCCGCACCCGGCGGCGGACCCGGGCGAACCGATGATGATCACCGGCAATTGGCAAACCCTCGCGCCAAAATCGAGTTTGTGGTTCTATTTCGATTACACCGGCGACCGCTCAAAAATTGAAGCAACGTTGGAAAATTATGGCGTGCCGAATGTGCAAATGGCAATCTTTACGCCAGAGCAAGCGAAAAACTGGCAAGCCGATCCAACGACCAAGCCGGTCGGCATCGGCACGGAACCAAGCGACACGTCGGCAATGGGCATTTACGATTTATCGTGGCGCGGCGCATTTAATTTTCCCGGACGATTTTTCGTCGTCGTGACAAACAACAACGCAAATGCCATTTCATTTCGATTGAATGTGAAAGGCGATGCGGTGTTGCTTGCACCGCCGCCCACGCCGACACCGGTGCCGACGCCATTCATGTACACCCCGCCGCCTGCCGCAACGATTCAAGGCAAACTTGTTTTCCAAGATGCAAGTGGCGGCAATATCTACACCGTGAACGGCGACGGCTCGAATCTAAAGCGCATCGTGTCCGGCATCGACCCGGCTTGGTCGCCGGACGGCAAGCAAATCGCTTTCACACGCTGGGGCGGACAATCGGGCGTGCTGGTGGTAAACGCCGATGGCTCGAACGAACGCGCGCTGGTTGGCGGAATGAATCAGCCCCTCTCGCCGCAATTCAGTCCCGATGGCAAGCGCATCGTTTTCACGCGACAAACTGGCGGAACACAGAGCGACCAACAAATCTGTTTTGGACCCTTTTGCTTTACAGTGCCAGCATCGCCGCGCTGGAAACTAGGCATGGTCAACCTCGCCAACAACGATTTTGACGATGTGCGTTCGACGAACTTTGCGTTCGCGCCAAGTTTTAACCCAGACAATTCGACAATTACGTTTGCCGACGCGCAATTCGGCGTGATGGCGACGAACATCACTGGCAGTGAGCCGTGGAATTTGTACAAACAAAATCCGGCGGTGCAATCGACGCGCGTGAGTCCGGACGGGAACAAGATTGCGTTCGCCGTCAAACAGCACGACCACTGGGAAATTATCGTCACAAATTCGGATGGCGGCAATCCGGTCGCCGTGACCACCGCCAACCCATTGGCGTTCCGTGCGATCGAACAATGTCGCGCCGATTT
Source organism: uncultured Chloroflexia bacterium (assembly GCA_963718225.1). Lineage (GTDB taxonomy): Bacteria > Chloroflexota > Anaerolineae > UBA4142 > UBA4142 > DAOTXS01. The sequence continues at coordinate 49,655 of CAVQYN010000036.1, forward strand.
GGTCGCCGGACAGCAAGCAAGTTCTCTTCTTATCCGACCGCAACGGCAAATGGGAATTTTTCATCGCCAACGCCGACGGCTCGAACGTGTTCCAGGTCCTTAAAAGCGTGACGGACAATATCACCATCAATTTCAATTTCTCGAACGAACGCATGATCGATTGGATCAAATAATCTTTCTCAAGGAGAGGAAATGCAACGAGTTCTAACCGGATTGATGTTTGTCGCGTTGGTAATCGCAATGGTTGCGTGCGCGTCAAACCCAACGCCCGCGCCGCAACCGACTGCGGCTCCCACCAAGGCAACGGCGCCTACAACAGTTCCACCAACCTCCGCGCCAACTGCCGCGACAAACGCGTCGGGCGATACGGTTAAACTGGTGATGGTGGCAGGTAAGAACGAAGCGCGTTATCGCGTGCGCGAGCAATTGGCGAACGTAAATTTGCCCAACGACGCCATCGGTGCGACGAAACAAGTTTCCGGCACGATTGTCGGCAAACTCGATGGTACAATTATCGCGGCCCAATCCAAATTCAGCGTTGATATGCGGACGCTGAAAAGTGATCGCGATCAACGCGATAATTTTCTGCGGCGCAGCGTGCTCGAGACCGATAAATATCCGTTTGCAGAATTTGTGCCACTTGAAGCACCGGGTCTGCCGCTGAAACTGGCAACGGATGGCAAGATCGAATTCAAACTTGTCGGCGACCTGACGATTCGCAATGTGACCAAGCGCGTAACCTGGGAAGCCAAAGGCCAAGTCGTCGGCAATGAAGCATCTGGCACGGCAACGACCAATTTCAATTTTGCCTTCTTCCAACTCGAACGTCCCAGTGTGCCGGTCGTGTTGAGCATCGATGACAAGATCACGCTTGAACTCGATGTGTTCTTGCGCCGCGAACCATAGTGAAACTTTTTCTCTGGTCTTGCGTGGTATTAGATAGAACGATGCTCCGCAAGATACAGGAGGAAGTACATGTTTAGCAAGACCAAGATCGTTGCGGCAAGTCTGTTGGTTGTCGCACTGCTTGCAGTGGGAATCGGCGGCACAATTGCGCTTGCCCAAGGACCCACAACCACGCCGCCCCAAAAGTTTGGCGATTTGTTCAATCAAGTGCTCGCCGGCAAACTGGGCATCAGCGTGGACAAGCTGACGCAAACCATGACCGACGCGCGCAAAGAAGCACTTGCGCAAGCCGTCAAGCAAGGCTTGCTCACCCAAGCGCAAGCCGATCGAATGCAAAATCAATTGGGCAAACGCGGAACCCAAATTGATTTGGCGACGGCAAGTTTGGACGCGGCGGCAAAAGTGTTGGGCATGACCAGCGCCGATTTGCAAACCGCATTGAAAGGCGGCAAGACTCTGCTCGCATTGGCAACCGAAAAGAAAGCTGATGTGACAGCGTTACGCACGGCAATTGCGAATGCGCAAAAAGCCGCGATCGATCAAGCGGTCAAGGACGGCAAATTGACGCAAGCGCAAGCCGATCAGATGAAGGCGAACATCAAACCGGAAAACATCGATTTGAATCGCTTCTTCCCAGCAATGGGACCTGGCCGCGGCATGGGACCACAACAGCAACCACCCGCACCCAAAGGTCTTCCCGGTAACCCGCCCGGCAGATTGGGCGGCAAACGCTAGTCGTCGCAATGTGAGTCAAGCTTTGGGTAGCGATGATGAATCATCGCTACCTATTTACGCGTAAGGAGTATGTGCGCGCACGAATACGCAAACTAATCGTCCAAAGTTTCATTGCATCGCTCATCGCCTGGATCCTGACGAATGTGCCGGTGGCGGACATCGCCCCGCGCACTTGGTTTGCCTTCGTCCAAATTCCACTCATCGTGTTTCTGTTGCTTTGTTACATCGGCAAGCTTTTGATCGACACGTTCTTCTATAATCGTTATCAACCTTAAGGAGAAAAGAAAATGAAAACAGCTCTACTTGCAATTGTCGTCGCGGTGCTGATGGCGGGTTCCGGCGGCGTCGGCTACTATTTCGGCAACGACAATGGACTCAAGCAAGCGCAAAACATTCGCACGGACTTTATCAACCAACGCCTCGGCGGACAAGGCACAGACGCGGCGCAGGGTCAACGCGCCGGCGGCCAAAATGCAAGCGGCACACCGCAAGCCCAAGGGCAACGCGGCGGAGTCGGGACGCCAGGCGGGCAAGCTGGACAAGGACAATTTGGACAACTCGGCGGACTCCTTGTTGGTCGCGCCACTGCCAACGGATCGGTCAAGTCAGTGCAAGGCAACACGATTACCGTGACGCAAGTTGATGGCTCGACATCAACCGTTGCGGTTGATGACAAGACAACGATTCAGAAACTTGCCAACGGCGCGATTTCCGATGTTCAACCTGGACTGAACATCATCGTCACCGAACAGAACAATCTCAAGCGTGTACCGGTACTGCCGGCTCAGTAGAACACCATCAATTCTATATGCGAACATCTGGCATTCAAGATGTTCGCATTTTTTTTGCAATGATACGAAATATCTTGACACCCAACGCCAAGTCTGTTATACTTGCCGCAAATCAAGGTGGTCAAGGACGACCATTCCGGCCGTCTCTTGACGCCTTTTATATTCTCAGGAGGAGAGATGAAACGCACTATTCTGTTCGCCGCACTCGTTTTGCTCATGCTCGTCGCCGTGGTTGCCTGCTCGACCACAACTGCACCGGCTGGCACTACCGGGACAGACCTCAAAGGCAAAGAAGTCAAGGTTGCCGTCGAAAATGCCTACCCGCCCTTTAACTTTATCGACAAAAAATCGAACAAGGGCGCGGGCTGGGACTATGACGCCTGGACCGAGATTTGCAAACGCCTGAACTGCAAACCCACTTTTGTCGAAGCCGCGTGGGAAGGCATTTTTGAAGCCGCCGCCGCCGGCAAGTACGATGTCGTGGCAGATGGCATTACCATCACCGATGAACGCAAAAAGACCGTCGCGTTTTCCGATTCGTACCTGAAGTACGGTCAAGCCATTATGGTGCGCGCCGATGAAGCCAACATCAAAGACGCCGATTCGTTGAAAAAAGCGACCGGCTTGGTTGGCACCCAACTAGGCACAACGAACGAAACGAAAGCCATCGAGCTCGTCGGCGAAAAGCGCGTCAAGAGCTATGATACGTTTGACGCCGCGGCGATTGCGCTGATGGGCAAGAGCGTGGACGCCGTCATCATCGATGAACCCGCCGCGATGGGTTTTCTCGCCGCGAACAAGGGCAAGTTGAAAATCACCAGCGATCGCTTGACGAGTGAAGACTTGGGTTTTGTGTTCCAAAAAACCAGCACCCTGATTCCGGCAGTCAATGGCGCCCTTGCCGCCATGAAGAAAGACGGCACACTCGACGCACTGTACAAAAAGTGGTTCGTCGATTTCGTCCCCGGGCAATAAGAATTCAAGAGTGAATCTGTCAGGCAATTGAATTACCCTGCCTGACAGATTCGCATCTGTGTGCCTATGCCATCCAAAGGAGCCGCCGCCGCACCGCCTAGCCCTCGCGGAAGACTTGTACCCTTGCCGCAATTTGAACGCGCACCCTGGTGGGCGTTGGCATTGGCGTTGTGCTGGGTCATTCTGCTCTACAGTATTTTCAACATCGATTCCTATCGCGATACCTTCCTCTTCATATCCGAAGGCATTCAGCTCACCGTCCGCATCGCGATCAGCGCCTACCTCATCGCCGTCATATTCGGACTCGTCCTCGGATTGGGGCGCGTCTCCAAGAATCGATTGTTTTACAACGCGGCGACTCTGTACGTCGAAGTGTTTCGCGGACTGCCCATGCTTGTGATCGTGCTCTACATCGCCTATGTCGTCATGCCATCGCTGGAACAACTCATCATCAGACTCATCCCGGCGTTTAGTCTTTCCAGCATCGATGACAGCGTTCGCGGCACGATTGGTTTGGGCTTGGGCTATGCCGCATTTGAAGCGGAAGTTTTTCGCGCCGGCATCCAATCGATTGAGCGCGGACAAATGGAAGCCGCTCGTTCGCTGGGCATGTCGTATCCGCAAGCCATGCGATACGTCATCTTGCCGCAAGCCATTCGTCGAGTATTGCCGCCCTTGGGCAACGATCTCATCGCCATCCTCAAAGACTCGTCCCTGGTTTCCGTGTTGGCGGTGCGCGAACTGACGCAGATGGCGAAATTAAATCGGGCGCGCACCTTTCTCTCATTCGAATCGTACAACACGGTTGCTTTTCTCTATTTGACGATGACGCTGATGCTTTCAATGCTCGTCAAATTTGTCGAACGCAAATTAAAAATCGAGTAAATCTGTGGACACCTCTACACCCATCATTCAGATCGAAAACGTCCACAAGCACTTTGGCAAAGTCGATGCTCTGCGCGGCGTCAGCGCCACCGTCAACCGCGGCGAAGTCCTTGTCCTCATTGGACCCAGTGGCTCCGGCAAATCGACTTTGTTGCGGTGCATCAACGGCTTGGAACATCCGGACTCGGGTCGCGTCGTTGTGGACGGCATTGCGGTCGATCATTCATCGCAGAATATCAACGCTGTCCGCGCTGAAGTGGGAATGGTTTTTCAGCAATTCAACCTCTTTCCGCACCTGACCGTCCTGGACAACGTGATGCTAGCGCAACGCATCGTGCGCAAACGCACGCCAGATGAATCCAAGCGCGTCGCACACGAATTATTGGAAAAGGTCGGCATTCCGGAAAAAGCCGGCGCTTATCCGATGCAACTATCCGGCGGACAGCAACAACGCGTTGCGATTGCGCGTGCGCTCGCGATGAATCCAAAGATCATGCTGTTCGACGAGCCGACCAGCGCCCTCGACCCGGAAATGATCAAGGAAGTTTTAGACACGATGCTATTGCTCGCCAAAGAAGGAATGACGATGGTCGTCGTCTCACACGAGATGGGGTTTGCCAAAGCCGCGGCGAATCGCATTGTGTTTATGGACGAAGGCAAAGTCATCGAAGACACAACGCCGCAGGAATTATTCACGAACCCACGCGAACCACGCACGAAAATATTTCTCAGCCAGATTTTGCATTAGGCATTTTTCTAATCTCTCATCTCCCAACCGGAGGAGCATTCATGGTACTGTTGAACGCCTCCCGCGTCACCAAGCGTTTTGGCGGCTTGACGGCAGTCGATAAAGTCGATTTTGTAATCGACGAAGGCAAGATTGTCAGCTTGATCGGACCGAATGGTGCCGGCAAGACAACCTTCTTCAACTGCATCACCGGTTTTTACAAGCCCGAAGAAGGCCAGATTATTTTCGATGGCGAAGACCTTGTTGGCTTGCGCCCCGACAACATCACCACGCGCCGCATTGCGCGCACCTTCCAGAACATTCGCCTCTTTTCGAATATGACCGCGCTGGAAAACGTCATGGTCGGCGAACACCCACGCATGAAAGCCAATCTCTTCGGCGCGATTTTGCGCGACGCCGGCACGCTGGCCGAAGAAAAGCGCGTGACCAAGCACGCGCGCGAGCTACTCGATTTTGTGGGGTTGCGTGGACATGAAAACGAATTGGCAAAGAATCTCGCCTACGGCGATCAACGTCGATTGGAAATTGCGCGCGCACTAGCCACCGACCCCAAACTCCTTTTGCTCGATGAACCGACTGCCGGAATGAATCCGCAAGAAACGATGGCCATGGTCAGTTTCATTCGCCGTTTGCGCGATGAATTAAAATTGACAATTCTCCTCATCGAACATCACATGAAAGTCGTCATGACGATTTCCGACCGCGTCAGCGTGCTCGATTTTGGCGTCAAGATTTGCGAAGGCACGCCAGCGCATGTTCAACAAGACCCGCGCGTGCGCGAAGCGTACCTCGGCAAAGAGTATGTCGAAGAAGCGGCATAACCATTGCGCTTTTTCGTGATTAGCAATGGGTAAATTACGAGGCATCGATTATGGCAATGTTGCAAGTCAACGAAATTCATAGTTACTATGGCAATATTCACGCGCTCAAAGGCATTAGTCTCACCGTCGATAAAGGTGAAATTGTAACGCTGATCGGCGCAAACGGTGCGGGCAAGACCACCACGCTCAAAACGATTTCGGGCTCGCTGCATCCACGCCAAGGGAGTATTTATCTCGATGGCGATCGCATCGATGGACTGCCGCCACACCAAGTTGTAATGCGCGGGATTGGTCAATCACCGGAAGGCAGAAAGATTTTCGCCGCATTGACGGTGCGCGAAAATCTGGAAATGGGCGCATACGCGCGCAATGACAAAGCGGAAATCGCCAAAGATTTTGAATACGTGCTGACGCTTTTCCCGCGATTGAAAGAGCGGATTAGTCAATTGGGCGGCACGCTTTCCGGCGGCGAACAACAAATGCTGGCCATGGCGCGTGCGATGATGACGCATCCGCGCGTACTGATGCTCGACGAACCATCGATGGGACTCGCGCCCGTTCTCGTCGAGTCGATTTTTGAAATCATCAAAAAATTGAACGAAGAAGGCACGACGATTCTGCTGATCGAGCAGAATGCCGCGAAAGCACTGCAAGTTGCCAATCGCGGGTACGTCATCGAAACCGGGCAAATCGTTTTGCACGACAAGGCAGAAAATCTGCGTAAGAATGAAATGGTTCAGAAAGCGTATCTGGGAATAACGTAAGCGAACTGAATGCCAGATCGCACGCGCGCTTCAACGTCGAAGCAATTCGAAGCAAAAGGAGGTGACCCGCGCTCGTTTCTCTCATCGTACCGCACTGACGCATCCCTGGCTTGGCGCGCCGTACCACGATTTTATTGCGACAGTGCAAAAACAATTCATTTGAATTCTCTTTAGGAGGAGAAGTACAATGTCTCGACGAATTTTGCTCGTCATCGCGTTAGCGACCGTATTTGCCTTGGCTGTGGCATGCGCACCCGCCACCCCCACCGCTGTGCCTTTCACCCCGCCCGCCGATGCGCTGGGCGTTGTGAAGCTTGGACCCAGCGATCCAGTTCACATCGCGTACATGCTCGTGACCGCCGGTGCCTGACGCGAGCCTCGGTATCGACTCGCGCCGCGGCATCGAACTCGCGATTGACGCCAAGGGTGGCAAGTTGCTCGACCGCACGATCAAGCTCGATGGTCAGGATTCGGGTTGCGGCGCTGAAGGTGGTCAAGCCGCCGCCGCCAAACTCGCGTCCGACGCGACCATCCTGGCAGTTATTGGCTCGTCCTGCTCCAGCGAAATCCGCGCGGGTGGTCCGGCGTTGAGCAAAGCCGGTTTCACCGTCATTTCCCCGTCCAACACCGCGCCTGACCTCACCGATCCCGCCAAGCGCTTCGCCGGTTACTTCCGCACCGCGCACAACGACAAGGTGCAAGGCGCAGTTGCCGCGAAATTCGCACTCACGCAATTGAAGCTAAAGACCGCCGCCACGATTCATGATGGCAGTCCGTACGCCCAAGGTCTTGCCACCGTCTTCGCCGATGAGTTCAAAAAGGGCGGCGGAACTGTTGTCGCACAAGAAGCCGTTGGTCCGGATGACAAGGATTTCAAACCCGTCTTGACCAAGATCGCGGCTGGCAAACCCGAGATCATCTTCTACCCCATCTTCGTCGCGGCGGGCGGTTTGATTACCTCGCAAGCCAAGACGATTCCTGGGTCTGGAAAAAGTCGCGTTGATGTCGGCTGATGGCACGTTCTCCGGTGATTTCTACAAAGCGGCTGGCAATGCCGCGGTTGGAATGTATCAATCCAGCCCCGATTTCTCGGCGTTCGCTTCGGGTTACGCCGCCTTCCTCACCGCGCATCAGAAAAAGTACAACGAAAAACCATTGAGCGCGTTCCACGCTCACGCGTATGATGGCGCCAATCGTTATCTTCGCCGCCTCGAAAAAGTTGCGGTGAAGGGTCCCGATGGCTCGGTGTACATTGGTCGCCAAGCGTTGCGCGATGCCGTTCAAAAGACGAGCGGCTTCCAAGGCGTGACCGGCACGTTGACCTGCGATGCGAACGGTGACTGCGCCGATCCCAAGATCGCCGTGTACCAAGTCTCTCAGGACAACGTCACCAAACTCGTGACGCCAGACAAGCCGTTCTGGAAACCGTAATTCCAAAGCACGTTTGAACCTCAAAAGTTCGCGAGGTTTTTGGATGAGCCGGGCAACCCGGCTCATCCTCCCACTCTTATACGGAGCGCGCACCTATGCTCAGACAACGCTTGAAACGACTGGAACTCACCGATATTTTCATTTATCTGCTCGGCATCCTCATCCTTGCCGTCGCCATCATCGGTTCGATTGCCACGCTCGCGGCTGGCAAATATGCCATCCGCGCTTGGTTCGATTTGGTGGTCTTTGGGATCACGCTCGGCAGTATCTATGCGCTGATTGCGTTGGGCTATACGTTGGTCTATGGCATTTTGCGCATGATCAATTTCGCTCACTCGGAAGTTTTCATGAGCGGTCCCTACGTCGCCTATTTCTTCGCCGATGCGATGGGGAAAGCCGGCTTCGTCGATCAAAATCCCATTCTCGCTCTTATTTTGATTTTTCTTCTCGCCATGACCAGTTCGACGCTCATCGCCATTCTAGTCGAACGCATCGCCTATCGTCCCTTGCGTCACGCACCGCGGTTGGTCCCGCTCATCACGGCGATTGGCGCATCGTTCTTTTTGCAATACACCTTCTTCCGGCTTTTTGGATCCAACTTAAAAGTGTATCCCGAATTCAAGTTTCTGAGCACATCCATTGCCTTTGGCGAATTCAAGCTCACCTACCTCCAAATTTTCGTCGTGGTCGTGGCAGTTGTTTTGATGCTGGCGCTTCATCAATTCACCCAGCGCACACGCGTCGGCAAAGCCATGCGTGCCGTCGCGGCAGACAAGGAAACCGCCGCGTTGATGGGCATCAACGTCGATAACATCATCGTCACGACCTTTGCTTTGGGCGGCGCATTGGCGGGTGCGGCAGGCGTTTTGTACGTGCTCGTCTTTAACCAGATCTCTGCGTTTATGGGCTTTGTCCCAGGCATCAAAGCCTTCACCGCCGCCGTGTTGGGGGGCATTGGCAATATTCCGGGCGCAATGCTTGGCGGACTATTTCTCGGCGTCATCGAGTCGCTTGGACCCACCTTGTTCCTGGATGGACTGGGCATTGTCGCGCCGTACCAATTGAAAGATGCCATCGCCTTTACGATGCTGGTCTTGGTTCTCATCTTCCGCCCGGCGGGTATACTCGGTGAAGCATTAACGGAGAAGAAAGCATGAACAAGCAAACCTCCGATTGGCGTCAAGCCCTCAACCTCGGCGTGATTGGTGGCATCGGCGCAGTTTTTATCGCCTTGCTCGGCATGATCGAAGCATTTGAAAAACGCGACATTATCGGCGGCGTGATCGACATGGGGCGCGTGCTCATCTTCGTCGCCTTTTTCATGACCAGTTATTTTGTCGTGAGTCGCAAGCGCGAGTCGGCACGTTCTCTAGCGGCGATTGTTCAAGGCGCGACGGCAGGTTTAATCAGCAGTCTTTTCCTTGCCGGGCTTGTCCTGTTGCTCAGCGCCGCACCGGCAATGCGTAATGTTTTTGTCAACGCGACGCCCACATTGCTCAAAGGGCTGACCTTTGGTCTGGAGCCAACCGCCGGTATTTTTCTCCTGATTGTCGCTGGCATCGTCGTTGGCGCGCTTCCCGGCTTGCTCAAGTTCTTGCCTCCGGCATGGCAACGCGCTTTGCTCAGCGCAACGACGTGGATTATCATGATCGGGTTGCTGCAAGAACTGTTAATCGTTACGATGCGCAATCTCGATCCACTCAAAGATTTTTCGACCTGGCTGTTTGCAAGCAGCGGGTTATCGATTCCCGGCACGATTGTGCTCTTTGCGCTCGTCCTCCTTTTTGAGTTAGCCCGAGCACGCTATGGCAAAACGGCTCAAAATCGCTTTGCGAATTTGCCCACCACACAACGTCGGGTCGCTAATGTTTCCCTGTTACTGATTGCGCTCATCATCTTGCTCGCATTACCCTCCTTGCTCGGCTTGTTCTTCAGCGAAATCCTCGTGCAAGTCGGTCTCTACATCCTGATGGGCTTGGGGTTGAACATCGTCGTCGGCTTTGCCGGTTTGCTTGATCTGGGCTATGTCGCCTTTTTTGCGATTGGCGCATATACGGTCGCCCTTTTTACATCGACGTCGACCGAAATCGCATTCGCCGGCGGATTGCCATTTTGGGTCGGCTTGCCGATTGCGATTGTGATGGCGGCATTCGCCGGGATTGTGCTTGGCGTGCCGGTCTTGAAAGTGCGCGGCGATTATCTCGCCATCGTCACGCTCGGCTTTGGCGAAATCGTGCGCTTGCTTGCGCTATCCGACTTTTTGAAACCTTGGTTTGCCGGCGCGCGCGGGTTGGAATTGATTCCCAAGCCATTCATCGGTCCATACGAACTTGCGGGTCCGCAACAGTTGTACTATTTACTATTAATCGGCTGTGTGATTGTCGCGTTTATTGCTTTGCGTCTGAAAAATTCGCGCATTGGTCGCGCGTGGATGGCAATGCGCGAAGATGAAGACGTGGCACAAGCGATGGGGATAAATCTTGTCGCCACAAAATTGCTCGCGTTCGCGATGGGCGCGTCATTTGCCGGCATCGGCGGCGCGATCAACGCGAGCAAGCTGGCGATCATCTATCCGCACAGCATGAACTTTTTGGTATCGATCAACGTGCTCGCGCTGATCATCATCGGCGGGATGGGCAGTATTCCCGGCGTCATCATCGGCGCATTGGTGTTGGTTGGCTTGCCGGAACTGCTGCGCGAGTTCACCGATTTTCGCTGGCTCGTCTACGGCGCGGTCTTGATCGTGATGATGCTCGTGCGTCCCGAGGGTTTGTTGCCGGAGGCACGCCGCGCGGCGGAGTTGGAAGAGTTCAGACACGAAGATGAACCGGACAACCGGTCGTCATGAAAACAACGGGGCAACCATAACGCAAGAAAACTTCCGAAGTCTAAACCGCTTCGGAAGTTTCACATTCGGGAGGAACATAATGCAATACCTGATTGTCGAAGATCAATTACCCGCCGTCATCCTCACGCTGAATCGTCCAGAGCAACGCAACGCGTTATCGACCGGGTTGATGCGCGAATTGATTGACACACTGAAACAACAAGGTCACAATCCCGATTGCCGGGTCGTCATCTTGCGCGGCGCAGGTCCGGTTTTCTCTGCCGGACACGATCTGCGCGAATTGCTCAACCGCACGCTTGAGCAAGAACGCGAAATTTTCAGCATCTGCGCCGAACTGATGCAAACGATTCAGCGCATCCCGCAACCGGTCATTGCGTCCGTTCACGCACTCGCCACCGCCGCCGGTTGCCAACTGGTTGCCACCTGCGATCTTGCCATTGCCTCCGAGAACGCCAAGTTCGCAACGCCCGGCGTGAAAATCGGCTTGTTCTGTTCCACGCCCCAGGTCGCGCTCAGTCGCAACATCGGACGCAAACGCGCGCTGGAAATGTTGCTCACGGGTCGCGTGATCGACGCGCGCACCGCCGCGGACTGGGGACTGGTCAATCGGGTCGTCGCGCCGGAAAAACTCGACGCTGAAGTGATAGAGTTGGCAAAGCAAATCGCAAACGCCAGCCCACTCACGCTCAAAACCGGCAAGCAATCGTTCTATCGCCAGATCGATATGGATCAAGCGAGCGCGTACGATACGATGGCGCAAACGATGGCGGATGCGGCGATGACGTGCGACGCGCAAGAAGGCATCGGCGCGTTCATCGAAAAACGCGCGCCGGTTTGGCAAGGAAAATAAAATGCGCGTATCTCTCGCGCCGACGTTCAAAAATCCATTTCGATGCCCGACGCGATTACAATCGTCCGCGATGCGTTCGCACAACTCTCGACGAACCAAGCCACCGTGCCGGTGCGCGTACCGATTCCAATTCAAGCGCACGACGGCGTGACGCTTTTCATGCCGGCGCATCTTCACGCGTCCGACGCGCTTGCGGTGAAAATTGTTTCGGTGCACAATCAAAATCCGGCAAAAGGTCTGCCGCTGATCCACGCGCTCGTCGTCGTGATCGATGCCGCAACCGGCAAGCCGCTTGCGGCGATGGAGGGCGGCTATCTCACCGCACTGCGCACCGGCGCGGCGTCCGGCGCGGCAACCGATTTGCTCGCGCGGCGTGATGCGCAAGTCGCAGCGATTTTTGGCGCGGGCGTGCAAGGACGAACACAGCTCTTGGCGATTGCGGCGGTCCGCAAACTTGAACGCGTTTGGGTGTACGATGCGATTCCGAGCCAAATGGAAACATTTATCGCCGAGATGCGCAGTCAACCCGGCGTGCCCAGCGATATGCGCGCCGCATCGTCGTCAAGCGAGGCAGTACGCGACGCCGACATCATTTGCACCGCAACAACCTCGAAGCAAGCGGTGTTGGCGTACAGAGATTTGAAACGCGGCATACACATCAACGCCGTTGGCGCGTACACGCCAGAGATGCAGGAAATCGACGAGGAGACGGTGCGCGCAAGCAAAATCGTCATCGATCATCACGCGAGCGCGATGGCAGAAGCCGGCGACTTGATCATCGCGATGAAAAAAGGATTCATCAAGGAATCGGATATTTACGCGGAACTGGGGGAAATCGCGGCGGGGAAAAAGCCGGGGCGCACACGCGATGACGAGATCACGTTTTTCAAGTCCGTCGGCAATGCCGTGCAAGATGCATCCGTCGCGCGCGCGATTTATGACGCGGCGGTGAAAAACAATTTGGGCGTGGAAGTAGATTTGTAAGGGCACGCCTCGCGCGTGCCCGCTTGTGGAATATAAATGGGGCGAACCGACGGGGTTCGCCCCTACAATTTTCATACCACATTCCCCTCGTGAATCAATCGCCCCTCGGTAAAGCGTTCGAGATCGAGCATCGAAATATCAATCGTCGTCGCTTTGCCGTCGAGAATGAGTTCGCTCATCACTTTGCCGGTCGCCGGTGAATGTTGAAAGCCGTGCCCGGAAAATCCAGCGGCGATGTAAAATCCCGGCAACGCGCGCGCTTGCGCGAGAATTGGATGCGCGTCGGGCGTCACTTCGTACAACCCAGCAATCTGGCTCGCCAAGCGCGCATTTTCGATCAGCGGCAAACGATACATCGCGCGCTCAAGCATCTTGAGATGAAATTCCTCGTCGATGGCGTACGTGTCGCCCGGCTTTTCCTCCGCGTTCGACATTCCCACGAGCAAGCCCTGCCCCTCAGGATGAAAGTATAACGATGTCGCAAATTCGATTGTCATCGGATGAGTGCGCGGAATTTGCGGCAACGCATCGGTCGTGAAAAATTGCCGGCGCACCGGGACAATCGGAATATCAAGTCCAGCCATCGCGCCGATTTGCGCCGCCCACGGTCCCGCACAATTCACGACGACCCGCGTCGCAATCTCGCCGCGATTCGTCACAACGCCTGCCACGTGTCCGCCATCGATTTTGATTCCCGTTACCGTCGTCTCAGTTTCGATTTGCGCGCCGTGTGATCGCGCGCCTTTCGCAAATCCTTGCGTGATGCTGTTCGGGTCGGCGAGACCGTCGCGCGGACAAAATGTGCCGCCGATCACGCCATCGAGATTGACGAGCGGAACGAGCTGCGCGATTTCGCTCGGCGAAAAAAACCGCGCGTCGTGCACGCCCAATCGATTTTGAAGCGCGACGTTCGCTTTGAATGCCGCAACCTCGCGCGGCGTTGTCAGCAAAAAGAGATAGCCAATCGGTTGATAGCCGGCGGCGACGCCAAAGCGTTCCTCGAAATGAGCGATGACGTCGAGCGAAAAGATCGACAGGCGGATGTTGACCTCGGTTGAAAACTGATAACGCACGCCGCCAGCATTCCGCCCGGTCGAACCCATCGCCAAGAATTTTTCGCGCTCAAGCAGGACCACGCGCGCGCCGCGTTCCGCGAGATAGTACGCGGTTGCCGCGCCCATGCATCCCCCGCCCACAATGACAATATCTGCTGTCTTAGGTAACATCTAATCTTCCCCGCCAGATGTATTTGTAGGGCACGTTCGCCGTAACGTGCCAGTCAGAGAACGCAACAGCGTGCGTTCCCTCCCATTTATCCACGATTGCCGAATACGGATAATCTTCCCGCCGTGTGACGAGGCCTTTGCGAACCGGGTTGCTCAAAATGTAATTCACAACCGGCTCGAGGGATTTGTTGTATCGAATCACGCGGTCGTAACTACTCTTTTGCCACAACTGCCCAGTGCCACCGAATTTCCACCAGAGTTGCGTCGTCGTGTATTTTTTGAAATTGCCCACGTGATCCAAAATGCCCTCAGGTACGATGCCGCGTGCGCCGGCGTTGATGAGACGAATTTGGTTCGGCGGAAGTTGGACAAGGAAATGCAAATGATCAGGCATCAGACAATAGGCGAACAGTATCCAATTGTGAAACTTTTTGCGCCACAACAACGCGTCGATAATCGCTTTTGCGAATTCAGGATTGGCGAATGGTTCACCCTGGTGCCGCGCGCAAATCGTGAAAAAGAATTCGCAATCGCTGGCGGCGTATGATGCCAGCGGCAGGCGATGTTTTTTGTGTTCGCGTTGCGCTGCATCACGCGTTTTCACGTAATCCATAAATGCCGCGTAGGAATCAATGTCGTTCATTATCGTTTCCCCACCGTAGGCGCGGACGCCGTTCCGCGCCTAGAACAAAACGGCGTTTATCCAGCGGGAACGAAACGGCGTTCGTTCCCTACCCTGCCTGCAATCCCTTCAACAATTTGTCAACGCTTTGTCGTAATTTGCCGCGTCTCTGTCCCAACCGCTGAAATTTCCAACAATTTTACGAACGTCTCATCTCCATCCCAGCACCTTATCAACCAGTATACCTTGCCCGCACAAAAAATCAAAATAAGAACATGTCATTTGACATGCCCCCGGCGAAATGGTATTCTGCACAAACAATGCCCCGATCCTCTTTGCGCGGTTACGCGTTCGTTGTGCTTGCCGCTTGCCTCTGGTCAACGATTGGCTTGTTCATGCGCGCGTTGCACGATGGTTTTGGTTTCCCTGCGCTCACGCTCGCATTTCTCCGCGCCGGCGTCGCGTTCGTGATCGCGTTCGTTTTCCTTGCGCTGACTCGGCGCGAATTATTGCGCCTCACTCGGCGATCGATTTTGTTGCTGATGCTGTACGGCGCGATTGGCATCGGCGCATTTTATTTCGTCTACGCACAAGCGATCATCGCGACGAGCGTGACGACCGCCGTCGTTTTGCTCTACACCGCGCCGGCATTCGTCGCGCTGATGGCGTGGCGCGCGTGGCACGAGCCGTTGAATCGACGCAAGGTCATCGCGATTGGATTAGCGTTTGTCGGTTGCGCATTGGTCGCGCGCGCGTACGATCCATCGCAATTGAGTTTGAACAGCATCGGAATTCTATTTGGATTAGGCGCGGGATTCACATATGCGTTGTTCACCGTCTTGAGCAAAGCCGGGTTGAAACAATTTTCGCCGTGGACGCTGATGACGTACGAACTTGGCTTTGGCGCGTTGTTCCTATTGCCTTTCTTAAATCCGACGTCGTTCCTGCCGCTAACCCAGCCATCGATGGCGTGGCTTTATCTTCTCGGCTTGGCGCTGGGTCCAACCATCGGCGCGATTGCCGCGTTCAATCTGGGATTACGCAATTTGCCGGCGAGCAACGTCAGCATCGTTGCGACCATCGAGCCGGTGATGGCAAGCGCGCTCGCATTTATTTTGCTGGGAGAGCAATTGGAGCTTGGGCAAATTATCGGCGGGGCGATGGTAATCGGCGGAGCACTTTTACTCGCCGTTGGTAGTGCATCAACATGAAAGTGCGTAGCGCACTCGTGATTTCAATCCACATTTGTCGATGGTTTCGCGTCGGGTTGGTATGCAACTCTTTCATGTTGCTGCACTAGTGCGGACGCAACCCAAACAGAATCGCAAGCGCGCCGAGAAAAATGAACGCGAACTCAAAGAACACGATGCGCGTCAAACGATTCCAGAGGTATTGTTGAGTCAAACCGGCGAACGCATAGAAGAAAATCAACAGGAACGCGCCGCCCACAAAACCGGAAATACTCCAATAATTCAGCGCCCACACGATTTCGCCGATGACAAGCCCGATGCCGGCAGAGTAAATCCACGTGCGCAAAAAATCCGATTCACTGCCGCGCAACAATTCGAGTGCGAGTAAAAACGCCGCCAGTCCGATTGCCGTCGCCGAGTACAAACTACGAATCTTCCAACTGTAAATCGTCGCGAACAAGATCAAGCCGATGAGGTACGTCGCGAGATTCAATCCCAGCCGCGCCGCGTTGTAACGTCGATCGCTCAAATCGATTGTGATGTACTCGAGCACGATAACGCCGACGAAAAATATGCCGGCGAGCGTGACCAAGATCAGCGCATACACTCCGTACGCGCGCACATCGGCGAGCGAGAGCAACATCGCGGCGGTAACCACAATCAACGCCGGCAAAATCCAGAGGATAAACACGTACCACGTCTCGACGAGATGCACACTGGGATGTCCTCGCGCGATGGCGTTAACACCTGCCGCCGTCAGCGCGGCAAGCACCAACGCGATAAGCCACGTGCCGGAAATTGTAAAGCTTGCTTCTGAACCAAAGAGCGAAAATTCAACACGATGCGATGGCAAATCGAGCACGAGTGAAAGGGTCAAGCCAACCAAGACGAGACTCGTCAGCAGACTCAGGCGGTCGAATGGCGCAAAGCGGTTCACGGTTGATGCGGGCGATTGATCCAACATGTCCGCATCATAATCTTCGATAGAGAATTTGTCAAAATGCCTTGGGGATTTTTTCTGCTCGGCGGCATCGTCGGGCTTGGCGTGCATCAGCTCGCCGCTCAGCTCGCCCAGCGTTACGCGCTTGCGCCAAAATTCGATTCACGTCACAGCGCGCTGCTTCTCGTCGCCCTCGGCGCAATTGCCTTTGCCGGCTCTGGAATTCCGTTTTGGAATTCAGACACAAACACTCTTACTCGCGCTTCACACAGTGATTCTTCTAATCGTACTCATCATCGATCTTGAACATTGGCTCATTCTCAACGCGGTCATCGTCCCCGCGATTATTTTTGCAATCGTTACAAGTCCAATTTCGGCAATCGGCGTAGCGTCGTCGATTGCCGGCGGTGCGGCAGCATTGGCCATCGCACTGACAATGTACGGACTGGGGCAAATTCACGCGCGCGTGCGCAAAGCGAATGCCATCACATTCGGGCAAGGTGACATCAAGCTTGCGGCGTACATTGGGCTTGTCGTCGGGTTTCCGGCGGCTGTGTTCGTAATGATACTGACAATTTTCCTGAGCGGAATCGGTGCGTTGATTTATTTGGCGTGCCAACTCGCCGTGCGTCGCCGCCTTGCATTTGGGGATGTGATTCCATACGCGCCGTACTTTTGTATTGCCGCATGGGTAACAATTTTATTCTTGATTCCCAGTGGCAGTTAAGATTTCTTGCCACATAGGCACAGAGAGCACAGAGGAAACCATTTGTTTTTTCTCTGTGTCCCCTGTGTTCTCTGTGGCGGATTTGATAGCGAATTAATATTTGATTTAATATTTGAGTTTTCCCTTTTTCAATTTCATGGTAGAATACCAAAAATTTTAGCCGAGGCAATGTTCATGTCCTCCACTCCCGTATATTGTGTCAATCATCCCAAAACCGAAACGCTTCTCACCTGTAACAAATGCGGCAAACCGGTGTGCATCAAATGCGTCGTCCGCACGCCGGTCGGTTTTCGCTGTAAAGAGTGTTTGAACATTCAGCAAGCCGGTTATTATACCGCCACGCCGATGGATCATGGGATCGCCGCAATCGCTGGCACGATTGCGTCAATGGTTGGCGGCGCGATTGCCGCCGTACTCGGCGGCTTTTGGCTTATCGCGATATTTGTCGGACCTGCGGCGGGCGGTGTCATCGCCGAAATCATTCGCCGGTCGATTGGCAAGCGACGCGGGAAATACATTTGGCTTGTCGGGTGCGCCGCGCTGATTCTCGGCTCGTTCCTCGGCGCGAGTCTCTTTGGCACCCTGTCAATCGGCTTTGGCGCGCGCGGGCTGGTCTATGGCGCGATTTCCGGTTTTTTGAATATCGGCTTGTGGATTTACATCATCCTTGCGCTCGGAACGGTATACGCGCGATTGAAGAGTTGATGGAGACACTATGCTAGTTGAAATCGATATCACCAACTTTGCGATCATCGACCATTTGCATTTGCAATTTCATCGCGGATTCAACGTCATGACCGGCGAAACCGGCGCGGGCAAATCGATCATCATCGATGCGGTCGGCACACTGTTGGGCGGACGCGCGCAAAGCGAATTCGTCCGCGCCGGCGCAGACCGTGCGCGTGTCGAAGGCACATTCACGCTGAACAAAACCGCGCGCGAAAGTATTTTCCCGGTGCTCGACGAAATTGGCATCGAGCATGAAGATGAAAGTCTCATCGTCACGCGCGAAATCAGCCAGGGGCGCAACGTCTGCCGCATCAACGGGCGCACGGTCACACTTCACGTGTTGCAACGCATCGGCGAATTTCTCATCGACATTCACGGACAGAGCGAGCATCTTTCGCTGTTACGCGTGCGCGAGCACATCGATTTTCTGGATCGCTATGGCAATTTGTGGGAGCAACGCGCGCGCGTCACCGAACAGGTCAAGCAATTGCGCGCGACACGGAAAGAGATCCAGAGTTTGATGGTTGATGAGCGCGAAAAAGCGCGCCGCGTCGATCGCTTGACGTACGTGGTGCAAGAAATTTCGGAAGCGAATCTCAAGCCTGGCGAAGAAGATGCGCTCAAGCAAGAACGCGAACTATTAGGCAATGCGGAACTGCGCGCGACGCTCGCCGATCACGCGTATCGTTCGCTCTACGGCGCGGGCGAGGATGAAAAAGGCGCCATCGATTTGTTGACCGAAGCGCTGCAAGCGATCACCGGTTTGGAAAAATACGACAGCACGATTAAAGAGATGCGCGAAGAAGCCGATTCCGCGTCCGCGCAAGCCGATGACTTGGCGCGTGCGCTCCGCACATACCGCGACAATGTGGATCACAATCCGGCGCGGCTCGCGCAAATCGATGAACGCATGGATTTGATTTTTCGATTGAAACGCAAGTACGGCGACACCATCGACGACATTATCAACTACGGTAGCAACGCTGCCGCCGAACTCGCGACGATTTCGCGGAGTGAAGAACGCATCGAAGAATTGCGCAAGCGCGAAGCCGCGCTCTTGAAAGAAATCGGCGGACTCGCCGGCGCATTGTCGCAGGCGCGCCGCCAAGCCGGCGAACGCATCTCACGCGAAATCGAAACGCAATTGCAGGACCTGGGAATGGCGAAAGCAAAATTCGGCGTCGCGGTCGAGCAGACAGACGATGCGGACGGCGTGCCGCTTAACGGTCGACACATCGCGGTCGATACGACCGGCATCGACAAGGTAGAATTCATGGTCTCGCCGAATCCCGGCGAGCCGTTAAAGCCGCTGGCGAAAATCGCATCGGGCGGCGAAACCTCGCGCCTGATGCTGGCAATGAAATCGGTGCTCGCCGTCGCAGACAATACGCCGACGCTCATCTTTGACGAAATCGATCAAGGGATCGGCGGACGCACTGGCGGCATCGTCGGCAATAAATTGTGGGCGCTCACGCCGACCGCGCAGAAAACTATAGTCACCCCAACATCAAGTCATTTGCATCACACACTTGCCGCAGATCGCGGCATATGGCGATATGCATTTCAAGATTCACAAAGAAATTGCCGGCGACCGCACGATCACGAAAATCGAAGAGCTGTCAGACAAGGAACGCGTGGACGAACTCGCAAATATGCTCGGCACAGCCACGGCAACGACGCGACAGAATGCGGAAGAACTCTTGGCAGAAGTCAAAAGTCAAAAGGAAAAGGTTAAAAAGAAATGAGCCAATGAGCCAATTTCCAATGAACCAAAAGGATTTGTGAGATTGGCTCATTGGTTAAATTGCCTGGCGGGAACGCAAATGCAGGGTTGGCACATTGAGAATTGGAGGCTTTTATGGACGGCTTGATTCAATGGGGATTACAGATCGTTCAATGGATTCAGACCTTTCGTAATCCGGTGTTCGACACTTTTTTCTTGACGATCAATTTCCTCGGCGAGGAAGAGTTTTACATCCTCTGTCTTCCTCTCATCTTTTGGTGTCTCCACAAAGCGCTGGGCATGCGCCTCGGCGCGGTGCTTGTGTTTTCCACGTTCATCAACCAATCGCTCAAAGATTTTTTCGCCGCGCCGCGCCCGCATCAATATCCCAATGTCTGGTCGCCTCTCAAAACAACCGGCTTTGGCATTCCCAGCGGGCACTCGCAAGGCACCGCGACATTCTGGGGTTACATCGCCACGCAATTGAAATCGTGGTGGTGGGCACTCGCCCTCGCGTTGCCGTTGTTCGTTGGCATCGGACGCATGTACCTCGGCGATCATTTCCCGCAAGACGTTCTGCTTGGCTGGACGCTTGGCTTTGTCATCGTCGCCGCGTACGCGTGGGTGCAACCGCGCGCCGGCAATTGGCTGGGCAAACAATCGATGACGACGCAAATCGCGTTGGCAATCGTCGTACCGCTTGCGCTGTTCGCGTTGCACGCGACGAACGACACGGCGAAATCGATTGGCGTGTTGCTGGGATTCTACGCCGGGTTGCCTATCGAGGAAAAATTCATTCGCTTTGATGCGCGCGCCGCGTGGTGGAAACAAATCGTCAAGTTCGTCATCGGGCTTGCGGTATTGCTCGCATTCCGCTTTGGCTTGAAAGCGATTTTCCCAGAATTACCGGTGTTTGATTTGCTTCGCTACGCCGCGATGGGCCTGTGGGCAAGTCTCGGCGCGCCGTGGGTGTTTGTGAAAGCGCGGCTCGCCAAAGTCGAGAGTCGATGATTCCCAACCAGTGGTACGCCATCCTCGAATCGAACGAAGTGAAACGCGGCAAAATCGTCGGCGTGACGCGGATGGGCGAGAAGCTGGTCGCGTGGCGCAACTCGCGCGGGCAAATCGGCGTGATGCGCGATTTATGTCCACATCGCGGCGTCGCGCTGAGCGCGGGACAGATCTTGGGCGATTGCATCGAGTGTCCGTTTCATGGCTTTCAATACGATGTGACTGGCGCATGCACGTTGATTCCGGCAAACGGTCGCCACGCCGATGTCCCCAAAGCGATGCACGCCCAGGCGTTTCCTGTACGCGAGGAACACGGCTTCATCTACATTTGGTGGGGCGAGCCCCGCGAAAACTTGCCGCCGGTGCCGTGGTTCGACAACATCGACGAAAACCAATTTGTCGTTTCAACGATTCGCGATCTTTGGGACACGCACTATTCGCGCGCGATTGAAAATCAACTCGACACGGCGCATCTGCCCTTTGTGCATCGGACGACCATCGGACGCGGAAATCAGACCCTCGTGAATGGTCCAATGTATCAAGTACGCGAAATGCCCAGCGGCAAACGCATCGATGTCTGGTACGACAACGCCATCGACCAGGGGCAGACACCCTTGCGGAAAAACGAGATGCCCGAACCAACACATCGACCGTTGTTGCAGTTTCTGTTTCCGAATCTTTGGCAGAATTGGCTCGGCGACAGTTTACGATTGGTGATCGCGTTTGTGCCTGTCGACGATGCCCACACGATGATGTACATTCGCAATTATCAAGCCATGGCGCGCGCGCCGATTCTTCGTGAAATATTCAATGCGTTCAGCGCGCTGGGCAACCGGGTCATTGAACGCCAGGATCGCCGGGTCGTGGTTACACAAATGCCCAAGCGCGCCGATCTACGAATCGGCGAAACGCTCATCCCTGCCGACGGAGCAATCATCGAGTATCGCAAGTTGCGGAACGAAATGATCCAAGCCGCAGGAGGAAATCCATGAACCTCAACGATATTCACGACCCCGATTTTCGCTCGCTCGGTGAACAGATCATCGATGCGATGGAACGCTTCCGCGTTCCCGGCGTCGCGGTGGGTGTTCTGCATCAAGGGCAAACGTTCACCGCCGGGTTCGGCGTGACAAATGTCGATCATCCGTTGCCGGTTGATGGCGACACGCTTTTCCAAATCGGCTCGACGACGAAAACATTTACCGCGACACTTGCAATGCGTCTCGTCGAAATGGGCAAGCTTGATCTCGACACGCCGATTCGCAAATATCTTCCCAGTTTTCGGTTGCGCGATGAAAACGTCGCGGCGTATGTGACGATGCGCCATTTGCTCACGCACATGGGCGGCTGGCTCGGGGACTATTTTGACGACTTGGGCGACAACGATGATGCGCTGAGCAAGTATGTCGCCGCGATGATCGATCTGCCGCAACTCACCCCGCTTGATACGATTTGGTCGTACAACAACGCCGGGTTCGCCATCGCCGGTCGAGTCATCGAAATCGTTACCGGCAAAACGTACGAAGCCGCGCTCAAAGAATTTCTACTCGATCCGCTTGGGCTGAACCAATCGTTTATCTTTCCCAAAGATGTCATGACGCATCGTTTTGCCGTTGGGCACTTGGTCGTGAACGACAAACCGCAAGTCGCGCGACCGTGGGCACTCGCGCGCACCGCGCATTGCGTCGGCGGTATCGCGTCGAGCGCGAACGATCAGCTCGCGTATGCGCGTTTTCACATGAGCGACGGCGCGCCGCTTCTTTCGCGCAAATCGATTGCATTGATGCAAACGCCGCAAGTTTCCGCTGCGCTCGGCGAAAAGATGGGACTGTCGTGGTTTATCAACGACGCCAGCGGCACGCCGATTGTGCGTCACGGCGGCGCAACGCTAGGACAATTGTCCGCGTTCATGTTCGCGCCCGCGCGCGGATTTGCGATCACGGTGTTGACCAACTCTAGTCGCGGCGGCGAACTGCACAACGAGATCACGACACTTGCGCTAGAACGCTATCTGGGGATAAAAACTCCCGTGCGCGTTTTTGTTCCGATGACCAATTCGCAACTTGCGGAATTTGCTGGACAGTATACAAGCGCGCTGGCGGATGTTGATTTCAAAATCGACAAGAACGAATTGGTGATGCACACGACGCCGCATGGCGGCTTTCCGGCAAAAGACTCGCCGCCGGGTCCCACGCCGCCGCCATCGCGCTTTGCGTTCATCGGACCCGACCGCGTCATCGCGCTGGACGGTTGGTCTAAAAATATGCAAGGCGAATATCTGCGCGATGCGAATGCGAAGATTGCGTGGTTCCGGTTTGGCAGTCGCATTCGGCGAAAACAAAGCTAATTTTATCAAAAACAAAGACACAAAAATCTTTCTTCGCGTCTTGGCGATAAAAAAACAACTTCACGGAGAAACCATGTCACAAAATGTACCTGCACGACAAGCCGTCCCGCGTGAACACACCTGGGATGTAGAATCCGTTTTCGCAAACGACGCCGCGTGGTCAGCCGAGTTCGACGCGTTGATGAAGGAATTGCCGTCGCTCGCGCGCTTTCGCGGACACTTGGGCGACAGCGCAACCATGCTCGCCGATTTTTTCGCCGCGAGCGAAGCGCTCGAGTTTCGCCTCGGCAAGGTGATGCTGTATGCAAGTATGCGGCACACCGTCGACACCGCCGATCAAACCGCGTCCGCGCTGAATGATCGCTCGCGCGGCTTGATGGCGCGCGCCGCCGCCGCGATGTCGTTCGCCGAGCCGGAAATGCTCTCCATCGGCTTCGACAAACTGCGCGCGTGGCTGAAAGCAAGAACCGCGCCTCGCGATTTACGCGCATTATTTCGATCGATTGGAACAACGCGCCGCGCACGTCCGCTCCGGCGAAGTCGAAGAATTGCTCTCGCAGGTCAGCGATGCATTTCGCACCGCGTCATCAACGCACGGCGTGCTCGCCGACGCCGATTTGAAATTCGCGCCCGCGCGCAACGATGCCGGCGAAACGTTCGAGATCACGCAAGGCACGATTGGCGCGCTTCGCACCGATCCCAATCGCACCGTGCGCCGCACCGCGTTTGAAAATTACGCCGATGCGCATCTCGCGTTTAAGAATACGATGGCAAGCGCGCTCGCCTCCGGCGTCAAGCAAGATGTGTTTCGAGCGCGCGCGCGGCGTTACGCGTCGTCGCTCGAATCCGCGACATCGTCCAATTACATTCCCATCGATGTGTTCCACAATCTCATCAAAACATTTCGCGCGAATTTGCCCACGTGGCATCGCTATTGGAATATTCGCCGCCGCGCGCTCGGCTACGACACGTTGTACGTCTACGATGAAAAGGCACCGCTGACAAACGCGAAACCGAAAATCTCTTTCGATCAATCGGTCGATTGGATTTGCGCCGGGATGCAACCGCTCGGCGATGAGTACGTTACCGTCGCGCGACGCGGGATGACCGCGCAACGCTGGGTCGATAAATATCCAAACCAAGGCAAGCGCGCTGGCGCGTTTTCGACCGGCGTGCCGGGGACGCAACCGTTCATCCTGATGAGTTACAACGAC
This sequence comes from uncultured Chloroflexia bacterium, assembly GCA_963718225.1. Taxonomy (GTDB): domain Bacteria; phylum Chloroflexota; class Anaerolineae; order UBA4142; family UBA4142; genus DAOTXS01. Next base: position 74,122 of record CAVQYN010000036.1, read on the forward strand.
GATCTATTTTCGATGAGCACGCTCGCGCACGAGCTGGGTCACTCGATGCACAAGTATTTCACGCAAAAGACTCAGCCGATGGTCTACTCGCGCTACGGCATTTTCCTCGCCGAGACGGCATCGAATTTCAATCAAGCGATGGTGCGCGCGCACTTGCTCGGCAAGCGCGGGAACGACGCGAATTTCGAGATCGCCGTCATCGAAGAAGCGATGTCGAATTTCCATCGCTACTTTTTCATCATGCCGACGCTCGCGCGCTTTGAACTTGAAATCCACGAGCGCGTCGAACGCGGGCAAGCACTCACTGCACAAAACATGACTGACTTGCTCGCCGATTTGTTCAGCGAAGGGTACGGCAATGAAGTCGTCGTCGAACGCGAACGCGTCGGCATCACATGGGCGGAATTTCCGACACACATGTACTTGAATTTCTACGTGTACCAGTACGCGACCGGGATTTCTGCCGCGCACGCACTCGCGCAAAATATTCTCGATGGCAAACCGGGCGCAGTGGAAAAATATCTGGGCTTTCTCAGCGCCGGCGGCTCGGATTATCCTATCGATGTGCTCAAGCGCGCCGGCGTTGATCTCACCACGCCCGCGCCGGTTGAAACGACCTTTGGTATTCTCGCGCGCTACGTGGATCGATTGGAAGAGTTGACCAATCGCAAAAAATAATTGGACGCCGACAAACGCCGGATTGCCGCAGAAAAACTCTGCGTTCGTCTGCGTTTATCGGCGTCCTATCCAAGGAAATCCCATGTCCAAACACCCCATCACCATCGACGACCTGTTCAACATCAAACTCGTATCTGACCCGCAACTCTCGCCGGACGGAAAAACGATTGCATTTGTCCTCACGACGCCGGATTTGCCAGGCGACAAGTATACCACGCACATTTGGCTTGTGCCCAGCAACGGCTCTGCGCCCGCGCGCCAATTCACCTTCGGCGATGGCAAAGATCGTTCGCCGCGCTGGTCGCCGGACGGAAAATCGATTGCGTTCGTCTCTGATCGCGACAAGGAAAAGAAAGATCAACTGTATTTGATTGCGATTGCCGGCGGCGAAGCAAAACGGCTCACCGACACTGCACTCAAGCCCAGCGCGCCGGTGTGGTCACCGGACGGCAAGCTGATCGTGTACACATCGAAAGTGATTACCAAAGAAACGAAGAAGGCAAACGATCAGCGCGACGATTCGGATGTAAGAGCGTACACGCGGCTCAACTACAAATCGAACGATGAGGGACTCTGGGATTACGGCTGGCGCCAAATTTTCGCCCTCTCCCATGGCGAGATGGCCGAGGGTAAATCGCGACAACTTACACGCGGCGCATACAATCACGGCGCACCGGCGTGGTCGCCGGATTCCAAGACGATTGTGTTTGCCGCAAATCGTTCAGCCAAAGCTGACGAGCAACCGTGGAACGATTTGTGGTCGGTGACTCAGCAAAGTCGGCGGCGCGCTCAAACGCTTGACGCATCGCAAAGGTCCCGCCGTTGCGCCAAGTTTTTCGCCGGATGGCAAGCGGATTGCGTTCGTCGGACACGATAACGAATTCAAAACGGTCACAGAAGCCGGTGTGTATGTGATGCCGGCGCGCGGCGGCGAAGCGACAAAAATCACCAAGGGATTTGATCGCACCTACGGCAGTTCGCTCGCCACCGATTTGCGCTCGCCTGAAGGCGCGCCCGCCGCACCCCAATGGTCGAAAGACGGCAAGACAATTTACTTTGTGGCGACCGATCATGGCGCGAGCAATATTTTCTCCGTGGCATCGAAAGGCGGCACGGTCAAACAGGTCACGCGCGGCGAATCATCACATCATCGGTTATTCTTACTCGCGCACGACAAATCGCTTTGCGCTGGTTTTGAGCGATGCGCTGAATCCAAATGATGTTTTCACAGCGACCACAAGCGGCGCATTGAAACGCCTCACGCACGTCAACACACTCGCCGATGTCCAACTATCCAAGCCCGAACGCTTCGTCGTATCGAACGAAGGTGTTGACATCGACGTATGGTTGATGAAGCCGATGAATTGGAAAGCCGGGAAAAAGTATCCGGCGATTCTGCAAATTCACGGCGGACCGCACAGCGCGTACGGCGCAACCTTCTTCCACGAATTCCAGATTTTGTGCGCACGAGGATACGCCGTTGTCTTTTGCAATCCGCGCGGCAGTGCCGGCTATGGACAAGAGTTTACTAAATGCATCGGCAAAGATTGGGGCGGACGCGATTATCGCGATGTGATGGCGGCGTGGGATTTCGCGCTCAAGAAATTTCCGTGGATCGATGCGAAACGCACGGGCGTCGCTGGCGGATCGTACGGCGGGTATATGACCAGTTGGATCGTCACGCACACCCATCGTTTCAAAGCGGCAGTATCGATGCGCGCGCTAAATAATTGGTACTCGTTCTACGGCACCAGCGACATTGGGCATCATTTTGCATCCGAATGGTACGTCGGCGGCGAGCCGTGGAATAATGCGGAAGAATATCTACAACATTCGCCGATTGCGCATGTGGCAAATTGCAAAACGCCGACACTGATTCTGCACAGCGAAAAGGATTTCCGTTGTCCGATCGAACAAGGCGAACAGTTTTACATCGCGCTGAAAAAACTCGGCGTGCCAACCGAGTTCGTCCGCTTTCCCGATGAGACGCACGAACTTTCGCGCAGTGGCAAGCCCAAGCACCGCAAGGAACGCTTGGAGCGAATTGTTGCGTGGTTTGGCAAATACCTGAAATAGAACCACAAAGGCACTTTGCTTTCGCTGTAAAACAACAACGGGCGAAGTTCAAAACTTCGCCCGAATTTATTCCCGCTCATCACTAGAATTTCGTTTCCACGCGGCTGACGATCACTCGCTTGGCGCCTGCCTTTAGCAATGCACGTTCAACTCTGTCTTGTGTAACCTCATTCACCAGCGCAATAATATTTCCGCCCCGCCCTGCCCCAGATAATTTCGCTCCGTGCGCGCCGGCCGTCGTCGCCGCGAGAATCAAGCGCTCGATGTCCGGCGACGATACACCGATCTCGCGCAGCAAAATATGATTCGCATTCATCAGGTGGCGCAGGCGTTCCACTTGCCCGGTCTCGATTGCTTTGCGCGCCTTGTCTGCAATCGCACCGATTTTATCAAAGAGCGATTCAAACCGCGCGCGATCCTTCTCCCAGCCACGGCGCACATCGCCGACGGCAATGCGCGGTTGGCGCAGCGATACCGGTATCAGCGATTGCCAGAAGAAACGGTTGCGCAATGCGGAACGATTCGATTTTGCGATCGCGCACAAAATATACCGGTCGCTCAAACGCAATCACGCTATTATCAACGCCGCTCGGCGTGCCGTGATGCAATTTTTCAACCTGGTACGCCAACGCAGAGATTTCGTCGGGTGGCAATTCAGCTCCAAGGAATCGAGACAACGCACGCGCAATTGCAACCGATACCGCCGCGCCGCTTCCCAAACCACTGGCAATCGGAATTGTCGAATGAATGCGGACACTAAAATGACTCGGCGTGGCATTGAGGCGCGCGCACGTCAATCGAATGATCGTCGCGAGCGGATCATCGATGGGCGCAGAATCCAAATCATAACGACGCGCGACATCGATCGCATCAATAATGACACGCACATCGGTCGTGCGGTTCAACAATCGCCTCGGCTTGAATCTGGGTCATCGGCACCGCAATTGCCGGGCGACCATAGACGACCGCATGTTCGCCGAACAAGGATGATTTTGCCAGGCGCAGATGCTTTGGTCAAACTTTATCCCTTGTGGTAGAATAGATGCGGGCAAAACCCGGAGGAATTACATGGAGGATCCGCTCTTAACAATTATCAAACTCGTCAGCGTCGTCGTGCTGATTTTGGCGAATGGCTTTTTCGTCGCCGCCGAATTCGCGCTGGTCAGCATCCGCCGCACGCGCATCGAAGAATTGATCGGCGAAGGTAATCGCGTAGCGGAAACGGTCAAGCACGTCATTCATGACCCCGATCGATTTATCGCCGCAACGCAACTAGGCATCACGATTGCGAGTCTCGCGCTCGGTTGGATCGGCGAACCCGCGTTGGCGCATTTGATCGAACCGCTTTTCCTATTTCTGCCCACCGATTGGAGTTCACCCGCCGCACATTCACTTGCCGCCACGGCAATTGCGTTTGCGTTGATTACCTTCTTGCACGTCGTCGTGGGCGAACTCGCGCCCAAATCGATTGCGCTGACATATCCGGAAGAAACCGCGCTTGCCGTCGCCCAGCCCACCGTATTGTTTGAAAATATTTTTCGTCCGATCATCTGGGCGTTGAACGGTACCGGCAACGGACTACTCAAACTCATCGGCTTGAATCGCCCCACGGGTCACCAGCTCGTTCACTCGGTTGAAGAGCTCAAGATGCTCGTAAGTGCCAGCACCGATTCCGGCGAACTCGAACCACACGAAGAAGAAATGTTGCACAATGTTTTTGAATTTGACGACAAGCTCGTGCGCGAAGTGATGATTCCGCGCACGGAGATAGTCGCTGTCGAAGAGAATACCACCGTCGCCGAGTTTTTGCAAACGTTCAGCGATTATTCCCACTCGCGCTTTCCGGTCTTTGCCGAAAGCATCGACAATTTGCGCGGATTCATCATCATCAAAGATGTCTTGCGCGCGATCTCCGCGCAAGGCGCCAAAGCACTCGATGAAAAAGTGACCACGCTGACCCGGCAACCCCTGTTCGTGCCGGAATCGAAACATATCGGCGCGTTGTTCGCGGAAATGAAATCGCAAAAGATCGCGCTGGCGATTGTCGTGGATGAATTTGGCGGCACCGCCGGCATGGTCACGAGCGATCAACTCGTCGCCGAAGTTGTTGGGCGCATCGCCGATGAACTGACCGATGACGAAAACGCGATTCACACCATCGACGAAAAAACCAGCGAGATCGACGCGCAGTTGCGCATCGGTGAGGCGAACGAAGAACTCGAGATTCATTTGCCCGAAAGTGATAATTACGAAACGGTCGCCGGTTGGATTCTTTTCGCGCTCAAACGCATCCCCAAAGAAGGCGACCAGCTCAAGCTCGACAATCTGCGTTTGACGATCACGCGCATGACCGGACCCAAAATCGAAAAAGTAACAATCACGCGACTCTAGTCGAGCTACCCATGACCGAAAAAAGACCCCCTCGTTCGCTGGCAATCAACTTAGAACTGAATCAATATCCGATTCTCGCGCCGACAATTCGCACACGGATGCGGCAGGAATTGTTCACGCGCGGCGTCATTACGCGTGAGGCATTTGAACGCGAGACGTTTGAAAAAGCGCGTCGCACACAACTCTTGGAAGGGCTCGTTGACCCGATTAGTCAGGAATCGGCGGAGACGTGGGAACGCCGCTTGCAACAGACGCGCGACGTGCTCACCGATTTTTATTTCGCGTACAATTTACCGCACGACTTGTTTCAGGCAATCGTTCAATCGGTGGTTGCGCAACGCAACCCCAATCAAAAAGTGTTGCTCACATTCAATCCGGAACTCGCGCCGTTCGATATGGTGTTAGAGCAAGGCGAAAAATTGGAACGGCTATCGCCGGACGAAAAAAACACCACGCGGCATCACTTGCAAGAGATCATCGTCGTTCTGCTCAAAGCGCTGGTCAGCGATCAACTTGCGTTCATTCGCATTGCCAAAGAGTGGTTCACGATTGCTGATTTGCGTGAGATTCGCGAACGCAAGATCGGCGATGGTAAAATCGGTGGCAAAGCCGCCGGCATGTTGCTGGCACACAAGATTTTGCAGGCGTTTCTCAAAGAACAAGGCATCGATCCTGCTGAACGTCTCGTCTTGCCCAATTCGTTCTATATCGGCGCAAATGTTTTGTACGAATTCAATTTGCAAAACGGCTTGTTTTTCCCCATTGACCAAAAATACAAATCGCGCGACGAAATCGATCATGAATACCCCAGCGTCATCAAGGCGTATCGGGACGCCAAGTTTCCGACAGATTACGCGGAACAATTGCGTGAGCGGCTTGCCGAAATCGGCAAGCATCCGCTCATTGTCCGTTCGTCGAGTTTGCTTGAAGATAATTTCGGCACATCATTTGCCGGCAAGTATGCGAGTTTCTTTTGTCCCAATCAAGGCACCCTAGACGAAAATCTCGACGCGTTGCTAACAGCCGTCAAACGCATCTATGCAAGTGTTCTCAGTCCTGATCCATTGGTTTATCGCCGGCGCATGGGACTGCTAGACTATGACGAACGCATGGCATTGTTGATTCAACAAGTGCAAGGGGATTTGCACGAACCGTATTGGTACCCGACCCTTGCCGGCGTAGGCTACAGCCGTAATCTTTTTCGCTGGAATCCGCAAATTCGCCGCGAGGATGGTTTTGTTCGATTGGTCTGGGGTTTGGGTACGCGCGCCGTCGATCGCGTGGACAATGATTTTCCGCGCATGGTCGCGTTGAGTCATCCGAATTTGCGTCCCGATGCCGGCGCCAAAGAAATTCGCCGGCATTCCCAGCAATCGATTGACTTGATCAATTTGCAAACCAACACGCTGGAAACGCGCGCCGTCGCCGATGTCATCGATAACACCGACCCGGCATTAGCCTACTTGGTGTCCGAAGATCAAGGCGATTACATCCAACCGCTTTTTTCCGATCCGCGTCTTGTCGCACCGGAACGATTGGTGCTCACGTTCGATAACCTGCTGAAGAAAACCGATTTCGTGCCGATGATGAAATCGATGCTCGCGCGTTTGGAGCAGGCATACGCATTTCCAGTGGATATTGAATTCACCGCCGACATTCGCGGGGATTCGAAAATTCGCGTGCACCTGTTACAATGTCGTCCGCAATCGCTGTTTGAGTCGCACGACCAAGTGGTCATTCCGTACGTCCCTATCGCGGACCAACTTTTCACAGCGAATCGACTTGTGCCACAAGGCAGCGTGTCTGGTATTCGCTACATCGTTTACATCAATCCGGAAAAATACGGTCTTGCGGATCGCGTGGTCAAAGCGCAAATCGCGCGCGTGGTCAGTCGGCTGAACAAGCGCTTGGAAAAAGAAACGTTTATCTTGATGGGACCTGGACGCTGGGGAAGCACCAACATCGATCTCGGCGTGCAGGTGAGTTACGCCGACATTAACAACACACGCGTTCTAGTCGAAGTGGCGTTGCCGCGCGGCGAAGGCACGCCGGAAGTTTCGTACGGCACACACTTTTTCCAAGACTTGGTCGAAGCTAGAATTTTTCCATTACCCTTGTTTCCGGCTGACCCAAGCACGGTGTTCAATCACGAGTTTTTCCTGAATGCGCGGAACGGCCTAGCCGCCTTGTTGCCGGAGGATGAATCGTCTGCGCCGTACGTTCACGTTATCGACGTGCCGGCATCGAGCAGCGGGCGACATTTAGAAATCGTAATGAACGAGGAAAAGAGCGAGGCGTTAGCCTACTTGAAATAGCCAATCGAAAGAGGTTGGTTTATCCTTCGATGGGTTGCCGTCTATCGTCGCCCGGCAATCGCCTGCAATCCGTCGATCAGCATTTGCTTTTCTGCACTCGTCAATCTGGCTTCAGGATGGGTGAGCAAATACTTGGGCTCTGGCATCTTGCCTTGCTGAACTTGCTCCGCCGCATCGCGTTCATCACGACGCGTGCCCCATTCCGAAAAATTCAATTTGCGCCGACCTTCGTCCACGTCGCGTTGAATCATCCACGACACTGGCGCAACATTCGATAACCAGGGCCACACCACCTCGTTACTATGACAATCGAAACAAGCACGTTTGGCAAGCGCGCGGACTTCGGGACTCGGCCATATGGGTTCGCGCACGACCGGCGGATTGGTGTGATTGCGTCCGTACGGCACTAGCTGAATTGCCAGGAATCCCAGCACGCCCAACACACTCAAACCAATTGCAATTCTTCTAAACCACTTCACTTTCTCCTCCGCAATCTTTTCTCGCTTTAGCTTTTTTCTAGTATACTACGCATATAGTCTCTATCCAAATTGATTCATCATGCCGATTCACCCACCTCCTAACTGGCGTCAGCTGATTTATCTTGCGCTTCTCGCGCTTGCCGTCTTTTTGCTCTTACCCCATTTCATCGGCTTTGAAAAGATTTTTCAAATTATACGCAACGCCAATCCAGTTTTCCTCGCGCTCGCGCTTTGTGCCGAGACTTCGCGCTACTTGACCAGCGCAGGCTCTACCATTTCACTTGCGCGATTATTCCAGCGCAAGGTTCCGCTTATCTTGATGACCGAAGCATTCTTCGGCGGCGCGGCGCTCAACCGCACCTTTTCCACCGGCGGCGCGCCGGGAATGGTGGTCCGGTTGATTTTTCTCGCCAAGCACAGCGTCAGCGCCGGTTCCGTCGCCGCAATTTTTCTGATCGAGGATTTGATTGGCTTGCTCATCGGGGGCGGCGTAGTGTTGATCGGTTTGGTTACTCTGCTCAACACGCAGCCCAACGCGCTGGCGACTGACCTTGCCGCGAGTTTTGTCATCGGTTCGATTTTGCTGGGGTTGGCGAGTCTCTATATTTTTCGCAATCGCTCCGGCGTCGAGAAGATTATCCATGGTCTGGCACGTGCCATCGATAAGTTACTCAAACGATTTTTCAATCGCTCCGCGTATGATGCTGTGCGCTTACAACACGCACTCGATGATTTTTATCTTGGACTCGCTGCGGCGAGCCAAGCACCCCGGTTCGTCGTCGCATCGTTCTTGTTCAACGTTCTTCGATACCTCGGCGGAGCACTGACACTCTATTTTACATTTCACGCATTGAACCAAACGATTGCCCCCGGCGTGTTGATTTTGTTGTACACCACTGCCAGTTTGCTTTCGACGACGAGCGCCGTCCCCGGCGAAGTCGCCATCATGGGCACCGGCTTTGCGATTCTCTTTCTCGCGCTGGGACTTGCACCGGAAGTGGCGGTGGTTGCACTCATTCTCTCGCGCGCGCTGGCATTCTGGTTGCCGATGCCAATTGGCTTGCTTGCGCTCGTTCATCTCCGGCGCAAAAACGAAATCTAGGCAAACAGATTCCACAGCGCGTGAATTAGCACGGGACCAAAGACTTTGCCGCTCTGCCATCGCGCGAATCCGGCAATCGTTCCCAGCACGAGACCGATGATTATTTTGCTCATCAATAGAAACGGCAGGGTCATTCCATGCCTCGCGAGCGGATTACTCAAAAACGAATCGAGATAGCCAATGTGCCAAAAAGCGAACAAGAGCGTAACGATAATCAGAGTCGATCCATTCGCATTTTCCGGCAACCCACTTTTGATTTTGCTCCAAACATATCCTCGAAACAACAATTCCTCAAACAGCGGCACGACCATCGCAAAGTGAAGGTTCACCAAATTTTCGCGCACATCAAGCATTAGAGAAATGGCGATCAGCGTGAGCACCGCGAATCCGCCAAACACATAGATCGCTTTCTCGCGGCGCCCGCCCGAATTGAAGTCGCATCCCAATGTCGTCAGCGAGGGTCGGCGCAAAATCAGCATCGCCACGCCGACGAGGATAAATGATAGAGCGTTTGAAATCTGGAACAAGGCAACGTTCCCACCGGGTTGGGCAACAAACCTCAGCGCGTAGGCTACAAGCGCGCGCGCAAGTTGAATGCAAACTAAAAGCACGATGACTTGACCCAGTCCAGAGAATAGGCGTTTCATCATTTGACTTGCCTGAAATAAAAGATGAGCAGAGGAGAAACATCCTCCTCTGCTCTTTTCAGTATTCTTTAGATCGATGGTCCAGCATCAGTAGTAGATGGCGGAGTTGGTGGCATGGGTGGAACTGGCGGCGTGGCGAGCATTGATGTGACCGGCATCGGATATGGTCGCGTGCCAAAACGTGTCAGCACGACTGCGCCAATCGCTAGAGCGGCGGCAAAGAGCCAGATCAATCCGCCGATCACCGGGACCGCCGTGACGAACCAGAGCACAAGCAAGCCAATCGCCATGGCGAGAATGGGCACGATGTTCTGCGCTTTGAGCGCCGTCGTCAAGCGCTCACCCAGCACCGCACCCAGCGCCACCCAGCCGAACATCCCGGCGGCGGCAAAGAGAACTCCCAACACCATCGATAGCGGGATGCCCAGGCACGTCAGGATGAACAGAATCATCAACGGCGGCACGACGAGCCACGTGAGACATCCCACGCCGAGACTTGGCAAGGCTGATTTTTGGGCGACATCGCTGACGAGCTTGAGTTGATTTGGCAGGAACACCATAATCAACGCGCCCAGCGCAATCAATCCCAGCGTCACGATAAAGCTCTGAAAGATTCCAGCGAAGAAATTCCAGAGACCCCAATCGTTGCGACTGGAAAGGTTCGGCACGAACGGACCCACGCGCACATTCGGAAATGCGTTGCCGGCATTTCGCTCGATGTTGCCGCGCACAACCGCGCCCTCTTTCTTATCGACGGCACCACCGAACGCCAACACATCGCGCGCGACGACAGCCGTCGGTTCAAGCGTAATGCGTCCGCCAAAGACGGTTACATCGCCGCCGATTTGACCGGCGAGTTGCAGATCCCCGCCAAAGACGACGACACTGCGTCCAACCGTCACGCCTGGTTCGATCACCACATCGCCGCCGAACGAGACCACATCGCGATTGACTTTGGCGCCCGATTGCACGCGCGCGCCGCAACCAAACAACACGACATTGTCCGGCATTTCTTCCGACCGCACGACGGTGTCACCGGCAAAGCACAAGTGATCATCGCCGCGGCCGTTGTCGGCGGAAACCGGCGTGGCGATCAGCAAGACCAGAAGCATCGCCATCAGAATTTTGGTAAAGTGTTTCATCGTAAACCTCCCACGATTTGTTTTTGAGGAATTCGTCGAAAAGGTCCCGCAACCACACGCACCCACACGATGGTCAGCGCAAACGCCACCAGCGCCAGCACCAGCATCGACGCGCCACTTTTGTCCGCGACAGTCAACGCCACATCCCAAACAACTTGCACAAACTTGGTTGTCCAAAATGCGAGCGTGACAAACGCATTGATGAGCGCGACGAGCAACTGCGGCGTCGTGACGAATACGCTCACCCACGATGCAATCCACCACACGATCACGCTCAGAATCGCGATTGCCGCGATGACGAGCAACGCCGAGCCGAGCCACGCGCGGCGCGTCTGCGCGCGTTCTTGTTCCGCCACGCGCATCATCACGCGCGCCGTGAAACCGGGCTGGGGCGAAATCATCGTAAAGCGTTTTTCATTGCGCATCACGAACCTCCTCTGACCGTCGCAAACTGCTGTCGATGTTCCGGCGTCATGTCGCGTGCCAGCATTTGGCGCGCGCGATGCAGTTTCACTTTCACCGCGCCCACCGAATCGCCGGTTGTCCCAGCAATTTCCTCGATCGATTGATCGTGCCAGTATTTCAGCACCACCACCAATCGATACGCCGGCGCGAGGCGATCCAGCAACTCTGCGATTTCATGTTCGTTCTCGTGTCGCAGAATCTCTGCGTCCGGCGCGGGCATCTCGCTGACCAACGATTCGGTGAACGTCTCGTCGTCGATCGACAACCACAGAAATCGGCGCCGGCGCAAGCGGTCGATGCAAAAGTGTGCCGCAATCGAAAGCAACCACGTCGCGAATTTTTGATCAGCGTGAAAGCGTTTCAATTGCGCATACGCGCGCAGAAAAGTTTCTTGCGCCGCATCTTCGGCATCGTTCGCATTGCCCAGCATCCGATACGCCAAGTTGTACACCGGCGTTTGATACTTGTCGACCAACTGTGCAAACGCGTGATGATCGCCGCGTTGGGCGTGGGCTACGAGCAACTGCTCTTCCAACGTTTCCCTCTTGCTTTGATATACGTGCCAAACGTGGAAAGGTTACAAGCGAAAAAACGGGCAGAAATGGAATTCCATTTCTGCCCGGCAAACTTACGTCGATGTCGTTGCGATTGTTTTAGGTGCGGTTACCGTGAGATACGCTTCCGTCCAAACCGCCGAACGAAACGCTTCAAACAAGCCGCTGACGAAAATCAAAACCAGGACCATCGGGATTCCCAGCACCAAGCCGATGATGATTCCCGGCGCGACGGAATTCGCCATTGCGCCAACCGCGAAGCCCAAGCCAGCCGGAATGCCAAGCAGAATCAGCCCGACCGGAATCATCAGAATCGCAAAGCCGATGCCGATACCGATCATTAAAATGTACAGCACCGCGATGTTGCTCAGGTTCGCGCGCACAAGGCGATACCCTTCGCGAATCGAATCCATCACGCCGCGCTTGCCAATCACGCACGCGCGCATGAAGAATTCGTAAAGCGGCGTGATGATGAAATGAACCGCCACAAGCAGAATCACCGCGCAACAAATCAGCGCCAGCGAGCCAAAGATGCCGGTCATCGCCACCGCAACCAATTCATCCGGCGGATGATTGCCGGCTTGAATCAGCGGAATCAGCGAGCCCAGCATCGGCAACGCCGCAATTAGAATCACAACGAACGAGACAAGCGAAAGCGGAATGTTGACGACGAGCGCAATGCCAAGCAATCGCCAGAAATTTTCGCGTCCAATCGCGAATCCGCGTCCAACCGTCGGCGTCGTGCTGCTCGCTTCGAGTTCTTGCACCAAGCCGATAAGCGCGGCGCGGCTGATGAATCGCAGAACGATGCTGATAATCGACAAGATCAACACGAGACAAATCACTGCCGCGATGATCAGCGCTAGGTTCTGCCAAAAGTTCGGCGGCAGATCTGGGACGACATCGCCTCCCAAACCACCGTTTCCGCCTCTGCCACTACCGCCACCACCGCCGAAGTTTCCGCTACCGAAATTGAAACTACCGCCTCCGCCGCCAAACAGCGCGGCAAGCACGCCGAACAACCACAGCGCGCGGTACTTGCGCGTGATCTCAAATGCGCGCGACAAAAGTTTGCCGTAATCCATTTTAACCTCCTGTTTTGACAAACCCGGCAATTGCCTATATAGTCGCAACCCTATGCGACAACGATTGCAGACACTCATCGCGGATTTCCCGCGCCAATTTTGGATTCTCTTCGGCGGCACGCTTGTCAACTCCACCGGCAACGGACTGGTCTTTCCGTTCCTCACACTCTATCTACACCAACGCCTCAATCTTTCGATGACGTACGTCGGCATGATTTTGATGTTTTGGTCGATCAGTTCGCTCGTCGGTCAAATCGTCGGCGGCATGCTCGCCGACCGATTGGGGCGCAAGCTGCTGATGGCATCCAGTCTCGGCGCGAGCGCGTGCGTGATGGCGCTTTTTGGTTTTGCCGATTCGTTCGCGACTGCATCGATCGTCGTCATGCTGTGCCGGCTTTGCCGGCGCGCTGTACCAACCCGCGCGCGACGCGATGATCGCCGATTTGATTCTGACCCGATAAACGTCCGCAAGCATATGGTCTGTTGCGCGTCGTCGCCAACCTCGGCATCGCGATTGGTCCGGCAATCGGCGGATTTCTCGCGGCGCGCTCTTACCTCATCACTTTCCTCGGCAACGCATCGACGGCGTTTCTATTCTGTTTGATTACGATTTTCCTGATGCGCGAAACAAAGCCTGCAAGTTAGTCGATGCACGCGAGAAAATCACGCGCCGACCGGCAGTTTTCTCGATGTCTTGCGCAATTCGCGTTTTGTGCTTTTCTGCATCGGCATTGCGCTGTGCACAATTCTTGCCGGACAAATGATGGCGGTTTTGCCGGTGTACATGAAAGACAATTTTGGCTTGGGCGAAATGTTCTACGGCTGGGTGATGACAACCAACGCGGCGATGGTTGTTTTGTTGCAATTGCCCATCACGCGCCTCGTCGAAAAAATTCCGCGTTTGTTTCTCACCACCATCGGCGCGATTCTATACGCGACTCGGCGTGTTCAGTGTGACTTTCGCCAACGCGTTCCCGCAATTTATTTTGGCGATGATGGTGTACACCTTTGGCGAAATGCTGCTTGTGCCAACCTCCACCGCCGTTACCGCCGATCTCGCGCCGCCGGAAATGCGCGGACGATACATGGGCATGCTCGGCTTGACGTGGAGCGTCGGCTTTGGCATCGGTCCGATCATCGCCGGGATGATTAGCGATCACATCGCGCCGAGCGCCATCTGGTCGATTACTGCCGTCGCCGGTGTGTTCGCCGCGATTTTGTTTCTTGCTTTGCGGCGCACAACGCCGGTGAATGCATCCAGCCCGGCGATGTAAGAACCTTCGCCTGTCATTTCGAGGGGGCAACGCTCTACGGCTCGGAATGACAAACCCCTAATCTCATCTACGCACATCTTCCGCAAAGGTTACAACCTTCGCGGAATTATTTTCCCCAGCGCGATTTTTCTCTTTCGGTCACGCGCGCCGAAAGATCGAGTGTCAAGAGCGAAAGCGAAACCACATGGTCGATCATCACCGCGCGCACATCGGTACCGGTTCGGGATGCGGATTATCGAGCACGCGCTCGTACCCGGTGATCGATTTCCCGCGCCGCGTTTGCTTGATAATCGAACGATAATAATTGATGCGCGAGGTGCGCGTCCATCGCCACGGCGTTTTCGTCGTTGCGCCTTCCGGCACATTTACGTTGACGATGTCAGCGCCGCGCGGCATTCCCTTTGCCAGAATTTTTTGCGCAAAGCGTTTGCCCCATTCCGCCGCAATCGAAAACTCGACGGCTTCGCTGTGTGAAAAGTGTAACGCGATATCGACCGCTTGCGAAACCGCGAGCGCGGGAATGCCGATACTCGCCGCTTCGAGCGCCGCGCCAATCGTGCCGGAAATTGTCACGCCATTACCAATATTTTCGCCATAGTTGATGCCCGAGACAATCAACGCGGGACGACGGTCGGCGTGAATGAAAACAGCATAGCGCGTCGCGACCGCCGGCGTTGCCGCAACGGCAAATGCGCGCACGTGCTTGCCGTCAATTTCATAATGCACCGGTTGCGCGATCCCGCCGCCGCGAAACGAGCGTCCGGTGGAAGTTTGCTGCTCCAACGGCGCAACAATCAACACCTCGCCGAGGTCGTCGAGCGCGCGCGCCATCGC
This sequence comes from uncultured Chloroflexia bacterium, assembly GCA_963718225.1. GTDB lineage: Bacteria > Chloroflexota > Anaerolineae > UBA4142 > UBA4142 > DAOTXS01. The sequence continues at coordinate 89,164 of CAVQYN010000036.1, forward strand.
GCGCAGCCCGGGTGATTTGATGCCATCGTCATTCACCAAAACAATCAAAGGAATTTGCGATTTGCGTTTTTCATTTTTCATCTACAGGATTTCTTCTGCCTTCAACCAAGTTTCGGTTCGATGCATTCCTTCCTCAAAAGATACTTTGGGCACGTAACCCAAAAGCCGTTTCGATTTTTCGATGTCGAATACAACGCGGTGCGAATAAAATTCCACGCTTGACCGCGCGACACGCGGTGGATAGCCATCGATGCGCGCGAGCGGTTCAAAAACATTTGCGACCATCAATGCGAACCAGCGCGGCATCGAATTGATTTTTACAACGCCAAGCATCCGCGCGTATGCACCATAAAATTCGCGCCACGTAATGCCGCGCCCTTCCGTCCCAATGAAGGCTTGTCCAATCGCCGCATCGTTTTTTAGCGTGAGTAAAACCAAATCGATGAGATTATCGATGTAGATGGCGTTGCAGATTCCATGTGCCATCGTCGATTAACACCGGGCGACCGCGCCGCAATCGATTGAGCGGCGTCAGCGTCCACGCATCTGAACGCGGACCGTACGTGCAACCGGGACGGATAATGGAAAGTGGTAATTGGTGAGTACGCGCGAATTGCATCGCCGCGCGTTCACCTTCCGCTTTACTCACCGAGTAATGATCACCTGCAAAACTCAGCGGCGAATCGGCGTTCGCATCGCGCGGCGGCGGAAAACCGTGCGCGTTGATCGTACTAATGTGAACAAAACGCCTGACGTTCGCGTTGCGTGCCGCGCGCAAAAGGTTCAATGTTCCGCCCACATTCACACGGCGGTACTCGTCAATCTTTGCACGACCGCTTTGCATCGCGGCGCAATGAACGACCATGTCGCAACCATCGACCGCGCGATTCACAGCTTCGGCGTCGGTGATATCGCCAATATATGATTTGTAGGGGCGACCCTTGCGGTCGCCCGCCCCCCGAGGTTCGCACCATCCCGCGTACTGCGCACCTTCTTCTTGCGCGAGTCGTTCCGCCAATCGCCCGCCGATAAATCCATTGGCGCCGGTAATCAAGACGCGCTGGTTGACCAGGTCGTCCATCCTACCGATTCCGTCTCCGGAAAAAATCGCGGGAGTACAACGGCACGCGGTCAGACGACCAAGGCGCGAGCGGCGCCTGGGTTAGCTCGGCTAGTGCCAATAACGTTTCGTCATAGTTGATGCGCCACCCAGCAAAATCGAGCCATGCTTGCTCCCGGTCTGATTTGAGCGGCACACCTTGACTCGCCAATCGGTCACACACTTCATTGAATTCGTTACGCGAGATACTGATCGGATTTTCCGGAAAACGTGGGTCCGGGTTATAGGGAAAATTGAAAAAATCGGAGATGCGGCGCAACGCAAGAAAGCCCGAGCGGATACACAAATCGGCACGCGGGTCTTTGGGCACGTCGAGCGTGGAGCGCGTTAAGGCGGCAGCGTCTAACACCGCACCGGCGGCTGTCACCCACGAACGATCCGCTGTCGGCGAACGGAAAAAATTCAGTGCGGGGAGTGACGTATGACTCTCTTCGATTTCCGCAAACCATTGTTCCCAACTCGTCCACATTTCGTTCAGCCGATCCAAGCCGTGGATGCGATGAAACCGCTCGATCATTTGGACTGCCCAAGGCGGTGAGCCGGCGCGCACTTCCAGCATTTTACGGCGAGTTCGCGGCGCTGAAACGCGGCATACATTGTCGGCACATACGCGATCAACAAAGCGACCAGAATTAATCCATTCAAAGCAGCGCTAAAAGCCAGAATCGACTGCGCGATGCCATCGACGGGCGCAAAGCCAAGCGTCAACAAGGCCGAGCCGCTGGCGCGGAAAGCATCGTACCAGGTTGGGACACCCGCCGCCCAAAACATCGCCGCATACCCAAGCGCCAGAAGCGAGTACCAAACCGGCAATAAAGTAAGCAGACTGATCGGAGCGTAAAAGGCAAGAATGCGATCGCGGTCGTTGTAATCGCGTACGCTGAAGATTATCATCAGCCGATTGAGTATGAATCGGGTTGACAGAAAAACAACGCGCGTCACATAATCTTGTTGGCTACGCGGCACGACAAATGTGCGAATCGCCGAGAGGAGCGTGGCGACAACGACAGTCAAACCGAAAAAGAAAACAAACCCCTGAATCAAAATCATCGATATCCGTTTGACCTTTCAAACTTTTGCGACTTCACGCGCCAACCATCTCCTCGCTCATCTTCCATAACCGCTTTTGGGCTTGCCCGTCGTACGATGCCGGCGACGATTTCCATTCTTTGCACTTGCCAAAATATTTTCCGGTGACATCTTCGACATCGGACGATGACGCAAGATAAACAACCGTCTTGGCGCCCTCTTCAACACTGGTTGCCATCAAATTGAACAACGGTTGCACAACCCACTTGAAGAATCCGCCATTACGCGCGACTAAGTTCGTGCGGACGCCGCCCGGATGAAGCGTATTCGCCGTAACGCCGGTTCCATCAAGCCGCCGCGCCAATTCGTAGGTGAACAGGATGTTTTCCAATTTCGATTGGTTGTACACTGCCAAGGGATTGTAACTCTGCTTGTTCTGCAAATCCTCAAAATTGATTTTCCCCTGCGCATGCAAAGCAGAAGCGACATTGACGATCCGCGACGGCGCACTCGTGCGCAACATATCCAGCAAGAGATCCGTTAGCAGAAAGTAGGCCAGATGATTGACCGCCAATGTCATTTCGATACCATCTGCGCTTTCCTTCCGGCTCATTTCGACGATGCCGGCGTTGTTCACCAACACGTCGAGTCGCGCGTATCGCTTTTTGAATTCTTCTGCCAGCGCACGAATCTGCTTTTGCGATGACAAATCCGCGAGCATAAACTCGACTTGGGTGTTGCCGGTCTGTTCATGAATCTGAGCGACCGCCGATTGGCTTTTTTCCGCATTGCGCCCAACAATAATAACCTGCATGCCGAGCCGCGCCAACTCTTTTGCTGTTTGAAAGCCGATTCCCGAAGTCGCGCCTGTAACAAGACAAATCTTATTTTTCATCGATTCCATGTTTTCATCATAAAGCAGAAACCTGTTTTCCGCAAGAAAACAGGTTAATCAAGTCGATTACGCCTCCTCCGCGTCTCGCGAGCAAAAACACCTTGGTCGTTCGTCGGACTCATTTCCACTGCGTCAGAATTTTTTCGCGTTGGAAGATCAGCGTCGCCAAGTACAACACGCCGATATCGATGAGCGCAATAATCACCGCGCCGATGATGAACGTGAACGCATTGAGCAAGATAAAGCCGGCGGTTTGGGCTAGTCCCAGGACGACGGCCGGAATCACCAGCATCCCGCCGATTTGTTGCGCGACGCGCGTATCGTTCACGCGCGATGAAATCATCACGCCGATACCGACGGCAAGGAGCGCGAGCAATGGCGTCAGCACCACCATCGCCACGAGCCACATCGGATTGAACAAGCCGGCAAACACCTGTGCCGTCGTCACAAAACGTGCGCCGATGAAAAAGATCGCATACGCAAGCCACGTGCCTATAATCGCCGGCACAATCGCCGCGAGTGATTTGCCCCACAGCAACTCGGCGGTGCGAATAGGTGTAGCCAGCAACGGTTCCAAACTGCGTGCTTCTTTTTCGCCGATCACGCTGTACGCGGCGACCGTCATCGGAATGATGAGGGGCATGACCAGGTACAGAACGAGAAATTGTTGAAAGATAATAAGCTGCATCAACTCACTGGGCGAGTATTTGGCAAACTCCGGCGAGAGCGCATAATAGCGCGCAATTTGCTCAGCACTGGTATTCATATTGCGATCAGTCATCTGCCCGCCCAACGCACCCAGCATCACAATCGGAATGAACGCAAGCAAGAGCGGCGGCAAGAAGATCGTAAATAACAAGGTTTTATTCTTCCGGATCTCCAAAAGTTCCCGTGAGATCACGGCTTGGACACGTGAGAAATTCATTGCTTGCCTCCATGGCTGACCAAACTCAAATACACTTCTTCCAGTGAATGTTTTTCTTCGCCGACCGATTGAATCTCCGCGCCAACATTGACCAGCGCGCGCACGACGGCTGGTGTCATCGCCTCCGGGTCATCGAGCACAATCGATAATCGATTATCTTCGCGTTCGACGCCTTTGATGAACGCGAGCGATTTGAGCGCGGTGGTTTGCTCGTCGTTTACGCTTCGCATCCGCACAACGATGCGCCGACCGTACAACTTGCGCCGCAGATTTTCCGGCGTATCAACCTGGATCAAGCGTTGCTTCATCACGCCGATGTGATCCGCCAAGCGGTCCGCTTCATCGAGATTGTGTGTACAGAGAAAAATCGTGTGACCTTCGCTCTTGAGTTCCGCGATAAAATCGCGCACGATTTTTGCCGCTTCTGGATCAAGCGCGCTCGTCGGCTCGTCGAGAAAAATCACGCCGGGATCGTGCAACAATGCGCGCGCAATCGCGAGTTTTTGTTTCATCCCTTTGGAAAAGCCGGCGACTTGTTCGTCGCGCCGCGCCCACAAGCCGAGCAGATCGAGATGTTTTTTGACGGCGTCAGTGCGTTGAGTATTCGACATGCCGTAGAGTCGCGCAAAGAAATCGAGATTTTGCGCCGCACTCAATTTTTCGTACAAGCCGGGTGATTCGGTGAGAATACCAATGCGCGCGCGAATCGCATCGTTTTCGCGTCCGACCTCCAGCCCGGCGACGCGCGCTTGTCCACGCGTCGGCGCAATGAGACACGCGAGCATACGCACCGTTGTTGTTTTGCCCGCACCATTCGGACCGAGAAACGCAAAGATTTCGCCTTGCTTGACAGTCAAGTTCAAATTGTCGACAGCAACTGTACCGTTGAAATGTTTGGTGAGACCGATAGCTTCGATCATCAATTTCTCTCCATTCACAAATGTGATGCGGTCTCTTTTCTACCAAGCAGGAAAAAGAGCGCAACAATGGCGACGATAAGCGGAAGGATCATCCACAAAATCCACCAAAACGAAAACGCGAGCGCGCCGCGTGTAACGAGCCACCAAATGTTCCAGAGTAACGCGATGAAAATCAGATTGACTAACGAAAGCGCAAGCCCAACCAAAATTAAACCGCGCTCTGGACTCAAACGCCAGGACGTGCCCCAGCGACTGAACGCAATCATCGGCTCGCGCGTGGCGATGAAAACGATGAGCGCGTTCAACGCCAGAAAGAGCACGGACATTCCAAGAAACGTCGCCATGAATTCGTCGCGCGATTGCCAACCATCGGGCTGATCGTTGATATTGAAATGCGATGGCACGCGATCGGCGGGCAACGCCGGATAAACATACGCGGCAAACGCGACGAACAAAAGAAATGTGATCATCATCGGTGCGAGATATGCCCAACGAAATTTCACCGGTGCAAGTTGACGCGCCAACGCCGTGCCTTGCGCCAGTCCGCGCGCATAGACAAACACCCACGCCGTTGCGCCAACCAGCGCGACGAGCATTGCAATCACAAGCGCATTCACCGCATCGCGTCCGACGATATTCAGAAATTGCAAAAGCAGTCCGAGCATCGCGGTGCCAACGCCAGCGAGCGCAAACAACATACCGCCAAAACGATTTGTCTTGTCCCAGATTTCGCGGCTGGCATACGCGTATCCCACGCGCACACCGAAAATCGGATTGGGTCCGACGCGCGGCGCAAGAAAATAGGTGGCTAGCCCGGCGAGCAATAAAACTCCGCCGACGAGCAACGCAAATAGTAACATTCAATCCTCCGCATCATTATAAACATCCGCCGCGCATTTCGAGCCAATCGTTTGTTGGTTTGTTTATCCCACCTTTGGGGGAGATTAGGGCTGGCGCAATTTCGCCGAATCGAACCACAAGCCGCTGATACGATGCGGCTCGGCTTTATCAAAAGAAATCCGCACCGTCACCTGCTCTTCATTCTCAAATTTCACGCTGTAGATCACGGTGATAAAATCGCCCGTCACGGTTATGCTATCGATTTGGCGCGAAACATAGTTGCCGATTTTGCCATTAACCTTGACGCGCATATTTGTAAAGCCGTCGGCATTGATCGCGCTCTTCATCCGCTCATTGAGATCGCGCGAGAACGCCGCGTAATCATTGCGATTGATTGCTTGCATCAAGTTGTCGGTCAACGGTTCGCTGTACGCCAGCACCGCCTCGCGCTCGCTACCGGTCAACGCGTTGCCCTGCAATGCTGTGAATCCCAGAATCGCGCCAATCGTCATGCCGGCGATCACCACGGCGAGTACCGCGGTGGTTGCAAATTCATGCACGCTTTTTTCAGAACTTGCAACCGGCTCGGCAAAACGCGGCGCAAGCCATCGCACACCCAGCCAGCCCACAACGCCAAAGAGAATGACGATGACTTCAATCGACCAAATTCCCTGGACCGTCGCCAGCACGCCCGACGTCTGCGCAAATGCCGCGACGGCATCGATGAGCGATTTGAACCAAAAGGCAATCCAGAACCAGCGCACGCGACTCTGTGCAATCGAAAAAAAGATCGCTACGTTGCAAAAGATGTGAATCCACACTGTAAAGAATCGCTCGACGATGGGCGCAATTTGCACTAGCAGATTGTCCGCCATGCGATATTGTGCAAGCACTTCCGATGGCACGGTCTGCGGCGAAAACAAGATGACCAACGCCGAGACGAACGAACTTGCTCCCAACAACAACGCTTCGACCACACCAAAGCCGATGCCGAATCCCAGCGCGCGCTTCCCCGCAACGTTGCCAAAGCGCGTGTAGCGCAAGAAGAGCCAGACGATTGCGACTTCAGTGAAGCCGGTGAGCAAGCCCAGATACAGATCGAACAAACCATCGCCGAGTGCGCCGGGTAACATTACTTTGAGCGCAGTTGAGACACGCGCGTTTAGCCCCAATGCCCAAACGAATTTTACGACGACCGTCGCAATCCACGCCAACGCGCCCAAGCCAAGATACGCCCAGCCAAGTTTTTTGGTCGCGGCGTAAATCACAAAACCAACCGCGACCAAAATCATTCCGCTGCCACCGATGAGAATGATCGGCGAAAATGTTGCGAGTTCCATGTCGACAACAACTCCTATGAATTTTTTCTTTCGCGCGCAATCATCCCACCTAGCAAAATGATCGATGCCGCCGCGCCGCCGCCGAGAATCGAAATGACGCGCGACGATTGCGGCACATCACCCAACGCCATCGATACGGCGATGATAACCGCCGCCCAGATGACTGCAATGACGACAACAGCAAGCCCTAATGGTGATTTCATTCCATACCTCGCATTCCCGGCATCGAGCGGCGCCGACGGACAGATTCAGTCAGTGGGCGTTTTGCAACCATTGTTACCTTGCCGCTACCCTCCGGTGTGTAGACGACGAACACTTCCCAGCCCTCGTCGCCCCATTCGTTCAAAGTCGCTTCGATGTCTTCGTCTTTCGTGCCCCAAAAGCGTCCAATGGTTTTCGCGCGATATTCCCATTGCGTTGACTCAGTCATTTTACTTCGACTCCTTGCGTGTATCGACATCGCGCGCGAGCGAAGTCAAACCCGCCAAGCCGCCCAGATTCATTGTGTCAACGGCGCTACTGGGCACGATGACGAGCGCACCCTTTTCCTTGAGACCTTCAAATAGCATGTTCATCGCGCGCAAGTGCAGTGCGGTTGGATTATTAACATACTGCAGCGATGCTTCCGCAAAGCTCTCCGCTATTTGTTTTTCCGATTCGCCCAGAATCACGCGCGCTTGACGTTCGCGCTCCGCCTGCGCCTGCCGGCTCATCGTGTCCTCCAAATCTTGCGGGATGACAATGTCGCGAATCTCGACCGATTGCACCGTCACGCCCCACGGGGTCGTGCGCTGGTCGATGATCTGTTGCAGCTCTTTGTCGATGGTACTGCGCCCCACCAAAATATCGGCGAGCATCATCCTGCCGATAATGTCGCGCAACGCCGTCTGCGCCGCCCAATCGACCGCCGCTTGATAATTCTCAACTTCGAGCGCGGCTTTTTGCGCATCCCACACCACCCAGAACAAGACCGCATCGACATCGACCGGCACTGTATCTTTCGTCAGTGTTTTTTGCGCGGCGAACGGTGTCACCATCACGCGCTGATCAATCCACGACGCCACCGATTCGACAATCGGGAAAACCCAGAACAAACCGGGTCCTGCGACGCGACTGAATTTACCGAATCGCAAGACAATCGCCTTTTCCCATTGGTTCGCAATCTTGAGCGCAAACAACGCGGCGAACGCGGGAATCGATGACAGCAACAGCCAAACGGGTGCTTGATTCCGGCTCAATTGTCCGGTCAATCCGCTCGCCGCGGTGCCGACAAGCAAAATCATCAAGAACAAGGTCACGGCGACCGGATTGGTTTGTTTCGGATCGTAACTCGTTTTTCTACGCGCCAAAGGTGCTAGATTTTTCATTTTAATGCCTCCTATGCTTTTTTCTGTCGTGTCCAGCGCGCGATCTGCGCGTCGAACATATCACGAATTTCGTCGGTCGTGTAACCGGTGCTCATTGCCTTGCCGATCACACTATCAATCATCGCTCTAAGTTGTTCCTGTCGCATACGTGTTAAATGGGCGTTATCGGGACGCTCGCGCACGTATGTGCCGCGCCCCTGTTGCGTGGTAATTACGTTGTCGCCATCCAATTGATCGTATGCGCGCGCAACGGTGTTAGGATTGACACGCAAGTTGGTCGCCAGTTCCCGCACCGTCGGCAATTGCTCGCCGGGTTTCAATCGCCCAGTGGCAACTTGGTGCTCGACCGCATGCACAATTTGCAGATAGATGGGCACTGCGCTGTCGGGATCGATCCAGAGGTCCATCGCCCCCCTTTCACATTGTATTAATCTAACTAATACAATTATAACACACCTTGTCAAGAGGGAGGATCGGGGAACGACTGTTCGATACTACTAACAAATTTGGTGAATTCTGGCTAATGCAGTAGAATAAACCCATGACCCTCAACGATTTGCCTGAAAAAGACTCTGCGACCATTCACGCGATTGGCGGCAATCAAGTCGCGCGCCAACAGTTGCGCGAATTGGGCTTGGTCCCCGGCGACACAGTGCGCGTGTTGCGGCGCGCGGCGATGGGCGGACCCCTGCTCATCGAATGCCGGGGGACACAAATTGCTCTCGGGCGCAATATTGCCCGCCAAGTCATTGTCGGATGACACGCTTTGCATTGATTGGGCAACCCAATTGCGGCAAAAGCACGCTCTTTAATCAAGTTGCTGGCTATCGCGCGCTGACGGCGAATTTTCCCGGCACGACGGTCACCTACACCTCGAGCCGCGTAAAAATCGCGCGCCAACTGATCGAACTGGTCGATTTGCCCGGCACTTATTCGCTGGCTGGCGCCAATCCCGCCGAAAGCGTTGCGCAAAATTTCTTGCGTGATCCCGGCGTCGATGTCATCATCAATGTGATCGATGCGTCTTTGCTCGCGCGCAGCCTTGATCTGACGCTCGAACTGCTGGAACTCGGCTTGCCGGTTGTGCTAGCGCTCAATATGATGGACGAAGCCCGCCGCAAAGGCATTGTCATCGACCAGACCAAACTTGGAACAACACTGGGTGTGCCGGTGGTATCTCTGATCGCGCGCAGAGGTATCGGTGTGCGTGAATTATTTGCCGCCGCAATCGAAACCACCAAAAAGCCGGTGCCCACAAACCCTACGCTGTACAGCCGTGACGTAGAAAACGCGCTGGCGGCAATCGCCGCCGAAATAACAGCGCCCCTGGGTTTGTCTCCCCGCTCAACCGCCATCAAATTATTGGAAGGCAATTTCCCGCTAACCCATTTGGCGCGCGAACGTATACCACAGGTCATTCCTCTCGTAGGGCAATTTCAAAAAACTCTGACTGCCTCACGCGGCCGGTCAGCGGAAACGCTCATCAATTCCGAGCGCCACGCCGCGGCGCTAGATTTGTTCGAGGCGTGCGCGGTCGTCACGCGTGCTGGCGCGATGGATTGGCGCGATCGCATCGACGATGTGCTGTTGCATCCGATTGGCGGATACATTGCCTTGCTCATCGTGTTGTTTGCGTTTTTCCAGTTAGTCTATGGCATCGGCACATTTGTCGAGCAACCCACGCTCGCCTTCTTCGACAATATCTTTGCCTTCATTGATGCGCAACCACTTGCATCAACTTTTATTCTCGAAATGATAAAAGGTATCGTCGCCGGAATCGCCGGCGGCTTTGCTATCGTTTTGCCATATCTCATTCCATTTTTACTGGGGCTCGGTCTGCTGGAGGACATCGGCTACTTGCCGCGCGTCGCATTTCTCGTCGATGGGTTGATGCATCGACTGGGTTTGCATGGCAAAGCGGTCATCCCATTCATCCTGGGCTATGGGTGCAATGTGCCCGCCGTGATGGCAACCCGGATTTTAGAAGAGCCGCGCGACCGCGTCATCGCCGCGACGCTGGCAACAATGGTGCCGTGTGCGGCGCGCCTGACGGTGGTATTTGGACTCGCCGCGTTTTATCTTGGTCCGGCGTATGCGCTTGGCATCTATGCACTCAACCTGCTCGTCGTCGCGATGACCGGCGCAATTCTGACGCGCGTATTGCCGGAGGAAACACCCGGCTTGATTTTGGAAATGCCGGTCTATCGCATGCCGACCCTGCGCACCGTCGTGGCGAAAGGTTTCTATCGTATCAAGGAATTTGTGACGGTGGCGTGGCCCGTTTTGATTGCCGGCAGTATCGTCCTCAGTCTACTCGATTTCTTCCAACTCGATGAAGTAATCAATTCCTTACTGACCCCGATGACCTGGTTGCTGGGCTTGCCCGCCGCCGCCGGCACCACTTTGATTTTCGGCGTTTTGCGCAAAGAACTTGCGCTGGTAATGTTGCGCCAGGCATTAAACACGAACAATGTCGCCGCGGTCTTGTCCTCCGCGCAAATATTGACCTTCACTGTATTTGTCGTATTTTATATTCCGTGTCTGGCAACGCTCGCCGCACTCAATCGCGAACTCGGGCGCCGGAACATGGTCGGCGTAGCCGTGCTGACCACCATCATTGCGCTGGCGCTTGCGCTGGCAACGCGAGCAGGACTAGCTGCAATTGGAATTCAGTAGATGCAGGAACACGGCATAAGAAATCCGGAAAACAAAAAATGCAAGGTGACAAAGTTGCACCTTGCATTTTTATATTTCATTTTTCCACTTTCATCCAATCAAACCGCGATTCTTCCAGACAAACTTGGGACAGATCACCAAATTCCTTTTCTGTCCATGCTCGCAAATCAGGAATGACCAGAGTCATCACTCTTTCTGGCACCGCCCATGTCTCAGAGAAAATTCTTTTTTCGATTCCCTCAAGAATTTCAGCAAACGTCGTTGGGTTCTCCCATTCAATGACGCACACGTGTTGCGGCGCGAATCCTTGCCGCACAAACTCTGCCGCCAATTCGTCGTTCGATGAAACCCCAGGTCGCTTGAGATTCACGCCAAACGGCTCAACCAGTTTCGCAAGTTGTTGGCGAATTTTCCGATTCGGCGAATTGGGATTGCGATAGTGATAACTGACGAGCAAAACGCCGCCTGGTTTGATGACGCGCATGGCTTCGACAAGCGCATTCTGCCAATGGGCGACGAGATGATACAGATGCACGGCATACACACAATCAAATGACGCATCGGGAAAAGGGAGCGTGTTCACATCGGATTGCGCGAGTGAGAGACGATAAAGGTGTCCAGCGACCTTCTCTTGCAATTTACTCATCATCGCCACGGATAAATCCGTGCCGACCAGCCCGTATCCGCGCTCAATCAACGGCAAGCCAATGCGCCCCGTGCCAATCCCAGCTTCCAAAATTTTCGACGAGTGCGTGAGACGCGCCTCACGAATAATCGAGTCCGTCACCGCACGGCTAACTGTTTCCGGATCGGCACGCGTCTTGTCATAGAACGAAACTGCTTGGTCAAATACGATGCTTTGCGTCATTTATTCCTCTGAGCCAATTCTATCATCGACGCGTTTATCTTCAAAACATTGACACCCGCAATCCGCGGGGCTATAATCGTTTGGCAAGTTCAAACTTGGAGGCGACGACGATGTCCATTGCAAGAACGGTTCGCGCACCACGTGGCACACAATTCACCTGCAAATCTTGGCTGACGGAAGCGCCAATGCGGATGCTGATGAACAATCTGGATCCCGACGTTGCCGAAAAGCCGGACGAACTCATCGTCTACGGCGGACGCGGGAAAGCCGCGCGCAATTGGGATTGCTATGATGCAATCATCAAATCGCTGCGAGAATTGGAAATCGATGAGACGTTGCTCGTGCAATCCGGCAAGCCGGTCGGCGTTTTCAAATCGCATCCCGATGCGCCGCGCGTATTGATCGCCAATTCCAACATCGTGCCCGGCGTGGGCAACGCAAGAAAATTTCGATGCGTGGGAAAAAGCCGGCTTGATCATGTACGGGCAGATGACGGCGGGCAGTTGGATTTACATCGGCACGCAAGGAATTTTGCAAGGCACGTACGAAACGCTCGCGTCGCTTGCGCAACAGCAAGGTTGGTCATCGCTCAAAGGCAAATTCGTTTTGACGGCGGGACTTGGCGGAATGGGTGGCGCGCAACCGCTCGCCGTGACGATGAATGAAGGCATCGCACTCGTTGTCGAAGTCGACCCGGCGCGCGCCAAACGTCGATTGGAGACGCGCTATCTCGATGAGTTGACCGACAGCCTGGAAGACGCGATGACGCGCGTGGAAGATGCGCTAAAGAAACACGAGGCGAAATCGATTGGGCTGCTCGGTAATGCCGCCGATGTTTTGCCGGAACTCGTAACCCGCGGCGTTGTGCCGGACGTCGTCACCGATCAAACACCCGCGCACGATCCGTTATCGTACGTGCCGGAGATGCCGCTGGAACAAGCCGAACGAATTGCGCGATTACGAACCCAGCAGAATACCAAGCGCAATCGATGGACTGCAATGGCGCGGCACGTTCAAGCGATGCTCGAATTTCAAATCGCGCGGCGCAATCGTTTTTGATTACGGGAACAATTTGCGCCAACGCGCGTTCGATGCGGGCGTCAAGAACGCTTTCGATTATCCCGGGTTTGTGCCAGCATACATTCGCCCGCTCTTTTGCGAAGGCAAAGGACCGTTTCGCTGGGTCGCGCTTTCCGGTGACCCGCAAGATATCTATCGCACTGACGAAGCAATTCTGGAATTGTTCCCCGAAAACAAACCGCTCGAACGTTGGATTCGGATGGCGCAAAAGCGCGTGGCGTTCCAGGGTTTGCCCGCGCGGATTTGCTGGCTCGGCTACGGCGAACGCGCCCGCGCCGGTCTGAAATTCAACGAACTCGTCGCAAGCGGCCAAGTGTCTGCGCCCATCGTTATCGGACGCGATCATCTCGACGCCGGTTCGGTTGCCTCGCCGCGCCGCGAAACCGAATCAATGCGCGATGGCTCGGACGCGATTGCCGACTGGCCCCTCTTGAATGCGCTCATCAACGCGGTCAATGGCGCAACCTGGGTCTCGATTCATCACGGCGGCGGCGTCGGCATCGGCTATTCGATTCACGCCGGGCAAGTGATCGTCGCCGACGGCACGCCCGATGCGGCGCGAAGATTAGAACGCGTGCTAACCAGCGACCCAGGAATGGGCGTGATCCGCCACGCGGATGCGGGGTATCCCGAGGCGATCGAATTTGCGGAGAAAACAGGCATCAAAATTCCGATGAAATAAAGAACCTGGAAGGCTTGAAATCCTTCCAGGTTCCTTTTGGATTACAACTGCGATGTGCAGTTTGGGCAACGGGTCGCTTTGATCGGAATCGTCGAGAGGCAATAAGTGCATTCCTTGCTGGTTGGTCCCGTCGGCGCTGGAGCGGGCTTTGCCGTCAGCTGATTCACCGCCCTCACAATCATAAAGATCACGAAAGCGATAATGAGAAAGTCAATCGCGGCTTGAATGAACGAACCGTACCTGACTTCGGCTTTGCCCACCAAAAACGATAACTTGGAAAAGTCAAGACCGCCCAAAAGCAAACCGATGAGCGGCATCAGAATGTCGTTCACTAGGGACGCGACAATCTTGCCAAACGCGCCGCCGATGATCACGCCCACCGCCAAATCGAGCACGTTGCCCCGCATGACAAATTTCTTAAATTCCTCTAACATAAATCCTCCTCAAAAAATGATTTTTTTGACCTGCGCCATTGAGCATGTTATACTCTTGCCAGCTTGGTCGGTTTGAAATCTAGCATACGTTGGTCTTACTTGTCAAGAGGTATCTTCATGAATCGCAATTGGATGCTTGCTGTTTTGTTCGCGCTTACCGCTTGCGGCGCACCCAGCGCGACAACTGGGAACGCACTCGTACGACTCGGTTATTTCCCAAACATCACGCACGCGCAAGCTGTTATCGGCATTGCCGACGGTACATTTCGCACGCGCGCTCGGTAGCAACGCAGCCATCGACGCGAAGGTATTCAACGCGGGACCCTCCGTGATCGAGGCACTGTTTGCCGGGCAAATCGATTTGGCGTACATCGGACCAAACCCGGCAATCAACGGCTACGTCAAATCGAAAGGCGAAGCGTTACGCATTATCGCCGGGGCAACAAGCGGCGGCGCGGTACTTGTTGTGCGCAGTGACGCCGGCATCAACTTCCGCCGCCGATTTTCGCGGCAAGAAAATTGCCAGCCCGCAACTGGGCAACACGCAAGATGTCGCGTTGCGCGCGTGGCTGCAAAAGCAAGGATTCAAACTCAAAGAGCAAGGCGGCGATACCCAGGTCATTCCGATTGCCAATCCCGATATTCTCACGCTCTTTCGCAAAAAAGAAATTGATGCGGCGTGGGTGCCCGAACCTTGGGGCGCGCGCTTGGTGCGCGAAGCGGACGGCAAAATATTTCTCGATGAGCGCGAGTTGTGGCAAGATGGCAAATTCACGACGGCGTGCGTCATCGTCAGCACCAAATTCTTGCAAGAGCATCCGGACATGGTCAAGAAGTTTTTGGCGGCACACGTTGAACTGACGCAACGCATCAACGCTGATTCGATATCGGCAAAACAGACGCTGAACAAAGAAATCACACGCTTGTCCGGCGCGGCGTTGCCGCAAGAAATCCTTGACGATGCATGGTCGCGGCAATTGGTCACATTCGATCCGATTCGCGCGTCGCTCATCGGCTCCGCCGAGTCCGCGTTCAAACTGGGCTTTCTCGGCGACACCATGCCGAATCTCGACAAGATTTATGATATGAAACTACTGAACGAAGTGCTGAAAGAAAAGGGATTGACGGCGATTCCGTAATCTTCCCTCGCCCCATCGGGGAGAGGGTTAGGGTGAGGGGTTACCGCCCTCATCCCGACCTTCTCACTCAATGGAGAAGGAACAAGTGAAACTCGAAATTCGCAACGTCACGAAAACATTTCATAGCCAAGCCGGCGAACTGCATGCACTTGAACCCATCGATCTCGATGTGCGAGCTGGCGAATTCGTTTGCTTGCTCGGTCCGTCGGGATGCGGCAAATCAACCCTGCTCAATATCATCGCCGGGCTCGACAAGCCGTCCAGCGGCGAGGTTCGCATCGATGACAAATCGGTACGCGGCACGGGATCGGATCGCGTGATGATTTTTCAGAGTGCGGCGTTATTCCCGTGGCTCAACGTGTTCGATAATGTTAAATTTGGCTTGAACATGATCGGCGTGTCCAAACCGGAACGCCAGGTTATCGCTCGAAAATTCTTAAAGATGGTGCACCTCGCTGATTTTGAGACCGCTTTCGTGCACGAGCTCTCCGGCGGGATGAAACAGCGCGTCGCGATTGCGCGCGCGCTCGCGCTCAACCCGGATGTGTTGTTGATGGACGAACCCTTCGGCGCGCTTGATGCACAGACACGCGACATTCTGCACGACGAATTGCAAACGATTTGGTCGGAGACGCGCAAGACGATTTTGTTCGTCACGCACAATGTGCGCGAGGCAATTGTCTTGGGCGACCGCGTCGTGGTATTTAGCGCACGCCCGGGGCGCATCAAAAGAATTTTCAATATCGATCTGCCGCGCCCGCGTCAAATCGAAAGCTATGCCGTCGTCGATTTGGCACGCGCAATTATGACCGAACTGCGCATCGATGTGCTCGCGAGCGAACAGAATGCAGAAACGAAAATATTGCGCGAGTTAGAGGAACGGATGGTGGGCGATGACACGCTTTAACTCACCCAACCCGCGCCGCCTCCTCTTCTTTGCGCTTTTGCTCTTGGCGTGGCAGTCCCTCATCTGGCTCGGCGTGTGGCGCGAGTATGTTTTTCCATCGCCCTTGAGTGTCTTACAAACCCTTGCACGCGGATTTCAGAACGGAACATTTATCGTCGGCATCGTAACGTCAATGCAACGCTTACTCATCGGCTTTGCCATTTCAGCGATTATCGGACTCGCGCTTGGACTCGCGCTAGGACGCATCAAAGCACTGGATGAGACACTCGGCTCGCTTGTGCTGGGGTTGCAAGCATTGCCATCGATTTGCTGGCTGCCGCTTGCGCTCTTGTGGTTTGGCTTGAGCGAAACCGCGATGCTGTTCGTCGTCGTGATGGGCGCGCTATTATCAATTACGCTTTCGACCGAAGCCGGCGTCAAGAACACGCCGCCGTTGTATTTGCGCGCCGCGCGCAATCTGGGTGCGCGCGGGTGGAAAATGTACGCACTCGTGATTTTACCGGCGGCATTGCCATCGATCATCACCGGGATGAAACTGGGTTGGTCGTTTGCGTGGCGGTCGTTAATGGCGGCGGAATTGCTGTACGTCTCGTTGGGCTTGGGACAATTGCTGATGATGGGGCGCGAATTAAATGATATGAGTCAGGTGATCGCCGTGATGCTCGTCATCATCGCCATTGGTCTCGTCGTCGACCGTTTGATCTTTGCGCCGATTGAGTCAAGAGTGCGCGAACGCTGGGGATTGGTCACTTAAACCAAGACGTTCCAGATTTCAAAAATCTGGAACGTCTTTTTCTTTATCGTTTGTTCTCTGCCACAAGCTCGCGGCGCAAAACTTTGCCAACCATCGTTTTGGGTAACGCGTCGCGGAACTCGATCAGCTTTGGCACTTTGTAGCCCGCGAGTTTTTCACGACAGTGCGCAATGATCTCTTCCTCGGTCGCATGCGCGCCGCCGCGCAGAACAATCCACGCTTTCACGACTTCGTCTTGACCTTGATGCCGCACTCCCGCCACACTCACATCGAGCACTGCCGGATGCGCGGCGATGACCTCTTCGATCTCGCGGGGCCACACCTGAAAACCGCTTGCCGGTTTGATCAAATCTTTTTTGCGATCGACAATAAAGACATAGCCATCTTCATCGAGATAACCAATGTCACCGGTGTAACACCAGCCATCGCGGATCATCTCCGCCGTTTCTTTTGGTCGATTCCAATAACCGGTCATTAACTGCGGCGCGCGGATGATGATTTCGCCGATTTCACGCGGCGCGAGTGTTTTCTCGCCGGTCAAGACATCGACCACGCGCACTTCAACATCCGGCACTGGAATCCCCGTCGATCCTTCTTTGTACGGCGCGTTCACCGGGCACACCACTGCGGCGAGCATCGTTTCTGTCATCGCATACGCTTCGAGTAACCAACCGCCGGTCAATGCCTCAAAACGCTTTTTCGTTTCGAGCAACAAGGGCGCGGCGGCAGAGTAACAAATCTTCATCGATTTGAAATCGACTTTGCCGGCTTGGACTTTGGGGTGATTCAACAACGCATTGAATAATGTCGGCACGCCGTGCAGAACCGCGGGGCGCGTTTTTTGAATCGTCGCAATTAGATCGTCGAGGTCGCGTGGATTCGGCACGATTGCCACTTGCCAACGCGCGACGAACGATGTATTCAGACCCATGTTGCCGTAGACATGAAATGCCGGCATCACCCAGGTGAGCACATCGTCCCAATCCGCAAGAATGGTACTGGCGTACGCGTGCAATTGCCGCGCCGTCATATAGATCGCGTGATGCGTGCCCAGCGCGGCTTTGGGCAAGCCGGTGGTGCCACCGCTAAAAAGCAAAATCGCGGGGTCGGTAAATTTCACCGATACATTCGGACGCGGCGACGCGGCGTGTTTTTTCATCAAGTCATGCCACGCATAATCTTTCGCGTCGATTGTAACGCGATGCCCTTCTTTCTTTTCTTTGGCAACGGTGAAGAGGATTTTCAACGCCGGCGACAGGTACTCTTTGATATTCGTCGCGATCACGCGTTTAACTTGGGTTCTTGCCTGCACGGCTTTGACTTTGGCATAGAACGGCGTCAGCACAATCGCCGTCTCCGCACCGATTTCATTAAGCATTTGCTCCAACTCGCGTTCGGTGTAGAGCGCGTTCATCGGCGCGACGATGGCGCCGGCTTTCCACACACCCAGTTGCGCGATCACGGCTTGGGGCGAGTTGGGCAATAACAATACAACGCGTTCGCCTTTCTGCACACCCAGTTCGACAAGCGCGGCGGCGAGATTATCGCTCAAGCGCTCCAATTCTGCGTACGGCATCCGCGTGCCTTTGAAAATCAGCGCGGTATGATCGGGACGCAGACGTACCGTTTCGCTCACAACATCGAGCAAGGTGATTTCCGGATACGGCTTGAGCGTACGCGGAAGTTTTTCTTCGTAGAACTTGAACCAAGGGAAATCAGGCATTGTTGACTCCAATGTGATGACGGATGACAAGAGACGAAGGACGAATGCAAACCGCGTGCTTTCGTCTTTGGTCGTTCGTCCTCCGTCGCTTTACGGGTTCATCTCGTACGCGCCGTTAAGCGCGAGTACCGCGTTTTTCCACACACGATCATAGCGTGCAGTGATCGACCACCGGCTTGCGAAGCATTTTCAGGCAGTAATCCATTTGCTCCGGTGTCGCGCTGGGTTTGCTGTACAACTGCAACGCGTGCTTGGAAAAATCGCGCACCATAAAATCGAAAATCTGATCGAGCAACGCCTCATCGACGTTATAGGGTTTGACATTTTCGAGAATGAGTTGTCCGTAGACGACAAGCGCAAATATTTCGCCGAGCGCGAGCAAAAAGTCCGTGTCCTTTTGTTGAGCCTCGTCCGGCGTCGCCATCGCGAGGAAATCTTTGAACACGGCGATTTGTTCGCGGAACACATTGACGTTCGGCAAATCGAAGGCGCCATACACGAGGTTGTAATCGTGAAACTGGATTTTGCCCAAGCCCTTGGCGGGACCTTGATTGAAAAGGAAATCATCGTTGCGCGCGAAATCACACACCGGAATTTCCGGATATTCGCCGGGGAAGAAGAAATAGTTGGGCATGAATTTCAGGATCAGCGCGAGGTTGACATGCACCGTTCCTTCCAACTTTGGCAAAGCACGAATGTCGCGCGCCGCCATCTCAAAGTACGTGTCCTTTTCAAATCCTTTTGCCGCGATGACATTCCAAAGCAAATCGATCACTTCTTCGCCCTGCGTCGTCACTTTCATCTTGACCATCGGATTGTAGAGCAAATAGCGCCGGTCTTGCGCCGACGCCGAACGAAAATAATCGGCGGCGCGCAGAGCGAACAGTTTCATCGCAACCAGGCGCGCATACGCATCGGTGAACATTTGCTTGGCGTGCGGGAAATCGGTGACACGCATCCCGTACAATTTTCGATTCGCCGCGTGATTGATCGCTTCGTAAAATGCATGCGTGCAAATGCCAATCGATGCCCAACCCAGGTTGTATTTGCCGATGTTCACCGTGTTGAGCGCAGCATCCCACGCCGCTTGTCCGCGCGATAAAATGTCCGCTTCGGTGATCGGATAATCGCGGAGCGCAAAATTGGCGACGTACGATTCGACTATTGCACACATTCGTGATGAGATCGAAATTGCGATGACGATAATCGGCGGCGAAGAAAACGTACTCGCTCGTGCCGGCGATCTTGCCGAATGTCGAAACCATCGGTGCGATATTGCCGTTGCCAATGTAGTATTTTTCGCCGTTGGCGCGATAGGTGCCATCGGGTTGCGGCATCAGCGCCATTTCGGTCGAATAAATATCCGCGCCGTGCAAGCGTTCCGATAAACCAAATGCAAACACTTGGCCGTCGCGCAAGAGTTGCGCCGCTTTGCGTTTGAGCGATTCGTTGGGACTTTGCCAAATCGGACCAAGACCCAGGATGGAGACTTGCCACGTGTACCAGTACGCCAAGCCATAGAACGCGAGAATCTCGTTGAACTCACAATTGCGCCACGTGTCCCAGCGCACATCGGGCGAGTCGCCGTACGGTGTCGGCGTCAATAGCGTTGCAAATAGTTTTTCGCGCTTTTGGAATTCGAGTAGATCGGCGTACCACGTGCGGTTGCGATCATCGTCCTTGATTCTGCGTTTGCCTTTTTGCTCAAAGAACTCGATGGTCTTGAGCATCATTTCGCGAGAATGCGCGTCGGGGTAATTGCGGACGTGTTGTTTGGGGTTGAGCAAAATCATAAAGCCTCCTTCGGGCAATCATCCTATTTACCAATCACCATTCCAGTCGGATCGATTTCACGAAGCAACTGGCGTTCCGCCTCGGTTGGCGGTTGGGTAGTCGGCACATTTGCCGGGATCAAGATTTCAAACGAGCTGTTCGCGCGAATGTCGTCGAGGGTCACACCGGGATGCGTTGCAAGTAATCGCAAGCACTTGGTTTCCTCATCAAAATCGTACACGCCAAGTTGCGTGATAACGCGATGCGGTCCCGTGTCGAGCGGCAAACCGGCGCGTTCGCGCGCGCCCGGTCCAGTCAAATAACCCGGCGTCGTAACAAAGTCGATCTTGCTTGCAAACTTGCGCTTGTCCTGGCGCAAAACGATGATGGTGCGATGGCACAGTGATCCGATGTCGTTTGCGCCGCCGCTGCCCGGCAAGCGTACCTTCGGTCGTTGCCAATCGCCGATGACGGTCGTGTTGATATTGCCAAATTGATCAATCATCGCCGCGCCGAGAAAACCATAATCGATGTAGCCGGCTTGGCACGCGCTCATGACATCGTGCATACTCGTCGCCGCAATCGCGCGATGAAATGTACGCGCATCGCCGACGGAAATCGGCAAGACCGGCACTTGCGGACCCACGCCGCCGGCTTCGAAAATGATGAGCAAATTCGGTGCATGCATGCGTTGCGCGAGCAATGCCGCGATCATCGGCAAGCCCGTGCCAACGAGTACCGCCTTTTTATCCTCGAGCAGATGCGCCGCAACACATGCAAGCAATTCGGTCGAGCTGTAATTGATCACGGCGCCTCCTAGTGATTCAACCCGGGCGCTGGCATCGGTTCTTGAAAACGCATCATCCGCCCCAAATAGTTCATTTTGCGAATTCCGCCAACGCGTTCCAAATACTCTTCAAAATCACTCGCGCCGAAAACGTATTTTTCGAAATATGCTTGCGCGCCTTCCGCTGTCTCCGCCAACCTCAACCATTCCGCAATGTGCGCTTCATCGAAAAAATATCGGTAGGGCATTTGCGTGGGATGCGCGCCGAACGGCACGTGACAGACGGCATCGACAACGTAAAAAGGAATCGCCGTACGACTCGGCTCGTTGCGAATGACATCTTCCTCAATGATTTCTTCAGTGGTGATCAGAACGCGCCGCGCCGCGCGCGCCAGCTCGAAATCTTCGACGATAATGCCGTCAATTTGCGCGTTGCCGTACTTGTCGCACCGCGGCACATGAAAAATCGCAACGTCTGGAAAAGCGGCGGGGATCAGACAAATCGGCTTGCCGGTCCACGGATCATCGACTACTTTACACGCCGATTTTTTCAGCGTGTCGGTACCCAGCATACTGCGCGCGGGAATGAATGGAATGCCCATCATGCCGGCGAGAAAGCGCCATTGATACCCGGCATTGGAAATTTCGGCAACCACTTGGCACTCGCCCGATTCAACGGCTCGGCGACCGGCGGGCGAGAGCCCGCGCAATTCGTGTCCAAACGCGTACGCCGCTTCCACGCGAGTAACACAACCCGCGCCGATCAAAATATCGATGTCGTGCACCGCCGTCTTCCCCGCCATCGTCAGATTACGTTTACGCTGGCGAACAATTTCGTACACAAGAGACATCGCCACGCGCACGTGACCAAATCCGCCGCTGGCAAGATAGTCGCCGTCATGCACAAATTGCGACACTGCCTCACGCACACTCATCCGCTTGTCGCGCAGGTCACGCGGCTTGTTCTCGCGAATCCATTTTCGGTTTTCGTCCGGGTCGTGCCAACCCACAAGTTCGCCCTGCCCCTGCTCAAGGATTTGCATTCTCCCTCCAAACAAAACGCCACACGAATATGTGACAACATTCGCGGGGCGTTCACCACCTTGCGCGCAACATCACGCGCGAGCAATCCCTGTGATCGCTCGTATGTTTAGATGTACAGCTTTTCCGGATCGATTTCTTCGCGCAACAAACGCAATTCTTCCACGTTCGGCGGCGCGTTCACGCCAACTTTTTCCGGAATAATCAAGTCGAACCCGGTGTTGGCAATCACATCATCAACGGTCACGCCGGGATGCGTCGCGACCAAGCGCATCCGACACGATATCTTGTCGTAATCCATTAACGCGAGCGTAGAAACAACATTGACGGGACCTGTGCCGCGCGGCAGTCCGGCTTTCTCGCGCGCGCCGGCTCCGCTAAGAAACCCCGGCGTCGTGATAAAATCAACTTGCGGCACGAACCTGCGTTTGTCGTGTTGCATAATCGCAACGGTCATCCAACACAAACTGCCCACATCATTCCCGCCGCCACTACCGGGCAACCGCGCCTTTGGTCGATCATGTTCTCCAATCGTCGTGCTGTTCAAGTTGCCATAACAATCAATTTGCGCGCCGCCGAGAAAACCATAATCGATAAAACCGCGTTGTGCGGTTTCCATCGTATCGCAAATACCGGAGGCGATGATCGCTTTGTGAAAGGTTCGCGCCTCGCCGACCGCGCGCGGAAGTTTTTCGAGAATCGCACCGGTGCCGCCAAATTCAAAAACCGGAACGAGATTGGGCGCTTTGGTTTTCATCGCGAGCATCGCCGCAAGCATTGGAATTCCAGTGCCGATGAACGCTGTTGTACCGTCTTGAAACAATCGCGCCGCAACGCAGATCATTAATTCGACTTTGGAATAAGATTGCTGGGACATTTTATTCTTTCCGCTCTCGTTGCTCAACCAACTGCTCAAGCCGGTTTTTGCCAATCAAATCGAGATACGCCGCGTGATCTTTCACATCGAAAATATATTTTTCAAGATACGCTTGCGCGCCGTCGGCGGTTTTGCTCGCTTCGATCCATTCGCGGTACACTACTTCATCGCGTTCGTACGCGTACGCCATTTCGCCCGGATGCGACCCGAATGGCGCGTGCACCACTGCATCGACGAGAAAGTACGGAATGATGGTGCGGTCCGGTTGCTTGCGAATTTCTTCGGTGGGGACAATTTCTTCCGCGCTGATGATGAGACGCTTGCTCGCGCGCGCCATTTCAAATGCAAAGCCGGTGATGCCATCGATTTGCGCGTTGCCAAAGCGATCAGCGCGGTGAACATGAATCAAACCAACATCGAGGATGAGCGCGGGGAGGAGACATACCGGCAAATTGGTGAACGGATCATTCACAACTTTTGCCGCACTGTAGTTGAACGTATCGGATCCGAGCATCGTGCGCACCGGAATGAACGGCACACCCATTGCCGCGGCTTTCATCCGCCACGAAATCGCGCCATTCGACCATTCGACGCACGTTTCGACTTGGCCCGATTCAACCGCGCGGCGAAGCGCAGACGATGTGCCGTACACTTCCAACCCGATGTACGTGATATCGAGTTTCTTGACAAGTCCAGCCGCGAGCCAAAGATCGAGTTCCGCGACGCCTTGCCCGCACACGCGCAAGTCTTTTTTGCGTTGGCGCACAACTTCGCGCGTGATCGACATGGGGCAGCGCACCGTGCCATACAATTCCGTGCCAATGTAACAACCATCGAACACGAATTTTTCGACCGCCTCGCGCTCGGTCATTAGCTTGTCGATTAGCTTGCGCGATTTCTGCGTCCGATTCCATTCGCGAAATGCTTCGAGATCGGGCGGCTGAATCAGTTCGCCGCGCCCGTTCGCGATAATCTCCATTGATTTGACTCTCCTCGCTGAGATGAACAATTCAATTCTATCACGTTCGTGCTGAAAGTTCAAATGTTTGTCAGAATCCAGAGTCGGCGTTATAATGTCTCGATATGAACATCGCCCAGGCAAACGAGTACGTCCTGCTCATCGCGCCCGATGACAAACGCTATATGGTGCGATTGATTCCCACCCAGCAACTGCACACGCATCACGGTTTCATCGCCACACAGCGCCATCATCGGACAAACGTTTGGCACGCTGCTCAAAACACAACTCGGGTACGCCTACCGCTTGCTCCCGCCATCGACGTTTGATTTTGTGATGCACGTCAAACGCACGACCCAAATTGTGTATCCCAAAGAAATCGGGCAAATTATTCTGCAATTGAACATTGTGCCCGGCGCGCGCGTTGTGGAAGCTGGCACCGGCAGTGGCGGGCTAACGCTCGCGCTCGCGCGCCTCGTGCGCCCCAACGGTCGTATTTACACATACGAAGAACGCGACGATATGTTCGAGAATGCGCGCAAGAATCTGGAACGTGCCGGCGTGATGGATGTCGTTGAACTCAAGCAACGCGACATTCGCGCCGGGTTTGATGAACGCGACGCCGATGCCTTGTTCCTCGATGTGCGCGAGCCGTGGATGTTTTTGGCGCAAGCACATGCCGCGCTCAAAGGCGGCGGCTTTTTCGGCTCGCTCGTGCCAACGACCAATCAAGTCAGCGATATTTTGGCGGAGATGGAACAACTCGGCGGTTGGGCAAACATCGAGGTCGTTGAAATTCTGACGCGCCGCTATAAACCGAACGCCGCGCGCTTGCGCCCGGAAGATCGCATGATCGGACACACTGGCTATTTGTTGTTTGCGCGTGCAGTGACGAAAGAAGTGTTCTCAGAAAATGTCGAGGCGTCAAATGAAACCGGACAATAAACTCGTCGTGGTCTATGAAACACAAGGAATGATACGAGCCGAAATCATCAAAGCGAAATTGGAAAGCGCCGGCATCCCCGCATTGCTCAAGTACCAAAGTTTAGGTCCTGTGCTTGCTGTCACCGTCGATGGCTTGGGGCGCGTCCAAGTTCTTGTGCCGCAAGAACGCGAACAAGAAGCGCGCGAGTTGATCAGCGAATCAAAATAAGCAACGGCGGAGGATTGTCCTCCGCCGTTGCTTATTTCCCAAACGCTGTTTCTACGCGCCTTTGCAAGTCCTTCAATCGATCCGATGCGTTGGTCAGCGATTGATCGACCGACGTCAAGCGTTCGCGTTCCGCGCGGACAAATCGAAAGTATGGCGATACGCCTTCCTTCAATCGATGCAACGCGCGGTCGGCTTCAGAATTGAATTGCGTCGTCAACACACGATTCAGATCTTGGCGCACGGCTTCGATTTTTTCGCGGAAGCGATTCTTGGCTTGCTCGCGCTTGAACGGAATGATGAACAGACCCAAGATCGCCATCACGCCGGCAAACGCCACACCGGTAATATCCAACGCGCTTGAACTTACGAGCAACGTAACGACTGTACCCAAGCCGATTGCGCCGGCTTCAACCAGAGCGAGTTGCGCCACCGATGATTCCACCGCGTTTCCTAGTTCGCGCGATTCCGCTTCAATATCATAGCCGCTCACAATCGTTTGCGCTGATTGCGTGAGACTGTCCAGCAACGCCTGTCGCCGCATATCGAATTCGGTTGAGACCTGCCCCACCAAGCCATCGGCGACAGCGGAGCGACGCTTGATGAGAAAGCTGGAAACCTGTTGCCAGTGCCGCAAATCTTTTTCGACGAGCCAGTTCACCGCCGCTTGCACATTCCGTTCGATTTCTGTTGGCACGCCGGTCAAGACTTGCTTTTCAAACACTGCGCGGAATTGATCGCCGCGCGCAAGATCGCCGATATTCGTCAAGCGAAATTTCTGATCGAAGAAATCCGTGCCGCGCGCCTGCAATCGCAACATCACATTATCGATTTCAGAAAGACGCGCGCCTAATTCGTCCTTAACCTCGGTGCTGTACGTCGTCATCTCGCGCTCAACCGTATCGACCGTTTCCGCGTCCGATTGCAACTCGTCGTGTTCGCGTCCGACGCGCGCGTTTTCCTGTTTCAACACCTGCGCTGCCACGCTCAACGGATTCGCAAACTTGACGCGCAAGCGTGCGGTTTCATCCAACCACGATTGCACATACGCGCGCAGATTTTCCATTCCGACGCCCTGCTTCGCCGAGACCGCGAAAATTTCAGGCGTCGTGCCGAGCAAGCGCGTCGCGTTGTCTGCCACAAATTTCGTTACCTCGTGCAATTCCGCATCGCTCGCCAAAATATCGCGCTTGTTGATGACGAAAACAATTTTCTTGCCCCATTCGCGAATATGCTCCAGAAATTGTCGTTCGCTTTCCGTGAACGGTCGATCCGCCGATGTGACAAAGATCACCAAATCACTGCGCGGCACAAATTCGCGCGTCAGTTCCTCGTGTTCACGAATCACGGCATTCGTGCCGGGCGTATCAACAAAGTTTAGTTCGCGCAAGAGATCGAGCGGAAAAGTCAGCACCGCGATGCCACCGGCGGCGGACGTCTCTTCGATTTTGTCGCCGTGCTTGACAAGCGTCACGCGCGTCGTCGTCGGCGTAACACCTTCTGCCAAAACGCGCTGACCCAGGAGCGCGTTGATGAGCGCCGATTTGCCGGCATTAAATTCGCCGGCAACGACAATCAAAAACAATTCGTCGAGTTGCAACAGCGCGTGGCGCAAATCACCCAGCCCTTGCGCCGGATGTCGCAACGCGGTCAACGTTGCGAGAAAATCGGCAAGGAATAATTTTTCATCGCGTAACAGATCGGCTTGCGCCGGACTCAATACACTTTTCATTCCTGTTTCTCCAAAACCACCGCATAGCCCGTCTCGAAATTCTCAAGCGGGAAAACGCGCGTAACTTCCCAATGTTCTTTCAACGCGAGTTGCATCAAATCGGTGGGCGCGAGCAAGAGCAATTCAAACCACGCGCCGCGACGTCCATTGAACAACAAACGCAATCGAATCTGTCCAATGGCGCGTCCGCGCATCAAATTACTTCTTAGGTAACTCTTGTGAATCAAGTCGGTCGTGCTAGGCATCCGCGTCGTCGCCAGGATGCGTCCGGTCGATGATGTAACGCGATGCAGTTCGCGCAACATCCGGCGAAATCTTATCGGTGTGCCGCAAATGCCAAGGTTATTGCCGAACAAAATAATCGAATCGAATTCGCCATTGCGAAACGGCAAGCGCTTGCTCACATCAGCAACGCGTGCGTCTTTCACGCCGCGTGCGCGCGCCAGTTCGACAATTTTCGACGAGACATCAATTGCCGTAACCTGCAAGCCGCGTTTCTGCAAATACAAACTGTGGCGCCCCGCCCCGCAACCCACGTCAAGAATTTTGCCGCGCGCAAATTGAAGCGCGGCGCGCTCGTGCGCCGGAAAATTTCGATGCGTCGTGAAATACCACGAAACATCTTCGCGTCCCACATAGCCATCGTCGCGTTCGATGGCAAGCTCGGCTTTGCCGGTTTTGTGAAATTGTTCAAGCGCCTCGGCGAATAGTTGCATGTTAATCTCGTATTACCGGCGAATCGACGTGCAACAAGAAACACAACGCGCCATGCGAACAAGAATAATCCGCCGAATCCCAGCGTCGCGACGATGAAAATTGCGGGAATGATCGCACGCCCAAAGAGAAACGAGCGCAAAAGCAAGCCGAACAACGCGGCAACAAGCCACGCGTTCAACGTGCGCGCGAAAAATCGGGGGCGATTATTTCCCACGCGCAACGCGCCAAGCAGCCACGCCGCAATCATCCACGGAATCGCAAACGCGATGACATTCGGCAAGATGCCGAGAAGCGGATTGGCAGCATTGAGGGTTTCGTGTTCACGCTGACCGACGAGAACGAAAAGCGCCAGCGCGGCCAAATCACCGGCGAGAAGAATCATCACTGTCTTGCGGCTATCGTTCATGCGTTACAACTCACTTGCGGAATCGTTCATCTTCTGTCAACATTTTTCGCAAGCCATCTTCAAGTGAAACTTGCGGTTTCCACTTTAGCAACTCCGCCGCGAGCCGAATGTCAGCGACAAGGCGTGGCACGCCGCCGCTCTCTTCTTCGTTTACAATGCGATGCACTTGGCGGCGCAACACTTGCTCGATCTGATTGACCAAATCATTAAGGTTGATTTCGTTGCCGCTTCCGATGTTGATGATCGCGCGATTGACGCGCGGCGCGGTCGCCGCCGCCGCCAGTGCGCGCACCACATCGCCGATATAAACAAAATCGCGCGTCTGCTTGCCGCTTGCATTCAACACGAGCGAGCCGCCGCCAATCGCTTGTTTCAAGAATCGCGGAATCACCGGCGCGTGCGATGGCGGAAGCGGTTGATGCGGTCCGTACGCGTTGAAAATTCGCAGAGCGACGGTTTCCAATTTCCACAACTCGCCAATCGAATGCAAATAATACTCGGACGCCAATTTGCTCACCGCATACGGCGAATCGGGATGCATCAACGCATCTTCGCGCACCGGTTGTTCCGCCTGTCGCCCGTACAATGCGCCGCTCGACGCAAGCACCACGCGCTTGACATCGGCATCGCGCGCGGCGGTCATCAACGCCACCGTGCCGCCAACATTCACATTGTTGTACTCGACCGGGTACAAAATCGATTCGGCAACACTGACGCGCGCGGCAAGATGGTAGACGCAATCCGCGCCTTTGAGCAAACCCCACAACTTGGGCACGTCGCGCACATCGCCGCGCGTAAATAGCACGCGCGGATCCAGAACTTTCGGATCGCCCGCGCTCAAATCATCGATAGCGCGAACTTGATGTCCTTGCGCGACCAAGAAATTAGCAAGTGCCGCGCCCAGAAAACCAGCGCCTCCGGTAATGAGATAAATCATATCGATTCCTTGATGCGACCCCACGACAACACGCCGAGCGCGAAAAACAAAACTGAACCTAGCATCAGCACGATGCCCAGCCCCGCAAGCGTCGCCGTACTCAAATCGAATGGCGTACCGGATGACGTTGGCACATCCGGACGCGCAACGCGCGGCGTCGGGGCAATTGTACTCGACGGCTTGGGCGTAGGCGTGTTTGGCACAAGCGTCGCCGTTGCCGTATTGGCTGGTGTGCGCGTTGCCGGTACACGCGTTGCAGACGGACGCACAGTTCCGGTTGGTGGAATCGTTGTGGCAGTGGGCGGCGGCGGCGTGGCGGTTGCCATGCCCGGAAGCGATTCCATGCAAACAGCATCGAACCACACGCGATTCTCGCCGCCAGAACCATCGCGTGCAATCGCGCGCAGGAAAATCGTCGCATTGGACGACCGCGCGGCAAAAGTAAATTTCATATCCGGGATGTTGAGTGCGGCAATGCCATCGAAATAATCGGGACCCCAAATCACATTGGGTGAACGCGGATCGGTTCCGCCAAACGGATCGACGCCAACTTTTCTGCCGATGGTATCGACGCGCACATTCGGCCCGTCGTACGATTTCGCCGCAAGACTATAGCCCAAGCGAAACCAATAGTACACATTCGGTTGAAGGTTATTCACTGTCTGATAAATACCGCCATCAAACGTGCCGGATGAAACGATGAACTGCGAACCGTTGGGATCAATTTGCTCATTGCCGACCCAGTTGAACTGCGGCGAGCCATCCAGCACAAAAGTTTGCCAGCCCTCGGCAGTTTGGCTTCCGCCCGGCGCCATCGAGCCATTGTGAATGAGGTTGTTCGGATCAAGCCCGCAAGGGTCTTTAAGCGCATCCACCGGCGTGCGCGCGAGAAAAATTGGCGCGAGCAACCCGGCGATGATTGCTGCCAGCATCAGCCTTGAAAAAGCTCTGAAAACCATTATCCCTTTACTTGACGAATTTTTACGAACAAAATTACAAAGCCTAGTGCCATAATCAAACCGCCACCCAGTAAACAAATCACCATGGCCAACACAACCGCAATAGGCGAAAAACCCAAGGGTGCCGGCTCAGGTTTGATTGGCTCTGGCGTGGCGGTCGCACTCGGTGTACGCGTTACAGTGGGTAATAGAGTGGCACTCGGCACAAAAGTTGCGAGCGCGACTGTAAGAGTGTTCGTCGGCGCCAGCGCGACACGTGTGCGAACAACCGTCGGGGTGGCCTGTTTTGTTGCAGTAGGCGTTGCTGGCGGACGTGTTGGCGAAGGGATGACGATTGGCGGTGCGCCGTTTTCGGTTAGAATCGCATGGTCGAAGAATACTTCTGCACGCGAAGTCGTATAGAAATTCTTCGCCCGCAGAAAAATGGTGATGCGGTCACTGCGCGCGTGCTGGTCGATTGCCAACTCCGGCGGGAACTTGCCAGTGCCGCGATACTCCCCGACCATTGAACATTCGATGAAAGTGGATTTGTTCCACCGGTCGGATCAATGCCCACCTGACGCACTAGATTCACATCATCCCGCACCAGATCGCCGCTATGCCGCACGACCGCCCACGCTACTTCGAAATGGTAACCGCGCCCCGGCGTTACCGAGACAATCTGATAGACACCGCCGTCAAAAGATGTTGCATCGGCATATATCCAAAGTGATGGACCCTTGGGCCAACCTTCGGTAGTGTGTTTCCAAATTGCCGGTCCTGGATTGCTAATCTTAAATGGCTTCCACGCTCCCGATGTTCCATCACCACCATTGTAAAACCCGTCAAAATCAGGATCTTGGTTTACCACACCACTTTGGGCATGAGAATTTTGGTAAAGCACTAGACCAGCGAACAGGCTCAATACCGAGCAAAGTATTATGAATCGGACGCGCATCGCCGCGACTATACCTGAGGATAGTCGAAAAGTCAAAAAGGATTTTCAACTATGCGCTCGATGCGCTCTGCGCCAATTTCCTAATTGGTGGAGACCTCAATTCCAATTCACCAACTCGCGCACACAAATCTCGATGGATTTTTTCAGTAATGCTTCGCCGGCTTGTGCCGTCGCTTTCCGCGGATCGAGCCCCATAATGCCATCGGGATATTTTTCCGCAAACGTGTTCAGCGTCGTCACCTCACGTGAGGATTTCACCGGCGCATCGCGCCCGGGCAATCGATTCAACTTGACCGCGCTTGGACGCACAGCAAGCATAAACGCCGTTTCGCCGGGCGATGCGTGCGAGCCAACCTGCTCGCCCATCGTTTCGATCACAACGCGGTACGATTCCTGATCTGTCCACCATTCAAAGTTCTTGAATCGCATCTCCGGCAAATCAATGGCGACCTGATGAATCGCGCTGGACAATGCCGCCGCGTTGCCGCCGTGACCATTCACCACCAACACGCGCCGAAAACCGTGGCGGTACAGCGAACGAAACAAATCTTCGAGCACGGCGATTAACGTCATCGGGCGAAGCGACAGCGTGCCGGGAAAGTTAAGCAACGTGTGCGACATGCCATAGTTCAGCGTCGGCGCAACCGCCACGCCGGTCGCTTGACCAACGCCCCGCGCAATCGCCTCGGCTTCGATGAAATCGGTCCCCAGCCCAAGATGTGGTCCATGTTCTTCGGTCGCGCCGAGCGGCAGAATCACGCGGTTATCATGCGCAAGATATTCTCGCATTTCAACCCACGACATATCGGCTAAAAGTGTCATTGCTACCTCCGCAATCGATTATATCATGTATACCGACTTATGTAACCATTTGGCATTTGACGGCGCTCGGCTTTAATGCTATAATTTCAGCAGTTAAGACATTCGTCTCCAATCGCGCGACCTCTCGA
The DNA here is from genome assembly GCA_963718225.1 of uncultured Chloroflexia bacterium. GTDB lineage: Bacteria > Chloroflexota > Anaerolineae > UBA4142 > UBA4142 > DAOTXS01. The sequence continues at coordinate 121,087 of CAVQYN010000036.1, forward strand.
CGCTTCACCTCAGCAATTTTAGTGTTCCCTTTTTACCCAAAGCAATGCATTCGATACTTGTCCGAACTTGTTATTAGACCTGAACGGCTGATGCGCTTTTCCGCGCTCCGCCTATTCTCTGTTTCCTCTCCTTGGAGTCCCCAGTGGCACAAAACCTCGATTACGCGGCACTAGACAGCAAAACACTCACCGATCTCCGCGAGCTCGCCAAAGAACAATCAATTAGCGGCTACTCGCGTTACAAAAAGACCGATCTCATTTTTCGATTATTGCGCGCCAAAGCCGAACGCGAAGGATTGATTTTCGGCGGCGGCGTTCTGCAAATCATTCACGACGATAACATCGGCTTTCTGCGTTCCGATCACCTTCTGCCCGGACCGGAAGACGTTTACGTGTCGCAATCGCAGATTCGACGCTTTGGCTTGCGCACCGGCGACATGGTCATCGGTCAAGTCCGCCCGCCCAAAGACACGGAAAAATATTTTAGTCTCTTGCGCGTCGAAGCCGTCAATGGTCTTGACCCGGAAGCCGCCAAAGCACGTCCCGATTTTGATAAACTCACGCCGATTTTCCCAAACTCGCAATACAAACTGGAAACGCGCCGAGAGATTCTGGCGATGCGCTTGCTCGATATGCTCGCGCCAATTGGTCGCGGGCAACGCGGTTTGATCGTCTCGCCGCCCAAAGCCGGCAAGACATCGATTCTCAAACAAATTGCCAACGGCATCAGCGAAAATTATCCCGCCTCGCATTTGATGGTCGTGCTCATCGGCGAGCGTCCGGAAGAAGTCACCGATATGGATCGCTCGGTGGAAGCCGAAGTATTTTCATCGACCTTTGATGACACGGTTGAAAATCAAACACGCGTCGCAGAAATGGCACTGGAACGCGGCAAGCGTTTGGTCGAAGGCGGCAAGGATGTCGTCATCATGCTTGATTCGATCACGCGGCTCGCGCGCGCATACAACTTGACTATCCCGCCAAGCGGACGCACGCTCAGCGGTGGTTTTGATCCCGCCGCGCTCTATCCGCCTAAACGATTTTTCGGCGCGGCGCGCAACTTGGAAGAAGGCGGCTCGCTGACAATTATCGGCACCTGCCTCGTCGATACCGGCAGTCGCATGGACGATTTGATTTACGAAGAATTCAAAGGCACCGGCAACAGCGAAATGCATCTAAATCGCAAACTCGCGGAACGCCGCATTTATCCCGCCATCGATATCGAGCGTTCGAGCACGCGCCGCGAAGAATTACTCATCGAACCAGACGCGCTCAAGAATGTTTGGACGCTGCGGAAAATGATCGATGCGCTGGGCGGCGGCGAAGATGCGCTGGAACCCGTTCTGCGTCGTCTGCGAAACTCGCCCTCAAATAAAGAATTTCTTGCCTCGTTGAAAGACCCAAACTACGATGAAAGATAAGACCGCGCTTTCACTCGGCGCACGGTTGCGCGTGTGGGCGGCGCCGCAACTGCTCGCCTTCCGCGATATTTTCCGCGAAATCGCGCAGGACATTCCGTTGCTAACCCGCATCGCCTCGCATGTTGGCTTGCTCGTGCTCATGTTGCTGATGATTGCGGCGAGCGGAATGCAAATCAATTTGAGCACCGACAAAGGGTGGACCCGCCGATTCTGGCGATCCCGAATGGGAGTTTATCGATCCGCCAGACCCGGACAATTCCGCACTCGTGCGCTCTGCTGTGCCGATCACGATTCAACCCAAACGCACTCGGCGCGATGTCGTCAAATACTCGGTTCAGCCCGGCGATAACTTGAGTAACATCGCCGATCAATTCGACATCAGCGGCGATTCTCTGCTCTGGGCAAATCCAAAGTTGGAAAATAATCCAGACATGTTGTCGATTGGCCAAGTCCTGAACATTCCGCCGGTTAGCGGCGTACTTGTGACCGTTCAAGCCGGCGACACAGTGAAAGCGCTCGCTGAAAAATACAAACCGTCGAAAAATGCTACGGCTCAAACGATTTTCCAAAACATTGTTGGTTCAGAATTCAATCAAGAACGTCACGATTTCAAGGAATCTGAATACACTCTTTCTGCCGGACAATATTTGATGATTCCCGGCGGCTACAAACCGTACATTCCGCGCGTGGTCTATGCGTACAGCGGTCCGTTACCAGCAACGGCGGCACGCGGCACCGGCTCGTTTGGGTGGCCCGTGTCCGGTCGCATTACGCAAGGATTCAAAACGTTCCACCGCGCGTTGGACATCGGCGCGCCGACCGGTGCGCCGGTCCTCGCCGCCGATTCCGGTTATGTGGTTACTGCCGGCTGGAGCACTGCCGGGTACGGTTTTATGATTCTCATCAATCACGGCAACGGCTACGTCACGCGCTATGCGCATCTCAGTGCGATGATCGCCGGCGTGGGTGATTCCGTGAAAAAAGGACAATTGATTGGACGCGTGGGAAGCACCGGCAATTCCACGGGACCCCATTTGCATTTTGAGATTTTGCAAGGGCAAGGTTTCCGGAATCCATACTTGTTGTTGCCGGGCAGATAAAATCACTTTCCGTTCAGTCCCCGTCGCCTAGTCAAATTGGTCAGCTTGACCAAGCGGCTAGGCGATTTTTTGTAAAGGAGTTTCATGCGCGGTTGGCGCATCGGTCGCATTCTTGGAATCGATATCAATGTCGATTTGAGCTGGTTTCTCATTGCCGGCTTGCTGGTCTATTCGCTGGGATTTCTGCAATTCCCGCGCGAATTATCACCGGTCGCCCTGAGACCGCGCGCCGATGTATTATCGGTTACACTGGGCATCGCCACATGTCTGTTATTATTTGCGTCTGTCCTTGCGCATGAACTCGCGCATTCATGGATGGCACTCGAACACAGAATTCCGGTCAAGCGCATCACCTTGTTCATCTTTGGCGGCGTGGCGCAAATTGCCAGCGAGCCCGACAAACCGCGCAGCGAATTTCTCGTCGCGATCATGGGACCGTTGATGAGCCTTGCGCTCGCGGCGATGTTTGGCGCAATTTGGCTTTGGTCGCGCATTATCGATTCATTCGGCGTTTCGCTCACACCGATTACTCTGGTCGCCGGCATTCTCGCACAAGCAAACGGGTCGCTCGCCTTGTTCAACCTTGCACCCGGCTTTCCGCTCGATGGCGGGCGCGTTTTGCGCGCGATTCTGTGGGGCACAACCGGCAACTTGCGCAAGGCAACCTTGTGGGCATCACGCGCCGGACAATTCATTGCGATTCTGCTCGTGCTATCGAGCGGCGTGATGTATTTCACCGGGCTGGGCATGAGCGGAATGTGGAATGTGCTCATCGGACTTTTTCTATGGAACGCGGCAACCAATGGTTATCGCCAAACGCTGATGCTCGATGCTTTGCGCCGGATTTCGGTTGCCGATGTAATGGCACGCGATATCACAACCGTTGCGCCAGAAATATCGATTGCCGAGTTTGTCGATGTACATTTATTGCATCGTCGCAATCAAACCTTTCCAGTGTCCGATGGCGTGACATTCATCGGAACGATTAGCGTGGACAATATCCGGCGCGTGCCGCGCGCTGAGTGGACATCGCGTCGTGTGCGCGATGCGATGCAAACCATCGCGCCAGAACACGCGCTGGCGCTCAGCATGACCGCCGTCGATGCGTTGACCCGGCTCACCCTATCGGAAAGGAGCGAGTTGCCGGTAATTCAAGACAATCAGGTCATCGGCTTTGTCGGCGAGAGTGAATTGTCACGCTATTTGAAACTCAAAGCGCCGAACGAATAAGAGATGCAACTATTCGTTTGCAATTTTGCGTTTTTCGATTTTCTGTGTATAATCAACTTCGTTAAGCGGATCGAGTGTTGACATGCGCAACACCTTGACCAGTTTAGGTTTGCTGTTTCGTCTTAGCGCGCTGACGCTAGGCGCGACGTTTGGCTCGCTTTTGCTAGGCATTTGGCTCGACCGCATGATGGGCACGGCGCCCTTTGGCACACTCTGTCTGATGACCGGCGGAATTTTTGTTGGCACGCTTGGCATCTACCGCATCGTCAGACAAGCCAATCAAGTCATCGCAAATCAAGATCGCCGCTCGGATAACGGAGGAAGAGAGTGAAGCGTTTGTTGCCTGTACTTGTCGTTTTAATTGTGCTTTTTGCGTTAGGCGCTTTTCTCCCCAAATTTGGCTCTGAGGCAGTGACTGCATCAGTTGCCGTAGCCCCCGAAGTTATTTTCCACATTGGCACATTTCCGGTCTCCAACACACTCCTGACGACTTGGATCGTGATGGCGCTCTTGTTGCTCTTTGCGTTCTTTGCGACGCGCAAGATGAGTCTGGTGCCCAGCGGTCTGCAAAATGTTTTCGAGATGGCTGTGGAAATGTGGGAGAACCTGGGTCGCAATGTCGCGGGCGAACGCAACAAGATGTTTTTCCCATTTGTCGCCACGATTTTTCTCTTTGTCTTGTTCTCCAATTACCTTGGGTTTGCTCCCCGGCTTTGGTCCGATTGGCATTATTCCGGTGAAAGAAGGCGGTCACGCGCCCGAAGGCATCGCCACGTTCGATTTACCGTTTGGACTGGGCCAAGTCCTCGGCGCGCATCCCGAATCGCTTAAATCGTCAGACGATTATTCGAAAGGCGGCGAGCACGCCGCGCCGACAGAAAAGCCCAAAGAAGCCGCGTCGGAAGAAGTGCTGCTCGCGCCGTTTGTGCGCTCGCCTTCCACCGATATCAACACAACACTGGCGCTGGCGTTGGTTGCAATGGTCACTGCACAGATTTTTGGCATGAAAGTTGTCGGTCCGCTAAAATACTGGACCAAGTTTTTCAACTTTGCCAAGGTCGGCGAATTTTTTGGTTCGCTGTTCAAGGGCAAACCAAACTTCGGTTTGTTGTTCTACGGTTTCATCGATCTCTTTGTCGGCATTCTGGAATTTGTGAGCGAGATCGTCAAGGTTGTCTCGTTCACCTTCCGGTTGTTCGGCAATATTTTCGCCGGTGAAGTGGTCCTGCTGATTATGGCATTCCTCGGCAGTACGTTCTACTTCTTTGGCATGCCGTTTGTCTTTTACGCGCTCGAACTCTTCGTCGGCTTTATGCAGGCGTTTGTGTTCGGCATTCTCACGCTTGTATTCATGACGATTGCCACCACCGCGCACGGTGGTGAACAAGCACATCACTAGATTCCCAAAATCAATTCACCAATTTCTCAAGGAGGAATTCTCACAATGGATGTCAATGCCGCACGTCTCGTTGCCGCCGCCCTGGCTATCGGCTTGGGCACAATCGGTCCCGGCATCGGTCTGGGTTTGCTCGTCAACTCGGCGTTGAACGCGATGGGTCGCAATCCCGAAGCCGCCGGTCAAGTGCAGATCAACATGTTCATCGGCATCGCCGTGACGGAAGCGCTCGGCATTTTCGCGCTGGTCGTCTCGCTGTTGATCGGTTTCAAGATTTTCTAGTCGAGAGTCGCGCCAAAAAACTTTACGGAGGTTGCCTTGGAAAAACTAGGCCTCAATACGACGTGGCTACTCGCCCAGATCGTCAATTTTGGCTTGTTGCTTTTTGTCCTCTGGCGTTTTGCATACAAGCCGGTGTTGAAAATGCTCGACGACCGCAAGCAAAAGATTCAAGCCAGTTTGGATTATGCCGAGCAGGTCAAGCGCGATGCGGCGAATCAGCAAAAAGAATTTGAAAAGAAATTGGACGAAACGCGCCGCGAGATTCAAGCTGCTTCTGCCGCCGCTTCGCAAGCCGGCGAAAAAGAGCGCGAGGTGATTCTCGCGCAAGCCCGCGACGAAGCGCGCAAGCTGGTCGAGCAAGCAAAATCGCAAATTGATTACGAGCGCAAGCAAATGCTTTCCGATTTGCGCGAGGAAGTTGTCCGCTTGTCGATGTTGACTTCGCAAAAAGTCATCGGGCAATCGCTCGATGAGAAAGCGCATCATCGACTCGTTGACGAATTCTTGAAACAAGCCGATCACCTCGGCAAGAACTAGGAGGGCGTCGTGTCAAACGAACGACTCGCCCAACAATACGCGCAAGTTGTCTTTGAAACAGCGTTGGCAAAATGGCTGACGCCGCTCAGATCCGTTGCTACCGCATTGGAACAATCCGGCGCGGTCAGCAAATTGGATGACCCAGCGCTTGCATTCAACAAAAAACAAGAACTCGTCCGCACGTTGTTGCCGGCAAACACGCCAAGCGAAGTGCAGAACTTGATCTTGGAACTTGCCAACAAAAATCACATGCACTTGCTGAGCCAAATCGTCGGCGATCTCAACCGCTTTGCTCAGCGCGATACCGTCGGTGGAACAGCCAAGGTTACCAGCGCGGTTCCGCTCACCGATGGCGAAAAGAGTGCGCTGGAAACCAAGATGCGCGCGCAATTCGGCAAGGATCTGCAGTTCGATTACTTGACCGATCGCGCGATTCTGGGCGGCGTGATTATTCGCGTTGGCGACAAGGTCATCGATGGCAGTGTGGCAGGCAAACTTGCGGCACTGGAAGAGAAACTCAAATAACGAAGTAAAGCAAATTACCAATTATTCTTACCGTGTAATTCGTAATTGGTAATTGGAGGTCTTGATGTCAATTCGCGCTGATGAATTTACCGCGCAGATCAAAAAACAAATTGAATCGTTCACGCCGCCGCTCGAAGCGGTTGACGTTGGAACGATTATCGAAGTTGGCGATGGCATCGCCCGCGTGAGCGGTTTGCGCAATGTGATGGCTGGCGAGTTGGTTGAATTTCCGAAAAACGGCACCTTTGGTCTGACGCTGAACCTGGAAAAAGAGGTCATCGGCGTCGCCATCATGGGCGAGTACGCCGATTTGCGCGAAGGCGATTTGGTTAAAGGCACCGGTCGCATCGCATCCGTGCCGGTCGGTCAGGGTTTGCTTGGTCGCGTCGTCAACCCGCTCGGTCAACCTGTCGATGGCAAGGGACCGATTGAATCGACCAAATTTCGCCCGGTCGAACGCATCGCGCCGAACGTGATCATGCGCGAGCCGGTGAGCCAACCGGTGCAAACCGGCATCAAGCCGGTCGATGCCATGTTCCCAATTGGTCGCGGTCAGCGCGAACTTATCATCGGCGATCGTCAGACTGGCAAGACCGCTATCGCGATCGATGCGATCATCAATCAGCGCGGACAGGACATGGTTTGTATTTACGTCGCCATCGGACAAAAACTTTCAACCGTTGCGCAGGTTGTCGCCACGTTGGAAAAATTCGGCGCGATGGAATACACCATTGTCGTGAGCGCCGCATCGTCCGATCCCGCCGCGTTGCAATATCTTGCGCCTTATGCCGGTTGCGCGATGGGCGAAGAAGTAATGGAAAGCGGAATCAAAGTTGGCGGCAAAGATGTGCACGATGCGTTGATTATTTACGATGATTTGTCCAAGCACGCTTGGGCGTATCGCCAAGTTTCGTTGCTCTTGCGCCGCCCGCCCGGCCGCGAGGCCTATCCCGGGGATATTTTCTATCTGCATTCGCGCTTGCTTGAACGCGCGGCCAAGTTGAGCAAGAAATATGGCAGTGGTTCGCTCACCGCGTTGCCGATCATCGAGACTCAAGCCGGCGACGTGTCCGCGTACATTCCCACGAATGTTATTTCGATTACCGATGGACAGTTGTATCTCGAAGGCGATTTGTTCTATCAGGGTATTCGCCCCGCACTCAACGTCGGCATTAGCGTTTCGCGCGTCGGTGGTAAAGCGCAGACCAAAGCGATGCGCCAAGTCGCCGGCAAATTAAAACTCGATCTCGCGCAGTATCGGAACTTGGCGGCGTTCGCGCAATTCGGTTCCGATTTAGACAAGGCAACGCGCGATCAATTGGATCGCGGCGCGCGCTTGACCGAGTTGTTAAAGCAACCGCAATACGAGCCAGTCCGGTTGGATCGCCAAGTGATGGTGATTTACGCCGCGACCAATGGCTATCTCGACGATGTGCCGGTGGAAAAAGTGCGCGCGTTTGAAACCGCGTTCTATCGTTTCATGGATGCCAGCTATCCAAAGATCGGCGAGAAAATCATGAGCAAACGCGAGCTTGATTCTGAAACCGAAGAAGCGTTGAAAAAAGCGGTACAGGAATTCAAACTCGCTGGCGCGTACTAGCGCGTCTTGGCGCCTGGCTCAACGTTGAGCACGTAGCAACGTCAAGAGAAGACGCTGAGGAGAAATCGTGAAGATTACCAGATCGAATTGGATATTGGGGCTAGGCATTGTCATGACGATTGCCTTGAGCGCGTGCAGTTCCGGTGCGCCCACTGCCTTGCCGACACGCGTTGCAACGCAAACGCCGTGGATTATCGAGCGCGTGATTACAGCAACGCCCGAACCACCGATTGCAACAACCATTCCGCCAAGTGGAAACGTCCGGTCAAAACACCGACCAAAGCACCTACTGACAAAACCGGCGGTTGTTCCGACAGTCAAGCCACCAGTCGCGCCGCCCGTTGCCGCCGCCTCGCCAACAACGGCTCCACCCGCGTGTTCTGTTGGTGCGGTTACATTGCTCTTCCCGGAGAATGGCGCGCCGCGAAATACACGTAAAGATGGTAGTGGCGGGAGTGCGTTCATTATGAAGTGGACGCCTTTCCAAAACGGCGATTCGGATCCTTCGATGGGCTATCGCATCGAAATGGAATCCAAGCGCGGCGGGAAAACTATTAATGGCGCAACCGTATATGTTGCGCACAATAAATATTTGAGCGATGGACAGCAATTTATTTTTGACGCGCGAGCAGTTTCTTTGCTTGCCGGCAGGTGAAAATGCAAGCGTAACTTGGAAGGTTACAGTTGTCAAATCTACTGGCGGTTTCAACGACAATGACTATACTGTAACACCACCCGGTGTTGTCGCTTGCAGTCCCGCGAGTATACCTTTCACGATTCAATTGATCGTGCCCGATTAGGCATCCGATCAGGAGGCAAATTTTTCAATGCGTACGAAACTCTTTTTGATGATTCTTTTGGGCGCGCTTGCTATTGCAATCGTCGCTTGCGGCACCGTTACACCAACGCCGTTACCTCAACCAACGCCGCCGCCGGTCGTCATTACAGTGGTCATCACGGCGACACCTTTACCGGCGACAGCAACGCCAATTCCATTACCGCCAACGCTGGCGCCAATCACGCCCACTGTCGCGACTCGCTCAGCCCACCGCGACACGTGCCGTAGCCGCCGCGACCAAGCCACCCGCCGCCGCAACCAAGCCGCCCGCCGCTTCGCCGACAACACAATTGGCAATCAAATATCCCACGGCTTCGTTGATTGAGCCAATCTGGACTGACAATCAAAAAGATGAGCGGAAATTTCCATCGCAAGCACTGATATTCAAATGGAAAGCAGTTGCCGGCTTGCAAGGCGATGAATGCTATCGCGTCGATATCGCATTCCGCCCGGATAATCCTGGCGCGGGAAGCCCAACACCGCGCGGGGATTATTTCTTGACCAATTGCGGCAATTCGAACTCAAATTGATTTTCCAGTGCAGTTCCAACTCAATCAACCCAATCGACCGGGTCCGAACTATGGCGGGTTGATGATCGACTCGTCCGCTATCTGGGTCGATTGGTCTGTCACGATTGTCAAGAAAACCGGACCGTGCGTTGACGATTATCATTGTCCCAATGCGCCAGTGAGTCAACCCGCAAGGGCTATTTTATCCTGCGCGGCGGTTAATTGAGGTTGCAACTTGGCAACACTTCGAGCCATTCAACGACGCATTAAAAGTGTACGCAATATTTCGCAAGTCACGCGCGCGATGGAAATGGTCGCCGCGTCAAAGATGCGCCGCGCCCAGCAAGCCACACTAGCCAGCCGCGCGTACGCGGAAAAATCGTGGCAAGTGTTGAACTACGTTGCGGCGCAACCCGGACGCAGCAAGACCCTGCACCCCCTGCTCGAAGAGCGCGAGCAGGTCAAGAACATCTTGGTCATCTTGATGACATCGGATCGCGGGTTGTGCGGCGCGTTCAACATGAACATTCTGCGCACCACGTTCGATTTCATCAAGCAGTAGAAAAACCCGTCAAGATGGTGACCGTCGGTACGGCGCGGGCGCGATTTGGCGATGCGCTGCCGGCAAAGAAATCATCGCCGAGTTCACGGGCTTGAGCGAAAAGCCAACGATGCTCGACATCGGTCCGATTGCGAAAATTGCTATCGAAGAGTTTACTGCTGGGCGCGTTGATCAAGTGTAGATTGCGTACACGGATTTCGTGAACGTGATCAAACAAGTCCCGCAGGTGAGACAATTGTTGCCGATCGAAACGCCCAAGGAATGCCCGGCGGACGCCAGCGCGGTGTACCTGTATGAACCGAATCCCGGAAGCAATTCTCGATTCGATTCTGCCGCGCTTTACCGAATTGCAAATTTATCAAGCGTTGCTCGAATCGGTGGCAAGCGAACATTCCGCGCGCATGGTCGCGATGCGCAACGCCACCGAAAACGCGCGCGAATTGATTGATGGTCTCTCATTGGTGTATAACAAGGCGCGCCAGTGGAACATCACCAAAGAAATGTTGGACATTGCGGGCGGCGCAGAAGCATTGCGCCAAGCGCTTTGCGATTGCAATAATAATGTTTCACGGAATCGGATTAAACTGAATTGCCTGGAGGAACGGCATGGGGAAAGGTGCAATCGGACAGGTCATTCAAGTTACAGGTCCCGTCGTCGACGTTGAATTCAAAGTGGGCGAACTGCCCGAAATTTATCACGCGCTCGAAATCCGCCAAAACGATTCACGCTTGGTCCTGGAAGTCCAACAGCACCTCGGCGAAAACGAGGTGCGCACCGTCGCGATGGATTCCACCGACGGATTGCGGCGCGGCATGGAAGCCGTCAGCACCGGCGCGTCAATTTCCGTTCCGGTTGGACGCGTCACGCTGGGGCGCATTTTTAACGTGACCGGCGATCCCATTGACCAAAAAGGCGAAGTCAAAGCCGATACTTATTATCCAATCCATCGCGCCGCGCCCGTCCTTTGAAGAACAAGTCACCGAACCGCAATTCTTCGAAACCGGTATGAAGGTCGTCGATCTCGTCGCGCCGTTCACCAAAGGCGGCAAGGTCGGCGTGTTCGGCGGCGCAGGCGTGGGCAAGACGGTTATCATTCAGGAACTCATCCGCTCCGTGGCAACCGAGCACGGCGGTTTCTCGGTTTTCGCCGGCGTCGGCGAACGCTCGCGCGAAGGCAACGACCTGTATCTTGAAATGCAAGAATCCGGCGTTATCGAAAAAACCGTGATGGTCTTTGGTCAAATGAACGAGCCGCCGGGAGTGCGCTTGCGCGTCGCGTTGACCGGCTTGACAATGGCGGAATATTTCCGCGATGAAGGTCGCGACGTGCTCTTGTTCATCGATAATATTTTCCGCTTTGTCATGAGCGGTTCCGAAGTATCCGCGCTGCTCGGTCGCATGCCCAGCGCCGTCGGTTATCAGCCGACACTCGCGCAAGAAATGGGCGAACTGCAGGAACGCATCACCTCGACCAAGCGCGGTTCGATTACATCGATGCAGGCGATCTATGTGCCCGCCGATGATTACACCGATCCCGCGCCGGTCGCGACGTTCGCTCACCTTGACGCCACGATTTCGCTCGAACGCTCGATTGCCGAGCAAGGTCTGTTCCCCGCCGTCGATCCATTGACTTCGACTTCACGCATTCTTGATCCAAATATCGTGGGCAAGGAACATTACGAGGTCGCGCGCAATGTTCAGCGCGTGCTCCAACGCTACAAGGACTTGCAAGACATTATCGCGATTCTTGGTATCGAAGAGTTGAGCGAAGATGACAAACTGGCGGTTGCGCGCGCGCGCAAGATTCAGCGCTTCCTCTCGCAGCCGATGCGCGTCGCCGAAGCATTCACCGGTCGCCCTGGCAAGTACGTGCCGGTCAAGGAAACGGTGCGCGGTTTCAAGATGATTCTCAACGGCGAACTCGACGATGTGCCGGAACCGTATTTCTACATGCGCGGCGGCATCGAAGAAGTGCGCGAAGCCTTCCGCGAAGGCAAAGTCTAAACCATGTCGACGATCAAACTCGATATCGTGACCGCCGAACGGCTGGTCTTGAGCGAGGATGTCGAATACGTCAGCGCGCCGGGCGTCGATGGCGTCATCGGAATTTTGCCGCGCCACGCGCCGTTGCTCACCGCGCTCAACGTCGGTGAATTGCATTACAAAAAAGGCGGGCAAGAACTCTCGTTCGCCATCGGCGGCGGCTTTATGGAAGTTCGCCCCGACCGAGTAACGGTGCTTGCCGATGTCGCCGAAAGCGCCGACGAAATCGATGAACAGCGCGCCGAAGCCGCGCGCAAACGCGCGCAGGACATCTTGAAAGAGAAACCGCGCAACGATGTCGATTTCGCGCGCCTCGAGCAATCGTTACGCCGCGCGGAACTGCGCCTCAAAGTCGCGCGCCGACGGCACGGCGGGGGTTCAACCTCAACTCAGAATCTGGGTGAATAGGGATGCCATTATTCGTCCAGCAAATTGGGATTGATTTAGGGACGGTCAACGTTTTGGTGTACGTGCGCGGGCGAGGGATCGTGCTTCAAGAACCCTCGCTCGTTGCGCTCTCATTAGCCGATTCGCGCATCGTCGCGCTCGGCGAAGAAGCCAAGACGATGCTGGGTCGCACGCCGGAAAGCATCGAAGTCATGCGTCCGATGCGCGATGGTGTTATCGCCGATTACATGGTTACCGAGGCGATGCTCCGCTATTTTATCACCAAAGTGTGCGGTCGCTTGCAAATGATGTTTGGCATCAAGCCGGACATTGCCATCAGCGTGCCCGTGGGCGTAACGAGCGTCGAAGAACGCGCCGTGCACGATGCTGCGATAGCCGCTGGCGGTCGCAGCGCGCATCTTGTTCCTGAACCATTTGCCGCCGCGCTCGGCGCGGGCTTGCCGATTCACACGCCGACCGGGAACATGGTCGTGGATATTGGCGGCGGGGCCAGCGAAGCTGCCGTTGTCTCAATGAACGGCATGGTCGTGTCGCATTCCGTGCGTATCGCCGGGTTGAAAATCGACGAAGCGATTGCGACGTACATTCGCAAGAAATACAATCTGATGATCGGCGAGCAAACCGCCGAAGATATCAAAATTCAGATCGGCAGTGCGCTGCCGATGGAAGAAGAATTGGCAATCGAAGTGCGAGGGCGCGATCAGGTGCAAGGATTGCCGCGCACAATTCGCGTGACGTCGAACGAAATCACGGACGCGATTGCCGAGCCGCTTCAAGCCATTTCCGGTGTCGTGCGCGCAGTGCTGGAAAAAACGCCGCCCGAACTCTCGTCCGATATTATCGACCGCGGGATGGTGATGGTCGGCGGCGGCGCGCTGTTACGCAACATCGATCGTTTCCTGACCAAAGAAACCGGCGTGCCGTGTTACGTCGCCGAAAACCCGATGGCGTGCGTGGCTATTGGCGCAGGGCGAACGCTGGAACAGCTAGAGATGTTGCGCAAGAGTATGCCGCAACTCTAAGTTCGATGTTTCAAGTTAAAAGTTCAAAGAGAAAAGAAAAAGCCAGTCCGATACTTTCGGCTGGCTTGTTTATTCAGCTTTGAACTTAAACCTTAAACTCACAGATAATATGTCATACTCTGCAATCCCACTACTGGGTCGATATGGTACACGTGCACTTCTGGGGGGACACTGAGCGTAATTGGCGCATAGTTGAGAATCGCGCGCACGCCCAGATCGACCAGTTGGTTCGCTACACTTTGTGCCACGTTCGCCGGTACGGCGAGAATCACCATTTCGAGTTTCTGTGTGCGCACGACGCGCGGCAAATCGGCAACGTCTTGCACCGTCAAATCACTGACGGTCATGCCAATCTTTTTCGGCGCGTTATCGAAAATCGCAACGAGCCGAAAACCCTGCGTGGCGAAACCTTGATAATGTACCAGCGCCCGCCCCAAATCACCCGCGCCGATAATCGCCACATCCCATGCGTGATCAATGTGCAGAATCTTACGCAGCTGTTTTTGCAGGAACTCGATGTTGTACCCGGTGCCCTGTTTGCCAAACCCGCCAAAATAACGAAAGATCTTTGCGAATTTGCGCCGACGAAAAACCCAACCGCTCGCTCAACTCCTGCGATGAGGTAATCGACTTACCTTCTTTCTGCAGGAATTCGAGCAAGCGCAAATACAACGGCAATCGATTGACGACAACATCTGACACTGGCTGCGTTGCCACGAGGTCCTCCCAAGCGTTCGCGAATTCACAAGTATCATAGCACGATTTTCATCAAGATGCAAAAAACTGTTTGACTTTTTCATCGATTGGAGTACTTTAAACCCAATGCGCAACGACACCTTGTTCTTTGACGAAGCAAAAATCTTTGTACATGCCGGCGACGGCGGCAATGGTTGTATGAGTTTCCGCCGTGAAAAATTCGTGCCGTACGGCGGACCCGATGGCGGTCACGGCGGTAACGGCGGCAATGTTACATTGGTCGTTGACCAACATGTGAACACGCTCTTGTCTTTACGTAAGCATCCTCATTATAAAGCGCACAAAGGCACGCACGGCGAAGGTAAAAACAAACACGGCAAGAATGGTGAAGACAGCATCGTCCTCATTCCACGCGGCACACTGGTACGCGACGCCGACACCGGCGAAATCATTGCCGACTTGGTGCGCCCTGACGATCAATTGGTTGTCGCGCGCGGCGGTCGCGGCGGTCGCGGCAACTCCGCATTCGTCAGCTCGACGAATCAAGCGCCGCGTTTTGCAGAGAAAGGCGAGCCGGGCGAAGAACGCACGCTGGTGCTGGAACTAAAATTGATCGCCGACATCGGCATCATCGGCTTGCCGAATGCCGGCAAATCGACTTTTCTCGCATCGATTACTGCCGCGCGTCCTAAAATCGCCGATTACCCTTTCACTACGATTGTTCCCAATCTCGGGGTGGCGATTATCGATGATCGCGAAGTTGTACTCGCCGATATTCCCGGTCTGATCGAAGGTGCCCATGAAGGTGCGGGCTTGGGTGACAAATTTTTGCGCCACATCGAACGCACACGCGTGCTGATTCATTTGCTTGATGGCTCAGTAGACGATCCCATGGCGGCATTCACGACACGGTCAGCTAGTGCGGAGGGCAAGACGGCCACGGTATACTGGCATCGGTTCACTGGCGACGAGGAGAATTTGGCGGACGCCCAGCATTGGAGGACCGAGGCTTTTCCCGCCACTCTCAGGCAGCAGGCTTGGATGCAGGCGGCCGCGCTGGATCTCGATGGCGCGCACGGTATCGACTTATGCGTGGCTTCCAAGGGAGATCGTGCCGCCGTGGGTTGGCTGCAAGGCCGGAGTCGCCAGGCAATCTCGCCGACTGGAAGTACTATCGGCTGCGCGATGCGGCCTGGGTGATGTCACTCATGCCGCAGGACATGGATGGCGACGGAGATCTCGATGTGGTGTTCAGCGACCGCTATCAGGCGCGCTCCGGCGTTTTCTGGCTGGAGAATCCGGGCCCGCAAGCCAATCGCGTTCACGCCGCTTGGCGCGAACATCCGCTCGGTGCGATGGGACGGGAAGCGATGTTCGCCGACCTCGCGGATCTCAACGGCGATGGTCTCCTGGACGTGGCAGTGGCGGCGAAGGAGTCCGATGTGGTGCTGTGCCTGCAACAACCCGGAGGCCGCTGGCAGGAGCGCGTCATCCACCTGGACGCAACGCATCTCGGCACGGCCAAGGCGGTCAAGGTCGCCGACGTAAACGGCGACGGCCGGATGGACATTTTCTTCACGTGCGAGCAGGCCAACCAACAACTCGAGGGGGCCGTCTGGCTGGAGCAGCGCGAGGACGGACCTTGGAAGCAACACACTCTGGGAGGTCCCGCGGGCGTCAAATTCGATCTGATGCAGGTGCTGGATCTCGACGGCGACGGCGACCTCGACGTCATCACGTGCGAGGAACGTGATCAGCTCGGCGTCATCTGGTATCAGAATCCGCACCGTGGCGGACAATGACCTGCGTTTCCCTTAACTTTGCAGAGCATAACCTTATGACCCCGCACGAGTAGAATCCGCCGCTCGATTGTTTCGCTGGGCAGCATCACGTTTCGTCTTGCCATCGTCCCGCCTGCCTTTCTAGTGGTTGAAGCTCGAACGCAACGCCACCACCAACGAGATCGCCGCGTCGTATGCGCCGGACGTTGCCGGCTCGCCCGGCGCGTGGACCGCGCTCGGCTCGCCGGTCGTCGTGAACATGGACGCGCGCGCCGACGTCGGCCTCACCACGACGAGTAATTCCACCTCCGCGACGGCGACCGCAGTCATGGACAACGTCACGCTCACGCCCGTGCCGAGCGGGCCGGCCTGGCTCGCCGAGGACTCCGGCGCCAGCCCGGCCGCCGCGGGCAGCAGCAGCGTCGCGGGCGGCACTTACACCGTCGCCGGCAGCACCAGCGGCTACTACTGCGGCTGGCAATACTACGGCGATCTCGATGGTCACCGCCCGGCTCGCCTCCATGACCTCCGGCGCCGGCAGCGCGATCGCCGGACTCCGCGTCGCCGAGAGCATGGAGAGCGGCGCGTATGCGCACATGGGCCGCATCCCGCAGGGCGCATACAACGGCTATTTCTGGACCTCGATCGCCGGCGGCGGTGGTGGTGGCGTGCCCAGCGGCGTCTCCAACGGCAACTGGATCCGCATCGTCCGCCGCGGCGATTCCATCACCGCCTATCGCGCGCCGGACGCCTCCGGCAGCCCCGGCGCCTGGACCCAGCTCGGCCAGCCGCAGACGGTCATCATGACCACCCCGGTCTTCGTCGGGTTCTACGTGAACAACGCCAGCGGCGTCGGCCTCAACACCGCGACCTTCACCGGCCTGAGCATCGTGCCGTTGAACAAAGCGCCCGTCGTCGATGCCGGCGCCGTCTCCGGCTCCCCGATCCTCTCCACGCCGCTCGACGCCACCGTGACCGACGACGGCCAGCCCGCGCCCATCTCGCTCGGCACGCAATGGAGCCTCGTCTCCGGCCCGCCCGGACTCGCCTTCGCCAACGCCTCGGCGACCGACACCACCGCCACCTTCAGTCTCGAAGGCACCTACACCCTGCGCCTCACCGCCGACGATGGCGCCGTGCGCTCGTTCGGCGACGTCACCTTCGCCGGCTACATGACCCGGTTTGGCGCGTGGCAGGGCGCGAACTTTACCGGCGGCTCGAGCCATCCCGACGCCGCCTGGAATCGCGATCCCGACTGTGACGGCGCACTCAACCTCATCGAATACGCCACCGGCACCGATCCGAACCAGCCCTCCGCGAGCGCGGTCGTGCAAGACCTCGAGACCGTCGGCGCCGATCGTTACCTGCGCCTCACCATCACGAAAAACCCGAACGCCACGGAACTCACCTACCTCGTCGAAGCCACCAGCACCCTCCACGATCCCCAAAGCTGGTCCACCGCCGGCCTGGTAATCGAAGTAAACGACACCACCACCCTCCGCGTCCGCGACCACATCCCCATCGGTGCCGCCCCCGCCCGTTACCTGCGCGGCAGAGTGACGACGCCATAGAGCGCGCCGAAGGCGCGTCGGGGTAGCGCCCGCGCCTCGCGGGCCGTCTTCGGCGCCCTCGCCGAAGACTCGACCCCACCGCGTGGAGCGCCACTCTTCCGGAGGGAAGTTGGCGGCTTCGCCGGGAACATTTTCGAGTTTCCGGCGGGGGCGCCGGAAACAGCCCACGAGGGCGTGGGCGCTACCGTTCCTTCGGGACGCTGGCAGCCGCGCACAGCAGGCTGTGCCCGCCACGTTGCGGCGAAGCCGCTTTACGTGGCCCACCGCAAAGCCGCACCAGCCTGCCGCAGTCCAAAGGCTCCGCCGGCATTGAGCGAGAGCAAGAAAGGTGTGGCCTGCCGCATTGCGCGCGGCGAATCGCGCCCGCACATTGATCGCGCGATGCACATCCTCATCCGAACTGCGCTCCTCGGCCTGCTCACAGCGCTGGCCGGCGCCTGCTCACGGCATGGTGCTGCGAACGACAAAGCCGGCCAGCAGAAAATGCCGCCCGCACCGGTGGTCGCCGGCGTGGTGGTGAAGAAAGCCATGCCGCTCGAAGTGCGCGCCGTCGGCAACGTCGAGCCGGTCGCGAGCGTGTCGGTGAAACCGCAGGTCGGCGGCGCGCTCACGGAATTGCACTTCACCGAGGGGCAGAACGTCAGGAAGGGCGACCCGCTTTTCACGATCAATCCCAAGCCGTATCGCGCCGCCCTCAACCAGGCGCAAGGGAAGCTGGACCAGGATCGCGCGCAGTTGAAGAACGCCCGCCTGCAGCTCGAGCGCTACGAGGCGCTGGCGAAGACCGGCTCGGCGTCGAAGGAACAGTTCGACCTGATCCGCAGCCAGGCCGAGGCGCTCGAGGCCGCCGTGCGCGCCGACGAGGCCGCCCTCGAAGTGGCCACCGTCCAGCTCGGCTATTGCTCGGTGAATTCGCCCCTCGACGGACGCGCGGGCCACGTGCTCACGGACGTCGGCAACGTCATCAAGGTGAACGAGACGCCGCTGGTACAGATCAACCAGATCCAGCCGATCCACGTCGCCTTCGCCGTGCCCGAGCAGCATTTGCCCGAAATCCGACGCCGTCTCGCCGCCGGCAAGCTCGAAGTGACTGCCGCCACGCCCGCCGGCGAGCTGCTGGCCAAAGGCGAACTCACGTTCATCGATAACGCCGTGAACGCCGAAGCCGGCACGATCCTGTTGCGCGGCACGTTCGCGAATACCGACGAGACGCTCTGGCCGGGGCAGTTCGTCAACGTCACGCTCACGCTCGCGACGCAGCCCGACGCGCTGGTCGTGCCCACGGCGGCGGTGCAGACCAGCCAGAAAGGCCAGTTCGTCTTCGTGATCAAACCCGACTCGACCGCCGAGATGCGCCCGATCGTCGTCGATCGCGCCGTGGGCGAGCACGAAACCGTGATCGCAAAAGGCGTGCAGCCCGGCGAGCGCGTGGTGACCGACGGCCAGTTGCGCGTGATCCCGGGCGCGAAGGTCGAGGTCAAGACCGCGGTGCCGGCCGGTTCGGCCCTGAGCGCAGACGGAGGAAAAAGCCACTAATGAACGCAGAAGTAATTAGACGAGCTGCGTCGTGTGAGGGGACGTGCTGGAGGAAAGCGGTGCGAGGACGCGCCGCACTCCAAAGCTCGCTGCGCTCGCGAAACGATGCTGCATCCATTTCGCGGCGCAGCCGCTTTGGAGTGCGGCGCGTCCTCGCGCCGCTTTCAACACGCGTAGCACGTTCATCAACGTCCGCATTTCACCTTTGCGGCCGTGACTTCGCCGCGAACTCTTCATCCGCCGGCCGGTCATGACCACGCTGGTCATGTCGGCATCCTCGCTGTTCGGCATCATCGGCTACCGGCTGCTGCCGGTCAGCGACCTGCCCGAACGTGGATTTCCCGACGATCACGGTCAGCGCCAGCCTGCCCGGCGCCAGCCCCGAGACGATGGCCTCGGCGGTGGCCACGCCGCTGGAGAAGCAGTTCTCGACCATCGCCGGGCATCGACTCGATGACCTCGACCAGCGCGCATGGGCAGCACGCAGATCACGCTGCAGTTCACGCTCGACCGCGACATCGACGCCGCCGCGCAGGACGTGCAGGCGGCCATCGCCGCGGCGCCGGCGCAGCTGCCGCCGGACATGCCCAGTCCCGCCGTCCTACCAGAAGGTGAACCCGGCCGACTCAGCCGATCCTGTATCTCGCGCTCGACCTCGCCGACGCTGCCGCTGTCGCAGCTGAACGAGTACGCCGAGACGCTGCATGGCCCAGCGCATCTCGATGGTCAACGGCGTGGCGCAGGTGCAGGTCTTCGGCTCGCAGAAGTACGCCGTGCGCGTGCAGGTCGACCCCGACGCGCTGGCCGCGCCGCGGCATCGGCATCGACGAGGTCGCGCAGCGCCGTCGCAGCGCGGCAACGTGAACCTGCCCACCGGCACCTCTGACGGGCCGGCAGCAGGCGTTCACCGTCCAGGCCACCGGCCAGCTCACGGACGCCGACGCGTTACCGGCCGCTGATCGTCGCCTACCGCAACGGCGCGCCGGTGCGCCTGCAGGACCTCGGCCAGCGTCGATCGACAGCGTCGCAGAACGACAAGGTCGCGGCCTGGTACAACGACACCGCGCGCGCATCGTGCTGGCCATCCAGCGCCAGCCCGGCACCAACACCGTCGCAGGTGGTCGACGCGCGTCAAGCGCGCTGCTGCCCAGCTTCCGCCAGCAGCTGCCGGCCTCGGTCGACGCTCGACGTCCTCTACGACCGCTCCGAGTCCATCCGCGAGTCGGTCGCACGACGTGCAAGTTCACGCTCGCTGCTGACGCTGCTGCCTGGTGGTCCTGGTGATCTTCCTGTTCCTGCGCAACCTCTCGGCCACGCGTCATCCCCAGCCTGGCGCTGCCGATGTCGATCATCGGCACGTTCGCCGTGATGTACCTGCTCGGCTACAGCCTCGACAACCTCTCGCTCATGGCGCTGACGCTGTCGGTCGGCTTCGTCGTGGACGACGCCATCGTCGATGCTGGAGAACATCGTCCGCCACATGGAGATGGGCGAAGCCGCCGCTGCAGGCGGCGCTCGACGGCTCGCGGGAGATCGGCTTCACGATCCTCTCGATGACGCTCTCGCTGGCGGCGGTGTTCATCCCGGTGCTGTTCATGGGCGGGCTCCTCGGGCGGCTGTTCCACGAGTTCGCCGTGACCATCGGCGCGGCGATCCTGGTCTCGGGCTTCGTCTCGCTGACGCTGACGCCGATGCTGTGCAGCCGGTTCCTGCGCGCCGCAGCACGGCGCAGAAGCACGGGCGCGTTCTACGACGTCTTCGAGCGGCGTCTTCGACGGCGATGCTCCGCGCTCTACGAGCGGACGCTGCGCGTGCGTCCTGCGCCACCGCGGCATCGACGATCGTGATCGTCGCTGGTCGCTGCTCGTCGGCACGGCTGATCTGTTCTACGGTGCATGCCCAAGGGATTCATCCCGAGCGAGGACACGGGCCAGATCTTCGGCGTCACCGAGGCGCGCGCAGGGCATCTCGTTCGAGGCGATGGTCGCAGCACCAGCAGGCGGTGGCCGACATCGTCGCACGCGATCCCGAACGTCGAGGCGTTCATGTCGAGCATCGGCGCGCGGCGGCGCCGAGCCGGCGGGCCAACACCGGCCGCATGTTCATCCGCCTCAAGCCGCGCTCGCGAGCGCAGCCTCAGCGCCGACGAGGTCATCCAGCGAGCTGCCGCCCGAAGCTGCGCGCAGTTCCCGGGCATCCGCGTCTTCCTGCAGAACCCGCCGCCCATCCGCATCGGCGGCACGCTCGACCAAGAGCCAGTACCAGTTCACGCCTGCAGGGCCCCGACATCGAGGAGCTCTACCGCGGCGCGCCGCGATGCTCGAGGCGAAGCTGCGCGACGCTGCCCGGCCTGCAGGACGTGACCAGCGACCTGCAGATCAGCAACCCGCAGGTCGCGGTCGAGATCGACCGCGACAAGGCCGCCGCGCTGGGCGTCACGCGCCAGCAGATCGAGAGCGCGCTCTACAACGCCTACGGCTCGCGCCAGGTCTCCACCATCTACACGCCGAACAACCAGTACTGGGTCATCCTCGAGCTCGAGCCGCAGTACCAGCGCGACCCGCGGCGCTGCTCGCTGCTCTACGTCGCGCTCCGACGCGGGCAGGCTCGTGCCGCTCGAGCGCCGTGCGCCGAGACTCGACGCCCGACGTCGGCCCGCTCACCGTCAACCACTCGGCCAGCTCCCGTCGGTCACGCTCTCCTTCAACCTGCAAGCCCGGCGTCGCCCTCGGCGAGGCCGTCGCGCGGTCGTGCAGGCGCGGCCGCGCGAGACGCTGCCCTCGCACCATCACCACCAGCCTTCCAGGGCACGGCGCAGGCGTTCCAGTCATCCCTGCAGGGCCTGGGCCTGCTGCTCATCATGGCCGATCCTCGTGATCTACCTGGTGCTCGGCATCCTGTACGAGAGCTTCATCCACCCGCTGACGATCCTCTCGGGCTGCCGTTCGCCGGCTTCGGCGCGCTGCTCACGCTGCTCGCTCTTCCGCACCGAGCTGAACATCTACGCCTTCGTCGGCATCATCATGCTGGTCGGCATCGTCAAGAAGAACGCCATCATGATGATCGACTTCGCCCTCGAGGCCGAGCGCAGCGAGGGCAAATCGCCCGCGCGAGGCGATCTACGAGGCCTGCCTCGTCCGCTTCCGCCCGATCATGATGACGACCATGGCCGCCCTGATGGGCACGCTGCCGATCGCGATCGGGCTTCGGCGCCGGCGCCGAGTCGCGCCGCCCGCTCGGGCCTGGCCGTGGTGGGCGGCCTGCGTCGTCTCCCAGCTGCTCACGCTCTACATCACGCCGGTCTTCTACATCTACATGGAGCGCTTCCAGGGCTGGCTTCGCCCGCTCGCGCCGCCAGCCCAGGCGCCCTGCCGCCCCGCCTCGCCGCGCGAAGTCCCGGTAGAAGTGTAGAACTTGCCCGCCGGCACCCACCTCCAATCACGAGCGGTCTTCTATCCCACACAGGCTGGCTGCGCGCGAAAGCGTTTGGACTGCGTCCGCTTCAGCGGCGCTTTGGGTGGCGGGATAAATGTGCGAGCCGAGTCGAAAAGCGGCGCTCAAGCGCACGCACTCCAAACGCTCCGCGCCAGGCGAAGCGTTCATGTTGCGCGCGCTTGAGCGCCGCTTTCCACCGGTGTCGGGCGCGAAAACGACAGTCCTGCAGGCGAAGGAGAAGCGGACGACGGTAGCAGACCTTCCTCTCCTCTCTGGCGCCGGAGCCGCGCCGTGCCCTCGTGCGTGCCATGAAGGGGCTCAAGGACAACAAGGGCGACACCAAACCACTCGAAGGCCGGCTCGCCGGGCTCAGCCGGCTGCGCGTGGGCGGCTACCGCGTCATCTACGCCGAGGAATGCCTCAAGGGCGAACGCCTGATCCGTTGCGTCGCGCCGAGCGCCGGGCGGTCGTCTATGCGCTCTTGGAACGGCTCCTGTCCGAACAGGCCGCCGAACTCTTGCGCACCCTCTGACCCCTCGGGCCTACTGAGAACCGCGAGGGATAGCCGCAGAAAGCAAAAAGGCGCAAAAAGAGGAAGTCCGGCGCAAGATCCACCGTTCTCTTGTTGTTCCTTTTGCGCCTCCCCGCGGCGCAGCCGCTTTGGACTGCGGCAGCCTGCTGCCGCTTTGCGGAGGCCGCAGCCTGCTGCGGGCGGCGGGTCCGTGGCCCTGCGTCCGCCACGTGGCGGCGCAGCCGCTTTACGTGGCCCACCGCGCACAGCAGGCTGTGCCCACCGCAAAGCGGCAGCAGGCTGCCGCAGTCCAAAGCTGGCGCGCGGCCGGAACGCGGTGACTGGGTGGTGTCGCGATTTCAGTGGGGCACGGGAGCAAAGAAGAAGGCAGCGATCCGGGGACGGACGGCGCAAGATCGGGGTAGGAGCGGGGATGCGACTCCCCGCCCCTCCCACCAAACCGGACGAGCGGATTTCCCGCATCCGGCTTTCCGGTCAGCTCTTTGCTCCCAGCGGGAGACTGGAAAGTTCCAAGGCTTGGGCCGCTTCCAGACTGAAGTGCCCAAGGGTGTCAAAGTACCGCTTGGGCCAGCGTGGATGGTCCCGGCCTCGGGCGCGCCCTCGTCCCTTGCGCCGTTTGCGCAGAGCCTGCCCTGAGCGCAGCCGAAGGGATGGCGCGCAGCCGCCCGCGCACCCAGCCGTCGATCTCCCGGAGCACCTCAGCGCTGGCGTGTTTGAAGTAGCCATCCCAGCCCCGCAGGACTGGCCGCAGCTTCGCCACGATCGCTTCCATGCTCGCTCCGTTCGCCCGGCGGGTCAGCGGCTTGAGCTTCGCGCGCAGTTTGCCTTCGCTCTTGGGGCTGATCAGCCGCCTCACCCCGAGTTCTTCCTTGCGGCTTCGCCAGAACCGGTAGCCGAGAAAGTCGAAGTGACTCGTCGGCGCGGTCATGTCCACCACCGAGGCGGCGGAGGGGAAGAGCGGGGGCCGGGGGACGGGCGAGCCGCGGGTCTTTTCAGGGTGCAGGCTCAGCCCGGCCTGGCTCATCCATTGCCGGATGGTTTCCAGCGCTTGTCGGGCCGTGTCCAGGTCGCGGCAGAGCACGACCATGGCTCGCCCGTCCACCGACCTCCCGATGCCCCTCCGCCCCCTCGGTCGTCGGCATACCGCACCATTTCCAGCCCGTTTTGCACCATCAGCCAGTCCAGCGGATTCAGGTAGAGGTTGGCCAGCAGCGGACTGATGACCGAGGCGGCGGAGGGGAATCGTGGTGGACGGTGGACGGGCGAGTAAGCGCCTTGCGGCGTGCCTTCGCTCGGCTCCCAGCCTTCCATCTCCCCCATCACACCAGCACGGAGAAAGGCTTCGATCAATCCCAGCACCTGCCCATCGGCAATGTGCTCGGCGACCAGCTCCAGGAGCCGGTCGTGCGGGATCGTGTCGAAGTATTTCTTGATGTCGATGTCCACGACGCAGGCATGGCCGCTTTGCCGCAGTTCCTCCACACGTCGCAGCGCATCCTTGCAGCTTCGCCCGGGCCGAAACCCGTAGCTCTGGGGCGCAAAGAGGCGCTCGAAGATCGGTTCGATGACCGTCCTCAAGGCACTCTGCACCACCGAGGCGGCGGAGGGGAAGAGCGGCGACTGTTCCCCGCCGCGCCGGCGGTCGCACACCGTCGGGATGCCCAACGGCCGCTGCTCCCGGCTGCCAGGTTTGTCGATCCAAACCCGTTTGATCATCTGGGGTCGATAGTCGCCTCCTTGCAAGTGCTCCTTCACGGCGAGCAGCCGGCTTTCCGCCTGCTTCTCGAAGCGTGCTATCGTGATGCCGTCCACCGAGGCGGCGGAGGGGCAGAGCGGTGGTCGGTGGACGGGCGAGCCGCCACAGGCTCCGGCGTTGGACTTCACTTTCGCCCAGCCCAGGGCCAGCGTCTGGTCTGCGAACACCTTGTCCATCAGACTGAACCACCGGCCCCCTTTGACCCCTCTTTCGAGGGCCGAGGCGGCGGAAGGGAATCGTGGAGGCCGGGGGACGGGCGAGCAGCATCCTTTGGCTCCAGACCCCGCGTTCGGCCTTGTGGCGTTGCCACAGGTCTTCTCCGCCTGGTTTATCCCCGCTCGCGCGGGGAACTCGCGGCGGTTCTTCTTCGCCGGGTCTGTCGCTTTCAGGATTGGCCTTCCTGCCACCCTTGGCTCCACCGGCTCGCCCGTCCTCCGTCCCCCACTATTCCCCTCCGCCGCCTCGGTCCTTTACCCGGCTTCGTTCCGCAGTCCCGGTCTTTCTTCCGGCGTCGGTTTGCCTGCGGCTTGCTGGCGCGACGCAGCCTGCCCTGAGCGCAGTCGAAGGGGTGGCTCTGACTCCTGCCGGGCGCCTCGCGGCGTTCTGTCCCGGCAGGCCTCCTGTGTTCACGGCACCCTCTTTGCCATGCCTACCGCCACCAACCACACCGTCAGTCCCCGTGGGGCTTGGCGTTGGGCTCCCCCACAGGTCGATCCCCTCGCGGGGCTCGAGACTTCGCCTTTCGTTCGCAGGCTCGTCGAGCTGGCAGTGCCGAATCGTGTTTACTTTCGTTGCGGTCGTCATGGTTCCTTCCGTTGCTTCCCACCCCGCCTCGCGGCGACGCGGTGACTTCAGGTTCTCACCAGCCCAACGGCAGCCAGTGGCCGAGGTCTCTCACCTCGGAAGAGCGTGCAGCTTCACAGCGCACGAACGGTGGTTTCCAACCGCCGCCGACCGGCGCCCGCGCAGCGCCAACTTCCCCCAGGCCGCGGAAAGTTGGCCGCGACGCGGGCGCGGGTCGGTCGGTGGTTGGAAAGCACACATTCCTTGACCGGCTTCACATCCGCAATCCAGCCGTCCTTCGTGAGACCCAGAAACTCGCCGGGCCGCTTGCACACCGTGCAGCCCCTGGTCCACGGAACGGCGGCGGAGTTCATTCAACGCCGTGGCCGTTCCCCCTCGCGATGTTCCCGGAAGCGGAACGGTGGTTTCCCCGCAATCGGCCACAGAAAGTTCCCGCGAGGGGAGGCTGCATCCGGCTGCCTGGCAAACAGCCCCGCGCCGATGATGGGATAGTCGAGCCGGACCGGGCGGTAAAGTCCAGCGTATCATCCTGCACCGCTTCCAACCCGTACAGTTTGAGGCGGTAGGTGTCGCCCTAGTAGAACTGGAACGCGGCCGGCACGCTCGACCTCGGGCCTTGCACGGCTTCGTCGCACCACGCGGTCGATGTAGATCGGCAAATCGCGGCGGTCCATGCGCTATTCCTCGGAGGCAGCGGAGGGGAATAGTGGCGATTGGTGGACGGGCAAGCCGTCCCCTCGCCCCCCGCCCACCGGCCCCGTCCCCGGCCACCGGCAGCACGCCCAGGCTGGCCAGCTCGGCAAGCGGCAACGGCGTCACCGGCCACGGAAACCCCGTGTGGACGGCAAGCGGTACAGGATCGACAGCGATTTCGCGCGGCATACAAGCCGCCGCGATATCAACTCACGCAAAAGGAAGACGCGCGACGCGCGCTTGACGCCTCCGCTCGGGATAACCCGACTCCACAGGTTAATTGCTCTGCGTCAACACGCTGGCTGTCTTCCTTCGTAGCTTTCCCTGCGAAAGCTTGTTGACCATGGATTACGCTCCTCCGAGCCGAAGCACAGGCTCCCGCAGAAAGTGGGCACTTCCTCATGTCCTCGAACCCGAGGGGCGGGCGAGCGCCTTTCTCCCGTGCTTGCAGTCCACCGTATGTTACGCGGGCGCCTTGGTGCGCCACAGGGCACTTCTGCCAGGGCGCGCGTAGATTTGGAAATTGTCGCACGTCAATGCCGCTCCCTTTCAGCGCTCAACGCTTGAGTTCCAATCGCCACCCAAACCTCATGACAACACACGCTAAGCATCAATCATCCGCCGGTCCCCGAAGGGTGCCTGCGCAGCAGTGCCGGGGCGCCTCTGCATTGCGGCCGCGCTCCTTGTTTCGCCACTGGGTCTCATCCCACCACTCTCCGCGGCCTTATGGCGGGTGGACAGCAATCTCGAGCACACGGCGGATTACCGCAGTCCGCAGGACGCAAACAATTCAGCTTGGGTTTTCGACGGGGATCCCCTGTTGATCGCATCCGCCACAGATGCCATGCCGTATGGCGGGCTGACTTTGACCAAGCGCCTGACGGTAGTCGGGACAGGTTATTCTAATGCGCTTTCAAGATGAGACGAACAGTAGTAGAATGGCGGCATGGCCAGACCACGCCGGATTGATCAGCTCGTCGTGTAGCGAGCGCAAGCAGCCGCCAGCACCGCCACCTCCCTCGAAGCCCTGCGCCAGTGTCAGGCGGTGTTGCTGCCGGCCTTGTGCGGGGCCACCCTCGAACAAACCGCCACCGCGTTGGGCGTGGGCCGTGCCACCGTCTCGCGCCTGCAAGCCGCCTTCCGCAAGAACCACGCGCCGCAGCCCAACCCAGCCCGCAACTGGGGCGGACGGCGCAAATCCCTGCTCACCCCCGCAGAAGAAGTCGCGTTCTTAGCACCGTGGTTGGCCAGTGCCGCCACCGGCCAGTTGGTGGTGGCGGCGCCGATGCGAGAGGCGTTGGCGCACCGACTGGGCCGGCCGGTCCGGCACTCGGTGGTCTATCGCTTATTCCAATGCGCTTGCAAGATGAGACGAACAGTAGTAGAATGGCGGCATGGCCAGACCACGCCGGATCGATCCACTCATCGTGCAGCGAGCGCAAGGAGCCGCCAGCACAGCCATGTCCTTCGAAGCCCTGCGCCAATGTCAGGCGGTGTTGTTGCCAGCCTTGTGTGGGGCCACCCTCGAACAAACCGCCGCCGTGTTGGGCGTGAGCCGTGCCACCGTCTCGCGCTTGCAAGCCGCCTTCCGCAAGAACCCGGCGCCGCAGCCCAACCCGGCCCGCAACTGGGGCGGACAGCGCGAATCCCTGCTCACCCCAGCGGAAGAGGTCGCGTTCTTAACACCGTGGTTGGCCAGTGCCGCCACCGGCCAGTTGGTGGTGGCAGCGCCATTCGGCAGGCGTTGGCCCAACGACTGGGCCGACCGTCCGGCACTCGGTGGTCTATCGCTTATTGGCACGCCACCACTGGCGCAAAGTGGCTCCCGACACGCGTCATCCCAAGAGCAAACCCGAGGTGCGGGAGGAGTGGAAAAAAAACTTCCAGAAGAACTGGCGGCCCTACTGACGCCCGAGGCGGTGCAGGGGCGTCACGTGCGGCTGATGTTTCAAGACGAAGCCCGCTTTGGCCGCATGGTGCGGCTGCGGCGCTGCTGGGCGCCCGCGCCGCAGCGCCCGGTGGTAGACAACGGTTATGAACGGGAGGTTCAATATGTTTACGGCGCGGTCAGCCCGCTGGAGGGGGAGTTGGACTGGCGGATCGCTCCGGTGATGAATACCGAGCAGATGGGAACCTTCCTGGCGCAAGTCAGTGCGGCACACCCCGAGGACTTCATCGTCATGGTGGTGGATGGCGCCAGTTCCCACGTGGCCAAGGCGCTGGTGGTCCCGGAGAACATCCGTCTACCCGCTTGCCCGCGTATTCACCACAACTCAATCCGCAGGAACACCTGTGGGATGAACTGCGCGAGAAGGAGTTCCAACCGGGTGTTCACGAGACATGGCTGGGGTCGTGCAAACTCTGGCGACCGGCCTGCCACGCTTGGCTGCAGATCGCGACCGGGTGCGGAGCATCTGTGCCTGGCCCTGGATAGTTCGTCTCAACCTGAACGCGCATTAGAATTACTGGCGCGCCACCACTGGCGCAAAGTCGCTCCGACACGCGTCATCCAAAAGCAAACCCGAGGTGCGGGAAGAGTGGAAAAAAAAACTACCCCAGAAGCCCTGGCGACCCTGCTGACACCTGAGGCGCACTTCGACATCCAGGCACAGCCGCAGCCGTCCGATCCAGTAGGTGTGGTAGGTGTGACTGGGCCGGCCAGGCTTGTGCGGGTTGTAGCCCTCGCTGGCTCCCTCCTGGTGGCCGTAGATGGTCTTGATGGTGGTGTCGATGTCCAGCACCCACGGCTCGTAGAGCAACGGTTCCCACAGCGCGCGCAGGTGGCGCTGCTGCCAGGCGCGCGCGGCGAGTTGGTCGAGCTTTTTCAAGCTGCGCCGGGCGCTGTCCTCGCTCAGGACTTTGCTCATGCCCAACAGCGGCGGGCTGACCGGATCGAAGCGCAGGGCGGAGATGTGTGCGTAGCGGCTGTGACCGCAGAGGACCGAGAGCAGCAGGGTGCCCAGCACGTCACGCACGGCCGGCGCGTTGTTGCTGCGGAAGCAGAGCGGCGCGTCGGCGCACAGCCGGGAGAAGAGTTCGCCGGCTTTGAGAAACTGGGCGAAGAAGACCAGTTGCCCCAGCGGGGTGGCCGGGGCCGAATCGTCCCACTGCACGTGGTAGCGCCCGCCCTCGGTGTCCACGACCAAGGGCTCTTCGGGGGGTGTGGACGGCGTGATCCGTCCTTCGAGCGGGGTGATGGGCTGCTCACCCGGCGGGTGAGCCATCGCAAGCGAAGCAGAAGGTGTCATCCCTCCATTAAGCAACAACTTGCCGCTTTACGGCAAGAACCAACTGCCGGATTTAGGGTCAAGAGTGGCGCGGCAGTATGATCGGTGCGGGGGACGGGAAGAGCGCAGTCAAGAAGGCTATTCGCTTCCGCTGGCTGTCCGGCGCCCTCCCGCGCCTCTCAACGCTCAACCCTCAACTCTCAACTACTTCTTCCCGATGCAGAACAGGCTCTTCTCCCGCGGGAGAAAAATTTGCCCGTCGCTGAGCGCGGGCGAGGCGTAGGTGTCTTCACCGAGTTCGTTCGTGGCGACGAGGTGAAACTTTTCCCGGCGCGCACCACACGGCAGGTGCCTTTGTCGTTCAGGAAGTAGATCAACCCGCTGGCGGAGACGAGCGAGGCATGCTGGCGTCCGAACCGTTCGCGCCACGCCATGCGGCCAGTCTTTGCCTCGTAACAATACGCGACGCCCTGCTCGGAGCAGACGAGGAACCAGTCGCCCTCGACGATCGGCGACGGCACATACGCGGCGCCTTCCTTCGTGCGCCAGGCGATGTGCGAGCCGGTCACGTTGCCCCGTCCCGTCAGGGGGCGGATGGCGAGGATGTGAAACTCGGGGAACCCGGCGGTCATGAAGAAAAGCTGCGCGCGCTCCGACCAGAACCATCGAGGCGACGAACTGCTGGGTCGGCCCATCAATGATCAGCGGAGCTGGCCGTTGTCGGGATCGTAGCTGGTGACGCATTTCGTGCCGGAAAGCACCATCTGCGTGCGTCCGGCAGCGTCGCAGATGAACGGCGTGCAGTAGCTGCACGTTGTTCGGACGATCGATGCGCCACAACGCGCGCCCGTCCGCGCGGGCCAGCGCGACGATGTAGCCGTCGCCGTCGTGGTCGCAGTTCACGATGACCTTGTCCTGATAGGGAATCGGCGTGCTGCAAAAGCCGTCGAGCACTCGAGAAGACGCCCGGTTCCTTGCGCCAGACTTCCTTGCCCTTCGAAGTCGTACACCGCGACGACGACCTTCTCGCCGGCGAGGAAGGTGCAGAACACGCGCTCGCCGTCGCTCGCCGGCGTCCTCGAGGCGAGGCTGTTTTCCTTGTGGATGTGCTCGGGCGGCGCCTCGACCACCGTGCGCTGCCGAGGAGCCGGCCCGTGGCGCGGTCGAGGCAAAGGAGCAGTCGCGCCCGCGTGGCATCGTCGGCCGCAACGGTGAAGATGCGCCCCTTCAAGACGATGGGCGAAGCGTGTCCGCGCCCTGGCAGCGCCGTGCGCCAGACGACGTTCTCGGTCGCGCTCCACGTGACGGGGATGTCCTCGAGGCTCGTGCCGTCGCGGCGCGGCCCGCGCCAGATCGGCCAGTCTTCGGCCTCGAGTGCGCAGACGGCGGAGAACAACAGCGCCGCGATGACGAGGAGGGATTTCATGCGGCCATGAAGGAAGCGGACGCCG
>CAVQYN010000037.1:0-49497 GCA_963718225.1 uncultured Chloroflexia bacterium
GAAGAACCCCCAAACCAGTCTCATTCGCCACGAGAATGTCTCGCGCTATGTTGACATCAGTCTCGATGTGAACGGCAGAGATGCCGGTGCCATCGTTGGAGACATCAAGAATCGCCTCCGCCAGGTCCAGTTTCCACTTGAATACCATGCGGAAGTGATGGGTGCGTACGAACAACAACAATCCGCTCAGAATCGATTGCTTACCTTGGCAGCGGTTGCGGTGATCGGCATCCTGCTTCTGCTCCAAGCCGCCTTCGAGAGCTGGCGGCTGGCAATTCTATCGTTCCTAACCTTGCCGGTAGCGCTGGTGGGTGGGCTAGTCGCGCTGGCGGTCGTCGACCCGCAAAGCGTTTCGCTGGGAGCGATCTTTGGATTTCTCACCGTGTTTGGGATTGCGGCACGCAATCAGATCATGCTCATCCGGCGCCTGCGCCAAGCGGAATCGAATCAGGAGAAATTCTCCAATCCGGAGCTGATCCTTTTTGGAGTACGAGAACGTTTCGCGCCAGGTCTTGATGACTACGCTGACGATTGCGTTAGCTCTTGTGCCGGTGTTGCTTCTGGGAGACATTCCCGGTCTGGAGATACTGCGCCCAACCGCAATCGTTATTCTGGGTGGAATGCTCACTTGTGCGTTCGTTGATTTGTTCGTAGTCCCGACGCTGTACCTGCGCCAAACCAAGTAAGATTTGGGCAACTTGGAGAATAGGGAAAGGACGAATCCCGACTAGGTGAAACGCGAAACCACGCGGGCAACAGAAATGTTGCCCGCGTGTCTTGAAACAAGCACTATTTTCAATCGAAAATTGCAGAACATTTGTGCGGGTTGGTTATGATTTTTTAATGCAAATACCCCTTGTTTTCCTATGGATTAAATGGTATAATTACTGCGATTCACTATCAATCGAAAACCATCACAAGCGAATAGTTCTGTTTGATAAACGGATGCAATGAAACCTGTGTCGTGGCTGCGGCGGTTGACGTCGCGGCAATTGGACGCCCTAGACCAGGTGGAGCAGGTGGCGTAACCGACCGGGGATTTTTCCTTTGTCGGTTTTTGTTTTCTCAGAGGGCAAACGGAGGAAGGCAAAATGAATAATTTGGGCATATTCCGTCTCAGCCGACGCCTGGGTGTCATCGGCGTTTTGGCATTCATGGCGCTCATGAACAATGCGTGGGTACCGGCGCCAATTGTTAGCGCGAGCTCACTCAATCCTGGCAATGCCGGACCCAGCTTGAAACTTGCGAGCCTTGCGCCGGTGGCGCCAGCATCTGAGCCGGTTGCCATGCTGGCGGGCTGCAGTACGGGCTCTATTTCCGGGACGGTGACCCAATCGCGGAAAGGTTTGAAAAGCATTGCTGTCATGTTAGTGGACGGCACCGGCTCGAATATCGTTGCAGCGGATCACAAACGATAGTAGCGGTGGATATTCATTCACCGGCTTGGCGGATGGCACCTATTATGTGCTCGTTGATTCCAGCGGCGATGTATGTCCCCAGCGGTCCAGGCCAGATCGCTCTCAGCATTGTCAACTGTAATAGCGCAGCAAACATTAACTTTTCCATGGTCAAAGCGAGTAGCAGCAGCGGCGATACCTGTGGCTATCCATTTAGTAGCGGCGTCGCGCGCACAAGTATTGTGTTCAATGAAAGCGAAGTCCTGCGCGAGTTTCTGCCCAAGCTGGGCGGTCCGGCAATGCCCGGCGCCAAAGTCAAACTCTGGTACAACGACGAACATGCGATGACGCTTGGGGTACGCCAGTCTGCCAATGGCACGTTCCCGGTCTCCCCGTTGACCAGCAACCCCGGGTTTGTGATCAATCCGCAAATCGGAGACCCCAATGCCCTCGATCCATCGGGACGCCCGATGTTTCCAGCTTTGTTCATTACGGATATTACAAATGATTCAAATAGCAGAGCCGGCGACTGGCAATATGGCGGCACAGCCATTCCGCCTAGCGCCGTTTATGGCACATGGAAAGCGGCGGTCAGCAACGGCAGCGGAGTGACACCGGACGTAAACCCGGCCAAGAACAACTGGAACTTGGGCGCCGGGAGTGACACACCGCCCCTGGGTTTGACAAATCAGGGTTCGGCGCCGAAGTTGTTTGGAATGTAGATGACCTCGGACTCATTCCCGGTCACAAATATCGATTCCAATTCATGGTGCATGACGGCGACCAGAACAAGACTGGCGGCGACGTCGGTGAAGCGTGCACGACTGTTTTTGAGCCAACGCCAACGCCAACGCCCACTTCGCCTGCCACGCCGACGAACACGCCAACCAGAACACCAACGATTACACCGACGAACACACCGACCAATACGCCGACGAATACGCCGGTATTCTCGCCTACCCCAACGAACACGCCGGTCAATACGCCGACCTTCACGCCAACGCCGACGAAAACCCCAGTGGTTCCGGCATGTATCAGTGGTATCAAAATCGACAATGTTGCACGCTTGTTGCCCGGTTGGGTGATTTTGCTAAATTGGACTGATCCGCAAGTGGGACAGCAAAGCCGTTCAACGATTACCGATGCGAATGGCGCGTTCCGATTTGATAATCTAACACCGGATCTCGCGTATCAGGTGAGTGAAGTCATGCAACCTGACTGGACAGCAGCTGGTCCAACCTTGTATTCAATTACGGCAAGGTCGGGCACGGCGTGCGCCTCCGTGGTCTTTACCAACAATCCGCCGGCAACGCCCACGCCCACGCCCACGCGGTTTCAACAGAATACTCCGACGCCCACGCCAACCAGCACGCCACCATCCTTTGGTTGTATCAACGGCATCAAGCAGGACAATTCCGGCAATGGTATCGCGAATTGGCAGATCATGCTGGTGTATACAGACCCGATCCTTGGAAACCAAGTTGTTTCTACGAGCACCGATGCCAGCGGCTTTTACGAATTCTCCGATCTCCCGGTTGGGTTGACCTATTCGGTGATCGAGATTATGCAGCCGGGCTGGACCAATATCCTCCCAACCTCATGGACGATTACAGTCAACAGCCCTGGACAACTTTGTTCGTATGCGCCATTCGTGAATCAGCCGCCATCGACGCCGGTGCCGACACCGACGAATACGCCGGTGTCGTTGGGAACTTTGGGGGATTTTGTTTGGAATGACACGAATCGAAATGGTATCCAAGATGCGGGTGAGCTAGGCATCGGCAATGTGCTTGTAACTTTATACAATGGCAACCGCACCGCGATATTGAGTAACACGACCACGAATGCGAGTGGTATATATCAGTTCACCAACTTGTCGGCGGGAACTTACCAGATCGAGTTTTCGCTACCGGCGGGTTATCAGTTTGGTCCGCAGAATCAGGGTGGCAACCCGGCGGTGGACAGTGACGCGAATCCGGCTACTGGATCAACGGGTGTGCTCACGCTTGCCGCCGGTCAGGTGGATCTCACGCGTGACGCGGGTCTCTCTCTGATTCCATCGCCCACGCCGACACCCACGCGAGCTCAACAAGATACTCCGACGCCCACGCCGACGAATACGCCGGTGGTCTATGGTTGCGTCAATGGTTACAAATACGATCCCCAGGTGCGCGGCCTGTCGAGCTGGACGATCTTGTTATCGTTTAACGATGGTTTTGGATCACAAAGCCGGGTCGCGACAACCGATGCGTCCGGGTTCTTCCAATTCACCAACCTGGTGCCGGGCTTGCTCTATAGCGTAAGCGAAGTGAATCAATCGGGCTGGACGCCGCTGACGCCCACCGCGTATACGGTCAATGTAACGCCCAACCAGTGTGCGTCAGTGATCTTTATGAACCAACCGCCGTTGACGCCGGTGCCGACCCCGACGAATACGCCGGTAGTTCCGACGCCCACGCCGACGAATACACCGCAAATCGCGCGCCTCTGCGCGCTCGTCTGGTTCGACCAGAATGCGAATGCCGTGCGCGATGGCGAGCCATTGTTGACCAACGCCGTGATCACCATCAAAGACCCGTTTAACGCGGTGGTGGGTGTGCGGGTGACGAATGGCACCGAACCGTTCTGCGTCGACAACTTGCAACCGGGCACGTACACCTTGACGGAAAACAATCCCGCCGGTTACACCTCGACGACGCCGGATTCGGTGACCGCCACGATTACGGCGGGCAGTACGCGCACGGTCGAATTTGGTGACACGTTGCCGCCGACGACCACGCCGACACCAACGCGAGCTCAATGAGATACACCGACGCCTACGCCGACGAAGTACGCCGGTGGTCTATGGTTGTATCAATGGTTTCAAGTATGATCCCCAGGTGCGTGGTCTATCGGGCTGGACGATCTTGTTATCGTTCACCGATCCGCTCCTTGGATCACAAAGCCGGGTCGCGACCACCGACGCGTCCGGGTTCTTCCAATTTAACAACTTGGTGCCGGGTCTGACCTATACCGTGAGCGAAGTGAATCAATCGGGTTGGACGCCGCTGATGCCGACGACGTTCCAAGTGGCGGTCTGGCCCGTTCAATGTTCATCGGTGGTGTTCATGAACCAACCGCCGTTGACGCCGTGCCGACACCGACGAATACGCCGGTACTGCCTTCCCCGACGCCCACGCCGACGAATACACCACAACTCGCGCGTTTGTGCGCGCTCGTCTGGTTCGATCAGAATGCGAATGCCGTGCGCGATGGCGAGCCCTTGTTGACCAACGCGGTGATCACCATCAAAGACCCATTTAACGCGGTGGTGGGTGTGCGTGTGACGAATGGCACCGAACCGTTCTGCGTCGAAAACTTGCAACCGGGCACGTACACCTTGACGGAAAACAATCCTGCTGGTTATACCTCGACGACGCCGGATTCGGTGACTGCCACGATTACAGCGGGCAGTACACGCACGGTCGAATTTGGTGACACGTTGCCGCCCACGAACACGCCGACGCCAACGCGTGTCAATGTGCCGACCGATACACCAACGCCGACAAGCACGCCGGTGGTCTATGGTTGTATCAATGGTTACAAATATGATCCGCAAGTGCGCGGCCTGTCGGGCTGGACGATCTTGTTATCGTTCACCGATCCGCTCCTGGGACAGCAAAGCCGGGTTGCGACGACCAATGCGTCCGGGTTCTTCCAATTCAACAACTTGGTGCCGGGTCTGACCTATACCGTGAGCGAAGTGAATCAAACGGGTTGGACGCCGCTGATGCCGACCACGTTCCAAGTGGCGGTGTGGCCCAACCAAGAATGTTCATGGGTGGTGTTCTTGAACCAACCGCCGTTGATGCCAGTGCCGACGCCGACAAATACGCCAATTCCGCCTTCGCCGACACCCACGAATACCCCATTGCCTCCGCGCGGATTGTGCGTCTTGGCATGGTTCGATCAGAATGCGGACGCCGCGCAAAATGCGGGTGAGCCGTTGTTGAGCAATGCGCTCATCACGATCAAGGATCCCAATGGGGTCGTGGTCGGTACGCGGCTGACGAACGGCACCGAACCGTTCTGCTTCTCCAATCTGCAGTCCGGTCCGCATACCGTAACCGAAATCAACCCGCCCGGATATACTTCGACGACGCCGGACCTGGTCGTGGCGTTTCCAACCTCAGATGCTATTCCGGTCGTTCGCTTTGGTGACACGTTGCCGCCAACGCCCGACGCCGACGCGCGTCAACGCGCCCACCGATACGCCGACGCCGACGAATACGCCCGTGGTCTTCGGTTGTATCAATGGGTTCAAGTATGATCCCCAAGTGCGCGGTTTGTCCGGCTGGACCATCACGCTGTCGTGGATCGATCCGTTGATCGGATCAGCAGACTCGCGTCACGACCACAGATGCCTCTGGGTTCTTCCAGATCAATAACTTGGTGCCGGGCTTGGCATACACCTTGAGCGAAATCAATCAACCGGGCTGGACGCCGCTCATGCCAACCACGGTTCAGGTTGCGGTGTGGCCCAATCAATGTTCATCGATGGTGTTCTTGAACCAACCGCCATCGACGCCGGTGCCTACGCCGACGAATACGCCGATCCCGCCATCGCCGACACCGACGACGACATCGATTCCGCCGGGACAAATTTGCTCGCTGGTCTGGTTCGATCAGAACGCGAACGCCGTGCGGGATGGCGAACCCTTGTTGAACAACGCGCTCGTTACGGTCAAAGATGTTAATGGGGCGGTCATCGGCACGCGGTTGACGAACGGCACTGAGCCGTACTGCTTGCCGAATCTGCCGCCCGGCAGCTATACGATCACCGAGAACAATCCCAATGGTTACACCTCGACGACACCCGATGTGGTCGTTGTCACGGTAACACCAGGTGGCACGCAGAACGTCCAGTTCGGCGATACGTTGCCGCCGACGCCAACACCGACGACCACATCGATTCCGCCGGGACAAATCTGCGCACTCGCCTGGTTCGATCAGAATGCGAACGCCGTGCGGGATGGTGAACCATTGCTCATCAATGCCTTGCTCACCGTCAAGGATTCCAATGGGGCGGTCATGGGCACGCGGCTGACGAACGGCACCGAGCCGTCCTGCTTGCCGAGTCTGCCTCCCGGGACATACACAATAACGGAAAATAATCCGACCGGTTACAACTCGACAACGCCCGATGTGGTCGTCGTCTCGGTGACACCCGGTGGTACACAGAATGTCCAATTCGGCGATACCTTGCCAGCAACACCGACGAACACGCCGATTCCGCCGGGGCAAATCTGCGCACTTGCCTGGTTCGATCAGAATGCGAACGCCGTGCGGGATGGTGAACCTTTGCTCATCAATGCCTTGCTTACTGTCAAGGATTCCAATGGCGCAATTATGGGCACGCGGCTGACGAACGGCACCGAGCCGTTCTGCTTGCCGAATCTCCCGCCCGGCAACTATACGATCACCGAGAACAATCCCAATGGTTACACCTCGACAACACCCGATGTGGTCGTTGTCTCGGTAACATCCGGTGGTACTCAGAATATCCAGTTCGGCGATACCTTGCCAGCAACACCGACGAACACGCCGATTCCGCCGGGTCAAGTTTGCGTATTGGCTTGGTTCGATCAGAATGGCAATGCAAACCGCGATGGCGAACCCTTGCTCATCAATGCCTTGCTCACCATCAAAGATGCCAATGGCGTCACCCTTGGCACGCGGTTGACCAATGGTTCTGAACCGTACTGCTTGCCGAATCTGCCGCCCGGCACGTACACCGTGACCGAGAACAATCCAAACGGCTACACCTCGACGACGCCGGATGTGGTGGTGGTGACACTAACGCCTGGCGGTTCGCAGACGGTTCAATTCGGCGATACCTTGCCGCCGACGCCAACCAGCACGCCGATTCCGCCGGGTCAGATCTGTGTGCTGGCGTACCTTGACCAGAACGGCAATGCAACCCGCGATGGTGAACCTCTGCTCGTCAATGCTCTGCTCACGATCAGGGATCCGAATGGCGCGGTCATCGGCACACGCACGACGAACGGCACCGAGCCGTACTGCTTGCCGAATCTGCCGCCCGGTAACTATACGGTAACTGAAACCGATCCGCCGGGCTATATCTCGACGACGCCGAACCTGTTCACGATAACTGTAACCCCGGGTGGAAGCACGACGACCGAGTTCGGTGACCGGGTCGCGGCAACGCCAACGCCCACGCCGACCAGCACCACCGCTGATCCCGATTTCGATTAATCATCCCAAGGGCATGGTTTCGGATACCGGACGCAATCGACTCTATATCGCGAGCCACGATATCGCGACTGCAACGGTATGGGATGAGGTGCGGCGCCAAGTCGTGGCGACCATCCCGACTGGGCGCAAGCCGGTCGGCGTTGGCATGGCGAACGATCGCGTCTTCGTCGCCAGCAACTTGGATGCGATGGTGACGGTCATCAATGCCGCCGACATGACCAAAATGACCGATATCAAACTGAACGATCCGCGCAGTGATTTCCGTTGCGACGGCAGTCCGACGAACCTCGCGGTGCATCCCGGCTTGAATCGCGTGTACGTGGCGATGCACGGGGTGGGTCGCGTGGCAGTCATCGATGCGGTGACCAATCGCATGATCGACTGTATCTCGACGAACAGTGGCACGGATGGGGTTGCGGTGGATCCGAATCGCAACCGGCTCTATGTCACCAATCGCGATGGCATGGACTTGCAAGTGTTTGAAACTTCGTGGACCAGCACGCGCATGTTGCAGGACATTCCATTGGGCGGCGTGCCGTACTATGTGACGGCTGATCCAGCCACTGGCAAAGTGTTTACTACGGTTGCGTTCAATTCGCCCGACTTTGATCTGGCGAACAATCTGTACATCTTCAACTCGAATGGGAGCACGCTGACACTCTCGACGGTCACTATCATTGGCAACACCTATGATGGTGGGCATCTGCTCGTGAGCCTGGCGAACGGAATGCTGTACATCTCTGCGACGAGTGACGGGGTGTTGCAGATCTTTGACCCGGCAACCGGATCGATCGGATTCCAAATGCCGTTGGCGACGCCATACGGTCTCGCCGAGAATCGCGGGCTTGGCAGGATGTACGTCGGCAATCGCGACATCAACTCGATCAGTATCGTCCCGGACACGTTGAGGTAAGTGATGAACGCCGGAAGGTGGGTTGGGCAAACCACCTGATCCACCTTCCGGTTGCTTGACGCGGAGCGGAGTGTGCCTGCGCCTTGAATTTTAACTTGACAAATCGGCTAAAGCGCGGGTATAAGTATTACAGTAATTCAATAGCTACATACTCTTTTCGCGGAAGCTGTGAACCCTGACTGTACCAATGTGGACGCCAAGTCAGGGGGAGCTAGTGGCGTAACCGACCGTGACCATGCTTTGGTATGGCGCGGTTTTTTATTTCAAGAGAATATCTTTATTTCACGGAAGCTGTGAACCCTGACTGTTCAATGTGGACGCCAAGTCAGGTGGAGCTGGTGGCGTAACCGGCCGTGACCATATTGTTTTGTATGGCGCGGTTTTTTATTTTGGGAAAATAAGGGGGCTCGAAATGTTGCTGAAAAAATCTCTCGTCATCATTGCCTTGTTTGCTCTGGCAATTGCCAGTTTGCCTGCGGCACCGGCGTTGGCACAAACAGCCACCGGCAGGTTCTGCGTGCAGGCGCAGTGGGGAGCCGGCGGCGCGGCTGCAAATGTCCCCTTTGTCGTGAAAGACGCAATTACAGCGTGGTTGTGGGTTCGTTCTTGACCGATGCTTCTGGCATCGGGTGCTTGGACTCGACCCTGGCACATACACGGCTGCCATTTCGACTTATACCTGGGGCGGTTCAAACCCTTCCACGCAGACCGCACCCGTGTCGGCGGGACAAACGGTTACCGTTCCGTTCACCGTATTCAAGCGCATGGCTGATACTGGCGCGCCGGGCAATTTGTGCGTAATGGTTAAAGATGATCGACAGCGTCCTCTTGCCAATATCGGCATCACCGTGAAAAATGCGTTAAATGTTATCGTTGCCACCTTTTCCACCAATGCCGTGTCTCCACAATGCGTTTCACTGGGACAAGGCAACTATACTGTTCTTGCAGACTCGAATCCCTACAGAATTATCCGACCGCCAAATCCCCAAACCGCGGGAGTGCTTGGTGGACAAACAACCGATGTTAGATTCATTGTTGCTCTTCGCATGCACGCGCCGGCAAATATATCTTCCCTCTCCATTGCGCCGGACCTGATTTCAATCAACTCTAGTGTCACTGCGAGCGCAACCTTCACTTACACAACCTATACGGATACTCACGCCGTCGCCTGGGATTGGGGCGATGGCTCACAGTCGACTAGTGTGCCCAGCGAGCGGGATGGCGCCGTTTCGTCCAAGGCAGTCACAAGTATGTCACGGCTGGCGTGTTCGAGGTCGTAGTAACTGTGAGTGGTTATGGAGTATCCGCTACTGAAAAAGATTATGTGATTGTCTACGACCCCAACCAGCCAGACGTCCATGGGAATGGCGAGTTTACTTCCGCGGCTGCCTATCGTGACAATCTGGGGTTCACCGACAAAGCCAAGATTGGCGTCCATGCGGACTATCCCAAGAAGGGTGTAACCCCCAAGGGTAAGTTTGATTTCAAACTCGAACACACCGATCTTGATTTCAAGAGCACCGCGCTCAATTGGTCGGTGATCTCTGCAACCCATCTGGTCCGTTATTCATCTTCAAGGGCGTCGGCAAGATCAAGTCCAAGTCCGGGTACAGCTTCCTGTTCAGTTCGCTCGTATCCACGCTGGCTGGACAGGACAAGGTGCGGGTCAAGATTTGGGAAACGAGCACGGGCAAAGTGATCTATGACAATCGGCCCGGTGCGCCGGATGATGCTCTGCCCACCCAGTTAATGCCCAAGGGCGACATCAAGATCAAACAGTAACAATCGATCACGATCTCTCCCCTCAGCTCTAGCAGTGAGGGAGAGAATGTTATCACAGTATTTTTTCGGATTATTGACCTTCATTCCTACTTATGGTATAAAAGGAGGTAAGTGTTTCTCTGTGAGGTGCTATCAATGAACTTTCAACTATTCAAGCAAATGATTACCAACCGCAATTTCTTCAAATATAGCAATGGTTTGCGCACCGCCGCGCTGGTTATGGTATTGGTGCTTTTGAGTTTCTCCACTGGCGTATTCGTAACGCAAGTGGATGCTGCCCGCGGCGATGCGACCGGTACCGTCACTCAAAAGGTGTCGGTTGGAACTTGAATAGTCCAACTGCAAAAGGCGCACAATTACGGCGCTCACCCCGCCAGTATCGGTGACCAACCCCGATGCTGGCAAGTTCGAACAGCAATTATTTACGTTGATCAACCAACATCGCGTGGGGCAGGGCTTGCCGCCTTTGGCGTTGAACAAAAACTTGAAAGAATCGGCGCGCAATCACAGCAAGGCGATGGGCAAGACCGGGGGCATTTTTGACACCGTTGAAGCGGATGGCAAGACGCCGCAACAGCGCGCCGACAAGTACAAGGACAGCACGCTCGTCCTTGAGACCATCGCTGGCGGATTTCAGACGCCCTCAACGGCGCTCGCGGCTTTGACGGCGAACCCAAGTACATCCAGCCTTTTGACAAGTCTCGATGTGACTGAAATGGGCGTGGGCTATGCGTTCTCCAACGATATCCTGGTCTACCGCCATTATTGGACCATCGATTTTGGCGCGCGCCTTGGGTTCTATCCGCTCATCATCAACAACGGCGACTTGTCCACCTACTCGCCCAATGTGAATTTGTATATCGGCGCGGCGAACTTTGCCACGGAAATGATGGTCTCGAACGATTCCAAATTTACCGGCGCGGGGTATGAGCCATTTGCCACAACCAAACCGTGGACGCTGGCAAGTGGGTATGGCCGTAAAACGGTCTATGTTAAATTGAAAAACGCGGCGGGCACCGAAAAGACGATTAATTCGGTGATTGCGTACTTTGCGCCGCAAAAAGGCACGAATCCTTCGCCGCTCGTTGAAGATGCGTTTCCCCAGCCGTTTACCTTCGACCCAAACGATCCCAATGGGCGTTTGCAAGCGCCCAAACCAACACCATTGCCAGGGTCAACAGCAACCCCGGTGCCGACGGCGACTTTCACGCCGCAGCCGACCAACACGCCCGCTGGTCCCACCGCAACTCCCGCGCGCGCTGGCGCTCCCGTTCCCACTGCCACCGGTCTGGCGCCCAGCTACTACCAGTCCTCCAAATTCATGCTGGGCAAGGTCGCGGTGGGTCTGGTCACGCTCCAATGCGGCGGCGGCGGTATTCAGACGCAAGACGTCTGCACCGAGTCCTGGACGACTGCCCGCTTGGATCAAATCTACAATGAGACCGTTGCCGGGCTGCAATTCTGGTCGGATGTGAACAACGCCAGGGTTGAATTTGTCATCGAACAAAAACGCGCCATTCCAACAGTGTACGAGCCCATCAATCGCACCTCGTTTGACGATGGATTGTGGATCAATGAAGTGCCTGGGACGCATCAGTCCGACGTACAACGATCCCAGTAACTGGGAAAATACCTCCCGCTATGAATACGATCTGCGCCAGCGCTATGGCGCCGATTGGTCGTTCGTGATGTACGTCGTCGATAGTTACAACAATGCCCCCGGCTCTTTTCCCGATGGTTACTTTGCCTTATAGTTACCTTGGCGGTCCCTACAGCGTCTACACCTATGACAACGATGGCTGGGGTCCAACGAACTTTGATTCGGTCGTCGCGCACGAGACGGGCCACATTTTCAATGCGATGGATGAGTATACCGGGGCAAACGTTCCGTGTACCGCCACCTCCGGCTATCTGGTCATCCAGAACCAGAACAGCGATCTAACGCCCGGCTGCTTGCTGGATCAAGACAGCATCATGCGCGGCGGCACGGTCGCTTTCGTCAATCGCACGATCGATGCCTATGCTCACGCGGCGGTCGGCTACCGCATTACCGGCGGCAACGGCTTGCCGGATCCGATCAACACAACGCCCATCGTGGCGTTTGACACCATGCCCGGTCATACGACCAACACGACACCGATGCTCACCGCGCTGGCAGAGGACCGACCGTACACGCCGGGTCCGGGCGAAGACCCGATGACGATCAACAAGATTACCAATGTCCAGTGGCGCCTCAGCGGCGGAGCGTGGAACAACGCGACGCCCAGCGATGGCGCGTGGAATTCCGTCAGCGAGCGGTTTGCCTTTACGCCGACGCTCAGTGTCGGTTGTTGGTCGCTCGAAGCCAAGGCAATCAACCGCGTGGGGAATGTTTCCAGTGTTGCCACCTTCCCGTTGTGCGTTGACGCGATACCCACGCCAACCTTTACGCCGACGCCATCACCCACGCCGAGTGTCCCGGGTTCGCTGTGTGTGCGGGCTTTCCATGATAACAATCCCACCAATGGTGCCTATAATGCCGGTGAAGTGTCATTGGCGGGCGCGGTGATCAATGTCTACCAAGCCCCCGGGTATACGAACCTGGTGGGGACGCGGACGACGAACGGAACGGAACCCTACTGCTTTTCTTTGGCGGCGGGACAATATAATGTCATGCTCATGAGCACCCCGCCGGGCGCCTCATTGACCAATACGAATCTCCTTGTCGTTAATCTCTTGGCTGGTGGACAAAGCCCGGCAGATTTTGGTCTTTTGTTGCCGACACCGACGCCGCTGCCACCCACGCCGACGCCTACGTCATCATCTGTACCGCCGGCACCGACCTTTACGCGGACTCCAACTAGCACCAACACACCGGTGCCCGGCACGCCGACGCGCACACCAACGGCTAGCCGCACGCCGACCAAGACCAAGACACCGGTTCCGCCAACGCCAACCAAAACGTCGACGCCGGTCGTGTGGCCCCCCGTCTCGCTGGCTGTGCGCGCCAACACGGGCTACAACGCGTTGACCT
Organism: uncultured Chloroflexia bacterium; assembly: GCA_963718225.1. Lineage (GTDB taxonomy): Bacteria > Chloroflexota > Anaerolineae > UBA4142 > UBA4142 > DAOTXS01. The sequence continues at coordinate 13,361 of CAVQYN010000037.1, forward strand.
GGAAAACAAGCCCAACCACTGGCTCAACTTACAATGTCTACCGTTGCCAGACTTTGAACTGCACCTATACCCAAATTGCCACCGGTTTGACGGTTCTGCTCTACAATGACTATGGCTCGACCAAAGGGGTCAACCACAAGTATATGTGACGGCGAACAAGCTAGGGTTGGAAAGTCCACCGTCGAATATCGTATCGGTAACGACAAAATAATCGAAATGAAAACTCAGGCGGGGAACCTCTCCCGCCTGAGTTTGTTAAAAGAAGGGAAGACAAGATGAAATTGAGCCGAATGATTCTAGTGAGTGCGATTTTTGCATTGCTCGTGCCGGCGCTGGTCTTGCTCAGCCCAACCATCGCTTTGGCAAATTTGCCGCCGAGTCCGTTCGAGGGTGGTGATGGCAATCTAAGCGTCGATACACCTGGGTTGCAAGATTGGGTCAACGTGCCCAATCGCGTCGTCGGCGTGGTGAACCCGAGTGGCAAAAAGAATCTGACGTTTGCTGGCGGTGCGACGGAAGATACACTGGCGGCGGCCGTGGTGACCGGCGTCGCACCGGTCGTCGACCTCACACGTTTTTACGCCGCTCACCAACTCGTCGCGGGCAGTCAATTTCTGTACGTCGCTTGGGAACGTGCCAAGCCAGGCGATGCGATCCACCTAAGCTACGAGTTCAATCAATCGTCAGTGACTATCTCAAACGCCAAAACTCCGGCGCGCACTGACGGCGATCTGTTGATTACATTCGACTATGCCAAGCCGGTGGTGACGCCGACGCTGGGTCTCTCGCGCTGGCTGACGACCAGCCCCGGTCCGTGCGAGGTTACCGGCACGCTGCCGCCGTGTTGGGGGCAACGCGTTGATCTCACGGCGAACGGCTGGGCGGAAGCGGCGGTGAATCAGGTTGCCGTTCGGGACCCGATGGCGCGCGTAAATCTTGCGCCCCAAACGTTCGGCGAAGCGAGCATCAACCTGACTGCCGCCGGCGTGTTTAATGACCGATGCCTCAACCTCGCGAGCGTCATGGTCAAGAGCCGCGGACAGTTCATCCTTGCCGCGCCGGTGCAAGATTTGATTCCGCCGGTCGATTTCAAACTGCAAACCTGCGCGACGCTCAACCTGCGCAAGACGGATAATGCCAATCCGCCGCGCCCGCTCTCCGGCGCGGTCTTTACGCTTTTCAAGGATGTTGCGCCGCTTGCCGGTTCGGATCGCGGCGCGGAAGATGTGCTGACGAGATATACGTGCACCACCAACACCCGCGGCGAGTGCTCGATTCTGCAAGTGCAACCCGCGCCGTACTGGGTCGTCGAAACCACTCCACCCCCAGGATATACGCCCGCGCCCGCGCAAAATGTGATTCTGCTGCCAGGCGTTACGACGAAACTTGTCTTTACCGATACGGGCAAACCCTCAGCGCTGACGGTTCGCGTTCAAGACGATGACAAGCCCGCGAATCCACTCAATCGCGTTGGCGTTGCGCTGTTCGCCTCTGCCGCCGTAACGACGGCAACTTGCACGACCGACGCAATGGGCACTTGCACGATTTCTGATGTTCCCGCGGGTGTTTATACGCTCAAGCAAACAACAACACTCGCCGGGTATACGCCCCCGCCGGACCAAAAAGTCATCCTCGCGGGTCAGCCGGTAACCGCAACGCTGACGGACAAACGTCAATTTCGCGTGATCATTCTTGTTTGTCAAGAAAGCAACAACCAGCTGTACGCCAGCAACGTCAGAACCGACAATGTGGTCAAGGTATCGCTGGGCGCGGGCGACGCGGCGCTTTTGTGCGGCTTGGGCGGCGCGAGCTTCGACGACCAGACGGTTGGCAAAAATGTTTTCGAAGTGAATATTCCGGAATAGCGCGCCAGACTAATTTCAGATACAATCGAGGGCGACGGCAACGTCGCCCTTTGAGTTTTGGAGAATAGGATGACACGACTTTCCACTCTTCTGGATACTGTTTGCGCCGCGCTAGACATCGATCCTTTGGCGCGCGGCTTGCAGATTATCGATGCGCCAACGCTGGCGCGCCAACATTTCCCGCATCTCGATCCGGATTTGCCCGCGTTGATCGTGAACGTCAACCGCGCGAACGCGCGCAAATGCCAACGCGTGCTGACGATGCTATACCCGCCGGAACATTCGATTCGCTGGGTTGATGCGGCGCAAACCATCGCCTCTTCGTCGCTGGCGAAAATGACGCGGTCCAAGTTCGATGAGTCGAGCACGTTGTACCTTCCGCCGCTCGCACGTGCCGGATCAATGTCCGCGCTCGGTCAAGTCGTCGCGCGTCTCCGCGCACCCGACGGCTGTCCGTGGGATCGGAAACAAACGCATCAATCGTTGCGGCGGGATTTTCTGGAAGAGGTCTATGAAGTCTTGGAAACGCTCGACGCGGAGGATATGCCGCATTTGCGCGAAGAGCTGGGCGATTTGCTGTTGCACATTTTCCTGCAAGCGCAAATCGCCGCCGAGTCCGGTGAGTTTCGCTTGAGCGAGGTCATCGCCGAAATATCGGAGAAACTGGTGCGGCGGCATCCCCACGTCTTTGGCGATGTGCAAGTGAGCGGTACCGATCAGGTCGTTGCGAATTGGGAGATGATTAAGCAAGCGGAAAACGGGGGCAAGCAGAAATCGGCGGTGCCCCGCGCACTGCCGGCGCTGATGCGCGCGCAGAAAATCGCCAAGCGCGCGAAGGTTCAAGTCAATCGGAAGGAAATCGTTGCGCGCGCGGCAAAGTTATCGCGCGGGCGAAATGCGGAGCAGAAATTTGGCGAGTTGCTGTTCGCGCTCGCGGCGTATGCATCGGCAAGAGGAATTGATGCGGAGAGTGCATTGCGGCGGGTGGCGAACCAAAAAATCGAATGAAAAAAAGCCGGGTTTCAGTTTTGAAACCCGGCTTTTTGTTTCAGATTACTTTTCGCGTCCGGCGACAAGTCGGTCTTGCAGGGCTTTGAGCTCATCCATTTTGCCTTCGGCGGCAAGGCGTGCTTGTTCGGGCCACGAATTGGTTTCGCCCAAGTACTTGTTCTCGCGCAGAATCTTGTCCAGCTCTGGCGCGGTCATCTTGGACAATTGCGCGAACGTCGTGATGCCGGCTTTGTTCAACGCCTTGGCGATTTTGGGTCCAATGCCTTCGATAATGACAAAGTCATCGACTTGTTTCGCGCCGGTGGCTTTGGCTTTCGGGCTAACACCCAGAATCGCATCTTTGGCGGCTTTGGAGAAGCGAAAGCGCAGGACTTTTTTCGCGGGGACAAGGATTTCCTGTCCGGCTTTCGGTCCAAAGCGCATCATCATCTTGCGCGCCGCGCGCTCGTTGAGAACAATGATTCCCAGATCGGGAACCACGAACGTGTTTTTGGCTTCCTTGTAGGCGAGTTGCGCGAGTTCTTCCAGAACGGATTGAACTTCTTTGCGTTTCAAGCCCGTCTTGTCCGCCAAATACGCGTAAATTTCTGACTTGGTCATTCGGTCTGCCATCATACCCTCCTTTTGGGGAATTTCCTAGGAAAACTGTGTATTCGAATTATACACTAGATTTAGTGGGTAAGTCAAGCAGAATACACCAAATATTGGGCTAAAGTGGCAGTTTTATGTCATTTAATCCGCTAATCGCCGAAGCAAATGCCCAAATCGCGGGCAGTCAGCATCGTATCGCAGTCCAACGGGACCGATTTCATCCGGCGGGTGGCGTCGTCCAACGGGACGTAATTCACGTTCGGCGGGTCAAGCGCAACCATAATGCCTGACTGTCCTTCCTCCAGCGCACGCACCGCCGCCGCGCCAAAGCGCAAAGCGTACAGTCGATCCGATGCGCTGGGACTCCCGCCGCGGAGCAAATGCCCCAAGACGACGGCGCGTGCTTCTTTGCCGGTCAGTCTTTGCAAGTCATCAACCAATCTTTCGCCGATGCCGCCCAAACGCTCGGCGTGACCTACCGGCTTGTCCTTGACCGTCATCTCGCCGCCGATGGCGCGCGCGCCTTCCGCGACAACGATCATCGAAACGTTGGTGCCGCGTTCATCCCGCTCGCGGATTTTGGCGATAATCTTGTTGATGTCGTACGGAATTTCCGGAATCAAAATCACATGTGCCGAGCCGGACACCCCGGCGTGCAAGGCAATCCACCCGGCATAGCGTCCCATGACTTCGACGACCATAATGCGCCCGTGCGAGGTCGCCGTCGAATGCAAACGGTCGAGGCATTCGGTGGCGAAGGCGACGGCGGTCTCGAAACCAAAGGTGACCACCGTGCGATCCAAATCATTATCGATGGTTTTGGGCACGCCGATGACGCGCAAACCTTTTTTAGCGAGGACGCTGGCAATTGCCAGTGAGCCGTCGCCGCCGACGGAAATCAACGCGTCGATGTGATGCATCCGGAATATGCGCACCAATTCGTCCGTCCGGTCAATGTACTGAATGTTGCCCCGCTCGTCTTGAATCGGAAACTGCAGCGGACTGTTGCGGTTGGTCGTGCCGATGATGGTGCCGCCCAGATGCGTGATCCCGCGCACGTGGTCGCGCGTCAAGCGAATCAAGCCGCCTTCCGGATACGTTTCCGGCATGAGCATGCCGTTAAAGCCGTCGCGAATGCCGTACACTTCCCACCCGCGCTTGATCGACGCGAGCACGGTCGCGCGGATGACTGCGTTCAGACCCGGCGCGTCGCCGCCGCCGGTGCAAATCGCAATGCGTTTGATGCTGGTATTCGATGCCATAAGCCACCTCGATGATACTTCAATTACCTAGTCCTGCACCCTGAGCGGAGTTCCGCGACACTTGCACCTGCGGTCACGCAAGTGCAGGTGAGCGGAACAAAGTCGAAGGGGCGCGCATTCTTCAACGCCACTCAGAATGCTCATATCAAGTTTACCACACTCCAAAGTAAACGCAAAAAAAGAGAGGACATTCAATTGAATGTCCTCTCTGATTTTATGGTTTGGGTGTTGCTGTTGGCATGTCCGCCGGCGTTGGGATAGGCGGAAGCGTTGGTGTTGCGGTGGGTTGATACGGCGGCTTGTCCAGCCAATCCTGTAACGTGTTGATGCTCCCGACATCGATCAGAAAAACCTTTGACTTGTCGCCGGTGTAGATCGCGTAAAAGTAGCGCGAGTCCGGCGTCTTGTTGCCGATGGTGACGGCGAACTGTTTGCTATCGCTCATCACGATGCGCGCTTCCAGCGTCGCGGTGACTAGCCCGTACGGCGCAAGGTCGACGACGTTTGTGAGTACGCGATTTGCGCTGAGGTTTGCCAGCGAACCCAGCGCGAGTTCCACCATAAACTTGTCCGCCGCCTGGTCCTGCGGCTTGAGTTGCCAGCCGTCGCTGGAACGCGCAACGGTGACTTGGCGCGCGGCGCGCAAGTCGCTGATTTGGATTTGCTGAACTTGCAAGGAATCGAATTGCATGACGTACGTCGGCGGCTTGGCGGTCGGCGTGCCAAGTTGAGCGTTCACTTGTTCAGTGGTTTTGTCGAACTCACCACTGAAAAAAAGATACCCCGCCAACAAGGCGAACACCGCGACGACGATCAATGTAGTGCGCGGATTCAATTTAGCGTCTCCTCCACCAAATCACCGCGCCGAATATCAGGATGAGCGCGGGCAACAACACGATCGTCGAGAGCATGATGAGATTCGATTGCTCGGTCGTGAGGAACAGGGTATGCGAATCTTGCGCCTTGGCATCGATGGCGATCAAGCTTTCCTGTCCGGCGAGCCAATGCAACGTATTGGCGAAAATCAACCCGTTGCCGGATTGAATCGGCACCGCTTGCCCGGACGACGACATGACGCGCGTGCGGAACGTGCCGTTCGTGATGAACGTCGAATTGCCGATGATGACCAAGCGCGCCGGCTTTTCACCGCGCCCTTCGATGGTGTACGCAAAATCGAGAGGACCTTTGGCATCCTTGCCCTCGTCAAACTTGGCATTCTGATTCTTGACCGAATCAAAATCTGTTTCGCCCCAGCTCAAATCGCTTGTCGAGAAAAGCGACGTGACGGTGTAACGTGATCGAGGTTGGATCGCCGACGAGCGAGCGCGCATACGGGAAGAAGGAGCTCTGTCCCGGCAAATCTTGCGTGACCGGATGCGTGCGATAGGAATTGATGACCGGTACCTGCGCCTGTCCAAAGAAACCAGATTTCGGATCGTGAATGACATCGTTGCGTGCGGTGAGGTTCACGTCTTTCAAGAAACTGTCCAAACCGGGTTGCGTGTTCGGATCGAGCAGGATGAACAGGCGACCGCCGCCGTGTCGAAATACTCTTTGATGCGCGTCACTTCTTGTGGATCGAACGGAGTGCGCGGACCCGCGATGACCAACATGCTCATGTCCGAGGGCAGGGTATCGGTCAGCGTTTTCAAATCGATGACTTGGACCTTGTAGTTTTCTTGCTCAAGCGGCTCTTTGAGCACGCTGTAACCGTTGTCGCCGGTGTCGTCCGGGCTGTGTTCGCCATGCCCGGTCGTAAAGTACACCGTCGGTTGCGTATCTTGCGATACTTTGAAAATCGCATTCGTCAAACTTTGCTCATCGGTTGCAAAGGCATTTTCGCGCCGCTTGCCGCGCTCAAACACGACGGTCTGATCGTACAGCACTTTGTAATCGTCCGCGATTTGTGGTTCCGCTTGCGGATCGACAAAGCGGTACGAGAACTGGCTGTTGATTTGCGCATACTCGCGCAAACGTCCCTCGATTTCATTGCGCGTACCCTGTTCGGTCAGCGCAGTGTAAAATGCGATTGCCTGAACTGGCTCTTTCAACCCTTGCAAAACTTGAACCGTCTTTTGCGAAAGGGTGAATTGTTGATTCGCGGTCGAATCATATCGATAGTGATAGCGCGCTCCCAAAAAGTTGAGCAAGCCGACAATGCCGATGAACGCGATTGCCAGCACCACCGCGTTCGAGCCGTAGCGCGCGGTGCGACTCGTCATCGCCGAGCGGACGAGCGCGAAACGTAAATACAGATACACCGCGCCAAAGACGGCACCGGCGACTGCCAGCGCGACGAGGCGTTCATTCGGTTGATTACCCAAAAAATACAGAATTGCGGCGGCGACCCACAGCGCGAGCGCAATCGCGCCGATATAGTCTGCCCATTGATGCAAGCGTGCGCGAATCATCGCCACCTCCGAGTTTGCAAAACTTGCGTTGCCAGGAAGAGGGCAATGGCAACGATGCTCAAGGTGTACACGACATCACTCGTGTCGATGACGCCGCGAATCGCGTCTTGATAGTGCCGCGAGATCGAAAGATATCGGAAGATCTCGCCGAGCGGTCCCGATGTAAAGACGCTGGAAAACGCATCGGCGACCCACAGGATGATGCCGATCACTTCGCCGACGAAAAACGCAATGACTTGGTTCTGCGTCAGCGACGACGCAAACACGCCGAGCGCGAGAAAACTTGCGCCCATCAAAATCAGCGCGAGAAAACCGGTCGCGATGGGTCCATAGTCCGGCGGACCAAAGACCGTGAGCAGCAAAACATAGTACAGCATCGGTAGAACGAGCATCGTCAGGAATAAAATGAAACTGCCCAAGAATTTTCCAACGACGACTTGCCAATCGTGCAGCGGCGAAGTCAGCAATAGTTCCAGGGTGCCCATGCGCTGTTCTTCTGCCAGCAAGCGCATCGTCAGCGCCGGCGCGAGGATGAGCAGAATGAAAATCATCGTCGTGAACGTGTTGCGCATGGCGGCTTCGCGCCCGTAGATGATCTCGAATGTGAAAAAGACGCCGGCAAGCGCGAGGAACGCCGCGCTGATAATGTACGCGAGCGGCGAAACAAAATACGCTTTGAGCTCGCGCCACGTGATCGTCCAGATATTGCTCATGCGTGCACCTCTTCTTCCGTCGTTAATTTCAGAAAGACCTCTTCCAACGACAGCTGTGCCGGGCGCAGTTCGAGCAAGCCCCAGCCGCGTTGCACGACCATCGCCGCAATGTCCGCGCGCCGATCCGTGCCTTGTGTCGTTTCGATTTCAAATGTGCCAGCGTCCATATCTTTCGCTTGCACGCCGAGGACGCCTTGAATCTTTTCGATGTCTGTTGCGACGCTGGGCGCGGGTTGTGCGACTTGCAAGAAAATCCGGTCGGCGCCGCGCACGCGCGCGCTCAAACGCGCTGGCGTATCCTCGGCGACGATTTTGCCTTCGTTGATGATCAACACGCGCGTGCAGGTCTGGCTCACTTCTGGCAAAATGTGCGTGCTAAGGATGACGGTGTGCTCGTGCGCCAGCGATTTGATGAGGTTGCGAATCTCGATGATTTGTTTCGGATCAAGCCCGATCGTCGGTTCATCGAGAATCAACACTTCGGGGTCATGCACCAACGCCTGCGCGATGCCGACGCGCTGGCGAAACCCTTTCGACAATTTGCCGATCAGTGTATCGGCGCGCTCGGAAATGTTCGTCATTTCCATCGCGCGTTCGATGGCCTGATCGCGATTCGGCGTGCCGCGCAAGCGCGCGGCGAAATCGAGATAATCCCACACCGACATTTCGGTGTAGAGCGGCACGGTTTCCGGCAAATAGCCGATGCGCTTGCGGACTTGCATCGATTCTTCAAACACATCGTACCCGGCGACGCGCGCTGACCCTGACGGATGGCGGCAAATAGCCGGTGAGAATGCGCATCGTCGTGGTTTTGCCGGCGCCGTTGGGTCCAAGAAAGCCGAGGACTTCACCTTTTTGCACATCGAACGAAACATCGCGCAGAGCTTGGTACGCGCCATAGGTCTTGGCGAGGTTCTGCACGTGAATCGTCGCGGTGCCACTAGGAATCACATCTGGCATTGACAATTCTCCTGAAAAGTTTCCCTGTGCGTTGACAAACTGCGCACACAACCAAAGATAATAATCGAAAAGGATGAAAATGAGATTAGCGAAAGATTAAAAACCGGTTTAGGACTTGCCACTCCGATAGAATCGCACTTCGGCCTTTTCCATCGTTGCCAGTCCTTCGTGGATCAGTGTTTCGATGCCGGCGAGGAACGCTTCCAGTTTTTCGCGCGTGTCCACAATTTCGATGACCACCGGCAAGTCGGTTGACAAGCGCTCGATTTTGAACGTGTGGATGCGACTATGTCCGCCAAAACCGATGATGCCGCGCCACGCGGTCGCGCCGGCGAGACCTTGCGCGCGCGCTTGCAAGACGATATGTTCGTACAGCGGTTTGCCATCGTGCTTGTCGCTCTCGCCGATGAAAATGCGAAGCAGACTGCCTGCTTGAGGTAGTGTCATCGTTTCATCCCCCCATTCCGCGTCCCACCAAGCGTCCCAGCCAGACTGCGCCGAGACCCAGCACCACCTGCGCGCTGACATTCGCAAACGCCGGCAACATTTCGCCGTCGCGCATCAGGTTCATCGTTTCATTTCCAAAAGAGGAAAATGTAGTAAACCCGCCCAGAACCCCAATGAAGACGAAGGCGCGCGCTTCGCCGGAAAAGACGCCGCGGTCGTCGGCAAGCTGTGACAGGACGCCGATGACGAAACAACCAATCAGATTAACTGCCAGCGTGCCGTATGGGAAAGTCGAATTTTGCAAAATCTGCTGAACGAACCCGCTGGTTAAATAACGCAAAACCGAACCGATAAAGCCGCCGATTCCCACCAGAGCAATCGTCTGCAACTGCGCCTAGCTCCCGTCCTGCTTTTCGATTTTGCCCCACGTGTCGCGCAACGACACCGTGCGATTGAACACCGGCTGACCGGGTTTGGAATCCGGATCGACGCAGAAATAGCCGGTGCGCTCAAATTGGTAATGCGCGCCGGCGGTTGCATTGGCTAACGCCGGTTCCACAAAACAATTCATCAATCGCACCAGCGAATTCGGATTGATTTTCGATTTCCAATCTTCGTCCTCGTCCGGCTTGTTGCTTGGGAACAGGGTCTCATAGAGCCGCGCTTCCGCCGGCAATGCGTGTTGCGCCGAGACCCAATGAATCGTCCCCTTGATCTTGCGGTCGGTGGGATTCGCGCTGAGCGTCGTCGGATCGTACGTGCAGTGGACTGCGGTGATGTTGCCGTTTGCGTCTTTCACAACGCTGACGCATTTGATAATGTACGCCCAGCGCAAACGCACTTCCGTGCCCGGCGCGAGGCGGAAATATTTCTTCGATGGGTTTTCCATGAAATCGGCTTGCTCGATCCACAACTCGCGCGCGAACGGAACCTTGCGTGTGCCGGCAGTTGCGTCTTCCGGATTATTCACCGCATCCAGTTCTTCCACTTGGTCCATCGGGTAATTATCGATGATAACTTTCAGCGGATGCAAAACCGCCATCACGCGCGGCGCATGCTTGTTCAAATCCTCGCGGACGCAATGCTCCAGGAGCGCAAGTTCCATCACGTTTTGCGTTTTGCCCACGCCCACGCGGTCGCAAAAATCGCGAATCGCCTCCGGCGTGTACCCGCGCCGCCGCATCCCGCGCAAAGTTGGCATGCGCGGATCGTCCCAGCCGCTGACGATCTTTTCGTTGACGAGTTGCAAGAGTTTGCGCTTGCTCACGACTGTGTTGCTCAAGTTGAGCCGCGCAAATTCGATTTGTTGTGGATGATGAATGCCCAGTTGTTCGATGTACCAATCGTACAGCGGACGATGGTCTTCATACTCCATCGTGCAGAGCGAATGCGTGACGCCTTCAATTGAATCGGATTGCCCGTGCGCCCAATCGTACATCGGATAGATGCACCATTTGTCGCCGGTGCGGTGATGCGCACGCCTTGCGGATGCGGTACATCACGGGGTCGCGCAAGTTCACGTTCGGCGATGCCATATCGATTTTGGCGCGCAGTGTTTTCGCGCCGTCCTCAAATTCGCCGGCGCGCATCCGCGCGAACAAATCGAGATTGTCCGCGACCGAGCGATTGCGGTAGGGGCTTGGCTTTCCTGGTTGCGTGAGCGTGCCGCGATAATCGCGAGTTTCATCCGCGCTCAAATCGTCGACGTAGGCTTTGCCGTCTTGAATCAACTTGACTGCCCACTGGTACAGTTGCTCGAAATAATCGGACGCAAAGTACAAATGCTTGCCCCAGTCGAAACCGAGCCAGCGAATATCGTCGATGATCATGTCGACATACTCTTGCTCTTCTTTCGTCGGGTTGGTGTCGTCGAAACGCAAGTGGCAGCGCCCGCCGAATTGTGCCGGCAGACCAAAGTCGAGGCAAATCGCTTTGGCGTGGCCGATGTGCAAATAGCCGTTCGGTTCCGGCGGGAAACGCGTGACGACTTGACCGCCCCATTTGCCGGCGGCGAGTTGTTCTTGCACGGTGGTGCGAATAAAATCGGGTGCTCTGTCAGTGGGTGCCATAAAATTCCTCTACATCTGTGCCAACGCCGCGATTGCGCGCGCGATGCGGTGCAACGTTTTGGCGGGACCTAACAAACGCATACTGCCCATCAAGGGCGGCGAAACGGCTTTGCCGGTTACGGCGACGCGCAACGATCCAAAGAATTGCGCGTATTTCATTCCTAGTTTATCCGATGCGACGCGCAATTCGCTCTCGACTTTTTCTTCGTCGTCGAACGCCGGATGCTTTTCCAATGCCGCTTGCGCGGCGCGGAGCGCGGCAATCGCGGATGCGGCGTCCATGCCTTTGCCGATGAGCGATTGCGGATCATACTCCAAATCATCGACGAAAAGAAAATCGGCGAGGGTCACCGCGTCGTTCAGTTTCTTGATGCGCTCTTTGATGAGCGGGACAAATCCGCGCACGGTCGCAAAATCGGCGGGGACGTGCGCGCGCGCAAAGAATGGCATCAAGCGATTTGTCAGTTCATCCTCCGGCATTTGGCGAATGTAATAGCCGTTGAGCCAATCGAGTTTGCCGTAATCGAAAATCGCCGGCGCGTGTTCGATCCGGTCGAGCGTGAACACATCGATCAGTTGCTGGCGCGACAACACTTCGGTTTTGTCGTCCAGCGACCAGCCGAGCCGCGCGAGAAAATTGAACATGGCTTCCGGCAGATAACCTTCTTCGCGAAATTGAATCACGCTCGTCGAACCGTGCCGCTTGCCGAGTTTTTTCTTGTCCGCGCCCAACACGAGCGGCACATGTCCGTGCGGCGGAATGTCCCAGCCGAACGCTTGATACAACAGCACGTGTTTCGGAAACGACGGAATCCAATCATCGCCGCGCATCACGTGCGAAATCTGCATCAAGTGATCATCGACGACGACGGCGAGATGATACGTCGGAAAGCCATCGGATTTCAAAAGCACTTGGTCATCGACTTCTTTGTTGGCAATCGTCAGATCGCCGTGAATGAAATCGGGCAAGGTCGTTTTGCCGTCTTGCGGCACGGCGAGCCGCACAACTTTGGAATCGCCGGCTTGTTCGTGCGCCGCGCGTTCGGCGGCGGACAAGTGACGACATTTCAAATCGTACCGTGTCGGCAAACTTTTGGCTTGTTGCTCGGCGCGCATTTGCTCGAGCCGCGCCGGCGTGCAATAACAATAGTACGCCGCGCCTTGCGCAACGAGTTGCTCGGCGTGTGCTCGATAGATCGGCAAGCGTTTCGATTGCGCGTACGGTCCGAAATCGCCTCCGACATCCGGACCTTCATCCCATTGCAAACCGAGAAAGCGCAACGATTCGAGAATGAGTTCCAAACCGTTTTCAACTTCGCGCGCTTGGTCGGTATCCTCGATGCGAATGATAAACTTGCCGCCGGTGTGCCGCGCCCACAGATAATCGAACAGGGCGGTGCGAATATTGCCGACGTGCGGCGCGCCGGTAGGACTGGGGGCATAACGAACGCGAACGTTGGTCATCATTGCCCTCCTAAATCGACAAACGCCAATTTGCCGGCTTCGACCGTCACACGTTGCGCGTACTGTTGGCCGGTCACGCGCACGATGTAATCACCGGGGACGAGGTCTGGAAATGCAAAATTATCGTCGATGCCGTCTAACGAGTTGACCGCCGGATAATCGTCGCGACTGTACGTCTCGGTCGGTACACAAAAGTTTCAGGTTCCGCGCGCCACAAGCCGATGGACGCGCCGCGGACCGGATTGCCTTTCGGATCAAGATAATGTCCGGTCAATGCGCCGCGCCCAGTCAGCGGTGTCATAAACAAAATCGGATTGTACGTGTGCGCGTAATCATTTACGCCGAGGCGCACTTCAAAATGCAAGTGCGGTCCGAGCGCAATGCCGGTCATCCCGATTTCGCCGAGGATCTCACCGGTGCGAACGCGCGCGTTCACCTCGACATTGACCCGATTCATGTGCCCGTACAAGACGAAAATCGGTTTGCCCTCGAGTGTCTGATCGAGCCGAATGACAACGATGTTGCCGTAAAAATTATTGCTATCGCGTCCGCATGTTTTCTTGCCATCGTCGCCGCACATTTTTTGCGTGTCACTGCCGGCGGCAACGACGGTTCCGTCCGCAACGGCGAGCAAAGGCGTGCCGACCGGGTTGACGAACTCTTCGCCGTGATGCACATCTAAATCGCCGCGGCTGGTGGTCCCGTAGAGGTACGTCAGCGCCGGCACTTGGGACGACGCCGTCGATGGAACCGGTCGCCCGAACAGGAATCGATGGGCGAGCGAATGCGGCGTGCGTGAAGGCGCGGGTGTGCGGGTAATCGTCGGCGACGAGGGCGGCGTTTCCGTTGGCGGAATCGCTGTCGGCGTGGGCACGACAATCGGCGTACGCGATGGCGTCGGCGCGAGCGTAATCGTCGGACGAATCGCGATGGTCGCGGTGGCAGTCGGTGTGGCGGTGGGCGCGAGCGCAATGCGCGCGATTTCCGGCACGACCATTACGCCAATCGCAATCGAGCCGCAGAGACAGCCCGCCAGCACGCCGCCGACAAGCGCGAGAATAATTTGTTGGGATTTTCGATCTGCAAACATGGCAAAAGATTATAGCACAAAAATAGGTGGATGCAATTTGAAAATTTTTGCTATAGTGAGAACATAGAGAAGATGCCATGTCGATTAAAAAGCCGTTCGCGTAATTCGCGAACGGCTTTGTGATTCGACCGTTGTTTACACCTTAGAATGATTTCTCGGCGTCCTCACGTGAGGCAAAGATTTCAAAAATCGTGGTGAACCCCGCCATCTCAAAGATGTCGTTGAGACGGTTGTCCAGTCCGCAAAGCCAAAGTGCACCGCCTTGTTGGCTTGCCTGCTTGTGTGCCGCGAGCAAAATGCGCAAGACATGCGAACTGACATAGCGCGTTTTTTCAAAGTCGATGAGCAGGCGCGTGTCGCCGTTTGCGAGATGCTCTTGCAATTCGGCTTGCAGAGGCAAAACGGTGCCGGCGTCTAGGCGGCCTTCCGGCGCAATGTAGATAAATCTTTGTGACGTCATAGGCAAATCCCGGTCATTTTTTAATCCGCTTGACCATGGTCAGCAGATTGCCGTCATGGGTAAACTCAAATTTCACGTGATCCATCATCTTGTCCATAAAGTACAAGCCCAAGCCGCCGATGGTGCGTTCATCCAGGCGCCCATTTATCTTGGGGCGCGCGACGCGTTTTGGATCGAACGGCTTGCCCGTGTCGCGAATGGCAATCACGAATTCATTGCCGCGTTTTTCGCATACGATGGCAATTGTGCCGCTCGGCTTGCCGCTATACGCGTGTTCGATCACATTACTGCACGCCTCATCGACTGCCATCTGCACATCGTACACTTGTTTGGCGTTCAAACCGCAATCGCACGCCGCATTTTCGATAAAATCGGAGACCTCGGCCAGGCGTTCCACGCGGCTATCGATGGAGATTGAAAATCGTTTTGCCATTACCAATTTCCTACGGCGAGGTCTCGCGGCGAAAGAACGCCGCGCCGGTGCGATTGCGCGAGTCGCGGTATGTGCAACTCAATGTGCCAACATTCAAATCGGGAACACATTCAAATTCGATAGTCAGCGCGTTCGCGCTCGGTGTCGGCGTTTCGGTTCCGAAATCGACGGAGAACGAAAGTCGATCCGCGCGCAAGTTGCTTGAAATGATCCGACCGGTTGCATCGACGCCGGCCATTTTCAAATCGCCGCGCACGTTCGCGCCGACTGGACGCAAGGTCAGCGTCATCGGTCCTGTCGATGTTACCGCGTTCCAACGTCCGACCCAGCTGGGCGGTGCGGGCGTCAGCGTTGGCGAGGCGGCAACCGGCGCGGCGGCGCCAACGCTGCCTGAAATTTGCGCCGAGCGTCCGATTTGCCGGTACGAATCGATTGCCTGCGCAAAGATTGTTACAACGCCAGCAATCGGTGGCGTCCACTCGCACGTCGCGTTCTTTTGCGTCGTGCCTTTCGCATCGATTTGGCAAATGATTTGCGGATTCGGTTGTCCCGGTAATGCCCCCCACAACTCGATGCGTTCCAACTCGGCGCTCGCTTGTCCGCTGAAGGTGATGCGGAGCGGCGCTGATCTTGAAAAGCGATCTTCCGGCGATGAGATTTCCACGCGCGGCGGCGGTGGTGGTTGCGAACGCGGCGTGAGCGTCGCGCGCGGCGTGCGGGTGCGCGTGGGCGCCAGCGTGATCAGTGTGGGCGTGGCTTGTCCCGCGCGCAAAATGCTGACGAGTTGCGGCGCGGATTCTGCCACGTTGCCGTTCACGTTTTGCGCGCGCGCGCTGAGTGAGAAATCGCCGGGATTGGGACTCGTCCACACAACCTGGGTTGAGAACGATGCTGTGCGCGCCGCATTGCCAAATGTGCCGATGATCTCTTTGCCGTTCAACAATTCGATGCGTTGAATTCCATTGAGATCGAGCGCGCTCAGCGTAACGGTAATCGGCTCGCCAACGCTGGCGTTTGTGCGCTCGACCGAAATCGCGACCGATGGATTTTGCGGACCGACGACGAGAACCTTCAGCGGCGTGGAATCGGTGGTTTGGTCTTGATTGTCGCGCGCGCGCACGAAAAATGTGTGCGCGCCCGGCGCGAGCGCATGCCACGCAAATTGAAATGATAAAGTCGTTTGCCCGGTCGGCGAGGTGAGGTACGTGTACAGCTGATTGTCTGCCCACAACTCAACTTGCGCAACGGCCGCTTCATCCGTCGCCACGCCGTAAATCGAAAGCAAGCTCCCGAAATCGATTTGCGGAATGCCAATTGGGAAAACGATAATCGCTGTGGGCTTGCGCGAGTCAGATACAATCGTGACATTCACTTCGTCCGGCGCGCCGGCACGATTGCCGGCGTCGTACGCAACAGCGCGCAAAACGTGTTGACCGATTTGGTTGGGTGTCCACGGCACAATGAGCGACCAGGTTTGCGCTGTCACCGTTGGCGCGCCATCGATTTTGATTGGCACGCCGTCATCGAACAAATCGATGCGCGAAATGTTGAGCGTTGAAAATGCCGAGACGACGATGTTAAATGTTTGGTTCACGCTCAGTTGTGTGTTGTCGGTCGGCGAAGCGATTTGCACGACCGGCGGTGCGGCGGAAAATCGTTGTGAGGTTGGCGCGGTAGTGGCGCCCGGACTGGGCGCAGGTGTTGGAAAGGCGACTGGCACTGGCGTATTCGTCGGTATCGGCGTCAGTGTCGGCGGGACCGGCGTAGCGCTGGGCGCGACGGTGGAGGTTGGCGTGACGGTGATCGGGTCGCACGCGGCGATGAAGATGAGAGCGAATAGATAGAGTAATCGTTTATCGAACATGGCGGGACGATTATAACGCAAATTGCACGAAACCAAAAACCGGGTTTCTTCAAGAAACCCGGTTTTTCTGTGTTATCGTTTCAGCACCGGAATACTCGCGTCGCTGATCAAGTTGCTTTGCGCGTTTTTTGCATTCAGGTACACTAACCGCCGCCGCAACTTGTTGCGCGAGATGTTTGAACGGCAACGCGTACGGCGAATCCGGGTTGATCGCCGCGACCGGTTTGCCGCTGTCGCCGCCCATGCGAATCGCCATGTCGAGCGGAATTTCGCCGAGGAAAGGCACGTCGAATTCCTCCGCCATTTTCTTGGCGCCGCCGTGTGCAAAAATATCGGTGCGCTCGTTGCAGTGCGGGCAGAGAAAGTACGACATATTTTCGATGACGCCGAGCACCGGCACTTCGAGCTTTTTGAACATCATCACGCCTTTGATCACATCGGCGAGCGCGACATCTTGCGGCGTGGCGACAACAACGCCGCCGGTCAACGGCACCGATTGCGCGAGCGACAATTGCACGTCGCCGGTGCCGGGCGGCAAATCGATGACGAGATAATCGAGTTCGCCCCAATCGACATCGGTGAGAAATTGGCGCACCGCGCTGTGCAGCATCGGACCGCGCCAGATGACGGCTTGATCGGGCGGGACAAGAAAGCCCATCGACATCAACTTGACGCCGTACGCTTCCAGCGGAATGATGCGCTCGCCCACCGAACGCGGTTGTTCGTTGATGCCCATCATGATTGGAATGTTGGGTCCGTAAATATCGCCGTCCATCAAGCCGACGCGCGCGCCGGATTGCGCGAGCGCGACCGCGAGATTTACGGACACGGTCGTCTTTCCAACGCCGCCTTTGCCGGACGCCACGGCAATCGTTGACTTTACCGGAATATTCAATTTGCCGATGATGCGCTGGTCGCTCGGCACATTCGCGTCCCATTTGATTTCGATTTGCTTTGCGCCAATCGATGCGACCGCTGCTTTGGCTTCGCGTTCGATTTGACCGCGCAGACGGACACGCCGGCGTGGTCAGGACGATGGTGAAGTTTACCGCGTCGTTTTGAATCTTGATGTCGCGAATCATCTTGAGCGTGACGAGATCGCGGTGCAGTTCCGGTTCTTGGACCTTGCTGAGCGCGTTGAGAACTTGTTGTTCTGTGATCATATCTTATCTTTCTATTTCGATTGTATTTTTCGCACGAGCCACGCGACCGAGCCGAAGAGGGTGACCACGAACGTCAGCCCGACGAAAATCCACTTGGACGTCGTGAACAGACTGGATAATTGTGCGACCAACGTTGATGGGTTGGGAAAAGTCATTAGCATCGTCACGACGCAAATGTTTTCCAAATAATCCATGAGGATGGTACCCAGCGGAAGCAATGCGAGTTTTTGCATCGTCGCATTGTTAGGAAATCCTCGGCGCAAAAGAAACGTCAACAGCGCGCCGAACAGCAAGAATGTGACCACAGGATAAATCACATCAAGCGTCAGGTCCACGAGCGCGTAGAAGGGACGTCCTTGCTCGCCGTACGCCTTGAGCATGGTGAATGCTTGCTCCGGCGTGTACGCCAGTTGTAAGTCGAATGGACCGATGCCGCCGGAATATTCTTGAATCTTGGCGCCAACCATCGGCATGATGACGGCGTTGAAGAAAACAAACAGCGCGAGCAGAATCAAAATGGTTCTGCCGGTTGCCAAGCGATTGAACAAATTCAGAATTCGATTTTGCATTGCCATTCGCCCCATGGTTTTTGGTCCTACATGAATGCCGCGCGGAAACCGTCCCAAGTTTCTTGGCTGTATCCCCCAAGCGCTTGCTTTACCAGCGGACCTTGCGCCAGCGCGGCAACTTGCGATTCATACGTCGGACGATCGTCCACATACAATACGCCAAGCGGAATGCGGTCGCCCCATTCGTGCGCTTTTGCCATCGCCGTGTTGTAATCCCGCGCATTGTAATTGGCATCGTCGTCCAATTTGTACACGCGTGGGCGGTACCATTCGACCGTGTTGACGTTATTGTAGATGACGCACGCTTGCAGAACATCGACGAGCGCAAAACCTTTGTGTTCAATGGCTTTGGCAAAAGTCGCCGCCATATGTTTGGGGTCGCCGGAAAAAGTGCGCGCCACGAATGTCGCGCCGCCGGCAATCGCCATGACGACCGGATTGAATTCGATCTCGATTGCGCCGTCCGGCGTCGTTGACGAAACCCAGCCCTTGGTGCTGGTGGGCGAGTATTGACCTTTCGTCAGCGCGTAGACTTTGTTGTCTTCGACGATCATCGTCATGTCGGAATTGCGGCGCAACGCGTGGACGAAATGTCCCGCGCCGATGCCGTACCCATCGCCGTCGCCAATCGTCGCGATCACGTGCAATTTGTGATTCGCCAGTTTGACACCTTGCGCGATGGGAAGCGAGCGACCGTGCAAGCCGAGATAGCCGTTCGCTTTGAGATAGTCCGGTAATTTGGACCCGCAACCGATGCCGCTGACGAAAAATGTTTCGTGCGGCGGAATTTTCAACTGCGCGAGCGCTTGCTTGACCGAAGCCAAGATGCCGAAATCGCCGCAACCGGGGCACCACGTGACGGTGCGTTCGCCATCGTAAGTTTTGGGGGTGACCACCAACTCGGACATGGTTTTGATATTCATATCTATCATTTCTATTATCTCCTATAGTTAGACCGAAGACAGACGACGAAGAACGACGCGAGGTCTTTCTGTCATCGGTCCTTCGTCTTCCGTCGCATTTACGCTTTTACTTTTCGTCGCACGACTTTCTTTGCGCGCGCGCCGTGACCATTGCGTCCATTCGCTTTCGGTTTTGCCGCGCGGGTTGTGAGGCGTTTGGTTTTCGCGCGAACGGCGTTGGCAATTTCCGCGCCGGTGAACGGTCGTCCGTCGTATTTCAAAATTTTGGCGTCGACCGCTTTGCCGGTGTACGTGCGCACGACTTGTGCAAGTTGCGCGGTGTAATTGCCTTCGACATCGATCAAGTATTGCGCTTTAGCCAGCTCTTTTTCCAACTTGGCTTCGTTGAGCGGATAAATGTCGATGAAATGCAACGCGTTCGCTTTCACGCCGCTCGCGTTCAGCAAATCGACCGCTTCGCGAATCGCGTAGCGCGTCGCGCCCCAGCCCATCAGCGTAATCGCTGCGTTCTTCGGACCGTCACCATTCCGGCATCCGCATTTCTTTTTTCATCGTCTCGATTTTGCGCATTCGCTTTTCGTGTTGCGCGATGCGATTCGCCGGGTCTTCGTCTTCGATGCGACCGTATTCCGTGTGCTCATCGCTCGTCGAGGTGTAGACGGCGTTGGGATGACCGGGAATCGCGCGCGGCGAAATGCCATCGGCGGTGATCGCGTACCGCTTGTACTCGCCGGGTTTGATTTGGTCGAGTTCTGCGTCCGTCAGAGTTTTGCCGCGCTCGATTTCGAATTTTTCAAACGGCATTTCCTCAACGCCGACGGAGCGCACGGCAAACGCTTGATAACCTTCGGTGAGGACCAACACCGGACACTGATATTTTTCAGCGAGGTTGAACGCGCGCGCGGTATCGGCGTAACACGATTCGACGCCGCCGGGCGCGATGACGATGCGCGGAAATTCATCCTGCGACGCATGCATCAGGAAAAGCAAATCGCCTTGCCCGGTGCGCGTCGGCATGCCGGTCGATGGTCCCGGGCGTTGCGAATCGACGATGACGACCGGCGTTTCGGTCATGCCCGCCATCCCCAGCGCTTCGACCATCAGCGAAAAGCCGCCGCCCGAGGTTGCGGTCATCGCGCGCACGCCCACTTGCGCCGCGCCAATCGCGTACAAAATCGCGGCGAGTTCATCTTCGGTTTGCTTGGTGACCAGGTTAAATCGTTTTGCCTGCGCCGTCATAAATTCGATGACCGTCGTCCCCGGCGTCATCGGATACGCGCTGATGAATTTGCAGCCGGCGGCAATCGCGCCCAGCCCGATGGCTTGATTGCCGTTCAAGATCATGCGATTGACCGGTTGCGCCGGCGGAATCAATTTCCAATCGAATTGATCGGCGTACTGGCGTGCTTGGTCGAACGCCCATTGCGCGATGGCAAGGTTGGCGTCAGCAATCGCCGAGCCCTTTTTCTTGCCAAAGTTCTGCGTGATGACCTCGGCGATGCGTTCAAAGGGAAAACCGGTGACTGCCGCGGTCACACCGAGTTGCGCCGTGTTGACCATTTGCTTGGCGTGCTTGGGGTCCATCCCGGCAGGTCGTCCAATCTCCAGCGCTTTGGCTTCGAACGGAAATGCGAATGAATGCACGCGGCGTTTCGCGAGATCGGCGGAATCGATCTTGATCGATTCGTCATGGATGATCGCGCCGCCGGGAACGATTTCGTCCAAGTGTTGTGTGATCGCGTCTTGGCTGAAGGCGAGCAACAGATGCGTCGCATCGACCGGCGCGCTCACCGGTTGGCCGCTCACGCGCAGTTGATAAAAATTGTAACCGCCGCGAATGCGGCTCATAAAATCGGAATTGGCAAAAATGTGCAAGCCCGCACGCACCAGCGCGCGCGCAAACCCGGCGCCGCTGGTGTCCATGCCTTGCCCGGCTTCGCCGCCGATCTTGATGGTCATATTATTCTTGATCATAAAGCTCCTGTGAACCTTTCCCTCGCATCAAAGTGTTTTGCGCGTTTCGCATTCACCAAAATACGCTAACCTTATTTCGATAAACGCGCATAAGCATGTGTGTGTCGCTGTTAGAGCAATGCTAAAATCAATATCACTGACGAGGCGCGATTATACCACAATTCTATGTGCTTGTGTATCAAAGTAAAATAAATCTCCGTTTTCCAAATTTAAGGCGCGGATTGTTGACACATGCAAGCGATGATGATATATTGCGCGTGAGAAAATTTTTGTTGATGGAAACTGATGTGAATGCGATGACGCGAGCGTATGCGTCCACGCGTTTTGAAAATCAATTCCCGCACGCTGTGGTTCAAGCCGCCCAATCCTAGTTCGGGTGGGATGCGACTAGCGCGCGTTCAATTTTCCCTCCCGCGATTTTGCCCGGGAGGGTTTTTGTTGAAAATTATTTTTCCGAAGGAGAGGAAACATGAAATCCAA
Organism: uncultured Chloroflexia bacterium; assembly: GCA_963718225.1. Classification (GTDB taxonomy): domain Bacteria; phylum Chloroflexota; class Anaerolineae; order UBA4142; family UBA4142; genus DAOTXS01. The sequence goes on from CAVQYN010000037.1 coordinate 35,110, forward strand.
TTGTCCGGAATGCGAGGCGGAAATCACGATGGCGAAACCGATTACGCGGCGAAATCGTCGTGTGCCCGGATTGCGGCGCGGAACTCGAAGTGGTGAACGAGAAACCACTTCAACTCGATCTGGCGCCGCAAGAAGAAGAAGACTGGGGCGAATGAGATGAAACTGGCTGTTCTCTATTCCCGCGTGCGCGCTGAAGAAAAATTATTGTTCGATGCGCTGGATGCGCGCGGCGTGACGTACGACAAGATCGACGACCGCGAAGTGATTTTTGATCTGCAAAATCCCGGCGCGTGGCTCGAGTACGATGTCGTGCTTGGAACGGTGCATCAATCACTCGCGCGCGCTCAACGCGCTCAAGATTCTCAACGATTGGCGCATTCCGACGGTGAACACGTCGTACGTCGCGAGCATGTGCGGCGACAAGCTGGCCACTTCGACCGCGCTGGTGCATCACGGCGTGCCGACGACGCGCATCAAAGTCGCGTTCACGCCCGAATCGGCAATCAAAGCCATCGAAGAACTGGGTTATCCGGTGATTTTGAAACCGGCGGTCGGTTCCTGGGGACGCTTGTTGTCCAAGGTGAATGACCGCGAAGCCGCCGAAGCGATTCTGGAACACAAGGAGACGCTCGGCTCGTACCATCATTCGATTTTTTACATTCAAGAGTATATCAATAAACCCAAGCGCGACATTCGCGCGTTTGTCATCGGCGGCGAAACGGTCGGTGCGATCTATCGCTACGCCGAACATTGGATCACGAACACGGCGCGCGGCGGTCAAGCGACCGGGTTGTCCGGTGACGCCGGAATTCAATCAGATTTGTGTCGCGGCGGCGAAAGCGGTCGGCGGCGGCATCGTCGGCGTCGATTTGCTCGAAGACCCGGAGCGCGGCTTGCTGGTCAACGAAGTCAATTATACGATTGAATTTCGCAACAGCATCACGACGACCGGCGTGGACATTCCGCAACGCATTCTCGATTATGTGTTCGCGGTTGGGCGCGGGGAAATCAAAGTACTTGTGATTTCAAATTTCAGATTGTCGATTGCACGAATTATAAATCTGAAATCTGCAATCGTGAAATTGAGAGGAGCTGATGTCTCTAGAACAGTTTAACATCATCGAATCGACGTTGCGCGAAGGCGAGCAGTTTGTCGGCGCAAATTTTTCGACCGACGATAAATTGCGCATCGCCGATGCGCTCAACGAATTCGGCGTCGAATATATCGAACTCACTTCGCCGCTGGCGTCGCCCCAAAGTTTTGAAGATTGCAAAACGATTGCGCGGCGCGGACTCAAATCCAAAGTGCTGACGCACGTGCGCTGTCACATCGACGATGCCAAAATTGCGCTCGATACCGGCGTGCAGGGCATTGATTTGGTGATCGGCACGTCGTCGTTCTTGCGCGACTTTAGTCACGGAATGGCGATGGCGCAAGTGATCGATCGCGCGGTCGAGGTATTGTCGTGGATTCGCGCGCAAGCGCCGAACATCGAATTGCGTTTCAGCACCGAAGATTCGTTTCGCAGTGAAGAGTCGGATTTGTTCCGCGTCTATCTCGCGGTCGATCAAGTCGGCGTGGATCGCTTTGGGATTGCGGATACGGTTGGCATCGCTACGCCGATGCGCGTCTATCAACTGGTGTCCGGTTTGCGCCGCCTCGTGAAAGCCGGGATCGAATTTCACGGTCACAACGATTCCGGGTGCGCCATTGCGAACGCGTTCACCGCACTGGAAGCCGGCGCGACGCACATCGACACGAGCATCCTGGGCATCGGCGAACGCAATGGCATCGCGCCGCTGGGTGGTTTTGTCGCGCGCATGTATGCGACGAATCGCGACGTCGTCAAGAAAAAATACAAACTCAAAAAACTGCGCAAGCTCGACGAGATGATCGCGAATATGGTGGGCGTCGGTATTCCGTTCAACAATTACATCACCGGCGTCACGGCGTTCACGCACAAAGCCGGGATTCACGCGAAAGCGATTCTCAATCAGCCGGAGACGTACGAGATTCTGAATCCTAAAGATTTTGGCATGACGCGCTATATCAGCATCGCGCACAAGCTGACCGGCTGGAACGCGATCAAGGATCGCGCCGAGCAGTTGGGCGTTGACGCTGACGGACGAACAAATCAAAGATGTCACCGCGCACATCAAGGCGCTCGCCGATCAAAAGAAAATGGACCTCAACGACGTCGACGAGTTGCTGTATCGTTGGGCGGATCAGCCGGTGGAAATCCCCAATGAGCCAATCGCAATGCCAAACGAGCCAATGAACCAAATCCCAAACCAAATGCGCAATAGCAGAAAAACATTTGCAGAAAAAGCACTGGCGCGCGCAGCGGGATTGAAACAGGTTGTCGCCGGACAAATTGTCGATGCGGTGCCTGACGTGGTGCTCTCGCACGACAACACGGCGGCAATTTCCAAAATCTTTCGCGCGCTCGGCGTCGAAAAAGTAAAATATCCGGAACGCTTGGCGATCACGCTCGATCACGCGGTGCCCGCGCCGACGACGCAACACGCGCAGAATCACGCCGACGCGCGCAAGTTCGTCGAGGAGCAAGGCATCGAGAAATTTTTTGAAGTTGGGCGCGGCATTTGTCATCAGGTCTTGAGCGAAGAGGCGGTCATTTTCCCGGGTCAATTGATTCTCGGCGCGGATTCGCACACGACGCATTATGGCTGGATGGGCGCGTTTGGCGCGGGCGTCGGTCGCAGTGAAGTCGCGGCGATTTGGGCGACCGGCGAGTTGTGGTTGCGCGTGCCGGAATCGATGAAGATTATCGTTGAGGGCGAACTGCCGCGCGGCGTGACGTCGAAAGATTTGTGCTTGCGTATCATCGGCGATTTGAAAGCGGATGGCGGTTTGTACGTGTCGGTTGAATTTCACGGCAGTGCGATTGCGCAAATGTCGCTCGAATCGCGGATGGTGATTCCGAATATGATGGCGGAGTTTGGCGCGAAGAATGCGTGGCTGCGCGCCGGATGAGAGCGTGTTTAAATGGCTGGCGCCAAGACTAGACCGAAGACGGAAGACCGAAGACGAAAAATCGAATTCGATCATCGGAAATCCAGTCATCCGTCGCGACATTGCCGCGGGTGCGCTTTATCCCGACGCTGATGCAGCTTACTCTGCGATCCATCACTATGAGGCAAGTCAATTAGAGCCGTACGTCGCTTGTCCGCATCGCGTCGATAATGTCAAACCGTTGTCGCAGGTGCGCGGAACGAAAATTCAACAAGCGTTTCTCGGCACATGCACGAACGGACGCATCGAAGATTTGCAGGCGGCGGCGGAAATTATTCGCGGCAAGAAACTTGCGCGCGGCACGCGCATGCTCGTGATTCCCGCATCGTCCCAGGTGTTGAGCGAGGCGATGGCGCGCGGCTACATTCAAACGTTTGTCGATGCCGGCGCGGTGATCGGCGTCCCAGGTTGCGGTCCGTGCATGGGCAATCATATGGGCATGTCCCGCGCCAGGCGAAGTGACGATTTCGACGGCGAACCGCAATTTCCGCGGGCGGATGGGCACGCGCGAATCGGAAATTTATTTGGCGAGTCCGGCAGTCGTTGCCGCAAGCGCGATTGCCGGCGTGATTGCGGATCCGAGAGAGGTAAGATAATTGAAAATTTGTGTCCTTGCTCCGGCGGAATGGAAAGAGCACGACCAAGACCCCTCGCCGTATTTTCAGGAATGGCGCGCGCCGATTTTCTGGATTGCCAAAGCCAAGGCGCGGCAACAGATTCGCGCGCTGATCAAAAAAGATTTCGATGTCTTTATCAATTTGTGCGACGGGTGCGGCGATGACGAAGAAGCCGGCATTGAAGTGGTCCACGCGCTCGAAAAACACGAACGTGCTTTTACCGGCGCGCGTTCACCGTTTTACGATCCGTCGCGCGCGGAGATGAAACGCGCGTGCGAACGCGTCGGCGTGCAAACGCCGCGATTTTGTTTCGCGACGACCGAACGCGAGGCGCAAGAAGCGGCAAAGGAAATGCGTTTTCCGCTCATCGTCAAGCATCCCAACGCGCATTGCAGTGTCGGCTTGCTCAAGAAATCGCGCGTGGAAAATAGTCGCGCAACTGCGCGCGCAAACGCGCCGTGTCATCGCCGAGTACGGCGGCGCGCTGATCGAAGAATTTATCGATGGACGCGAGTTCGATGTGCTGGTTGTTGAAAATGCCGATGATCCGGCCAAGCCGTTTGCGTACCCGCCAGTTGAATTTATGTTTCCGCCGGACGAATCGTTCAAGCATTACGATTTGAAATGGATTAACTATGATTCGATGTCGTGCGTGCCGTGCAAGGATCGCGCGCTGGCGGCGCGCTTGCAAGCGATGTCGAAAAAAATCTTTGTCGCGTTGAATGGTTCCGGTTACGGGCGCTGTGACATTCGGATGGATGCGCGCGGCGAGTTGTACTTGCTGGAGATCAATCCCAATTGCGGCATCTTTTATCCGCCGGATGAATTGGGAAGCGCGGATTTTATCTTGACGCAGCATCCGGGCGGGCATCGCGATTTTATCGAGCGCATCATTCGTGCCGCGCTGAATTATCAGGATAGCCGACAACGCGAAAAAGTCCTGGCGTGATTGCGCGTATTCGGAAATCATGCGGATTGTGATTATTGCGCCCGGTAGTCGCGGCGACGTTCAGCCGTACATTGCTTTGGGCAAGGGCTTGAAAGACGCCGGGCATGTTGTGCGATTCGTGAGCCATCGGAATTTTCAGTCGCTGGTGGCTTGGCACGGGCTGGAATTTTGGTCGGTCGACAGCAATGTGCAGGGCATCGTTGAGAATCAAGCGATGCGCGAACGCATCGAGGGCGGAAATTTTCTCGCCTTGATGGCGCGGATGGCGAAAGAAGCGCAGAACGAGGCGCGCGCCTTTGCGACAAGTGGTCTCGATGCTTGTCAAGGCATGGACCTCGTGCTGGCGGGAATGGGTGGGGCGTACATCGGATTTGCGCTTGCAGAAAAAGCGCGGATTCCATTTTTGCAAGCGTATGTCGTTCCGTTCACACCTACGCGGAATTTTCCCAGTGTCCTTGTGCCCAATCTACCACGTTGGTTAGGCGGTTCACTCAATCGCCTCTCGCATCATCTTATGCGTCAAATGATGTGGCAAGGGTTTCGCTCGGCGGATACGTTGGCGCGACGCAAGACGCTAGACTTGCCGGCGGCGCCATTTGCGGGACCCTACAATTCAGATTGCACACGCGGTTTGCCAATTCTCTATGGATTCAGTCCGGCGGTGATTCCTGTGCCATCGGATTGGAATGAAAATATTCACGTTACCGGGTATTGGTTCCTGGACGAGTCGGATGATTGGACGCCGCCCTCTGCGCTGACGAATTTCATCGAGTCCGGTTCTCCGCCGGTGTATATTGGATTTGGTAGCATGAGCAATCGCAAACCAGAAGAGATGGCGGATTTGGTTGTGCGCGCGCTGAAACAAATCGATCAACGCGCGATATTGCTTTCCGGTTGGGGCGGGTTGTCCAAAACCGATTTGCCGGATTCGATATTTATGCTCGATTCAATTCCGCACGCGTGGCTTTTTCCGCGCGTTGCGGCAGTTGTCCATCACGGCGGCGCTGGAACGACGGCGGCTGGACTCAGAGCCGGCGTGCCTTCCGTCATTGTACCGTTTTTTGGCGACCAACCATTTTGGGGACGACGCGTTGCGGATTTGGGGGTTGGACCAGAACCGATTTCGCGACAGCGTTTAACTGCGGAACGACTGGCGACTGCGATTCAACAAGCGGTGACAGATCAAGAAATGCGACAACGCGCCGCAAAGTTGGGCGAGAAAATTCGTGGCGAAAATGGAATTGCGCGCGCTGTAGAAATCATAGCGCGAATTAAGAACTGAAATGAATTCCAAACTTGCCGACTTGTTGAACGAACTCGAAACTTTGGTCAAGCCAACGATGCGCGCGAAACTGACCGCGCGCGCCGGATGATGAACATTACGCATGACACCGGCGAGTTTTTGCTTTTGCTCGCGCGCGCCGTCGAAGCGCGCCGCATTCTCGAAATCGGCACGTCCAACGGCTACTCGACACTGTGGCTCGGCGAAGCCGTGCGCCCGCTGGGCGGCATTGTCGTGACCATTGAGCAATCGTCGGCAAAAATCGAAATGGCGCGCGAAAATTTCGCGCGTGCGCATCTGACAACTACGATTCAAATCCAGCACGCGAATGCGGCGGACGTTTTGAAATCGCAAGCCGATCAGTCTTTCGGCATGATTTTTCTCGATGCCGAGCGCAAACAGTACTGCGCATGGTGGAACGATCTGCAACGCATGTTGGCGTTGGGTGGGTTGCTGGTCGTCGATAACGCGGTGTCGCACGCGCGCGAGTTGGCGGAATTTATCGCGCTCGTTAAGCAATCGCCGAATTACCTCACGTCGCTGATTCCGGTCGGCAACGGCGAATTCATCGCGCTGAAGCAAGGATGATCGCAATGTCGGACAAGCCGCTTGCGCAAAAGCTGTTCATCCAAGAAGGTTACACGGTTTTCATCGTCAACGCGCCGCCGGGCTACAAATCGAAAATTGATGGGTTACCCAAGACGGCAAGGATGATTCGATTGACGACGATTGGTCGGCGCTGCGCGTGAAACTGGTCGGAGGAAAATAAAAATGCCCGCGTATGTCATCGTCGATATTGACGTGCATGATTCCGTGCGGTACGAAGAGTACAAGAAACTTGCTGCGCCGACGGTTGCATTGTACGGTGGCAAGTACATCGTGCGCGGCGGCAAAACCGAAACCGTCGAAGGCGATTGGTCGCCCAAGCGTTTGGTCGTTCTCGAATTTCCAAATGTCGAGCGCGCGAAAGCGTGGTTGAATTCGCCCGAATACGCGCCCGCGCGCAAAATTCGCCACGCGACCGCGACGAGTCAAATGATCATCGTCGAAGGCACATCGGCTTGATGCCTCATCGCCAATTGAATCTCGCCGATCAAACGTACGTTAAAGATCAATATCGCGCGAGCAACAACCTGGAAGCGCGAATTGTTTTGCACGAGCGATTCAGCACCGCCAAGCAGAAATGGTTTCACTGGTATTGGGACCATTTGGATCTGCCAGCGGACGCGCGAATTCTGGAAATTGGATGCGGTATTGGCATGTTGTGGCGCGACAATCGAGCGCGGATTCCCGCGACATGGCGGCTTACACTTTCCGATTTTTCGTTCGGCATGGTTGAGACGACGCGCGCGGCGACTGTTTCCGCTGATTTTTTGCAGAGCGATGCGCAAGCAATTCCGTTTCCGCGCTCATTACTTTCGATGCGGTGATCGCGAATCACATGCTTTATCATGTGCCCGACGTTGCGCGCGCGATAGCGGAAATGCGGCGCGTGTTGAAACCCAGCGGAAAATTCTACGCGGCGACGAACGGGGATCAGCATTTGCGTGAGTTGAAAACATGGTTAACTGAATTGCTTGGCGATTACAACACGCCGGCTCTTGATGTGAATGTGAGCAAGCAATTTTCGTTAGAGAATGGCGCGGAGCAACTTGCCAAATCGTTTTCGCGCGTCGAGCGCTTTCGATTTCGACGATGCGCTGGTCGTGACTAAGGTCGAGCCGCTCGTCGCATACATCATGTCAGGTTTTATCGGCAAGCAGTTGCTTACCGCGTCGATCACGAAGAATCGTTGCGGCAATTCGATTGCTGAACGCATCGCGCGCGATGGCGCAATTCACATTACCAAATCAACAGGATTGTTTGTTGCCACCGCCTAAATCGCAAATCGAAAATCGGCAATCGAAAATTACTCGCCACGGCGCGATGGCAGTCGTGCTGTCCGAGGATCGCCAACGAGTTTTGCTATTGCGTCGCGAAATTTTTATTTTGTGGGATTTGCCCGGCGGCGGCATCGAAAAAAATGAAGACCCCGCCGATGCGGCGGTGCGCGAATGTCGTGAGGAAACCGGCATCGAAATTCAAATCGAGCGACTCGTCGGGCGCTATTTGCATCAATCGGTCTATGGTCGCGGCGATCAATTGACGCACGTCTTCGCGGCGCGCGCCATCGGCGGCAAACCTAAACGCATCGGTTTGGAAATTACCGGATTGCGTTGGTGTCGTCCCGACGATCTGCCGCGCGGCTTGCAACCATTGCATCGCCAAATGATCGCCGATGCGTTGGCGGCAGAGTCGAGCCGGTCGAGCGGCGCATCGATTTTCCGGTTTGGAAATTGTTTCCCGCGCGGGTTGTGTTTTTTGTGCTGCGGGTGGTGAACGATAGTATTCGACGTGTTTTGAGAAAGGTCAAGCGATGATTTTGCGCGGTCGCGTTTGGAAATACGGCGACGATGTCAACACCGATGTGATTTTTCCCGGCAAGTACACGTATACGATTACAGACCCCAAAGAGCAAGCGCAACACGCGCTCGAAGATTTGGATGCGACGTTTGCCAGCAACGTTCAACCGGGGGACATCATCGTCGGCGGAAAAAACTGGGGCAATGGTTCATCGCGCGAGCAGGCGGCGACGTGCTTGAAATATGCCGGCGTCACGGCGATCATTGCCAAATCATTTGCCCGGATTCATTTTCGCAATCTCGTAAACAATGGACTCGTGCCCATCGCTTGCGCGCCAGCGGTCGATGCAATTCAAAATGGCGAAACCATTCAAATCGATTTGGACGCGCACACGATTCATTGCCATACCGGTGTGTTCGATTTTCCACCACTCTCGCCGACGCTGTTCACGATTATCGAAACCGGTGGGCTGATTCAGATGTTGCGTCGCAAACTCGGCACAGAGCATTTGCCGATGCCGGAAATAAAATCGGGAGGAGAGTAGAAATAAACGATTACGCAGTTACACAATTACCGGCGCGTAATTGTCATATCCTGTCTACCGATTTACATATGTACCGAATTGCTTGGATGCCGGGTGATGGCGTTGGGGTTGAGGTGATGCAAGCCGCGCGTGTCGTGCTCGATGCGCTCAAGTTGGACGCGCAGTACACCCATGCCGACATTGGCTGGGAATTTTGGTGCAACGAAGGCGAGTCGCTGCCGCAACGCACGATCGATATTTTGAAGCAATCGGATTGCGCGTTGTTCGGCGCGATCACATCGAAACCGAAAGAAGAAGCGGATGAGGAACTCGCGCCCAATTTGCGCGGCAAGGGGCTGGTGTATCGCAGTCCGATTGTGCGCTTGCGCCAGATGTTTGATTTGTATTCCAATCTGCGTCCGTGCAAAGCGTACGCCGGCAATCCGCTGAATTATCGCGACGACATTGATCTGGTTGTGTTCCGCGAAAACACGGAAGGGCTGTACGCCGGCGTCGAGTTTCATCCGGTTCCCGAGGCTGTGCGCCATTCGTTGGAAGAGCACAGTGCGCCGATGCGCGCGTTTAAAGATATTTCGTCCGAATGATTTGGCACTCACGGTGCGCGTGATTTCGCGGCGTGGCGCGGAACGCATTGTCCGCCGCGCGTTTGAGTACGCGCAAAAACATAATTATCCGACAGTAACGCTTGTCGAAAAGCCAAATGTCTTGCGCGAAACGAGCGGCTTGATGACGCGGGTCGCGCGAACGTCGCCAAGGATTATCCAAAGATCGAGTTGTGGGAAACGAACATCGACGCGATGGCGATGTGGCTTGTCAAAAATCCACAGCAGTACCGGCGTGCTCGTAACGAGCAATCTCTTCGGCGATGTGATTTCCGATTTGTGCGCGCAACTCGTCGGCGGGCTGGGTTTCGCGGCGAGCGGCAACATCGGCGACAAGTTCGCCGTGTTTGAACCGACGCACGGTTCCGCGCCGAAATATGCGGGGCAGTACAAAGTCAATCCGATTGCGACATTCCTCGCCGCAAAGTTGATGCTCGATTGGCTCGGCGAAACGGAAAAAGCAAAGCGCTTGGAAAAGGCGATTGCCGGGCGTCATCGCCGAAGGCAAGGTGCGCACGTACGATATGGGCGGAAAAATCACGACGCTGGAGATGGCGGAAGCGGTATCACAAAAAGCTCTGACGGATGACCGAAGACCGATGACGGATGCAACCCGTTTGCGTCGTCCGTTCTTCGTCATCCGTCGTGTTGCGAAATCAACCATCGTCCGCTATAATCAAACTATGACAACAACCAATGATCAAATCGTCCGCGCTCGCCAAATCGCTGGTCGATGCGGCATCGCAAAAAAATCTGACTTTGCGCGTGATGAGCGGCGTTGCCGTGTATCTCACGTGTTCAAGCATCGAAACGCATCCAGCATTACAACGCAAAATTCTCGATATTGATCTCGTTGCGCCGGTCGGGGCAATGGGATGCGCTCGCCGAAATTTTGAAATCGAATGGCGCGACCGCGGGCGCAAGAAATCGGCAAATGCGTGGGTATTTGACAAGAACGGTATTCAAATTGAATTGTGCGATCCGAAATTCGATTATGCCGATTTGTCGCCGCGCTTGACGCTGGCATCACCAACCTTATCGATGACCGATTTGTTGCTGTTCAAGTTGCAACGGCGGCCCTTTGAAGAACGCGATATTCAAGACTCGATTGCACTGTTGCTCGATCATCGCGTGGCAAAGGGACAAGCGGAAGACCAAATCGATCACGAATACATCGCCAAGTTGTGCGCGAACAATTGGAATATATTTCATCGCGTTTACGACAATACGGTGACGTTGGAAAAAGATACTCGACAAGTACATCGAACCGGAAGAAGCCCAGCTTGTTTGGAAGCGCATCGAGTTGATTCAAGGCGATATGGATCAACAACCTAAACCGTTGGGATGGATGGTCAATCAGTTTTTGCGAAAGCCGGGCCAAGTGGCGCGATAAAATGGAAACCAGGTTTCTTCAAGAAACCTGGTTTTTTGTTTACACTTGATACAGCAGGTCCATGTAGAACTTGAGCACTTCGCTCACCATGCCGCGCATCTCGATGGCGGACGCCATCCCGTAAATCGGGCCGACGCCGGACGGCGCGTCGGGATGTGCTTTCACGTACGCGACCGCCTCTTTCAAATCGACGAGAAATTGTTCGGCGACACCGGGTTGCGTGTGTCGCAGCGTAACGCAGATGTGGACGGCAGCCGGCGAGTGCAAACCGTTAAGCCCCCAGCCCTTGTGCGTCATCTGTTCCATGACTTGGAAAACGTCAAGCGACTCGGACATGAACGCGATGACGAAAAGCGGATCGCCGCAGAGTTGCAATTCCGGAATCTCGCGCACACCTTGTTTGATTTTCGATGCGGTTTCCAAAATCGCTTTCGCCGCGCGCAAATAACCGGACTCGCCCATTGATACCATCGCCGCCCAGCAGCCCGCGCTCAACGCGCCGGGACGACTGCCGGCAAACGTCGGCGAAAAGTACAGGCCGCCGGGCCAATCGGTCGATGTGAAATATTGAAAGTGGCGCAAATCGGAATTGCGATACAAGATAACCGATGTGCCTTTCGGCGCGTAGCCGTACTTGTGCGTGTCAGCGGAAATCGATGTGATACCTGGCAAACGAAAATCGAAACGCGGAACGGCGTAGCCGAGTTTCTCTGCCCAGGGCAACAAAAATCCGCCGAGACAGCCATCGGTGTGAAAGCCAAAGCCGCGTTCGCGCGCGAGTTCGGACAACTCATCGATGGGATCGACGATGCCGTGCGGGAAGGGCGGCGCAGAGCCGATCATCACAATCGTGTTCGGCGTGATCGCCTCGCGCATCGCGGCGACATCCGCGCGAAAATCGGGACCGACCGGAATGCGGCGCATCTTGATGTTAAAGTATTGTGCGGCTTTATCGAACGCGGCGTGCGCGGTGGTGGGCGCGATCATTTCCGGCTCGGTGATGCGTTTGGTCTCGCGCGCCCAGTCGCGGTACGTTTTCATCGCGAGCAAAATACTTTCGGTGCCGCCGGAAGTGACCGTGCCGCAAACGCCTTCCGGCGCGTTCAACATGTGCGCGGTCATTGCAACGATTTCCGCTTCGAATTTCGTCGTCGCGGGGAAAACGTCAGCGTGAAGCGGGTTGCTCTGTGAGTGGAGCGCGTAGACGCGGTTGACGAAATCGATGTGCGCGTTGTCGCCGTGATAGACCGCGCCGGAAACCTTGCCGGTTTTCCAACGCGCCTCCTCAAGCGATTTCAATTTTTCCATCTCGCGCAAAATTTCCTCGCGGTCGCGTCCGGTCTCCGGGATTTGCGCGAACGTGAGGAATCCTTCTTTGTACGGTTTGAGGGATTTTTCCAGTTGAGGAATCAGGTCTGCGAACGCATCTAGGTCCATACAAAACTCCGTGTGACGAAGGGAGAGTGACAGTTGAGCAGCTCATCCCATTTGAAATTCTTGTTGAGGTATTTAATAGCTGTAAGCTGTGTTAAGCGACTTTCTCGCCCTTGATCCCAAACATTCTATAAGGGTCCTCCTTCAATAGCTTCTCATACAAGTCTACCATTGGTTTCGCTTCAAATAATCGGACGGTCGCCGCTCCTATTGTCGCTTTGGCTATCCGACCGAGTTTTTCAGCTTCTTCCTGAACAATTAGGAAGTTGCCCCATACACCTTTACATCCAATCAACCACTGATCTGGTGGGTATACTTTCAGCAACTCATCAGGAATTTCCCATTCCATGAGTTTTTTGATGTCTTCAGGCAACTGCACTTTTCCTTCAGCAATGTGCAAAGCCGAACATCTATCCATTTGTACACCGAGAAGTAAGATCTTTCCTCCCGATTCCACTAATGGCTTGAAGCTCTGGCAGAATGTATCAGCGTTCTTGCCCCACGCAGATACTGAGTGGATTGGATGATACCACCGCACCACATCAGGGCGTTGACGAAACGTATCTGCAATGACTCCCATGCCACTTGGAGAGCTAAAATCATCGAAGGCAAAGCGTTTGACTTTCCAGCTTATCCCGCTTGCAATGTCTTGCTTGGTTAATTCGACCGGTCGCCCTAGCAAGTAAGTCGACATGACAATTGTACCGGTCTGCCCGTTAGTTTCAAACAGCGCTTCAAGGACCGTATTTGCACCTCCAATCACATGACCAAAACTGCTCAGTGAACTATGAACCCCAAGAATAGAGCCTTTTTTTACTCCCAAGTCTTGAAGCCCAGATTTGATATCTTCTTTTGTGATGTGAATCATTGTGTTGACCCTTGCTCTTGTATGAGCCACCTAACTTCATATTCAACGCTCACGCATCACATTTTGCGATTCAATCTGCTCGTAGATTTTCTTGTTCTGCTTGTAAATGTTCACAAACTCGGCGAAGAGTTTGTCGTACAACGCGCGATGCGCCGGGTTCGGTTGGTACTCGGCTTGAATGGGCACTTGCTTGCTGATGTTCTCGAACGAGGTATAGCCAAGCCCAACCGATGCGATCAGTGCCGCGCCGCGCGCGTTTGCCAGCACCGGGTTTTTTACTTGGCGAATTGTGCGGTTCAATACATCGGCATGGATTTGGCACCACAAATTTGAATTCGCGCCGCCGCCGACGATGTTGATCGGATTCATCTGTCGTCCGCAGAATTTTTCAACCGGCTCTAATACCCAACGCGTGTTGAGCGCGACACCTTCCATCACCGCGCGCGCGATGTCGGCGCGCGTGTTGCGGAGCGAGAGATTATGGACTCCCGCGCGAATCCAGCCGTCGTCGACCGGCGAGCGCTCGCCAAAGAGCCAGGGTGTGTACATCACGCCGCTACTGCCCGCGCGGCGTTTGCTCCGCAATTTGATTGAGCGCGGCAAAAAAGTTTTCCGGAGATTTTGTCGATGCAGAGCGCATCGCCGTGGAAAAGAATATTGTCGCGGAGCCAAGTCAAGTTGCCGCCCGCCATTTCTTGCGTGGCGATGAGCAGGTAGCGATCCGGAATCGCGCACGGCACCGAAGCCATCGAACTGCCGATGTCAGTTTTCTTGAATGGCAGATGCGTCGCAAGCCACGACGACGTGCCGATGTACAGATGCGCGGAATAATTTTCGACTGCGCCGGAGCCAATCGCCGCGGCGGGAATATCGAACGCGCCGGCGACGATTTGCGTATCGCGCGATAGCCCAGTTCGTCGGCGGCGCGCGGCAGGATCGGACCCAGGACGTCGATACTGCGCACAATGTCCGGATATTTGTCGCGTTCGATTTGCGACCAGCGAATCAACTCGTCGTCGTACTTTATTTGCGCGGGATTGCGATTATCGGTGACCCAGCGTGCGACGACCGAATCGGCAGTCGTAACGAATTTGCCGGTGAGACACCAATCGATGTAATCGACCACGTCGAGGAATTTGTACGTGTTGCGGTAAACGTCGGGGTGTTCGTGCTTGATGTAGAGTTGGTGACCAAAATCATCTTTGCCGGAGAGAAACGGCACACCGCCGGTGAGTTGGATCCATTTGAGCAGTTTGAGTGGG
>CAVQYN010000038.1:0-243201 GCA_963718225.1 uncultured Chloroflexia bacterium
CATGGCTCGATCAGAGGAAGAATAGCATCAGATGAATACACGTCTACCGATACGGGATGTGATCCTAGATCTCGCTGGAGTGGCTGGCCTGCTCATGAAGAGTTGGGCTCGCCGATGCCTTGAAGAACTGGGGCTCCGACTCTTCGAGTGCTCTCGCCTATTCCTATCTGGGGAATGTGGCTTTCAGTTTGCCGTCTACTTTCTCGCTTCGATTGCGGCGCGGACCCGGCTGAACCACGTCGCCATCGCCGTCCTCGCGCTTGGCGTGGTCGAGGGCTTTGAGTTCACGAACGGTTTCGGAATGATGACGAATGTGTATGACCCGCTTGACTACCTGGCAAATGCTCTCGGCGTTGCGCTTGCCTATGTCGTCGACGTCGTCTCAACCGGGTCATCTCAACGGATCGCGTAAGTCCCTAGTCGGAGCGACGTGACCTAACATCTCGCGGACGGTGACCGAAATGTCGCATTGTCTTTTTCGCAAGTTGCCGTCGATCACGAGTGGGACAAATGCACGCCGCACGCCTGTATAGCGTCAAACAGGATAGATGATGAGCTTGATAACCAAACAAATCGAAGGACGAATTCAAAAAAAGCTGATTGAGAACTTTATCTCCGGGAATTACGTCAAGGGTGCGGAAAGTATACGCTCAGTTCTAGACGGCATGTATGCAGAATTCCGGCAAACAAACGTATTTCACAGGGTCGCTATACGACGATAAAGGTATTAGCAGAGAAGCTCTTTGAAGCATTAGAGAATGCGAACCTCCCGGTGGTTGAAATTGGGGCAACTATTCTGAATGCCACGGCTGATCCTCGAACAATGGGTGTGGGCTTGGGTATTCTCGCATTGCAGGGAATTAAGAGGCATCGGAGTGTTCTACCGTATTTCGAAAGCGCAGCGCGAGGCGATAATTGGGAACTGCGCGAATACGCTCAAGGATTATTTCGCAAAATCGTCAAAGCCCATCCGGTTGCCATGCAGCCTTACTTGTTGAAATATGCTCATTCGGCTGATCCTAATTTGAGACGCTTTGTAAGTGAGACCTTGCGACCCGTAGCTGAAAATAAATGGCTGTACGCTGATATCGAGTATTCGCTCGCTCTATTGAGAAACTTGTTCAAGGAAGCACATCCTTATCCCAGGACCTCAGTCGGAAATAATCTAAGCGATATTGCTCGCCAAAATCCTGAGCTTGTATTCCAACTGGTTGCAGAGCTGGTAGCAATGGATGATGCGAATTCCTATTGGATCGCGGCGCGCGCCTGCAGAAATCTGGTAAAAAAATATCCGATTCGAGTGATGGATGCGCTAGGTGTGGATGATTACAAATACAAGGACCGAATCTACAAACGAAGTGATTATGCGTAGACTGCTAGAACAATAATGATTGACTTCCCGGCACAGGCTGGCACGAACGGACTACACCTGCCCGCCGATTCCGCTAAGGTCGCGCATTATTCAATGACTCGGAAAGGAAGAAAAATGCTTGGTGCAATCGCTGGTGACATTATCGGTTCCGTGTATGAACACCACCGAATCAAGACTACCGAGTTTCCTCTCTTCCAGCCGCACTCGCGATTCACCGACGATACCGTTTTGACCATTGCGATTGCCAGTGCCATTCTTGAACGCGCCGACTATGCCCAATCCCTTCAAGCATTTGGACGGCGATACCCGAATGCCGGATACGGAAGCGCCTTTATTGATTGGATATTCCAAGACAACCCTCAGCCCTATAACAGTTGGGGCAATGGGTCAGCGATGCGAGTGTGTCCGGTTGGCTATGCCTTTGACAACGTGGAAAAGGATTGACTCGAGGCTCAGCGCACCGCCGAAGTTTCCCACAATGACCCAGAGGGAATCAAAGGAGCACAAGCAACAGCGTTGGCTGTCTTCTTGGCACGCAAAGGCGAGAGCAGGGAAGCGATTCGGTTGGAAATCACCCGCCGCTTTGGATATTACCTCAACCGAACGATTGAGGCAATCCGACCGACGTACCGTTTTGAGGTGTCTTGCCAGAAATCAGTCCCCGAAGCAATCATCGCATTTTTGGACTCGCAGGACTATGAAGACGCGATTCGATTGGCGATTTCGCTGGGGGGCGACAGCGATACGCTGGCGTGCATTGCTGGCGGGATCGCGCAAGCATTCTATCCGACTATTCCGACGGATATTATCAATCAAGTCAGAAAAAGATTGCCGGATGAATTTATTAAAGTTCTGGATAGGTTTACTGCCGCCTATATCCATTAAGCAACGCTTTCGGTATGAAAAAAACAGGCGCATTGCCAATAGACTGCAATTGGGTTCTTGGAATTTTCGATCTCGCCAAACGAATAGCACAACTCGTTTCTTCGAGAGGAAAAGTGTAGGTGTCTTCAAAATGAGCAACCAGTTTGTAGAAATCGTTCAGAAGGCTTCACGGCTCGGATGGTGTACGCGGCTTTACTGCACGACTTGTCTCAACCACGAACTTCGGGAAGAATTTCGGAAACTGGCTGGAGAAGTAGGTTTCGAGCTAGCTGAACAGCTTGCGGAGCTTGCCCCATCAGAGGTCGTTTTGCTTCCAAATTGGGAAAACCGTATTCGCCTGGCATTCCTCCAAATTGCATTACCGGGTCCACAGCAAAAAGTTCTGGATGCGTGGGCCAACAAACTTGACCTGGGAAATCCGCCTTGCAGACATCGTCCTCTTTTATGTTGTTAGAATACTACCTTTTGGACAATATATTAGTTCACGTTGGATAGATAAGTGTATTTCTCTTGCTCTTGAGACTCGTGACGAATCTCTGACGGAAAGTCTGATTTGGACTTTAGGACGGAAAGTGATTGACAATGATCCGCTTTCTGGTCTCGTGAAGGAGCTCGCGGCATCGTCAAAGATCAAATATGCCTGTGCAGCTTACGGGATTCAGTGGCGGTGACGAAAGCAGTGCCGCTACACTTATGTGACACTCTCGCCAAAACAATCCTTGGGTTTTTCGGACATGCCCCATGACATGGTTTGAAACATCAACCGGCTTTCGTGAAGAGTCACCGAGCCAGGTTCGCAAGCAACTTGTTGTTGCCGACGAAACCATCACGTCTCGTGCGAACGGAAGGGTGATGGTTTGCGGTCGGCTCGAAACTCCGTCCCTGGGCGAGCTGCGAGAGCGCATCCAATCCAATGGTCGCGGCGATGGCAAGATATCGGTCCGCGAGGTGGTCGCGGATGTCCAAGCATTGCATGCAGAGACAGCCAACGCCGGCGCGCTGTTCCAAGTGGCATCGCAGTTCAACTTGCTTGAAATGGTGTCGCCAAGCGTGACGCCCGAGCGGGGTGTGGGGATTTATGAGAACGATCGCACCCAGGGACCGGCGTGCGCAATCGCGGCGGGAGCCGGCACGATCTATCGAAACTATTTTGCACCGGTGAACGGGCAGATCGGCCAATCAGCAAGCAGCCAAATCGACTGCCTCGCAGACCTCGGGAGAGAATTGGGGAATTCCAACAATCGGCTCTGGCAGATGCGGAACGGTTATGCGCTGGCAACGGAAGCCGGCTTGGTCGAGATCTCGCATCGCCTTCGCGCATCAAGTGACGCTGACCTTGATAAACTGCGCGGGCTTTTGCGAATTGGCATTCAATGGAATACCCAGGTGACGCTCAAAGACTGCACGCACAAGGTCTCCCAGGTCTACGGCTCGGCTTTGCCAGTTGCCTATTCCAGCCACTCGCCTGATCTCTGGGAAGGCTTTGCCCGATTGGTATTGGAAGCATCCTACGAAGCGACCATCGGCGGGGCGATCCTGAATCGGCGGAGCACCGGCAACAACCGTTTGTTTCTCACGCTCCTCGGTGGCGGGGCATTTGGCAACGCAACCGAATGGATCATTGCAAGCATCAAGCGGGCGCTGATGCTCTACAAGGATTGGAACCTCGAGGTCGCCATCGTGAGCTATGGGTCGTCCAAGGAACCGGTCCGGCAACTCGTCGATCAGTTTAGAAGATAGGCGGTGAATTGATTCTTCCCATGCAAACTCCATTTCCACATTCCTACTGGGTCGTGCCGGGGAAATTGCTGGCGGGTCATTACCCCGGTTCCAAAGACCCGACCGAGATGCGGCAAAAGCTCGCGGGATTGATCGAGGCCGGCATTCGCCGCGTCATCAATCTGCAGGAGGAAAACGAAAGGGACTATGGCGGCGATTTGTTTGTGCCGTACGCCGCCGAATTGCAGGAGATTGCCAACGCGCAGAACGTCGAAGCAACGATGCGGCGGATGCCGATTCGCGATATGGGCGTGCCATCACGCGTCCAGATGCGCGCGATACTCGACGAGATCGATCAGGCGATCGCGCAGAATCAGCCGGTCTATGTTCACTGCTGGGGCGGCAAAGGACTTACGGGAACCGTCGTGGGGTGCTATCTGGCACGGCATGGATTGGCGAGCGATTGGGACGCGCTCCGAAGAATCAAGAGTCTGCGCCGGGGTGTCCCAGATTGGAGATCCGAATCTCCGCAGTCTCCCGAGCAGTTTGAAATGGTCCGTTCGTGGCAGACCGGCGAGTGATTGGGCAAGGTCGTCTGCGGGCTCTACAATCTGAAGGCAAGTGCCAATGCTAAAACTGCGCACTGAACGTCTCGACTTGATTCCGCTTAGCTCTGCGCAACTTCGAACTGTATCTCGAACAACCAACTCAATTGGAGCAAGAACTTGAGGATTCCGATCTCCCGAGCAATCCTGACTGATCGGGTACAACGAGCGATCCAGATGAAACTTGCCAAGCTGGCTCACGTTGAGCCAGCACGAGAAGCGTGGTATACGTACTGGTTGGTGGTGATTCGGGATGCCGCCTTCGGGGCAGGTCTGGCGGGCTTTAAAGGTTTTCCCGATCAGAACGGTGAAGTCGAAATCGGGTATGGTATCGACCCCGACTACCAGCGGCAGGGCTATACGACGGAAGCCGTTCAGCGACTGATCGCCTGGGCATTTGAAGAGAGTGCTTGCCGGTCGGTCGTTGCGCGTGATACCAAAAAGTGGAATGCCGCTTCGCTGAGGGTATTGTCCAAAGTTGGCATGAGAGTGTATGCACGAATCAGCAAGACGCCTTCTGCTTGAGAGTCGAGCGAGGTAGTGCCGCCGGTTCATCAATCCCAATTCCCTGAGTGGCTTGTTTAGCGCAACTGTTTTGTTCCCTCATCGGTTATGAGATATAATGGTGGAAATAGAAAGTCCCGCCCGGTTCTCACACAACCGGCGAGGCAGAGCCCGAGTGAATGACCACCCGGCGCGATGTAGAGCGTAGCACACTCGCCCGCTCTGGTCAAATGTACCAGGGCGGGCGTTTGCCATTTTATCAGTGGAGCATCCCCATGACTGATGATCAATCCGAGAAGAACACCAACACAGCCCCAAGAATCAAGCACGAACAGAATCCTCATGAGTTGACAGTCGCCGAATTCAACTACATCGGGCAATCAACCAATCAATCCAGTGAAGATCGTGCGCGGGTGTCCAATTATTATCTCGTAACCATTGGCGCTGCCATCGCAGCAATACTCAGCGAAAAGTTAATCAATTCTGCTCAGCCCTCGGTGTATCTAGCAATTGGAATCGGCTTGATCGCTCTTGCCGCGTTGGGACTGTTTACGTTGCTGTCACTTGTCCGTTTGCGCGCTGGCTGGCTCAACGGCGTGATGGCGATGAATCAAATCAAAAAATACTATGAACGTATCTACCCCGCCGCCCACCTTGAAAAAGCGCTTGTGTGGCGCAAACTGCCCTCCGCCACCAAGCGAGACAGCGTCGCATTTTATACCGCGCTGTCCGTAGTTCTGGTGGACTCGGCGATGTTGGGGCTAGGTGTAATTTTTGTGATGGCGTTCCGAGATCCCAAGCAGTATATGGATGAGTTTTCACTTTCTTGGGGCGCAGTGTTTTTTGTGGGCGCAATTGCTATCCAATTGCTGACCTATCATCTGCTTATGAGACGAGAAGGGCAAGATTTGCTTGCCCAAATTGCAAAGCACGATGATTGGAGTGATTTGGACAAGGGAGACACAAAGAACGCCGCGTCCCAAACCCATCCGCACGGAAAAAATCATCGTGAAGAAATCGCGCGCTCGTAGGGGCGACGTCATGTCGCCCGCCAAGCCCATCGCGTCGTACGATCACAAGCTGGCGGACCGCGTGAACAATCCGCCCGTCGGCTTGGTGCACGCGGACAATGATCCCGATCTCGCGGTGGCGCGCAAGCAGTACGCACACGATCCGCATCTCGATCCGCAATTGGTGTGGGCGGGCAAGGCGGAACATACGTCGTTCACTGTGCCGACGATTTCTCTGCACGTTCACGAGCGGATTGATCCGCGCACGATTGTCGAAGGAGGAAAAAATGTCACGCTTGTGCTATCTCATCACGCTTTGGGTTGTACTCATGGCAGTTGGTTGTAGCGCATCAACCCCCGGTTCTCCCCGCCACGCCAACTCCATCGGTTACATCGACAATAATCATTCCCTCCACCACTCCTACATCACTTCCCAGTATGACCCCAACCGCGTCCGCCACGGCGACTGTCACGCGTTCACCAACAGCAACCCGCATTCCACCCACGCCGACCGTCAACGCCGGCGAGGGTTGTAGCGGGGGCGAGCGAGTGGTCGTGTTGCTCTTGGACCCGCGTTTGGTCAACGGAATCCGCGCCGGGCTAGACCAGTTCACCCGCGACCTGTGCCACGATGGCTATACCGTCATTCGCCGATTGGGGGATTTTTGAACACCGCCAGACCTGCGCGGATACCTCGCACAACTGTAAGTGCAGCCCAAGCAAAAACTGGTCGGGGCGATTCTGATTGGCGATACGCCGCGCGCTTACCAATTCGTCACCTTGAACGGGGTCCAGCCTTCTTCCGAGGAGTTAATTTCGTTTCAATACTATACAGATCTCAACGGCAAATTCGAAGCGTCGCCCAAATACCAGTCGCCCGGCAAACATCCCTTTTCGTTCGATATTCACGGCGGCGAGATGAATTGGGAAATTTGGATTGGGCTCTTGCCCATCTACAAGGGCGATGTAACCAAAACGATTGACGCCATCAATCGCTATTTCGCCAAGAACCATGCCTATCGAATTGGTCAGTCTATTCTGCCGCGCGCGTTTATGGAAATCAGCGAACACCAAAAATCAACCTCATCGGCACAGGATGCCCAGACCTTGGGTTTTATGAAGTCGGGTCAATATACCTGGGGACCCTTTGCGAGCGCGAGCAACACGCGGTTTTATTTCGATACGGCAACTCCCAGTCTTTCATTGACTCAGGGATATGCCGATCTTTCGGCGGGCGTCGTCGATTTTGCCGTCCAGGAAGCGCATGGTAGCTATAGAACGAGCGGTCAACTCACGATCAATTGGGTAGAAACCAAGCCCGTGCGGACGTTTTTTTTCTGGAGCGATGGCTGTGCGACCGGCAACCTTGCCTATGCTGATAATTTCCTGACGGCGGTGCTGTATAGCCCAACGAGTGAGGTCCTCGTTGCGCGAGGCACCACGAACGATTCGGGCGGAATGGGCACTAACCAAAACGGTTTTTTTGGCACTAATATCGCGACAGCCATGTCACGCAAACAAAGTTTTGGCGAAGCGATCCTATATCACGTAAACGTGCCGCTGATCGATCCCTGGGCAAAATCGCGTGAATTTCATTTCGCAACCCTGATAACGTTAGGCGATCCAACCTTGCGGTTGCGCTAGGAATTCCAAGGATAATCAATACTCACAGACTCGAAACGAAAATCCCAGGTTGATCAATTGTGGGACAAGCTCTGGACGGGCAGGTTGTAGGATCCGCTCGACGCCATCGAGCAGTTTTCGTATTTGCTGTTTATGAAGCGGCTCGACGAGGAAGAGGACCATCGCGAGAAAATGGCGAAAATCATAGGGGGCGCGGCAATTGTCCCCGACACTCCCTGGCATGACTGTGGAGCACTGGCTGTGGGTAGTCCACCACAGTCAACCACAGCCACGTTACCGCCAGGGCAAGTGTGCACCGCCACTCCGCTTCGCTGCGGGGGCTACGCTGGCACTGCCGCAGGGCAAGTGTAGTGCGTGCGTTGCAGTGCAGGTGAGCGAAGCGGAGTGGGATCATCGCGCTCACGATACAGGGCGTTTAGCGGGGCGTTGGAGGGGCGTGTCAGGGGTGGCGTCATGCCACCCGCGTCTGCGCGCACAACACCGGGCGGCAGGACGCCGCCCCAACAGAGGAATAATTTGATTCTTGCTTTACGCAAATTCCCAGGTCGGCATTCAGAATGGCATTGATCAGTCTGCGCGATGTATGTATCGCCTTTGGCGGACCGTGGCTCCTTGAGATGGTCAATCTACAAATCGAGCGCGGCGAACGAGTCTGTTTGCTGGGGCGCAACGGCACGGGCAAATCCACCTTGCTCAAGGTCGTCAACGGCGATTTGCCACCCGATCGCGGCGAAGCCTGGCGCGCGCAAGGTGTGCGCACCGCCTATCTCTCGCAAGCCGTGCCGCTCGACTTGAATGGACGAGTGCGGGATGTGATCGCGCGCGGCTTGGACGCCACCCCGAGCGAGGAATGGCAACGCGAACATCAAATCGATAAGGTCATTTCCCAGATGGGACTGGACGCCGACGCGGAAAGCGCCACGCTGTCTGCCGGCTTGAAGCGGCGGGTGCTCTTGGCGCAGGGTTTGGCGCGCGCGCCGGACCTGGTTCTGCTCGATGAACCGACCAACCACCTCGACATTGAATCCATCGCGTGGCTCGAAGATTTTTTGTTGCGGTATGGCGGCACCCTGCTCTTTGTCACGCACGACCGAATGTTTCTGCGCAAACTGGCGACGCGCATCATCGAATTGGATCGCGGGCAGTTGGCGAATTGGAATTGTGATTACGATACCTTTCTCGTCCGCAAGCAAGCCGCGTTGGATAACGAGGCGACCGAGCGCGCGCAGTTCGACAAGAAATTGGCACAAGAAGAAGTCTGGATTCGCCAAGGCATCCGTGCGCGTCGGACGCGCAACGAAGGGCGAGTGCGCGCGCTTGAACTGATGCGCCGCCAGCGCAGTGAGCGGCGCGAACGAATCGGCACCGTCCGAATGGCAACCCAGGATAGCGAACGTTCGGGGCAACTGGTCGTCGAAACGGAGAATGCGAGTTATGCGTACGGCGACCGCGCCATCATCCAATCGTTGACGACCACGATCATGCGCGGCGATAAAGTGGGCATCATTGGTCCGAATGGCGCAGGCAAGACGACGCTCTTGCGCTTGTTGCTGGGCGAATTATTACCGACGAGTGGAACCGTGCGGCACGGTACGCGCTTGACGATTGCCTACTTTGACCAAATGCGGGCGCAACTGGAGGAAGACGCATCGGCGTGGGACAATCTCAGTCCGGGCAGTGACCATGTGACGATTAACGGACAAGCGCGGCATGTGATTGGCTATCTGCAAGATTTTCTGTTCGAGCCAGAGCGGGTGCGGTTGCCGGTGCGCACGCTGTCCGGCGGCGAGCGGAATCGCTTGTTGCTCGCCAAGATGTTTACCCAACCAGCCAATGTTCTGGTGCTCGATGAACCGACCAACGACCTGGACGCGGAGACGTTGGAATTGCTCGAAGAGCTCCTGGTCGCTTTTACCGGCACCTTGCTTTTGGTCAGCCACGACCGCGCGTTTCTCAACAACGTCGTCACGAGTGTCCTCGCGCTTGCCGGCGATGGGAGCGTTGGCGAATATGCGGGGGGTTACGATGATTGGTTACGCCAGCGCAAAATAGCTGAGCCGATCAAGCGCGAGCCGGCAAAATCCGAAACGCCGCGCCGCGCGCCCGACCCAGGTCGGTTGAGTTACAAAGCGCAACGCGAACGCGAAGCGATGCGCCAAGAGTTGGCGACCTTGCCCCAACGCATCCAAGCGTTGGAAAACGAACAACACGCATTGGCGCAGGTGATGACCACCGCCGAATTTTACAAACAATCCGCCAGCGAGATTGCTCAAGCGAATGCGCGCCTGCGTACTTTAGCCGATGAATTGACCGTCGTGTACACACGCTGGGAAGAATTGGAAAGAGAGCTGGGCTAGGGCGTCTATCCCAACGAGTGAAATTCATTCCAGACCTTGCCGTGCCTGTGCAACCGTTGTTGCTAGTGGTCAACGCGAATTCAGTATAATTGTTGACCGTGCGCAAGAAATATCACCGCCGAGCAAAAGGCGAAAGAGTTGGAGAAGAGATAGATGTGGCTGACTGTCATTTCGACGAGCCGCAAAGCGGCGAGGAGAAATCTCTCCACGCTAACCCCTTGAGATTTCTCAACGCACAAACCGCGTCTCGAAATGACAAATGCATTGTAGGGGCACGGTCATCGCGCCCTGGTGCGAGCGGCATAACGGCGCCTCTCAAGAAAAAGGATGCACTCGTGTCGAATGATTTTGCCGAATTAACCCAAGCGGTTGAAGATTTTTGCGCATGCATTGAATCACTGCCGCGCCCATCCTGCATAGGAAAAACCTGGGGACCACAATCGATCCTAGCACACCTGGTTTACTATCACGAACTCTATGTGAGTCAGGCGCAAGCGTTCCTGGATGATAAGCCAGTCAAGTTGTTTCGCGGCTCGTACAACGAATTGAATGCCCAGGTCGCGCAGCGCTACCGAGATATTCCCGTTTCCAAATTGGTGCAGCGCCTGCGTGCCGCCAATCGACGGCTGGGGAAGATTTATGTGGCGTGCGATCCAAAGCGGGTCATCGTGCCTATTAAAGCAAGTGTTCAACCGCATCGGCTGGATAAATTGGTGCAAGCGGTTACGGGGCACATACGGAATCATCAACGCGAAATCTCCCGCGCATCGTTCAGAAAAATTTCACGACCCACCCATCACGTTGCGAAATGACCAATGCTCGCTCGGCGACAAGGCGATTGCACCCGCCGAGCAAAAGGCGAAAGAGTTGGAGAAGAGGTTGTCATTGGATGACGTGTCATGCAAGTGTCGAAAGGAGGATTCCCAATGAAACGCCATGTATGGATTGCAGTTCGTGTGGTACCACTTTTGCTGATTCTACTTGGTTTGTTCTTGATCGGATGTACGCAAGGTCTTTTCGGTTCTGGACAAGGCGCAACAACACCTGCCCGCTTAACAACCGCGCCACCCTGGTTCACGGCGGATTCATCCTGCCAGTTCACCGAGACGAGCGCGCAGAGCCGCGGCGATCCGCATTCGTTCGACAGCGCGGGCAAGAGCACGGGGTTGTTGCCCCAGGGTCAAGTGACCTGCGTGCTCGAAATCCAAGTTTGCGCGGACATGCTCTTCAAGAGCAAAGTGGTCAACACCGCTGCCCGCGAGCCGTGTCCTGACAATTTGCATTATTCGCGCGCGCCGAATACCAAAGTTTGTTGCGCCAAATGGAACGAGTCCAAGCGCACCAAAAGCCCCTGCGACCCGCTGACGGACATTGACTGTGACGGCGCCGTGAATACGGTGGACGAGTATCCGTTGGATTATGCGCGGCAGTAGGCGCGTATCTTTTTGTAACAGGTACGGCATCAGTCGTCACGTAGGTTTGATTGTCTGCGCGCGCAACAACGGGACGCAAACCGATGGCCAATCTGTCCAATATGAGTCAAGTTTCTGCGGATGAATGAACGGCATGAGGAATTCAATCAATGGCGCGAGATTAATTATCGTCTGTGGTCTGCCCGGCTCAGGAAAGACAACTTTGGCAAAATGCCTTGAGGAGAGTCTTTGCGCCGTTCGGCTTGCTCCAGATGAGTGGATGGATGCGCTCTCCATCAATCTTTGGGATGGAGAAAGTCGAGCGAAGATTGAGACGCTGCAATGGAAGTTGGGCCAAGAACTATTAAAGCTCGGCTTGGTGGTCATTATCGAATGGGGAACATGGGGAAAATCTGAGCGGGACGCATTACGTGAGGGCGCTCGCAAGCTGGGCGCCGCCGTCGAATTGCATTACCTGTCCGCGCCTCCTGAAATTCTTTTCGAGCGCATTCGGCGCCGAAACATGGAAAATCCGCCGATAAAATACGAAGATGTTTTGCGGTGGGCAGAGATGATCGAAGTGCCGACGAAGGAAGAGATGGAGTTGTTTGATCCCGCGAGTGAATGCGAGAAGAATTCGGAAGCATCGGATTCATGAAGAGGCAGTCCCCAAAAATGCGGAGCTCACGGTGGGTACGCACCTACGCAATATCATGGTGATCAAATTGGCCATGGAGGTTATTCTTGAAGGCGATTGTCTACAGCAGATACGGCTCTCCTGATGGTTCAGCGCAATCGCCAAGACCTGGAAATCATCACGGAGCTGTGTGCAACTGGCAAGATCATCGTGCCGATTGACCAGCGGTATCTGTTCTGGCAAGTCCCGGAAGCACTGCGGTATCTTGGAGAAGGGCGCGTCAAAGGAAAAATCGTCATCACCGTGCAACCGGACAGCAGTACCTAACGCCGCGTGCCGCCGACACGCACATTGAACTCAAACCGATTTCAGTGCTGACCGTCGCGGATTGGAAAGCCCACTTGCCCTATCTGCGTGACTGTTATAAAGAATGGGAGTTCACGGAAATGCTGACGCCCGCAATCGGGTAGCGTCGGGGCGAACGGCGGTTCGTCCGCATGTGGGTCGCCCACGGGTGCAGAGGAATTCGTCAGGCAGAGTGTTTGGCGGAGTGTGCTTTAAGCCAACGGGAGAGAGCGGCTTTGGTCAGTTTGCCCTCCGCCAGCGTCATCATCGCAGCATACGACTCTTCCTCGCTGGCGGTCAGTGCCCAGCCGTTGTGATCGAGGAAGATGACCATAAGGATGAACGCCACACGCTTGTTCCCGTCCACGAAGGGATGGTTGCGGCAAACGTGGAAGCCGTAGGCCGCCGCCTTGTCAAAGATCGACTTGTGGAGGTACTTGCCCGCCGCCGTTATTTTCGGCTGTGCTAAAGCGGAGGCCAGGAGGCGCTTGTCCCGCAGACCCGCGGCGCCCCCGTACCGGCGAAGCTGGTCCTGGTGAATGACCAGGACAATCTCATCAGGGATGAATTTCGTAGCCATTATCGCGCAAGTGCTTTGAGCGTGTTCCGATAACGCTTGGTAGCCTTCTCGTAGGACTTGGCCCAGTCGGCGAATTGGGGATCAAAGGGCGTGAGCATGATGCCCTCCTCCGTCTCGATGAGATGGAGTTCATCCCCTTCCGTCAGGCTATAGTTGTCAACGACAGTCTTGGGGAGCATAACTCCCAGACTGTTGCCGACTCGGCGTACGGTGGTCTTGAGCATGGTCGGATCTCCTTGGCTGACATTATAACAATTGTAATACTCTGCGTCAAGGGGGCGGCGCCGGATGATACAGTCAACCGTCGCCGGAGGACGAGTGACGAAGGACTAGAGACGAAAGACAGAAGATGAGTGACGGGGAGAACGATAAACGTAGGCGCGCGATGCGAAAGGAGTAATGCTTATGCCGGCAAAATCATCCGGACCGACCGATCTCATTTACCAGTTAAAGATCACCCTGCGCAGTTTTCGCCCACCGATCTGGCGACGGGTGTTGGTGCCCGGCATGTTCACCCTGCCCAAATTGCATCAGGTGATTCAGATCGCGATGGGTTGGTCAGACAGTCATTTGCATCGTTTTCTGGTGGACGGGATCTATTACTCCGCTCCCATTTATCCTGATCGTGATCGGGAAGACACCGACGATGAAGATTCGCGCCGGATCACGCTGGGGCAGATTGCGTCCCACCCCAAGCGCAAGTTTATGTATGAATATGACTTTGGGGATGGTTGGGAACATGAGATTGTAGTGGAACGAGTCATCCTGCCGGAGGCGGGCGCCCAGTATCCACAGTGTGTGAAAGGCAAAGGCGCTTGTCCGCCTGAAGACGTCGGCGGGGTCTGGGGCTATGCTAATTTTCTGGAGGCGATCCGCGATCCGTACCATTCCGAGCACGCGATGTATGTGGAATGGATCGGCAGTGAATTTGATCCAACGGCGTTTGACGTGGCAGCCGCCAATCAGGCGTTACAACGGGTCAAACCCAAGGTGAAGCGGAAAGCCAGCGCGAGGGGCGGATGAGCACTCACATCCTATACAGCGAGAAATCAAGTTCAAAAAGGACAGAATTCCTTTTTATCGCATTGACCTTGCTATGCTTGTCGCTGGGCATCTGGCGCGTGATCGCAGGGAGTGTAGATTTGCTTGCGGGCATCTTGTTTTTCTTCTGCGTTTGCTTTCTGTTCTATGCAATAAACTACAGAACGCTGGTCATTCGCCTCACCGCAGAGTCGCTAAAGCTATCCTTCGGCATTTTTACCTGGACCATTCCGCTGGACAACGTTGACGCGATTCAACCCGATGATGATTTGCCCGTCTTGATGAAATACGGCGGAGCTGGAATCCACTTTATGACCGTTCGCCAAAGATACCGCGCCTCATTCAATTTCCTGGAATATCCAAGAGTTGTCATCCGGCTGAAGCGAAAGGCGGGCTGGGTGAGGGATATTTCTTTTTCGACATCCCAACCGAATGAGATCATCCGGTTAATGCAAGAAGCAAGCTCTTCAAACAGAACCGCCTAACCCAGCGCGCAGTGGACGCTGGGACGCTTCGCGTGCGCCTTTGGCATTTCCCCAGCCCGCTGCACGCGGCGACATGTCTGCGAGAATCCCAATCACAATTGCAACCTGCTCAAAATGTATACCAATCCACAATGCCCGTGTAATGCGCCTCTAGCCATCACCACCCGCCACAGATACGCGCCGCGTACTTGCAAGCCGTTGACCGATGGGGCTCGGCATAGGCGATCAGCGTACCGGCAACCCCCTGCTCAATCGGGTCTACCCCGCGCCCAAAAATTTTGTTCCCTCCGTCTTACCTAACCCATTGGAATCGCCGTTGTCTTGTGTAACCCAACCCACCCTTTGGGTTGGGCGACCACCCGGGGAGGGGCCCAGGGTTGCCCCTACGGGAATGTGTTCGCCCGCTCGCATGGTGATGGATTCGTCGGCGAGACCTTCGAGGTGCTTGCGCGAAACCTCGAAGGTCTCAAGCGCCTCGAAGGTCTCAGGCGCTGTCAGCGCGTGGGAGAGCGCCGGGCGGCGCGGCAGTAGGAATCGGCGCCGCGGGTGTGGGCAAGCCGCACTGCTTGATCTCACTCTGGACCTCCAGGGTAAGACGCTCCTGCCAGCCGCATGGGCATCCGCGACACTGCCAGAGTAGATCGTATTGTCCTTCGATTGGAGCTGGAGGTCCGAGACCGTTTGGCAGAGGTGGTCGGGGGTCTCCGCTTTCGTCCAGAACACGAGGTCTTTGCCGGTTAACCCGACCACCACCGCGGTCTCCTGGTCATTAATTTTCGACGGACAGTCGGGTCCATCGAAACGCCCATAAAAGTCGCGATCAACATGACCACAATGCCGAACGGCGAGGGCGATCCCCTTTTGCTGGGTGTCCATGTCCTTGTTCAAAAAGATCAGGACGATGAAGGCAGCGCCCACGATGGCGAGAATAGCGGCGAGCTGGTTCTGGATGAAAAAGCGCGTCGGCTCGGACTCGGAAGCCGGGTCCAAGCGGTTGGCTCTCTTCCACAGCAGTGACCCGATGACCGCGAGGATGCCGATCACAACGATCGCGATGATGAGATAGACCATGTTGATGGGCGTCTGCTTGAGGATCCAAAAGATGGCGAACACTTCGCCGGCGATGGGGGGCTCCCACAGCAACAGCGCAATGATGCGGGATGTGGTCGCCTGCTGTTTTCGCCTCGGCGGTGGGTTGCCAGGACGGCTTGCCGTCCTTGCTTGCTTTAGTCGGTTCGACTCGGACAACTTTCTTTTGGCATACGAATACTCCTCCTGGGTCGGCTTTCCAGGTTTAATTTGTTGCGCGGGTTCGGCGAGACTGTGACAGGCCGTGCCGAGAGCTTAATCCGTGCCCCCGACGACGCTGGGTCCACTGCAGTCTTTACCATTCATCGCGCGCCGAACGCTCCTCTAGAGGTCCGACCTACCGCAGAGAGGGCAACCGAGCTTGCCAAGCACTCGACCACGCTTCGTTCGAGGCTTGGCAATTTCACTATAGCACGAAACTCTGTTTTCCGGTCGTGGTACCAAGGGCAGAACGATATAGATTATGAATCGCAAGGAAATGCCAGGAAAGTCAAAAGGCAAAAGTAAAAAGTAAAAAGTTGGGCGGAACTGCTTTTGATTTTTGATTTTTGACTTTTGACTTGGTCAGCGGAACTGCTTTTGACTTTTAACTTTTAGCTTTTGACTTGGCGGAGCGAATCCTCTGACCCCTGTCCTCTGACCCCTGCACTAATCGGATTAGCACAAATGTTCTTTATTTCCCGCCGCCGTGTGGTATAAGGTGGACAAGCGGAACGCGCCGGCGCTCGGTGCGGCGTGCCGCCCGCCGCAGCGGGAGGAGATGGTCGTCGGCAGAGTCACGGTGCTCATCCATGAGGTGCGGCATCCATCGAATCGGCGCGCGCCGCCGCGTACACGGTCACGGCGAACGCCGTGCGATACTTTGATGGGAATGGGACTGACCGACTGAGCATCGACGAGCTCGCGGATACGCCGGCATTGGTGGCGGTGTCGTCGAGTGGTTCGATCTCGGATATGGTGGAGTTGGCCGAGACTGATTATTTGCTGTACCCGTTGAACGCAAAAAAGAACGGCCGCCCGTACACGGAGATTGTTTTGGATTTGGAGAATGGCTCGGGGGCGGTGGCGGCGTTCTATGATCATCCAAAGGCGGTCAAGGTTCAAGGTAAGTTTGGCTACGCCACGACTGTGCCAGCTCTCATCAAACAAGTTGCGACGATCCAAGTGTGCCGTTGGTATATGAGAGCAAAGAAGGGTTTATCGACCAAGGGGCTTGGATGTACACGCGCGAGTTAGATCCCGATGTGAAGGTGATGTTGGGGACGTTGCGCAGGTCGCCGTTGTAGGTGGAGTATTTTGCCACAGAGCAACTGTGTTAAAAGTCAAGCAATTGCTTCAGTGGATTTACTTGCCCAAACTTGCGAGCGTTTGAGCATTGCATTCAAGATGGTCAGCAACTTGCGCATACATGCCGTCAGGGCGACTTTCTTTTCCTTACCTGCTTTGACTAAGCGTTCGTAAAATGCTTTGATCACAGGGTTCAAGCGGATAGCGGTCAGGGTCGCCATATACAACACACTGCGAATTTCGGCACGTCCACCTTGGATGAACCGCTTGCCACGTTTGCGTCCGCTATCGCGATTCATCGGCGCGATGCCGACCAGGGCCGCAATTTGCTTACGATTCAATTGACCCAACTCGGGTAGACCCGCGACCAAGGTAAACGCGGTGACGCGTCCCACACCGGGGTTAGTTCGCAAGGTCTCGGTCTTGGCTTGCCAATCCGGATGATGTTCGATCTGGTCTTGAATCTCACGCTCAAGATCCTTGATCTCGGTTTCGAGCCACGCAAGTGTTTTTGCACATGGTCCCGAACATGGGCGGCGGCTGTTCCGAGACAATTTTGTTCGCCGTGTGAATTTCCAGAATTTGGCGTCGCCGTGCAACCAAAGCGGCTAATTGTTGGGCATCCGCCGAAGGTAATTGCACGGCAGCGAGATGGATCGTCGCCGCAAAATGCACCAAGACCTGTGCATCCAATTGATCCGTTTTCGCCAGTTGTCCAAGCGACTTGGCAACGTACAGGGACGCGGCCAGGATTCACGCGCGCAATCGGCAATTTGGCGGCATACACTTCCGCAACCACCAAGGCTTCATACCCACCCGTGGCTTCAACGACAATCAAGGTGGGCTTGAGCGGCTTGAGTTGGGCAATCAGATCGCCAATGCCTGATGGGGTGTTCGCGACAGACCAGCCAGTCTTGCTCGAACTGATGCCAACATCCAAACTGGCTTTGGAGACATCAATACCGACATACAAAGCACTTGGAGATTCTGTCATGGTTTCCTCCTGCGGGAAAAAGTTAGCACCCGTCCTAGCAGAATACGGACTTGAAGGTCCAAGCAACTGTTCGGGCTCGCCTTTCCTTGACACGGCGACCAATGCTCTGTGACGGTCTCATGATGGACCTGGACACAATCGATCTGCCGTGTCTGTAATCGTATTATATCACCACGACTTATCATACTAGGACACAGAGAGCACAGAGCGGAAAAAACTAATCGCCACACACTTGCCCTGGCGGGAACGCAAGCGCCAGGGGAATCACACGGAAACACACAGAATAAATCGCCCCGAAAAGAAAACCCAATCGCCGCAGAACCACAGAGAAAAATTCAGCCATAGAGCGCACACACTTGCCCTGGCGGGGACACAAGTGCCAGGGGAGGGCATAGAGAGGGAAAAAACCAATCGCCGCAGATGACTGTGCTTGACTGTGGTGAACTACCCACAACCAGTGCGCACAGCCAACACAGAATCACACAGAAGTAAAAAAAACAAGAGATCACAGAGAAGAAAAAATCGAATCGCCACAGATGACTGCTACACCGCACTGCAACGCACGCGGTGTGGTGCACGTGTCGGGGACTAGAGTGGCGGGCGGTGGAGGGAGTCTTTACGAGACCCTAAGAACCTATCCCGAAAATCGTGTGGTGATAAGCGCACAGGCAAACTCAACGAGCGATTGGTAATTCTCATCTTTTTTCCCAGCGGATTTTCAACGCGCGGTAACGGTTGTGCCAGGAGTTGGTTCGCTCAATGACCCACCGTCGCGCGGGATGCCGTCGCCCTTTGATCGGTGGCGGCACAGTTTCGTCCCGACGGCGACGATGTCCGATATGAACACGATAGCCCAAGCGCCGCGCGCCTTGATAGACTTCATCGAAATCATAGCCTTTGTCGCCACACCAATGGAGCACGGCTCGCCGACCGGTGCGGTCGAGCCACGAGCGGCGGATGACTAAATGGTGCAACAGCTCTTCGGCACATTGATAGTCCTGCTTGTTGGCGGCGGCGAGGGTCAAGGCAAGCGGCACACCCCGCCGATCCACCAGCACATTGCGCTTGCTCCGGACTTGGCGCGATCAACCGGGTTTTTACCTGTTTTCGTGCCACCTAATGGGGCTGGAATAATCCCACTGTCCAAACTTTGCCAGTTCCAGCCAATGCCGCGTTTCTGATCGTAGACGCGCAACTGATGCGCCCAGATTTTTTCAAACAGACCCAGTTGCTGCCATTCCTGGAACCGTCGATGGCAGGTACTGCCCGACCCGAATTCGGCGGGAATGGCTTTCCATTGACAACCGGTGCGCAACCGATACAGGATGCCGCCCAGTGCTTTCCGAAAGGGCACGGTGACGCCCCCACGGTCCGTGCGTGGTTCGCGGGGTAGGTAAAGCAGAAAGACCGCCCATAACTTATCGGGGATGCGTCCAAAGCGATTAATCTGCTGTTGCCGATGCTGTGCGTTTTTGAAAGTGCAACGACAAGCCTTGCGCGAAGTGACTGACCGTGCCATCGGAATTCTCCTTTGGTCACAGTTTACTCACTTTTGATTTGTGGGATAGGTTTTTAGGGTCTGGACATCACCTGTGGTATAATGAATGTGAAAAGAACACCCCGCGACGTTAGCCATGTCCGGGGTATGCGGCTCTCAATGGTGAGATCATCCTGAGCGATGATTGTGTACCACTAATCGCCCGCGTTGGTCAAACACCAATGCGGGTTTTGCGTTTTTGGCTGACGCGCGGACAGGATTGACCAAGCGATACTGGCACGGGCGTTTCGCGGGGAATTGTAGGGATAACCCTGGGTGGTTATCCGCGAATTGGGCAACCACCAGGGTTGCCCCTACGCGGGCGCGGTATTGTGTCCAGCACGCCATAGGCGCCGGATTCCCTCACCGTTGCCCTTACGCGGCGCGGTATGGGGACGACCCTGTGTGGTCGTCCATCTGGTGAAAAGATATGAATCCTCCAACACTATCAGCACGCTTTTGTGGATCATCGGCATAGTGCTGGTGATTACGATCGTGATCACGCTGGCGCTCGTTGTTTGGATCGTTTTGCGGATACGCCGCATCGATCTCGCGCAGGGCGCGGATTTGCTGACCGCGTTGCGCGCCACACCGCTAATCGTCGTCATTGTGCTCGACCTGCTCGACTTTAGTCTGGATATTTTCTCCACGCCGATCACCTGGGCGGTGCTGACGTATCTCCGACTTGCGCCCCTGCGGCTGGTCGCCGTTGTAAAAGACCTCATTCCAGTCACAAATTTTATTCCTCTGATGACGCTTTGCTGGCTCTACGCCCGATTGAAAAACCACGGTGCGATCCTCGGGCACGGATGTGCCGCGACTGCGCCCATAACGCGCGGACAGGATTGACCAGAGGGCAGCACGACTCGCACACACCGTGACGGTCGAACTCTCGAGATTTGACAGGCGCGCCGATAGGAATACAATAGGTTGGCAAGCGGTGATTTGAAGCGCG
Organism: uncultured Chloroflexia bacterium; assembly: GCA_963718225.1. Taxonomy (GTDB): domain Bacteria; phylum Chloroflexota; class Anaerolineae; order UBA4142; family UBA4142; genus DAOTXS01. The sequence continues at coordinate 20,459 of CAVQYN010000038.1, forward strand.
TATTGCTCCGCTATAGAAATGTGCTAAAAAGCCAGAGCGTTGTGTCTCGGTCGAACCCGTACAGGCTTTTTGCATGTGCGGGTTTTTGTTTTTCAGCAAGGAGGAAACTATGAACGATCATCAAGCGCTGACCGCCGCCCAAGCGGCGGCTCACTTGGGCGTGTCCCGGTCACGCATCTACGCCTTGATCAAAGAGGGTCGCCTGCCCGCGGAAAAATGGGGACGCGATTATCTCATCCTCGCCGGGGATTTGAAACGCGTCAAGGCGCGCAAACCCGGCAGGTCGAAACGCATCTATCGCAAACTACCTGCCAACATGACTCTGCGCGAATACAAGCAGTTCGTGCGGGAAACCGTCAAGGCACTCACCGGCGAGACGCGGGATGACCTGACGCCCGCCGAGTGGAAACGCGACTGGCAGGAATATTTGGCACAGTCCAAGGCGCAACGCGGCTAGGGTGCGCCCGCTCCTTCGACTGCGTCGCTCCGCGACAACACAGGATGGGCAACCACACCCTGGCATGGCTGTGCGAACTGGCTGTGGGTAGTTCACCACAGTCAAGCAGTCACGTTCCCGCCACACTAGTCCCCCAGCGAAGCGGAGTGGGAGGGCAAGTGTAAGGTTCCCCTCACGCTTCGCGTGCTCGCACTGCACGCACGCCCATGCGTTTTTGTTATCAGCGGCACTTGCAGTATAATCGTAGAGCCAACGAAATAATGGTTGTCAGGATTCAGCGCACGTGCTCACTTCAAAGCAGAGGTTGAGATGTTTGCTCACGGAACGCGCATGTCCGGCATAGATTCAGCGAAGGTAAAAGCACCGGTCGTTTGACGCGTACGCGCGCGTCGGCGACCGAGTTTTTTATGTTTGGCAAGGCAGAGCACGGCATCATCAAATTACTGCGGCGATTCGGGAGGTGAAATGACAGACCCAGCCAGCGATAGCAACAAGACACTGAGATTCTATATGGCAATGTTTGGCGGATTGCACGGGGGACACGCGCGCCGCTTGACGATATGCCCGGGACTCGGAGGGGCGACCCTGGGTGGTCGCCCGGATGAAGGGCAACCGTTGGGTTTCACATTGGGCAACCACACCCTGGCACTTGCGTTCCCGCCAGGGCAAGCGTAGGGTTGCCCCTACGGTAACTGGGCGCGCGAGAATTTCATTTGACCAGGGTTGGCAGGCTTAAGCGCGATCGCACGGAGGGAAAACAGAAATGCGGGCGGCACAACGCCGCCCCAACAGGGGCGTAGGGCTGGAGCTGGGAGACAAGGATTCGAACCTTGATTAACTGATCCAGAGTCAGTCGTGCTACCATTGCACCATCTCCCAACGCGGAAATAATTTTAGCATACATTGCCCCGATTGCCAAATCGTGTTAGACTTGCTCCATGCACACCGCTATCATCGCCAACGGCCAACTCGAAAATCATCCGCGCTTGCGCAAAATCTGGCGCGATGCCGATTGGCGGATCGCGGCGGACGGCGGCGCGATCAACGCGCGCAAGCATCTGACCCGCGCGCCGCACATCGTCATCGGCGATTTCGATTCCATCGATCCGGCGACGCGCGCGTGGTGCGAAAAAGCACACGCCGAATTCATCCGGCATCCGCGCACCAAAGACCAAACCGATCTCGAACTCGCGATTCACCTGGCCATCACGCGCGGCGCAAGTGACATTACAATTCTCGGCGCGCTTGGCAAACGCTTTGACCACACACTGGCTAACGCGCTCTTGCTCGTCCAGCCGATGCGAGCGCACATTCCGGCGCGTATCGCCGGCGCTGATTTCGACGCGTGGCTTGCGATGAAACACGCGACGATTGCCGGCAAAATTGGCGAGACCGTTTCATTGATTCCGCTGACCTCGCGCGTTGAACGTGTGGTAACCAAAGGATTGCAGTATCCTTTGCGCAACGAAACGCTTGTCCTCGGCTCACCGCGCGGCGTCAGCAACGTGCTGACGGCGACCCACGCGACGATTTCATTTGCGCGCGGAATGCTGCTGGTGGTGCATTTAATTCGCAATTCGTAGGGGCGACGCTTGCCCTCGCTCAATACGTGGGCGACCGCAAGGGTCGCCCCTACAAGAAGTGACTATTCAGGATTTGGTGAAACCTTGCACGTAATACAAGTCGTCGTTGTAGGCTTGACCAGTTCACCACAACAGATTATGGTCAGAACGAGTTTCACCAATTAGTAAACAATCACTACAAGAATTTTCATTTGACCACCGTCCTCAATCGTGCTACACTATCGCCGCAAAAGTGAATACATCCGGGGAGCTCGATCGCATCGGGCTGAGAGGAAGACCAAGCTTCGACCCATTGAACCTGACCTGGGTAATGCCAGCGCAGGGACGCATCGATTCAAACAACCGCCCCCGGTTTTCTGTGGGCGGTTTGGTTTTCGAAAGAAAACTATTTATTGGACGCCGACGACCGCATGACAAACGCAGACAAATGCTGAAAAGTCATATCTGCGTTAATCGGTGTGACTGATACACATGCACTGGACTGCGCTTGGCGCAGTGAGCTTTGCAATTCAAAGATTATTGCGAGATTCTTCGTCGCTTCGCTCCTCAGAATGACATGCTTTGACGTACCTTCGCCTTGGCGGTGAGATTTTGTAAAGGAGATTGAAATGAAAAATTTCTGGCCATCGCATTGCTTCGCGCTTGCACTTGCCGCGTGTGCGCCGGCGGGAACACCCGCACCCGCACCGACCGCGACACTGATCGCCATGCCCACTGCCGGCGCGCGCCCCACCGTCCCGCCGCCCGGCGAGTTGATCGCTCATGACACACGATTCATTCGCCGCGAGCGAAAGCGTCATCAAGGAATATGAGACGGCGGCGAATGTGAAAATCAAAATTCTCAAATCGGGTGATGCCGGCGCGGCGCTGAACAAGGCAATTCTCGCCAAAGGCAATCCGCTCGCCGATGTGTTCTTCGGCGTCGATAACACGTTCTTGTCGCGCGCACTGAAAGCCGACATCTTCGACGCGTACAAATCGCCGAACGCCAGCGCTCTCCCAAAGGAATTCACGCTCGATCCCGATTTCAAATTATCGCCGGTCGATTACGGCGATGTGTGTTTGAACTATGACCGCGCGTACTTTGAAAAGAAAAAGCTTGCGCCGCCCAAAACGCTCGACGATTTGATCAAGCCGGATTACAAAGGGCTGACCGTCGTCGAAAACCCGGCCACGTCATCGCCGGGACTGGCGTTTCTGCTCGCGACCATCGGTCAATTCGGCAAGGACAAGTACATCGATTACTGGAAATCGTTGCGCGCGAATAATGTCCTGGTGAGCGAGGGCTGGGAAGATGCGTACTACGCCAAATCGACGTGGGCGGGGAAAGGCGGCGACCGACCCATTGTCGTCAGTTACGCGACGAGTCCTGCCGCCGAAGTGTACTTTTCGAATGGCAAGCTGACCGAACCGCCGACCGGCAATGTGTTGGGCGACGGCGCGTGCTTCCGCCAAATTGAATTTGTCGGCGTGTTGAAAGGCGCGAAGAATCCGGACGCCGCAAAGAAATTCGTCGATTTTATGCTGTCGCAAAAATTCCAGCAGGATGTGCCGGAGCAAATGTTTGTCTTTCCGGTGATCGCCGAAGCCAAACTGCCCGAGTTTTTCAAGTTCGCGGACAAGCCGCAGAAACCGGCGATCCTTTCCGCCGCCGACATTGACGCGAACCGCGACGCGTGGATCAAGGCATGGACGGAAGCGGTGCTGCGCTAGATTCGCAGAGGAGCAAGGAGTGCATGGGAGCAGAGGTGACAAAGTTTCTCTCCATTGACCCCTCTGCGCCTCTCGCTCACCCTAACATTATGAAATCAAGCACATTACTCATTTTACGCCACTCGCTTTTTCTTGCCGCATTCTACTTTTATCCGCTCGCCGCAATTCTGCAAACCAGTTTCGCCAGCGGCGGCGGGTTTGCCGAACTCTTCACCGACGCGTATTATGCGCGCGTTTTGCTGTTCACGATTTTTCAAGCCGCGCTTTCGACTCTGCTCACGCTGATCGTCGCGCTGCCCGCCGCGTACATTTTCGCGCGGTACGCTTTTCGCGGCGCGAGTATTTTGCGCGCGCTGACGACGATTCCCTTTCTCATGCCGACGATCGTCGTCGCGACGGCGTTCAGCGCGTTGTTCGGTCCGCGCGGCAGTGTCAATCTCGCGCTGATGCAACTTTTCCGGCTCGACTCACCGCCGATCCAAATTCTCAATACACTTTGGATCATTTTGCTCGCGCACACGTTTTACAATTTCACGATCGTGCTTCGCATCGTCGGCGGATTCTGGTCGAATCTCGATCCGCAAATCGAAAATGCGGCGCGCGTGCTCGGCGCGAATCGCTGGCGCACGTTTCGTCACGTCACGCTCCCACTCATCGCGCCGGCAATCGTCGCCGCCGCGCTGCTCGTTTTCATTTTCGATTTCACGTCTTTCGGCGTTGTGCTTGATTCTCGGCGGACCCCGCCTCGCAACCCTGGAAGTCGAAATCTATCGGCAGACCGTCAACCTATTCAACCTGCCGCTCTCTGCCGCGCTGTCGATGATTCAACTCGTTTGCACGTTTGCGTTGATGATCGTCTACACGCGCTTGCAAGCACGGATCGCCCAGCCACTGCGATTGCGTCCGCAAGCAATTATCAAGCGCGAACTGCAATCGGCGCGCGAAAAGGTTTTGGTTTGGGGCTATCTCGCCGCGATGCTGATTTTTTTGCTGACGCCGCTCGTTTCGATTGTCGCCGCATCGTTTGAAAGCGGCATCGATTACTACGCCGAGTTGTTCGTCAACCGGCGCGGCGCGATCACTTTTGTGCCGCCCATCGAAGCGGTACGCAATTCACTTGGCTTTGCCGGCGCGACGATCATGCTGGCTGTCGGGCTGGGACTCATCGCCGCATACACAATCAATGACCGAGGACTGCGAACGGATGACGAAGACACGGCTTCGCATTGGTCAGCCGTTCTTCGTCGATCTGCTCGACCCCATTTTCATGCTGCCGCTCGGCACATCGGCGGTAACACTCGGCTTTGGGTTCATCATCGCCTTAGGTAACTTGCGTGCCAGCGTTTTCCTCGTGCCGATTGCGCACGCGCTCGTCGCCCTGCCCTTTGTCGTCCGCAGTCTCTTGCCCATCTTGCGCAGCATTCAACCGCGTCTGCGCGAAGCGGCGCAAATGCTCGGCGCGACGCCGGCGCGCGTGTGGCGCGAAATCGATTTGCCGATCATCACGCGCGCGATCATCGTCGGCGCGGTGTTTGCGTTCACCGTGTCGATGGGCGAGTTCGGCGCGACAACACTCGTCGCGCGTCCGGACATGCCGACGATTCCGATGGCGATTTATCGATTCCTGGGTCAGCCCGGCGCAAGCAACTTTGGGCAAGCGCTCGCGCTCTCATCGATTCTAATGCTCGTCAGCGCGCTCGCGATTCTCGCGATGGAGCGTTTGCGAATTGGGGAATCGGAATTCTAAAGAGTTTCAGGTTACAAATGGTAAATCGTAATTAAACCATTTACCAATTACTCTTATGCTATCCATTCAGAAAATCACAAAAACCTACGACAACACGCTTTTGCTGGACGAGGTCTCGCTCACGGTCCACGACGGCGAAATCATGTGCTTGCTGGGTCCCAGCGGAAGCGGCAAGACAACGCTGCTGCGCATCATCGCCGGACTGGAACAGCCGGAGAGCGGCGATATTTTTTTCGACGGTCAAAACATGCGCGACGTGCCGGTGCATCAACGCCATTTCGGCATGATGTTCCAAGACCTCGCGCTCTTCCCGCACAAGAATGTTTTCGAGAACATTGCGTTTGGCTTGCGAATGCACAATGCATCACGCGAGCAAGTCAGCGCACGCGTGCGAGAAACCTTGGAACTCGTTGGCTTGACCGGCTTGGAAGAACGCAATGTGAACAACCTTTCCGGCGGTGAGCAACAGCGGGTCGCACTGGCGCGTTCGCTCGCCCCGCGCCCGCGCTTGCTCATGTTCGATGAGCCACTCGGCGCGCTGGACCGCATTTTGCGCGAGCAACTCATCGCCGATGTGCGCGCGATTTTGAAACGCGTGGGGATGACCGCCTTGTATGTCACGCACGACCAAGACGAAGCGTTTGCGATTGCCGACCGCATCGCGATCATTCACGAAACGCGGCTGGTGCAAATCGGCACGCCGGAGGAAATCTATCGCGCGCCGGCAAACGCCTTCGTCGCGCAATTTCTGGGGATGACCAATTTGTTCCCGGCGAGATATCGCGCGGACAATCGCATCGAATGCGCATTGGGGATTTTCGCCGCGCCGCCGGGCAATCGACCAACAAATCCGGTCGTGCTCGTGCGCCCGGCGTCGCTTCAAATCGTCGAGCGCGGCATCCGCGCCATCGTTCAGGAATGCACATTCCACGCCGGTATTTATCGATTGCATGTACGCACGGAGCAAGGCGCAATGCTAACGCTCGAATCGAAACGCGGATTTGGCGGCGGAGAAAAAATCGAATTGGAAATTGCGTCGATAGAATTGTTATCCGCGTAGCGATTCTGGTGATCACCCGCAATTCATTTCAGCCACAGAGGACACGAGAATTGCACAGAGTAAAGAAGAAACTCCGTGTCCGCTGCGATCCACTTGCCCTCCCACTCCGCTTCGCTCGGGGACTAGCGTGCGAGTACGCAAGTGCAGATCGTGCGGAGAACGTACTGCGGAGATTGTTCGCGGCAACTGCTCCAATGACTGCGGAAACTGCTTGACGCGCACCTGTCATTGTTTGCATAGCGTTTGCATTCCCGGCGAAAAAGAATAAAATGGAAACACTATGCCGCCGGCGGTAATCATTCCCACGTACAACGAAAGCGATAACATCCCCAGTCTGGTCAGCCAAATTCTCGCCTTGCCGGGCAACAGCCACGTGATCGTCGTCGACGACAATTCGCCGGACGGGACAGGCAAATTGGTCGATGAGATGGCGCAAACCGAATCGCGCGTGCATGCGGTCCATCGTCCGGCAAAGATGGGATTGGGCACCGCGCACATTGCGGGCATGCGCCGCGCGTTTGAACTCAATTTCGATCCGATCATTTCGATGGACGCCGATTTCTCGCATCATCCGCGTTACATTCCGGATTTGCTCACGCGTTTGGAAAATTTCGATGTCGTGATCGGTTCGCGGTACGTGCGCGGCGGCGGAATGCAAGGACGCACACTCAAACTGCGCTTTGTCAGTTGGGGCGCGAATTTTTTTGCGCGCACGATGCTGAGTCTCAAGGCGCACGACACGACCTCCGGTTATCGCGTGTATCGCCGCGCCGTCTTGGAATCGATCAATCTTGACGCGGTGTTTTCCAACGGCTATTCGTTTCTCATCGAAATGCTTTTCCTCTGCCAGGCACGCGGCTGGCGCATCGGCGAAACGCCGATCGTGTATGAAGACCGGCGCGCCGGCACATCGAAAATTTCGCGCGCGGAAATTTACAAAGCCACCTACACCGTCCTGCGCCTGACCTATCGCCGCATGCGTTCGGCGAAAAATATTGTACTCAATCGCGTCGGTCGCGCGAAATAAACTGCCCGGTTAATCCATGTCCATTGAACTGAATGAAGATATTCCTTGTAACTTGTGCGGCGCGCACGATGCGACGCTGTTGTTTCCCAGCACGCTAAAAAACACGTCGCCCAACGCCGATGATTTTCGCTGCACGAGCGCGGCGTACGGCGTGCATCCGCCGATTGTGCGCTGTAACCAATGCCACTTGGTGTACGCGAATCCGCGCTGGGACTCGTCGCTGGTCACCGAAAGTTACAGCGTCGTCGAAGACCCGACGTACGTCGAAGAGCGCGAGGGGCGCGTGCTGACGTTCAGCCGCAATCTCGCGCCGTTTGAAAAACTCGTGGCGAAATCGGACACGCGCCGACTGCTCGACCTCGGTTGTCACATCGGCGTGATGGTGGAGCTGGCACAAGCGCGCGGCTGGGATGCGTGGGGCGTCGAGCCATCGACGTGGGCATCGGAACAAGCGCGCGCGCGCGGATTGCATGTCGTCACCGGCACGCTGAGCGATGCCAAGGTGCCGGAGAATTATTTCGATGTCGTAACGCTGTGGGATGTCGTCGAGCATCTCACCGATCCCGCCGCCGAATTGCGCAACGTGCATCGCGTGCTCAAACCCGGCGGCGTGTTTGCGATTCACACGATCGACATCGAAAGCATGTTTGCGCGCCTGATGGGCAAGCGGTGGCCCTGGCTGATGGAAATGCACTTGTACTATTTTTCGCCGCGGACGCTGGGCAAGATGCTGGAGCAAACCGGATTCGAGGTCATTAGCTCAAGCGCGCAGGGACGCTTTTTGCGGCTGGGCTATTTTGTGACGCGGCTCCAACCCTACAGCCAATGGCTTTACCGAATTCTCAATGGGATCGTCACGCGAATGAAATGGGGAGGCATTGCGATTCCGGTGAACTTTGGGGATTTGTTCACCATCTACGCGCGGAAGAAGTGAAGGTACTCTCGCAAAGACGCAAAGAACGCAAACGACATCGGATGATTTTGTCAATACCGCCGCCAGAATCAAAATCGTCCGCGAAATCCGCTTCGCGGATTGAGTTATTCGCCCAAATGCGAACCACAGCGGATAGACTGACACAGGAATTTTGAATCTTGAGACAGAATGTGATATACTAAAGTTACAAACAACTAGAACGTTTTGCGCAACCGGAGAATACCGAGTGATTGGTAGTAATCTGGGCAGTCGAAACGGGGTAATATTCAAAGCACTTGTTGTCAGGCGCGTGTAATCCGCGCGTCTGCGGCAAGTGTTTTTGTTTATACGAATTGCTTGGGCATGGCAGTATCAATCACAGAGCGCTACACGCATGTAGCGAGCGCGGCAAGCAAAAGATCAAAGTCCGTTGGATAATTTCAACTTGTAGGAGGGCAAGATGAATGAACCTTGACACCGTGGTAAGCGCAGAAAACCTTGTATGGTTTCCCGCACCCCAAGATGCGTGGAACCACGAGTTATGCGTCATTCCGTTGAATCCAGAGTCGGCGCGCTTGCAACCGCAAACCACAAGGCAACAACAGAGTGAAGAACTTGCACAAACTTGTGAATTGAAAGTTAGACCGCGGATGCCAACATTGTCCCGGCTTTGGGACTGTATCCAGCAAATGCGGTTTTGATATGTTGTGCATCACAACGCACTACCTTGCCAGGTTGGTTGGTCATTAGTGGCACGACGACATATTGAAGCAATTGATGAATTGACAAATAAAGAAGCGATTGAATTAGGTATTTTGCTACGAAGGTTTCGCTGGCTTTGAGACAAATTATGGGTTGTCTAAAGACCTATGTGATTCAATTTGCAGAAATGGAAGACATCAGCATGTCCATTTTCATGTCGTTCCCCGCATGGCAAATCAACCAGAAGACCATCGAGGCACAAACGTCTTTGCGTATTCAGGTGCTTCGGATGAAGAACGAGTCAGTGAGGAGATGATGAATGGAATTGCGGCGAAGGTTCAGAAGATTCTTCTGTCACTCTCCCAATCTTTCTGATCCGCAAGCGCGTCGACTTACCGAATGAGAACGGCGAATAACACCTGCCCGCCGATTCCGCCATCGCCATCGGTTGAAACCGACGGCTAAACGAGCTCAAAGTCGGCTTAAGCCGACTTGCGGATTGTTAGACACCTAATTCATTCGGTGGCAATATTTCGCAAGACACCTTGCGGTGCGCTTGGGCGTCGGCGGGCGATAGCGTTTGCTGAAACCTACCTTTCCATCAGCACAGTCCGTTAGTCAAGAAGATTTCGAACCAGAAGAAAGGTTAATTCATGAAAATCAAATTCAAAGGCAAGTATGTCAAGACAAACGATATCCTCACTGCAATACACAAATTTGACGCGCAGTATCCCGATTCAAACTCGTATGACGCTTGGCTTGAGAATGAAACTTACAAGTACGCTGTGCAACATGGTGGAAAACTATATCCGTGCAAATACATTCTGAGCCAAGCCACTGGAATAGACACTTCCAAGTTCAATGGTGGCAGTCAAACCAATTCTGTCTTCCACAGACTTGGCTTCCGTGTCATTCATAAGCAGCGGACTAAGGCACGGAAATGACGAAACTTGAGAGCCGGTTCCACAGGGCAATGATTGGAATCTACGAGAAAGCAAAAGAGGAATGTAACTACAACGCCACACGCTTTCTTACAATGGTTTCAGAAAGTGGTGGATTGGCAACGGCAAAAACACTCCTTGCTACCCGCAGACCTTCAGCCGGTTTCACAGCACTGTGGGAATGCAAACGTCTTGACCTCACCGTTGAGGCTTTGGTTCTCAGTCCCGAATTCGCACCGCTCTTTACAGACGATGAAAAACGCATAGCGAGAGATAGATTGAAACAGTACGGTTACAACACGTAACGGCTTCAGCAAACACGCGCACGCCGACCGCGCCATTGCCATCGGTTGAAACCGATGGCTCAATGAGCCCAAAGTCGGCTTAAGCCGACTTGCGGATTGTTAGACACCGAATTTACACTCCCTGGCATGACTATGGAGCACTTCACCACAGCCACGTTACCGCCAGGGCAAGTGTGCACCGCACGTGGCTGTGCCTGGAGTACGGCACAGTCATGCAGGTGTTCGGTGGCAATATTTCGTAAGACACCTTGCGGCACGCTTGGGCGTCGGCAGGCGGTAGCGTTTTACCCCAACAAAGAACCCAGGTCTCGCGAGAAACCTGGGTTTTGCATTGCGGTGGCGTGAGTTTTACGCTTTGGCGTCTTGCGCCAAGATGATCGCCTCGGCGATTTCCTTCATCGGCTTGCGCGTGTTCATCGACATTTTTTGGATCTTGCGAAACGCTTCCGCTTCGGTCAGATGCTGCGTGTCCATCAAAATGCCTTTGGCGCGATCGACAATCTTGCGCGTCTCCAGCGTCTCGCGCAAATCGCCGACCTCTTTTTCCAGCACGCGAAATTCCTGAAAGCGCGCGAGCGCGATTTCAATCGCCGGCGCGATTTCCTGTTCGCGGAACGGCTTGACCAGATAGCCGACGACGCCGGCTTCTTTCGCGCGCTCGAACAATTCGCGCTGGCTGTACGCGGTGAGCAACAAGACCGGCGCGATTTTTTCTTGCGTCAGAATCTTCGCCGCTTCAATGCCGTCCATGCTCGGCATCTTGATGTCCATAATCACAATGTCCGGCTTGAGCTCGCGCGCGAGATTGACCGCGCTCTGCCCATCGCCCACTTCGCCGATGACGAGATAGCCCAGCGTCGTCAGCATTTCGCGCAAGTCCGCGCGAATAACGGATTCGTCATCTGCGACAATTACTCGGGTTCGTTCCACGTTTCTTCCCCTCCGAGGGCAACCTTGGGAAACCGCACGATGGCGGAAACCCCGTGATCGCTCTGCATGTCAATTTGTCCCCTCAAATCTTGCTTCACCAACATTTGCACGATTTTCAATCCCAGCGAATCGATGGTATCCAGATCGAAATCTGGCGGCAAGGCGTGTCCATCATCGTGCACGATCAAGCCGCACGGCATCGCCGTGATCTTCAAACGTTAGCTCGATCGTGCCGCTCACCGGCTTGTCCGTGTCGATGAATTCGCGCAGATCGAAACCGTGTTCCAGCGCATTTTGCAACAACTCGTTGATGACCAACGCGCACGAGGTGGCTTGCCGCGCCGGCAAATAAATGTTCGGTCCGGCAAGCGTGAATGGAATCGAATGACCGGGTTCGAGCAAGCTGCTTTGCATTTGCTGCGCGATGCGCTGCGCGACTTCGCGAATATTGATCGCGCGCGAATCCTGCACCGACAAGAATTCGTGAATGACCGCCACGCTCAACACGCGATTGACCGCTTCGGCGAGCGCGAGCTTTCGCTTCGGTCGTCTGCAAGCGGCGCGCTTGCATGCGCAACAGCGACGGCGACCGTTTGCAAATCGTTCTTGACGCGATGATGCAATTCCTTGATCATCGTCGTCTGCACGGCGCGTTCTTGCGCGCGCTTGCGCGTTTCGGTATCGTCGTGAATCAGCAGAATCACGAGCGTCGAACTCGTGCGCATCGGCGCGAGGAGTGAAGCGCGTTCCGTGCGCACCAGCGGGATCACTTTTTTGACCCAGGATGCGCCCGCGTTCTTCGAATTTCCACGCGGAGACAGCGCCGCGTCGCCACGCTCTGCCGCACGAGTTCATCGTCTTGCGTTTCGAGATAACTCAGCGGCTTGCCCACCAATGGCTCGCCGAACCCAATGTTGCGATACAGATTCGTCGCGATGCCGCTCATGTACCGAATGATGCCTTCGGCGTCCGCGATGATGATGCCATCGTGTTCGCCAAACGGCGTCAGATTTCCGCACAATGTCCGACGGCTCGCCGCGCAGTGCGACTTTGCTGAAACAGTTTGAGCACGCGCTGAAACACTTCACTGCGCCGCCTGAGCCGTTCGCTCTCCAGCAAATTCGTTTCGATCACCATGCCGCCGATGATCTGCGCCGCCTCATTTTCGATGGGATACGCTTCTTGAATCACCGGCGCGGGCGGTCCTTCCGAGGTCGCGACAAACGGCGCGGACTCGCGCTGACCGCGCGCGTACTGCCGCGATTCGATGGCGCGGAACAAGGCGGCGCGAATCTTCGCGCGTCAGCGTCTGTCCCAGCAACGATTCGCGATGCGTCGGCGCAATCGAATGGGGTTTGCCATGCGCGGCAACAGACGCCTCTTTGCCGTTCCATTCGCACAGGATCACATCCGCGCGGCTGACATCGGCGAGCAAGGGTATGACTTGCGCGATGCGGACAAACAGATCGGCATCGCGTTGATTCGTGGTCAGTGATAGAGTCAGGACTGCATTGTCCATGCGTTGATACAAAAGAAAAATCGAGGAACTGCGCCTCGATTCTACTCCAAGAAAAATCGCCTCGGCGCTGAGACAATATGCGATTGACGAGTCGGGGCGAGAGGATTTGAACCTCCGACCACTTGTACCCCATACAAGTGCGCTACCGGGCTGCGCTACGCCCCGAATCAGAAAACATTATAGCAAAGAGTGGGCGAATTGGCAAATAAAAGCGAAGAGAAAATCACTTCAATCGATGTGACGATCAGTTTTCCAATCGAAACACGAAAATGGAATTAGAGTGTTTTTCTCACACGAACAAAGCACGGCTGTCTCAAAAGTCAGTTGACACGACTTGCCAACCTAACCTCCAAACCGCCTCTTTCCCTGCGTGGGCAAGTGGGCAAGGGGATAGGTCGGATGCGTCACGGACTTTGCACAGCCCTAGCACACGAGTACAGAATTTTGTATTTTGTTATCCAACGCGATATAATATGGTTTATCAACTTGACCCAACGGAGGGCACTTTGAAAACTCATTCCCGTTTCACGCTATTTTTCCTCGTCATTGTTTTACTCGCGCTTGCCGCGTGCGCGCCAACCCCTCCCCAATCCCCTCCCCTAGCAGGGGCAGGGCAACGGGGAGAGGTCGCGCCAACCAGCGCACCTCCCAGTCCAGCACCCAGCGCCACCTCAGTTCCAACGATTGCGGCGAAGACCACAACGTCGAATGAAATTCGCTTTAGCAATACCGGCAATACCAGTTTCGGAAACTGGCAAGCGAATATTGTTACCTCACCGGCGAAATGGACACCGGGCGCGCCGCTTCAAGTCCAAGCCAACCTCATCTTGTCCGACGCTTTCATCAATGTGCTCGCAATGAGGAACATCAAACTCGACAGTTTTGTCATGCTCGTCACTGCCGAACGCACCTTCGATGCGGATGGCATCTTGCGCTTGCCCAGCGACGAGCGCATGTCCACGCTCCTCACGCCCACCGGGCTTGGCATCGAAGGCGGAACGCAAGGCGCCGTCAGCGCGCACGTTGGCTATGGATTCCGCACGCCCGTCGATGAACTCGTCGTCGTGTCCAGCGACCACGCAACAAAAAGATCGAAAACCTGCGCCAGATCACATTCAATGTCTCAACCCGCTTGCCGGATAATTTGCCACCGGGGATTTATCGCTTGCGCCTCGATTACGGCGTCTCTGCCAAAGGTCGGTACTACAATCTCAACGGCGAAGCATTTGCCCGGCGCGGATTCCCCACAAGGACCTTGCGATTCCGAAACCTATTCGCCGCCAATCCCGGCAAGCGCCAAACACGTCAGCGGCAAAATGATCGACGCGACGACCATCAAGCCGCGCGTGCCCTGGGTTTTGCTCGCCAATTACAATTCCAATGGGTATCGCGGCGTGGTCGCCGAACAAGACCAGCCCGAACTTTGCGCTTTCGAATCGCAACATTATCCCCGATGATGTGATTCTGCCGATGTACGACGAGAACAATCCGAAAAATGTTCTGGCGTACAACCTCGAACCGCAATTCCCGACCGACACGATCTATGAACGCAACAATATTCCCTGGGATTATACCAAGGGCGAACTGTCGATTCAAATCACTGCGCCGGATGGCAAAACGACTGACCTCGGTACAGCGCCATTTGTCGGCAAGCAGGGGCAATGGCTCACGACCAAGAATGCGAAATTCACGCAATGGAAACCGCCGATGTACGGACAGTACACCGTCAAGGCGACGGGCTGGACGCAAGACATTTGGGGCAATAAATACGAAGGCGGCGGCACATATAAATTCTGGATCGCCAAACGCATCACATTAGCGACGGCGACATTCCAGGGACAAGCGTATCCGGTCGGCAATCGCTACGGACGCGATATTGGTTTTTCGCCGGCCGTGCCTGCGGATGTGGAAATCACTGCGACGCTGTTCGTCAATTCCGATCCCAAAAATCCCCGGACGATTTCATACACCGGCAAAGCATCGAGCGGTGGAATGTTCACGGCGGCGCAAGGATTAAAGCCGTTGAACTTTGATGCGCCGGGCGAATACTCGGCGTTGGTGCTGGCGAAGTACACCGACCCCGAGGGACATCTCTGGGTCGAATCGATGCGGCACGCCGGCGTCGTCTATCCCACCGATACGCCCATCGTCGCGCACGGCAAAAAAGTTCCGGTGGCTGGCAAGCTGCAGGATCGCGGCGAAACAAATTTCGAAGGGTACAATACCCTCTCGACCGGCGGCGAACAGAAACTCGATCACATCAACTTTCCGTACAACGCCGGCGACGTTCTGCTCATCGCGGCGGAATATCAAGGCGCGAACAAGATCGAACCGGTCTTGTCCTGGGATTACAAAACGAATCCGATGGGCTATGATCCGAACATTCAAGGCATCGGCTTGACGAACGTCAAGATTCAAACGTCGAACGGGTACTCGCCGCACCTGTTCCCGGAATATATCACCGATTGGATGTATTACTATGCGGCTGGCGCGCGACCCGGCATGATGGGACGCTTTCTGATCGCGGACGACGGCACGCGCGCGCCGTACTGGCCCACCACGAATACGAATTTTGGCGGACAGATCAACGCATCGAACAACGGCGATGCGCCGGGTGACATTTATCGACTCATTGGCGGCGTCGTCGTGCGCAAGCAAAATCAAGCGCCGCTGTACGCCGGTTACATGTCGACCGCGTTCATCATTCCCAAAGGGCTCGAACAACAATCGCGTCATCGCGCCCGGCGCGGAAGAAATGATCGGCTCGACCGGCGAAAAATCGCGCATCTTTTTGGCGATGAACGCGCGACCGGGGATTGTGTACGATGCGGGCATGACGTTCGCGCCGGCATTCCAAATCGACCCGATGCTGCCGGTGAACATGAAGTTCACGCTCTACTATCCCGATGGTCGCCAGGTCGTTGCCGCCGGCGTCGGCGATGCAACTGGCTCGTGGGCTGGCACCGAACGCTGGACGCTCGATGTGCCGGGGTTGTATCGCTACACGGTGGACGGCGAGTGGAACGGCTACAAGGGACTGGTGCCGGGGATGCCAAAAGAGGGCGGGCAGATCTACGTCGTCGAAACAAACAAACCGGCGAACGCGCCCGGCATCACGTTCAACTTGCAACCGCTGACGAAAATCGATCCGGCGAAAGCAACAAAATTCACCGGCGCAAGCACCGCGAAAGAAATCAATTACGCGATGATCATTCCCGGCGCGGTCTTGGCGCAAGGCGTGATTCCGGTGACGAACGGCAAGTTCGAATTCACGTTCGACCCTGCCGCGCTCAACAAGCTGGCGCAGACGTACGATGTGAAGAACATGTCAACTGGCAAAGCGGAACTCGCCGACGTGGTGCATCTCACGTTCTTTGCGAAAGAGACAGCGCCGACGACGTACCACTCGTTCGTGCGGTTGATTATTCGCGGGAACACGGTGAATTATACAAAGTAGGGATTGGAAGTCATCGACCACCAGCAAAGCTGGTGGCTTGAAAATGTGAACCGCTCAAAGCGGTTTCTGTGAGCTGCCTTCGGCAGCCTTCCTATCCAAACATGTTCAGTTGGTCGTAGTGGCGATCTTCATCCGTTTGTTTCTGGATATACTGCCGCAGGGCTACTTCATCTAGTCCGACCGTTGATACGTAGTAGCCTCGCGCCCAGAAATGTTGTCCTGTGAAGTTTCGCGCTCGCCCCAGATATGCCCGTGCGATATGAATAGCACTTTTGCCCTTCATATACCCCACGACCTGGGAGACCGCGTACTTCGGAGGAATTGCAATCAGCATGTGCACTTGGTCGAGTAACATTCGCCCTTCCAGAATCTCACTCTCTTTGTGCTTGGCCAGTTCTCTCAGTACTGGCCCAAGCTCTTTGCGCAATTCCTCAAAGAGTTTTTTCTTGCGATACTTGGGAATCCACACCACGTGGTATTTGCACTCCCACTTGGTATGGGATAAACTATTGGTGTCATCCATGTAGAGCCTCCTGTGATCTGCTGCGAGCGGTTCACAGTGTGAGGCTCTATATGTTATTCCCGCAAATGTCAAACTCTAGTGGTGTGTTCGATAAGTCTTTTAACATAGTCACCGCAACTTAACAAGCATATACTTCTCATGTTTGGAAGCCGAAGGACGAAGGAGTACCGAATATGAGAAGACGTCCACCGAAACTCGTTCATCTGAAGCGAAAAGATCGGCAGGAGATGCAGCGTCTCCTGGGTAATGGGCGAACCGAACAACGTGTAGCCCGTCGCTGTCGGGTACTCCTTGCCATGGAAAAACCTGACACCGTAGTCGACGCGCTCACGCACCAAGTCCGTATGACACGCACGGGAGTCTGGTATGTTTGTCGCCGCTACGAATCGGCGGGCCTGGATGCGGTCTACGATACGCCGCGCTCTGGACGCCCGCAGGAAATTTCAGAACTCGAACGTGTGGCGATTCAGCAATTAGCTTGCTGCGAACTGAATGGTTTGAAATTGGAACTCACGCATTGGTCGACACGGACTTTGACCGTCATGGCGCGGGAGCGATTGCATCGTCCACAATTGGCCCATTCGACGGTCTCGTTGATTTTGCGCGATGCGAATTTAAAGTTGCATCACAGTCGTTACTGGATTACGCCAACCCTCGATGCCGAATTTGTGCGGCGAGCGACACGCATTTTATGGCTGTATGAGCGCGTGAATTGGCTCTTGGCGCACGATGAAGTCGTCATTGCGATCGACGAAAAACCCAACCTCCAAGTGTTGGAACGGGCGCGTGCCACGCAGCCCATGCGCGTGGGACAAAGTGAACGCCAAGAGTTTGAATATAAACGTCACGGCACGGTCAATTTTTTGGTGGTCTTGATTCTGCATAGTGGCAAGATGCAGTCCTGTTGTCTAGAACAGAATGATAGCGAACATCTTTGCCGCGCGTTACCAAAACTACTCGACCCGTTTCGGAAATGGCGACGCGTGCATCTGATCTGGGATGGTGGACCAAGCCATGGGTCGGCTGCCACGCGAACTTTTCTGCGCGCGTATGATGACTTGGTTGCGTGTGCTCTTTACGCCACCTCATTCTGAGTGGCTAAACCAAGCCGAACTGTTGCTCAAGAGTTTTACCACGTATTATCTGAAGCGAGGCAGTTGGCGTGGTCGTCAAGAATTGATTGACCATTTGCAGGACAGCGTGCCAGAATACAATCGCTGGTTTGCTCATCCCATCAATTGGAAATGGACGCGCCGCGATTTACGGGATTGGGTGGAATGGAAAACGGCGGGACTATGTTAAATTACTTATCGAACGTACCACTAGGATCCCCGCCATAGGCGGGGGCTTACCCTTGTAGTTAGAAGTTAGAAGTTGGAGTTTGGAGAGAAGAACATTACGAGGATACTGTGGAAGAAATGACAATGAGTGTCTGGGATGGAGAAATCAGGGCTTGCCAGGTGGCAAGCCCTTGTTTGATTTTTCGTCAGCAACCGCGTGCGTTGCCGCGAACGTAGGGGCAACCCTACACTTGCCCTGGCGGGAACGCAAGTGCCAGGGTGTGGTTGCCCATTAGCAGCCAAAATCGAGGGCGACCACGCAGGGTCGCCCCTACATGTATGCAATCACCAGACTGATTTGTCTGTTACCCCAAATCAATATACAATTATTTTGCATTGCTTTCATTCCCTATTCATCTCCGCCGACGAAAATGCAATCGAAACCGGGAGGTCAATATGACAAAACGATTTACGACCTTTACATTTCTAGTTATCTCACTCGCGCTCCTCGCCGCGTGTTCAACGCCAATACCGACTACCGCGCCGTCATCGACAAGCGTATCCGTCGCCGCCAATACACCGACGCAATCGGGTAGCCAAGCCAACCAACTATCCAACCGCTACCGCGCAACCACGCAAACAACCGAACATTATCTTTATCCTCACCGACGATCTTGGACGCGGCGTCGATTCCGTTCATGCCCAAGTTGAAAGCGTTGCTCATCGATCAAGGGACGACGCTCAACAACTTTTTCATCTCGATGCCGTTGTGTTGTCCGTCGCGCACGGCGATTTTGCGCGGGCAGTACGGACACAATACGCAGATTCTCGGCAACAGTCAGCCCTCCGGCGGCTTTGAGAAATTCTTTGAACTGCAAGAAGAAAAATCGACCGTGGCGACGTGGCTGCAAGACGCCGGCTATCGCACGATGCTCGCCGGCAAATATCTCAACGGCTATCCGCAGAAAAACAATTTGATGTACATCCCGCCCGGCTGGAGCGAATGGTACAGCGCGATGAAGGGCAACGCGTACAGCGAATTCAATTACAGTTTGAACGAGAATGGCAAGCAAGTCGATTACAAAACCAAGCCCGAAGATTACGGCACCGATGTTTACGCGCGCAAGACCGCCGATTTCATCGAACGCTCGGCGAAAGAGGGCAAACCGTTTTTTGCCTACGTCGCAGTCTACGCGCCGCACAGCCCCGCCACGCCCGCGCCGCGCCACGAAAAAATGTTTGCCAACGTTACCGTTCCGCGCCCGCCCAATTTCAACGAAGACGATGTGTCCGACAAGCCGTCGCACATTCGCAACCGCCCCAAGTTGACCGCCGCGCAAATCAAACGCCTCGACGAGGATTATCGCAAGCGATTGCAATCGCTTCAAGCCGTCGACGATATGATCGAGACGCTGGTTAATTCGCTCAAAGCAAACGGGCAACTCGATAACACGTACCTCTTTTTCACATCGGACAATGGATTTCACCTGGGCAATCATCGCCAATTGACCGGCAAGGTCGCGCCGTACGAAGAAGAAATTCGCGTGTCGCTGATCGTGCGCGGACCGGGCGTGCCCGCCGGCAAATCGCTCGATCACTTGACCGGCAACATCGACCTTGCGCCAACGTGGGCGGAACTGGCTCGCGCCAAGACGCCGGATTTCGTCGATGGACGTTCGCTGGTCCCGTTGCTGGGCAACACTCCGCCCAGCCAGTGGCGCGAGTGTTTCGGAATCGAAAATGGTTTGTATGTATCGCGCGGACGCCAAACGAACGCAACGCCAAGTAACGCCGTGACCGAATTGCTTGAACCGCCGGATCAGGACGATGACGAACTTGCGGCAACGCCGGTCGCGCAACGCGCCGCGCTTGGCATTCCGGATTATCGCGGTTTGCGCACAAGGAATTATTCGTACGTCGAGTACATCACCGGCGAAAAGGAATTGTACGACCTCAAGAACGATCCATTCCAATTGCAAAATCTCGCCGCGAAAGCGGACAAGAATTTGCTTGCGGAATTCGCGGCGCGCTTGAAAGAATTGCAGACATGCAAGGCGGGAACGTGTCGCGCGATTGAAGACAAGGCGTTTGCAAAGTAGAAAGTGGGGCAATTTTCCAAATTGCCAAGCAAGTCGGAGACTTGCTCCACAGACTCACATATGTTGAATCGCCTAATCATTTCATCCATCCTCATTGTCGTCGTATCGACTGCGTGCGCGGGGAAAACGCCTGTGCCTAGCACACCATGCCCTGCAACCTCCCACACCAACACCCATAGCCGCAACACCGCAGGCAACCCTCATCCAGGTCACGCTCACTCAAATCGAACCCGCGCAAGCCGCGCCGGGCGATAGGGTGCAAGTGATTGGCAAAGGTGGTTATCTCTTTACACCACCCAGCGGATACAATGAATCGGCGCGCAACCTTAATCTCTTTTTTGATGGCAAACCCGCTGGGACTATAGTCTGCTACACCAATCGCTGTGAAGCGCCATTCACCATCCCGCGCGATACACGCCCAGGCGCGCACGCGATTTCCGTCGAGGGCGGCTCGAAACTACTCTCAACGTGCTTGCCGCGTCTGCCCCGCCGCCAACCATCAATGCGCGTCCGACCCCGCAGGCGGGACCCTGGGCGCATCAAATCCAGAGCGCGACGAGCGCCGATGGCTTGAACTGGACGCTCGATAATCGCGTGTTGCTGGAACACGCATCGGTGCCGGCTTCGATCGTTACCAGCGATGGCAAGATTCGCGTCTACTATGTGGACGCGAATCAAAATCCGGAAACGACGAATTGCGCCGAATCGGCAGACGGCGGCAAGACCTTCAAGGTGTTGAACTGCACGATTGCCAATCGCGCAAACGAAAAAGCGCTCGACCCCAGCATCGTGCGATTGCCCGATGGGCGCTACCGCTTGTACTATTACGCCGCGACCGGCAATCCCGATACCAAAACCACGCATTCGATCTACAGCGCGATTTCCAGCGACGGTATTCAGTTCACGCAAGAACAAAAGGTCTTCGATTACGCCGGGCTGGTTGACCCGGATGTTTTCTGGACGGGCAAAGAATGGCTGATGTACGTTTTCAGTCATGACGCTGGCACAACGATCATCGCGCAGAGCGGCGACGGTTTGAAGTTCGATTACGTTGGTAATTTAGAACTCGAGCGCTGGGGCACCGTCGCGCCGCTCAAACTTGACGATGGGCGATTCCGCTTGTACGCGTTCAGCCAAAGCCCGGCAAAAGAAATCGCGAGTTTTACTTCCACTGACGGCATCCATTGGACTCGCGAGCCAGGATTCAAGTTTACGATTCCCGCCGGCAAAGAAATCACCGATCCGTTCGTCGTGCGCTTGCCGGACGGCACGTGGAAGATGATTTTCAAAATCAGCGATCTGCCGCTTCCGCCAGGCGGACAACAACCCAAACCGCCAGTCGGTTCACCGCAACCTCCACGCGGCACGCCGGCGGCGCCACCACCGCCCAACCTATCGGCGGAGCGACCTTGCTTGCCGGAGAAAAAATCGGCGGCGATACCAGACCCCAACGGACCGTCGTTCCATCAGGTTTTGCTCGCCAAATCGATGGATGGGCTAACGTGGCAAACCGACAATCGCGTCATCATCGATCAAGCGTCGGTGCCGGAAGGATTGCGATTGTCAGATGGGCGACTCGTCATCTACGCGGTCGATGGTTCGGGGCTGGGCGGACCTGGGTTGGTCTATGCTGAGTCGAAAGATGGAGGCAAGACGTGGGCGTGCGGCAAGATCGATCTGCAAGGCGCCGACCCGGACATTGTCGTTCTGCCGGATGGACGCATCCGCCTCTACTATATCGAATTTCCTTTTGGACCCAATCCGCCGATTCCAGGTTCCGCGCAAGCGAATCAACCGAATCGCGTCAAGAGCGCGATCTCATCGGACGGGAAAAAGTTTACCGTCGAAGACGGGACGCGGTTGGAGGGAATTCAGTACACCGACCCCGACGTGATTCGCATTGGCAATACGTGGTCTATGTACATTTCTACCGGCATGACCGCCTACGCCGCCGAATCCGCCGATGGACTGAATTTCAAATTGCTCGGTAAAGTGAACGAGACCGGCGCGGTCTCTGGCAGTTTTCAATTTCCCGACGGAACTTTGCGGCACTATTTCTGCGGACGCGGCGGGATTCTGAGCGGCACATCGACAGACGGCAAGAGCGCGTGGAAGGAAGAAGCCGGCGCGCGCCTCACCACCTCGCCGAATTACAAAATCATTTGCGATCCATCGATCCTGGCAGATGGTCAAGAACGGCTATTGGATGATCTACAAAGTGCAACCTCGATAATCGAAGTATTCTTATCACCGAATCACACTCTTCTCATTTTCATCTCATCTCTTGAGGCGAGAATTGGACCAACCCAATCGTTCGATAACAGGAGGATGCGATGAACAAGCTCTGGTCGTTGGTTACTGCTCTCACCACGCTGTTATTGGCAGCGTGCGCCGCCGCACCGGCGGCAGGAGGCGCGAGCACAGCCCCCGTTCTGCTTTTCGATGTGGGAATGCACATTGAGCCATTCGGCGCAACCGTGAGCAAAATCGTCACTGGGAATACGGCGCCGCCGAACGCGCCACAATCCCAGAACGGCGATTTCAACAATCCCCAGTATTTCAAAAATCACGTCCAAGCGATTCAGACTGTCGCGTCCATCGTCGAAAAGCATGGCGGACGCATGACGATTCAAACCCAATCACCCTTCACGACCGAAGCCATCAAACTGAACGACCCGATGCTTGCCGACCTCGAAGCGCGCGGGCATGAAATCGCTTTGCATTTTCAC
Source organism: uncultured Chloroflexia bacterium (assembly GCA_963718225.1). GTDB lineage: Bacteria > Chloroflexota > Anaerolineae > UBA4142 > UBA4142 > DAOTXS01. The sequence goes on from CAVQYN010000038.1 coordinate 43,444, forward strand.
GAAGACGCGCATCTGGGCAAGAATGGCAACAGCTTGCCCGCCGAGACATGGTGTGCCGTGATGAAAGAAGAGATCGATTGGATTCACCAAGCCGGCGCGAAGCAACCCATCCGCTATTGGAGCGGCGGCAATTTGTACCCTAATCTTTTGCAAGCCGCCGCGTGCGCCGGATTGGACGTGAACAGCGATTGGAAAAATCCGCAGACGCAAACCGCCGACCCGGCGTTGATCGGCATCCATCCGTGGCGGCCGGCGGGCGGGGTCAACGGGACCGACGTGAGCAAGTTTGCCCGGAATGATCCGAACGGCAAAATCATCTACCTGCCCGATGGCATTTTCGAGCGCAACGATTTCAATTCGATGCGGCGCGCGGACGCGACCGGCGGAGACGAAGCGTATTTTGAATTCCTCAAGCAGAGCTTACAACAGTCGCTTGCCGCCGCTGAATCCGGCAAGACGAACGTCTTTCACATCACGATTCATTCCGGCGAGTTCCGCGGCGACCCGAAAAATCCCTTCGGCGTCATTGACAAATTCCTGACCGAGGCCGTCGATCCGTTGGTCAAGCAAGGCAAGGTGAAATGGGCGACGTTCTCGCAAATGGCAGATGCTTACAAGAGGAGTGGTCAGTAGTCAGTAGTCAGTAGTCAGATCAGACTGAATACTCGATGGTGAAGCCATGAAACCATTCCTAGTCTTGTCACTCGTCGTGTTCGTCGTCGCACTTGCCGCATGCGCGCCACAATCGCCATTGCCAATCTCTACTCCAACTGTCCAAACTCCAATCTCTAAGTCTCCAATCTCCGACCTGCTCGGCGTACATGAATTTCGTCGTCAACACGCACGATTGGGCACACGTCAACGAGAGCGCGAACACGATTCTGCGATTCGTTGAGCTTTTCGAGAAATACAAGGTGCGCGGAGATTTTTACCTCACCGCACCGACCGTCGAAGCGTATGTCAAGCAACGACCCGACGTGATCGAGCGATTCAAGAACAGCGCATGACAATCAGTTATCACATTCGTCCGCCGCACCCGGCGTACAGCGGTTTTGATCAACGCCTGAAGAAACTTGGATGACAAGACGCTGGAGCAAACATTACGCGATTACGAGACGTATCGATTGGATTTGGCGACCGGCAGCATCGACAAGAGCGCGCCGGGCGGTTACGCTTACGTCGCACAGGTATTGGGACGCAAGCCGGTCGTCGCCTCGCCGATGTCGAACGATCCGCGGATTCGCAAAACGCTTTTGAAAATCTACGCGGAGATGGGCGCGCAAATGCAAGTGTTGTATCACGAAGAAGGCACAGCCATCGACCAGCCGCTCGTCAAGGTCGATGGCTTGTGGGTGCGCCCAAGCGATTTCAGTATCACGCGCATCAAGATGGACAATGCGCGCGGCCCGAAAATTTTTGGTGGAATATGATGGGCACACCGCGCGCGAATGAGTTCAATCCGACAACGATGCTGAAAACCCGGCTCGCGCAATGGAACGCGCCGCGCGCGCCGTTCATCACGTCATTGATTCACGAGGACAATTTGTACGGGAGCGGCACGGGCTGGGGCGGCATCTATTACGCCAACGGCGATCAAAACAAGCCGCTCTCACCGCCATACAATTTGAAGGCGACTGACACATCAAAACCGCGCACGAAGGAAAATCAGGAAGCGATCTGGAAAGCATACGAGGAAATGCTCGCGCAGGCGGCGCAGAATTTGTGCGTCGTCACATCGCAGGACATTGTCCAAATGGCGGAGCAGAAACCGGCAACGACACAAGCGCCCAAGACGCAAACCACACCCACAACATCAACCGCGCCGTCGATCAGCCCCTGCCGGGCGCGGTGAACAAGGACGTAACGTACTGCGCGCCGGACGGCATCGCGCAAAAAATGGACGTGCTGTATCCGGCGAAACCGAAAGCCAATCCGACGCCGGTGGCGGTGTATATTCACGGCGGCGGTTGGACATCGGGTGACAAGAGCACTGGCGCGGGAGCAACTGACACGCAAGAAATTCTCGCGCGCGGGTACGTCGTCGTCGCAGTGAATTACCGGCTCGCGCCGCAGTCCAAGTGGCCCGCGCAAATCATCGATGTGAAATGCGCGATTCGTCATCTGCGCGCGAACGCGGCGACTGTACAAAATCGATCCGAACAAAATCGGCGTGTGGGGCGGCAGTGCCGGCGGACATCTCGTGTCGATGCTCGGCACAACGGACAAGAGCGCGGGGTTCGATGTGGGTGAATATCTCGATCAATCATCGCGCGTGCAAGCGGTTGCGGATTTGTTTGGTCCCGCCGATTTGCCGGCGATGTTCGACGGAAGCGCGGCGCCGGCAATGGCGCGATTTTTGGCGCGAGCTCGCGCGACGACCCGATTCTGGTGAAAGCCAGTCCCGTGACGTACATCACGCCGGACGATCCGCCGTTTCTGATTTTGCAGGGCGACAAGGACACGACCGTTCCGCCGGCGCAATCGCAAGAGTTGTACGACAAGTTGAAAGCCGGCGGCGTGAACGCGACGCTCGTCATCGTGAAGAATGCCGGGCACAGTTTCAGACCGACCGGCGGCGTGATGAGTCCGGCGCGCGCGGAGATATCAAAGATGATCGGAGATTTTTTCGACAAGTGGTTGCGGTAATTGTGGTATAATGACTGCGGACGTGAAAAAATCAATATGGACGCCGACGAACGCAGACAAGCGCAGACGCTTCGCGTATTTTTCGCGCGCAAGTTTGCGTCCAGTTTTCAGGAGAGCATGATGATTCCAGAAAAATTCGCTGATCTATTCACAAAAGAGAAAAAAGCGTTCGCGTTTCTTGCGCTGGTGAAGAAAGATGGCACGCCGCAAGTGACGCCGCTCTGGTTCGATTACGACGGCACGCACATTATCATCAATACCGCGCGCGGGCGCGTGAAAGACAAGATTCTCAAACGCCATCCCGCGCGTCGCGCTGGCGATTCAAGACCCGGCGAACGCGTACCGCTACATTCAGATTCGCGGCAAGGTGGTGGACGAAACCGAAGTGGGCGGGTACGATCAGATTTGCGCGCTCGCGGAAAAATATCGCGGCAAGCGCGAATATCCCAAGAATCCGGGCGAAGTGCGCGTGACGTACAAGATTCTGCCGGAGAAGATGAATACGATGGGGTAAAGCAGATTTTATTCCACGAAGAACACGAAGGGACACGAAGAAAAAAGGAAGGTCGGTTCGTGGACAATTTTGCCTTTTGACATCCCGCTCAATTCGCAATATACTTTTGGTATAGGCCTGTCCGACGGGTTCAAGCGCACGATGTTGTGAGAGGGAACCGATGTATTGTCATTTCCTGTACGGGCAAAATACATTTGATTCATCTGCACCTGCGTTCTGAAGCGCGAAATCCTTGCGCACGTTAGTGGCAGGTGCTTTTGTTTTAGCAAAGTGTTGTTTTCCCGCAACTAACTTGCGGGGAGCAACCGAAATTGGCATGCTTCCCGCAATGCGGGGAGCCACTAGTTTGCGGTCATGCCGCTTCAACGGTAGTAAGCACTAGTTGGGCGAATCTATTCGACGTGGAATCTCGGGTGTAAATAATATTCTTAGGCTAGCTCTCTCTTAGCCAATAGAAAAGAGGAAAATATGAAAACATTCAAAAAGTTTCTCCAAACAATCTGGTCTTTTGTCCGCTTTTTCCTATTTATCCAGGTCGCGCTGCGTCTTGTCAAACAATATGTAAAATTCCCGACGCCGCTCTTCCTGGGCTCAGTTCTGGATAGCGATATACGTCGCTTCTTGCAGCCTCCCGGTCAATTAATAGAACGCAGCGGGATCGAAAGTGGGATGGTCGTGCTAGAGATCGGTGCAGGAAGTGGAGCCTTTACACCTTACATTGCCCGGGCAGTGGGTGAAAAGGGTAAGGTCTATTGCCTGGATATCCAACAGGCAATGCTGAAGAAGCTGGAAGCCAAACTGGCTCGCCCGGAGTATAAGGATATTCACAATGTAGAGTTGTTTAATGACAGCGCCTATAGCTTACCCTTCGAGGTCAGCTCAATTGACCTGGTTGTCCTTGTTTTGACCTTAAATGAGATCCCCGACAAGGAAAAAGCCTTGAAAGAGATCATGCGGGTGCTAAAACCCGGTGGTATCCTGGCAATTTCCGAGTTATTAATCGACCCGGATTATCCCCGGATGAGTACAACCGCCCGCATGGGCTTGCGGGGTGGATTTACCATTGAAGCGATGGAAGGCAATCTCTTCACCTATACGGTCAGGTTCAAGAAATGAAAGCTCAACTAAAAAACTACAACGGAACACCCACAGTTTACCTGGATGGCAAACCATCCTTATCCGAAATTTCTCGATATTGCCTTGACCAAAAATAAAGCCGCTGAAGGTTGGATAGCAGGAGAGATTTTCATTAATGATGTAAACCCCTTACTAGGTTTTGGCTCTAATCTGAGTGTATCTCGTTTGACATTTTCGCTATCAGAATAGGGAGAATAAACTCAGTAATTTCATGGCCGCCCAACCTCCCAGGAGGCACGACATGGAGAAGCGCTGGCTCATTCTCGTTGTGTTGTTCCTTGCACAAACCGCGACGGGGTTCCAATACCAGTCTGTGGGGTCAGCATCCTCGTTATTGGTAAAAGACTTGAGCATTGATTACGCGCGACTTGGGGTGCTGATCGGTCTCTATCAGTTGCCAGGTATCGTTCTGGCTTTCCCTGGGAGTCTTTTGGGTAAGCGTTTGGGTGATAAGCGGGTTGTGATGATGGCACTGGGGCTAATGGCAGGTGGTGGAGCTATAATGGGCTTGAGTGACACGTACAGCTCTGACAAGTGCTGGACGCCTGCTCAGTGGTGCCGGTGCGATCCTGCTCAATGTATTCACGGCGAAAATGGTCGCCGACTGGTTCAGTGGGCGGGAAATCGTTACAGCCATGGCGATTTTGGTGACCAGCTGGCCCTTTGGCATTGCCCTTGCTCTAGTTTCTTTAGGTCCTCTTGCTGCTTCCTCATCGTGGCAGATGGCGATGTTTCTGACAACAGCGTTGAGTGTGATTGCCTTCGGTACTAGTGGCTGCGTTGTATCGTAGCCCGTCAACCGTCAATGATGCATCGGTTGCGCAATCGAAATGGCTAGGGCTTTCCTGGCGCGAAGTCTGCTTGTCTGTCTTGGCTGGCCTTATCTGGGCGCTTTTCAATGTCGGTTATGCAGTCATACCCGGGTTCGCACCGGGTTCTTGGCTACAACCGGGTACACGATGGTCGAGGCAAGCTCATTGGTTAGTGTGGTAAGCTGGCTCCTAGTTCTCTCCTTGCCGCTGGGTGGCGCTGTTGCCGAACGGCTTGGACACCCCAACCTCATTATGGTGACCTGCTTCTTGGGAATTGGGATGGCGACTTGTCTGCTACCCTACTGGGCGTATCCGCTTGCTTTTCTCGTCGCCCTCGGTCTGCTTTATGGCCCGCCGCCAGGAATCATCATGTCTCTTCCGATGCAAGTCCTGCGACCAGAAAACCGCGCACCTGGAATGGGCGTCTTCTACACTTGTTACTATGGTGTGGTGGCAACACTGACTGCGTTGGCTGGTTTTTCCCGTGACCTGACACAAAACCCCGCGGCACCATTGGTGTTCGGCGGAATGCTTCTACTGGTTACGGTCATCATCCTGGCGTTGTTCCGTGCTTTACAAAAGCGCGGTACCAGTATTTCGGTTACATGAGAGTCAGTAGGAATACTATCGGAGACCGTCGGCAAACCCTTTCCTTGCAACCATGCTCCACATGGCGAAGGGCTGAAACGTTCTCCAAAACCAAAACCGCCGAATGCACTTGGCACTCGGCGGTTTGTTCTGTCATCTGAAATCTGTCATCTGACGTCTGATTTCTGACGTCTGTCTCAGCACTCACTATGCCCGCAACTGTAACACTTGCGGCAACCTTCTTCATTCACAAACGACGCCTGCCCGCACTCGGGACACAGGTCGCCCACCTTGAACAACTGCAACTGCTTGTTGTCTACTTCCGCCTGGTTCAGCGCGCGGCTGTCCCAAATCCTCGGACAATGCTTGCGCGATGCCATCCGGCAATGAACGCACGCGTTGCAAGCCAAAGCCCATCGGTCGTCCGCCGCCGATGCCGCCCAACTGCGTGACGATCTTCCTGCATTCGTTCAGTGGGCGAGAGCGGCGAAGGCAACCGCAACGCAAGCGAAATCAAGCGACCGATCGCTTCGCTCACCGCCGCCGTATCCGACCCGGCTTTGCCGACGTTGCAGAACACTTCGAACGGCTCGTTCGCGCCGTTGCGATTGACGGTAACGTACGCCTTGCCCAGCGGCGTCGCGATTTCGTACGTCGCGCCCGGCACCGCGCGCGGTCGCGGCTTTTTCGTCGCTTCGGTTTCGCGCGCCGATTTCTTGCCCGCGGTCTCTTTAGTTTCCAACACCACTTGCTCGCGCGAACCGGCGACGTAGACCGTGATGCCTTTGCATCCCAGTTTCCACGCGAGGAAATACGCTTTGCTCACATCATCGACGCTGGCGGTCGCTGGAAAGTTAATCGTCTTGGACAAGGAATTGTCGACGAACGCTTGCATCGCGGCTTGCATGCGGACGTGCTCGTCCGGCGTAATATCGCTGGCAACCACAAAGGTATCACGCGTTTGTGCCGGCATCAAATCGATGTCCTGACACGAGCCGGTCATCATCACGCGCTCGAAAATCTTCTTGCGCGCCGCTTCATCGATATTGGCGTCGATCAACGCTTGCTCGAACAACGGACTCGACGTAATCGAGCTGCAAGTCTTTGCCGTGATCGTTGACGTGGCGCGTGTATGCCAGCGCAAAGACCGGCTCGCACCCGTACGATTCTACGCCGGCCACCGTCGCGATCGTGCCGGTCGGCGCGACCGTCGTCTGCGCCGCGTTGCGAATGCCGTAGCGTTTGATGCCCGCGACGATTTCGCCCCAATCGAGTTTGGGACGTCCCCAATCGCGCGAAAAAGGTTCGATCGGTTTCGGCGGTGACCATTTCAGATTCTCTTGGTCGTAAAGCGAACCCTTGATCGCTGGGAATGCGCCGCGCGTTTTCGCCAGGTCGATGCTCGTCTTCATCGAATGAAAGCGCACGAATTCCATCACCTGCCCGGCGAAATCTTCGCCGGCGCGCGAACCGTAACGCACGCCCAACCGATACATCACGTCGCCCAAGCCCATCATGCCCAAGCCGATGCGACGCGCGCGATGCGCGGCTTCGGCCAGTTCCGCGACGGCGGGGACGTACTTGTTCGCATCGACGACATCATCGAGAAAGCGCGTCGAGAGTTCAATCGAGTCGCGCAGTTTCGCCCAATCCATTTTGTTGTCTAGCGTGATATGTTGCGCGAGATTGATCGAACCGAGGCAGCAATTTTCGTAGGGTCCTAAAAATTGTTCGCCGCAATTATGGACGACCATACCATTCGCAATGAACGAGTGAGTATCCGGCTGTTGCAAATCGTAAACCATCTCGCGCCCATCGGGTTCAACCGCTTCAACCGTTGCCAGGAATGGTTCTTCGTATGGACCACGCGACATGCGGCTCAAGTAATTGGCCAGCTTGGATTGTTTCGCTTCGGTCAAGAAACCAATCTCATTCGCAAATCGAATGAGGTTGATCTTGCTGATCGCCAAATCATGCTGGGATTGATGAAAATATTCCTTGTGTCCACCTTTGCCATCTGGCATCGAACGATATCCGCTCGCGCGGCGATTCTCGTAAATGCGGCTCGCAATTCCCCAGTTTAACAAGAAGCGTTGCACATCTTTGAGCAAAGGCAAATGACTCGAACTCAAGCGAACCTGACATCCCTTTTCGCCGCCATCGTTGACCTGACCATCGGCAGTGAACAACGCTTGCAGAAAACCGCGTTGCATTTCCGCATTGCCCGCCAAAACCGCGTTTGGGACTTGATGCTTGTTTTCGAGCAACCCATGTCCAGCCGCCCATGAATTGAGTCGCTCCGATGAGACGCGCGCCTCATCGCGTTCGTCAATTTCGGTGACACCGACTGGATAGGCGCGTCGCTGTCCTGGTCGTTCGACGAGTTGCGTCACCGCTTGCGCAAACAGCGGAGCCAACTCGCGTTTTTCTTCGCCAAAGAATGATAGCACCGCGCGAATGGCATTAACCGTACCATCGCCAACAAGCCAGCCCAGGATGCGACCTTCATCCAAGCGTACCCTCCGCACCAAACCCACCTTGGCGATTTAGAATGTGGACGCGGTCACCGGGTTGAAGCTCCGCCACAGAGACCCAACCGCGACTGGTCATCACGCGGTGGTTGGCAGTCAAGCGCAATTCATAACCTTCGCGGGTCATCAACCGATAAATATCTTTCACGCCAGTTGCAAACACTGGCGATGCATTCATCGCTGTATCTGTTCCAAATCGCGCGTCCGTCGTCACGCGCATCGCTTGCCCGCGCGCGGCCAGTTCATCAGCACGAACTAGTCCATTCTCAGTGTAGACCAGCGTCTCGCCGGTGACGCATGGATTGGTCGCTTCGAGTTCGTACAAATGCGGCACCGGATTTTGGCGATTCGCCGCGTCGAGGAACAGCAAGCCGGGCTCGCCGTTGTGATGCGCGAATTTCACGATTTCGTCGAACAACTCGCGCGCGCGCACCTTGCTCCACACTTGCCCATCGCGCGGGTTGATCAATTCGAAATCGCCGTCGCCCTCCACCGCGCGCATGAAGGCATCGGTCACGCCGACCGAAATATTGAAATTGCTGATATTGCCTTCAACCGATTTGCAACGAATGAATTCCAAAATATCCGGATGATCGACGCGCAAGACCGCCATGTTCGCGCCGCGCCGCGTGCCGCCTTGCGCGACTTCGCCGAACGCGGTATCGTAGACGCGCAAAAATCCAACAGGACCCGATGCCACGCCCGCGCTCGTGTGCACGCGATCACCGCGCGGGCGCAAGCGCGAAAACGAAAAACCATTCCCGCCGCCGGTTTGCTGAATCAACGCCGCCGCGCGCAACGTCGAAAAGATTCCGCGCGAATCGCGTCCCATATCATCCGTGATGGGCAAAACAAAACAGGCGGCAAGCTGCCCCAACGGCGTGCCCGCGCCGGTGAACGTCGGCGAGTTGGGGAAAAATCGGAGCGTGGTCAACAAATCGTAAAAGCGTTCGCGATACGCCAACGCATCACCGCCGTAGCGCGTTTCCGGTTCCGCCACCGTGCGTGCGACGCGGTCGAACATTTCCTCCGGCGTCTCGACGGGCTTGCCATCGATGCCGCGCCGGAGATAACGCTTTTCCAAAACGACGCGCGCATTCGGCGTCAGCGGAATCGGCGGACGCGCCGGTTCATCCAGCGGCGAACTGTTATTCACACGCACATGCGTATCGATGCGTTGGGCCATGCAACGTTCCTCCGTTCGGGTCGCGCGAAAAAAATCCAAAAAGCAAGGGCAGGCAAACCGCGCGGGCTTGCCTGCCCTGGTGGGTTTGCAAATTTCAGAATGCTAAAAGAGGAAGGACAAGGGGAACAGGAAATCGGTGTGGTTCATTAAAGCGACATCTTGACCTGAAAGCGTTCTTCGGCTTCACGTTGTTTCCGATCCTTCAAGCGTTGGATTTCCACCGCCAGCGAATCCAAATCCGCAAAGCGGCGATAGACCGAGGCGAACCGCACATACGCCACATCATCGAGCACGCGCAAACGCTCCATCACCATCTGCCCGATTTTTTGCGAATCGATTTCCGATTTCGCCATGCCGTGCAGTTGCATTTCGATTTCATCGACCGCCGTCTCGATCGCTTGCATCGAGACGGGGCGCTTGGCACACGCCCGCACCATGCCGCCCATAAGTTTTTGGCGATCAAACGCTTCGCGGCGGCCATCTTGCTTGATGATCATCAACCCGGCTTGCGCGATGCGTTCGTACGTGGTGTAGCGTTTGCTGCACTTGCCGCACTGCCGGCGCCGCCGAATGCTGTCGGCGGACTCGCGCGTGTCAATGACTTTATTATCTTCGTGGGCGCAATACGGGCACTGCATACCGGTCCTCCAACGTTTCCGCAATGAGGCGCAAAACAGGGTTTGGAATGTTCGTTATCACACGATGCTATTTTCCAAACCCCGTCAATTGTTCCTTAGCGATCAGAACGCTTTTGCCGTCTACGCAAACAGTCTAGCACAATTCGCGAACGTTGGCAAGGCGTTTACCTTAAAGACCGGACACGTTTTCGATTTTTAAGAAATGCGCACATCCAGGTAAAGTTCGTTTAACCTTTGCGGTTGCGCCGGATCAGTACACGAAAAAATATTTCCATGACTTAGTTGCACACCGTCCACCACACGTGATCCGCTCCGATCCACTCCCAATAACCATAACATGATTTGTTCGACACATCATTTGCCGAACTGGTCAATTTGTAACGCACGGCGACGGACGTGTTGTTCGTAATGCGCGCCATCCAATCGCCCTGCGCGCGCCAGTGTCCACCCGCCCACACCAAGCGCGAAGTATCGCCTTTGTTCGGCGTGCCTTGTCCAATCGCGCGATTGAAATCGCCCGGTGGAAAAACATCCATGGTCAAGCTGCCGGCGGGGTCAACCTCGAGGACCACGTCCATATGCACGCCGCCAAAACCAATCTTGTGCCACGTGGCTGAACCTGGGTCGATCACCTGCCACGTGTTCGATGGTTCAAGCGAGCGCATGGGATCGCTGACGGCAGAAACATTTGCCGCCGGCGCGGGAGGTGGTGCAACCGGTTTCGATGGCACTGGAACCTGGGTCGGCGTAGGCACAACTTGCGGTTGCGGATTGACCGGCACGAAGGATTGCGCCGGCAGTGACGGTGAAAACCGTTCGCCAATGCTGAGCGGATGCGCGGCGGGCCAGGGTTGACCCAAGGGAAAAGGTAACCCAGCCGGCGCAGTCGCCGGACCATCGGCAAAGGCGGGCACGGCGGACAGCGCCAGCCACATTAACGCAAAACCAAAAAGCAAAAACGAGTGAAGCAATCGTGGCGTTTTCATTTTATTTTCCTTGCGCGTTCTAACCGCGCTTGCGCAAGAACGATGGAATATCTAAATCGGTTTGATCGATTTGGCGCGATTGCGGCGGCGGCTGTGTTGGAAACTCGATCACCTTGCGGGTCGGACCACTGACAACATTACCCGCCGTGGAGCCAGCCCCGGTTTGTTGTTTTGCCACCGTGTTGAAGCCGGTCGCGATAACCGTAATTTGAACTTCGTCTTTCATCTCGGGACTGATCACCGCACCGAAGATGAGATTCACTTCCTTGTCCGCGACCTCGCGCACGATGCGCGCCGCCGCGTCGACTTCAGCCAGCGTAAGGTCTTCACCGCCGGTCACGTTGAACAAGACGCCCTTGGCACCGGCAATCGTGAGGTCAAGCAAAGGACTCTTGATGGCGGCCTGCGCCGCCGCGACCGCGCGATTCTCGCCCGCGCCGCGACCAATCGACATGAGCGCCGTACCGCCGGCCCCCATAATCGTTTTCACGTCGGCGAAATCGAGATTGATTAAACCAGGCACGGTGATCAATTCACTGATGCCTTGAATGCCTTGGCGCAAAACATCGTCCGCGGTACGAAACGCGCCCTGCAGAGGCGCTTTCTTGTCAACGATTTCGAGCAAGCGATCGTTGGGAATCACAATCAACGTATCGACTTGATCTTTCAACCGCGCCAATCCTTCATCGGCCACGGCGCGGCGCTTGACACCTTCAAAGCCGAAGGGCTTGGTCACCACGCCGATGGCCAATGCGCCGGCTTCACGTGCGATGCGCGCAATGATGGGCGCCGCGCCGGTGCCGGTGCCGCCACCCATGCCTGCCGTGATGAACACCATATCCGAACCCAACAAGGCATCGTACAATTCCTCGCTCGATTCTTCCGCCGCTTTTTCACCGACAATCGGATCGCCGCCAGCCCCCAGGCCGCGCGTCAACTTGTCGCCGATGCGGATCTTTTGCGCGGCTTGCGATTGCAGCAACGCTTGACCATCGGTGTTGACGGCAATGAAATTGACGCCGCGCAACCCTTGCGCAATCATGCGATTGACCGCATTCGTTCCGCCGCCACCCACGCCGATGACTTTGATCTCGGCAAAGTTACCGGTCATTTCTTTTTCTGGCTGAATCATGTCTTCCTCCTCCCGGTGCTCAAGCGCACCTTCCTTCATCGAAAGTGTTTGTTGCCTTACATTGATTGCAAGGTCTTTTCCGCGCTTCATATTCCCCCCTACATCTAGTGGCACTGGGAGCCTGACACTACAATATGTTGGGTAAGCATTGTGATTCTACAGCAACCCCACACTTGTGTCAAGCCCGAATTCTGTAATCGCTAATCAATGTCCCGGCAGCAACGATCGTGCCCAGACGGCAAGTCCCTGCAATATTCTTTGGCTCCGCTCGGGTTGTGGCGTCGCGTCAGCCACGCTATCGTGTTCTTGTTGTTGCCAACCCCACTGCATCAAGCCAACGCTCGTGGCAAACGCCGCCGTTGACACACGATCCACAAAGCCTTCGATGTGCTGCGGCTTGCCCAAGCGCACCGGCATTTGCAAAATGCCACGCGCAAATCCTCGGATGCCGGTCAATTCCGCCGTGCCGCCGCACAAGACCACGCCCGCCGGCAATAATCGCTCATAACCCGCGCGCTTGATTTCGTTCAAAATCATTTGGCAAATTTCATCGACGCGCGCGCCGATGATATCCGCCATCTCGCGGCGATAAATCGTGCGGGTGCCTTCATCCCCGAACGCCGTGATATCGATCAGATCGGTTTCCGGCACTTCATTTGGATTCGCGTGACCGTATTTGATTTTGATTTCTTCCGCCGCCTGAAACGGCGTGCGCAGACCCACCGCCAAATCGTTCGTGATGTGAATGCCGCCGGTCGGCAGAATGATCGTGTGCGCCACACTGCCTTCACAAAAAATTGCAATGTCGGTGGTGCCCCCGCCAATGTCCACCAGCACAACGCCCATTTCTTTTTCGGCCGCGGTCAATACCGCATCGGCGGCAGCAATCGGCTCAAGCACCAAGCCCGCCACATTCGACGCCGGCGGATTCGATGGCGCGTTTTAGATTTTGCATGGAGGGCGTCGCCCCGGTCACCACATGCGCTTCCACTTCGAGACGAAAGCCGACCATGCCTTGTGGATCTTTGACGCCGTCTTGACCATCGAGAATGAATCCGCGCGGAATCGCGTGAATCCTTTCTCGGTTCGGCGGAACCGCAATCGCTTCGGCGGCTTCCATCGCCCGATCGATATCGTCTTGCGTGACGGCACGATTACCATGAATCCCGGCGACGCCGCGCGAATTGGTCGATTGAATGTGCGCGCCGGAAATACCGGCATACGCCGATTCGATGGTCACACCCGCCGTACGCTCGGCTTGATCGATGGCTTCAATAATTGCCTGCGTGGCTTCTTTCACATCGGTCACCACGCCCTTGCGCATTCCGCGCGACGGCGCAACGCCGGCACCCAGGATGTGCCAATGGCCTTCCGCCGTCATTTCGCCGATGATCGCGCACGTTTTGGTTGTGCCAATATCTAATGCCGCAATGGGTAATGTCATTTGCAACCCCGTGGATGATCCTTGATTTGCGTAAAAGCGATCATTGATAAAAGGGCTGACCCCGCCCCACGTCGATGAAACGCACCGACATCTTTTTATCGAGCAACTCGCGCGTGATTTCGCGCAAGCGAAAGATTTTTCCCGACATATCGTCCGCGTTGCCGAGATATATTTTCCAACCGTGCTCATCGGTGTACGCCAAGCCGCGCGCGTATGTCCATTCGAAGGCGCGAGGACTGGATGACCACGCTTCACGCAGCGCCCAAAACGCGTTGACGGCGTCACGCGGCGCGAGATCCCCCGGCTTGATCGGATTTTGATCGAGGTCTTGGATCAGCGGCAAGTCAGTCAGTCGGACCCGCGCCGTGAGCACGACACCATCCGACGCAATCCAGTACGCTTCGTTCCCGCGCATCCACGTAATTTCCGGCGCGCGCTCTTCCAACGTAATCGCCACTTGATTGGGCAAACGCGAGGAGACGCGCACCGATTTGAATTCCGGCAACTTTTTTAATCGCTCTTCCACCGCGCCGGCATCGACAAAAAAGATGCTGTAGTTTTTTATGCCGCTGATACTTTCGATTTCGGCCGCCGATACATACTTGTTGCCGGAAATCGCAATGGTGTACACATAAAAATGTTCCGTCCCAAAAAACAAGAATAACAGCATGACAAGCAGCGAAACCAAAGCCGCCACAACAAGCCGGGCGCGCTGAGTCAGCCAAAAATCTTGCCACGGCGATGGGCGCGCCACCGCGCCGGCGGTGGTATTCAGGCGACGGGTGGTGCGCCGCGCGGTCGTTGGACGGCGGCGTTCGGGACGACGGCGAGAAGATGATAAAGTCATAGGGTGTAACTCGTCTTTGATCGGCGTTTGTCCGCGTGACGCTCCAACGCCAATTGAATCAAGCGATCAATCAAATCAGCATACGCCAATCCGCTTTTCTGCCACATGCGCGGATACATCGACACCGAAGTGAAACCGGGAATCGTGTTAATTTCGTTCAGCAGTACATGATTCGTTCCGCGTTCGACGAAGAAATCTACGCGCGCCATGCCGCACGCATCAATGGCTTGGAACGCGCGAATCGCCAAGTGCTTGAACTCGTTGGAGCGTATCCGCCGGCAGATCGGCGGGCACGATCAATTCAGTCCCGGCATCATCGGCATACTTTGCCGAGTAATCATAGAATTCGCGGCGCGGGAATGACTTCACCGGGCAAGCGAAGCCATCGGCTCATCATTGCCCAACACACTGCATTCGATCTCGCGCGCGTCTTCGGCAGAGCGTTCCGCAATCAGCTTGCGATCATACTGCGCCGCCGTCGCCAACGCTTGCGCCAGTTCGTCCCAGTTGTGCGCTTTGGTGATGCCCACACTCGAACCCAGGTTCGCCGGCTTGATGAAACACGGATAACCAAACGGCTTGCTCGATGCGTCGAATCGTCTCTTCCGGTTGCGATTCCCATTCCTTGCGCAAAATCGACCATCCATTCGACCATGCGGCAAGTGGTGGACACTGAACATGCGCTTTCATCAGCGCCTTGTCCATGCCCACGGCGCTCGCCGCCACACCCGCGCCGACGTACGGAATGTCCGCCAGTTCCAGCAAGCCTTGCATCGTGCCATCTTCGCCAAACGTCCCGTGCACCAACGGGAACGCCACATCAATCGAGGCCAGCGGGGCGGCGCGATCGGCGCGGCTGGCTTCAGTCGGGACCAGTTCCGTGCTGTCGATGGTTTTGCCGCTCTCGCCGTTTGGCGATTCCTCAATGGGCGCGAGCAACGGCGTTGGACTCGCCATGGCAAGCTGCTTGAGCGCGTTGGCGCCGGCAAGCCAGCGCCCTTGCTTGGTCACGCCGATCAACACGACGTCGTACTTGGTCTGGTCGATTGCGCGCGCGACCGATTGCGCCGAAGCCAACGAAACTTCATGCTCGCCGGATTTGCCGCCAAAGATCAGTCCCACGCGAATTTTTTTCGACATCTAGTTTCCAACCATCTCGATTTCTAATTCGAGCGCGATTCCAAATTGGTGCTGCACACGCTCGCGCACAAGATCAATCAAGCGCAAGACGTCATTCGCCGATGCGCCGCCGTGATTGACAAAGAAATTTGCGTGCATCGTCGAAACCTCAACACTGCCGATCCGCGTGCCTTTCAACCCAGCTTGCTCAATCAAGCGACCGGCAAAATTGTTAGGCGGATTCTTGAACATCGATCCCACGCTGTGCTCGGTGGGTTGCGTCCGGCGGCGCCGCTGCGTAAATTCGTTCAGGCGCGCAAGGCAGGCTTGCGGGTCATCACGATTCAATTCCAATTCCGCGCTCAACACGATTTCGCTCTTCGCGCGCTTGAACCGGCTCATCCGATAATCAAACGCCAAATCAGTCTTGGGTAACTCACGCACCGCGTTCGCTTGATCGAGAATGCTCACGGTCACCACGCTATCCGCCATGCTCGCGCCGTGCGCGCCGGCGTTGCCCACAATCGCGCCGCCGAGCGTGCCCGGCACACCAATCGCCCATTCCAGCCCAGCCCAACCTTGCCGCGCCATTCGATTCGCAACCCCGGGCAATACCACGCCGCTTTCCGCGTGCAGAAGCGCGCGTCCGGCTTCAGCAACGCTCAGCCACGATTGCTCACAATGATTTTCAATCACGAGCCCGCGCACGCCGCCATCACGCACCAAGATGTTCGAGCCGTTACCGAGCATGAACAGCGGCACGTTGCATTCGCGCGCCAAGCGCACACACTCAACCAATTCCGGGATCGTCTTTGCCTCCGCCAGCAAATCCGCCGGTCCGCCGATGCGGAAGGTCGTGCGCGGCGCCAGCGGCACGTTGCGCTGAACGCGTTCACCGAGTTTCTGTTGTAAACGAGCTAGACCATCCTGACTCACGCCTTTTTTTCCGACCGACGCTCCGTCCACGTCAGATGATAAATCGCCAGGATCATGCCCAGCGCGCCCCACAGAACAGCAAAGACCCAATTCTCTTTGAGTAACAACGCCCCGCCAAATTTTGCCAACGCATCCACAATTCGACCGAGCACGCTGGCGGTTTCCGTGGGAAACATCAACAACGCGAGAAAAGCACCTTCGGTCAGCGCGCGCCAAAACGCGCGCTTGCTTCGCAAGCCCTCGCCGAAAAAGGTGAGCAGAAACAAAAAGGCAATCAACAAGAGAAAGGTCACAACCGGATTTTGAATAAAATCCCGAAAGTCATTCCGAAAAGGCAAACCGCTCGAACCGATAAGATGTCCCTCAAAGCGCAGGGCAACATAGATCAGAAAGAGCGCGATAAAATCATCCAACCACGAATCGGTGCGCAAGGCATGAATGTAAAATCGAACGACCAAAAGTAACAGCAGCAATCCCAGAAACGCCGCCAAGACCCAGCCGGGGATATCCGGTCCGCCGGAAATCGTTGCCACCGGGTCGGTGGAGTTGAATTTGATCGCGACTTTGAAATAATCCGCCGCGTTATCGACCCAAGAATTTAGACCGGGCAACGAACTAAATGGAACGCGGTTCGGGCTAAACAGATTCTTGTCGGACAAGAACGCATAAATTGCCTCCAGCCAACTCTTCACCAGAGCCGAAGCGGTAAGAATACCCCACCAATAGATCAGGCTTTTGGCGCTGAAAACTTCTGGCATACTCGCCTCACTTTTGCGCGAGCCAATCGCCCACGCTATTCACATCGCCCGCGCCGAGCGTAACCAGCACGTCACCGCGGTGTACGTGACGCGCCAAATAATCGGCGCAGGATTTCAATTCAGCGATAAAGCGCACGTCCGCATGCTGCATGCGCTCGACCAAGTGCGCACTACTCAAGCCGCGCTCATTCTTTTCGCGCGCGGCGAAAATCTCGGTTACGATGACGTGATCTGCCGTGCTGAATGCTTGAGCAAAATCGTCCAGCAAGGTTTCCGTGCGCGAGTACGTGTGCGGCTGAAACACCGCCCAAATTTTTCGATTGCCATACCGCGCGCGCGCCGCGGCTAACGTCGCGCGAATTTCTGTCGGATGGTGCGCGTAATCATCGATGATGGTCACGCCGCGCCATTCGCCTTTGACTTGAAAGCGCCGCGCCGCGCCGCGAAATTGACTCAGCGTTGCGCGCGCGATTTCCAAATCGATGCCGAGATGAGCGGCGACAGCAATTGCCGCGAGCGCGTTTAGAACATTGTGGGTTCCAGGAATGCGTAATTGGTAATCGGTAATTGGTGATTGATGGTGCTGAACGGCGAAATCACTTCCGCCCAAGTCATTCGATTGCACATCGGTCGCGCGCCAATCATTGCCGGCGTCAAAACCATATCGCACCGCTGAGACGCTCCGGCGGAGCGTCTCTACTACGCGCGGCGAATCACCACAGCCAATCACCACACCATCGCGCGGGACCAGCGCGACAAATTCATGAAACGCTTGCGCCACCTCGTCGATGTTGCGATAAATATCCGGGTGATCCATTTCGATGCTCGTCACGACCGCAATCTGCGGCTGCAGACCCAGAAACGCGCGATCATACTCGTCGGCTTCAATCACAAAATATTCCCCATCGCCCGCGCGCGCGTTGCCATTCAATTCCGGAATGATTCCCCCAACGATTACGCTCGGGTCGAGTCCGGCGTTCACCAGAATCGCGGCGATCATGCCGGTGGTCGTCGTTTTGCCGTGCGTCCCGGCAACCGCAATCGTTTTCTTTCCCGGTCGTGAGTTGCGGAGAAAAAGTCATAGCGTTTATCTATGCGAATCCCGCGCCGTTTCGCTTCGACAACTTCCGGGATTGTCCGCTTGCGCCGCCGACGTGATCAGCACGAGGTCAACGTCGCCAACATTTTCCGCGCGATGCCCGATGAAAATCTTTGCGCCGAGTTTTGCCAACTCATCCGTCATCGATGATGCGTTCAAATCAGAGCCAGAAACTTGCACCCCGCGCGCGATAAGCACTCGCGCAATCGCGGAAAGACCGATACCGCCGATGCCGACAAGATGAATATCGCGGCGAACCAAGGATGAAGGATGAACGATGAAGGATGAAGGTGTTATCATCATTTGCCCTCCAAATGATTGCAACAACGCCACAATGTTTTCCGCCGCGCGCGGTTGCGCCAACGACACGCATCGCCTCGCTCATCGATTTCAATTGTTCAGGTGCGTTGAATATTTTTTCGCTCCGCTCGGCAACAGATCACGTTTCGATCGTCTGCATCCGCATCACGATCTATCGCCCCGCCGTGATCGGACAGAAAATCGGCGTTTTGTTGTTGATGCTTTCCCGCGTACGGGTACGGCACGAGAATCGCCGGCAGACCCAGCGCGGGAAATTCACCCAGCGTTGCCGCGCCAGCACGCGCAACGACCAAATCGGCGGCGGCAAGCGCGTGCGGCAAATCGTCGTCGAGATAACCAAACACGCGCACCCGCGCGCGCAACTCGGTTGATAAACGCGCGACCTCCTCGTTCGCCCACGCTTCATCATTGCGCCCGGTGAGAAAAATAACTTGCGCGAGTTGCGTCAAGCGCGCAAGATTTTCCACCGCGACCTGGTTGATGTGATGCGCGCCGCTGCTTCCGCCAAAAATCGCCAGCGTCCGGGCATTTGGGTCGAGATGAAAACGCGCGCGCGCTTGCGCCTTGTCGATTTGGTAAAATGCCGCGCGGACCGGATAGCCGGTTGTGATTGCTTTGCCGCGCGCGAAATGTTTTTCGACTTCATGGAAACGAAACCGCCACCCGCGTTGCCCAGCGCGCGGTCGCGCGAATGGCCCAGCCCGGTTCCAAATCGGGCAAATAAATCACGCTGGGAATTTTTTCTGCCGCGCCCGCCCAAATCACCGGCGCACTCACGTAACCGCCGGTAACAAAAATCGCTGTCGGTTTGAAACCGCGCATGATCGCGCGGATGCGTCCAATCGATTGGTAAAGTCGTCCCAGGTTTTGCGCCGCGCGCCACGGTGCGAGTCCGCGCACTTGCGCCGCCTGAATCGGCTGAAACGGAATTTGCGCGCGCTGCGCCAAGCGTTCTTCGATACTGTTCGCGCGACCCAGGTACAGGAAATTATTTGTCGCCGGACTCGGCATCGCGGCGGCGACGCTCAACGCGGGATACACGTGGCCGCCCGTCCCCCCACCGGAAATCAAAAGTCGCATTCGCTTCCTTCAGACTCTCGTTGCGCGAAATACTCAACAAGACACCCATCGCCGCCAGCGCCATCACCAACGCCGAGCCGCCGTACGAGATGAACGGCAACGGCACGCCCGTGTACGGCGCAGTCGCTGTGACCACCGCGATGTTGACGAGCGCTTGAAAAATAATCCAGAACGTCAACCCGGTCGCAAGAATTTGTCCAAACGGATCGGTCGCGCGTGACGCAATGCGAAAACCGCGATAGACCAAACACAGATACAAACCCAGCACGAACAACGTGCCAACGAGTCCCAACTCTTCGCCGAGCAACGCGAAAATCGAATCGGTATACGGCGTCGGCACGAAACCGAATTTCGCATACCCCGTCCCGAGTCCGCGACCCAGCAACATGCCGGAACCCAGCGCGATCAACGTCTCGGTGATTTGGTAGGCTTCAGGTCCTTTGATCTGAAAGGGGTCTTGGAAGAATGTCGAGATGCGCTCCCAGACATGTTCCATGCGAGACACGATGACCAACATCGATGCGCTACCGAAAAGCCCAAGCCAAACAAATTGCATCTTGGCCGCGCCCGCGACAAAGAACATGGTGACCGCGCACATCGTGATAATAATCGCGGTGCTCAGATTGGGCTGGATCACAACCAAGTCCCGCCACCACGCCGACGATCACGCCAAACGGCAACAAGCCGTACGTCACGCCACGCAGTTTTTCACCCTTGGACGCGAGCCACGTCGCCATATAAATAATCATCGTGAACTTTGCGAATTCCGCCGGCTGAATCGAACGATCAAACAACCAACGCCGCGCGCCAAATTGCGGCGTCGTGAACAACAATGCCACCAGCGCCGCCAACGTAATCAGCATCAACGGAATCGCAAGGCGTTGCCAAATGTGGTAATTGGTGCGCGACAAGACGATCAGCAGAACAAACCCAAACGCCGCAAACCCAAGTTGCTTGACAAACTCAGATTGCGGGTCCGGCAAATTGCCAATGCGCGGCGGAAGCGTTATGCTCGCCACCATAATCAGCCCAATGCAAACCAGGATCAGCACGATGCCGAGCAAAAAATAATCCATGCGCATCGTATTCATCCAATTCGGTCGTTCCTGCGACTGAACCGCCATCGTCAATCCTTTCTAGAGCCGATTCACAATTTGCTTGAATCGATCCCCGCGCTCAAACTCGTTCGCGAACATTCCAAAACTCGCGCAACCCGGCGACAATAAAACGATCTCGCCTTCACGCGCAATCGCTTGCGCTTGCTCGATTGCCTTTTCCAAATTGTCAAAGCGTCCGGCAACGATTTCTTTTCCACCCGCCGCGTGAATCGCGTTCGCCAATTTTTCCGTCGCCGAACCTTCGAGCAAAATCACTTGGCGGACTTGGACAACCATCGCACGCGCCAATTCAGCAAAATCGAGCGACTTGTCCGCACCGCCGGCAATCAATACAATTCCCTTCGCTGTCGGCGCAAATGTTTCGATTGCCACAAGCGTCGCCGCCGGCGCGGTGGCAGTTGTATCGTTAATGTACCGCACGCCGTCGATTTCGCGCACAAACTCTTGGCGATGCTCCACGCCGCGAAACTCGCGCAACGCCTGCGCGATTTGTTCCGGCGCTGCGCCGGCAATCGACGCCAGCGCAATCGCGGTGAGCGCGTTGGCGATGTTGTGCTGTCCGGCGACGCGCAATTCGTTCACGCGCATATATTTTGTGCGTCGCATCGCCCCATTTCCAAACGAGCCAATCACCTTCGCGACAGGCGCCTTCTTTGAGCGGGCGTGTTGCGCTTGTCCAAGTCACCTTGCCAAACGCGCGCGGCAAGCGCGTAAGAATTCGGTTATCAAAGTTCAGAACAACATAATCGCCCGGTTGTTGGTAGCGAAAGATAATCGCTTTGGCATCCGCGTAATCGTCCATGTCGCGATAGCGATTCAAATGGTCGGGCGCGATGTTCGTAATCGCCGCGATGTGCGGACTCGTTTGATGCGGCGGAAACGCTTCCAATTGCCACGATGAAAGTTCCAGCACCACCGGCGTCTCCGCATCGATCTGCTCAAGCAAGTCCAGTGCAGACACGCGCAGATTGCCAGCCACGACCGTTTTCGGATTTGCGTTTCTCAAAATCGCGCCGGTCATTAACGTCGTCGTCGTTTTGCCTTTGGTGCCGGTGATCCCAATGACTTGCGCCATTCCCCGCGGCAGGCGTTCGACGAACAGCGCCATTTCCATTTCCACCGGAATGTTGTGTTCGCGCGCGAACTGCAACCATTTGCTTTCGCGCGGCACCGCTGGGTTGCGAACGATCAAATCGGCGTTGAGAAAATCCTGCTCGCGATGTTCGCCGAGAACATATGTAATTGGTAACTGGTAAAGAGCATCAAGCGACGATTGTAATTGCGCGGCGGTTTTCAAATCCGTCACGGTGACGCGCGCGCCTTGCTTGACGAGCCATTTTGCTACGCCGATCCCGCCGCCGTGCATTCCGAGTCCGAAGACGAGGACACGTTTGTTTTTAAGGTCGATCATCTCGCAATCAACCAGCCGCCCACCAACAACACACCAATCCCCAAGATGCGCGTTACGCTAATCGGATGCACCGGCACATTGAGCCAACCAAAGTGATCGATAACCGCGCCAATTAACAATTGCCCGATGATGATGAGCGTCACGACCATTGTTCCGCCGAGGCGCGGCATTGTCACGCTAATCGTCAGATACAGTATCAAGCCCCACATGCCGGCGAGTAACATGTACCACGGCAGACTCTGCCACTCACGCATATTTTCGCCGCCGCGCACGAACAACAGCAATCCCGATAATACCGCCCCGCCCGCGTGCACGATGAAACTACTCGCCGTACTGCCGATCTTTTGCCCCATCGCGCCGGCAATCGGCACTTGAATGCCTACCGCAAATCCACCAAGCAAACCGATTGCGATGACCAATAAATCCAAGATTATTTTCCTCTATCGCACTAGAGCAACGCCAACGCGATCCCCAGCATGCCGGCAAGCAAGCCGATGAGCCAGAATCGCTGCACCACTTGGGTCTCCGACCAACCCAGCAACTCGAAATGATAATGCAACGGCGCCATTTTGAACACACGCTTGCCGTGCGACAGTTTGAAATAACCTACTTGAATAATGTCGGACAGCGTTTCGGCGACGAAGACCAAACCAATCAACGGCAACAATAACCACTGCCCGGTCATTAGCGCGACCACGGCCAACGTTGCGCCGAGCGCGAGCGCGCCGGTATCGCCCATGAACAATTCGGCGGGGTGCGCGTTGAACCACAGAAAGGCGAGCAATGCGCCAGAAATCGTAAAGCAAAACAAGACGAGATATTGTTGTCCCTGCAAATACGCGACCACGCCGTAACACGCAAAGGCAATCGCCGAGGTCCAACCGGCGAGACTGTCCAAGCCATCGGTCAAGTTCACGGCATTCGTCGTCGCCACGATGATGAACATGGCAATCGGCACGTAGAGCAAACCAATATCGATTTTCGTCGGAATCGTTGGAATCGCCATGCTGTGCAAATCCAGACCCAGGTACAACGCGAGCGCGATGAAAAATGCAATCACGACTTGCCAGAGAAATTTGTAACGCCCCAGCAAGCCCTCGCCTTTGCGTTTGCCCCAAATGCCGGCGAGATCATCCAGCGCGCCGAGAATCGCAAACGCGAGCATCGCGCCCATCGGCACGAGAATCGAACGACCGATGAGCGTGTTGCCGCGCAGATTCGCCAAATTCAAACCGGCGGTGATCAGCAGGACCGGGACAATCACCATGATGCCGCCCATCGTCGGCGTACCGGTCTTGACTTGGTGCTTGGTCGGCTCGTCGATGCGAATTTTCTTGCCCAAGCTGTACGCCTTGAGCAATGCGAATCAACGGTCCGCCCCAAATCACCGCAAGAAAAAATGAAATTGCGCCGAGCGTCAGGGGCTCCGCCATCAGGATTTTCCATTCACGCGCGCAAGCGCGCTGACGATTTCTTCCATCTTGGCGCCGCGCGAACCTTTGATCAAAATCATATCGCCTGGTTGCATCACCGATTTCAACATATCGATTGCCTGCGCGTTCGTCTCCGCGAAAAAAACTTGATGGGCTGATAAACCACTTGCGCGTGCCGCCTCGCCGATCCAGCGACCGCGCTTGCCCACCGCGATCACCACGTCGACCACCTGCGCGGCGCGCCCGCCGACGACTTGATGCCCGCGCAACTCTTCCGCGCCCAGCTCGAGCATATCGCCGAGCACCGCAATTTTGCGTTCGCTCAAATCGGCAAGCAAATTCAGTGCCGCCAGCGACGACGCCGGGCTCGCGTTATACGTGTCATCGAGAAGCGTCGCGCCTTTTTCCGCCTGCACGACGAGCAAGCGCAACTGCGCCGAAACATCCTGCAAGCCGCGCAAGATTTCGTCCCAGGCAAGATCCTCAACCAGACCGACGGCGGTTGCCGCCAACGCCGTGTGCACACTGTGCCGACCGAGCAACGGCACGCGCACATGCAAATGTTCGCGCCGGTGGTGCAAAACGAACGCAATGCCATCGAGACCAAAACTGGCAATGTCGTCCGCCCACACGTCGCAATGTGGATCCAAACCAAAGGTCACAACGCGCGCGCGCGCTTTTTCGCGCATCGCCAGCACACGCGCATCATCACCGTTGAGAATCGCCGCGCCATCGGTAGGAAGAGATTCCACCAACTCGGCTTTGGCTTGCGCGATGCGTTCGAGCGAACCCAAGCGTTCCAGATGCACCGGGCTCAACATTCGTCACGACGCCGATGCGCGGTTGCGCGATTTCACACAGCGTACGGATTTCATTGAGCGCATACATTCCCATTTCAAGGACCGCGCGTTGATGCGATTCATTCAATTGTAAAAGCGTCAGCGGCAAACCGATTTCGTTGTTCAGATTGCCTTCGCTCTTGAGCACCGAAAATCGTTTCTGCAAGACCGACGCAATCAATTCCTTGTGTGAACTTTTGCCGACACTGCCGGTCACGCCGATCACTTGCGCTGGAAACTTGTCGCGCCAGAAACGCGCCAACTGCTGCAACGCCAACAAACTCGATGGCACGATGAACACGACAGGGACAAGAGCGGGCGAAGGAGTGGGCTGCAACCCGGCGACACTTGCATAAGTCGATCAAGTGCACATTCGGACCCAGTCCTCCGCCACTCTTGGCGCGCTCTTCGGCGATGACCGCCGCAGCGCCGCGCGCCAGCGCATCCGCAATAAACTCATGACCGTCGCGCGCCTCGCCTTGCAACGCGACGAAAAGCGAACCTGCCTTGACTTGCCGCGAATCGATCACGACGTGGGGAATCGCAATCCGTTCCGCCTCGGCGGGCCGCGCGTGATTGAATGCCTGAAAAAGATCGGCGAGTGTCAACATAGCGAGTTGCGTTTACCCTCACCCGACCCTCGCCCCTGCGGGGAGAGGTAAAGTGAGAGGCAATACCTTATTTGTTCGCCAGACGGATCGCATCCGGCGCAATGCCGGCTTGAATCACCAATTGCTTTGCCACCGATGCAAACACCGGCGACGCGACATGCGAACCCCAAATCGAGCTTTGCGGTTTATCGAGCTTTACCAAGATGACTAGTTTGGGATCGTCCGCCGGCAAATAACCGGCAAACGAAGCAATCGTTTGCTTCTGGTCGTACTCGCCCGCCACCATAATTTGCGACGTGCCGGTTTTGCCAGCCACCGCATAACCCGACACAATCGCGAGGTTCGACGATTCCTTCATAATCGAATCCGCCAAGAGCTGGGTCATGATTTTGGCCGTCTCCGGGCGAATCACTTGGCGCACAACTTCCGGCTTGACCTCGACCGGTTCTGCATCGGTTGCGCGTTGGATTGACTTGACGATGTACGGTCGCATCAACTTGCCGCCATTCGCAACCGCGGCAACCGCCGCGATGGTTTGCATCGGGTGTGGCATCGAATCCTTGTCCAAATGCGTTGTACACATGCAAGCCGTCGCGCCAAATACCATCGCCCGGGCGTTTGACGCTGCCCGCCAATTCGCCGCCCAACTCGACGCGTGTCGGCGAACCGAAACCAAACGCCGCGGTGTATGAATAGAATCGCGGTGTCCCGAGCATCAATGCCACTTTGGCCGCCTCAACATTGAGCGATTGGCGCAACGCCTCGACCAAGCAAACATTTCCAGCCACAACACGATTTGCGTTTTCAACTACCGCGCCAGGAATAATCAACTTGCCTTCGTCTTGAAAGCACGTGCTCGGCGTAATCACGCCGGCATCCAAGCCCGCCGCGTAGGTGATGATTTTGAAAACCGAACCCGGCTGGTACAGCGCGTTGACCGTTTGATTGCCGTACTTGCCCTGATTCATCTCTTCAAAAAAACGATTCAAATCTGCCGCGGGCCAAACCGCCAAGGCAAGAATTGCGCCGGTCTTGGGGTCCATCACGATAATCGAGCCGCTCTCCGCACGCGACTCGCGGATCGCTTTTTCCAGTTCTTGCTCGATGATACGCTGCATGCCACTATCGATCGTCAGCGTCACTTTCGCCCCATCGATTGCCGGATAATTTTCAAAGGCGAGGTGGGGCATGAAATCGCTGAGGGCGTTTTTTCTGCCGATGAGCGAACCGTTGGTGCCGGAGAGCACACTCGTCATGAAAAGCTCGACTCCGCCACTCGCCGCGCGGTTGCCGTTGATATACCCTACCACTGCCGCCGCGAATGAGCCGTTGGGATAGACGCGGACCGGGCGAATCTCGAGCTCAACGTTGAGCAACCCCTGTTCGGCTTTATACTTGTTAATTTTTTGCGCCGTCTCCAGCGGTTCCAAGTAGGCTACCGACACCCGTTCCTTCGGATTCATTTTGAAATTGGCCAGCAAGCTATCGCGCGGCTTTTGCAAAATCTCCGCGAGATCGGCGGCGAGTTTTTCCGGTTGTTTAACAAACGGCACGTTCACATAGACATTGTAACGAAAAACATCTTTTGCCAGCAAGACATTGTCATTCGTCACAATATCGCCGCGCTTGGCATACACCGGCACGGTGGATGCGGTCTGATCTGCCGCGCGTTCCTGCATCTCTGGTCCGCGAAGAATCTGCCAGTAAAACAATTTAAGCGCCAGCACGGCGCCAAAAATCAGGATGAGCAAGAGCACGGTTCGCAGACGCTGTGACACTTGGGAAGAAGAATCTTCGGCGGTCATGATTTTTTCCTAACGACTGGTGGCTTCGGCTGTCCGCGCGCCAGTCCCCCACAATCCACGCAACCAATCCACGAACCAATTCGATTCTGGTGCCGGCGGATTCACACTCTTTTTCGCCGGCGGTACACCAAGCGGGTACTTTAAGTTCAGCTTGTAGCGAATCTGCGCTTCCTTGGGCGGATGCAAACCGAGCGACAATGCCGCTTTGGCAATTCTTTCCGGATTGGTCAGCGCGGCAATGTCGATCACCAATTGTTCATTCGCGCGTTCCAATTGTTCGATGGCCAGTTTGTCATCCCGGATATGGCGTCCGGCATACGTCGCCTGCGTCGATTGCACCAAGTACAAAAACGCCAAGCAACGCAAACAAACCCGCGATCAAAGCAATCGTGCGCACATCGCCGAAAGAAAATGATCTGCCCATTTGACGCTGCAATATGCGTTGTTGAGTCATCGTGTTACCCTCTAGCCGACCTTTTCCGCAACGCGCAACTTGGCGCTACGGCTTTTCGGATTTCTAGCGATTTCGGTTTCCGTTGGACACATGGGATGCTTGGTTACGATTTTCAATTCTTGCGCTGCTCTGAAAAAATTCTTGACGAGCCGGTCTTCAAGCGAATGAAATGAAATGATGGCAATGCGTCCGCCCGGCGCCAAGGCCGGCGCGATTTGCGGAAGCACCTCTTCCAAAACTTGCAACTCGGCATTTACGGCGATGCGGAGCGCTTGGAACGTGCGGGTCGCCGGGTGCATTCGCCCGTGCCGCCCCACCGCTCGCTCGATGACTTGCGCCAATTGCGCGGCGGTCGCCAGCGGTCTCGCGCGAACGATGGCGCGTGCGATGCGGCGCGAGGCGCGTTCCTCGCCGTATTGAAAAATCAGATTTGCCAGCGAGGTCTCGTCGAGCGAGTTCACCAGATCGGCGGCGGTCGTTTCTGCGTCGCTGTTCAAACGCATGTCCAACGCGCCATCGGTTAAGAAAGAAAAACCGCGCGCCGCGTCGGAGAGCTGGATTGACGAGATTCCAAGATCGAGTACAATACCGTCAACCGGCAAAAAGTTTTCTTGGGGCCGCCACATCCAGCAAGCGCGCAAAGTTTGAGTGAACAAGTAGTCGCGCGTTCACCAAATGGCGCGAGCGTCGCGGCGGCGATTGGCAACATCGACGCATCGGCATCGAGACCCAGCAAGCGACCGGTGGGCGACGCGGCTTGCAAAATGCCTTTGGCGTGTCCGCCGGCGCCCAACGTGCCATCGATGTAACGCCCGCCGTCGCGCGGCGCGAGCGAATCGAGAATTTCTTGATAAAGTACGGAAACGTGCCCGCGATTTTCTGACATCGCGTTATTTATTGGCGTTAGCCACACCACGTTCGACTTGACCGATCTTTTGCGCCGTCGCCGCAATGTTCGATTTCGCGGCTTCCGAATTGGCGCGATGCTTTTCTGGATTCCATACTTCGATACGTGATACTAGACCAAGTACAACGACATTACCATTTAATCCGGCGGCTTCACGCAATTTTTGGGTAATCAAAACGCGGCCTTGACCATCCACATCAACCGTATCCGCATTGCCCAAAAAGTAGCGCATCCAATTGCGCGTCTCTTCGAGCAAACTGCTCTGCTTGTCCAGGTCTTGCGCGATTTCTTCAAACTTGTTGGATGGAAAAATCGTGAGACAACCTTCAAGGCCAAGCGTAACAACAACCTGTTGCGACAACTCAGCTCGCCATTTGGAGGGCATGGTCAATCGACCTTTGGAATCAATTGTATGCTCGTGTGAACCTAAGAACACTTGTTCAAATCTCCCACTTTAGCCTGAACGGGCGTTCTATTTGGCATTCCTGCACCACTATTTGACACTTTGACCCACTTTTCTGCACTCATTTAACCACAATGGGCGACTATTGTCAATAGTCACCCACTGATGTTTGCGTTTTTTAAGGTGCGTCCCACAACACCCCACTTGTACCTTGTCAAGTGCGAATTGTGCCAATTCTTAGGCTCGGGCAAGGAGACAAGCCGCGTTCCAATCCGTACTCCCGATATCGTCTCCACCGACCCATTTATCGACTGGACGCTTCTCCAAAAAAAGTGATCTGAGTTATCGCGAGCCATGTCACCAAACTGTTGCGACACCTGCTCTCGAAATTCTCTCGCCATCATTTTCCAGCAACGGCATCTCGCATAGCCGCATTCATCTGCATCGCGCTTTCAGAAATCGCGTGGGACCATTGGAAAAACATTCTTACCTAACTGTATTATATCACTAAACATCGTGACGGCTAGCGTCGGTTACACAAGTCATAAGAGCAACTCTCAAAGTTAGAACCATGAAACTGGCAACGATCCTCTGGCAACTCCAACTCATCGATCAAGAATTCGACGGCAAGACAAAACGCGCGCATCAAGTTGATGAAGCGTTGGCGAGCGACCCAGCCGTTGCCACCGCCCGCGCGGCCGATGATGTTGCGCAGAAAACAACTCGGCGCGGCGCGCGGCGCATTGCACCAATCGGAACTAGAAGCCCAGAGTCTCGACGCCAAGCTTAAAGAGATCGACGCGCGGCTGTACAGCGGCAAAGTCACAAATCCCAAGGAACTCGACAGTCTGAGCCAGGATTTGGCGATGCACAAACGCAATCGCAGCGCGCTCGATGACAAACTCCTCGCGATGATGGAGCAGATCGATCAAGCGCAAACCCATGTGCGCGAATCAAGCCAAGTCCTCCAACAGATCGAAACGAAACGCGCCGGCGATCTCGATCACCTCACGAGCGAGCGGGATGCACTCTTCGCCCGACTGGCTGAACTCGATGCCGAGCGAAATTCAATTCGCGCCGCACTTGCCAGCGATATGCTGAAGACATACGATCGCTTGCATCAGACCAAAGCCGGGCGCGCCGTTGCGCAAATTCACCGCGAGGCGTGCAGTGTGTGCGGCAATGCGATCCCCACCGGCGTAAAAAGTCGAATGCAAAGCGGCGATGAGATCGTCACCTGTCCAAGTTGCGGGAGAATTCTCGCGCCGTGAAAATTGTTCTCTACACTGACGGCGCCTCGCGCGGCAACCCTGGCAAATCGGCCATCGGCATCGTCATCGCCGACACGAGCGGCAAAGTGATCCATGAACTGGGCGAGTGCCATCGGCAACGCGACGAACAACGAGGCTGAATACCGCGCGCTCGTGCGCGGTTTGGAACGCGCCAAGCATTATGGTTCCGAGATTGAAATTCGCACCGACAGCGAATTGTTGGCGCGGCAGTTGAAGGGTTTATACAAAGTTCGCGCCGACAATTTGAAACCGCTTTACGCCGAAGCACAACGCGCGCTCAAGCACTTTAAGCCACTTGACGATTGCGATCATCCCGCGCACGCTAAATCGCCGCGCGGACAAATTGGCAAACGAAGCCTTGGATAAAAAGTGAGCGCGCGATTATCGGTCATCATCGTGTCGGGTCCGCCCGGCTCAGGCAAGACAAGTTTGGCACGCAAAATCGCAGACGAGTTTCGTTTGCCGCTCATCGCCAAAGACGACATCAAGGAATCGCTGTTCGATAGTTTGGGCGTGCAAGATCGCGCGTGGTCAAAGCAATTGGGGCGCGCGACGTACGAATTGATGTTTTATTTCGCGGCAACCCAACTCGCCGCCGGCCACTCGTTCATCATCGAAAGCAATTTCAATGAGAGTGCCGCCCCTCGATGGCGGACTTTGCAAGCCCAGCACGATTTTGTGCCTCTGCAAATTTTGTGTTATGCTGAGCACGCTGTGCTGATCGAGCGATTCAAGGCACGCTGGGCTAGCGGCAAACGCCATCCCGGTCACGTTGAACATGAAATCACGGAGCAAGAGTTTGCCACATTTCGCCGGTACCCCCCACTCGATCTGGGCGGCGATGTAATTGAAATCGACACGACCGATTTCGAGAAAATCGATTACACCAATTTGTTTAAAGCCATTGATTTGAAGCTATGAAACTCCTTGCCCTCTTTCTCCTGATCGCCGCGCCGATGCGAATCTACAAAGACACGACGCTGCCGCCGGGCGGCACGTATCGCCAGTCCGTCGTCATCATGGCGGACAATGTTACGCTGAACTGCAACAACTCGGTGTTCATTGGCGATGGCGTTGGCGTGGGGATCATCGTGCAAAAGCGCACCGGCGTGACGATTCGCAACTGCCGCGCGCGCGGATTCGATACGGGGCTGTACGTGCTGGGCGGAAAGAATTTCGTTTTCGAGAACAATGATTTCAGCAACAATTTTCTCGATGACAATTCGAACATCGAGCATCTGAAGCCGATTCCGCACGGCGGGATGATTCTCAACGGCATTCAGAGTTCGCGCGTGCAAGGCAACACGTCGAGCGGGAACACGACCGGCATTCAGATCGTGAACTCGTCCAAGATTCGCGTTCAGCAAAATGTGACGAGCCGCAATCGCGGCTGGGGGATTTATCTCTACGGCACGACGGCAAGCCAAGTGTTTAGCAACACCGTCGAGTTTAACAATCGGAGCTGTCCGGAATGGGGCAAGGACGCCGGGTGCGGCTCCGCCGGCATCGTGCTAACGGAGAAATCGGATCGCAATGCGATCGGCTGGAACACGCTGAATGCCAACGGCGATGGAATTTATCAGGGCAATCAGCCGACGAGCGCGAGCAACGATAATGAGATGTTTAACAACACGATTTCCAACAGCATCGCAAATGGCATCGAAGCGACGTTCAGTTTCCGGAACTATATTCACGACAATTCGTTCAGCAACGATAATTTTGGCGCGTGGCTGGGGTATGCGCAAAATGTTCGATTTGAAAACAATGTGATTCGCGGCGCGCGCGCCAAGAGTGTGCAACACGATAATGCCAAGAACAGCAAGTATAGCGGGAATGTTTTCGATGGGTCCGACGTGTTGCTGCAACCGGTCCAAGGCGGCGTGTGTCAAGGCAATTCGTTCAGCAACAACAAACTAATCAACGCGCAAGTGATTACAACGGGTTGCCAATGAACACTCGCCTCGCCATCCTCGCCGGCGCGCTGCTGTTGCTTGCGGCGATTCTCAATCCCAGCGTGATCAGAATCTCCGCCGCGCCGCCCGCGCAAGCCACCGAAGAGCCAACCAAACCGCCGTACGTTTTTCCAACGCCGGTCTTTATTCCGATTTTCCCCGACGACACACCCACGCCGCGCGCCACACCCGGACGCACAACGGTGCCGATTGCCGGACAAACCTCATACACCATTCAAGCCGGCGATTCCCCGTGGACCATCGCGCAAAAAGTGTACGGCGACGGGAGTAAATTTCGCCTGATCATGGACGCAAACGGCATCACCGATCAAACCAAACTGCGCGTCGGTCAAGTCTTGGTGATTCCTACTCTGGCTGGGACTGTTGCGCCAACGCTGGCACCCACCGCTGTGCCGCCCACGCCAATCATCGCTCTACCAACAATTGCGCCAACGACTGTGCCGACGCCTATTACTTTGCCCACGCCGATCCAACGCCGAAGCCGCCACCGGCGACCACTGCGATTATCAACGCGTTGCCAACTATCGTGAATGTTGTCAGCGGCATTCTGTTCATCGCTTCGCTTGTGTGTGCGATTCTCGCTGTGCTAGCGTACGACCGCGCGCGGCGACTGAATGCGATCGAAGCAAGAAACAAGATCCAGGATCCGATAACACAACGGCGGGGCGCATTGCCCCGCCGTTTCATTTCAATTTGTTTTCGATTTCGCGTGCCGTCACGCCGCGCACGCGCACCCGCTTGTGCCGCGATGTTTCGCCGGTAACAATTTCGATTTGCGCGCGCCGCACATTCAGCGTCTCCGCCAGAAAATTGATCAGCGCCGCGTTCGCTTTTCCCTCGACCGGCGGTGCGGTCAAGCGAATCTTGATCGCCTCACCCACGACACCCACAATTTGATTTTTGCTCGCGCGCGGAACGACTTGCACTGCGAATGTTACTGCGCCGTTGGATTCTTTGAACACATCAACCACACATTCACTGTCATCCTTCGGCTACGCTCAGGACAGGTTTTCGAGAGATACATACCCGGAATGCGGAACGTTTGGACACAGAAACTTGCTCATCTGCGGCATGCCGCCCTCGAATGAATTCGAGGTCTCAGTCAGGTGAAAATCCGATAAATCGGATTGGATACGCGCACAACACGTTTCAACGTGTTTTCACCTTGCTGAGGCGCCGATTTCCAATCGGCCACGGTGTCTTGCCAAGTAGCAACAAGACCCTTCGCTTGCGCTCAGGGTGACGGTTGCACACTTGCTACATAAGAGCCAATATTTATTCCGCACGCGGCGCGGCTTTCGACTACGCGCCGCAAAATTCGCGGCGCTCCGCTCAAGGCGACGAAGGCGCAAACACTCTGCGAATCACCTCGCGCGCTTTGCGCGACATTGGAAATTGTTTCAACTCGGGCAGCGCAATCCAGCGCGTATCCAACACATCGGTTGCGGCACGCAACTCGCCGCTGACGTACGTCGCCGCGAAATCAACCAGCGCGTAATGATACTGCGCGCGCCCATCGTCATCGCGCACGACGATGTCCACAGCATCAATGACGTCCCCCAGTGCAATTTCAATGCCGCATTCTTCGCGCACTTCGCGCACCGCCGCATCGCGCCACGTCTCGCCAATTTCGAGCACGCCGCCCGGCAAGCCCCATTCGCCGCGTCCGGGCGCATTGCCGCGCTGAATAATCAGCACACGATCCGCTTTACGGACAACCACGCCAACACCGGGAATCGGTCGCGCCGGATATTTGCGCGAATCGGTCATGCGGCATTCGCCGGCTGAATGTCTTTGACATTCAATTGCAAGCGCGTTCTGCCATTCCAGACTTGCGCTTCCAATTGATAGGCGACATCGATGCGCGGCGGCAGTTGACCCAGCCAACTCCCCTGCCGAAACGCAATCGCATCCATCACGACTTGACCGTCGCTCACCATCAATTTCAAATGATCCGTTCCGACGATGCGCGCATCGCGGACGGCGACATTCCGCGACGCAAAAATCGGCTCGCGATTGCCGTATCCAAACGGCGCGAACTTGTTCAGCATGTCGGCGAGTTTCATGTTCATTTCGGCCAGCGGCGCAATCGCATCGACATTTAAGGTTGGCACAAGGTCGCTGTCCGCCAGTTTTCTCTCCGCGATTTCGCGCAAGCGATTTTGCAATGCCGGCAAATTTTCGTTCCGCACCGTGAATCCTGCCGCCATCGCGTGCCCACCGTGCCGCACGAGCAAATCACGGCACTCGTCCAACGCATCGACGATGTTGAACTCGCTGATACTCCGCGCCGAGCCGCGGCTCTCGTCTTCGCCCTGATGCACCGCGACCGCCGGGCGATAAAACTCTTCCGCGAGGCGACTGGCAATCAAGCCGACGATGCCTTCCGGAAAATCCGGCGCGGCGACGAACAACAAATGCTGTGAATCAGCAATCGCGGCAACGGCGTCGCGCGCCTTGTTCGTCATCTGCATCGTCAAATTCTGCCGCTCGCGGTTCGTGTTGTCAAGTTGGATCGCGAGCTGCTCGGCTTCCGCCGGATACTGCGTGATCAATAACTCGTACGCGCGCAACGCGCTTTCCATTCGCCCCGCCGCATTCAAGCGCGGACCAATCACAAAGCCAATCGTGCCGGCATCAATCGATTCTGTTTTGAGCGCGGTGCGGCGCATCAACGCCTGCAAGCCCGGGCGTTCCGATTGCCGCAAACTTGCAAGTCCGCGCTGAACCAGCGCACGATTTTCGCCGGTCAGCGGAACCAAATCGGCAACGGTGCCAAGCGCGACCAAATCGACCAGCATGTCTTCCGAGATCGCCAGGGTGCCTTTGCCCAGAGGCGTTTTTTCGTCCGCCCGCAATAAGGCTTGCGCCAATTTGAAGGCGACCCCGGCGCCGGACAATTCTTTCGTCGGATATTTGCACTGCAGCTGCTTGGGATTCAGCACGACAAACGCGTCCGGCAATGTTTCGCCTGGCGCATGATGATCCGTGACGATCATATCCAAGCCGATGCGTGTGCCAAACGCGACTTCGTCGAGCGAACGCACACCGCAATCGACGGTAATCACGACGCGCACGCCTTGATCGAGCAACTGCTGCAGCGCTTCAGGATTCAAACCGTAGCCTTCATCGATGCGATGCGGGATGTACGGCTTGACCTTCGCGCCGAACGCTTGCAAGGCTTGCACAAGCAATGCCGTTGCCGTTACGCCATCGACATCAAAATCGCCGTACACGGCAATCGGTTCGTCCGCGCGAATCGCGCGTCGAATGCGATCAACGGCTTGATTCATCCCGTGCATTTGAAACGGACTTTCCTCGGAAATCGCCGGCGCGAGAAAAATTTCGGCTTGTGCCGGCGTCGTGATGCCGCGGTTGTACAGGATTTGCACAATCAAGGGATTGTAATTGGGAAAACGGGTCAGGATGAGCGAGGAAACCAGTGGGGCAATTTGCCAACGTTTGAGTTTAGAGGACACGACATCTCCACAAATAGAGTAGCGCGATTTTACCACGACGATTGTCAAAAATCAATTTTGCGATAGAATAGAAACATGGCACGCATCGTTTTCATGGGCACACCGGCATTCGCGGTTCCGATTCTGGATGCGCTGACGCACACGGCACATCCCATCGTCGGCGTGTTCACGCGCCCCGATAAACCGGCGGGACGCGGCAATGTTTTGCAAGAATCACCCGTGAAACAACTCGCGCTAACAAACGGCTTGCCGATTTTTCAACCGACGTCGCTGCGCAAGCCGGAAGTCATCGCGCAACTGCGCGAACTCGCACCCGACCTCAGCATCGTCGCGGCGTACGGCTTGATTTCGCCGCCGGAGGTTTTGGCGATTCCGCGACTCGGTTGCGTCAACACCCACGCTTCACTTTTGCCGCGCTACCGCGGACCCGCGCCGATTTCCGCCGCGATCCTCGCCGGCGATGCAACGACCGGCATCACGCTCATGCAAATGGACGCCGGCATCGACACGGGACCCATGCTCGTTCAGCGCGCGATTCCAATTTCCGACGATGACACGACCGGCACGCTGACCAACAAACTCGCCAGCCTCGCTGCCGATTTGTTGATCGAAAATCTGCCGCACCTACTCGCCGGCAACATCACGCCGCAACCGCAAGACGCCGCGCGCGCGACGACCGTCAAGATGATTCGCAAAGAGCAAGGGCTAATCGATTGGACGCGACCCGCCGCCGAAATCGCCCGTCAAGTGCGCGCGTTCAACCCGTGGCCCTCGGCATTTACATTCTGGAACGGCGTTCAGTTGAAAATTCTATTCGCGCAAGCGGTCGATTCCAAAACAAATACTGAACCCGGACGCGTAAGCAAACTTTCAGATGGTATCGGTGTGGCAACCGGCGACGGAGTTCTGGTTCTGCGGCAATTGCAATTGGCGGGCAAGCGCGCGATGCCGGCTGAAGATTTCGCGCGCGGGCAAAAAGATTTTATTGGCGCGCTGCTAAAAGACATTGAGCCGCAGACTCGCCAAAAAACAACCAGCGAAGCATCGGCTTGGGACGCTTCGCTGGTTTTGGGTCCGCCATTTTCAACCGGTAAACCGCACGCGCACAAGCGTGTAGATCGCCTCCACGCCATCGACCCAGGAGATTTTCTTGCCTTCGTTCGCGCGGCGCGGATTGTACGAAATCGGCACTTCGATAATCTTGTGTCCGCGTTTTGCCAAATGACCCGTAATCTCTGGTTCAAAGTCGTAATGCACACAGCGCAGGCGAATGTCCTGCAACATCTCGCGGCGAAAAACCTTGTACGCCGTTTCCATATCGCTCAGGTGCGCGCCGAAAAGCAAATTGGTTAGTCCAGTCAGAAATGAATTCGCCAAGCGCGTTCGCAACGGAATGTTGCGTTTGCGCGCGTTGAGAAAGCGCGAGCCGTACACCACCGAGGTTTTGCCATCGAGAATCGGTTGCAATAAGCGACCATACTCGTTTGGATCGAGTTCGAGATCGGCGTCCTGAATCAGAATCAGATCGCCGGTCGCGTGATGCAAACCCAACCGCACCGCCGCGCCCTTGCCCAGGTTGATCGGCATCGAAAAAAAACGAATGAGGCTGGGATACGCTTGACGCTGTTCCTCGATAATGAATGCACTCTCATCCGTCGAGCCATCGTTGGCGACGATGATTTCGCGTTCGATGTTGCCAAGATCGACGCGCACCACGCGGTCGATGAGTTCGCGAATCGTCATTTCTTCATTGTAGACTGGAATCACAATCGATAATTTCACTCACGCGCTCCGGCAATTCAATGAGTGACAGAGTAACATGCCCGGCGCGAGTTGTCAAGAAAAAGCAATCGGCATATAATCGCGGCATCACTTGCCTTTGAGACCATCTCAAAGGTTTTTTGTTCAGGAGTTTACCATGACGCTTCAAGGCGCGGATATTCTCTCCGCCGCGCAATTTTCACGCGAACATATTAAAGCCCTCCATGCGCGCGCCGACACGTTTGCGAGCGGCGGACGCTCGCGTTTGCTTGATGGCAAACTACTCGCGACGATTTTCTACGAACCCAGCGTACGCACGCGCGCATTGTTCCAAGCCGCCATGCAAAAACTCGGCGGCGCTGTGATCGACGTCGCGCCGCACCCCGGCGAATCGTTACGCGATACCATTGCCAGCGTCGCGCAAATTGCCGATGTCATCGTCTTGCGTCATGCAGAAAACGGCGCGGCGCAAATTGCCGCCGATACGTCCAGTGTGCCGGTGCTGAACACCGGCGACGGCATCGGCGAAAATCCGACGCAAGCCCTCGTCGATATGTATACCATCATCGAAGGAAAAATCAGTCGGTTGACGGCTTGCGCGTTGCGCTTGCCGGCGATTTGAAAAACGATCCGGCGGCGCATTCGCTCGCGCGGATGCTCAGTTTGTATCGCGTCGATTTTTCGTTGATCGCGCCGGCCGCACTGGCCATGCCGCCGGAGATTACCGATTTTCTGCGCGAGCGCGATTTGCTGGTGGAAGAGACGAATGATTTTGCGCGGACTCTGCGCAACGCCGATGTCGTTTATATGACCCGCGTGCGCAAAGAAAAAATCGCCGAGGTCAAGCAGTACGAAAAACTAAAGAGTTTTTCGATTCTCACGCGCGCGTTGGTCGAGCAGGCGAAACCCAACTTGCTTGTGATGCATCCCCTGCCCCGCGCCGATGAAATCGCCGGTGAGGTGGACGCGCTCCCCAACGCCGCGTATCTGCGCCAGGTTCGCCATGCCACCTTTGTGTACATGGCGCTGCTCGCGGAAATCTTGCAATAGAGGACGACGATGAATCACGATTTCATCCTTACGCTATTCGATGTCGGCGCGATTCAGTTCGGAAAATTCAAAAAGCAATCGGGCACGCTCGCGCCCTTCGATCTCGATCTGCGCGTCCTCGTCTCGCATCCCGCCGCGCTGCGCGATGCGGCGCGCACACTGGTGCAAACTTTGAACACGCTCACGTTCGACCGCATCGCCGCCATTCCGTACGCCGCGCTGCCCATTGGCACGGCCGTGGCAATGGAAATGAATCGTCCGCTGATTTATCCGCGCCAAGCGAAAAGTGACTATGGCACGGAACGCGTTATCGAGGGCAAGTTCAGCCCCGGCGAAACGGTGGTTGTGATCGATGACGTCATTCGGACCGGCAAGAGCAAACTGGAGGCCATCGCGGTATTGGGTCAGGCGCGGCTCAAAGTGCGCGACGTGGTGGTGCTCATCGATCATGAACAAGGCGGCGCGGAAGAACTCGTGGCGCGGCGGTACAATTTTCTAGCGGTGTACAAAATTCACGAGGTATTGCACATACTAGAGAACGCTGGCAAGATCTCGACGGAGCAACTTCAAGAATCGCTGAGTTTCGTCGCGGAGGGAAAGTAAAAAGCTGGCGCAGGGAATTTCCTGCGCCAGTTTCATTTCTGAACCAACTCGACCAGCTTGGGCAGAGCGACCGCCACATCATCGCGAATGATCACCGCCGCGACACCATCCACCGGCGTCGACGATTTGTTGACGATGATCAACTGCGCACCATTTTTCTTCGCCACCAACGGCAGGTCTGCCGCCGGGGCGACTTCGAGCGAGGAGCCGGCAATCAACATCACATCACATTTTTTCGATTCTTGATCGGCTTCGTACATAATGCCCACCGGCAACATCTCGCCAAACAAAACCGCATTCGGTTTCATCACGCCGCCGCAAATCTCGCAATGCGGAACCGCGCCATCGCGAATAAATCTGTCGAACAACGGTTGCGCGTCCACCATATGGTAACAACGAATGCAGGTCGCCTGACGTAAATGACCATGCACCTCAAGCACGCGCTTGCTGCCGGCGCTTTGATGCAAGCCATCGATATTTTGCGTAATGATGGCATTTAATTTGCCCAGCGCTTCAAGTTGGGCCAGCGCGTGATGCGCGGGATTCGGACGCGCCGTTTTCATCAACCCGGCAAGCGGTTTGAGCCAATCGTAAAAAGTCTGCGGCTGTTCGATAAAACCCCAGATCGATGCGACGCTGAACGGATCAGCTCTTTTCCACAGTCCTTTGCCGGGCGAACGAAAATCAGGAATGCCCGACGGCGTCGAGACACCGGCGCCGGTCAGCGCCACCGGATAACGCGCTTGCTTGAACACTTGCGCCGCTTGGGCAAGTTTCTTTTGATCTGCCATCAGAGTAAACTCACCTTGATGTTTTCACCGCCGGCGATACGATGCGCCCAGCGCGTCGTCTCCGGCAAGCGATACCCTTTGCAACACTGCAAAACGATTTCCACCGCCCGCTTCCAAACCAATTCGATTGCCAACACTGACGTAGACCGGCGTCGTCTTTAATTTCGTCCGCAACGCCACGCCGATTTTTTCGCCGTGGTCGATGAGCGCTGATTGCTCGCCCACACGATTCGCCGGCAGTTCGGCTTTGCCACACAAGATCGATTTCGCGCAGCCAATCGTCACACGATCGATCAACACACCGAGATGACTCGCGATGCCCAAGCGGCGCGGATGCGCGCGGCCGTGCCCATCGACGATCAACACATCCGGTTCAACGCGCAACTGCGTCAGCGCCTGCCACACCACCGGCATTTCGCGAAACGCGAGCAGACCGGGAATGTACGGAAACTCGACTGGCAGGCGCGCGATTGCGAAATCGACCGGCGCGAGTTGCGGAAACTGCAGGACCACTACCGCCGCGCGTGCCATCGAATTGTTCTCCCCCTCCAATCCGACATCGATCCCGGCAACCCATTGCACTTGTTTCACGTCATCGTGTTCGACGACGCGCGGCGCCAACTCGCGTTGGATTTGCATCGCCTCCGCGGGGGTCACGTCCCAGCGCGGCATCGGTGGGAGCTGCATCGGGTCTAATTATACTTGGTTCGCCGCGCCTTGACAAGAAAACAATTTACGCTAATATATAAGCGCATCTTTATATATCCCCTAGTCGTGCATCTACCTGAAAGTGCGTGACGCACTCGTGATTTCAAGCCACGTGGGTCAATGCTTTCGCATCGGGTGGGTATGCAACTCTTTCAGGTTGCTGCACGAAGGTCGAGCTTTCCACTATGGATTTGCGCGGGTTAAAAGAATTGCGCAACTATTATCGCACGTTGAGCGATGGCACGCGCCTCCGCATCCTCGAACAACTGGCGCGCCGCGAACTCACCGTCACCGAAATCGCGCGCAGTTTGCGCATGAGCCAGCCGCTCGTCTCGTGGCATTTGCATCGACTCAAACAAGCCGGCGTGGTGCGCACGCATCGCAACGGACGCGCCGTGGTATGCTCCCTCGATCATGTACGGCTCCAAGATTATCGACGCCAATTTGAATCATTGATTGCAAGTCAATAGATTTTACTGAAGGAGGATTTTGTGGCAAAACAAAAAAGTCGCAAAGTTCGGGTCGCCATTATCGGCGTGGGCAACTGCGCGAGCAGTTTCGTTCAGGGCATTCATTACTATCAGGATGCGCCCATCGATACGGCAGTGCCGGGTTTGATGCACGTCAACCTGGGCGGCTATCATGTCGGCGATGTTGAAGTGGTCGCCGCGTTCGACATCGACAAGAACAAGGTCGGCAAGGATGTCGCGGAGGCGATTTACACCAAGCCGAACAACACATACAAATTCGCCGATGTCCCCAAGACCGGCATCAAAGTTCATCGCGGGATGACGCACGATGGCTTGGGCAAGTACTTGTCCAAGATCATCGAAAAAGCGCCAGGACCTACGGATGATGTCGTGGGCATCTTGAAAGCCACGAAAGCCGATGTCGTCGTGATCGTACTTGCCGGTCGGTTCGGAAGAAGCGACCAAGTGGTACGTCGAGCAAGTGTTGGAAGCCGGGTGC
The DNA here is from genome assembly GCA_963718225.1 of uncultured Chloroflexia bacterium. GTDB lineage: Bacteria > Chloroflexota > Anaerolineae > UBA4142 > UBA4142 > DAOTXS01. Next base: position 84,825 of record CAVQYN010000038.1, read on the forward strand.
GCGTTCGTCAACTGCATTCCGGTGTTCATCGCCAAAGAGAAATATTGGCAGAAACGATTTGAGGATCGCGGCTTGCCGATCATCGGCGATGACATCAAATCCCAGGTGGGCGCGACGATCACGCATCGCGTCCTGGCGCGCTTGTTCGAGGATCGCGGCGTGCGGCTGGATCGGACCTACCAATTGAATTTCGGCGGCAACACCGATTTCATGAACATGCTCGAGCGCGAGCGTTTGGAATCGAAAAAGATTTCCAAGACGAACGCGGTCACGTCGATGCTGGGACATCAACTCGACCCGGACAATGTGCACGTCGGTCCCAGCGATTACGTGCCGTGGCTGACGGATCGCAAGTGGGCGTACATTCGCTTGGAAGGCACAACCTTCGGCGATGTGCCACTCAACGTCGAACTCAAACTCGAAGTATGGGATTCGCCGAACAGCGCGGGCGTCGTGATCGATGCGGTGCGCTGCGCCAAGATTGCGTTGGATCGCGGCATGAAGGGCGCGCTCGTCGCGCCGAGTTCATACTTTATGAAATCGCCGCCCAAGCAATTTCCGGATGACCAGGCGCGCGAAATGGTTGAAGAGTTTATTCACGGCAAATGATCGCGCTGTACTGGGCGTGGCGTTTCTGCATGTTCTTGGCGGCTGTGACGCCACGCCGCCTCAGTTTTTTCATCGCCGGTTTTTTGGGTGGGCTGGGCTATTACCTCTTACCCTTACGTCAGCAAATTGCGCGTGGAAAATTTTGCGCATGTCTTGGGCAAGTCCCCCAGTGACCCGGAAGTCAGGCGCATGGCGCACGAATCGTTCCGCAATTTCGGGCGGTATATTCGCGACGTGATGCTGTATCCCAGCTTGTCGATGCCGGAACTGCAAAAGCGCGTAACGCTGAAATCGCCGGAACATTTTGCCGATGGCCTGGCCGCGGGCAAAGGACTGATTCTCGTCTCGGCGCATTTTGGCAACATGGATCTCGCCGGCACGATGATTGCGAATCGATTCACCCCGGTGACACTGGTCGGCGAAACGCTGCGCCCACGACAATTGATGGATTTTCTTACACGCGTCCGTGCCGCCCGGGGCGTCATTCTTTTTCCGTACGACAGCGCGCCGCGCAAAATCGTCCAAGCATTGAAGCGCAACGAGACGACCGCGTTCCTGCTCGATTTTGGCATCACGCATCATTTTGATTTGACCACTGTGCCAGTGACTTTTTTTGGCATGCAAACGAATTTTCCGGCAGGGCCGGCGCAACTCGCGCTCCTCACCGGCGCGCCGATTGTCGTGGGGCACGCGCACGTCGCCACGAACGAACACATCGATGTCCACACCAATCCGCCGCTCTTTTTCTCGCGCGACGGTGATCGCCGCGAGAATTTTCAAGCGATCATGCAACAAATCGCCACGCTGATGGAAGAATTTATTCGATTGTATCCGGAGCAATGGTACATGTTTCGCCCCATGTGGCATCACGAAAATTCGGTCCGGCGAATTCAGCGTCTGACCAAACACGGAAGCCAGGGACCCGGAATGAGCTATTATTTCTTTCGCTTGGCGGGCGCGATTTGTCCTCACATCCCCTATGGCGTGGGTTATTGGCTTTTTGCGCGCGCCGGCGATGTGGCGTTTCTATTCAGTAATCGAGGCGGACACTATTGGCGCAATTTGCGCCGCGTGCTGGGAGAGAGCGCATCCGCCGCGGACATGAAGGCAACGGCACGACGCGCGTACCAGAACTTGTTCAAGAATTATTTTGATCTATTTCACTCCCATCGGATGACGCGCGCGGAATTGGAGCAACAACTGGTCGGGATTCACGGACTGGATCACATCGCCGATGCGCTAAAAGCCGGCAAAGGGGTCATCATCGGCTCGGGGCATTTTGGCGCGTGGGACATGGTCATTCACCTTGCGGCGATTTTTCTCAACGCGCACGTGACCCTGCCGGTTGAAGAACTCAAACCGGAAAAACTCTTTCACATGATTTCCGATTGGCGCGCGACCCAGGGCATCGACATCGTTCCGCTCGACATTGCGCCGCGCGCGATCATCAAAACTCTGCGCGCCGGCCAAATCGTCGGGCTGGCGTACGACCGCGACATCACGCAGTCCGGCCCCGTCGTCGATTTTTTTGGCGCGCCGGCGCAGATGCCGGATGGCGCCGCGCAGCTGGCCATCAAGTACGGCGCGCCGGTCATCGTGGGCATTTCGGTGCGCCGCCCGGACAATCGCTGTGAAGTGTTCGTCGATCCGCCGATCGAATTTGAACGCACCGGCGATACCGCGCGCGACGTGCGCGCTGGCGTCGAGAAAATTGTTGGCACTTTGGAAAAACATATTCGCAAGTATCCGGATCAATGGTTGATGTTTCAGAAGATTTGGGAGGAGTAGTGCAATAGTTGGCTAGTTCGATAGTGCGATAGTTGAAAAGTTTTAGGCAACTAGGGCACGATCGAACGATTGAACTATTGAACTATCGAACTAAACAATGGGTAAAGCCGATATTCATATTCACACCACACACAGCGACGGCATGGCAACCGTCGAGCAGGTTTTTGATTTCGTCGAACACAAAACGGATCTTGATCTGATTGCCATCACGGATCACGACATGTTCGACGGCGCGGACGAAGCGCGCAATCTTGCCGCGCGCCGCAATTATCGCTTTCAGGTTTTGACGGGATGGAAGTTACCACGCTGGAAGGACATTTGCTCGTGCTCGGGATCGACCAGCCGGTGCGTTCATTGCAAGGACTGGATAAAACGATTGCGCAAGTGCACGAACAAGGCGGCGTGGTCATCGCGCCGCATCCCATGCGTGGATGATTCGATCCATCGGGCGCAACGGCTTGGTCCGCATCCACGAACATCCGGACGACTTGATCTATTTCGATGGGTTCGAAACGCTCAATCCCATCGATTGCCGGCAAAGTGGTCGAAAAGCAAGCCAAAGCGTTGAACCGCCGAATTTTGAAACTCGCCGAGACCGGCGGCAGTGATTCGCACATTTTGGAGACGATTGGCACTGCGACGACGAATTTTCCCGGCAACTCGGCCGCCGATTTGTTGAATGCGTTGCGCAGCAAGACTACCACCGTCGAGGGTCATTACTGGACGCGCGAAGAAATGAAACATCTCGCGCGCATCGGACCCATCGCAAATGTTTCAGAGTCTCGTCAAATTGCCCGCCAAACACATTCGCCGCGCGACGAAAAGGGAACGCCGATGACGCCAAAAGCATTCCAAGATTATTATCCTGAAAACGTCAGCTCATTGCTACGGTTGCGGCAGGCTCAACGAGCACGGTTTGCAAATCAAGAGTTACTGGGACGGCGATGAAGCGGTCTGCCATTTTAACCCGATCGTACCACACCGCGATTCCCGGTTACGTGTACGGCGGGCTGATCGCCTCGCTGATCGATTGTCACGGCACCGGCACTGCCGCCGCCGCAATGTATCGCGCCGAAAATCGCGCAATGAACACGGAACCGGCGTATCGCTTTGTGACCGGCTCTTTGCATGTCGATTATTTGCGCCCCACGCCGATTGATGCGATGTTAGAGATTCGCGCAAAGGTGAAGGAAATCAAGGGACGCAAAGTGGTGATGACGCTGACGCTGAGCGCGAAAGGCAATGTTTGCGCGCGCGGCGAAGTGGTTGCCGTGCAAATGCCGGAAGGAATGCTAAAAGTTTAAAGTTCATGTTCAAAGTAAAAAGCCCAACAGTTGAAACTTGAACTATGAAAATTGCGCTTGGTAACTCCTTACGATTATCCCTATCCCGGCGGCGTGACCGAACACATCGCCGCGCTCGATAAAGAATTTCGCGCGCGCGGGACACGATACGCGCATCATCGCCGCGTCAACCCAAAATGAGGATGTGCTCGGCGATCATGTCATCAAAGTGAGCGGCGCGGTTTCGCCGGTTCCGTTCAGCCGGCTCCACCGCGCGCATTACCATCGCGCCGACCAGTGTACCGCCGCATCAAGCAAATCCTCAAGCAAGAGCAATTCGACATCGTGCACGTGCACGAACCCACGGTGCCGATCTTGTCGCTCGTCGTTCTGCGCCACTCGCACGCGATCAACGTCGGCACATTTCACGCGTATCGCGAAACCAGCGCGATCTACGCAGACGATGCGCCCACTCGTCCAGCGAGTGATTAATCGATTGGACGGGCGCATTTTCGTATCGCAAGCCGTGCGCGATTACATCGATCAATATTTTCCCGGCGAACATGTGATCATTCCCAACGGAATCGATTGCACGCGCTTTGCGTCGCCGGACATTCAACCCATCGAACAATTCGCCGATGGGCGCCCGAATATTCTGTTCGTCGGGCGCATGGACAAGCGCAAGGGGTTTCGGCATTTGATGCGCGCGTTTCCATTCATCAAGGAAGAGTTGCCGGACGCACGTTTGATCGTCTGCGGCGCATTCGACGATGATGACAAGGCACCGTTCCTGCGCTATGCGCGAACGCACAAGTTGCGCGGCATTCATTTCGTCGGCTATGTGTCGCCGGAAGAATTGCCGCGCTATTATCGCACCGCCACGATTTTTTGCGCGCCGTCGACCGGCTTTGAAAGTTTCGGCATCATTTTGCTCGAAGCGATGGCGGCGGGCTTGCCGATTGTCGCGAGCGATATTGCCGGCTATCGTCTTGTCGTTGCAGACGGATGCGACGGTTTGCTGACGCCGCCCGGCGATGAGCAGGCGATTGCGCGCACGATCGTTGCGTTGCTCAACGATCCCGCGCAACGCGCCAAGATGCGCGAATGCGGTCTACGCAAAGCCGCCGAGTACGATTGGCACATTGTGGCGCAACGCGTGCTGGAATACTATGACCAATTGATTATCGCACGCCGGGAAAATGTGCCGGTGAATTCCTCGCGCGGGAAACGCCGCATCGTGCGCGCGCGCAACTTGCTGCGTCTCCCGCGCCGACACAATCGCGGAGCGGCGACCCCATGACGCGCACCGTTGCGGACGTGGTGATTATCGGCGCGGGGATTGTGGGTTGCAGTGCCGCATTGCATCTGGCGCACAACAAAAACGCGCGCGTCATTGTCGTGGAGAAAGGCTCGCTTGCCGCTGGGATGACCAAGCGCAGCGGCGCACTTGTGCACACGAGTTTTGCACACACGCCCGAAGCGCGATTGGCATCCGCGAGTTTGCGGCAATTTCAAAATTGGCAAGAACTGACCGGCGCGAGCTGCGGTTTCACTAAAACTGGTTGCATCACCATCGCCGGCGAAAACAGCGCGGCGAATCTACGTGCGCAAGTCGCAATGCAACAATCGCTTGGCATCGATACGAAAGCAATTTCGCCGGACGAATTGCACGACTTGCAAGCGGGCGTGAATGTCAGCGATTGTACGCAAGCGGCGTTTGACGCGAACGCCGGCTATGCCGATCCGATCCAAGCGACGCAAACGCTCGCCGCGCGCGCAAAAGAATTCGGCGTCGTGTTCAAGACCGGCACGCAGGTCACGCAGATTCGTGCGAATGCCGGGCGCGTCGCTGGCGTGGCGACGACGACCGGCGACATCGACACGCTAACGGTCATCGTCGCGGCGGGACCCTGGACCGATCGATTGCTCAAGCCGCTGGGGGTACAAATCGGAATTGAAAACGCACGCGCGCAAGTCGCGTTTTTTGATCGCCCGCCGGAATTGAAAACGGGACACGTCGCGTTCATCGATTGGACGACGGGCGCGCATTTTCGTCCGCACGCATTTGGCTTGACGATGGCAAGTTTGAACGCACCGCAAGGCGCGGAACCGAATCCGGATCGCTTTGACGAAAACGTCAGCGCCGAATTTGCAAACGAATTGCGCCAGCGCATCGCCGCGCGATTACCGGCGATGGCGAATGCGCGTTACCTGCGCGGTCATGCCGGCATTTACGATATGACATCGAACGGACGACCGGTCATCGGGCGCGTGCCCGGCATTACGGGACTCGTCGTCGCGGCGGGATTCAGCGGACACGGATTTGCGCTTGCCCCGGCCGTCGGCGCGTGCCTCGCCGAAATCGTATTGGATGGCGAAACTCGCAACATCGATCTTCACGAACTCGGAATGGAGCATCAGCGTGCTAAGTAATTTGATTCGCCAACGCGCGCAAGCGGCACTGAACATCGTCGCGCGCGCGCTGGGCAACCTCGGCATGACGCCGAATTCATTGACGATGATCGGATTCCTGGCGATGTGCGGCATCGGCGTCGTTCTGGCGTTCGGCAATTTCGCGCTCGGCGGCGGGCTGATCATTCTCGCCGGCATTTTCGACGCACTCGATGGTTCGCTTGCGCGGCTGACAAATCGCGTGACCAAGTTCGGCGCGTTCCTCGATTCGACGACGGACCGCTTTGCGGAAGGCGCGCTGTACTTTGGCATCATGTACGCGTTCATGCAACGCGGCATGAACTGGGTCGCGTATCTGGTTTTCTTTACGCTGCTGGGTTCGCTGATGGTGAGTTATGCGCGCGCGCGCGCCGAAGGCATCGGCGTGGAAATGAAAGAAGGGCTGATGACGCGGTTCGAGCGCATTGCCCTTCTCATTATCGGATTGTTGTTAACCGTGTTCTACGGCGACGCGCCGCTTTTGATCGTGCTGGGCATTCTCGCCGTGTTCACAAACCTCACGGCAATTCAGCGCATGTGGTTGGTGTACCAAGCAACGAGATAGAGAGATCGGCGGATCTTTCACGGAATTATTTTTCGCAAAGAGAATCAGGTTTTATTTCTGCATTTGCCAAGGTTGCATAACGTATCTTCCAACTTGGATCTCCACCGTGCAGGTTTCAGCCGTATTACAAATCGCTCGGACACCGACTGCAGAGTCGAATGAAAACTGGTATCGCCCAGGGAGCAAGTAGATTATCGTATTCCCGTTCGCCGGAACCTTGTACATCTTGCCGCCAATCGTTTATAGGGACATCCAGCACGAAACTCAATCCCAGAAACAGATAGACGATGACAGCCTTCAGCCGATAACTCTTCTTTGAAGTCGCACGGTCTTTGCTGACATCCAGATTTATGTCCGGCATAGCCAGTGTGAATATCTGCATGAAAATATACACAACTTGAGCCCAGCCGAAGAAATTGGATGACGGCGAGAACCTGGAGCCGGATTTCTTCGCCGGCGGTCATCGCTTGGTAGTTGCAAGACATTCGATTGGCTCAACTGCCGGCTGAGATGAAATACAGTCTGGCGCGAACATCGGTTATGCACGCCAGTAATGCTCACGGTTTGGGAGTTCCCGTTGGCGTGCTTGGCGAAACGACTTCCCAAATGGTGAGGTTTCTGTACACCGCGTGACCGATTCCTTCCTCGCTGACCCCCGCTAAGAACCCGATTTCACCCTCCAGGCAAGGTGGCGTCGGTGCATGCTCCAACAAAGGTGTCGGTGATGAAAAACTGAAACGTCGAACCTTTGGCAGCCACTTTAAGAATGTTGGGGGCATTGCCGGTCTTGATCGCAGGACTCGTGGTCGGAGGAATTAAGGTGGTCCAAGTTCCTTTGGTGTATTTCAAGACTTGGAAACTCCTATCTTCCGATACGCTGAAATAGTAGAAATCTGGTTCCACCCCGCGAAATCCAATCCCATAGCCGCTAGTGGCAGAGCCCTCCAACTGAGTTGCTTGCACCTCCAGGATAAAATCTTTGAACTTGGGCTCACCGCCAAGCCATGCGTTACCCAGCCAATTCCCGCCGGGCTTGCGATAAAGCACATGATAGGTACTGTCCTGAAAATAGTATTTTGCTACAACTTGACCCTTGCGCCATTCGGCTTGGTTCGTCTCAAAATCGTCTTGGAAGATCACATCACCTTTGGCAAATGTCTCCCCCGGCGTTGTGGGAGTGCCCAGTTTCCAAACTTTAAGATTGTCAAAGGCAGCATGCACTGCGCCGCCGCGATCCTCGTGAACGACAATCGGACCAAAACCACCTTGGCTCAAGACCTTGTCGCGAGCCGTCGCGACCAGCGTTCCATTCACAAAGAAGGTGAAAGTGTCACCTTGCGCCACGACCCGGAGTGCGTTGGTGCGCTTGCCAGTGAGAATTGCCGGATGGGGCGTCCAGTCAATCAGCGTAATCATCTTCCCTTCATTGCGTCCAAAGCGAAAGCGCCCGTTCCCGGAGACTTCGAAAGAATAGAACGCTTCCGTGTCCTGGCGGAAGGCGATGCCATACACATTGGCGTCTGGACCATCGACGAGCGCCGCATCCACTTCCAAGACGAAATCTTTGATGGTCGGTCCCTCCCCCCCCTTTGCCGATTCGGGATGCTCGGACATCCTGCCGCCGGGTTTGTTCAAGACTATGTGGAATTTGCCATCTTGGAAGAAAAAATTCTCTTCCCACGATATTTCATCCCAGTAATTGGTATTTGTCGCCAAGCCATCCTGAAAAATCAATTTGCCCTGTAACAACACCGGGGGTGGTGTCGTAGTGGGCATTCGTGTAGGTCCAGCAAGCACCGATCCCTTTGCCAAGCCGGGAACCAGTGTGATTTCGATCCATCCATTGTCCTCTTCGCCCGGTCCGTACTGATCGGGCTTGCCATCCTTGTTTTGATCGAACCCGTCAGTTACCGCGCGGCTTAAGGTGACCTGTATCTCGATGCGATGTTTGCCTTCCGCGAGTGTCGGCAACGCCATGGACCAATGGGCAAAGTAGGTATTGTCTTGAGCATCCAATTGCGGGTCGCCCCAGTAGCGTTCTAGATTGGTGTAGGACTTGCCGTCGATCAAGACGGTGCTCTGACTAGCGGAAACAAAGTCCTTCACCAGATCAGCTGTGGTGGCCCACCAATTCTGCGCGAGAACCAACTTCGCGCTCGCGTCAACGTCTTGCAGACAATTGCAGAACGCATCCAGTTCAACCGGAGAAATCACTGCGGGCGTTGGCGTGGATGTTGATGGAATCCGTGTCGCCGTTGGCACAGGCGTGTAAGTTGCAAGCGGCGCAGGAGTTGGCGGCACAGCCGTAGGACTTGGAGTCGGCGTTGGCGTTGGGTATGCACACGCCGCCAGCACGCCGACAGACATCAACAACAATGCCAATCGAAGTTTCATTTTTCTCTTCTCCTCGTGGTCGCCTTCGGCGACCTGCCGATTTTGATCGTGCTAAGCATTCTCGGCGTGTTCACGAACATTACGGCAATTCAGTGAATGAGGTTGGTGCATCAAGCAACCAGGTATTGGCTCGGACACTATTGGGCGGCAAATGGCTGAGACGTATATCTCCCTTCGACAATATCCACCATGCCACTGGCTTGACCAACGCCTGGGAATATTGGCAGAATAGTTTTGCCTGCCCGGCGGCAAATAGATGATGACCTGTCCACCGCTCGCTGGGACCTTGTAGGGTTTGCCGCCAATTTGCAAGTTCATTTCTTGACCGTACCAATTGACTACAACCAATCCGCCCATGCCCGCAGGAATCGCCGGAAATTGTGAGGTCGGTGAAGGAGTGGGCATACGTGTAGGTCCAGCAAGCACCGATCCTTTAGCCAAGCCGGGAATCAGCGTGATTTCGATCCATCCATTGACCGCTTCGCCCGGTCCGTACTGATCGGGTTTGCCATCCTTGTTTTCATCGAACCCATCAGTTACCGCGCGGCTTAATGTAACCCGTGTCTCGATGCGATGTTTGCCTTCCGCGAGTGTCGGCAACGCCGTGCCCCAATCGGCAGAGTAGCGATTAGTTGTGGCATCCAATCGCGGGTCGCCCCAGAAGCGTTCTAGATTGGTGTAGGACTTGCCGTCGATCCAGACGGTAATCTGACTGGCGGAAACAAAGTCCTTCACCAAATCGGCTGTGGTCGCTTCCCAATTCCAAGCGAGAACCAACGGCGCGCTCACGTCAACATCTTGCAGACAATTGCAAAATGCATACAATTCAACCCGAAGAATCGCCGTGGGCGTTGGCGTGGAGGTTGATGGAATCCGTGTCGCCGTTGGCACAGGCGTGTAAGTTGCAAGCGGCGTGTACGTTGGGTACGGTGTTGGCGTCGACGGCACAGCCGTAGGGCTAGGAACCATCGTCGCGGTAGGCGGAATGGGTGTGGCAGTCGGCGTGGGCGATGCACAAGCTGACAGTCCGCAAACGAACACCAGCAACAATCCCAATCGGAGTTTCATTTTCGCTTCTCCTCTTGATCGACTAAATAAAAACGCCCTGCGACAATCGCAGGGCATCCATCACCAAGAATATTCTAGCACTTTTCGAGGATCGGGTCAATCTATTTTCTGAAATTCAATCAAAGGTCTAGAAACGTTGAACTCGTCATCACCTCACTATACCTACTCTCTCCGATTGCTTGTACCCGCGGCGCGCGTTCTCCTCGGCATTCGCTCCTCGATTAGTCACGACGCGGCGATTTTGTTGCGCGGCGCGCATCCAACACCGCGCGCACTGAATATCGAAAACATTCCGGTCGATGCGCCGTTCCTGCTCGCGCTCAATCATTACGATCACGCCAAGCTCCCGGCATGGTGGAGCGCGGCGCTTCTCGCCACGCGGTTGCTTCACGCCGCGCGCATGAGCCGCGCGAATTGCATTTCATGATGGCGCGCGAGTGGTGGTATCCCAACGGCATCGGCAAATGGATCAAGCAACCGCTGACGAATTGGGCTTTTGGACAAATCGCCAAAGCGTACGGCACGATTCGACTGCCGCCGGTACTCGGCAACGACGAATTTCGCGGGGAAGGCGCGACGGCGGTTCGCTACGCTTTATCGCTGATACGCCGCGCATCGCCGGAGTTGATCGCCGTTGCACCGGAGGGCAAGACCGGCGACAATCTTTCGCTCTGCATTCCACCGACCGGCGCAGGTTTGTTTCTGCTGTTACTCGCACACGACAAGATTCCGATTTTGCCCTGCGGACTCTATGAGGACGACGACGGAGTTCTCACCGCGAATTTTGGAGCGCCGTTTCAACTGAGTGTCGCGCGTCGATTGCCGAAAGCGGAGCGCGACCGGGAAGCCGTGCGGGAGGTGATGACGCATATCGGCAGGTTGTTGCCGGAGCGAATGTGGGGAGTGTATCGCGAGGAGATTCGCAAAATATCGTAGAGACGTGCCGACGGCACGTCTCTACTGTTTCATCCACAACCCGCCGGTTTCCGTCATCCAATCGGCGATGCGGTCGGCGGCGCGCGGCAACATCGTTGTCCGAAATGTCGATTTCGATTTTCGGCAGAATCGATTCCGCAACGAGTCGCCGCATCAGCTCTTGCTCGCGGATGAAAATCGACAAATCGTCGTACTGCGATGGCTTGCCGGAGACGCGCAATCGATCCGCGCGCGCTTGCTCAAACGATGCGGGCGTGCGCGTGCAAAAGACGAGGTGAAATCCAATCGGCGCGAGACGTTCTTCGAGCCAGCGAAAATCGTAATCTTTGCCGCGCGTCTGTAGTTGATAGGCGCGCGTCGAAATGTGAAAGCGGTCGACGATCCACGAGTAATAGCGCTGCAGTTCAAAGAGCCGCACCCACGTCGCGTAGGTTTCCAGCGCGAGCGCCTCCTCGTGCGGTTCAAAGTTGATGAGCCCGCGTCCCCAGGGATAATTGGTGAACGCGCACCATTCGGCGGAAATCAGCGGCGAGTGATAGCGATATTTGCGCGGACCGACGATGCGCGGATGTTCGTTGAGTGCAAACGCGATGTCGGTTTTCAGCGTCAGCCGCGTGCCTTCGAGAATGATTTTGGGGGTGAGTTTGGAACCGGGCATATTTACATCCACAAATCAGACGGGTTGTTTCTATCGGCATCCCATTTTGAGGGATTGCCAAGAATGTAATTGCGAATTTCATTCAATTCACGTTCGTTACGGACAATGTGATCGTAGAAACGTGCTTGCCATCGGAAATCCGAATTGCCCAGTGCCCAAATGCGTTTGGTGCAAATCAATTTGAATTGATTAATGATGGAACCGAGGGAATTTGGTTTCCAATTCGCATTCGTAGAGACGCCCCGCCCGGTAGAGACGCCCCGGCGGGGCGTCTCTACGGTATCCCCAATTACCACAATCCCATGAACGTGATTTGGCATCACGACCCATTCATCCAACATAACGTTTGGACGAATCGTCGGCGTTTTTTGCCATTCCTCTGCAACGATTTCACCGATGGGCGACAAATGCATTTCACCATCAACCACATCACCGAAAAAACATCCCCGGTTGTGTGTGCAAATGGTAACGAAATACAATCCCGGGTTGGAATAATCCCATCCTTTCAAACGTGCGGATTCAATTCGGTATTTGTTTTTGAACAGGGTCATTTGATTTTCATTGCCATTGTAGAGACGCCCCGGCGGGCGTCTCTACCAACGTGCGCCTCGATGAAATCACGCAACGCAAACGCCCGCCCCAGTACGAAACCAGGACGGGCGTTGACAATCGGATTTACTTTTGCGCCAGTCACTTTGGCGAGTTCCTCTTTCAGCACCGGCATCACCTCGAACATATCGCCGACGATGCCGTAATCCGCAACCTTGAAAATCGGCGCGTCCGGGTCTTTGTTCACCGCGACGATCACCTTGGATGACGACATCCCGGCGAGGTGTTGAATCGCGCCCGAAATTCCCATGGCGATGTACAACTGCGGCGCGACCGTCTTGCCGGTCTGCCCCACTTGCGTGCTGTAATCGATCCAGCCCGCGTCCACCGCCGCGCGCGATGCGCCTACCGCCGCGCCGAGCATCTTCGCCAATTCTTGAATCCCGGCGAATCCTTCCCCGCTCTTGGCGCCGCGTCCGCCGGAGATGACGATTTTCGCTTCGTTCAAATCGACGGCGACCGCTTCCTTCTTCACTTTTTCCGTCACTTTCGACGCGCGCCGTCACCGCCGCCACATCCATTTTTTCGATGGGCGCGGCAGACGCGTTGGCTTCCGTCGGCGGGAAAATGTTCGGGCGAATGCTTGCCATCACTGGCAACGCTTTCGCTTTGACCGTTGCGATTGCCTTGCCCGCGTAGACCGGTCGTTGAAAGCTTACCACGCCGCCTTCGACTTGATAGCCAACGCAGTCGGTCACGAGTCCCCAATCAAGCTTCGCCGCAACTTGCGCGCCGATTTCCTTGCCCAACCCGGTCGCCGGCGTCAACACAATTGCCGGTTGCGCCTTTTTGATAATGTTCGCGAGCGTCGCGGAAAAAACTTCCGGCGTGAAATTCGCCAGCGCTGGTCCATCGGCGCAATACACTTTTGCGACGCCGGTTTTCGCCAGCGATTCCGCGCACGCGCCGACGTTATTGCCCATCACAACGGCTTCAACCGCGCCGCCCAACCCTTTAGCGATTTCTTTCGCGACGGTCACGAGTTCGTACGAAACTTTGCGCAGAGCGCCGTCGCGCTCCTCTGCGACGATGAGAATATTGTTGCCCATGCTAGACCACCTTCGCTTCTTCGTGAAGTAAACGCACCAACTCTTTCGTCGCGGTCGCGGCATCGCCGGGAATCAATTTTCCCGGCGGACGCGCCGGCGGCGGATCGAGTTTCACGGTCTCCAATTTCGCCACGAGCGACGCCGGATCGATTCCCAGGTCGGCGGCTTTCCAATCGGTGATCGGTTTTTTCTTCGCGCCCATAATGCCTTTGAGCGATGGATAGCGCGGCTCGTTCAAACCTTGTTGCGCGGTGATAATCGCCGGCAAACTGGTTTCCGCCAAATCGCGGTCGCCATCCACTTCGCGCATACACTTTGCCGATTTCTTGTCGTCGCTAAATTCCAACTTGATCACGGAATTCACGTGCGGCAAACCAGCCAATTCGGCAACGCGCACGGCAACCTGGGCATTGTCCTCGTCAACGGCTTGTTTGCCGGCGAGCACAAAATCGAATTGCATTTTCTTGAGCGCGGCGGCAAGCACTTTGGCAGTCGTCGATGCGTCGCCGTTCAGCAACGCCGGATCGTTGACGTGGATGGCGTCATCCGCGCCGAGCGCCAATCCTTTGCGAATCGTTTCCTTCGCTTCTTCCGGTCCCAGACACAGCAATGTCACTTTGCCGCTGCCCTGCTTTTCGATCGATCCGCAACGCTTCTTCGATGCCGTATTCGTCGTACGGGCTGATGATCCAGGAGATGCCGTCGGTGACGACTTTGCCATCTTTCAACTGGATGCGCGTTTCGGTGTCGGGCACACGTTTGATTAGAACCACAATGTTCATTCCCGATTCTCCTTTGAAATTGATGCAAATATTCGCTCACTGGAACGACAGCGACCATTTCCTATCGTTCGGTAGAGCAAATCTTACGATTTTGCGCGCGTTTCCGGCGGCGGCGGCGGTTCAGCCGATGTCGATTTGACGACCGGCGGTTCCGGCTTTGGCGTTTCAACCGACCACGATGACCGGCACCGGCTTGGGCGCTTCGACTGCGCTGCAACAACTCGGCTTAGCTGGTTCGATTGCTGGCGCCGGCTTTGGCGCGTTCGACTACGTTGCGACAACCGGCTTCGCCGGTTCGACTGCCGGTTTCACTTCGGCGCTTCAACTACATTCGCGACGACCTGGCTTCGCCGCTTCGATTGCCGGCTTCGGTCGGGTTTCGACCACACTTCGCGACAACAGGTTTCGCCGCTTCGATTGCTGGCTTCGGCGCTTCAACTACATTCGCGGCGACCGGCTTTGGCATTTCGATTGAGGCGCCGGTTTCGAGCAGCTTCAACTACGCGCGTAGCCTCTTGCGTCAACTTTTTCGTCGCTCCACGCCGATAGAAAAAATCGGCGATGAACAAAACCGCCAGCGTCGTTACGAGCGAAATAACGCCCCCGCTGAAAACCAAAATAAAATCACGACTCATTGTCAATCCTTCAACAACGCGCGCGCAATCACCACGCGCTGAATTTGATTCGTGCCTTCGTAGATTTGCAGCAACTTGGCGTCGCGCATGTACTTTTCCACTTTGTATTCCGCGTAATACCCGTAACCCGCCAAGCAATTGCACCGCGTCGGTCGCCACTTGCATCGCAACATCGGAGCCGTACGCTTTGGCGATTGCCGTCGCGTACCAGTACGGCATTTTGTGATCGACTTGCCACGCCGCATAGTACACGTATCGTCCGCGCCGTTTCGATTTTTATCGCCATATCCGCCAGCATAAATTGCAATCCTTGGAAATTGGCGATGGGCTGACCGAATTGCTGACGCTCTTTCACAAACTTGACGCGCGGCTTCCAGTGACGCGCGCGCAACCCCCACGCCCGACGCGCCCATGCCGATGCGCGTGCGGTCAAATGTTTCCATCGCGACCCGGAACGAATCGCCTTCTTTGCCAATCAAATTCGCCGCGGGCACATGCACATCTTCGAAAACGATTTCGGCGGTATCGGACGCGCGATGCCCCATCTTTTCGCCCATGTGTCGGCGCGTGATGCCGGGCAAATTCGCCGGCACGGCGAACAACGACATACCGCGATGTTTTTTCTCCGGGTCGGTCAGCGCGAACACGGTGAGCAAATCGGCAATATCGCCGTTCGTGATGAAATGTTTGGTGCCGTTGAGAATGTACTCGTTGCCGCTTTTCAGCGCGCGCGTGCGCATCCCGACCACATCACTGCCCGCGCTCGGCTCGGTCACGCAGAACGCGGCAAAGCCGCCGTCTTTGGCAATCGGCGCGATGAATTTTTGCTTTTGTTCTTCGGATGCCGCAAGATGAAGCGGCGTCAGCGCGAGTTCGTTGGCGTTCGCCGCGGTCGTAAAGCCGGCGCACGCCGCCGCAAATTCCTCGCCGACGATGCAGGCGTCGAGCCAGCCAAGACCGCCGCCGCCGTACGCATCTTCGATAGTCAGATTGAGGAGTCCGAGCTTGTGCGCTTTTTTGAGGAGATCGCGAGGAAACTGACCAGTCCGGTCCAGTTCCGTCGCCACGGGCACGATTTCTTTTTGCGCAAAATCGCGCGCCAATTCCTGGAGTGCCTTTTGTTCATCGGTGAGGGAGAAATCAATCATCGTTGATGGTCCTCCTGCAAGCAGATATTGCCATTCTACCCTGTTCAAACAAGTGTGTCAAATCAAACGCTTGTCGCTGGCGCGATTCGATGTTATACTCTTTGCAAATGCACAAAGCAGAAATTTTTGGAGCGTTGGAATGAACAAGCATCAAGCCGGTCAAGGATTGGTTGAATACGCATTGCTCGTCGCCGTGATGGGACTGATTCTCTACGCGGCGATGAATCTCTTTGGCGATTCGATCCTCGCGTATTTCATGCGCGGGCTGTGAAACACATCGCCATTGAGAATTTTGTGCTCAGGCATAACCAAATTTGCACGAGATTTGTATTGCAAAGCACACCGACATCAGGCATACTGGGGACGATGACACCACTCGAGTTGCCCACCGACGAACAAGTTCGCGCGGCTTACCAGCAAGGCGAAGAAACCGTTGTCACCTTGGTGCATAGCTTGGTCGCTGCCATTCGCGCGTTGGAACTGCGGATTCAGGCGTTGGAAGACCAACTCGCCAAGAATAGCCAGAACAGTAGTAAGCCACCTTCCAGTGATGGATTCAAGAAGTCCCCGCCGCGCAGTTTGCGGACCCCGAGTGGCAAGCCCAGCGGTGGACAGCCAGGGCATCCTGGGCACACGCTCCGCGCCATCGCCCGACCGCACCATACGCGGACTCATCCGGTGAACCAGTGTCCGCATTGTCAGGTGTCTTTGAAGGAGTCGCCTGTCCAAGGCTATGCCAAGCGCCAAGTCTTTGATGTTCCCCCAGTGCAGATCGAAGTCACCGAACATCAGGCGGAGATCAAAGTGTGTCCGCACTGCGGTGAACCGATTCAAGCCGAGTTCCCGCCTGGGGTCACTCAACCGGTGCAGTTCGGGACGACGCTCCAAGCACAAATGGTTTACCTGAATCAATATCACCTGATTCCGCTTGCACGCACGGTGCAGATTCTTGACGATTTGTATGGGCAACTCGTGAGTGAAGGCACGGTGGTCGAAACCAATGCCAGCGTCGCGGCGCAGGTGGCCCCGGTGAATGAACGCATCAAAGAATATTTGACGGAGCGTGCGGCCGTGGTGCATTTCGATGAGACGGGCGCCCGCGTCGAGGGTCTCTTGAATTGGTTTCATTCAGCCAGCACCGATCGATTGACCTGGTATGCCCTCCATGCCAAGCGCGGCACCCACGCGATGGATGACCTCGGGATCTTGCCCCATCTGAAGGGCACCGCGGTGCATGACCATTTGCGCTCCTATTTCCAGTATCGGGTCAACCATGCGCTGTGCAACGCCCATCACTTGCGCGAGTTGGCGTTTATCGTGGAACGCTACCACCAATCCTGGGCGAAGGAGATGATCGAGTTATTGGTCGAGATCAAAACGACGGTCGAACAAGCCCGCTTGGTGCAAGACCACTTGGCCCCAGATCGGTCTCAGCGCTTTCGAGGCACGGTACGCGGCGTTGCTGGAGCAAGGGTTTCGTGAGAATCCGATCAGGCGCGAGCATACGCCGCCGAGACGCGGACGGGTCAAGCAGAGTCCGCCGAAGAATTTGCTGGATCGACTCCGCGACCACCAACGCGAAACCTTGGCCTTCATGTATGACTTTCGCGTGCCGTTTGACAACAATCAAGCCGAACGAGACTTGCGGATGATGAAAGTGAAGCAAAAAGTCTCAGGTTGTTTTCGCAGCGAAGCCGGCGGGCAAGTTTTCTGTGCCGTGCGTAGTTACATTTCTACGGCGCAGAAAAATGGACAGCGGGTCTTGGATGTGCTGAAGTCGGCGTTGAACGGAATGCCCTACGTGCCGCCAATCCTGACCATGCAACCCGCATTGACGGCCTGAGGAATTTTTGCTATATTTTCGGCTTAAAACTTGCTCTTGATTTTCCGGGTAAAAGGTAGTAGAATTATTATAGATTAGCGCACGGCAACCATCCTTATCCCCGGATCGGTTGAATGATTTCATTCGCGCAACGTCTTGAAACAATTTCGCACGACCTGCTCGACTTTATTTTTCCTCCCCGTTGTGTCGTGTGTCGTCACGTCGGCGATTGGTTTTGCGCCGCTTGCCGCCAAACCATCGATCCAATCCTGCCGCCGGTCTGCAATCAATGTGGTCGCCCCCTGCATTATCGCGATTGTCCGTACTGCGAAAAACTACCGCTGCAAATCGACGGCACGCGCGCAACCGCTTTCTTCGAAGGGAATCTGCGCGTCGCGATTCACGCATTCAAGTATGACCAGCGCCGGGAATTGGCAAAGCCGTTGGGCAAGCTTCTCTGCGATTATCTGTCCGCTCATCCTCTTCCCGTTGATATCATCATTCCAGTGCCGCTCCACGCCGGTCGTGAACGAGAGCGCGCGGCTACAATCAATCGACTTTGCTGGCGCAAGAGCTGGGACACACGCAGCGATTGCCGGTTTGGGACGATGGCTTGACCCGCACGCGCGCAACGCGACCGCAAATAGAATTGGACGCGCTACAACGACGCGAAAATGTTCACGCCGCCTTCGCAGCAACGAGTCAAGTTGCCGGCAAGCAGATTTTGCTGATCGACGATGTCTGCACGACCGGCGCGACGATGGAAGCGTGCGGGGTGGCGCTCAAAGCACGCGGCGCGCAATCGGTATGGGGTTTGGCCGTCGCGCGTTCACGCTAAATATTTTTCGAGGAGGTATGTCAGAGAACCGATCCCGCTGAGTAAATATCACAAAAAAGAAAATTGGCAGAGGAGGACCCGATGCAACTGATTGTCAGTGGCAAGAATCTCGAAGTGTCCGATTGGTTAAAGGATTACGTTGAGAAAAAAGTCGGCAGATTGGATCGCTACTTGCCCGGACTCAAGGAAGCGCGCGTGGAACTGGCATTGGAACATACCCGGAACGCAAACCAGAGCCAGGTTGTCCAGGTCACACTGCGAACAAATGGGACCATTCTGCGTGGTGAAGAACGCTCCGCCGATTTCACCGCCGCCGTCGATACGGTCGTCGACAAGCTTCATCGCCAGATCGAACGGTACAAGAACAAGCGCAGTCGCGCACGCACGCAAGGCGAATCGATTGCTTCCGGCGCCGAGCCAACGACTCCCGCCGCCGAACCGCGCATCGTTCGCACCAAACGCTTCCATATTCCGCCGATGACCACGGAAGAAGCCGTCGAGCAGATGGAATTGCTGGGGCACAACTTTTTCTTGTTCGCCAATCGCGACCACGGGAAACTCTGCGTACTTTATCGACGCAACGATGGAGACTATGGGTTGATCGAACCCGAAGTGTGATACAACTGAATTGAGCAGGACCCGCCGGGGTTGGGGCTTTTTCCCCCAACCCCTTTGTTTTTAATCGATTCCCGAAAGCATCCTGAGCGGAATCGCAACAAAGCGAAGATGCCGTCGAAGGACGCGTCAAACACCCACCATGGCAATCACCGTTTTTCTTTTCATCAAAGGCACATACGAAAGTCAAGTTGAAAAACTTGTGGCGCACGCGCAACGAGCCGCCGCGCTCGACACCCTGGAAAAAATCCGCGCGCTCCCGGTAATCGATGAAATCGTCGTCGCGACGCGGAGCCGGGAATTTGCCGATGAATGCCGCGGACTCGGCGTCAAAATCGAATACGATTCGATTGACGATGAATTTCACTGGGGTCGGTGTCTGGCCGATCTGATCGCCAAGTACCGTGCCGCGATTCCGCTGTACATCGGCGGAGGCAGTGGCGTGCTCATGAGCGCCGCGGACTGGCACGCCATCACGCAGCGCGTCATTACCGAAAATGCAATCTCGTCGTCACGAACAATTTCTTCTCCGCCGATTTTGCCGCGTGGTCGCCGGGCAGCGCGATTCAACGCATCGAGCCGCCCGGCGTCGATAACGATTTGGCGTACCGGCTGGGCGAGCGCGCACATTTGCGCGTCCATGCGCTCTGCCAAGAACGCGACGACGCAGTTCGACATCGACACGCCCACGGACCTGCTCACCATCGGCTTGCACCCGGCAGTCGGCAAACGCCTGCGCGCGTTTCTTGACGCCACGCCGCTCGACTATACGCGCGTCAATCGCGTGCGCGCGCTGTTACGCGACAATCGCAATACCGTGATGATTGCCGGGCGCGTATCCGCATCGATTGCAATGTTTTTGGAAAAATCGACGATGTGTCAGTGGCGAATTTTAAGCGAAGAGCGCGGGATGCGCGCGAGCGGACGCGAAGAACGCGGCGAGGTGCGGTCGCTGTTGGGGTTTTTGTGGGACGAGATCAAGCCATCGGAATTTGTCAATCGGCTAAGCGAGTTGGCGAGCGGCGCAATCATCGATTCGCGTGTGTTGTTCGCACATCGGCGCGCACACCCTTCCGCCGCCGACCGATTCCACTCCGATTTATTCCAGCCGGAGACAATCGAAGAGCCGTTCGTCCGCGCTTTCACCACGGCAATGCGCGACGCCCCGATCCCAATTTTGCTGGGCGGACATTCGCTCGTTTCGGGCGGAATGTACGCGCTGGCGGAATCTTGAAATTCGTTGGCACATTCGCCGGTTCCTGTGGTATAATTATTGCGAGAGGTTTCCACCATGCCCAAAAAACCATCCGCCAAGAAACCAACGCCCAAGCGTGGCGCGGTTGCCAAGCCCAAACCACTGCCCAAACGCAAAGCGGTCGCCAAACCCAAACCACTGCCCAAACGCAAAGCGCCGCCGCCAAACCCAAGCCAGCGCCCGCGCGCAAAACCACAGCGCCGCCGATGCACTCGGAAGAGTACGTCGAGTATTTGGAGCGCCACGAATTGCTCGGTCGCAACAGACCCAAACTCACGCCGGCGCAATTTGATCAATACGACGATGAACTGCTCGATTTGCTGGCGCTGGAGATGGAACGCGGGCTGGACGACGACCAAACAATTCGCGTCAAGGAACTGGAATACTTGCTCATCGATTCGGAACAATGACGCGCGCGATTTTGTTTGTCTGCACCGGGAACATTTGTCGTTCGCCGATGGCAGAAGCGTTGTTCAATGCCCGCGCGCGGCGAATGGGCGAGGAAACGCTTTTTTTCGCGGAATCGGCGGGCACGTGGGGTTTGGAAAATAATCCGGCGTCGGGCAATGCCGTCATCGCAATGGCGCAACGCGGCATCGATTTGTCCAAGCATCGCGGCAGAACCATCACGCGGCAGATGGTCGAAAGCGCTGATGTCATCATTGCGATGACGCGCGATCACCGCGAGGCGATGTCAAGCGAGTTTCCCGACCAGCGCGCCAAGATTCATCTGATGAGCGAACTCAAGGATCGCGTGTTCGATGTCGGCGATCCGTACGGCGGAACCCTCATCGAATACGAATCGTGCGCGCGACAGCTGGAGCAACTCATCGATGCCGGCTATGACAAAATCAAAACGTGGATAACAAGCACCTAGCCCACCGAAATCGGTGGGCTAGGTTTTTTCCATCGCGCGCAACATTTTCCAACGGACGAACGCATAGTACGCCATCAACGCGCTCAGCGCGAATCCGCGGCCGCCATCACGCCAGCCCTGCAACGAAACAACCGGCGAAAAAATTCGCGCAACGGTTGACCCATGACGCCGCGCCAGTGTGCGCGCTTGCCCTCGGCGAACCAAACCTGCGCCTCGTACCGGGTGGTACTTGTCCTGCTTCGCCCGGAACTGCGCGAGCGTTTCGTAATTGTAGTGAATCAACGGCTCGCGCAGATAGCCGGTTGTTCCATTCCACAAAACTAATTCATGCACCTCGCGCGCGGGATCGAAACGCGCAAACCCTTTTTTCATCACGCGCGGCTGATAATCCGGCGACCAGCCGGTGTACCGAATCTCTTTGCCAAAGATGATGTTGCGACGGGGAATCCAGAAACCTACAATTTCCGATTGCTGATTTTCGATTTCCGATTGCCGAATATCAACACCGAATTTGGAATTTAGAATTTGGAATTTTGAATTTCCCGCATCGATCTTCTCGCGGATTTCCCGCCCCACTTCCGGCGTCGCGCGTTCGTCCGCGTC
Source organism: uncultured Chloroflexia bacterium (assembly GCA_963718225.1). GTDB lineage: Bacteria > Chloroflexota > Anaerolineae > UBA4142 > UBA4142 > DAOTXS01. The sequence continues at coordinate 106,810 of CAVQYN010000038.1, forward strand.
GATAAAAAACATCCAATCGCCGCGGGCAAGTTCGATGGCGTGATTGCGCTGGTTCGGGAAATTGTCGAGCTTGCGCTGTTCGACGCGCGCGCCCATTTCACGCGCAATGGCGGTGGTGCGATCGGTGCTGAAATCGTCGAGCACCAACAGTTCGTCCGCAAAATCGCGCACCGACGCCAGACAATCGCGGATATGCTTTTCTTCGTTGTGGGTGAGGACAATGACCGAGAGCATCAGCCGCTCAAAAACTTGCGCGCAAATTTGCGGACAGCTTGGGCAGTTTTCATTGCTTCGCGGGCTTCTTCCGCTGTGGGATGTTCGCCGGGATAACGTGAACGCACTGCATCATCCGAAAGCGTATGGAGCTGCTCGAGGTCAATTTCTACAAAGATTCCAGCTTGCACGCACAAGTTGTTCAGGAGAATCAGATCGTGTGTCTTAGGAAATTTCGTTTCATGCGCCACCAACATTGCCTTGAGATATTTCTCGGCGCATTGTTGCGCATGAAAACAAGAACTGTCGGTCAAGGGCTTTTTACGGCGCAAAACCACGCGCGCCATTTCATAATCTTCTTCTGCTCTGGCTACCCACGCTTGCGGATCAAGTGCGGCGTTCATACAACACCTGCCCGTGTGAGATAATTTCGTCAATGAAAAAGTCGCCTGCGCGCAATGCCTGCGCGATCTCTTGCGGCGTTCTCACCTGTGAATTATTTGAAAGTGTCCAAACATTGTTGACTGCTGCTCAAGGTTTCTTTGATCGCTACAATCTGGTCCCACAACGTGTTTTATCAATTATCGGCTCACATGCAACATTACTTTCTTGATGCACTAAAATATCAACGGGAAAAAGACGTGGAATCAGCAACCGAGAAACAGCCCACGAACGATCTGCGCTCGACGCCGTGGTCTTCATCACGACCAGCAAATCCACGTCACTGTCCGGCGGTGGGATGGCCATAGCCGTACGAACCAAAGAGAATTATTTTCTCGGGGCGCAATGCGCGCGCGATGCGGCGAACGGCAATGGGCAAGGTTTTACTCACCGGCGCATCACTGCCGATAGGCGTAATCGCCGGGATCGCGCGTCGGCGATTCGAGGGTTTCCTGCGCACGGAGATTGCGCCGCGTTGGCTTGAGCGAGACACAGCAGGTATTACAACACTCCAAATGTTTCTGCGGTCGACAAGATGATTATAGACCGAACAAGTCAATTATTTCAAAATATGTTTGACCCTGCCGATACGCGTCCAACCGCCGCACCAATTCATCTTGGGTAACCAAATTGGCGCGTGCCTTGCGCGCCTCGTTCCACAAGCCGGCGCGCACGATTTGCTTCGCCGCCCAGCGAAACGCCGGCGAATAATGTTTGTTGAACAAGCGCCAGCGCGCGCGCCATAATTCGACAAACATCTTGTCGCGAAACTGCCGCGTCGATTGCGCTTCGTGATGAACAATCTCCGCTTGCGGCACGCACCAAATCTCCCAACCCGCGCGCTTGATGCGCATCGCCCAATCGATTTCCTCGCAGTAGATGAAAAATTCATCGTCGAGCCAGCCCGCCTGCTCTGCTGCTTGGCGTCGCACGAGAAAATCCGCGCCCAGCGGGTGATCGATTTGAAACGGTTTACCGCGCGTGTACCACGTCGTCGGATAGCGGCCGTTAAGCCGCGAGTTGGTCAAGCGCCAATTGAGCGGAAAAAAATCGAGAAAGATTTGCGCGAGCGTTGGAAAACGAAACGCCGAGTGTTGCAGCGTGCCATCGGCGTACAAGAGCTTGCCGCCGCATGCACCCGCGCGCGAGTGCTCGTCCATAAATTTCACGAGCGTCGTCAGCGCGCCGGGTTTGACTTGCGTGTCCGGGTTGAGCATCAACACGTAGCGACCGCGCGTCAACGCGAACGCTTGATTGTTCGCCGCCGCAAAGCCGCGATTCTCCCGGTTCTCGATAAGATGCACCGCCGGAAATTTTTCGCGCACCATGGCCGCGCTGGCATCGGCGGACGCATTATCGACAACCCAGATTTCAGTCGTCAGATTCCAGTCGTCAGATTTTTGAATGGGTCGGTCGACCGATGGCTGAGGACGGCATACAGATTCCAGACACTGCGCGAGCAAATCGCGAACGTTGTAACTAACAATGACAATCGACAAATCGATCATTGCGTTTGCTCAATTGCCAGCATTGCCGCGCCGATCAACCCGGCCTCATCGCCCAATTGCGCTTGCACGATTTGCACATCGCGCCGCATCGACGGCATCGCATACTTGTTGAACACGTCGATCATCGCGGGATAGATCAAGTCCCAAGCATTAATCGCGACGCCGCCGCCCAGCACAAACATTTGCGTGTCGAAATTGTGCAAGAGGTTGACCAGCCCCAGCCCGATGAAAAAACCGGCGCGTTGATAAACTTCGCGCGCCAGGAAATCGCCGGCGCGCGCGGCTTGCGCGATCATCGCGCCAGTCCAATTTTTCGAGATGAATTCCTACTTGCTCACGCAATTTGGAATCACGCCCACCGCGCATCGCCTCGCGCGTCATGCGCACGATGGCTGGACCCGCCGCAAGGACTTCCAAGCAACCCACATTGCCGCAATTGCAGCGCGGACCGTACGCATCCAGCGTTTGATGTCCCACCTCGCCGGCGAAACCGCGCGCGCCAAGAAACAATTGATTGTCGGCAATAATTCCGCCGCCGATGCCGGTGCTAATCGTCAGATAAATCATATGCGCGACGCCGCGCCCGGCGCCTAAACGATGCTCGCCCAACGCGGCAAGATTCGCATCGTTACCCACAACGACCGGCAAGCGAAACTCTTTTTCCAATTTTTCTTTCATTGGAAAGTTGATCATGCCGGCCAGATTGGGGGCTTGCAAAAATTATTCCCCGCCACGGATCCAACGGACCCGGCGCGCCCAAACCGATCCCGCGAATGGACTCTGTGCCGGCGACTTCATTAATACAGTCGACGATACGCACAAACACAGCCTCCGCATTGGCGGCAGCAACACGTTCTTTGAGGGGTTGTGAAATTTTTCCATTCGCGTCGCTCAACGCCACGCGAATTTGGGTGCCGCCTAAATCGACGGCGATGAAATGCGCTTGCACCTCATTGTCCTTTGAAGGCTAGAACGTGCACGACCGTGCGAAACAAAATCCACAAGTCGAGCCAGATCGATTGATGCTTGATGTAATACAAATCGTACTCGACGCGAATTTTCGCGTCGTCTAAATTGTCCACATAACCGGCGTTGACGATGGCCCAACCCGCCATGCCCGGCTTGACCGCGTGACGCAAGCGATAGAATGGAATTTGCTTTTCCAACTGCGCGACGATTTCCGGACGTTCGGGACGCGGACCCACGATACTCATTTCGCCGCGCAAGACATTCCAAAACTGCGGGGTCTCATCGAAATGAATTTTGCGCAACCAACGCCCCACGCGCGTAACCCGCGGATCGTTTTTGCTTGCCCACACGGCTTGACCGTCCGGCTCGGCATCCGCAATCATCGTACGCAGTTTGCGGACGTTAAAAATTCTTCCGCCGAGCCCCACGCGCGTTTGTGAATACCAAACCGAACCCGCCGAATCAAGGCGAATCATCAGCGCGACGACCGGCAACAATAAACCGAATGCCGTCAAGCCGGCGGCACCGATGACGACATCGAGAAGACGTTTTGTCGCCGCGTAGAAACCACGCGCGCTGGCATTGCCCAGCGGCAGCGCCACGTACCAACTCTCACCGATATGTTCAACCGGCACGCGCCCGGTGATTTGCTCAAACAAGATAGGCATCGGCACAATCTCCACGCCGATTTCTTGCGCGTCAAGCAACGTTCGAAACAAGTCGTCGGAGAGATTGTGCGTGATCGCCAAAATAATTTCATCGATGCGATGCTGGCGCGAAAGTGGCACCAAATCCGCGCTCCCACCAAGAATCGGCAGAGCATCAACCACCTGCCCACGCTTACCGGCATCATCATCCACAAAACCAACAAGCTCGTAATGCGGTTGAAAGCGCGTTTGAATCGTCCGGGCAATGGTTTGCCCGGCGTATCCCGCGCCCACAATCAGCGCGCGCCGGCGAAACGGCGCCGACGGCGCGAAGCGAATGTACACGCCGCGCCACAAGGCAATCAACACGACCGTGATGATACCGTGATACACGACAATGCCGCGCGGCAGTTCGGTGGAAAAAAAGAAAAAGATAACGAGGTAGGCGATCAAAACGAGAACAAATGCTTGCACCAGCGCGCGCGCCGTCGATTGCAAATTCACCACGATGCTCAGGTCGTACAAGCCGCCGAGAAATTCAAACAGCACCCACAACGCCGACAGACTCACAAACCAGTACGCTTGCGTGGTCAACAACACATCGAAATCGCGGTCGCCGCGATATGACCACAACACCAACGCCAGCGACAACTGCCGCGTTGATCAGAAGCAAATCGACGACGGCCAAAAACAATCGCCGCTCTCTCATCGCTCGATTCCTCCGGCTGGCCCACTCGCGTTCATGCGCCGCAGATTCACGCCGCCCCACCACAAGAACAAAATTCCCAAGACGATGGGTGTCCCATACGCAATCAAGTACAGCAAAATCCCGACCGTCAGTCCCATACTTTTATCGATTCCGAAAAGCGCAAGCGTGACGATGCACAACGCTTGGAACACACCAATTTTTCCCGGCGACGACGGCACAATGCCGCCGACTTGCAACACTGCCATCAGGAGAAATGCCGCGCTGAACGGCAGTTCGATGCCAAGCGCGAGGAAAGTAAGATAGTTGACGATGACGCCTAAAAGCCAAATCAAAACCGATAACACTTGCAAGCCGAGATGCAAATCCCATTTTTTCAAAACATCCAGACTGCCCAGCGCAAGATGGGCGACCTCGCCCAGCGATTTGCGGCTCCACGGCAAACGCACGCGTTCAAGCAATCGAGTCAACGGCGCGCGCGCAAGCAACAACGCGAACGCGACGAGGAACAGGGCAATCGTCAGAACGATAATGCCCTCGCGTGGTCCTTCGAGCCAGTTCGGCAACGTCATGAACAGCGGGATGAGTAACAGCAGCGCGAGCAACATCAACGTGTCAAAAAATTTTTCAATGCCGAGCGTGGCGAGCGTTTGCGTCTTGCTCCGCTTTTCGATTTCGCCGGCAAGATAGATGCGCGCGAGTTCGCCGACGCGCCACGGCACGACGATATTGAGCATCTGGCTCATCACGACGATGCCGAACATCTGCGGCACGCGCAATCCGTTTTGCACCGGATAATACAATTGAATCCACCGCACCGTGCGCAACCACGATTGCACAATCATCGCGCCCACCGCCACGAGCACCCACACGTAATTCGCGCGCGCCAACGCCTGCGCGACGTCGCCGAGCGGCACGTCTTTGATCGCCAGCACGAGGAAGACAAGGCTAATCAACGTGCCGGCGACAATGCGAAACCAATTTGTATTCCAAAAGCGAGTCTGCATCAAGCCCCAACCGATGACATGCGATCCATTGCCGCGACGAGCGCGAAGTAAATCCACATCACGACGCCGGGCTTGGTGCCCAAGATGAACGCGTCGGTCAAACCGAAAACATGATGCGCGAGCAAGCCGCACGTCAAGCCAACCAGCAGCGCGCGCACCGCCGTGTCGCCCGTGTTGCGGTAGGCGCGCCATGCGACCAGCACGCCGCCGGTCAATAACGCGATGTACGCGATCAAACCTGGGATTCCCAAATCCACTGCCACTTGCAAGAATTGATTGTGCGCGTGCGCCACCACTTCATCCGGCGATGCGATGAAAAAAGGATAGAGCAAATGCGCGATGGAGTTGTACGTGCCGATGCCGATGCCGGTAATTGCATAGTCCTGCACCATCATCAAGCCGCGCTGCCACACCTCGAGGCGACTGGCAAGCGTACCGCTTTGCGCGTCCATGCGCAAAACGAATTCGAGCAACGCGGCACCGTAGCCCAACATCAACGCGACGACCAAACCGAGCGCACCGACCACAAGCAACCAAGCGAATCGCCGCTCGCGCCAAATCGCGAGAGCCGCAAGTCCAATCGCCGTCCCCAAAATGCCACCGCGCGATTGCGTGAGCGCGAGAGTTGCCAAAGAAACCAGAAACGCCAAAAGCGTGAACACCTGAAATGGGGTGATTGGTAATTGGTAATTCGACTTTTGACTTTGGACTTCGAATCTTGGCACTTGCAATCGCCGCCAGCAACGGAATCGTCAGCGTGAGTGTCCCACCGACGCCGTTGCGCGCGAATCCGCCGGCAATCGAACGCGGGATGCCTTGAATAAAGCGCGGCAAGCGGTCGTAGATGAACGACGCGGAAAGAATTTTGCCTTGCGCCCAATCGGTGCCGACGAGTCCGGCAAGCGCGATGCCGGCGCATACAATCACGAGCCACAACACTGCCCATGCAAGGTCGCGCGGCGTGGCCATCGCATTGACCACGGCGTAATAAAATAAAACCGACAGCACCACGCCAAAAATTTTCGGCAGACTAGCCCACGGCGCAATCGAAACGGAAAAACTGACCGGCAACCAAATCACCAACAAGAGAATCGGCAAATCGAACGGCGTCGTGTACGTTGCGCGCCCGGTGAGTTGCCAGCGCGCGAACCACACCAGCGCGATGATTGCAAATGCCCACAGGGGCACCGCATCCGTGGCGACAAAGGACGCATAGACAAGTGCGAGCAAAATGATTTCTAACCGCACGAGCCGTTCCGCACCGCCGCGCAACAATTTCATCGTTAAAACTTTTCCTCGTGCGCGAGCCACTCAACCGCGCCCAGCAAATCATCCACGACGATGTAGCCCGCGTGATGATTGCGCGTCATCTCAGCGTGTTGCGCTTGACCACGCCCGGTCAAAACGAGAATCGGTTGCGCGCTGATCGCCTGCGCCGCATCCATGTCGTCGCGCGCATCGCCGATGACGTAAGAACGCTTGAGATCGATCGCGTGCTCGCGCGCGGCGCGCAGGTACATGCCCGACTTTGGTTTGCGGCAATCACATTGATCTTCCGGTCGATGGGGACAGCAGTACACCGCATCAATGCGTCCGCCGGCCCTGCGTGATGCGCGCGCGCATTTTGGAATGAATCTCCTGCAGCGTTTTTTCTGTCGCGAGACCGCGCGCCACCACCGACTGGTTCGTCGTGACGATGAGAGCAAATTCACTCGAGGCCAGTTTGCTCAGCGCGTCAAGCGCGCGCGGCAGGAAAACAAATTCGTCCCAGGTCTTTACATAGTCGGACCGATTGACGCTGATCACACCGTCGCGGTCAAGAAAAACTGCGCGTCGCTTGTTCATCGGACCAACAAGATGCCCAGCACGATACCGCCGATGATCGCGGCGGCGATGCCAAACGGCGCATTGAATTCCACGAGCGCAATCGCAAGCATCGATGCGAGAATCCACCAAGCAAGGTTGCGAATCATCGCTTTGTCACCGGGCGCTCGCCCTGAAACAATCGGAGAATCGTCTGCAACAAGATTTGCACATCGAGCCAGATCGTCCAACGGCGAATGTAATACAAATCCAATCGAATTTCATCTTCCAGCGATTGCACATCCGTGCCGGCAACAACCCAAGGTCCAGTGAAACCAGGCTTGACCGTGAGCAGAGTGGGTAACCATTCCTGATAAATTTGCGCGCGCGAAACTGGAATGGGGCGCGGACCCACCAGACTCATCTCGCCGCGCAAGACGTTGACGAATTGCGGCAGTTTGTCCACCCCCATGCGATACAACGATTTCGACAAGTTATAATCTTCCGTGTTATGTTCCGGCTCTGCGCGATGCGTCCGGAATTTCCACGTTGTGAACGGTTTTTCGCGCTGTCCCAGGACAGGGTAGGGTTCGAGGATTGAACCGCGCGACGCCCAGCGCACAAGCAACGCGGTGATCGCGAGCAGCGGACTGGCGAGCATCAAGCCGATGACACTCAGCGAATAATCGAAGAGATTTTTGAGAAGCGCATCCACGCCGGTAATCCGGTTCTTTTCCAGCGCGAGCAGCGGCACAAACCCATCCTGACTCAGCGTGACGCCGGTCGCCATAATTTCGTAAAAGCCGGGCGACAGCTTGATCGCCAAGTCGTCGAGCGCCGCAACGCCGCGAATGATTTCCATGAAACTTTCCCACGCGATCGCGCCCTGCACGACAATCGCTTCGGTCGGCACGGGTCTCGCGCGCAACGCGCGCCAGTTCAGTCGGGCGATCGATCACGCGCAAATCGTCGAGCACGCGCGAATCGAGCGGAAGATAATCGTCGAGGAATCCAACGACTAGGACGCCGGATTGAGTGGCGGGGGCAAGCTGCCGCGCAATCGCCTGCGCGTGTTCGTTCGCGCCGACGATGAGCGCGCGGGTGAGAAAGAGTCCGCGCGCGCGCAAAAGGCGCACGATGCGGCGAATCACAAAACGTTCGATGCTCACGAACAAGATCCCAAAGAGCCAACAGAACACGAGCCAACTGCGCGAGACACTCAAATTGGGTTCCAGAAAACTCAGGACGACCAAAAGCAAAACCCCAAACGAACACGCCACCACAAGCTTGCCGTACTCTTGCAAACCGGAAATCAAATAACGCGGGTCGTACAATCGATTGAACGCGAATAGAACCAGCCACAGCGGAATCGCCACGGGAATCATCACCGCGTAGCGTTCCGTGATCGGCACGAGTCGTTCGATCAAAGGAAGCCACGCGATGTTGTAGCGCACATCGAACGCAAAGTTGAGCGCGAGAAAAATCGCGATCGCATCGCCGGCGAGCCAAAGCCCGAGCAATGCAAAAAATTCATTACGCCGCATGGGCGCTCCCGGCAATGCGCAAACCGGCGTTCACGAGCACGCGCGCGCCTTCCGTTTCAAAACGAAAATCCATCCGCTTCAATCCACGATTTTCCAATTCTTGCGTCACGCGATTTTGAAATTCCACGTCGCAATAAATCATCAAAAATCCGCCGCCGCCCGCGCCGGTCACTTTGCCGCCGAGCGCGCCATTCTGCAGAGCGACAGCGTAGCATTCGTCGATGAGCGCATTGGAAACACCGGCGGCAAATTGCTTTTTGCGTTGCCACGCGCGATCCAGCAGTTTGCCGAATGCATCCAAATCGCCGCGCTCCAAATACTCCTTCACTTCGAACGCCATCGCTTTGACCGCGTGATGCGCATCGATCACGCGTTGGTCTTTTTCCTCCGCCGATTTTTTCTGCGCGCGCAAGATCGATGATGCTTGGCGCGTTGCGCCGGTGAAGAACAACAAGATATTTTTTTCCAATTGCCGCCGCGTTTCCGGCGCGATGCGCACCGGCTCAACGGTTACGCCCTGCGCCGAAAATTGAATCAAGTTCAATCCACCAAACGCCGAGGCATACTGGTCTTGCTTGCCAATCGGCTCACGCAGTTTTTCAATTTCAATTTGGCACGCGAGTTCCGCAATCTGTTGCTTGGACAACATCAAGCCGCGCGCCGTCGTCACCGCTTTGATAATCGCCACCGCGACGGTGCTTGATGAACCGAGCCCGGTGCCCGGCGGAATCTCCGACGCGAGAAAGAGCGAGACGCCGCGCGTCAAATCGAAATGGTTCAGAATCGCGCGCGGCAAACTCAGGTCGCCATCGAAGAGCATCGGCGTATCGGCATCGTGACGATAGAACGTGCGATAATCCGACGAGGTGATTTGAATCGCCTCGTCTTGCGTGACGCTGAGAAAAACGTAAAAGTACTTGTCGATCGTCGTGCTGACGACCGCACCGCCAAATGGATTATAGTATGCCGGCAAATCGGTCCCGCCGCCGGCAAAACTGATTCGAACGGGAGCGCGCGCAATCAACATCAGGTTTCTCGAATCGTGCCCATCGCCTTCATTTGGCGTTCGGCTTCTGCATAATAATCGCGCACGTCGGGTTGCACGCGCGCCCACGCAATGTACTCATCGACGATTTGCTCAAGCGAAAATTGCGGCTCCCAGCCCAGCGCACGCAATTTGGAAATATCGGAAATGATGTGACGCGTATCACCAAAACGATATTGGCCGGGAATTTGCGGCGCGATGTCCTTGCCCAGCTGGCGCGCGATCAGTTGCGCGTAGGCTTGCACCGTGATCGCATGTCCGCCGCCGACGTTGAACGCTTGATAATTCGCCCGCGCGTCTTCCAACACCAACACGTTCGCGCGCGCGACATCGTGCACCGAAACGTAATCGCGCAATTGCTGCCCGTCCTCGTAACACACCGGCGCGGCATTCGTAAGCAAGCGCGTCGTGAAAATTCTCAGCGCGCCGGAATACGCGTTGCGAAACGATTGGCGCGGTCCCTGCACAATCGAAAAGCGCATCGCCGCGCTGGGAATGTTGTAACGCTGTCCCAGGTTGAGCGCGATCATTTCCTGCGTGAATTTCGACATCGCGTATTGATTGTGCGGATTAACGCGCGCTTCGTCGGTGAGCACCGGTTTCATCGCCCGACGGCAGACCGGGCAATGCGGCTCCCAATCGCGCCGCGCGAGTTGTTCGACCGGGCGCAGCGGCGGGAATTGCACGCCATCGATTTCACATTCGTACTTGCCCTCGCCGTACGCCGCCTGCGAACTGGCGACGACGATTTTTTGAATCGGCAATTTCTTTTCCACGATGATTTCGTACATCAACGCCGTGCCGACCGTGTTGACATGAAAGAATTTTGCAAAGTCGGGCAGATAATCCTGATACGCCGCAAAATGGAAAACCGCATCGACGCCAACGAGCGCGCGTTCCCACGCCGCGCGCTCGCGCACATCGCCGAGAATAAATTCGGCGTCGCGTGGGACATAATCCGGGATGCGCCCCTCGATGTGCACCGGCGGCGTGAGATTGTCCAGAATTCTGACTGTATATTTTTTCTCAAGCAACAAATCGACGGTGTGTGAGCCGATAAACCCGGCTCCGCCTGTAACAAGAACTCGCATCAGTAATTTTTCCCTGTCAGAACGACGAGTGCTGTCTTGAAAAGTATTTTCACGTCAAGCCACAACGACCAATGCTCAATGTATTCCAAATCGAGCCGCACCCATTCGTCCAGATCGCGCGGCTTGCCCCTCACCTGCCACAGCGATGTCATCCCCGGCGTGACCGCGAGTTTGCGCTTTTGGAAATCGGTGAACCGCGCATACTCGGACTGCAACGGCGGCCGCGGACCGACCATACTCATATCGCCGACGAGCACACTCCACAACTGCGGCAATTCATCGAGACTGAACTTGCGCAAAATTTTCCCGATGGGCGTCACGCGCGGGTCATCCGCCATTTTGAACACGGGACCGCGCATTTCGTTGTGCGCAAGCAATTCGTCTTTTAAGCGATCCGCACCCACGACCATCGTGCGAAACTTGTAACCGACAAACGGTCGCCCATCTTTGCCGACCACATTCCATCGATAAAGAACCGGCGTGCCGCTGGACAACCGAATCGCCAACGCCATCACGAGAAGCAACGGCGACAAGATCACAAGCAAAGCGGCGGCATGCAACGATATCGAAGATGCGTTTGATGCCGAGTTGAATTGCGCGCGCCACTAGTTTTTCCTCAGCGCATCGTTCACGATTTTGCCGATTTCTTGCATCCGCGCGTCCCAGGAATATTGGCGCGCGATTTCGATCCGCTTTGCCGCCGCTTCGCCGGGTTCGCGCAACGCAGCATCCAAAGCCGCGGAAAATTCTGCCACCGTGTCGGCGCGATAAAAGTACTCGCGAAACTCGGCGAGCGTCGGCAGGTTTGTCGCAATGACCGGCTTGCCGGTCGCCAGATATTCGAAAAATTTCATCGGCAGACTGCCGCGCGTCGATTCGTTGCGGTTGAACGGAATCAGACACGCGTCGAACGCTTTGACATAGCGCGGCAAATCGCTGTACGCGCGCTCACCAAGCAAATGAATGTTGCTCAGTGCCTGCAACTTGCTCACGTCAGTCGATGGATCACCACGGCCGATGGGACCGATCAAGACAAATTGCCAATTCGATTTCTCGCGCGCGACCGCACACAGCAAATCAATGTCGAGTTTGTACGCCGTGATATTGCCGACAAACCCAGCCATCGGATGCGAAATATCTTTCACGTCGTCGGCAAGCGGCAACGCAGCATCGCGCGCCTGCGCGAATAAATCGGCGTCCGCGACGTTTGGCAAATAGTACGTGTTCGCGTTGAACGCACGCTTGTCATCGTACAACGTTTTCGATGAAGCCAAGACAATGTCTGCGCGCTTGAGCAAACGCATTTCGTTCGCTTTGCACTTGTTGCGCCGGCACATTTGGATTCGCCGCGTGCTCATCGATACAATGATAGATGACAAGTTTTTCGTCGAACCGTCCAGCCAAGCCGACGAGCGCGGGCAGAAAAAGCCATAAAATCGGTTTGGCATCGCGCGGCATCGTCCGCCGAATTTGCCATTCCAAAATTTTTGTGTTGAGCGCGCGAACTCGCGCGTTCCCGTAAATCGGAATGACGAACGGCGAGAGCACCGTCAAGCCATCAGAAATTTTACGCACGCCGCCGGCGATGCGCCGCAGACGTCGGAAGATTTTTTTGAACTCGCGCGGCGCGGGCGTGCGTCCGCCAATCGTATCGACAAAAATCACGCGGTTGTCTTGCGCGAGCCGCGCGGCGATGTGATGGCAATTGACCCGATTGCTCCAATCCCATTCCGCGTTCGCGAGAATCAAAATCGTTTCACCGCGCAACGTGGTGTCGCTCATTTCGCATCGACCACACGTTGGAACACGCGCAAGAAATCGTCAGTCACCGCTGACCACGTGTGGCGCTGAATCGATTGCGCCGCGCGTTCGCCCATCGATTTGGTTTTCGCTGGTTGTGATAGCATTTCGCGCAAACCAATTTCCAACGCTTCGCTCGTCGGTTCGACGAGCAGTCCATTCACGCCGTCTTGCATCAGATCGATGACGCCGCCGGATTTTGTCGCCAGCACCGCTTTGTGCGCTGCCATCGCTTCCGCGACGACGATGCCGAACGGTTCAAGACGTGATGATAGCACAAAAAACTCGCAACCCCAAAACAGCGCCAGCGTCGTCGGGCGGTCGGCAAACCCCAAGAGGCGAACGCGTTCGCGCAGATCCAATTCAGCGATTTGTTTTTCCAACGCGGCACGCTCCACACCATCGCCGGCGAGGAGCAATTGCACGCGCGGAAATTCATCGGCGATTTGCGCGAACGCGCGCACGAGTAAATCGAATCCCTTTTTATGAACGAGCCGTCCCATCGCTAGAATATAGGGTTGAACCTTGCGAAGGTTGTGAACCTTCGCAAGGTTTGTCTCGCGGAATTCGTCCGGGTCAAAGCCGTCGCCCACGACACCCACAAACGTGCGCGGCGAAATGTCCTGCAAATACGGCTCGGCATCGCGCTGCACGTAGGATGAGCAAAACAGAATTGCATTTGCGCGCGCAAAGAGTCGATGGAGCATCCAGCGCTGCAACGACGAACGCAAGGGAATGCCTTGAATATCGTTTCCGCGCGCGGAGACAATCAATCGAAAATTCAAAACGTAATGCAAAAGCAGAACGTAGAGCGCATTGATGGTCAAAAAGTGAACGTAGACCAGATCCGGTTTGAAAGCGCGAACGACGCGCGCAATGCCGAGCAAAGTTTGCGCCGCGCGCAACGGCAACGACCACAGCGGTCGCCTGCCCCAAGGAAAGCGATGCACCATGGCACCATCAACCCGCTCGACCGGCGCGACATCGCCGGGCGGAAGCGCGCTGACGATGACGCACGCGTGCCCGCGACGCTGACAATTTTTCGCGATGTGGCGCACCGCCGTCTGCACGCCGCCGACGGTCGGCGCGTAATCGCTGGCGACAATCAGAATTTTCATCGTGCGACCTGAATTGGATCCAACGTCAAATGATCGCCGATATTTTTACCGGTCGCATCGCTGACGTTTAGACGGACTAGTGACGGATATTCGTACATTCCCAACACGATTTTGTATTCGCCCGGCGTGAGGTCGCGCGGAAGCGCAAATGCGTAATCATCACGCACGATTTCGCCAACATCCCAAATCGATGTCGGATAATTGCCGCCGCGCGGTTGCGCATCGATTTGCGCGCGCACATTTCCGCCCGCATCGAGCAGATGCACGAACACGATGTAATCCTGATTCACTTTCGCAACGCTCTTCCAATACACGGACAAGTTCAACGATTCACCGGGGCGCGCCGTCCGATCAGCAAGCGAATAGCCCACTGCACCAATGGCATCGCCCAACTTGAAATCGATTGCGCGCACGGCGCGTAAATCCTCTGCCGCCGGCGCAACCTTAAAGGGCGCGAGGAATAATTTGTCCGCAATCGGCTCGCGCTGACGCGACAAGACCGGCACACGCCCCTGTCCTTGCGCGTCGATTTCAATCTGCAATCGATACAGACCCGGCTCGCCGTGGCGCGAGAATTTTTCGCCGTCACGCGAACGATGCCGTCGCTGGGAATCGCCTCGAAAAGCAAGCCACTCGATTGCGCGATTTCGTCGCCATTACGATCAATCAGCCGTACGGTGAGATTGAATGATTCGCGGCGCGGCGCGATGACACGCCAAGCTAAATCGACATCGATCGTTTTACCCGTTTGCGCTGGATTGATGTCATAGCCAACCAGTTCCAGCCAATCGCCGAAAATTCCAAAGCGCGCGCCGACACGCTGTGGCGGGCAGATTTTTCACACCGGTCTGGTGAATGCGTATGGCAAAACCGCCATCGTCAAAGCGCTTGATTTCCGGCAATCGGGCAAAAAACTCATCATACATTTTTGCGGTCTCGGCGTATTGCGCGCGATTTTCGTAGAAGCGACCATACGCGCCGTAGCTGAACACAAGATACTCAAATCCGTTTTGCGCGTACCATTCAAGCGGGATGCTCGGTTGCTCCGCCGCCTTCAACAGTAAATCGCTGCGTGTCCACATACGGGCTGTACGGTTCGACATACACGCGCGCGCCGGGCGGCAAATTATTTTCGATCCAAACGCGCGCCGTCTCGCGGCTGTCGATTTGAGCAAGTGCAGATCAGCTTGGAGCGATTGGCATGAATGGCGCAAATGCTGTCGCCGCGACTGCAAGCATCGAGCAGCACAATCGCTATGCGATTTGAAACGCGCGGGGTGATAATTTGTTCATACACGAAAATCAAAAACAGCGCGGCAAGTAAATCGAGATAAGGGATCACAAGCATCACTGTGCGGTCGTTGCGCACGGCAAATAGAATTGATAAAGAGGTAATAGAGAATTGGAAAGCTGAGCAACACGATGCCGCGTTTGTCGCGCGTCAGGATAATTCGCACCATTTGAAATAATGCAAGCACAGCAATCCAGCCCTCAGTGCCCCACAAATAATTGATGTACCAAGCGATGCGTATCACCTTCCGTTCCCGCGTGGCTAGTCTGCGCGGCTGATGCCAGTCCCAAACCATTGAAAAATCCCGGCAAGTCGAGAATGGCAAATGGATTGAAGATCAAAAAAGTGATGACGCTGACAACGCCTGCAAGATAGATTTCTTTCCGCAAGAAACCGCGCCAGCCAAAATTGCACCCAATGTGCAACGATCAGCGAAAACGCAACGAGCACCAGCGTTGTACTTGGCGGCAGTCGCCAAGCCAATCCCAATGCCGGCAACAAGATAATTGCGGGAATCTGGCTTGATAAATGCGCGATCGATCCAAACGATCGCCAACAAAAGAAAGAAAACCGCAAATGTGTCTGGTCGAATAAGATGGCTATTTGCAATATTCGCAGGCGATACGGCAAATAAAACAGCAGCCACGAGACCGACTACTGGGCTTGGAACCAAGTCGTTTCCCCAACAGATACACCAACAAAATGCAGCTGTGCCAAACAGAGCCGTGAGCGATCGGGAAAGCAAAAACTCGTCGGCCAATACCAACTTGCCGACGCCAACAGTGATCACATCAATGTAGTGGCAACTCCGCCGGTGAAACCCAAACGCCCAACAGACGCCCTGCTCACAAAATACAATAGAAATACAAGCAGATTCAGATAAAACATCAAGCCAGGGTAACCAAACCACTGGGGATTTAGATCTGTTTCCCTCAGCATCCTGAGCGAAATCGATAATAACGCTGGCTCATCTGGCGCATAGGTATACGGCAACCCAAAATTGATGCCATAGAAGCGCAACGCCGCGCCCAGCGCAACAATCGCCAACAAAATAGTTCGGTCCGAAAAAATGAAACGATTCTTTTCACGCGTCGTCCATCCGCAATCGCCTGATGCGCGCCAATCCGTCGGCTGGGTACCATCAATCTACCTTCGATGCAAGCACGTCGCGCCCAACCGGCGCGCCCACGCAATTTATCAAACAGGTACAGCGCAAGCACCGCGATGAACAAGACGTACGACAAACGATCATTTGGGTTGAACCATAGACGCCGGTGATCGCACGCACGTCCGGCAATCCGCGTGATACATACCCCGCGCGCGTCGAAAAAGCATAGACGGCAGCAACCCACGTGCTCAGCCCCCACACCATCATTTGCCGCAACACACTCGACCAATTCACAATGAGCAACAAGTACAACACAACAATCGATAAATGGACGGGGTCCATGTCCGGCGTCCACAAGATACCCGCCATCACCGAAAGCGCCATCGTCTCAAAGATATCGATGCGCTTGAACCAAAAGAGCGCATAGATCGCCGACAACGATGCGACCAATGCAATCAACAATAGACTGCGATCATACAAACCGATCGCATTCAACAACGCGCCCAGCGAAATGTGCGACGGCGACACAACGCGACCGGCGCGAAAAGTGTAGACATACAGCCAATCGGGAAACCAAGGGAGATGCGCCAGCACAACCACCGTGCCAAAAATGATTCCGCGCTTGATAAAAGCGCGCACATCGGATGAAACAAAAAGCAACAACGGCAACAAATAAAACACGCTGAGCCATTTGAACGCGGCAAGCAATCCCGCCACGCCGATGACAACATCGGCGGGTGCCAAGCGCAGAAATCCAATTTGCCAAACGTGCTCGCGCGGATACAAAAGCAAAATAAAAATCAGAAACGTCAGGGTCAGCAGGATGGTTTTATCTTGCGGCACCAAGACCAGATTGTAAAGCGTCAGCGGACCCAGCGCGTAGAAAATCTGAAAAGTCACCTTGAGCGGTGAATGCTTGAGCAACACGCCGAGCAAAACAATATTCACCACGTCGAACAAGGCAAATAAGATTTGAATGGCGCGCGAATCATTCCACACGGTGACTGTCGCCACATAGACAAGTAACTCCAGCGGCGCCATGTCCGCGCGGAATTCGCCGGATTGCCCACTTGCCCATAGCACATACGGGTTTTGTCCTTGCAGCGCGGCTTGCGCGGGCCAATAATAATTGCGCAAGTCGGCACGGTTGTAAAAAAATTCGACTTGGGATTCAAGTGGTCCAGGAAAAATCAAAAATAGCCGGAGCGCAAGCCCAGCCAGCACCAAGAGCCACGTCCATCGGTTTATCATTCAGGTTTTCTCAACACGGTCTTGCAACCCCCCGCCGCGATTTCTTGCAGAAACGGGACCAAGACTAGCGGCGCAAGCGCACTCAACAAAAGAAACAGGCAAAACGTTCCTACGCTGAATTCACGGCGCGCTCGCGCAATAACATCGATCGCAGTTTTTGAGGCGCGGCGGATTTTTCATCGCGGAGACAAGGCCGACCACCAAGCGCATCCCAGGATGCGTGAGAAACGGGCGCACCCGCCAATAATCGAAATGAAACCCGGCGCGACGCACGAATTCACGCAATCGAAAAATCGTCAAGCCGTTCAGCGATGAAAACACCGCGAACGCTTCACGCGGCGTGAGAATCCCAATCGGTTGATGCTTGTAACAACTCGCGTTCGACGACACGGCGCGGCAATAAATGAAACCAAGGCATCATCACGTAATCGTCGATGTGACCGGAGAGCGGACCGTAGAACGGCGGGAAAACCACAAACACGATCCCGCCCGGCTTGAGAACCCGAAAACATTCTTGCAACACGCGCAGCGGATTTTGCACATGCTCAATCACGCTGTCGAGCAAGATCGCATCAAAGTGATTGGCTGGAAACGCCAACTGTTCTCCCGCCCCCGCCAGAAATTGAATCGATGCGTGACGCGAGCGCGCATTCGCCGCGCCGAGCCGCAACGATTCCGCATCGATATCGAGCGCGACAACGCGCATGCCAGCGAGCGCGTACGCAATTCCTTTGCCACCACGCCCCGCGCCAATTTCTAATACACGTGCGCCGCGCGGCTCGAAAAATTTTGCCAGGAATGGAAGGGCGCGTCGCGCTTCTTGAATCTGATATTCGATATACGCAGCGTACGAATCGAGCCGCGCATCCACGGCGTTTGCGTAATCGGCATCGACCACCGACTCGATGGTCATCGCGCGAACTCCTCGTATACCTTTTCCATTCCCCGCACCATCGCGTCGACGCTAAACTGCGTGGTAATTTTTTCGCGCGCGATTTTCCCCATTCCCATCGATAACCCTGGATCGCGCAGGACGCGCATAATTTCGCGCGCCAACGCCGCGTTGTCACCGCGCGGAATCAAAACGCCTTCACGTTGCGTCGCGCGATCAATCAGCGTCGCGTTCGCGCCGACATCAGAGACAATCACCGGCTTGGCGCACGCCATCGCTTCAGCGATTGTCAGATCGTAGCCATCGGTGCGCAAGGTCGGATCAACGAAGACATCACAGAGATTGAAATACCGCGCGCACTCGGCAAGCGACTGCGCGCCAACAAAGCGCACGTGTCGGCAACGTCAAGTTTGTGCGCGAGTTCCTCCAACGCATGACGATACTCGCCGTCACCGACGACGACCAACACCGCCGGGATTTGCGCGAGGATTTGCGGCATCACAGCAACTGCATTCTGCACGCCTTTGTCTTTTTCAAGACGCGCGAGCGCCAGAATAATCTTTGCATCCCCGCCGATTTTCAATTGCGAGCGCAAGGCGGCATCGGGCTGAGCCGGCGAGAAAAGATGGGCGTCGATGCCGTTGTACACTTTGCGAATCTTGGCGGCGTCAACGCGATAGAGCATCTGATATTTTTGCACATCGGCGTCGCTCGTCGCAATCAAGACATCGGCGGCACGGGTGAACCACAAATCGCGATACCCATATCGAAACGCAAGATTCGCCGTCAACGCAAAAAAGCGCACCGTACCGATAGGATTCGCCAAGCCAAAATCGGTGTGCCAACTCGTCGTGAACACATCGAGATGCGTGCCGTGAAACGACGCAATCAACGGCAAGCGATATTTTCGATGCAGGCCGCGCTTGTACACACCGTACGCCCCGACGCTCTGGCTGTGCAAAACATCGAACGCTTGCGTGCGCGCAAGCTCATTAAATTTATCCGCCGCACCAAACCAGTACGCAGTTCGTATTCTGTCCGGTCGGCGCGTTTTTCAGAAAATGAATCTGCACGCCGTCGATGATATCGAATTCTTTCCCATCCGCGCGCGCGGTGGTGATGAGCGTGAGATTGTGCCCGCGCCGCGCGAGACCGACACTGAGCGTTTGAACGTGATCTTGCATCCCGCCCGGCGAGTGAATCGGCAGTATCCGCGAGAACATGCAAATGTTCATTTACTTTCGTTCCAACAAAAAGATGGCGGTCTGCGTGAGAAGATTCGGCCAGAGCATCGCCAAGCGGCCCAGCCGCCCCAATAGGGCGCGCTCGCGAACACGCATGCCCATTTCACCCGCCGTAGCCATAAAGTCTTTGAGGGAGAGTTGATGAATATGTCCTGTGTTGTACCACGAATAACCAAACAGCATGGCGCGCGGCATCCGCCCCAAGAAGGCAAATTCCAATCGATTGAGCAGAAAGGCAAAATTCGGAAACGAAATGATTTGATAGTGCGCGAGCCGTCGCATTTCGCGCAAGGTAACTTCAGGATACATGACCATCTGCAAGGTTACATTACAAATCGCAAAATCGAATGCGTCGTCGGGTAAATCCGCGAGCGGTTCGTCGATGCGTGCTTGCCGTACGTTCAAACCACGCTGGCGACAAACCGCAATACCACTCGGCGCAATATCAATCCCCAACTCAGAAACCGTTTTTCGCTCCTTGAGCATCTGCAATAACGAGCCGTTGCCACAACCTAAATCGAGGACCCGCGCGCCTTGAGGAACCCAACGCTCGATATGT
Organism: uncultured Chloroflexia bacterium; assembly: GCA_963718225.1. GTDB lineage: Bacteria > Chloroflexota > Anaerolineae > UBA4142 > UBA4142 > DAOTXS01. The sequence goes on from CAVQYN010000038.1 coordinate 127,047, forward strand.
TCATACTCTTCGCGATGGCTCGGTACATCATTCCAAAAGTAATTGCGATTATCACTGAGCATTGTTTACCCTACGCTGTCTTAGCAACCCCACAGCCCAATTTACCAGCCATCGACTTTCGGGCAATCGCCATACGAGGGCTAGTACAAAATAGACCAAGACTGCGCTCGCCGCCAGTCCAACACCCATCATGCGCCCCCACATGGTGGCAACGTCAATTGACAAGTTAGCCCAAAACCACGCAACGACCACCGTGCTAAAAACCGCTAACACGCCGCATTGCCCAAGGAAAATCAACAAGGCACGTGGTTCAAGGTGCGACACGCGGCGCGCAAACATCCCGATCAACACGAGCGCTCCCAGGGATGCGCTGATTGACGCAGAGAGCGCAATGCCAGCATGAGACAGCCATGGAATCAAGACAAGATTCAAACCAACATGCAGGATCATGGTCGCCAAGCCGATGACGAGCGGTGTCACACTATCGGCCAGCGCGAAAAATGCGCGTTGTAAAATATTGATTGCTGCAATCGCAATCAAACCCAGCGCATACATCACCATGGCTTGAGCCGTAAGATCGACGGCACTCGCATCGAATTTGCCGCGTCCCAAAATCAAACCTACCAGCGGCAAAGCAAATGGAATGAGCAAAATTGTCATCGGCGTGAGGACAAAGATCAACAAGCGCAACGACTGCGTGACCGCGCGCCCAGCACTCGCCAAATCGTTTTCCGCGACCAGCCGGCTCAAACTGGGAAATACGCCGATGCCTAAACTAATTCCAATCATCGAGAATAATCCCAGCACCGAATCCGCATAATAGAGTGCGCCCACACTGCCGGCGGGCAACGTCGTCGCCATGACCTTGTCGATCACATAGTTGATTTGCGCGACAACCGACAGCGCGGTAATGGGAACAAACGCACGCCACACTTGACGCAACGCCGGATGCCGCCAATCAATGCGCCAATAAAAACGGGGATGTTCCAGCCGCAATTCGATGAATTGAACAACCACCTGCAACGTCACGCCGATGAGAAAGCCCCACGCCACCGCCGCAACACCCAGCATCGGCGAGAGCAAAATCACGGTGACAATGATGCCGGCATTGAGCGCGAGAAAAATCAAAGCTGGCGCGACAAAGCGATCGAGTGAGTTGAGCATCGCCATCAGCATGTTCAGCAGCGCGCCAAGCATCAGCGTGGGCATCATGATGACCAGTAATTCGGCGGCGAGTTTTTTCGTCGGTTCCGCAAAACCGGTCCCGACCAATTCGATGACGGGTGCGGGCAAGAACATCACGATGCACGTAATGATCCCGGTGACGAGCAAAACAATATTCGTTACGAGACTTGCCACACGCCAAAATTCCGCACGCTCATCGTTGGCCAAATAACGCACGAGGGTTGGCATCATCGCCGCCGTGATCGTACCGCCGGCGACAACGTTGTTAATAATCGTCGGCACCGTAAACGCAACAAAGTAGGCATCGAGTTCTGCGGATAAGCCAAAATGCGCACTGACCACAATCTCGCGCAGGATCCCACTCAGCTTGCCCAACACAAAACCAGCAGCCGTAAGGGTTGCGAATGACAAGACCCGGTCCATCCGCGTATCTGATTTAGGTGCGTCCATGTGTTCCCGCAAAGACCATGCCGATCAATACGCCGAACAAAATCCCGATCTGATCCGAAGTCAAGCCCACCACCGTCAGATTCCCCAAGACAATAGCGACCAAAGCCGCCAAAATTCCGACACGCCGAGCCGGCGTCACCGATGTGCGCATGCCCTCGATTGCCCGCGCAAGCACGGCGCCAAGAAATGCAATCAACGCACCAAAACCGACCAGCCCGGTCTCGATCAGCGCGGCAATATAGGCGCTCTCCGCCGCCGGGATGGCGAAAATAAATTCGCCCCCGCGCGCACTAGGCAATGGATCAACTAACCAATCCGCATTATTCAAACCAAAACCAAACCACCAGCGCTCCGGCAGATGCGTCAACAAATGCGCCCAAATCGCGGAACGACCGCTGACGGACACAAGCCCAAGCTCGCGTTGCACCAGATAAAGGATCCGCTGACCGATCGAATCAAAGAAGAAAAACGCTGCGACGCTAATGACCCCAGACAGGACCAACACAAACAACGCCATCCGCGCATCAAATCGCCGGATCACGAAAGTGAGCATAATCGCGCTGACACCCGCCAGCGCAATCATTCCAGAGCCCTTAAAAGTCAATACCAATGCAACGACAACCGCGGTTGCGCCAATTGTCCACGCGATCAATTCTCCAGCGTGGCGCGAAGCGAGGAGCAAACCCAAGATCAATGCAAGCGCGGCCGCCATAAAAACCGCGAAATCGATATCGTTAATGAATGTTCCAAACGGCAGCACGCGGCCATCTAAAATCCAGTTAAACGAAAAATCTTCCAACCGATCACGGACAACATTCGGCTGAGAGAAAATTCCAATCCACGGTAAACGCATCCAATCGATTGCCTGGCTCAGTGAAAAACGGGATTGCACCAAACCCAACACGGCTTGAGCGATGCCGCACAGGCTCAACACAACCAGCAGACGCTTGAGCCAATTTTCCGCGCGCAATGATTCGCTCACGACGAACGCTGCCGCGAAAACCGGCAACCAATCGTAGATCCCTTTGAACGCGGCGTAGCGATTCGCCGCGCCGATTGCCGAGACTGTCGCCGCGAGAAGAAACAGCGCGGCAGGAATCATCCATGCGTACCAGCGTGACCACTTGCGAGATAATCCGCGCTCGATGAGAAGGCGCAACGCAGCGGCAAAAACAAACAACGTCGCGCCGCGCAGATTCAGCGCACCAGCAAACGAGATGTAAAATTGGAACGGAATCAAAATTGCGAGCGCGATTGGAATCCATGCGCGCGGCAGGACAAACCCCGCGAAAACAAAAAACAGTATCGTCGCTACCGTCGCAGCGGAGGGAAGTGAAAACACCGCGGCAAAAATACCGGACGCAATCGCGGCGCAGGCGAAAACAAAAATGACCGCGCGTTCGCGTGTTTGTTTTTGCAGGGGCGACGTCGGTCCCGGAATGGGCGACCGCAAGGGTCGCCCCTACGTTAGTGGTCATTGACGATTCAATTCCATCAGCGCGCGCGAAATTTCCTGCAATTCGTCCGCGCGCGTTGCCGACTTGAGCGCAAGCACGAAATTTATTTTCGCATCGTCGATACGATTTTGGCGCGCGTAAAATTCTCCAAGCGCAAACAAGAGGCGCGCGTTGTTAAGATTGCGCGCCAATCCTTGACGGTACCGAATCCTCCGCGCCCGACGCGTCACCGCGCGACTCGGCAATCTGCGCAAGCGTGATGAAGGCGGTCACATCCCACGGCGCCATCGCAATCGATTGTTTGAGCATCGCTTCTGCGCGGTCGCGAGCGTCTGGCTGGGATTGCCACAACGCGCGCGCGTAATCGGTGCGAGGACGCGCGTCGAGCGGCGCAATACTCATCGCGCGATCAAACAGATCGAACGCCGCAGAAAGATGCCCTTGCGCAACAAGAATCTCCCCCTGGCGCGAAAGAACCGTCGAGAGAAATTCATTATCGCGCGCAAGTTCTGCCGCACGACCGAGTTCCGGCAACGCCGCCGGATCGTCGATCGACAATTGGCTCAACGCATCGCCGAGCGCATAATGCGCCTCCGCGCGTTCCGGCGCGATACCCACGGCAATGCGTGCCGCTTGTGCCATCGCTTGCCATTGATGCCGGTCGCGCGCACGATTCGCCTCGTTCATGAAAAACTCGATGGCACCGGCGGCGCGCCATTTTTCAAACGCCGCCGCTTGATTCGACGATTGCCATTCCGCATCCGCCCAAAGCATTTGCGCGATCACATCATCGCGCAACGCGCTCCCGGACGCCCGCAGTGATTCGGCTGCGCGCGACGCATCACCGCGCAAAAGCGCGACCCGCGCTTGCGCTATCGCAACGCGCGGAACATTCGCTGAACCGAGCGAAACGTTTGCCTGATCGATTGCCATTGCCCGATTCGGAGAATCGGCAGGCAGGGACGCGGCGCGCGCGATATGCGCGTTCGCTTGATTCAGCAACCACGCGCTGAAAACAATCGGCGAAAGAGAAACGGCAATGAGGAGCAGAACGAGAGGCGCAGAAAGATTTTTCACTTGCGTGGCGGGCTGGCAAGAAATTCAAGCACGAAAGCACCGACGATGCCAAGCAACAAGCCGAACGCCGCGCCCATCAAAAGATTGGGCGTGAGACGCGGCGAGACCGGCGCGGTGGGCACGTTTGCCGGGACGACCGTCGGGCGAAGCGCGCTGTCCGCGAGAATTTCGCTTTTGGCAAACTCACGCGCAAAATCGAGATAGACCGATTCCGCCAGATCGCGGGCGCGGGCAAGCTGCACCAGCGTCTGGCGTTTTTCCGGCGCAAGCGCATTCATCGCCGCTTCAAGGTCGCTGATTTTGTTGTCGAGCAAAAACTTGTCGAGCGCGCGTTGCGCATCATCGAATTTGGTTTGCGCGAGCGCAACGTCATCGCCGTTGGGCACGATGAGTTGCTGAAGGCGTTTCGCGCCCGCGCGCGCAAAACTGTTTGCGGCATCGGCGACGTTTTGCGCGTCGCCGCCGGTCGCCGTGATGCGAAGGAGCGCGCGATCATTCCCATCCGCCGCGACGGAAAAATCAGCGCGCGGCGAAACGGCGGAGAGAACATCCGCCCCTTGCAGAATCGCGATATAGTACGTCGGCGTGTACACGGTAGGCAAGCGGCGCGGCGAATCGACCATCAAATAGTACGGCGGCAATTGATTCGCGAGCGAAATCGAAACGGTCGACGGCGCAAGCGCAATCGTCGCGGTGGCTTGATACGTGGGCTTGAGCGCAAAGGTAACCAGCGCGGCGGCAAGCACCGCAAGAATCGGCATGGCGATGACAAATTTCCAGCGGCGAATCAAGATGTCAAAATAGTCGCGCAGGTCAATTTCGTTGGGCATGCAACCCCCATCCACCTCTCCCCAAAGTCGGGGGTGGAAAATTTCTCGCTCATTTCTAGAAAGTGTGCATATTGAAAAGAGCGTTTTCGTCATGCTGAGCACATTCGCTACGCTCAGTGTAAACTCCGCGAAGCATCTTGTTGTTCCAATTGCGGTCTTGACTGCTTGTGAAGCAACAAGACCCTTCGCTTACGCTCAGGGTGACGGTTGCACACTTTCTACACATGAGCGAAATCTCTACGGGCATTCTTGGAACGGAGCCGCGGGTCCGCCGCTCTGATCCGGTTTGATAAACTCGTACACTTGCCTATCGGCAGGGTCTTCCCAAAACACGCGCGCAATGTACGATTGGCAATCGCCCATCGCGCCAATCCGCCAATCCGCCGGCGCGGTGATCGTCGTCGTGCCGGGTGGAATTGTGCTGTTCAGTTTCGAAGTTTCGCCAAACGAATTACGCTTGTCCGGCTCATATATCTTGACGAACCAACGGTACGCTTTTGCTTCGCCGGTCGTGTTGAGAAAAGTTACATTAAAGTTGGCGAATGTGCCGCGTTTGGGATTGGGCGGATCGACGACAATCGCCGTTGCCCAGACGCCGGATGGGGCAGCAATCGTACGTGTCGCGGTTGGCGCCGGGCGAGTGGCTGTGCGCGTCGCGGATGGCTGAACTGCTGGCGAACTGGGCGCAATCGGCGTGAGCGAAAGTGGCGTTGGAAGCGGCGTGAGTGAAAATGGCGAGGGCGCACCGGTCGGCACGACAACAACCGGCGTGGGCAAGACCACTGTGCCGGGCGCGACGTCAATCGAGACGAACGCCGGGTCGCTCGCGCCGCCGGAGGCGTTGAACGCGCGGACGCTGAGCGTGTGTGTGCCCGGCGTCGCTTTCCAAATTTGCGCGAGCGTGAACGAAGTCTGTCCCTGCGGGATCGGTGGAGCATCGGCGCGGACAACCACACCATCGACCGAAAGTTCGACGCGCACGATGCCTTTGGCGTCGGTGGAAAGCGAAACGATCGAAACTTCATCGCCATCGCGCACGGGGGTGCCGGACGCTGGCGCTTGAATCGTGATTTGTGGTTTGCTTGCTTGACCGAGATTGAAACTGAAATCGCACGCCAAACCGCCGAACGCGGCAAGTGCGATCAGTAACAAGACGGCTTGTACAAATCGTGTGGACATGCTAAACCTCGCAAGAATGGTGACGGTAGAATAATAGCATACATCATCAGGCGGGGCAAATCTAATTTTTGCGATAATTCTCAACACGACATATAATGATGTTTAGAACGCAATGTCGCGAAATGGACTGCCCGCCCCGGTCGATTTCTGGAACAGGAATCGGCACGCGGGATATTTTTTGCCAATTCTAAGATTCAACCGCAAAGCCGCAAAGAAAAACAATCTCGTCATGCTGAGCACAGCGAAGCATCTTGTGATGCGATTTGCATTCAAATGGCTCTGACAAGATTCTTCGTCGCTCCGCTCCTCAGAATGACATCTCTTCGCGTCCTTCGTGTCTTGGCGGTGAAAGTTGTTATCAGGAGAATTTTTCAATGGACAAACCCATCGTCCCAACCTTTGAACCCGCACACGACATTTATCATTACGAGCCGCGCGCGCTCGATGCGATCTTTGCACCGAAGAATGTCGCCGTGATCGGCGCGACCGAAAATCCCGGGAGCGTCGGTCGCACGATTTTGTGGAATCTCATCAGCAATCCGTTCGGCGGCACGGTGTTTCCAGTGAACCCCAAACGCGCTGGCGTGCTCGGCATCAAGGCGTATCCGAATATCGCGGCGGTGCCGGAGCAAGTTGACCTGGCGGTTGTCGTCACGCCCGCGCCGACCGTTCCCGGCGTCATCAAAGAATGCGTCGATGCCGGCGTCAAAGGCGCGATCGTGATTTCTGCCGGGTTCAAAGAAATCGGCGCGCAAGGCGCGGAACTGGAACGCCAAATTCTCGAAAATGCGAAACGCGGCAAGATGCGCATCATCGGACCCAACTGTCTCGGCGTGATGAACGCGATGACCGGATTGAACGCGACTTTCGCCGCGGCAATGGCGCGACCCGGGCAATGTCGGTTTCATCACGCAATCGGGCGCGCTGGCCACCGCGATTCTCGATTGGAGTTTCGGCGAGAATGTTGGGTTCAGCGCGTTCGTGTCGATTGGCTCGATGCTCGACGTCGATTGGGGCGATTTGATCTATTATCTCGGCGACGACCCGCGCACCGAAAGCATCGTCATCTATATGGAAACGATTGGCGACGCGCGATCATTTTTATCGGCGGCGCGCGAAGTCGCGTTGGTCAAACCGATCATCGTCATCAAGCCGGGCGCACGGAAGGCGCGGCGCGCGCGGCGGCATCGCACACCGGCTCGCTCACCGGTTCCGACGAAGTTTTGGAATCGGCGTTTCGCCGGAGCGGCGTACTGCGCGTCAATTCGATTTCCGATTTGTTCCACATGGCGGAAGTGCTGGCCAAGCAACCGCGCCCCAAAGGTCCGCACCTTTCGATTCTGACGAACGCGGGCGGTCCCGGCGTCATCGCGACCGATGCGTTGATCATGAACGGCGGCGAGCTCGCCGATATTTCTGACGAGACAATGAAAAAGCTCAACGAAATTTTGCCGCCGCAGTGGAGTCACAACAATCCGATCGACATCCTGGGAGACGCGAGTCCGGAACGATACAGCCAAGTCGCTGGAGATTGCGGCGCAAGACCCCAACGCCGATGGCATGTTGGTGATTCTCACGCCGCAAGCGATGACCGATCCGACCGAGACCGCCGAGTATCTCAAACAGTACGCCGCAATCGACCGGCAAACCGTTCTTTGCGAGCTGGATGGGCGGCGAAGATGTGAGTGCCGGCATTGCGATTTTGAATCGCGCGAAAATTCCGTCGTTCGGTTATCCGGACGAAGCCGCGCGCATGTTCCAATATATGTGGCGCTACACCGACAACTTGCGCGGTTTGTATGAAACGCCCGTGTTGCCGGTCGACATCGACAATGGTCATCTTTCGCCGCGCACGCAAGGCGAGAAAATCATCGAGGCGGTGCGATCATCGGGACGCACGATTCTCACCGAGTTTGAATCGAAGCAACTCTTGGCGGCGTACGGCATTCCGATCGTCGAGACGCGCATCGCCAAAAGCGAAGACGAAGCGGTGAGTCACGCCAACGCCATCGGTTATCCGGTCGTGCTGAAACTGTTTTCGGAAACGATCACCCACAAAACCGATGTGGGCGGCGTGCAATTGAACATCGCCGACGCGGACGACGTGCGGCGCGCGTGTCGCGCAATTCACAAATCGGTGAGCGAGAAAGCCGGCACGCAACATTTCCAAGGCGTCACGGTTCAGCCGATGGTGCGCTTGACCGACGGCTATGAACTCATCGTCGGCGCGAGCATCGATCCGCAATTCGGTCCCGTGCTTCTTTTTGGAACTGGCGGACAATTGGTCGAAGTGTTCAAAGACCGCTCGCTCGCATTGCCGCCGTTGAACACGACGCTCGCGCGCCGCATGATCGAACGGACGACGATTTACAAAGCGCTGAAAGGCGTGCGCGGTCGCAAGCCGGTCGATTTGCCGGCGCTCGAACAATTGATGGTGCGTTTCGCCCAACTCGTCGTCGAGCAACGCTGGATCAAGGAAATCGATATCAATCCTTTGCTTGCGCTCATCCGGAATCGACTTGATTGCGCTGGATGCGCGCGTCGTGGTGTACGAAGCGAGCGTGACGCGGGAGCAATTGCCGCGTCTATCGATTCGTCCATACCCGACGCCGTTACATTATCAACGTGGACAACACCCAAAGGGCTCGCGACCACCTTCCGTCCGATTCGTCCGGAAGACGAACCGTTGTTGATCAAGTTTCACGAAACGCTTTCGGATCGCAGTGTGTATTTGCGCTATCTGCATCCGATGATGCTCAATCATCGCGTGACACACGAACGCTTATCGCGCATCTGCTTTGTCGATTACGACCGCGAGATTGCGCTCGTCGCCGAAAGCGAGGATGCCACAGACAAGTGAAAAAAGCATTATGGCAGTCGCGCGGTTGAGCCGCGTTCACGACACCGACGATGCCGAACTCACGATTCTCGTCAACGATGCGTTTCAAGGTCAGGGGCTGGGAACGGAAATGGTCAAGCGGCTTTTGGACATCGGGCGCGAGGAAAAAATCGCGCGGGTGATCGCGCACATCTCGCAAGAGAATCACACGATGCAAGATTTGTGCCAACGCATGGGATTCAAATTAAATCCGCCGAAGGATGGTCGCGTCTTGGCAGAAGTCGATCCTCCAGGCTTGGCCATACGCCGCGCACGCCAATGACGGAAAAGAAAAGGCAGGTGACTATCACCTGCCTTCGGTTACGAGACTCTTGTTCCTTACCGGCTCCCATTGGGGGTTCAAAGCGTGGCGCGGCGCCCGCTGAGGACGGGTCGCTCGATTGACTTGGCGCGCAGATTGCCGTTGCGCAACGGCGCGAACGGCGACGCGTTTGTCGTAACACTTGGCACAGAAAAGCGCGAGGGTCTTTTGATTCTCCGCGCGTAAAGACGGCAATGTCAGCATATTTCGTCGACTTGCCGAGAAAGCCTTTGATGATCGGACCTTTGGCACCACAGTCGGCGCAATCAAAATAAAACGGCTCCATTGATTCGCTCTCATAACCAGCAAGCCATTGGCGCTGGCGAGCAAGTTCAAAAAGTTTCATCCGTTTATCCTCTATTCGTAATCTATCGTAGATGTTCGAAAATGACAAGCAATTTATTGATTGTTAATCGAGAGTCGGCTCTTACTTTACGCTCAAATAAATCCCGACACGCGACGGCAACAACGATGGTCGCGCGCTAGTGCAAGTTGAGTTATAATCGAGCAACAACAATTTTCGGAGGAATTATGGAATACACTCAGTCTGGGTCGCACAGGATTAAAAGTCAGCCGATTGTGTCTGGGCACAATGAACTTTGGTCCGCACACAAGCGAAAGCGATGCGTTCATCATCATGGACCAGGCACTCGAACTCGGCATTAACTTTTTCGATACGGCGAATGTCTACGGTCGCCAAAAAGGCGCAGGCATCACCGAACAAATTGTCGGTCGATGGTTTGCGCAAGGCGGCGGTCGCCGGGAACAAGTCGTCATCGCCACCAAAGTGTACGGCGGCATGGGCGATTTGCCCAACGAATCGAAGCTGTCGGCGTTGCATATTCGCCGCGCGTGCGACGAAAGCTTGCGCCGGATGCAAACCGATCACATTGATTTGTACCAAATGCACCACATCGATCGCGCGACGCCGTGGGAAGAAATCTGGCAGGCCATGGAAACCCTCGTGCAACAAGGCAAGGTGTTGTACGTCGGCTCAAGCAATTTCGCCGGCTGGCACATTGCGCAAGCAAACGAAATCGCCAAGCGGCGCAACTTTATGGGCTTGGTCTCCGAGCAATCATTGTACAATCTTTCCGCGCGCACCATCGAACTGGAAGTCATTCCGGCGTGCAAGTCGTATGGGCTCGGCTTGATTCCGTGGAGTCCGCTGGGCGGCGGAATTTTGGGCGGCGCGCTGCAAAAAGCGAACGCAGGCAGACGCGCGGAGGAACCGCGCCTAAAGGCAATCGAAAAATTCAAACCGCAGTTGGAAAAGTATGAAGCGTTGTGTCAAGAAATCGGCGAACAACCGGCGGACGTGGCGTTGGCGTGGTTGTTGAAAAATCCAATCGTCACCGCGCCGATCATCGGACCGCGAACCGCCGATCAATTCACCGGCAGTTTGCGCGCGCTCGAAATAAAATTATCGGACGACGCGATGAAACGCCTGGACGAAATTTTTCCGGTCCGGGCGGCGAAGCCCCGGAAGCATACGCGTGGTAAAAAGTAAAGACGCCCTGGCGGGGCGTCTTTACTTTACGATTGCGAAAATCAGATACATTGGTATAATAGCACCAATTCTAATCCAAAGGATTTGCCCGGATGGCATACCGCATTCTTGCCGATTGCATTGCTTGCGGCATCTGCATCAATAAATGCGCGAACGACGCGGTCTATGTGAACGACGCGGAACAATACGCAATCAATCCCTGTCGCTGCACCGAGTGTATCGATGTGGCGAAACGACGTTGTCATATGATTTGTCCGGTCGGCGCAATCCAAATCGATCCCGATCGGCGCGAGTCCCCCAGTCAGTTGTGGGACAAGCATCGGAATAATCGACGCGGTGGAACATAAACTATGTCTGAACAACTTTTTCCCCAAACCCTCGACGATGCCATCACGCTGCTGGCGCAACATCGCGACACGGCGCGCATTATCAACGGCGGCACGGACGTGCGCGACGTGCTCCCCACCCTCATCAACATCAGCCAAATCCCCGGACTGGATTACATTCGCGAAGAGGGCGATTACATTCGGCTCGGCGCGCGCGTCACGCACGCGCACGTCATCGCCGCCGGGGTGTTGAATCGCCTGGCCGTCCCGCTCGTCCGCGCATGTTCGATGGTTGACGATGTCGATGCGCGCGAACACGGGACGATTGCCGGCAACATCGCCAGCGGGCTGTCGACGAATCTCACGGTTGCCGCATTGTGGTCGCTGGGCGCGGAAGTGAAATTGAAAAGCACCCGCGGCGAACGCAGCGTGACCTTTAGCGATTTTTTCAAGGGCGTGCACAAGACGACGCAAGCGCCGGACGAAATGATCGTCGAAATCGCATTTTCCAAAATGTCGCCCAAGGACAAGGGCACCTTTGTTTGCACCGGCTGGTCGCCCGACGAAAGGCATCCGCAAGTCACGTGCGCCGTCGTTTTGGAATTTGAAGACGACGAAATCTCGAATGCATGGATCAATCTCGGCGGTGTCGCGCCGACCGTCGTCAATGCCATCGAAGGGGAACAAGCGCTGGTGGGGCAATGGCTCAGCGACGCGGCGATCAACGAAGCGGCAGAGTTGTCGATGGGCGCCGTCGTCACCAACCCGGACAAGAGCGAAATCGTGCGTGAGCTGGTAACGAAAGCGTTGCGAGAGATACGCGACATGCCGGTGCTGTGAGGCCGTGTATGACAAAGTCTGAATCCGTTCCAAACGAAATGCGCGAAACGTATGGGACGATTATCGCGCTCATCGAAAAAGTGTGCAAAGAACACTTGAATGACGAATACGCAACGTTGTGCCGCCAACTCGCCGCCACGCTTGCGCGCAAACGTCCCTCACCGCTTGCGCGCGGCAAGGTGGAGATTTGGGCATGCGCCATCACATACACCATCGGTCGCGTCAATTTCCTTTTCGACAAGTCACAAAAACCCCATTTGCGCGCCGATGAATTGTGCAAACTTTTCGGCGTCAGCCAAAGCAGTGGAAGCGCTAAATCGCAAATCATTTGGAATTTGCTTGGCATGATGCAAATGGATCCGCGCTGGTGTCTACCGAGCAAGATGGATAGAAATCCATTGGTGTGGATGTTGAGTGTCAATGGATTTATCATGGACATTCGATATGCACCGCGCGGCGCGCAAGAAGAAGCGTTTCGCAAGGGATTGATTCCCTACATTCCCGGTGAACCACCAGAGGATTGAATCCTTGACTATTTCCAAACGCAGTGAAATCAAAATTGGCATGCGCGTTCAAGTCGTCGAGAAACAAAATCAACGGACCGGCGCATTGACCGAAGGTGTGGTGTCGCGGATCTTGACGAGCAGTTCTACGCATCCGCGCGGAATCAAGGTGATGCTGGAAGACGGCAAGGTCGGGCGCGTGCAAGCCATTGTCAATGAACCATGAGGCGCGCACTCTTCCTTGCCCCCAACGCCATTTACCTTGCACATGGCAATTAGCCCTATCGTCCACAGCTTGAAAATCCCTCGCCCAAAATTTCTCCATACCCAGCGCAGATTATCAGCGAACAAGTTGTTGCAATGACCCGCATCCAATTTTACAGTCCCACTACCGTTCGCGTTTCGCGCGATGACACAGAGCGTCCGTGGCTCCCGCACGTTCTCTTGCCCGCGTTGGAAATCCCCTCCGACGAAGCGCGGCTCATCGTCGCAGAGGACGATGGCATCATTCGCATGCGCACGGGCAAGGGTGAAGAATTTTTCGCCGAGGCATCGTCGCTTCAATTCCATCAGCACCGCGAATCACGCGCGCTATCGATTGACATTCCAAAAACCGAAATCAAGATTGAACACGATCACATCGACGATGGCATTGCGCTCTCGCTGAAAATCCAACCCGACGAAGCGTTCTACGGCTGGGGCGAGTGGTTCAACGCCTTTCGCCGCACCGATGGCACCGTGCGCTTGCGAACACGTGACGCGATTGCATTGACGCAAACTCACGAAACCTATTCTGCGTTTCCGTTTTTCCTCAGCACTCGCGGCTATGGCTTTCTCCTGCTCAACTCGCACGCGAGCACGTGGCACATCAACCGCACAACGCAAACACTGGATATTCGCGCCGATGGACCGGGCGCAGACTACATCGTCTTTTACGGTCCCGCGTTTCGCGACATTATCAAAGCATATACCGCGCTCACCGGCCGCCAACCCCTGTTGCCGCGCTGGGCGTTCGGCTTATTCGTCACGGGCTATCCGCAAGAACATCAAGACACGGTGCTCGAACGCGTCAAAGAGCATCGCGCGCGCAAGATTCCACTCGATGGAGTGATTCTCGATTATCACTGGGAAGAAAAATTCCACAACTTTCGTTGGCGCAAATCTCTAATCCCTAATCCCGGATTACTGCTTGCCACTCTCCAATCGCTTGGCGTCCGACTCGGCATCATCACCACTCCCTTCATCAACCATCGCGCGCGCCCATTTCAGAAACGCTTGCTGAATGCGATAGCCCGAAATATTCCACCCGGCTTGGCCCGCGACGATGAACGCGCACTCGACGAGTATGCCGATGCGCACGGCAAAGGTCTTTTTGCACACGCTGATGCCAAATGGTGGTTTGGCTCAGGCGGCATGGTCGATTTCACGAATCCTGACGCGGCGCAATGGTGGAACGAAAAGATGCGTCCGCTGTACGCGCAAGGCATCGCGTTCGTCAAGAACGACGACGGCGAATACTTGCCGAACAATGCCCGCAGTTCGATTGGCATGAGCGGACGTGAGTATCACAATCTCTACGGATTTTTCTACAGCCGCGCGCTTTACGATGGACAAGCCGCGCTCGATGATCGCCGCCCGATGATTTACGCGCGCTCGGTCTGGGTTGGCTCGCAACGATTCCCCGCGATGTTCCTCGGCGACCAGCAACCGACGTTCGCGCATATGGCCAGCACGATGCGCGCCGGCCTGAACCTGGGTCTGCTCGGCTTCGCCTACTGGACGGCCGACGTGTTCGGACTCGATGGCAAGACGACGCCAGAAACGCATATGCGATACGCGCAGTGGGCGCTGCTCAATCCCGTCGCGCGCTACTTTTGGCGACCGCCGCACATTGACGATACGCGTTTTCCCTGGTCGCACAACACGCACGTTGAGAACAATTTCCGCCGCTATACCGATTTGCGCTATCGATTGCTGCCGTACTATTACGCGTTGGCACGCGAGGCCTTCGACACGGGTTTGCCGATCATTCGTCCCATGCTGTTAGAGTTCCAAGACGATGCGCGCTTTGCCGACGTGAGCGATCAATACATGCTGGGCGACCGCGTACTGATTGCGCCGATTATCGAACCGGGTGCAACAGCGCGGAAGATCATTTTGCCACGCGGCACCTGGCACGATTTCTGGTCGAATCAGACCTACGATGGCAACAGCGAAATCGATTACGCCGCGCCGCTAGATCGCTTACCGATATTGATTCGCGGCGGCAGTATTCTGCCGATGGGCGAGCCGCTGCAACACATTCCGGATTCGCATCGCCTCGATCAAATTGATCCTGCATTGCTATCCGCCTTACCCGGCGCGTTGCGGCATCTACGATGACGATGGGTGCACGCGCGCATATCAACACGGCGAGTTTGCGACCACGCGCGTGGCAGTCGAATCGGATGGCAAGCGGATTGTCGTCGGCCTCGCACCGGCGCAAGGCACGTTCGCCGGACAAGACGAACTGCGCCACATTGAAATCGTGTTGCACCGCGTTCTCAAGCCAACGCGCGTCATCGTCGATACACAATCGATCAATGATTGGAAATACGAGAACGCTGAGTTGCACATCGCATTTGATTACGCTGCCCGCAACGGGATCGTCATCGAGGTTTCACTGTGACCGACTCAACCATCGCGTACTTTATTTCCCCGCACGGCTTTGGTCACGCCTCGCGCGCGGCGGCGGTGATGAATGCGCTGGCTGCAAAAACCCCAGAATCCATTTTGAAATCTTTACGCTCGTCCCACGCTGGTTCTTTGCCGAGTCACTCACCGCGTCGTTCACGTATCATCAATTGCTCACCGACATTGGCTTGGCACAGGAATCGTCGCTCAAAGAAGATGTCCCACAAACGCTGAAACGGTTGCGCGGTTTTCTGCCCTTCGATTCTGCGCTCATCTCCGCTCTCGCTCAACGCATCGCGAAATGTGATTTGGTCGTGTGCGACATCGCGCCGCTGGGAATCGCTGTGGCGCGACAAGCCGGCGTCCCGGCGGTGCTCATCGAAAACTTTACGTGGGATTGGATTTACGCTGGCTATCATGATGCGCGGTTTACGCCGCATATCGATTATTTGCGCGGCGTTTTTCGCTCCGCCGATTACCACATTCAAACCGAGCCGGTGTGCGCGCGTTGGCGCGCCGATTTGACCACGCCGCCGGTCAGCCGCGCGCCGCGCATGTCACGAAAGCGAAACGCGCAAGCGATTGGCGATTCCGCCGCAAAGCAAAACCGTGCTGATTACGATGGGCGGAATTCCAGAGCAACATTCGTTTCTGCATCGGCTGGCGGAACTCAAACATATTCGGTTTATCATTCCCGGCGCAGCCAAAACCGCGCGCCGGCAAGACAATCTGATCTTGCTTCCGCATCGTTCCGAGTTTTATCATCCTGATTTGATGAACGCCGCCGATGTGGTCATCGGCAAAGCCGGTTACAGCACCGTTGCCGAAGCGTATCATGCTGGGATTCCGTTCGGCTTTGTCTCGCGCCAAAAGTTTCGCGAGGCGGCGACGATGGCACATTTCATCAAACGCGACATGCACGGCGTCGAAATTTCGGCGGACGAATTCCAAAACGGGAACTGGTTGCACGGGTTAGATGAATTGCTCGCGATGCCGCGCATCAAACGCCGTGAGGCGAACGGCGCGGAGCACGTTGCTGAATTTATCAATGGAACCTTGCGAAGGTTTTAGAACCTTCGCAAGGTTGTGAGGAATTTATGCCCAACACCTCAGCCGATCTTGCCAACGCGGTTTCCGCGTATGCCACAATTCTTTCCGGCATCATTCCGCTTTTGCTCTGCTGGCTCGTGTCGCCGCAACCGCGCCGCTGGCTTTTTGTGTACCTTTGTATTTTCATCACCGGCGTGCCGACCGTGTGGATGCACGGCTTTGGCGAACAATTTCCCGCGCGCGTCGCCGACATCGGCACAAATCTGTTGCTCGCGTGGGCGCTGCAGATACGCCATCCTCGGCGATTATTTTTCCAAGCGCACGCAACGCATCATTACAGCCATCACCGGCATCGTCATCATCGCGTTCATCATGCAACTGATCGCATCGGGACCAGAACGCCGGTTGGCAATTACGTTCGGGCAATCCGGCGAGTTTACGTGGGGCGAGCTGTTGCTGATCGCCAATTCAATTCTCGCCGTCGCACTGTTGTACGCGCGCAAGTCGATGATGCCGGCTAAAGCGCAAGCGTTGCTTCACCTCATCACCATAATTTTTCTTGTCGGACTTGGCTTTGCCACACAATCGAACCATCGCGTCGATTTTACGGTGCTGGCGTACCACGCCACCTGGCACATCGTCGGCGCGTACGGATTTATCGTGCTGTGGGTTTTCAATCACCTGCGGTTTAATCGATAACAAAAACAGGACGTGTGGGGGCGAGGCAATCGCGAAATCGGATATCCGCCGCACTTGAAAAACAAAGAAACCAGGTTTCTCGGAGAAACCTGGTTTCTGGGGATTTTACTTCCACAGCGCATTGAGATATTTCAGTTTTTCGGCAAACTGATGAATGCCGCCGCCATCGTGCTGATTGAATTCGTAGGTGATGATTTGTTTTGGTCCGGCGTAATAATTGTACGCCGCATACACGGTCGAGGGTGGACAAGTGGTATCCATCAGCGCGGTGGAGAACAAAGCATTCGCTTTTGCGCGCGGCGCGAAATTCACGCCATCGAAATATGAGAGCGTGCGGAACACGGTTTCGATTTGCGTGCGATGCGTTTTGCAAAAGCGACCGATTTCGGCGTACGGGTCAGTATCGACCAGCTGCGCCGCGCGGCGATAGTGACAGAGGAACGGCACATCCGGCATCGCGACCTTGACCCAATCGGGTACGAGACCACTCACGGCAAGCGTGATGCCGCCGCCTTGACTAGCGCCGGTGACGGCAATTCTGTTCTACATCGATTTCGGGATGACCGCGCGCCGCTTCAAGCGCGCGCACGGCGTCGGTGAAGACACGGCGATAATAGTACGTCTGCGGCGCGAGAACACCGCGCGTCATAAACCCGGGAACCTGGGGACTCGCGCCATCCTCGATGTCGGGCGTGTCGCCGTGCAACCACACACTGCCCTGCCCGCGCGTGTCCATCACGAAATGCGCGTATCCCGCGCTCGCCCACAAGAGCCAGTTGTACGGAAAGCCGCGCCCGCCGCCGTAGCCGATGTACTCGACGACGCACGGCAATTTGTTTGTGCGTTCGCGCGGCAAAATGAGCCAGCCCTTGATCGGTTGACCGCCATAGCCATTGAACGTCACATCAAACACATCGACCGTATGCAAACCCCAATCGCCCGCAACAAATTTTGCGTCGAGCGAAGACTTACGCGCGGCGGCAAGCGTGTCGCGCCAGAATAAATCGAAATCGTCCGGCTCGGTGCGCGGCGGTTTGTACGTTTGCAACTGGTCGAGCGAAAGATCGAAGAATGCCATGGTTACCTCAGAGATGAAAGATGAAGGATGAAAGATGAACGATTTGCGATGAAAGAGAGGTGATTCATCTTTTATCCCAGTGCGATTATACGCGATAGAAACCGTCGTCGCAAGATCGGTTGACCGATACGGCAATCGATTTGCTCCGCCGCGTGCGCGCGGGTATAATAGACTGTTACTCTGAAATAAGCAACCACAGACCCTGCGCACTTGCGTTCCCGCCAGCGGCAAGTGTTTCACTGATTACAGCAGATAGTTCTTTCGGTGAAATCCGTGTAATCAGTGGCATTAGAGTTTGTTCCGATCTTTAGTTTCGCATAGCGTCTAATCAATCTATCAACGTAATCGAAAACCGAGGCGACGAAAATGTCTGATTCTTTCATTCGCAATCCGCAACTCGAAGGCGATGCGTTTTTCATGCCCGCCGGAAAAACCGGCGCGCTCCTCATTCACGGCTACACGGCTAGCACCGCCGAAGTCCGTTTACTCGGACAGTATTTGCACGCGCGCGGCTACACTGTCTCCGCGCCACTGTTGCCCGGGCACAATACTTTCCCCGCTGATTTGAATCGCCAGCGCTGGACCGATTGGACGCGCGCCGCCGAGCAAGCGTACCAAGAATTGAAAACGAAATGTGACCGCGTTTTCGTTTGCGGCGAATCGATGGGCGGGTTGCTCACGCTCTACTTGGCGAGCGAACACCCGGAAATTGCCGGCATCGTCGTGTACGCGCCGGCGTTGCGCGTCGCAAATCACGATGCGACGATGCGCCAAGCGCGTTTGCTTCATCGATTTGTGGCGCAAGTGAAAAAGCCGGTGCGCGAACCGAGCGCGGCGGATGCGAACTGGCGCGGCTACACGGTCAACTGCGTGCCGGCGTTGGTGCAGATGGGGAATTTGCAGAACGAGGTGCGCAAGCGTTTGCCGTCGATTCAACAACCGGCGCTGATCGTGCAAGGTCGGCTTGACCAATCGATCGATTTAGCAAGCGGCGAAATCATCTTGCGCGAAATCGGCTCGAAGCAGAAAGAGATGCATTGGTTCGAGAAATCAACGCACTGTGTGATTCTGGATCAAGAGTGGGAACAAGCGGCGGAGTTGACGGTCAAGTTTATGCAGAAGCCAGTAGTCAGAAGGCAGTAGCCAGAAGGCAGTAAGCAGAAAGCAGTGGGCAGACAATTGACGCCTACTGCTTTTTGAATTTCAAGTCCGCGTACTGTTACGAGGAGTCGCAACACTTGCACCCGCACGCAGTGCGGTGCAGTGCCGGTGACCGACAATGCTCATCTGGTTGGCTTGGGCAACGCTTCGCGCGTTTTGGTGTATGCGGCAGTGGAAAAGGATTGAACTCGACAGCCGTTTGACGGACTGGCGCCAGCCGATATATTGCCGAGAGACAAGATTTTACTTGTCGGTCCAGCTTCACTGATCTCACATTCGAGCAATTGGAATCCTGGTCCACCCCAGTAACCATCACCATTCCAAACCGCTTCCAGACCGTCGGCAAACTTGAAGCACAGTGACCAAGCATCGCGTCGGTCGCCGATGCCAATCCCGGCTTGAAAAGTACTGCGGCGGGTCGAGATGAAATTTGCCGCTTGCGTCTGTGCGGGTCTCGACCTTTGAAATTGGCGCAGCCCGGCGGAGTCATCAAACTAGTCGAAAGCGTAACGCGGACATTCGGTGCCGCCGCACCCTGTCGGGTTATGGTTCCCTCAAAAACCGGCGCTTCACGTTCATAATGAGGATAAGGGCAACACGCGGCAAGGGCGAGAGCAAAAACCACACCTGCAATTATGACTGGGGGGTTGTGCTGAAAAAAAGATCTGCAACTCATTCTTTACCGCCAATCTTCCCTGCGGGATCTTGTAGTGCAGGAATGCAAATTTGCATTCTCCGAAACGATTTATTTGCTCATTGTAAAATCAAGCACGTAGACCACCTTGTCATTCACATAGATATCGGCACGATAGAGACCTTCCAGCATCGGCGTCTCGGCGGTGATGTGGAAATCTATGTATCCCGTGTACTCTTTCGAAAGCAAGGCGGCTGATTCTGCAAAACTTACAAACATCGCATTTGTTTTAGACGGCAGAGAAGACCAGACAACCTTTAGCGACGTGAACTGCGGCGCTTGTTCCAGCCGCAGGACAGCATGAATCGTCTTGTGATTCAGGGGAAAGGTTTCGGTGATCTCAATCGGTTCGTACGTGTTCGGCGCCACATCTTTTGCGAGTACGGCATCGGGTGCAAATTTGAAATAGGTTCTGAACGGCGGGGTCGGGATGAGGCGCATGGGGACAGGGGTGGCAACAGCGGCGGTGTATCGGCTGATGGCGAACTCTGCCTTGCCGGCGAACACATCGTCAACAAGGATTTCGACGATGTAGGTTCCTTCGGTCAATGGGCTAGTGGGGCTGATCCAGAAATCGAGATAGGGACTGTCGCCAGGTTTCGCAACGGCTTGCATTTGCGCCAGGATGCTGTTCCACACGTGACCGGGCACGCCAGCGTAGCGCCAGACAGCTTGCACATTTCGTACGCGGTCTACATTCACCGTATGCGCGACAGCGTGGATATACTTTTCATCAGGACCGAACATCAGGGAGGGTGATGCGGGCATCAGTGTGCCAGGATAGACGTTGTGCGTCATCACGACCTCTTGCACGATGCCCGCACCGGGGGTATTCGTAACTGTCGGCGTCTTGCGGATGATGATCGATGGTGTGTTTGTGGGCGGCGAGCGCGTCTCGGATGCCTTCGTTACAGCGACGAGTGTGGGCACACTTGCCACACTCGTCGAAGTGCGGGTGGGTAGATTCGTCACATTGGGTGTGGCGAGAACGAGCAGTGTCGAAACGGGCGTTGTGATTTCTCCCTTTGAACCGACGGGTGGCACCGGCGAGAGAATAATGCCGAACCCGCGCAAGAGATGAACCACGCCAAACACGAGCAGAACCAGCAGAATGACACCGCGCTTGATGCGGTCGGATGGCAGGGTCTTGACAATGTTCGTCAGCGTGATGATGGCGATGATCAGAATCACGATGCCGCCAATGATCGCGCCATAATCGGTGTACGAACTGCTAACCACACGACCATTGGAAACCCGCACGGACGATTGGTTGATTCCAATCACAAACGTCAATCCACCGAGAACCAAGCCGGCGATTTCTAACTTAGTTGGCACTTTGAGCATACTCTACGGACTGCGAGTCGTTTGACATACCTCCGCTCCTTTCAACGTGTTGGTTTTCCTGCAGGGTCGCTCCGTAACAATGCATCCAAGGTTATTTTCCCATCCAGAACCTCATGGATTTGCTCCATGCTGTAACCGTCCATCATGAGTTCGCGCACATCATACCCCAAGCGTCCGCTCATATCACCGATACTGCTTGAAAGAGCACCGGGAGTTGGCGTCGGTGAACGGACCGACAGCCCTTCGATGACGGCTGGGGTCACCGGCGGTTTGGCAACGTGAAGAATCGTCATTGCCAGCACCGGATAGTTGGCAATCTTGGAATGAATGATCCATTTCCATGGAGTCCGTTTGCCGATCTGATAAATGATGAGGTCTTTAGTCTTCCCAAACTGGATCTTTTCGACATCTGCCCAAGCAAGCTCCTGTTGCCCAGAAACAAAACCTCGCGAATGAATGCCAATCTCGTCGCCGAAATCTATCGTTCCACCGGATCGATACGTCTCCAATCCCTGAGCCAGCAATCGATCCGTCACAGCATCGAAAAGGATTGCACCCAGTCCGGATACATTCGACAGCGCCATGTCGAGTTTGATCTCTTGTCCGTCTTTCGTCCAGACCGTATAGACCCAGTGATTCGGGCGAAAAGTGTTTCGATAATACCCAACAAACTCATACACCTGGGTAATATCATTCCAGCGACAGAGGGTAGAACGACCCAGCCAGTTCGTTAAAGCAAAACCGCGCTCGTACACCTCGCACTTTACACGGAGTTGGGCGCGCCAAGCCCAGAACAGCCCGGCGGCAATCACCAGCATACCCACTCCACCGCCCACAAAACCGACTACATCGTTCGGGCGTTTGCGTCCCATGCCCATGACAATAAAAAAGATACCCACGGCGATCAACACAAGCATGGTGATGAGAATAATCTGCGCGTTGGCGCGGTTGTGACCGACTGTTTTTTGGGGAGTGCCCAGGTTGAGTAGGGCGGGAGGATTTTGATTCATTCGCGATTGTCCCTTGGGTGAGTCTTGCGGAGGCAGACCGTCAACCTCCGCAAGACAATCGGGCGCGTAACTGCAAGTCTACTTGGCGACACTAAAATCGATGGTGCGGGCGAGTTTATCGTTCACGTACACTTCGACACGATACCATCCCTCGGTATAGTCATTGCCATAGGCGTCGGTATGAAAGTCAAAGTATCCGGAGCCACTCTGACTACGCAAGTCAAGTGTGGTCTCTCGCAAGCTTTAGCTTTAACCCTAGCTTGGCAGGCCAGGCGGACCAAACAGCTTTGAATGCCGTTCCAGTTGGCATCTGTTCGACGCGGCAAACAGCATAGTATGTCTTCTGCGCCAGATCTGTACTTGGTCGTAACATCAATCGGTGCAAAAGTGGTGGCGTTGACGCTCTTTGCCATTACGCATTCTTTGAGAAACGACACCGCAGTCGTCGGACCAGGAGTGGGGATCGATCCGACAGTGAACGTGGTTGCCTTGGGGGGAACTGTCGGTTCAACAATGGTCGGTTTAGCAACAGTCGGTTTTGCCTGGGGCAGAGCTGTTGGCTCAACCACAGTGGGTTTAACCTTGGGCGGCTGATTGCCTTGCCCGGGTGGTGGAGACAAAGTGGGAGTCGCGCGCGGGCGTATTGCACGCGACAACAAGCAGAATGATCAACGCAAGAGTGAACGCAAGTGTCAGGCGTTGCATGGAGATCATCCTTTCTAGTCCAATGACTCGGTGTGCCGCGCGGGGCTATTTGCCGATCGTGAAATCAATTGTGCGGACGACCTGAGTCTCCATCCATAACTCAACCCGGTAGCTGCCATTCGGAAAGGGTTCGCCGGGGCGATCCGTGCGCTCAATTTGGTAATACGCGTACCCGGTAAATCCTTGTTGAGTGGTCACTCCCGGATGCTCGTACAGTTTGGTGCCCGAGCCAGTCACGGACAGGGTATACCAAACCGCTTTGAGCTTGACGCCGCCCGGCGCATTTTCGACCCGCACCGTCAAGACCACCTGTTTCTGGCCCGCAGGGAACGCTGTTGTTTTGTCTATGGGGGCGCTCGTTTTGGCATCCTTGTCTTTGGCGGTTGCAACCTCTTTGATAAAATCAGCGGACATGGCTGACGCGCCGGTGGAGGAAGCAGGCGCCTTGGGGGGAACAGTCGATTCGACCAAAGTGGGCTTGACTTTGGGGGGTTGATTGCCTTGTCCGGGCGGTGGAGGTGAGGTTGGAGCCGGCGTCGCGGGATTGCACGCAACCACAGCCAAAAAGATGAACACAAGCGTGAGACGGTCATCAAGCGTTTCATGGTTTTCTCCTTGGATTGGCATCCAATCACGGTATGCCAAGCGTGTTGGGCTACCTAACCGAGAAATTGCCGATCTGATCCAGCGTGTTGTTCACATGGATTTCGACGCGATAAGTACCAACGGGGAAGGTCGTCGAAGGTTCATGGTAGAAATTTGCATCTCCAGATCCGGCAGATGGGACGATCATCTCAAATTCCGTCATCTTTTTGTTGCAGTATGCCAAATCGCCGATATCGTTGATATACCATACCGCTTTTAAAGACGTCTTGGCAGGAATGTTCTGAAGCTCAAGGACTACGTGGACCGTAGCATCGGGTTTGAACACATTGGTGGGATTGATCGGTTCGCCATCGTCATAGCCCTCTGCCATCGTCAGATTCTTGACGTAACCCGAGGGCTTGGTCTGCGGCGCCGCCAGAGGTGGGCAAACAGTCTTGGCGGCGGACGAGGTGGACGCCTTGGATGGTGCCGATGCCGTCGGTAGATTTCCCGGAGATGCTTTGCCGCCCATTTTGACGACGGGTGTTCGGCGCGGAACTTTGCCGGCAGACGAAGACGCTTTGCCGGGGGGTGGAGCGGTTGGCACAGGCGTCGGAGTTGGTGTAGTGCATGCGACTACTAGCAGAACGACAAGCACGACAGTGAACGTGAGCGCGAGGACGATCAGTGAGCGTTTCATGGTTTTCTCCTTATGCTTTTTTGCCGCTCTAACTTTTCAGGGTCTAAGATCGGATGACCCGGAGTGGTTTGCACAAGTCGCGGTTAACCAAAGCCAGCTGTACAGTCACGAGCACTGAAGATCGGGGCACAAGATGAAAATCTTGCACGGACTGAGGTGAATTGATACGAGCATCAATCATTTCATAATTTTTCCTCCCACACGCGCTGAAAACGAAAACACCTGCCAGCGACGCACACAAGTGCATCCAGACGGCAGGTGCCCTGATCATCGGCAAGAACTGCTCTATATCTTTCCAAAACTATTATACAATGAAGTATTGCGGAAATCAAGATGCGCGTTGTCGGCAAGCTAAAGTGCACAAAAGCTAGCTCGTTCCTGAATTAGTTTCACCAAACTTCGGAAGGTCACCTTGTGACCGCGCTCTTGTCGCTCTCGCGCAGATGTGCTACAATTGCGTCAGTAGAACGTCGCATTCAAGAATCTGTAATCGCAAACGAGACACAGCGACAAGATTTCTCCTTGTCTCCCGGTCACCTTGTCACCGTGTCACCACACGCAAAGGAGATTGCAATGAAGCAAAAATTCCACTGGTTCGATTACGTCACGCACAACATCTACTTCCTCGGACTCTCGACGCTCTCGCAGACCTTGTCCCCGCTCGTGTATCCTCTGCTCGTTCAGCAATTCGTCGGCGAAGAAGCCAAGGGCGCGTTCTTCGGCTCGCTCCGTTTGTGGAGTCTGATGGTCGCGCTGCTCGCGCAAGCGTTCTGGGGCATTCTCTCCGATCACAGCACACTGCGTTGGGGACGCCGGCGTCCGTTCATTGTCGGCGGCACGATTGTCGATTTGCTTTTCATCGCGGCGATTGGGCTCTCCGCCGGGATGAGCGGCTGGACGGGTTTTTGGTTCTTGTTCGCGATGGCATTGCTCTTGCAAATTTCGTCGAATGCCGCGCAAGCCGCGCAACAAGCGATCATTCCCGACCTTGTCCCCGAAGAAAAACGCGGTCGGTTCTCTGCGTTCAAGGCGCTCTTTGAAGTTCCTCTGCCGTTGATTCTCGTGTCGTTCACGATCGGTCGCATGATCGGCGCTGGCAATATGGTCGGCGGGATTCTTGTCGCCATTGCAATTCTTATTCTCGCGATGATCCTGGCGATGTTCGTGCGCGAAGAACGCTTGACCAACGCGCCGCGCCTCGATTGGCAGCCGTTCGTGCGACTCCTCTTGATGACAGCGTTGTTCACGCTCATCATCCTGGGGTTGGGCGCGGCGGTGCAATGGTTTGGCGGCTTGCTCGCCGGCATCAACGATGTGACGACGCTGATGCTTCTCTTTGGCATCGCCGGCATCATTGCCATGGCGATTGCCGTTGGGCTTGGCGTGTGGATCAGCGTGCGCATCAGTCTCGGCGATGCGGCGAAAGCGAATCCGTCGTTCACGTGGTGGGTCGTCAATCGCTTGGCGTTTCTCGTTGGCGCGATCAACATCTCGACGTTTATCGTTTTCTTTTTGCAGGGACGACTCGGACTTGTGCGCGAAAAAGCCGCTGGACCCGCCGCGAATCTTTTGCTCGTCGTCGGCGTGTTGATTTTGATTTTTGCACTCGTCAGCGGCTGGCTCTCGGATCGCATCGGGCACAAGCGGAGTGTCGCGATTGCCGGCGTCATCGGCGCGATTGGCGTCGCGGTGGCGATTGCGGTGCCGGACATGAATGTGATTTTCGTCGGCGGCGCGTTACTCGGCGTGGCGACCGGCATGTTCTACACCGCGAACTGGGCGCTCGGCACGAAATTGGTGCCGCAAGCGGAAGCCGGTCGATACTTGGGAATTTCCAATCTCGCCGGCGCGGGCGCGGGCGCGGTCGGGGCGTACATCGGCGGACCCATCGCCGATTACTTTACCGTGCGTTTTCCCAACCTGCCGGGAACGGGCTATGTCTTGCTCTTTGCGATTTACGGCGTCTTGTTTCTGCTTTCGGTCTTTGCGCTGTTGCGGGTGAAAGAGCCGGGCAAGTAAGTTGCCAATGTCACATTTCTTTTTCTGCCACAGAATCACACGGAAACACACAGAAAAAGAAAAAATGTCCGTGTAACGCTCCGCGTGTGTGTTCCCTGTGGCTACTATGACATAGGCGAAGTAAAATCGAAATGACAAAAGGACCAATTTGCCTTTCGGCAAAGACAATTCGTCCGATTTGTCGTATCCTTTGCGCGTAATCCATGCAACGTGGTATGGTAGCAAAGGTGGCGAACGCCTTTCAAATGCCTAACGGCATTTGAAAGGCGTTTTGTTTTTATAACACCTTCCCAAATCCGTTCGCGGAACACGTGGCGGAATAAGGCAAAAATTTCCAATTTGCAGAGCAAGTCAGAGACTTGCTCCACATTTTCCAAGGAGATCAAACCATGAAAGACAATTTCAAACTGGGAGTCGTGCTGGCGATTGTGGGCGTCATCGTCGGCATGATCGGGTTCTGGGTCTATGTCCAAATCTACAACCCGCTCATCAACACGATGACCAACCTCAACCGCGCGCACGAAGCGCAATCGGTCAAGTACACGTTTGCGTTGCTGGGCTATTTGACGATCGCCGCCGGCGCGCTGTGGTCGCTCGCGCTCTACGGCTTTTGGACGAAGGAACGTTGGGCATGGATGCTGGGTGTCATCGCCAGCACGGTGAGCATCCTCGCCGGCTTTTTCCCGATGGTGCCGGCGATGGACGCAAAGATCATGCCGGCAACCGTCGTCATCTTTGTGCCAAGTCTGATTTTGTGGCTGGCGCTCTTGCTCTTTGTCCGCAAAACCGACCGGCGCATCGTTACGCTTGCGCTCTTCGCCGGGATTGCGTTCGTGCTCGCATTTATGGACGGCGTCGCGCCAATTGCGCGATATCACGCGTCGTTCGGGCAGGACGCAGTCAATGGGATGTACTTGTTCGTGCAACAAATCAATTGGTGGGCGAGCGCGGCGTGGGCAGTCTTTATCTTTGCGCTCGTCGGACGCCAGCCGTGGGCGCGCGTCGTGGGGATTGGCGCGGGGCTGATGGAATGTTGGGGCGGCTATCCGGTTGGGGTCGTGAACATGTTCGAGGTCAATCGCTTTTCGCTTTTCTTGCCCGCGCCGTTGCTCAGCACCGCGCTCGTCATCTTTTTGATACTGCCCTACGCGCGCAAATTGTTGGCGGAGTGGGCAAGCGGCAAGTAATAAATGCCCGCTGTCATTGCGAGGAGCATCCTGCAGCGGAACGTAGTGAAGTCGAAGGATGCGACGCGGCAATCCCCAAATGCGCTTAGGACGCCGCAGGCGGCTTCGTTCGCAAACCATGCTCCTCGCAATGACATATTCAGACTCGCTCCGCAAGTTGAGCGAGTCTTTTCTTATCGGTCACTTGAAACTCGGTGCGCGTGATGCGAATCAATCCTTTGTCGGATAATCGGTACAGCGTCCGGCAAACAACTTCGCGCGTTGTGCCGGCGCGTGCCGCCAATTCATCGAGCGTCAAGTCGCGCGCCAGGCGATTGCTCTCCGTTGCGCCGAGGTCATCGAGCAGAACGCGCGCCAAACGTCCGGCGACCGGCTGAAACGCAAGTTCCTGCAAAATCTCGCTCGCGTGCTCCATCCGGCGAATCATCAAGCGGCACAATTCCCACGACGCGTGTCCGTTCGCCAGCAATATCGGCAACAAGTCGTCGCGCGACCAGAGATAAAGCCGGGTCGCCTCGCGCGCTTGCAGTGTGACGATGTTCGGCGCATCATCGTAGAAAAACGCCATGCCCCAGAAAATTTCGCCCGCGCCCATCGACGCAACAATCAAATTACGTCCTTCGCTTGATTCTTTGACGGCATGAATCATGCCTGACTCAACCAGAAACAAGTAGCCGCCATTGCTCGCCGAGCGAAGTGATAACCGCGCCTTTTTCGTAATCGCGGCTGAGCGCTTGACGAATCAATTGAGCTTGAGCGACGCTGGTCAAACTGGCAAACAGCGGTTGCCGCGCAAGCAATTCGATGGAAGGTTTCACCAACTTCTCCTCGCCGTTGAAGATTCTGCGATCATTCTATCGTGATTTCTGCCGAGCGTCAAAAGTTGTCAGAAACTCTCATTAGCGTATAATGAAGCGTGCGAGGGCGCACCTGGGTGCGCCTCTCTGCATGTTTGAAACCAAAATGTCAATTCATCGCCTCTGGGCAATCCTGCGCAAAGAATTTCGACACATCTGGCGCGACAAGCGCACGCTCTTTCTGGTCACGCTTTCACCCGCGATCATGCTCTTTACGTTCGCGTATCTTTTCGCGTTCGAAGTGCAAAACGTCCGGCTGGGCGTGTGGGATTTGGATCAGACCGCGTCCTCACGCCGACTCATCGCCAGCGTTACCGCCGATGGCAAATTCGCGCGGACGGAAACGCTGACCAGTTACGATTCCGTGCGCGATGCGTTGATGCGCGGCTCGGTGCATCTTGCCGTCATCATCCCGCCGGATTTTGAAACCAAATTGCTCGGCGGCGAGCTCTCGCCCGTCCAAGTCATCGCCGATGGCAGTGATTCGGTGACCTCCAGTCAAACGGTCGCGCGTTTTCGTCAACGCGCCTTTGAATTCAATCGCAAGCTTTCAATCGATAACGCCAATGCCGGACCGCAGATTTCGGTGCAGACTCAGGCATGGTACAACCGCGAACTCGATTCCAAATTTTCGATGGTTCCCGGCTTGCTGCCGATTGCTCTGATTTTGCCGACGCTGGCGATTGCGTTAGCCATCACGCGCGAAAAAGAGTTGGGCAGTTTTGAAACGCTTGCCACCACGCCGATTCGCGCCGTCGAATATTTGCTGGGCAAATTGATTCCGTACATCGTGTTCGGTTTGATCAGCGCCAGCATCGCCATCGCGCTGGCGATTTTTTGGTTCGGCGTCCCTCTGCGCGGCAGTCTGGTCGATCTCGTCGCGCTGACCGCACTGTATCTTTTTGCCACGCTCGGCGAGACGTTGTTGATTTCCAGTTTCCTGACGAGTCAAGGCACGGCGATGCGCGTCATTCTTTTGATTTTTTTCATTCCCAGCTTTTTCATGGCGGGCATCATTCTACCGATTGACACGCGCTCGGGCGCCGCGCAAATCTCGTCCTTTTTGCTGCCGGCCACGGCATTTGTTCAGGCGACGCGCGGGATTTTCTTGAAAGCGATGGGCATCGTCGAACTCATTGTCCCGATAATTTATCTTAGCGGGCTGGGGCTGGTGCCCTTTTTGCTCAGTCTCCGCATGTTCAAGAAACAAGTCGATTAAACGATGCGAAACATTTTCAATCTCACGTGGAAAGAAATTCTGCAATTCTGGCGCGATCGCGTGCTCGTGATTTTCCTGATCATCATCCCGGTCGCACAGCTTTCGCTCATCGCCGAAGCCACCGGCGCGGGCGTGCGCGGCATCAAGTTTTCGGTGTGGGATCAAGACCAAAGTCAGTTGAGCCAGGACTTGATTCGCACGCTTGATAATTCGGAAGAATTCACACTGCTCTCACGCGTTCAAAATTACGAAGAGATCAAGCAATCGATCGACGACGGCTCCGCCAAAGTCGCGCTCATCATCCCGCCCGATTTTTCGCGCGCCGCAATGCGCACCGATGCGCGCGCATCGGTCACGGCGATCATCGACGGCACGAATGTCATCGTGGGCAACAGCGTGCTCGCCGCGATTGAAGGCGCGGTGAACGATTTACTGCAACAAATGCTCTCGGAATCGGGATTCATTCGCCGCCAAGGTATCGATCTCAAAGTCGATCTCGCGTTCAATCCCACGCTGAACATTCGCTGGTCAACGCTGACCGCGCAACTGCCGTTCATCACGTATCAACTCGTGCTCATCGTCGCCGCCGTCGGCTTTGTGCGCGAACGCGAACTGGGCACCATGGAACAACTCGTCGTCACGCCGATCAGTCGGTTGGACTTGATGCTGGGCAAGGGCTTGATGGCGCTCGGCGTCGGCGTGATCAATTTTTTTCTGTTGATGCTCGCGCTCACCGCCGGTTTTCAGATTCCATTTCGCGGCGATATTTTCACGTTTACTTTGCTCGGTTTACTTTTTATTCTCACCGAAATCGGCGTCGGCACGTTGCTTTCGATCATTACGACGAGCCAACAGCAAGCGATCTTGATTGTCTTTTTGCTCGCGATGCTTGAAGTGACCTTCTCCGGGTATCTCGTGCCCACCGACAACATGCCGCCGTTTATGCAGGTTGCCGCCGCCGTGTCGCCGCTGCAACATTTCACGGCGATCACGCGCCAGGTTTTTCTCAAGGGCTCGACGATACCGATGATGCTCAATCATATTCTGCCGCTCGTGGGGATGGCGATCGCCAGTCTCGCGACGGCGTGGGCGTTGTTCGTCCGCGCGGAAGTGTAATCGCCACAGAAACACACTGAAGTCACACGGAAGAACAAAATATTCTTCTGTGCAATTTCTGTGTCTGGCAATGTGCGTCACACTGCGCTGCTGAGTGGTTCGCGTGCAGCACTAGTGCGATCTGCGGTAAATGTTTAGATAATGGCAACAGATCAAACCGGACACATTCAAGCCGACAAATTAACAAAAAACTTCCGCAAGACGCAAGCCGTGCGCGGCGTCGATTTTGACGTTGCGCCCGGCGAAATCTACGGACTCATCGGTCCCGATGGCGCGGGCAAAACGACGACGATTCGCATGCTCGCCGGCGTGATGAAGCCAACGTCCGGCATCGCGCGCGTTTCCGGTTTCGATACCGCGCGCGAAGCGGAAAATCTGCGGCAACAAGTCGGCTATATGGCGCAGCGCTTTTCGCTGTACGGCGATCTTTCCGTGCGCGAGAACATTGAATTCTACGCCGACATTTTCGGCGTGCGCGGCAAAGACCGCGAACCGCGCATCAAACGACTTTTGCAATTCGCGCGACTCGAAGAATTTCAAGAGCGTGATGCCGGCGTCTTGTCCGGCGGCATGAAAAAGAAACTCGGGACTCGCTTGCGCGCTGATTCATCGTCCCAAAGTTTTGTTTCTCGACGAGCCAACCAACGGCGTCGATCCGATTTCGCGGCGCGAGTTCTGGGACATTCTCAGCGATTTGCATATTCGCGGCGTGACGATTTTCATCAGCACCGCGTACATGGATGAAGCCGAACGTTGTTCGCGCGTCGGCATGATCTATCAAGGCGAGATCATTCAGCAAGGTTCGCCCGCCGCGCTCCGCCAACTGGTCAAAGGTGATTTGCTGTCGATTGTCACGCCGGATTTGCAAGCGGCGGAACCCATCGTCACGCGTTTGGAAGGCGTGTACGAAGTTCAGGTCTATGGTGACCGCTTGCACGTTTTCGTCGATGATGCCAAGCGCCGCCATGTCGAAATCGAACAAGCGTTGGGCAAGGCCGGATTGAGCGCGCAGATTCGCGAGACCGCGCCGCATTTGCAAGAAGCGTTCATTTCATTGGTCGCGCACGAACGCCAGCCGGCGAAATAGATTATGCAAGCAACTCGCCCGCATTCGCATCTGGAAACCATCACGCGACAAACCTTGTCGCGGCTCGCGCTTTCGCTTGGCATCACGCTCGCTTTCGTTGTGGTCGAGGCGGTTGCCGGCGTGGTGGCAAACAGTCTCGCGTTGTTGACGGACGCCGCGCACAACTTTACCGATGTGATCGCGCTTGCGCTCAGTTGGTACGCGATGCGAATGACCAACAAGCCGGCGCATGCCGGCAAAACATTTGGCTATCATCGCGTCGGCATCTTGGTTGCGCTGTTCAATTCGACGACGCTCGTGCTCATTGCTTTGGGAATTTTTTACGAAGCGTATCATCGTTTGCTCGCGCCGCCGCCAGTTGAAGCGAGTATTCTGACACTCGTCGCGGCAATTGCATTCATCGTCAACCTCGTCACCGCCTTGTTGGTCAAACGCGGCAGTGAGAACGATTTGAATCTGCGCAGCGCGTTCGTGCATCTCGCCGGTGACGCTGCATCGACTTTCGCCGCGATTTTGGCGGGCATCGGCATCATGCTCACCGGTTGGAAGTGGCTCGATCCGTTGGTGAGTGTGTTTATCGCCATTTTGATTTTGTGGAACGCGTGGATCATCATCCGCGAGGTCATCGATATCTTGTTGGAAAGCACGCCGCGGGATGTCGATATGGATCAAATTATCCGTGACCTGACCCAGGTCGATGGCGTGCAAGGCGTGCACGATTTGCACGTGTGGAGCATCAATCAAACGCTGCGCGCGCTCTCCGCGCACATTCAAACTGACGATATGACACTCAGCGCCGGGGCAGCGATTCAAAACGCGATTAACCAAGTGCTGGTCGACAAGTACGGCATCGCGCATTCCATCTTGCAACTTGAATGCGTCGAGTGCGAATCGAATTTGTTGTATTGCGATTTGCAGGAAGCAAATCGTACTCGCGCAATCAGCAAACTGCCTTGACCCTGAGCAAAACGCAGTCGAAGAGCAACATTCTTCGACTGCGCCGCTACGCGGCTTCGCTCAGAATGCTATCGAGAATTCATGTCCATCAACCAGGGCGACGCAGTCGCCGCAGAACAACTCACACGCAAATTCGGTAAATTCACCGCTGTCGATCACATCTCGTTCCAGGTCGCGCGCGGCGAAATCTTTGGTTTTCTCGGACCCAACGGTTCCGGCAAAACCACGACGATTCGCATGTTGCTGGGTCTGCTGCATCCCACCAGCGGCAATGCGTCCGTGCTGGGTTACGATGTCGTGCATCACGCCGACGATGTCAAACGCAGTGTCGGTTACATGTCGCAGAAATTCAGTCTCTACAACGATCTCAACGTCATCGAAAATTTGCGATTCTATGGGCGCGCGTACGGTGTCTGGGGCAAGCGTTTGAATCAGCGCCAACGCGACGTGCTCGAGCTTGCCGAACTCGTCGGCACTGAACGCGAGTTGACCGCGAATTTGGCGGGCGGTTTCAAACAGCGTCTCGCTCTGGCCACGGCGATCATTCACGAACCGCAACTCGTTTTTCTCGATGAGCCGACGGCGGGCGTCGATCCAGTCGTGCGCCGCGATTTTTGGCGCTTGCTCTATCGCCTTGCCGCCGAAGGCACAACGATTTTCGTCACGACCCATTACATGGACGAAGCCGAGCAATGTCATCGGCTGGCATTCATTCACGATGGCAAAATCGTCGCGACCGGCACGCCCAGCGAAATCAAACAACATCAGATGCACGGGCACGTGATCGAAATCGAATGTGAACCGGCGCCGCGCGCGCTCGAAGTGTTGCGGCGCATCGAAACGCTGGATCAAGTTGCACTGTACGGCAGTCTCATTCACGTCGTCGCACACGACCCGGCACAGCAAACGGAAATC
Source organism: uncultured Chloroflexia bacterium (assembly GCA_963718225.1). Lineage (GTDB taxonomy): Bacteria > Chloroflexota > Anaerolineae > UBA4142 > UBA4142 > DAOTXS01. The sequence continues at coordinate 160,660 of CAVQYN010000038.1, forward strand.
AAAGCGGCGTTGGAATCGGAAGGCGTCACGGTTACCTGCATGGAAGTTATTCCGCCGACGCTGGAAGATGTTTTCATCGCGCGCGCGCGAAGTTAGAGGAATAGGAATATGATCGTCCAATCAAGAAAATCTCTTTTGGCGTTGCTCGCCCTGCTCTGGCTCACCGCCTGTCAAGGTGGCAATCAACCGCAGTCAGCGTGGTCAGGATTTCTTGAAGGTCAAACCATCGATGTCTCCGCCGAAGTGGGCGGGCGCATTGTCAAGGTTGCCGTGCAAGAAGGCGATGCCGTTCAGCAAGGACAGCCGCTGATAAGCATCGACGATGAATTTGTGCGCCTGCGCCTCCAAGCCGCCGATGCGAATATCGCAGCGGCAGAAGCGCAACTGGCTTTGCTGCAAACCGGCACGCGACCGGAAGATATCAAACGCGCGGAGGCGCGCGTGGAGCAAGCGCGTCTGGGTTTGATCGCCGCATCGCAAGCAGTAACGGACACGGAAGCGATTCGCACGAATCCGCAGGCGCTGCTCATCGCGCAAGCCGATGCGGAAACGCGCGCGCTTGCCGCGACGCAGCAATTTACCGCGACACTCAAACAAGCCGAAGCCGCCGACCTCGAAAAGAATTTTTGGGCGGAACAAAACAAAATGCTTGAAGACGGCACGGATATTCGCTTACCCAACGGATCGGTGCTGCATTTCGACACGCCGAGTGCGCGCTTGGTTTTTGCACGCGAACAATGGAATCAAGCTGGCAACCGCGCGTGGCAAGCCTGGGCGATGGTTGATGCCGCAAAAGCCGGGATGACCATTGCCGATTCGGCGTTCAAAGATATTTCCGAACAAATTGCGAATCCGATTGGGTTGGACGCGCGCGTGAATCAAGTGCGCGCCGCGCGCGACAAAGCCGCGGCGAATCTCCAAGCCGCGCAAGGCGCGCTCCAACTCTTGCGCGACGGCGCATCCCCGGCGCAAATTCAAGCCGCGCGGGCGGCACTCGATCAGGCGCGCGCGGCGCGCGCCGCGCTCGATAAAGAATTGACGCGGTACCAAATCAACGCGCCGCAAGCCGGCACCGTCTTGCGCGTCGCCAACCGCACCGGCGAAATCGTCGCGCCCGCATCGCCGATCGTGCGGCTGAGCGTCGGCGGCGAGCTCAAGTTGCGCGTGTTTGTGCCGATGGCTGAGGTCGAAAAGATTCGGACCGGCAATCCGGCAAATATCTTTGTTGGCGAAAGCAACCCGCGCCGATTCGCCGGCGTCGTCACGAACGTCGCCGATCGCGCGGAATTTTCAGGTCGTCAAGCGCAGACCGATAACGAACGCAACGCGCAATTGCTGGCAATCGAAATCGCGCTGAAAGATGCGGATGCGCAAGTAAAATCCGGGATGCCGGCAACGGCAATTTTCGGACGAAGTGACAACGCCGGTGTCGATTCCCGCACCCACCATCGTTAATCAAAACGAAACGCTCAAATTTTCCGGCACGCTCGAAAATAAACAAACGCGCATTGCCTCCGAAATGAGCGGGCTTGTCGTCGCGGTGCGCGCGGACAAGGGCAGTCCCATCAAAACCGGCGACACGCTGATCGAACTCGATGACGCGACGATTCGCGCATCCGTAAGTGAAGCCGATGCCGCCGTGCGCGCCGCACAATCGAATCTGGATCAAGTGAATGAGCCCGCGCGCCCCGGCACGATTTCGCTGGCGCAAGCCGGACTTGCCGCGGCGCAAGCGGATCTAAAATCGGCGAATGCGTTGTTGGACAATGCAACGCGCACACTGAAATCGCCACAAGAATTGCAAACGCAAATTCATTTGTGGGAAGGCAAAGTTCTTGCCGCGCAGAGCGACGTGGGACGGGCGGAGGCAACGCTTGCCTCGGCGAAGATTCAATTCGACTCGGCGGTCAACGATCAATCGATGGTTGGCAAAATGCGTTCGGGCATCGCGCAAAAACAAATCGAAGCGGCGCAAGCCGGACTCGCGGCGGCGCAGGGTTCGCTCAAGGGCAATCAACGTGTGCTCGATCTTTACAAAACAATGCTCGCCAAGCCGCTCGAATTGAACGCGGCGAAGAATGGCGCGCAAAACCAAGTCGATGTCGCGAACGCTGGTCTTGTCGTCGCCCAAGCGGAATTGAATGTGGCACAGCGCGGTCCGCAGAAAGAAGCGTCGGCGTTGGCGGAAGCAAAATTGCGCGCGGCGCAAGCCGGTCAAAAAATCGCGCAAGCGCAGGCGAAACGATTTGTCGTCGCAAGCCCAACCGATGGACGCGTCATTGGGCGAAGTGTGAACCCGGGCGAAACGATTCGCGCCGGCGCGCCGCTGATTACCATCGCCGAGACACGCGAGTTGGAAATGACGGTCTATGTTCCCATCCGTAATATTGGCGCAATTAAAGCCGGACAGTCGGCAACACTCACCGCGCCCGGTTTGCCGGGTAAGAGTTTTGCCGCGCGCATAACCTACATCGCGCCGGAAGCAGAATTCAAGCCGGCGAATATTTACAACAGCAAGGAACGCTCTGAGATGGTGTTCGCGGTGCGCGTGACCGTACCGAATACAAACGACGAATTGAAAGCCGGCTTGCCGGCAGATGTTGTGTTCGGACAATAGCCGAGGAACTGAGCCAATTGCAGACAGTCCCCAAAGCACGGCTCGACGCACTGACCGGGTTGCGATTTTTCGCCGCGCTCGCGGTTTACCTCCACCATCACCCTAAACCCGATTATTTGCCGGGCACACTGACAACTTTTTTTCTTGCCGGCTACAATGGCGTAACCCTTTTCTTTGTGCTATCCGGCTTTGTTATCGGCTTTAATTATTTTGACTCGTTGGTCAAACCTACCGGCAAGAAACTGCTGTCTGTACTTTGTCGCGCGCTTGGCACGGGTGTATCCGTTGTACATTCTTGTTTTGGTTTTGGTGTGGCTCAGCAAGAATGCGCCTTTGGACCCCAATTTCATCTTGCACGCCCTCGCCGTCCAAACCTGGTCGCCCGATCTTGAAATCGCTTACAACTATAACCTCCCCGGTTGGTCCATTGGCGTTGAGTTTTTTTTGTATGCTTGTTTTCCATTGCTCGTCATTCCATTGGCTCGCCTGCAAAAACACACGCGCGCGCTTTGGGTGCTTGCGCTGAGCGTGATCGGATTAGCGTTTGCGGCGGCATTTTATTTTCAAATTAGCGATCTTGCCAGCTTGCCCTACGCCGATCCGGATTCAGCGCATCGTTGGCTTTATCGCACACCGGTAACGCGCCTCGGGGATTTTGTCTTGGGCATCATCGCGAGTTTGCTTTTTGCTCGATTGAGGACACACTCGCTTGGCGCGCAGCGGTGGCGCGCGCTGACATACGGAGCAATCGTTGCTTTCGTTGCGTTGATGCTTTGGGACGCGCATCTCTACTCGGCATTTAGCTGGGATGCTTCCTTCGCCGCACTCGCGTTCGCATTGATTCTTGGACTCGCGCTCGCACCAGCAACCGCACCCGCTCGATTCCTAGCGCGCCCGGCGGTCGTCTTGCTGGGCGAGGCAAGTTATGCGCTGTACTTGATTCATTTTTTCTTGATAGATATTTTTCGGATCAAACGACTGGAAGGCGCGCCGCCAATCACGGCGATTAGTATCTGGCTCCTTTTTTTTGCCGTCTGCGTGGCGTTTGCAGTTGCGCTCCACCTAGTCATCGAAGCGCCGATTCGACGTTGGATTCGCAACCAACTCAGCCAAAGAATTTCGGTTGCCAAAACTTGACAGTCTATTCTCATTCGATATAATCATCAGCGGCAATTGACAACCGCCGACGTAGCTCAGTGGTAGAGCAGGGGACTCATAAGCCCTTGGTCAACAGTCCGACTCTGTTCGTCGGCACAGTAAAGCGATTCCGGGATTCGGAATCGCTTTGTGTTTGACGACTCTATGATTGCCGGGTATACTCGACCGCAATCTGCATCGAGGCAATCAAATGAATTTCTCCCTCAATCAGCAACAGATTCTTCGTGTCGTCGTGATTCTTATCTTCCTGGGATGTCTTTGGTATCTTGCTTCCAACGGGCAACTGGATCTCGGCTCAATCGTGGCAGAACCCACCGAGCCGCCGCCAACGGAAGAACCGGGAATCGCCGGCACGGAAGGCGATTTTGATTTCTACGTGCTCGCGCTTTCGTGGTCGCCGGAATATTGCAGTTCAAATAACGACCCGCAACAATGCAGTATCGGTCGCCGGTTGGGTTTCGTTCTGCACGGCTTGTGGCCCCAATACAATCGCGGCTATCCCAGCGATTGCTCCAACGCGCAGTTGCCAACGGCGGTGCGCGAGCAGTATGTGAGGTATCTACCCCAGCCCCAGTCTGATCAATCACGAATGGTCGAAACACGGAACCTGCTCGGGCTTGGCGCCAGCCGATTATCTGGGATTATCGAAACGCATCAAGGATGCGGTGATCATTCCGACCGTGTACCGCGCGCCTGAACAACCCATTCGCACGACAACGAGCAAACTCCAAAGCGAATTTGTTAGCGCGAATCCGCGAATGCCCACCGATGCGCTTGCAACATTTTGCACCGGGTCGGGGCGCTATTTGCAAGAACTGCGTGTGTGCTTTTCCAAAGACGGCAAGCCGATTGCGTGCAGTACCGAAATTCTCCGCAACTCGGCGCGCAGTTGTCAGGCGGCAGACTTTTTGATTCGCAATGTGCGATAACAAAAAATCGATTCCCGAAAGCATGGGAATCGATTTTTCATGTCAGCCCGCCGCGCCTCGCCTTCAGCGCGAAATTGTACAGCGCGTATCGCCAACGCGAGAAAACAATGTCGCGCGCGCCGGCGTACTGCACCAATTGCCCACCAAAGCCCTGCTTGAATTGATACAAGCCATGTTGTAGGGGCGAGGCATTCGCCGAATTTGATTCAATCGGTTGGCTGATTCCCGCCGACAAACCCGGCACATCGCAATGCCTTCGCTCGAATGCCTCGCCCCTGCGATTGCATCCGCAACTGCCGCAACGCCCCAAAGATCATACCGCGCACAGCCGCGCGCTTTTGCCCATTGAATCGCCGCCCAGTGCAACGCATGATTCGGCATGAGTTCGCGATGCGCGTTGGACGAAGCGCCGTACAAGTAGATCGCTTCGCCGCCGAACGCGGTGACAAAAATCATCGCCAGCGGTTCGTGTTCGAACTCGGCGACGAAAAGACGCGCGGAGTCGCGTGCGGTGAAAAGTTCAAACGCAGTCCGATAATACTCAGCAGAATGAATCGCGAATTTGTCACGTTCGCTCGTGATTTGTTGCAAGCGATAAAACTCTGCCAAGTCGTCGGCGCGCCCTTCGCGCACGATAACGCCTTTGCGCTCGGACAAGCCGAATGTTGTACCGCCATTTGGGTTTCATCTGCGCGAGAATCGTGTCGAGATCGCGCGTGAGGTCGAGGTGGATCGTGGTGCGGGGTTGAATGGAGGGAGATTTCAGATTGCAGATTTCAGAATTCAGATCAAGCGCAAAATCGCCAACCGCATTGGGTTCGATTTTCAGCGCGAACGCGCCGCGCGATTGGGCGGCGTGGCACAACGCATCGAGAAGAGCCTTGGTAATTTTTTCATCGTTGAAATCGGCAACGGGTCCGCGCGGGATATACGCAAAATGCAAGCCAAGCGGCAATCGGCGAAATAGAATTTGCGCGCCGGCAATCAGCGAGTCGCCGCGGGCAAGCGCGAGGCGATGCGCGCTCCAGCCGAAACGCGATTTCAACTCGCCCCACGCCGTCGATTGCAAAACGTGACCGCCGCGCGACGCCACAAAATTGTCCCAAGCGTCCGGCGCGGGGTTATCGATGAATACGAAAATCGAAGATTCACGAATTGGCATTATACCACACAGTCGTCATCGAATTTTGCATTCTGCAACGGTTTGGGTATAATGCGCAGGATATTAGAATTTTGTCAAAATCGAATCTGTGTGATATAATATTCTCGTTAAGCTCGCAATTTCTACAAAGGAGTAGCTCACGTGCTTGATCGCTATGGCGTTGTCGCTCTATTTGCCGTTGTGGCAGTTATCTTCCCCGCTATTCCTCTCTTGATGGCTTGGGTGGTTCGTCCCAAAAAACCCAACAAATCCAAACTCACCACGTATGAATGCGGTCTCGAGTTTGAAGACTTTCCCGAACAAGCGCAAAACGTCTGGGTGCAATTCCGCGTCCAGTATTACATCTTTGCTTTGATGTTTGTCGTCTTTGACATCGAAGTGGTTTTCCTTTACCCCTGGGCGGTCGCCTACCAACAGTTGGGCTTGTTTGCGCTCGTCGAGATGGTGATCTTTCTCGCGATCCTCGTCGTGGCATTGGCGTACGCGTGGCGCAAAAATTTGCTGCAATGGATTTGAGTTTAGCATACGGGATTGGATATGGACATTCTCAACAGTCTTTTCACTAATCTCTACGATTGGCTTGCCGCCACGCTCAACGATTGGTTGGTGGGCTTGAATCTCACCAAAGATGCGCAAAGCGCGATTGTCGCGGCGATTATGGGTCTCATCATCGTCATTGTCGTCCTGTTGTGGATGGTGTTGATGGTGCTGATTCTGATCTGGCTCGAGCGCAAGAACGCGGCGCGCGTGCAAGATCGCATCGGACCGAATCGCGTGGGACCGTGGGGCTTGCTTCAACCGATTGCCGACACGATCAAGATGATCATCAAAGAAGACATCGTGCCGGCAAAAGCCGACCGCTTGGTGCACACGCTCGCGCCGATTGTGACGATGGCGCCGGCGGTGCTCGCCTTTGCTGTGATTCCGTGGGGCAAAGGCATGTTCGCTGCCGATCTAAACATCGGCGTGTTGTGGGTCATCGCCGTTGGCTCGATTGGCACCGTCGGTATCTTCATGGCGGGTTACGGATCGAACAACAAGTTCTCGCTCATCGGCGGGATGCGCGCGGTGGCGCAAGTGGTGAGTTACGAAATCCCCCAAGTGCTCACCATCGTCGCGATTGTGCTGATGGCGGGCTCGATGTCGATGAACAAAATCGTCGAGAGTCAAGGCGGCTGGGGCGGACTGCAGTGGTACATTTTCGCGTTCCCGGTCGGACCGATCGCGTTTGTGATCTATTATCTCAGCGCGCTCGCCGAAGTCAACCGCACGCCGTTCGATATTCCGGAAGGTGAATCGGAAATCGTCGCCGGCCATCACACGGAGTACAGCGGCATGAAGTGGGCCTTGTTCTACCTCGCCGAGTATTTCAACTTTTTCCTCATCTGCTGTGTCGCATCGGTATTGTTCTTGGGCGGCTGGCAAGGTCCTGGCTTTTTGCCCGGCTATGTGTGGTTCCTCCTCAAAGTGTATTTCCTGATTTGGGTTGGCATGTGGATTCGCATGACGTGGCCCCGCTTTCGCGTCGATCACCTGATGCAGTTTGCGTGGAAAGTGCTCGTGCCGATTGCTTTGATCAACATCGTGCTGGCAAGCTTGCTCTTGCCGGTATTCAAAATGCTCGGCTTGATTTCGTAACGACAAGGATCAACGATGACCGCAGACCTTTTTCTGACAAATGTCGCTTTTTATGTCTTTGGCGCGATTGCGCTCATCGGCGCGTTGATTGCTGTCGCTCAGCAAAATATCTTGCGCGCCGCGCTGGGACTGATCGTTTCGTTTCTCGGCGTCGCCGGCATCTACTTTGTGCTGGAAGCCGAATTCATCGGCATTGTGCAGATTCTCGTGTACGTCGGCGCGATTGCGATTCTCATCTTGTTCTCCGTGATGCTCACGCGCGGCTTGATGACAGAGCGCGGCGAGCGCGCACAATTCCCAGTGGATTGGCGCGGCGTTCGTCGCCTTGCTCTTGTTCGCCGTGCTGGGATTCATCGCGCTCGGCACCAAGTGGAATGTCGCCGCGCAAAAAATCACCGGCGATCTGATTCCCAAAATCGGCACCGAGTTGATGACGACGTACTTGTTGCCGTTTGAAGCCGTTTCGCTCTTGCTCCTCGCCGCGCTCGTCGGCGCGATTGTGATCGCAAGAGAGTAGTCAGAATTCAGCAGTCAGTATCAGTAATCAGAATTCAGAAAGATGGCTGGCTACTGACGACTGACATCTGACTACCGACGATTGACTACTGACGACTGAGGTTTTTATGGTCCCACTTCACTTCTATCTACTTCTCGCCGCCGCATTATTTTGCATTGGGCTTGTTTGGCGCGTTGGCGCGGCGCAACGCGATTGCAATTCTCATCGGCATCGAGTTGATGCTGAACGCGGTCAATATCAACCTGGTCGCGTTCTGGCGCTATATCAGCGCCGACCAACCCGACCTGGGCATTGGCGGGTCAGATTTTCGCATTATTCGTCATCACACTTGCCGCCGCCGAAGCCGCCATCGGTCTCGCGTTGGTCATTGCGATTTATCGCTCGCGCGACACGGTGAATGTCGAAGACGTGAATTTGATGAAATGGTAGAAGGCAATGAGCCAATCAACCAATTTCCCAATGAGCCAAACGGCAAGTTGGGAAACAAGGTTGGCACATTGGCTCATTGGTACATTGGCTCATTGAGGTTTCAATGTTCAATTACGCATTCTTGATTCCCATTTTTCCACTGCTGGCGTTTCTGCTGATTGTCTTTTTCCTCAATCGCAACAACAAGGTCAGCGCGCTGACCGCCGTCGCCGGGATTTTTGCGGCGGGCGTCGTCGCGTATCTCGTGTTGTTTGAAGCCATCGGCGAAGGCGCAGAACTCGCCAAGCATCCGTTCTACCAAAAACTACCGGTGTTTTTGCAACTGCCGACCGGCAAGGCCGCGTTCGATGTCGGCGTGATGATCGATCCGCTCGTCGCAGTGATGTTGTTCATGGTGACGACCGTCTGCTTGATGATTTTCATCTACAGCATCGGTTACATGCAACACAGCCACACCGATGAACACGGACATCATCACGTTACCGACGACCCGCGCTATGCTCGATTCTTTGCCTACATCTCGCTTTTTGCGTGCGGCATGCTCGGGCTTGTGATTTCATCGAACCTGTTCCAATTCTTTCTGTTTTGGGAAATCATGGGCTTGTGCTCGTACCTCCTCATCGGTTTTTGGTCGATTCGCAAACCGAACGAACATCACATCGACGATGCGCAGACCGTGCGCGCGAAATTCGCATCGCTCAAAGCATTTCTCACCACGCGCGTCGGCGATACGATTTTCTTCGTCGGGTTTGATCTTCCTCTACATCTTAACCCAAGACAAGGGCATGAACATTTCCCGATATTTTCACCGAAAAAACCTTGCACATGCTCGCCGAAGCGCAAGCGTTTCCCGGCGTGCCGTGGGTAACGGTCATTGCGCTCCTGTTCCTCGGCGGCACGATTGGCAAGTCCGCGCAGTTCCCGCTGCACATCTGGTTGCCGGACGCGATGGAAGGTCCGACGCCGGTCAGCGCGTTGATTCACGCCGCGACGATGGTCGCCGCCGGCGTGTTCCTGATTGCGCGCACGTATCCGTTGTACATCACCGCCGCGGAAGCTCGGCGGACCGGCGATGGCGATCGTCGCCTTGGTTGGCGCATTCACCGCCTTATTCGCCGGCACGATTGGCGTCGCGCAAGATGACATCAAGCGCGTGCTCGCCTACTCGACCGTTTCGCAACTTGGATTTATGGTCGCCGCGCTTGGCATCGGCGCATATGTGGCGGGCGCGTTCCATCTCATCACGCATGCGTTCTTCAAAGCGTTGTTGTTCATGTCCGCCGGTTCGGTCATTCACGGCGTCGGCACAAACGACATGATGCAAATGGGCAACGTCCGCAAGAAAATGCCGATTACGACGACGGTGTTCATCATCGGCGCGTTGGCCTTGGCGGGCATTCCGCCGCTCGCCGGGTTCTGGAGCAAGGACGAAATTCTGGCGCACGCGTTTGAACTGGGATTCGGCGAACATCCCGAACATGGTTGCCGTTGCGTCTTTGTGATGCTCGCGCTTGCCGCGTTCTTCACCGCATTCTACATGGCGCGCCAAATTTTCCTCACCTTCTTTGGTCCAGCGCGCGATCATCACAAATTCGATCACGCGCACGAATCGCCGGTCGTGATGTGGGCGCCGCTCGCTGTGCTCGCCTTCTTTGCGATTACGATTGGTTTCATCAACGCACGCCTCGGCATCTCTTTCTTTGAACAATTTCGTCGGCGAAGGCGGCGTGCTGGGCATCAAAGAGCATTTGGAAGTGACCGCGTTCAATCCAACGGTCGCCGGCATGTCGGTGGGCATTGCCGTCGTCGGCATTTTGCTCGGCTGGTTGATTTACGGCTGGAAACCGGTTACAAGCCGGTCAACGCGATCCGTTGATGGCGCTCGGTCCCATCTGGAAAATTTTGCGCAACAAGTACTATGCCGACGAAGTGTACGGTCTCGTCATCGCGCAAAAAGCAGGCGACGCCGGCAAAACCGGCACCGCCGATTCCGTGCGCGTCCAAGCCGGCTATCTGCTGAAATTCATCGGCTGGCTCGCGGGCGTCGTGCGCGCAATTCGATAAAGCCATCGTCGATGGCACGGTCAATCTTGCCGCCGCCATCGGTCGCGCGTTCGGCGTCATCAGCGCGTGGATCGACAAGAACATTGTCGATGGCTTGGTCAACTTGATCGGCATGATCACCGACATGCTCGGCGATGGCACTGAAACTGATTCAAACCGGTCGCGTCCAAAATTACTTGATCGTCGCGATTACCGGCGCAACCCTGCTCGCATTTTTAATGTTCTTGATAAAATAACCCTCACTCCTTCCCTCCCCCAAGCGGGGGAGGGTGAGGGAAAGAGGTTCGGAGGAATTCATCCATGACACCCTGGCTTTCAATTCTGGTTGCCCTTCCGCTCATCGGCGCGATTGCGACCTTGTTCTTCCCCAAAGGCAAGGACAAGGCCATCGAGTGGTTTGCGATCTTGTGGAGTCTGATTCCGCTCGCACATCGCATCGTATCTTGTGGTTTGCCGATGTTTAATCTCGATTGGTCCAAGATGCAGTTTCAGGAAACGTACGCGTGGATTCAAGCGATCAACGTGCGCTATCACGTCGGCGCCGATGGCTTGAGCATGCCGCTCATCTGGCTCACGACGCTGCTCACCACGCTGTCGCTCTTTTACTCGTCGCGCGTGATTCACGAGCGCGTGCGCGAATTCTTCTTCATGTTCCTGCTGCTCCAAGTCGGCATGTTGGGCGTTTTCATCTCGCTCGACTTTTTCCTGTTCTACGTTTTCTGGGAAGTCGGCTTGGTGCCGATGTATTTCCTCATCGCCATTTGGGGACACAAAGAAGACCGCCCGCTGTACTCGTCGATCAAGTTCTTCCTCTACACTTTGGCGGGCTCGGTCTTGATGCTCTTGGCGATCATCGCGATGTACATCAACACCAGCACCGCGACGGCGCCCGGCACATTTGACATTCTCGAGCTTGCCGTCAAGCGACCGTTCGCCAACGATTTCCTCTTTGCGACGATGGCATTCTGGGGCATCTTTATCGCGTTTGCGATCAAGGTCCCGCTGTTCCCGTTCCACACCTGGTTGCCGGACGCGCATACCGCCGCGCCCACGGCTGGCTCGGTGATTCTGGCTGGCATTTTGCTAAAGCTCGGCACGTACGGCATCGTCCGCGTGTTGATTCCGATTTTCCCGCAAGTGTTCCAAGCGAACGCGGTCTTTATCGCGATTCTCGCGACCATTTCGATCGTGTACGGCGCGCTCGTCGCGATGGCGCAAACCGATTTCAAACGCTTGATTGCGTACTCGTCCGTGAATCATATGGGCTATGTGATTCTCGGCATCGCGGCATCTGTCGCCGCCGGCACCGCGACGCTGAACGACCGCAGCATTGCGTTGAACGGCGCGATCTTGCAAATGTTCAATCATGGTGTTATCACGGGCGCCTTGTTCTTTATCGTCGGCATGCTTGTACGAACGCACGCACACGCGCGAACTCGCGCAGTTCGGCGGCTTGGGCGCGAAGATTCCGGTCTACGGCGCGATCTTGCTCACCGCATCGATGGCATCGTTGGGCTTGCCCGGTCTCGCCGGTTTCATCAGCGAGTTTATGGTCTTCCGCGGCTCGTTCGCGAGTCTGCCGCTCATCACCGCAATTTGCTTGCTCGGTATCGTGTTCGGCGCGGCGATGTTGTTGTGGAAAGTGATTCAAAACGTTTTGCTCGGCGCGTTCAATGAAAAATGGGCGGGGCTCAAAGACATTCAAGCGTACGAAGTTGTCACTGCTCGCGCCGTTGGTCTTTTTGATGGTCCTCATTGGTCTCGCGCCATCGGTGATACTGAACACGATCAATGCGATTTCGGTTGCGATTGCTTAGTGCAATAGTGCGGTAGTTCAATGGTGCGATAGTTGTTCGGAACAAAACGTCACGACTATCGCACTAACGCACTATTGAACTATCTAACTGGATGACTCTTATGCCTGATACTCAAACACTGACTCTGATCTCGCCCGAATTGGTGCTTGCCGATTTTCGGCTTGCTCATTCTGCTCGTCGATTTGATCTGGCGCGAGAAAAGCGCGGGTTTTGTCCCTTGGCTCACGATTCTGGGCTTTGTCCTGGCGCTTGTGGCAACGTCCTACATCTGGGGCTCGAACATTTCGCTGTTCTTTGGGATGTACTCGATCGATTTGTTCGCGCTGTTCTTCAAAATCCTCGCGTGCCTCGCCGGCATCATCATCACACTGGTTTCCATCGATTACTTGAAAAAGCGCACGCCGTACAAGGGCGAGTTCTTTGCCCTCTTTACCTTCTCTATTCTGGCGATGATGATGGTCGCGAGTTCCGCCAGTCTCTTGATGATTTATCTGGCGATTGAATTCCTGTCCTACACCTCGTACCTGCTGACCGGTTTTTTGCGCGAGGACAAGAAATCGAACGAAGCCGCGATCAAGTATTTTCTCTACGGCGCGATTACGAGCGCGGTGATGCTCTACGGTTTTTCGCTCTTGTTCGGCGTCGACCGGCTCGCTCAACCTCACCGATATCGCCAAAGCATTTGCGGCAACTGTCGATCCGTCAACCAAGTTGCTGGCATTGATTTCGATTGCACTGGTCCTCGCCGGACTTGGATTCAAGATTTCACTCGTGCCATTTCATCAATGGGCGCCCGATGCGTACGAAGGCGCGCCAACGCCGGTCACCGCGTTCCTTTCGGTTGGACCGAAAGCGGTTGGTTTTGCCGCGCTCATTCGCTTGCTGATGACCGCCCTGCCCGCGTTCTCACGGCAGTTGGATCACGTTGCTTTCGATCATCGCGATCATCACGATGACGCTGGGCAATCTCGTCGCGTTGCGCCAGACGAATATCAAACGCTTGCTGGCGTACTCGTCGATTGCGCAAGCCGGTTACATGCTCATCGGTCTCGATCGCCGTGAACCTGAGCGGCATTTCGCCGTTCTCCGGCTTGAACGGCATCCTGATTTACCTGTTCGCTTATCTGTTCACGAATCTCGGCGCGTTCATCTGCGTCATCGCGATTGAAAACGCCACCGGTATCGTCGAGATTCCGGAATATGCCGGTTTGGTGAAACGCGCGCCGCTCGTTGCCGCGCTGTTCGTCATCTTTTTCCTTTCGCTCGCCGGCATTCCGCCGACCGCCGGGTTTATCGGCAAGTTCTTTGTCTTTGGCGCGGCGTTGCGCGAGGGATTTCTCGTCCTCGCGATCATCGGCGTCATCAACAGCGTCATCTCCGTTTTCTACTATTTCAGCGTCGTGCGCCAAGCATTCTTTGAAGCGCCCAAGGACGCCTCGCCGATTCGCGTTGCGCCGTTGGTTACCTTGTCGCTCGTCGTCTCTGCGGCAATGGTCCTCGCGCTGGCAGTTTATCCCGAGCCGCTGTTGAACTTTGCCGCCTGGTCGATGAAAATGTTCGCGGTGGTCAAGTAAAGATCACGACGGACGACGAAGGACGGAAGACGGAAACATCGGTCTTCCGTCTTTGATCTTCGGTCAAGGAGTTGAAAAATGAGTCAAGACAATCGGCAAGGATGTCTGGCTGGCTTGTTCGAAATGTTCCTCTTGAAATCGGTGCTCGATTGGATGCAAAACCGTTTCGGTTTTGGCAAGGGCTGTTCATGCACCGGTTTGATTTTTGGCATTATCTTCCTGTGCATCGCGCTCTTCTTTTTCTGCAACATTGTCACCGGGACAAACTGGGGCAAGATTTATTAACTCGCACAAACCAGCCGCCCGGTTAGGTTCTCACCTGACCGGGCGTTCTGTTTTTATCCATTCGAGTAATCAAGTGTTTACTTTTCGATTTTGCGCACACCTCATTAGCATGATCATCTTGTTCGCGCTTGCGTCGTGCGCAACGATAGTTTCCACGCCCACGCCGATTTCTCCAACACGCGCCGCGAAAACTGAAATTGCGTCAGCGCCTCCGAAGAGCGCGCCCAGCGAAACGCCAACAAGAATTTCCACGCCGTCTCCAACAAGCACCCGCGTGGCGACGACTCGGCTGCCTTCCGCTTTGCCAACCGTGCGACGACAAGCAACCGCCACGCCGACGCTCGCCATTCCGCGTCCCGTTCAACCAACGCGCGCCCCCACGGTTACGCGCACCGCGCCAACCCGCACGCCACCGCGCCAACCCGCACCGACCCAAATTGAATTGCGCAAGACCGGTAATGGGTTTACGCTGTTGGCAAATGGTCGCGCGACGTATGTCAAAGGATTGAACTATAACGTCAACTATACGGCGCTCGACGAAGACCTGCGGTTGAAATTACATCGCCGCGATTTCCAAATCATGCGTGATGCGGGCGTGAATGTTGTCGTCGGCTGGGGGATCTATGACGACATAACGTTGAACGTCGCGCAGGAATTCGGCATCGGCGTAATTATGCCGTTCGATCTTTCCCCGGAAGCCGCGTACGAAAATGAGAATGCGCGCGATGAACTCAAGCAGGCTTTTCGCGAGTATGTTTTGTATTACAAGAATTTTCCCGCCGTCTGGGGTTGGAATCCGGGCGGCGATGAATTGCTGTATCGAATGCGTTCCGAGCTGGACCGCACGCCGGACAAACTCCAAGCCGCCGCTGATTTTGAGTTGGAGTTGGCGAATCTCGCCTACGCGCTCGACCCCAATCGCATTAGTCTCATCAAGGAACCACGCGATTGGTATTTGAAATATATGTACGAGTCGTTCCAAAGAATCAAAACGGAACCGAATTACATCAACCCAGCGAAATTTCTTGTGTACGGCGTGAATGTCTATGGCAAACTCGATGATGTTGAAACCGTGTTGACTAACACACGCACAAGTATCGATGCGGGACTCGGCGTGGCAATGATCGTTAGTGAATTTGGACCGCGCGAGTTGCCGCGCGTCGAGCGTCCGCAAAATTACGCGGCGATTTGGGAGATTGGCTGGCGCATTTCTGGCATCGGCGGATGCGCGTACGTCTATGGTCCCGACCAGCCGAATCCCGATGCGCCGAATCCGTATGATCCGCTTGTGCTTTTGCCCAGCGAGTACAGCATGTTTGACATCGACGCCAAGCCCATCGACGACTCGTTTGCCGCGCTTGCCGTCAAGTGGCGCGCGCTCGGCACACCCACGCCGTATCGTTCACCCACGCCGACGCCATCGCGTACGCCTGCTCCGTCGCGCACTCTCACACCCGCTCGGTCGCCTACACCGACGCCGGTGCGGTAAAACACACACCCACATTTTTTGTTTTTTCCGAGCAATCGTGGTAGAATGATTTTGATACTACGTAAAGGGAACTCTTGCTCGGCGCGAATGCACATGAACCGAACGACCAACCGCCTCCTCCGCACCATCATCGGCTTTTTTCTTCTGCTGCCTGCCCTCGCTCTATTGCACGAGATTCTTGTTATCGCGGTTGCTATTTGCATTGAATCGTTATTTGCGAGCGATTTCATCCGCCAGCTAGCGCGCCAATTGATCTCCAGCCCAGTACACGCAACGATCATGATCGAGACGCTGGGCGGCGTGAACGCCAAAGGCGTGCTCATCACCGGGGTGTTCGGCGAGATTCTGAGCCGACTGGTGCCGGGCCTGTTTATCGACCCCAACACGCACGCCACTCCAGCGTGGATCAATTCGATAGTCGACAAAAACAGCACGGTGCTAGGATTTTTCGTCACGCAAAGCACTGTCGAATTTCTCACGCTGATCATCGGCGCGTTGATTCTGCAAATCAGTTTGCGCAAACGTTCGCTTCGCTGCGTGCTGAAAGAAGCAAACCTGTTCGACCGGTTAGGCGTCGTCATCGGCATCTTCTTAATCGCGCAGGCCATCGTCGAAACATTCCGACTCACCCTCTCGCCGGCATTTGCCGGACTGCGCGAGACCGGCATCGGCGTTGGGTTTTCACTTTTTCTCCAACTCGACAAAGCGCAATACAATTGGCTGATGGATCAGGCATTGCCCTTGCTGATCCCAGCAATGCTCGTCCTGTCCGCGCTGGCGTGTGCGTGGTTGATTGGCAAATCAGTCTACCGCCTTGCCACGCTCGGCAAAACTCCGCCGCAACGACCGCTTGCCGTGCGCGTGTGGCGCAAAACAAAATTGGCAATCGCACTCGTCCCGTTGCTTGTGTTTTCGTCAATGTCGCAACGCTATTTGGGAATCGCCGGCACCACGCTCGTTTCTTCGGAACCACCAGTCGCCGCGCCGGTTGCGCCGCCCCCGCCGGTCGAAATCGCGCAAGTGGAATTGCCCACGCCGACGCCTACCGCCACAGCCACGCCATTGCCCACGCGCATCGCCACGCCCACACCGCAATCGATTGTTTTGCCAACCGCAACAAGCGTGCCACCAACCGCTACGCCAATTCGCGCGCGTCAAATCGCGTTGCGAAAAAATGGAAATCAATTTCTCTTCATTGTCGATGGCAAGCCAACCTATCTCACCGGGGTCAACTACAACGTCAACTATACCGCGTTGCCGGAAGAGACCAAACGCAATTTTCATCGCCGTGATTTCGAGTTGATGCGAAACGCCGGCGTAAACGTGGTCATCGGCTGGGGCGTGTACGATTCCACGACGCTGCGCGTGGCGCGAGAGTTTGGCATCGGCGTGATTATGCCGTTCGAGTTGGATGCCAAAGGACATTACGAAAACAAAAGTTATCGCGATAACATCAAGAATGAATATCGCAAATATGTGCTGCAATACAAAGACGAGCCGGCGGTATGGGGTTGGAATCCCGGCGGCGATGAACTGCTTCACCGCATGGAAACCGAACAGAAACGCACGCCGGACAAGATTCAATTTGCTTCCGATTTTCTGCTAGAACTCTCGGCGCTCTCGGTACTCACTCGATCCGTATCGCGTCAACATTGATCAAAGAGCCGCGCGATTGGTACGTGCCGTACATCGAAGAATCGCTGCGCCGGGTGCGCGCCAAGAAAACCGAAGTCGATCCCGCGCAATATTTCATCTTTGCCGTGAATACATACGGGAAACCGGAAGGCGTCGCCACCGTGCTCACCACCACGCGCAAAAGCGTTGAGGAACGCCTCGGCATTGCGTTTGCCGTTGGCGAGTACGCGCCGTTTGGTCTTGCGCGCAACGAACGCCCCGCGCAGTTCGCCGCGATGTGGCGCAACGTGCGGGAGACTTCGTCGATTGGCGGGTTTGCGTATGTCTTTGGTCCCGATCAGCCGAATCCCAAAGCGCCCAATCCCTACGATCCTCTACGTTTGCTCGTTAGCGAATTCAGTTTACTCGACATCGAAGGCAAGCCGGTCGATGGCGCGTGGGACGCTTTGGCCGGACAATGGCAAATCCGCGCCGTCACCGAACCGTTGATCCCCTTCGAAGCACGATGAAACTCCTTGCGCTCGCACGCGCACTGCCCGCTTACACCATCGCCAACGAACGCGATGTTGACATCACTCACATCACCGCCGATTCGCGCCAGCGTCACAACCCGGCGCGCTTTTCGTTGCATACCCAGGCATCAATCTCGATGGCGCAAAATTTATCCCCGATGCAATTCAACGCGGCGCGGTTGCCATCGTCACCGAATCCATCGACGTTGCGGCGATCGACGCTACGGCGAGCGTCGACTACCCGGTAATCACCGTTCCCAATGCACGAACCGCCCTCGCGCATCTCGCCGCCGCGTGGTACGATTTTCCATCGCGCAAACTGCGCGTCATTGGCATCACCGGCACCGACGGGAAGACGACGACCTGCCGCTTAGCCGCATCGATTTTGCAAGCCGCCGGGCACAAGGTCGGCACAATCACGACGATCAGCGCGACGATTGGCGATCAAGAAATCGACACGGGCTTGCACACGACGACGCCGGACGCACCAGACATTCAACGCCTGCTCGCGCAAATGGTCGATGCGGGCGCGGCGTACGCGATCATCGAAGCGACATCGGAGGGACTCGCGCAACACCGGCTCGACGCGGTCGATTTCGACGTGGCGGTCGTCACGAACATCACGCACGAGCATCTGTATTTTCACAAGACATGGGAGAATTATCGCGACGCGAAAGCGATGCTGTTTCGCTCACTTGCCACATCATACCGCAAACCGCGCACGGCAAAGGTGGCGGTGTTGAATGCGGATGATAAGGAGCGGGGAGCGTTTGATTTCTTGCGCAAGATTGCGGCGGACGAGCAAGATAGTTTACATTCGATCGGAGGACAGAGGACGCGAAGACGGATAGCAGATCGGCATTCAGAATTCGGAAATCGCCGATTTTCGCTCACAACATCGAACACTCAACGCGCGGATTGCAGTTTCGTCGTCGAGACGCCGCACGGCGAATTGCAAATCGAATCGCCACTGATCGGTCGCTACAACGTATCAACATCCTCGCGGCAATCGGCGTAGGGATGGCGCGGCGCGTGCCGTTTGACGCAATGCGCGAAGGAATTGCAAATGTGCACGGCATCGTCGGGCGAATGGAGATTTTGCAGAGCGAGCCGTTCACCGTGATCGTCGATTTCGCGCACACGCCGAACGCATTGCGCGTCGCACTTGAAACTGCGCGCGAAATTGCGAGTCGGCAAAGTCATCGTCGTTTTTGGTTGCGCGGGCTTGCGCGACGTGCAACAAGCGCGCGATGATGGGCGAAATCGCCGGGAAACTCGCGGACAAAATCGTCGTGACTGCTGAAGACCCGCGCACGGAATCGCTTGGATGCAATCAATGCGGAGATTGCGCGCGGACTGCAACAAGCCGGGCGATTGGCGAATCGAGATTATTTCATCGTCAATGATCGCGCAGAGGCAATCGCATTTGCGATCAGGAATGCAAATGCCGGCGACGTGGTGATTGTCGCCGGCAAAGGTCACGAACAATCAATGTGCTTTGGCACGACCGAGTATCCATGGAGCGATCAGGAAGCGGTGCGTAAGGCGCTTATTTCGGTGGGTTAGCATACTTCAGGGGGAGCCCCGGAACGGCTAGACACACGATCTTGCCTCCTTGAACAACGCTTCTGAACGTCAACAAGTATTCTCCCTTGGATTAAGTCTCCGTAACACGGACTCGTAAAAGCCCAGTTCGTTTGGTGTCGACTGACTTGATCTCGACTATTTCAATTTGGTCTTTAAAGACCGCCACTTCGTCCTGGATCCACTTGACCACTCCCGATTGACCTTTGTAGTACGTGGCATGCATATAAACCTCAGGGTCACCAGCAAAGAGTGCCAATGCCGTCTCTTTGTTCGACGCGTTAATCGCGTCGAACAACTGTTTTATGGTCGCTGAGGCGGGATCCAAAGTAGCAACCGTAGGAAGTATTGTTGGGGGCGCTGGTGGTTTGGCTTGCGCCGCCATCGCGGCTTGGATCTTCGCCAACGATTCGGGCGACACGTTGATCGTTTGCGACTTGATCTTGCCGCCGACGAACACGGCTTCCTCCAGCGTGACTAACGGCGCGACGCCCATCTTTTTGTACGAGTCGGTGGAAAAGGTGCAGGTGTAGGTCACTTTGTCGCCTGCCGTTTTGACATTGCTCAACTCGACGCTAAAGTGGTCATCAATCAAACCCTTGTAAAAACCGCGAATCTGGTCTTTGCCGGTTCGGATGCCCGATGTACCTGATGGCGGGGGCGTTTGGGTTTGCATCGCGTCATCGGTGAAGAACGCGATTGCCGCATCGACGTTGCCAGCATTGAGCACGTCGACGAGTGCTTTGATCTGCGACGCCGGGTCGGGTGTTGGTGCGGCGCACGCGGCGAGCGCGATGACGCAAAGCGCGCACACCCATAGCGAAAACAGTTGCGTTTTCATTTTTCCTCCTTGAGTTGGAAAGTAGATGTTGGAAATTGTTGGATATGGGATTTGGGGTTTAGAATTTCGCATCATCCTCCTTCTGAAAAACCAAAACCCGACTTGCGTTTCCGCGAGCCGGGTTCGGCAACGGCATAATCCGATGCCTGCATCCGGTCGCGCTTACGCGCATTGCGCCGACGAGAGTCGGAAGTGGATCCCCCTCCGACTCAAGCCGAGCACGCTCGAACAGCAGGCGTGTCCAAACGTGACTCGCAATCTCAATTCATTTTCGACGTATGCGGCAGGCGATGCATCGCGCGCTTGTCCGCTCGCAAAACGCGAGTGCCTGCCGGACAAGGGGCGCGATACAGCGTTGCCTGCCAAACTCGATCTTTCGATTGGATTGTATCAAGGCATCGTAAAATTATCGTGAAATAAAAAACCTGACTGGTTTTGCAAAACCAGTCAGGTTTACGGGCAACTCCCAGTCGGCAGGTACACAAGAGTTCCCGCATTCGAAATCTACTCTGCTTTGACGCGAGCGTCGCTTACGCGATTCGATAAGCAGGTTGCTTTAAGACTACTTTGCGGTCGCGATAGACAATCATCGCCACGGCTGTCAACGCGCCCACAGTCAATCCCGCACCCTCAAACAAGCCGAGCGTGGTCCAGTACACACCGAGCGATTCCCCAGAAAAGCGGAATCGCAAGCATGTATTTCGGAACCTTACGGTCAGTGCAAAGTGCAAGCCCGCACGTGAACAGGACAGTGGGACAAGGAAACAAGCCGACGATACCCATCTGCGGATAGACTCGCCCCATCAGCAATGCTCCCACTGGAAAAACGATCATCGCGTACAACATCAACGCGATCCCGGTGTAGGAAAAAACGTTCTCCTGAAAGCGGTACAAAACAGACGGCTTGGCGACGCCAAGCAGGAACAAGATTCCCTGAACAATGAACAACCCGCCGATGACATAGAACAGAGGCACGCTCGGGGCGGAAGGCAACCAGAATCTTATTCCAACCCAGAGCCAGAAGAAAGCAAGGATGGCGGCGATGATGCGATCCGAGTACTTGGTTTTTCTGGCGACGACGAAGAACGCGGCAAAGACCAGCAGATACGCGACCACCTGCATGGGCCAAATCGCGTCGTTGTACCTGGCAAAGACCTTCACCACACTATCGTACGTGAACTCCACAGCGATCCTCCTTTCGCCTGAAAAGGTTGCGCGCTTGTTGTGCGCTCGCGAATGTTGCGAGTGCCTGCCGGACAATCAGCGCGACATCACAAAGTGTTGAGCAGTATCACCGCCTGCGCGGCAACATCGCCGGTCAATCGGTAGCACCGCTCGGTGCGCTCGGACGATCCGGAGGAAAAGCCGGACTCTTTGCACCAATTTGCGATCGAATCTTTGCAGAGCAGCGAGTTGGCAACACTTGTCACCAGCACCTTGTCGGTACCCATCTGGAAGGTGCGATCCTTTGCATACTGGTTGCTCAGATCACTGGGGAATGCAAATCTGGTGTACCAATTCGCCAATTGCAGGACTAGTCCGCTATATGTGCTAGTGACCAACGTGATCGCCGCCGACGCGCCGTTCAACGCGCCGCACAAACTTCCCAGCGCGACGACGCCGCCCTTGCCGTAATACAACAACTCAATCGGGATTTGGGTGTACGGAAACCCCACTTGTTCGCGTAATGCTTCTATGATCGCCGCGAATCCGCCGTATCCACATCCACCCCGAGCACACAAAAAGTGACCTTTTTTCCGGACGAGTTCGGGATCAAGTTTGGCGTAGGGCCAGGGCCAGTTCGGCGTCTCTTTGACGACCTCTTTGATGACTTCAACCGGCACTTCTTTGACAATCTCTTTCGGTGCGCAAGAGGTGACGCCAACAATACTGACGCCGGTGACGAAACCGGTCGCGAGCGTTCCGGCATTCACGAGAAAGTGACGGCGGGAAATTGTTTTTTCGTCCATTTTGATTTTCCTCCTTCAGAAGAAACAATGCCACGCGCTTTTTGTCCCCTCGCGTTATTTGCCGCGAGTGCCTTCGGGCAATGGGCGCGACACAGCGTGCCTGCCAGACTCGATTTTTCGATTGAATTGTATCAAGGCATCGTAAAATTATCGTGAAATGAAATAGAGATTTTCCTCCAGCGCACACTCGACGGCATGTTCCAGCGACATCGCACGTCCCTTCGCCCATTCCTTTTCGAACGTCGCATCATCGATTTGTTCGCGCGCCACGCTCACGTCGCCCTCACACACGCGGCGGTCTTTTTCGTTGAGCATTTCGCGCAGAGCCGCCGTCGCGCCAAAAAGCCGCGCGGCGCGTTCGTGCCGTTCTTCCAACACCGCCACGTTGCCAAATCCCCATAGACATTCGAGGACGCCGCGCGGGTTGCCCATTTCGCGGCGAAGCGCCAGCGCTTGCTCGAAGAATGCACGCGCTTGGCGGCAATCCCGGCGGCGAAGCGCGACTCTGCCGAGTTTGGTGAGTTGCATTGCGATGCCGTTCTTGTTGCCCAGTTCGTGGCTGACCTCCAGACTTTCGGCGAAAAGTGCCGCCGCACGATCATTATCTCCCAACTCGAACACTGCCGCGCCCAAAAAATCAAGCGCATTGCGAATGAACCAGCGGTCGCCGGCGATGCGCGCGTGAACCAGAGCGGACTCGAAGAACGCGCTGGCGCGCGCAGGCTCGCGTTGAAACGCATAAAACATTCCTTGCCCAATGTCCGTGCGCGCGGCAAGCCATTCATCGTTCAATTCCTGCGCAGTCGCGCGCGCTTGATCGAATAACGCATTCGACCATGCCTCGTTGTTCCCCGTCGGTCCCAATAAACTTGCCACGAACGCAATGCCGCGCTTGTCGCCCTGCTCTCGGTACAGCGCGAATCCTTCTTCAAACAATCCTGCGATATTTCTTGCGTTGCCGACATAATACTCCATGACGCCCAATCCCGATGAGCGGCAATGCGCGCGCTGGCGTGGTGATCGGTTTGTCGAGAGCGCGTTCAAGCCAGAGACGCGCTTCATTCCAATAACCGCGAATCATCCAGAACCACCACAACGCGCCCGGCGAGTCGCAGCGCTGGCTCAACCCCGCAGAATCCGATTGTTCCAGCGACCACGTCAGCGCGGCACGAAAATTTTCCAGCTCGCGTTCCAGCCGGTCGCACCACACCAATTGATCGCGGGTCCGCACCTTCGGATCGATTTCTTCCGCCCATTGCAGGAACCAATCGCGATGTCGCCGGTTGTAAGTATCAAATTCATCCGCTTGAATCAATTTTTCGCGCGCATATTGCCGCACGGTTTCAAGCAATCGATAACGAATCTCCTCATCCGTTTGTTCAACGATGACCAAGGATTTGTCGATCAGGACGTGAGTAGAGCGGTGAGGCAGAATCGGGAAGAACGTCTGTGCCCCGCCACTCCATCCGCCGCTTCCAACGTCCAGCAAACCCGCGAACACCGACAGCCGTCGCAACAACGACACGCTCCGCATCGGACAGCAAATCGAAACTCCAATCCATCGTCGCACGCAGAGTTTGATGGCGCGGCAAATCTGTCCGACTGCCGCCGGTTAGCAAAGTGAATCGATCATCCAAGCGCGCCGCAATTTCTCGCGCCGATAAAACTTTTAGACGCGCGGCGGCGAGTTCGATCGCAAGCGGGATGCCGTCCAAGCGCGAACAGACTTGCGCCGTCGGCGCAGTGTTTTCTGCAAGCCGCCAATTTGCTGCAACCGATTGCGCGCGCTCGGCAAAAAGTTGAACCGCATCGGTACTGTCGCAATTGATCGAGCGGCGGCAACGGTTCAAGCGGAGGCGATGCGAGCGATGGCACACGCCAAATCGATTTCGCCGCTGATGTTCAACACTTCGCGGCTCGTCGCCACAATGCGTAACTCTGGGACACGCGCCCAACAGCGTGCCGATCAACTGCGCGCACGCACCGAGCAAATGTTCACAATTATCGACGATGAACAACAAATCTTTCGCGCGCAAATAATCAGTGAGCACGGCAATCAACGGCATTCCCGGCGATTCGCTCAAACCGAAAACCATCGCGACCGATTGCGTGACCAACGCAGGATCATTCAACCCGGCAAGTTCAACCCACCACACGCCGTGTTTGAAACGATCTTTCGATCGCAAATTCCGTCGCCGCCTGAATCGCAAGCCGCGTCTTGCCGCAACCACCCGCGCCGGTCAAGGTCAGCAAGCGCGTCGTCTCAATCAACCGTTTGACATGCTCGATATCCGCCTGCCGCCCGACGAAACTGGTCAATGGAATCGGCAGATTGCTCAGCAACGCTTCTTTCGATTTGTTGCCCGATTCCTCCGAACGAATTTTCTCGTACAGCGCCGTCGTCTCGCTCGATGGCTCAACGCCCAATTCGTCTTGCAAGGCGCGTTTGCATTTAGCGGTACTGTTCCAACGCCGATGTGCGGTTGCCGGCGGCGGCGAAACAGAACATCAATTGCTGATGCGCTTTTTCGTTGGCGGCGTCGTGCGCCAAAACTTTTTGCGCGAGTTCGATGGCACGCGGGTATTCACTTTTGGCGCGATGCTGTTGCGCAAGTTGCAAGAGCGCATCGATGTAGAGCGCGCGCAAACGTTCGCGTTCGGGGAGAATCCAGTCGTCGTAGAAATCGGGGAGCAGGTCGTGGTAATTTTCGATTTTCGATTTCAGATTTTCGAATTGGAAAGAGTTGAAATCGGCAATCTGAAATCGAAAATCGAAAATCTCTCGGGCGTCAACCCAAATCGGAAAATCCGGATTGAGTTGCACCGTTTCGCGGTCGGCGATCAGAACATCGTCGCCGAGTTCTTTGCGGATCGTGGCCAGCGCGGTGCGAAGCGAGGTGCGGGCTTGTTCATCGGACGCATCGCCCCAGAAGAGCGCGGCAAGTTTTTCGCGGGAATGTGATTCGGGATGCAGAACGAGGTAGGCAAGCAGAGCTTCATCTTTGCGCGTGGGCAAGCGGCGTATTTGTCCGTTGTGTTCGAGGCGAAACGCACCGAGCAAATAGACGCGCAGTGGAACGGTTGATTTCGGAAGAGTAGCACCCGCCATAGCACTCTCCTTGGTCAACCAAATTCTAACGCGAACCGGCACCGTTGTCAATACACAAAAACGCGGGACGGTAATACCGTCCCGCGTTGGGTTCAGTTATTCGAAAATGGCGTCGCGATGACGAACAAGCGTCCCCACGCCGGGTCGCCGGCGGCTTCGATGCACGTTTGCAGGACCACACGATTGCCACTGGCGAAAATCTCCTGAAACACTTGCGTGCTCGAAAGAATTCTGCTGCCGTGTTCCCGATTCAACAAAATCGCTATATGGATTTTGCGGATCGAGCGCTTGGAAGCGCCGAATCTCGACGACGCGGTACGCGCGAATCGAGTGGTCGCCGTACACCACGTTCACGGGTTCGCCGATTTGCAGATCGGCAAACTGCTTGCCCGATAAATCATTATGCGCGAGCAAAGCAATCGTGCCATAATTCGCGGCAGGCGCAAACAGCGTAACCGCATCGCGATGGACGGTTACATACGCCGGATTATTTTCCGGCTGCTCTTCCACGCCCAACAGATCGGCATCGCAGAAATACAGCCCGATGAGTTTGCGCGGGTCTTGGACTGCGCCAAAGGAAAACGCCGATGTCGATGGATTGGAATCAATCGCTGACCGGCAATTGTCCGGCAAATCTTGCGCAATGGAAGAAGCGTTCAGATGAAAATTCGATCGGAGTCGCGGCGAGAGCAAGGCGAGGTTGGACGAGAAATGCAAGAACTAGGAGGAGGAATCGCCAAGAGGAATGGAATCTTGGTTTCAAAAAACAGGCACCTGTAAGAAAGTTTGCCGCACACGTACGCTCTTACAGGTTGCCGAGACTCCATTGCACAGGGCAGACGTTACCTGCTACATCAGCGGAAGCTTGCGGGTTTGGCGCATTATAGCCGTCTCCGCCGCGTTGTCAAATTCGCCTCGTCGCCCCCAAAAAGCAATTCCCAAGTGACAATCACTTGGGAATTGGATCCACGAAAATTGATCGGTAACGTTCCCACCCCATTGATTCTGCTTAAACAGAAACGTTCTATCTTGTCATCGACATGGTAGGCAGGCAATGCACCCACCTACCATGCGACGTTGGTGACGAAGCAAGACAGCGCATGGCGGGTCAGCTTGCCGCATCACTTGCAATCGAACTTATTGAAGCGTCAACACCGCCGGCATATCGTTGGCTGTCGGGTTGATAATTCGGACAAAGTACGTGCCCGCACCGCCAAACGCGCCGGACCAAACAAGATTGTCACCGCCGCACCAGCCGGTCTCGCACGGCGTCATTTGCGGCTTGCCCTCGCCGATAGGATTATTGTCCCACCACGCGCCCAAGATTTCAGGCGAGTAGACTTCAAAGGCGAGTCCGCTCTTGTTGCCGTACAGCAAGGTGAGAGTCTTGGCTGGGTGGCTCGTCCAATCGGTGATGGGGTAGCTGAACGTTTGCCACACCGCCGAGTTGGCAGGAATCACAAGCGATTTACCGTCAAGCGCCTTCGCCTTGTTGGGATCATCCAGACTCACCGTCGTCGCCGCGGGCACCGCCGCGGTTACGGCAATCGGTTGCGCCAACGAGACGCCCTTGCCTTCGGCAGTCAGCAAGTAGGTGGTCGCGTACGCGTTGGTGTTGAAGATGCGAACGTGATACGTCCCGGTCGCGCCAAACGCGCCCGAGAGCACCAAGTTGTTTGTCGCGCACCAACCGGTATCGCACGGAATCATCTCCGGCATACCGAGTCCGATCACCGGGCTGAGCGTGGTATCGGTGTAGGCGTTAATGTCCTGCGGTTCGTAGATTTCAAAACCGACGCCACTGCGATTGCCGTAGAGCAATTTGAGCGTGGTCATTTGCGGCGAACCCGAGCTACTCAGTTTGTAATCGAACTTGTGCCACACACTTTGATTGGCTTGAATGGGATGCACCTGATTGTCAAGGTATCCCGCGCCAGATGGAACGATGCTGGCGACCGGTCCCTCGGCGGCGACACTCATCGCGCCAAGCCCCACAAGCAGAACCAGCGCAGCCAGCACCATCGTTACACAGATGGGTTTCATTCTTGTTCCTCCATTTACAACCAAAATCCGACTGCTTGTGATTGGATTCAATGTTTCGCCCAGAAAAACCTCCTTTCCGGTGAAACGTGGTTGCGACTTTGGTCGGAACGATGTCATTTCACGATCTACGGTTCAACGCAACGCCTTGAGCGCGATGATCTTCCCGCCATAGACCACCGCGCTGGCAATTTCTATTTTTATCGCATCGATTTCGTACACGCGCACCGTCCAGGTTACAAACTCATCGTCGAGCCAAACATCGCACAATTCGATGTCGTCGTAATCGGTCGCATCGAGCCACGCGAGCGCTTTTTCCTTGCCGCCGATTGCTTGCGGGGATTCGACAAAGACCAAGTCTTCGTCAAACAAATCGATGGCCGGCGCAAAATCATGCGCGGCAAGCATGTCGGTCAACATGCGCACGGCGGTGAGCGAATCCAATTCGTCGTCCGGCGAATCGGCGAAGACGCTGGGCGCAGGAAATGCAAGCGCCATCGCCAAAATGCCGATGGCCAGTCCCGCGTGCAAGACTCGTTTCATGCTTCGCCTCACTTGTTCTAATAGTGCATCAACATGAAAGTGCGCAGCGCACTCGTGATTTCAAGCCACATTTGTCGATGGTTTCGCGTCGGGTTGGTATGCAACTCTTTCATGTTGCTGCACTAGCGTGGCACGATGTTAAACAGAAACTGCTTTCGGATCATCACCCAGATCAACAAGATCGCCGAGAGTTGCAACAAAGTATTCAACGTGCCCAGCATCGGCAGAATCGGAAAATAGTGAAACGCAATGTGCACGAGCGAAACCACAAACACGTGCATCGTATAACAGTAGAGCGCATTCTGCCCCAGCGGCATCAAGACCCAGCCGAGCGTCGCCCAAATCGGTTTCCACAGCATCGTCGCCGCGAGGTACGCAAATTGAAAGACGATAAAGCCGGCAAGCAATCGACCGGGCGCGAGCGCGGATTTCTGAAACAAGATTCGCATCAGCGCGTTCGGTTCGGCGTTCGATGCGTTTGCGCCATAGAATTGCACCAAGAACACCAAGCATCAAGCCCGAGAGAACAAAATACGGCGCGCGCGGCAATCGGCGAAACGCTTGCGCCACACGCTCGCGATGAAAGCCAAGCGCCATCGCACCAAAGAACAAGAGTTGCCACGCCGCGAGATTGAACGTGCCGTTGCCTTCGATGTGCCACGGCAATTGCGTTTCGGCGGGCGCGATTTGGAACGCGAGCCAAATCCCCAATGATGCCGCGAGCAAAACGCCGGTGCGATGGTGAATCAAAAGCCACAACGCGCCCGCCGCACCAACCATCAATACCGTGTACATCAACATCACATCGGCAAGATAAAACGTGCGATGCAGAGTTACGACATCGACGAGCCACGTGAACGGATTATCGATTTTGAACGCGTCTGCCCACGGAAGCAAGAAGAATTTCGAGATGACGGCAAAAATCAGCGTCAATGCAATCGTCAATTTGTACAGCGTCCACGCGCGTTCCAGCGCTTTCCATTGCGCCGATTGCAAATTTTTGAGCGCGATGCCGCCGTACACCATGCCGACGACGATGCCGGAGATGAAGACAAACGCTTCCGCGCCGGAAACGAAAAACGAATTATTGCCGGTAATCAGATACAACCACGACGCGCCGCCAAAATGATCGACGATCATCACGAACACGGCAAAGCCGCGCAACAGATCGATGCGCAGGTCGCGTTTATCGGCGACAGCATACGCTAAATCGAGATGAAGCGATTGCGGCAATGCCAAAATGTTTGGCCAGTGCCAGCGCGGAAAAAATTTGTCTTGTCCGATGATCATAACAATCTCTCAACTTCCACCCCGATTCTACAAGACGACCATAAAATCATCGCAAAATCAGCGTAAAATGCGCGCAAAAAAAGCCAGATTCCTTGAGGAAATCTGGCTTGAGTCGAAAAATGAGTATGAAAACCGCGTAATTTTGGAGAATTCGCTACCCGGCGCACGCAAGCGCAACCGCTTGCTCAAACGTCATGGATTGCCCCGCTTGCATTTCCGCATTGAACGACGCGGCTCCTAATGTCGCGCGTGTAATCTCCAGCAGTTCGTCAGAGGCGTCACAATCAGCGGGCGGGACATTGGCATCTTCGCTAACGTGCAACGCCTTTGCCGCGCCAAACAGACGCGCCGCGCGCGCATACTCTTGGCGCATCGCCGCCACGCACGCCAAACCATCGATGCAATTCACGACCATTTCGTGATTGCCAATGGCGATGAGAATATTGAGACTCTCGCACAACATTTCCTTCGCACGATTCCAATCGCCTTGGCGCAATACAAGTCGCGCGAGGTTGTGCAACACTTGGGCAACGCCATCCTTTTGATCGAGTTCTTGCCAGAGCACCAGACTCTTGTCAAAAAATCCGCGCGCGCGTTCTAGATCACCTTGACAGCGAATGGCTTGCCCCAACGCGTTCAACGAGCCGGCAACGCCGGTCTTGTCTTTCAAGCTTGTCCGCAACGCCAACGCGCGTTCGTATGAACTAATCGCGCGCTCATAATCGCCTAGCAAATAAGCGACGCTGCCCAAACCATCCACCAACGCCGATTCGATCCACGCGTCTCCCACGCGCTCGACGCGCTCCAGACCTTCGGCGAATTCTCTTGCCGCGCGCACATAATCGTGCTGCAAACGCGATTGCAAACCGGCGTTGAGCAACAACACGGCGGCGAGCCAGTCATCGCCTCCCGCACGCGCAAGCGTCAATCCTTCTTCCGCCAATGCCTGCGCGCGCACTAAGTTCTGATGATAATTGCGTTCGTGCTCGCCCAATACATACACATTCGATGCGATGACCCACTTGTCGCCTAGCTTTTGCGCCAGGCCCATACTCGCCTCGCCGTACTCCGCCGCTTGAATGAGTTGACCGTGTAAATAGGAAAGAATGCTCGCACCATTCAGCGCCTTGGCCTGCGCTGATTCTATCGCCGGGGTTGGTTCCGCAAAGAGATGCGCGCTGCGCTCCAGCGCGAGGGTTAACCAATCGAGTCCTTCTTTCAACACGCAACGAATTGCCCAGTACTGGCGCAACGCGCCGACCATCCGCAGCCCCTGTGCGATCTCTTGATCATTCGCGTCCGGTCGGCGCAAGGTCCAACGCAACGCCGCGCGCAAATTTTCGTAATCGGCTTCGATGCGCGCCAACCATTGCACCTGGCTCGTATGCCGCAAACCTGACTCCGCTTGCTCCGCCAAGTCGAGAAAGTAATCGGCGTGGCGCGCCCACATCACGCGCGCTTCGCCGGCATCGATTAATTTTCCGCGCGCGTACTCGCGAATCGTTTCCAACATCCGGTAGCGCGTTTCATCGCCAGTTTCAACAAGGACCAACGACTTGGAGACGAGATGCGAAATCAAATCCAATACCTCAGCGCGCATCAGCGCACCGGCTGGATCAGCACAAATCGTTTCTGCTTGTTCCAGCGTCCAGCCGCCGAAGAACACCGTCAATCGGCGCAAAAGCAGACGCTCCGCGTCGGACAATGAATCGTAGCTCCAATCGATTGCCGCGCGCAAAGTTTGATGATGCGGCAGAGCCGTGCGACTACCGCCCGTAAGCAAACTAAATCGATCACTCAAACGCTCGGCGATTTGCGCAGCGCCCAATGCTTTGAGGCGCACCGCCGCCAATTCGATGGCCAGCGGAATGCCGTCCAGGCGATTGCAGATTTGCGCTATCGCACGCGCGTTCTTGTCGTTTAGCACAAAGCCGGGATGAATCGCTTGGGCGCGCGCAACAAACAACTTGACCGAATCGTACTGCATCAATGCCTGTGCGTTCAATTGGATGCGCATCCAAATTTGGCGTAGCAAACACGGCAAGTTGAAAAATCATTTCGCCGGCAATTCCCAATGCTTCGCGACTCGCCACCAAAATCACCAGGTTGGGACAAGCACGCAGCAGCGTTTCCGCCAAACTCGCGCACGAAGCAACCACGTGCTCGCACTCGTCGAGAAGCAAGAGCAAATGTTTGCCGCGCAAAAATTGGATCAGCGCGTCGGTCAGCGAGAATCCAGGCAATTCGCGCACGCCCAGCACGCGGGTAACGGCTTGCGGCAACAAGTTGCCGTCGGTGATTGCGGCAAGTGTGACCCACCACACGCCGTCCGCAAATTTCTCCGATTGCACCAAATCGCGCGCCACGCGAACGGCAAGCGTCGTTTTGCCGCAACCGCCCGCGCCGGTCAATGTCACCAAACGGTGTTCGGTGAGCAAGCGCGTGAGTTCGGCAACTTGTTCCTTGCGCCCGATGAAATCACTCAACGGCGCTGGCAAGTTCGTCACCAACGGTTCGGGCGCGGAAAGGCTCACGTGCGCTTGTTTGATTTTCTGATACAACGCTTGCGTCTCCGCCGACGGACCTACGCCGAGGTCTGCGCGAAGCAATCGTTCGCACTCGTCGTACTGTTTCAGCGCGGCGTTGCGCTGTCCGGTCGCGTGATAGCCGCGCATGACAAGTCGATGGGCTGGCTCGCTGGTGGAATCAAGTTGTAAAATTTTTTCCGCCAGCGTCAGTGCACGCGGGTGATCGTTCAGCGAACTGAAATGTTCGCTCAAACGCAACAGCGTTGCGAGGTACAATTCCCGCAGGCGTGCGCGTTCGGCGGAGACCCATTCATCGTAGAAATCTTGGAGCAAATCGCCGCGATAGAGCTGCACGATCGATTCAGGGCACGCGGTCAGATGATCGAACGATTGGCACATCGCCTCAAGTTCGCGCACGTCCAACGCCAGTCGAAAAGCCGAGTTCAATTGCACCGTGTCGCGATCGGTAATCAGAATATCGTCAGCGAGTTTGCGGCGCAACACAGTCAACGCATTGCGGAGTGATGCGCGCGCGTCTTTGTCTGGAGAATCACCCCAGAATAACGTAGCCATAGATTCACGTGGATGAGGTTGGGGGAAAAGTGTGAGGTAAGCGAACAGCGATTGAAATTTGTGCGTGGATAAATCAACCACTTGCGAATCGCGTTCGATTCGCAGGGAACCGAGCAATCGGACTTGCAGGTGCGGCGATGCGCGTGCCATGCTGACAACCCTCCGCGCAGTCAAACAAACGCCTTGTCAGGGACGATATAAATGCTACTACTATTTCGACTCGGTGTCAAGCAAAAATTCTTTTACCTAAAAAACACAGCGGAGCCGAAGGAGAACCTTCGGCTCCGCGCTAAATACTTTACGATAACTTGCTCGTCGCGGCTTGGACAATGTCGCGCAGAACCGCCGCCGCGGTGGGGTACGGATCATCTTCTTCGATGGCGATGAAGATCGTGCCATTGATGTCGGTGTGGTACATCACGCCCATCATCCCCGCGCCCAACTTTGCCAGCGGATTCGATTTTTCCAACAGGGTCGGCTTGACGCTCAACTGATAATCGTTGCCCACCTTTTCCGCCAACGCGATCAGCTTGATCGTCTCGCGCCGCGTTTCCGCCGCTTGCAAATCCTCGCGCTTGATATTGCGAATACCTTCGACGCTGACGTCTTTGAGCGTCGTCGGGCGGCGCAGCACGGCGTTGGCGATAATGACCAACTTGTTCGCCGCGTCCCAGCCATCGACATCCAGCGAAGGATCCGCTTCCGCCATGCCGATTTCCTGCGCATGCTTGAGCGCTTGCTCGTACGTCTGCCCTTGCGCCATCCGCGACAAGATGTAATTCGTCGTCCCGTTCACCACGCCTTCGATTTTTTCGATGACCGTCGTGGATAAATCGCGCGTGCCGACATTCAGTGTCGGCAACCCCCCCGTAACCGCCGCGCTGTGGAGCAAATGCACGCCATTCGATTTGGCAAGCGCGGCGAGTTCTTGATACGCCAAAACGAGCGGACCTTTGTTCGCCGTTACCACGTGCATCTTGCGCTTGAGCGCGCCCCGAATCGTGTCTAGCCCGGGCTGTCCGTGTTTCAAATCCGTCAACGACAACTCGATCAAAATGTCGGCATTGACGTTGGGAATCATTTGTTGCGGCGTAACACCGGGTTTTCCAGCGCCCGGATAATCGGCAATGCCGCGATGCTCGCGCTTGAGCTTTTGCATCTCGCCGATGTCCAGCACCCCGGCTGCCACCGCCGCGCCGCTCGAATCTGAAGCGGCGACGATAGCCAGTTCAAGATCGAAACGCGAGCGCAGTAAATCGCGCTTGACCTGAATCAATTCCAGCAAGCGCCGCCCAACATTACCCAACCCTACAATCGCCAATCGTGTTGTCTGCATCTTTGCTCCTCGATTCGATGATTCACAAAAACAGCCCCACGTCATCGAACGCAGGGCTGAACGTCGCTAAAGAATGCTGACATCACCAACTCAAAATCGAGCCGATGGGTGGCCTAACCGAACAATCGACTCCAAATGCTTCGACGCGCTTCGAATTCCACCCGTGCCAAGCGCTGCTCCAGCATCAAACGATAATCGGACTCGCGTTTGCGGACTTCGTTGATTTCCTTTTCCAACTCCAGCATCCGCTCGCGCAACTTTACATTCTCCTCTTTGAGATTGAAATTGTCCTGAATAATCACGCCTTGCAAATTGCGATTCACTTGCAAACTATTTTGAATCGTTTGCTGATTTTCGATCATCGCGCGCAACGTGTCGGTCAGGACGACAAAGCCCACCGATTGGCCGCTCGCCTCGCGCGTAGCCAGCGCGGACGAAACGGTTTCGCCGCGCCCCTCGGCGTGCAATTGCTCGACGACTTCTTCCGTGCTCAACCCGCTCGTCAATTGCTCTTTGATGCGGCGCAGCACCACCACATCGTCTTCGTTAAAGCGGCGTCCCGAGCCGTCGCCGGTGACCGCGCCCGACGGCGAAAGAAATGGTGCGAAATCTTTCGCCCAGCGTTTCAGCGTCGTTACCGAAACGTTGAGTTCGGTTGCGCATTGATGAAAAGTTTTTTGCAGATCAGACATCCACTCTCCCTCAACTTCTATTTCGAATCGTCGTCGTGCACTTCGCGATAGGAACCATCGATTACATTCTCGTCGGACGTATTCCCCAGCCCCGCAGTCGCAGCAATCGCGCGGCGATGTTCATCGACCAACGCGCGCGGACAAAATTCAATGAACATGCCAACCGCCAACATCACGATACCCACATCGTCCAATTGTCCCAAGCCGAGAATCACGTCCGGAATAATGTCAATTGGGGAAAAGGACGTACAGGAAAGAGGCGGGGATGATGAGCTTGGGTAAGGCGGGCACGCGCGCGTCGTTGAGCAACCGCCAGACCAAGCGCAAGGTGCGCGTCACCTGCGACCACACACCCACTTGGTCGGACGCCACAACCGGTTTTTGCTCTTGACTCATTTGACACCGCGAATATTCTACCACGCCTTTGCAATTTTGCAAAATAACAGATTTTGCATCCTCGCGCGCAAATGTGCTATAATCGACGGCGTTCGCTCTCAAGGAGATTTTATTTTGCGCGTTTCTGTTCGCCTTTTCACGATTCTGTGGGCGCTCTTCGCCCTGACCTGCCTCGTTGCGGCCGATCCGCCCGACCCATCACTCAAACCGCGCGCGCCGATCATCGGCGCGTGGTTGCGCAGTGGCTCGCGCGAGCCGATGCGTCAACTTGTCGTCATCCTAGCCACCCAGGTTCGTTCCTACAACGAAATCAGCGCGTTCAGTTACACCATCGAAACGAATGGCAGTCTCACCGCCAACGATCCGGTGAACGATGCCGTCCTCGTCGATTTTGCGCGCGCGAACGACATTCGCGTGATTCCAACCATCGCAAGCACATGGGACTCGCGCAACGTGGTCAACATTCTCAAAGATGCCAAATTGCGCGCGGACCATCTGAACGCGATTCTTAAGGTTGCGCGCTCGCCCCTCATCGACGGCATTGACATCGATTACGAAAACCTCCCGCCGGAGTCGCGCCAAAACTTTACCGATTTCATTACCACGCTCGCCACGCTGCTGCATCGCGAAGGCAAAACGCTCAGCGTCACCGTGCCCGCCAAAATCCGCGCTGACGATCCGTGCGTGCTGTGCCGCTTTGCCGATTACGCGGCGCTTGGTCTTGCCGCCGATCAAATTCGCATTATGGCGTACGAATATCGCGGCAGAACCGGCGAGCCCGGCGCCAACGCGCCGATTTGGTGGATTCGCCAAGTCACGTCGTATGCGCTCACGCAGGTGCCGCGCGAAAAAATCATTTTGGGCATCCACCTCTACGGCTATGATTGGGGCGGTAGAGAAACGGTCGCGTTGTGGTGGAATGATATTCAAGCGCGCAAACAGAAATTCGACGGGCAAGAAAATTACATCGAGTCCGATGAACGCGGCGCCGTCGGCGAAACGCGGCTGACGTATCAAACCGTGCGCACGCCTTGCCCGCCAGATTTTTACGATTGCGCGCCGCATGTCGTCGAAAAGCATACGGTGTGGTACGTCGACGCGCGCTATGTGGCGCAAGCATGGACAATCGTCAAAGAAAATCAATCTGGGCGGGATGGTGATGTGGCGTCCCGGCGGCGAAGACCCGGCCATCTGGGACGCAATCAATGCGGGAACGAACAAGTAAAGACGTTGCGGCGCAAATATCGAGACGTTGCGGTGCAACGTCTCGACTTGTTTTACGCCATCATAATCGCACGCAGTTCTTGCGGGATTTGCGTCACGCGCCATTGCATGTCGACATTCAGATGTTTCGTCCACCCGGTGCAAAGCACTTGCTTTGTTTCCGCATTGGATATCTCGTATGCCAGCGTAAACTCGCGGCTCTTGATTTCCTTCAGCCAGGTCTTGACCGTGACCAAATCGCCGTAACGCGCCGGCGAAAGATACCGCGAACCTAATTCAACGACGGGCCAATTCAGTCCGCGTTCCTCCACATCGCGATGATAATCGCGACCCTGTTGCCAGAACCATTCCCCGCGCCCCACTTCAAACCAAACGATGTAATTTGCGTGATACACGACACCGCTGGCATCGGTCTCCACATAGCGCACGCGAAAAGTTGATTCGATGATTTTCCCCATCGCTCACCTCTGGGCAACCGCGAGGGTTGCCCCTACTCTATCGCAATCGTCGTCACGCCGATAGTTTCGGTTAGCGCCGACGAATATTTCAATTCAATTCGATTCATTCCCGCGCGTGCCGGCAACGCGATGCGATAATCCTGCCACGCATCGTTTAGATCGATTGCGCCCACGCGCGCGCCGTTCAAAAGCACATCGACGTGCTGCGGCGGATCGGCGTAGGCATTGAGGGTCAGTGTGCGCGCGCGCGCCGCAGCGCCAACAAAATAGATTTCCGATTCCGCGCCGGTCGCGTAGACGAAATTGAACTTGCCATCGAAATTCTGCGGCGGGTATTTAAACTGCCAACCGCGCCCGGCGTACATCTGCCCAATATTTTCTCGCAGATCAATTTTCAACGCACTCGATGCCGGCGCCGCGCGTGGGATTTCGTACGCGCGCACATCGCCTTCTTCCGCAACGACACGCGCGTTCAAGACCTCGCGCAAATAATCATCGATGGCGTTCCACTGTGCGGGCGTAAGGTAGGAGCGATGCAAAATCGCGTACCTTAGATCGAAAAAACGCACGACGTCGTCGCGGACGCGCTTGTCCTCAGCGATATCTTCCGGCGCAAGTTCACCAACTTCGGCACCTTCCAGCACACGCAACGACCGCACGACAATCGGCGTGCCGCGAAAATTGAAATATTCGGCGGGTCCGGGCGCAATGCGATTTGTGTACGCGCGCAAAATCCGCTTGCCGTGAATGGCTTGATAGACTTCGAGCTCCGCCGCGCCGCGCCAGTGAAAGGTTGGAATCTCGAGGATCGTGAAATCGCCGGGGATGCGCGCAATGGTGTCATAGATGCGCGGAAGCGTGAGCGGTTGCAGCGGATACGGCAGATTCGCGTTTTCGGCGAGAATCAAGATCGGCAAAAGCAAGATCGAAAAACGCAAAGCGTAATTCGTAATTGGCAATCTGTGTTGGAAATGTTGAATCGCAATCGCCGCGAGAAGCGCGCACGCGAGCGATACCATAATGCCATAGCGCATCGGAATGCGAATGTGGTTGATGATCGGAATTTCGTGGAGCGCGATAAACGGCAGAGGAATGCCGGTGTCATCACCCAGCACATGTAACGAGGGACCAAGACTGAACAGCACAAAAAGCAACGCGATGAAAAACCAAAAACGCGAACGCCGCCACTGCGTCACAACTGCGAACACGCTCAATGCGAGCACAATGTAACCCACAAACGATTGTCGGTCGGGTGCCAAGTGGCTGACGTCGTCCACATGCGCGGGCGCATTCACGCCGGGAATTTTCAACGCGAGGTTGGCATACAGCGCACTCCACGCATTCGGCAAAACGAACGACGCCAGGTCGTATGAACGCTCCGCCGAGTATTTGAGCGGATACACGCGAATATAGTTTCCGCCTTCGTTGTTCAAGTCATCGCCGATCATGTGCAAGCATCGGCGCGGCGATGAGAAGCGAAACAATCCCAATGGTCAACCACAAAGGCATAATGGCACGCAGAACATTTATGATCCTACTGTGCGCCGGAGTGTCCTTGGGGTTTGAGGAGCCTAGTTCTTCGATAAAATGAACGATCGCGTATAAACTGGAAAACAGAATCAGAAAGGCGGCAATCTGAAAATCGATGTACGCATTCAGTCCGAGCAACGCACCGGCGATGATCGCATCCCGTCGCGATTGCTGGCGAAACGCGCGGATCAAGAACAAGATGTAAAAGGGAATCAGCTGGGTGTTGAAGAGATTGAAGAACGATAAACCGTAACCCAAGCGCAACGGCGCGAAGGCAAACGCGAGTCCGGCGATGAAACACGCGAGCGGCGACACGCGGGCGGCATGCCGGCGTTGCTCGGTGACAAATCTAACCAAGAGCAGGGTTTGAAACGGCGGCAGCGGGTTGGCGTCGAACTTGTAATTGCTAACTGGTAATTTGGAATTCCGCAGAATTTCTTCTGCCAGCAAATATGTGCCCCACGCCGTCAGCACAGTCGCCGCGAGGTAGAACAAGTTGTGCGTGGCAACCAAACCAAAGATGAACTGAAACGGAATCGACGCGAGCGCAATGAGCGATGTTGCCCACAGCAACTGCGTCGCGCCGCCGAGCGGATAGAAAATGTAATCGGTGTGGAAGGGGTTGACATGCAAATCCACGAGCGCGGTTTTCATCCAGCCCATTGCCCACACAAAGCTTGCGGCGTCGCCTTCCAAGCCGGGAATCGCCGTGGCGAAATTGAGCACGAGCGGATACGTCATCACGAGTGTGATGATGGTATATAGAGTTAGGATGATAACGTGTTTGCGAATCATCGTTTCACGTCGGGGCGAAGCATTCGTCATGTCAAGACATTCACGGTATTCAATGCCACACAAGCAATTTGATCTGTCGCGCTATCCCATATCGCAAATGCTTCGCCCCTACTCATCACACATGAATATCCGCCAGCACGAGCAACGCGCGAAACGCGTTGAACAGGACGGCGTAATCATCGAGCGTCAGTTCGACGACGCGCGGCGAAACAAGTTTGACATTAGGCATCAGCAAACATTGGTCGGCTTGCGACGAGCGCGCAAATGCAAGCCGCAAGGTGATCGGCGGCTTGACGACAAACGGCTTGCGTTTTTTCGCCAGCGCGCGCTCCGCCGCTTGGCGAATCATTGCTTGCACACGCGTCGGATGAAAATTTTTCGCGGCAACGCGACCCACCGCTTCTTTGACCACGACCGTTTCCAAATCAGCGCCAAGCAATTCTTTCACTTGCGCGCACACGGTTTGATCGCCGGTTACAAGCGCCACCGGCACGCCAAAATAACCGGCAAACGCCGCGTTCACACCGTACTCGCCCACTTCGATGCCGTTGAGCCAGACGCCTTGCACATTGCCTGGACCGTACCACGTGTGATCAAGATTGCCAAACGATGAGCCCGCCCGCGCGTGATAGCCGGTGAAAAACACCGCATCGAAACTTGCATCGAGCCCGGACATCATCGAGTACGGCTTGGGCGAGCCGCTCAACAAAACCGCTTCGGGATGCATTTCTTCGATGAGCAGATTGCGCATGCTGGCATGTGAATCGTTGACCAGCACGGTTTTCGCGCCGCCTTTGAACGCGCCTTCGACCGCCGCGTTCACTTCGCCGATCATTAACTTGCGCGCGCGTTCGTATTCGGGATGCGACGATTCGGTTTGATTCGAATGGACGACGCCGCCCGTCCCTTCCATATCGGCAGAGATGTAAACTTTCATTGCGCCTCCTTCGCGGCAATATTACTCTTAGGTAACCCAATGATCAAAGACAACTGCACCTTGCAGTCCGTAGATCAATTCGTCGAGAAATTCAACGGCGTAAAGAACAAGGATGGCAAAAAACGGCGGCGCGCATTGACACATGGAGAAACGCTTGGGCATTTCAACGGCATTCAGTCGCTTCGCTCGAGACTGTGTAGCAGAATGGCTGCTTGACTGCGTTCCGTCACGATCAAATAACGCCTTGATCCGCACCAAACGTCCCGGCATAAATCGATGCAATTTTGAAATCGACGCTCTCTTCGCCTTCCGTGCCGTACCGCTCTTCCGTCCCATTCAGCCACACCGTCGTCATGCCGAGTTTTTTCGCGGGCACCAAATTGCGCGCAATGTCGTCGATGAGCAAACATTCATCGGCGCGCACCGGCAACGCCGCCACGACGCAATCGTACGCCGAGGCATTCGGCTTGCTCGCGTACTCGATGAAATGGATGTCGAAGATATGCTCAAAGAAATTTTCGACGCCGAGCGCGCGCATCACGCGCCGCGCATAATCGCCGGGCGCGTTGGTGAAAATCGATTTCGTTTGCGGCAAGCGCGCAAGCATCGCCGCAAGCCGCGCATCCGGCTTGAGATAATTTTCGACATTGACATCATGCACAAAATCGAGAAACGGATGCGGGTCGATGTGATGTTCGATGTACAGCCCGCGCAAAGTTGTGCCGTAGCGCGCCCAAAAATCCTTGCGCTGGCGCTCCACATCGTCCCGCGGAATGCCGATGCGCTCGACCATATAATCGCTCATCCGCTCGCTGATTTCGTGCATCATGCCGGAGTTTGTAGTGATAAAGCGTATCGTCCAGATCGAAGAGAATGTATCGAATCATCGTTTCTGTCTCGCGCGGCAAAAAAAATACCAACGAGAATCAAAACGCCGCCGATGATTTTGATTGGCGAAGGAATTTGTCCCAGCGCCGGCACCGCGATCAACGTCGCGCCGATGGGTTCGGACAGCAATGTGACCGTGACAAAAGTTGCCGAAACATATTTCAGCGCCCAATTGTACGATGTGTGTCCGATGAGTTGCGGTCCCGCCGCAAGCAACGCAATCAGCAAATAACCGGCGAGCGAATAGCCAAACAGATTCGCGCCCATCGCGATCGCCATCGCAAGCAAAACGATCGCCGCCGTTGAGTACACTAGACCGATGTACGCGATGAGCGACAATTGTTTGCGCAAGCGTCGTCCAATCAACAAATAGCCGGACACGGTGATCGCGCCGACGAGCGCAAGCGCATCGCCGAACAATGATTCTGCGCCCGCGCTTCCCAAATCGGTCAAGCCGATGAGCGCGCCGCCGATGCACGCGACGATGATTCCAATGATCGTGCCGCGGTTCAGCGATTCGCGCAGAATCAGCACCGACGCGAGCCCGACGAAAAGCGGATTCGTGCTGACGAACACCACCGAACTCATCACCGATGTGTAGTCGAGCGAAGAAATCCACGAAGCGAAATGGAACGCCAGCAAAACCCCGGCGACGATCGCCAAGACAAAATCACGCCGCGAGAGTTGCCGCCATTCGCGCGGTGCGCGCGTCGACAACCCAGCGGCGCCAGCGCCAGCGACGCGAAGGTCATACGCAACGCCGCAATCGACACGGCTGGCACGCCCTCGGCGCGCGCGTAGAAAATGATGATCGCGGCGGACGAAACGGCGAGAATGCCAATGGCAAGGACGAGGTAAGGACTAACGGAAGGACGCTGCATTTCAGATTTATGATTTAGGATTTTCGATTTCCGATTGTGGGTTCTGCGCAGCGTCCAATCGCAAATCGGCAATTGAAAATCGCAAATTGTCCAAGTCGATATTTCCGCCACTCAACACAACCGCAACGCGTTTGCCTTTCAGATTGATTTTTTCAAACAACAATGCGGCGACACCCACCGCGCCCGAACCTTCGACGATGAGCTGTTGGGTTTCAGCCAACGCGCGAATCGCCGCGCGCGTTTCGTGTTCCTCAACGAGAATTACATCATCGATGAGTTTTGCCTGTGCCGCTTCAAAAACCATTTTGCCGATGCCCCCGGCCAGCCCATCACAGATCGTTGGCGCAAACGAGTATTCTTCGTAACATTTGCCGTCGCGCAATGAATCGCGCAACGAAGGCGATGCCGCCGGTTGAACCGCGATGATCTGGACCGAAGGCGCAAGTGCCTTTGCCGCGACCGCGATGCCGGTGATCAATCCGCCGCCGCCGACCGGCACGAGAATCGCATCGACGTTCGGCAAGTCATCAAGAATTTCCAAACCAATCGTCCCCTGCCCGGCGACGGTGCGCGGATCATCGTACGCGTGAATGAACGTCGCGCCGGTCTCGTGTTGGTATTTTTCAGCGGCGTGATGCGCGTCGTCGTACGTTTCACCAGCGGTTTGGACATGGACCGGAAACTCGCGCAGTTTGGCGAGTTTGGCGCGCGGCGCGGTGCGCGGCACAAAAATCATCGCCGGCGAGATGTCCAGCGCGCGCGCCGCCAGACCCACGCCGAGCGCGTGATTGCCGGCACTCGCCGTCACGATGCCGCGCGCGCGTTCGTCCGCCGTCATCAACGCCATGCGGTTGACCGCGCCGCGCGGCTTGAACGAGCCGGTGACTTGCCAATTTTCAAGTTTAAGAAAAACGCGCGCGCCGATGCGTTCGCTCAACAAAAACGATTCGCGCAACGGCGTGCGAAAAACGTACGGCTGGATCGTTTGACGCGCGCGGTGAATGTCCTGAAGGGAAATCATCGCGACGATTTTATCCGATTTCAGCGCAATTCGCAATTCCCAATTTCTGTGATACAATATTGCCGATGCCTATTCACATTCTTTCCGACGACCTGGCTTCAAAAATTGCGGCGGGCGAAGTCATCGAACGCCCGGCGTCCGTGGTCAAAGAGCTCATCGAAAATTCGATTGACGCGGGCGCGCGCGAAATCAAAGTTGAAATTCGCAACGGCGGACAGCGTTTGATTCGCGTCGCCGATGATGGCAACGGCATTCCGGCGAACGAAGTGGCGACGGCGTTCGCGCGCCACGCAACGAGCAAACTGAGCACGGTCGATGATTTATTCAACCTCCAGACGCTCGGTTTTCGCGGCGAAGCGTTGCCATCGATTGCGGCGGTATCGCGCGTTACATTGATCACACGCGCGCGCGGCGAGGAATCCGGCACGCAGATTCGCATCGATGGCGGCAAGAAAATCGATCAGCGCGCGCACGGCGCGCCGCAAGGCACAATCGTAACCGTCGAAGATTTGTTTCGCCACGTGCCGGCGCGCTTGAAATTTCTCAAACAACCGGCAACCGAAGCGGGCCACATTGCCGATCTCATTAACGCGTACGCGCTTGCGTATCCGGCATTGCGCTTTTCACTCGTGAACGATGAGCGACTCGTCTTCCAATCGCCCGGCACCGGCAAGATGTTCGACGTGTTGATCAAGATGTTTGGAATCGAAATCGCAAATCAGATGATCGAGGTTTCAAGTTCAAAGTTTAGAGATTCAAAGTTCGAGATGGAACATGAAACGCTTCCAACCTTAACCTGAAACCATCGTCCGGTTTCCGGCTTCATCGCGCCGCCCAGCGTTGTGCGTTCGTCGCGCAAATACATGTTCTTTTTCGTCAATCATCGCTGGGTGCAAGATCGCACACTGCAACATGCCGTCATCGAAGCGTATCACACGGCGTTGATGGTCGGACGTTCGCCGATTGTCGCCATCGATGTGGTCTTGCCGCCGGATATGGTCGACGTGAATGTGCATCCGGCGAAAAGCGAAGTGCGTTTTCGTGAAACCAGCGCGGTGTTCAACGCGGTTCAGCGCACGGTCCGCGCCGCAATTACCGCCCATGCGCCGATTCCAACAGTGAACATCGGCGCGCCGTTCACGCCGAGCGCGGAAGCATCGCAACTGGCAATCGATTTGCATCGACCGATCACTTGGTACAGATGACCGACGACCGACGACCGAAGCGCCAATTGCCAATTACCCATCGCCGCCAACCAACTATTCGACGAATCGACTACCAGACGACGCGACGAAACTGCCGATGCTCCGCGTCCTGGGTCAAATCTTTTCAACGTACATCATCGCCGAAGGTCCCGACGGCATTTTCCTGATCGACCAACATTCCGCGCACGAGCGCGTGTTGTACGAGCAATTGATGGCGGAACGCGTTAGCGCGAAAATTGCCACACAGGATTTGCTCGATCCACTGACACTGCAACTCACGCCGGCGCAACACGCCGCGCTGGCAACCAATCGCGATGCGCTCACCTCGGTGGGTTTTAGAATCGAAGAGTTTGGCGCGCAGACGAGTTTTGTTGCGCGCGGTCCCCGCCGTGATCGCTTCGCGAACGAGCGATCCGCGCGCCGCGCTCGCGCAAATCATCGACGAGATGGAGCAAGGGGAAGAGCCGCTGGAAAAATCGGCGGAGGCGCGATTGATTTCGAGCGTGTGCAAAAGCATCGCGGTCAAGGGCGGACAGGTTTTATCGTTGGAGGAGATGCGCGAACTCGTGCGCCGGCTGGAGCAAACTGCCGCGCCGCGCACGTGTCCGCATGGACGACCGACGGTGATTCAATTGAACCTGGGGCAGTTGGAACGAGAGTTTGGACGCAAATAATTTTCGATTTATGATTTGCGATTTCCGATTTGGCAGTCCAATTCAGAGAAACTCAAAATCGAAAATCGGCAATCGCAAATTGAAAGTGTCAAGGAGGACACATGCAAAAACGTTTTAGCGTTATTGGACCGTTGATTCTCATCACCATCGGCGTGCTGTTTCTGCTCGCCAACGTCGGCATGTTGCCGCTGTCGTTTTTCGAAATCGCCGCGCGCTTTTGGCCCCTGATTTTTGTTCTCATCGGCTTGGAAATCATCATCGGTCAGCGTTCGGCGGCGGGCGCGTTGCTCGTCATCGTTTTGTGGATCGCGCTCATCGGGGGCTTGTTTTATTGGGCATCAATGTCCGGCGGTTTTCCAACGCTCGCCGGCACCACCGAGGAATTCGCGCAACCGTTGGGCGACCTCAAGAGCGCGACCATCGATCTCAATGCCGGCGTTAGCGAACATCCAAGTCAAAGCGC
Organism: uncultured Chloroflexia bacterium; assembly: GCA_963718225.1. Taxonomy (GTDB): domain Bacteria; phylum Chloroflexota; class Anaerolineae; order UBA4142; family UBA4142; genus DAOTXS01. The sequence continues at coordinate 205,464 of CAVQYN010000038.1, forward strand.
TTGGCGTCGATTCGTCCAATCTTGCCAGCGGAACCTTGCGGCACAACGAAGGCACGCGCCTCGCCAAATCGTTCAATGTGGCCGGCACTGAAGGACGACTCTCGCTCAAAGAAGAGGGCTCGATCTTTTTTCCTAGCGGGCAAAGCTTTAGCCAATGGAGCCTAGGATTGAATCCGGCAATTCCGATTGCGTTGCGGTTCAATGGCGGCGTCAGCAGTACCTCGCTCGATTTGTCCGCGCTCAACATTCCCTCGCTTGAAATCGACGGCGGCGTCAGTTCAGTCGATGTCATTACGCCGAAAGCCGGTGTCACATCGATGCGCGTCAAAGGCGGCTTGGGCAGTTTGACGATCACGATTCCGGAAGGTGTCGGCGCGCGCATTCGCCAAGATGGCGGGCTGGGTTCGATCAACATCTCCCAGGCGCGCTTTCCCAAAGCCGGCGATGTTTATCAGAGCGCCAACTATGCCACGGCTGAAAACAAAATCGATATTCGCATCGACGGCGGATTAGGAAGCGTAACAGTTCGATAATAAAAACGGGGCGCAGTGCGCCCCGTGTTTGTTTTGCTTCAATCGTCACCCTGAGCGGAGTTCCGCGTAGCGGAACGCAGTCGAAGGATCGACTCGACGCATTCCATTCGACTATCGGCTTCGCTCCGCTCAGAATGCTTGTTATTTCGCCTCGTTCCTCAAAATCCGTTCCAGAATCGCGAGCGCGGTCGCGTAGGTTGGGTCCATGCCAAAGTATGCCACGTGCACCGCGCCCAGGTTTTGTCCTTTGCTGTACGGCGTGTCCGACGCATAATGCAAAAAGCCGATTTCGAAATCGCTTTGATACAGCCGCACGATCTCGTTGGACGGATAGCGTTTGGGATAAATCATTTCATACAACGCCGACAGGTACGGTCCGGCTTCCATCTCGATGTCGGTGTAGCCCTCGCGATAGAACAGCTCCATGAATTTTTGATTCTGCAAGAAGGTGCCCTTGACCGTGATCGCTTTTTGGTTATCCAGCACCGAGCCGTGCCGCAAGTACGTTTCAACGTCGCGCGCGGAGAACGCGCTGTTGAACAAGTACGTGTTCTGCGAATGTTCATCGTACACGACGTTCGGAATGATCACATCGCCGACGCGACCGTTCAGCGTCGCGGATTTGCCCAGCAAATAGAACGCCCTGATCTTGTCGATATTGCGCGCAACTTCGGACAGGATTTGGTATGCCGCCATCCCCAACGGATAATCGATGTTGAAAATTACGGCTTGGCTCTCGCGCAATTTTTCCAGCCCGGCGCGCGGCAAACGTGGATCGAGCCGCTCCGGAATAATTTTGTTCAACTCGATAATTTGAACATCGACATCGAGATAACGCTCGCTCGGCAGATACGTGACGCCGGTTTGTTTTTCCGCGCGCGTCTTGTCCGCGCCCGCGCCCGGTTGATCGGTGCAGAATTTCTTGAGCACATAGTACAGCAAATTCTCCTTGCCGCTTTTCACTTCGCCGGTTTCAATCGCGCGATATTCACGCAGCAAGCGTTTCGTTGCGCGCCGTCTCAATGTAGCGAATCAATTCGTTTTCATGCGCGTGCGCGTACCCGGAAACCAGATTGGCAAGACTGTGCATGTTGCTCGAAACAAAATAGACCGGCCGCGTGCCGATAATATCGGCGGCATCGCGCGCGATGCGATTCCACCAATTGCGCGTCGCGCGGCGATAATCGACGAGCGAGCCGGCGAGGAGGCGCAAGGAAAATTCCTTGTGCGTTGCGCTGATGGCGCGCAGATTATCGAGCAACGCCTCGCCCCAAATATTTTCCAGCGTCGCAACATCGCTTCAAGTCGATGCGCAGAAGGCGTGCCAATTCCGCGCGCGCATCCGCATCGAATCGCTTGCCCACGCGCAAATGATCGATGCCGCCGGCTTGCACGAGCAAATCGTGCATCTTGTTCCATTCGATTTGGTACGCCGTCAGGATCGGAATGAGATCGTCGATATCGGAGGCGCTGGCGATGAACGCCGCGAGCGTTTCCTTGCCATCGAAAAACATTTTGCGGCGGCGCCCGGCGGTGCTGACCTCCTGCCAATCCTCGACGTGCGTAAAGCCGGCTTTGTCGAACACCTCGTCCGATTGTCCGAGCAAAATCAACTGCACTTGTTGAATGCACGCCGGCAAACGCAACGACGCATACGTCAATGCCGCAATGTCCGGAAATTCGTCGCGCGCGTGCAAATGCAACGACGAATCCATTTGCGTGTGCGTTTCGATCAGCGTCTTGATTTGAATGACGCCGCTCGAACGCAACAGCGAATAGTACGTGCGCATGTACAGTTCAATGTCTTCGTTCGCGGAAGAAGGAATGGCACGATCCATAGAGACTCCAATGAGCCAATTTCCAATGTGCCAATGAGCCAAACGAAACCACAGGTTGGTTGATTGGCTCATTGTGTTTCATTGGTTCATTGACCTAGATTTTCCCTTTCAGGATTCCATACAACCACGTCGGCTGTCCGACGACGCGCGTCGCATAATACCACACAATCGCCAACGCTTCGCGCGCGGTGTACCACGTCCGCATCGGCTGGCGCGTGTACGTGGGACTCGCGCTCGCGCCGGAGCCGAATGCGTACAAGCCCAAATCGTGCGCGATGATTTCGGCGCGCAAAATGTGGAACGGATCGCTGACGATGATCGCCGTCGTCAGTCCGCGCGCGTCCATTAGCTTTTTCGCGTTTGCCAGACTCTCTTCGGTCGAATACGATTGGTCTTCCAAAATCAACGCGCTTGCCGGAATACCGGCATTCGACGCCAAGCGGCGCATCGCCTCTGCTTCGCTCGGCGGATTGCCGCCGATGCCGCCGCACAAAATGAGGTACGGTGCGTAGCCGGCGCGATAAAGTTCAATCGCGTGTTGCGTGCGCGCCGCAAGCGATGGGCTGGGACGGCCGCCCTGCCACACCGCCGAACCCAAAACGATGATCGCATCGGCGCGGCGGACATTGTCCACACGCGACCGCGCCTCGACGCGTTGATACAGCACCGCGAGAATCGCGAACACGATGAGCAAAGTCGCCAGCGCGAACAGCATCGATTTCCGGTTGACAAGAGTTTTCAGTCGATTTAGAATTGATTTGGCAAACATCGAATTAATTTTCCACGAAGGACATTGCGAACGACCACAAGGAAGAGAGCATCTGCAGATGATTCGTGATTGCTTTGTCGCAATGTGCTCCTCGCAATGGACATGCCAAGGAAGTTTTCATGTCCTCATCCGAACCCATCGAACACGCGGCAACATTTTTCAAAGCACTCGGCGACGCAAGCCGGCTCAGACTCGTCGGCGTGCTGGCGCATGGACCGCATTCCGTTGAAGAACTCGCCGCGATTCTGCAACTCTCGCCCCCGACAGTGTCGCATCACTTGCAGAAACTATCGGACGCGGGCTTGGTGCAGGCGCAGGCGCAACAATATTACAGCGTCTACGCTCTGCGCGCCGAAACGTTGCAGGAATTCTCCAAGCAGCTTGCGTCCGCCGATTGGCTCAAAATCGCTCGCGTCCGATTTGAACCGCGACACGTACGCTGACCAAGTGCTCGCGGAATATTTGGTGCGCGGGCGGCTGAAGGAATTGCCAAGTCAACTCAAGAAACGCGAGGTGATCCTGCGGCATCTGGCAAAAGAGTTTCAGCCCGGCAAACCCTACACCGAGAAACGCGTCAACGAAATCCTAAAAGCGTTTTACGCCGACGCGGACACGCTCCGCCGCGAGCTGGTCAAGCACAAGTTGCTGAGACAGGAACAAGGACAGTACAGACGAGTGAGCGAGTGATGGGAAACGGCAGAATCTGCCCACGAACGTTGTGGGGGTGTGTGCGCACATCTTTCTCGCTTTGAGTAATTACGAGCTAACGCGACAAATTGATCGTGATTGGTTTTGTTCCTTTTCCAGGTATTTGGCCACTATTGTTATCTGACTTGGATTATTGAGCATTTCAAGAGGGACGATCGCTTCCAGTACTTGACCAATGGCTACGGCTTTATGAATTTTCTGTTCCTTCAGTACAGGAGCAATCCCTTCAATTGGCAAAAGGCGAAGAGCCGAACCCGAACTTGGAATGGAGATCTGATAAGATCGAATCCCCCATTGGGACGAAGTGAGCTCAAACGAGTATTCAAAGGACTGCAAAGGGGGATGCGGAAATCCACCATTTTGGTCTAGGCGCAGGTAGAGGTTCTTGGAATCGGCGAATGCATAAAGAGCAGATATGTCAGCGCCTGCCGCCCGGGCGGCGTCAGAACTGGGGGGTGTCAAGTTTGGACGGCGGGTTCCCCAGTCATTCGGGTTTCCATCGGGATTGATTGCTGAGTCAGTCAGATTGACAACTAAATTTGGCTTTGACCAATCAGTGATCTCGCTCGCTTCGAGCGTCGGTGCAGGAATCACGTTGCCGGATTGTATGCATTCAGGCGAGTTATCGCGCGTCCAAAGAGAAACCGATGCTGGATTGGACACATCTCTGAATGGGTCAAGCACCAGGAGTAACATTGTATCTGTGCATCGGATCCCATATCTTTTGCAAAGTATTCAAATAATCATAGTATTGGGGCACGGTGTTGACGGAAAGAGGGACCTCAAAGAAATTCCAATGCAGATGCGGAAGGTCAGAGCCAGTCTTACCGAGAAGCGCAATCACTTGGCCGCGGTCGACCTTCTGCCCGGGAGTGACCAGGTTTTGCGAATTGTGCCCATAGTCCGTCTGTGAATTTGCGACCTAATGCATCGTGTATCACGCGAACAAACTTGCCACCACCGCCAAAGGCACCGGTCGGTATCTCTCCAACATCGAACACGGTTCCTGGTGCCATGGCTAAGAGTGGGAATACCCTCTGGTCCATTCCAATCAATACCCTGCATGGTTGTCGCGGGTACACAAACTTTCAACCGAACCATCGGAACCGCCGGGATTGACTGGGCAAGTTCTTGGCATACGTGCGGATGGAGCCAAGTCGATAGTCCAAGTCAATATAGTTGATTCCTGTCATTCGCGTGCATATCCTCGCACTTGATAGGTGAGGTCAAAAATCCCACCATCAATCCCCAGTCACGTTTTGTATTGCTGTCGATCGTGAGTGGAATAGGATCGATCCAAAGACTGGAAGGCTTGCAGTGAGTAGCGCAACAAAGTGAAAGCCCTCAGCAGAAATTGTAATCTCTCGCTTACCTTGGGGCACGTTTGGCAAGGAATAATTTCCATCCGCGCCAGAGGTTGTCGCCAAGTCGCCTGACCTTCACCTTCGCATTCGGGATTACTGGTTCGTTGCCATCCCGGACACCATTGCCATTGTAGTCAAAAAAGACAGTCCCAGAAAGATTGACCAACGGGGCTGGTGTCGCGGTCGGCGCAGTTGTCGGTGTTTGTGTTGGCGATGGTACCAATGTTGCTGTTGGCACAATCACGGTTGGCGTTACACTTGGCATCGTTGTCTGAGTTGCTAATGCCGCTAAAGTCGGCGGTACAGATGTTGGCGCACGGCGGCGTCGCAGAATTACACGCCATCAATAAGAGCATCAGAACTAGAACTAGAATTCTTGAAAACTTCATTGTCGTCTCCATTGTCGTCAATGTATTTACTGATGTTACGCACTGTCATTCCGAGCAACACCGGCACTGCAACGCACGCACTAGAGCCCCGCAGCGAAGCGGAGAGGGGGTGTGGTGCACACTTGCCCTGGCGGGAACGTGACTGTGCTGAAGTTCGCACAGCCATGCCAGGGAGTTCGCGGCTCAGAATGACAATTCCATCATACACCCGCCCCTAGCCACTGTCAACCAACTTGCGCGAATTTGCGATTTGTGCTATATTTCTGGCTGTTCGACCTCCGCACGACCTCTACTGAAAGTGGGACCTGTCCCACTTTTTTGTTTAGGTGAGGCGGAACGAATGAATTGGGCTGATTCAGTGGGAGGATTTGAGGTTACGGCAAGATGAAGAACGATTTTCTGGTTGCCATTACACAACTGTGCAACGAACGCGGTTTGCCTAAGGAAACCGTCCTGGTAGCAATCGAGCAGGCGTTGGTGTCCGCGTACCGCCGCAACTTTGGCGGCACGCAAAACATCACCGCGCAAATCGATCCGACGTCCGGCAAGGTCAAGATTTTTTCGTCGCGCACGATTGTCGACGAAGTGCATGACCGCCGCATCGAAGTTGCGCTGGATGAAGCGCGCGCGCTCGATCCGATGGCGCAGGTCGGCGGCACGCTGACGACGGAAACGACGCCCGACGATTTTGGGCGCATCGCCGCGCAAACCGCCAAGCAAGTCGTCCTGCAGCGCATTCGCGAAGCGGAACGCGACGTGCTCTTTACCCAGTTCTCCGCGCGCGAAGGCGAAGTGGTGATGGGCACGGTGCAAAACATCGATTCGCAAAACATCACCGTCGGGCTGGGCAAGATCGAGGCGATTCTCCCGCGCAACGAGCAAATCCCCACCGAAAAATATCATCATCAAAAGAAAATTCGCGCGTACATCGTCGAAGTGAACAAGACCGCGCGCGGTCCGCAAATTGTCCTCTCGCGCACGCATCGCAACATGCTCCGCCGATTGTTTGAAGTCGAAGTGCCGGAGATTTTCAACGGCTTGGTGGAAATCAAAGCGATTGCGCGCGAGCCCGGCTTGCGCTCCAAGATCGCCGTGGCGGCAACGCAAGACGGCATCGATCCGGTGGGCGCGTGCGTCGGCAAGAACGGCGGACGCATCCAAGCCGTCGTCCGCGAATTGAACGGCGAAAAAATCGACGTGATCGAATGGAACGCGGACATGAGCAAGTTCATCGCCAAAGCGCTCAGCCCCGCGCAAATCGAAAGCGTCACGCTCGGCGAAGATGAACACGGCGACAAGGTCGCGAATGTCCTCGTCAAGCACGATGTGTTATCGCTGGCGATTGGCAAAGAAGGACAGAATGCGCGCCTCGCCGCGAAATTGACCGGCTGGCGCATCGATATCAAGAGCGAACTCCAAATTGCGGAGGACGCAAAACGCAAAGCCGATGCCGAAGCCGCGCGCCTCGCCGCAATGACGCCGGAAGAAATTGCGGCGGAAGAAGAAGCCAAAGCGCGCGCGATTCAAGCCGCGCAAATGTTGGCGGAAGCGGAAAAGGCAATCGCCGAGCCGGTGGTGGAACCGGTGGCATTGCCGGTCGATTGAAGAACCGGTTGCGCTGGAACCGGTTGTCGAAACACCAATCGAAACCATCGAGCCGGTCGCGGCGGCAACGCCGGAAGTTACGCCGACCGTCGTCGCGGCTGACCCCAGTCAAACATTTGAGGAAGCGCTGGCGGAATTTGAAGCGGACGAAGACGAGTCCGATTTGTCGCCGGAAGAATTGCTCAAGCGCAAAGCCGATAAACGCAAACGCCAAGTCTTGGTCTTTGACGAATCGCTGGGCAAAGTGGTTGCCAAGCGCCGCCGCAAGGGCAAACGCTTGGGCGCAGAAGATTGGGTGGAAGAGGAATAGTACAGACAGTGAGATAGTGCAATAGTGCGTTAGTTGTCTTTTGGAGATCCTGACTATCAAATTGAAAACTATCGAACTAACGCACTAACAAACTATCGCACTAACCGCACTATCGACTATGGGCAAACATATTCCCCAGCGTACGTGCATTGCTTGCCGCACGATTCGGAGCAAGCGCGAGTTGATGCGCATCGTGCACACGCTGGAGCATCACGTAGAAGCCGACCGCACCGGCAAAAAGCCGGGACGCGGCGCGTACCTGTGCCGCCAGCGCGAATGTTGGGAAACCATTCTGAGCAATCCACAGCGACTTGAACAAGCATTGAAATTGGAGATGCCGCCGAATTCGCAAGACCTTGCGCAACTGCGCGAGTTTGCGGCGACGTTGCCGCCACAAATTGCAACGCCAAAAAACGAAACACCATGACAGCAATCGCCTTCCCGTTCGTGGGAACCGTCAACCGGAGTGAGCCGATGAACGCCTGAGTTGCGTCCATTCATTTTGCCTCGCGTTCGTTCACCTCGCCCGCGTTCATCTCTCACTCGACTGTTTGCCGGTCATTCCACATCTCTTACCTGCGATTGCTTGTAGCTTTATCTGACGCATCCTGAACGGAATGTCATCGAAGGAGTGCGCCAACAACTGTTCTTGTCCGCCAGCCGCGCGCGGAGATGTAAAGGAGAGTATGCCATGACCGATCAAAAACCGATTAAGCGAACCGAAACGAGTCCGACCAAACCAGCAGAAAAGAAACCAACGACCGCACCGGCGCACCGACCTTCTGCGCCCGCGAGTCCCGCCACGAACAAGCCAGCGACGCCACGACCAACAACATCATCGCCTGCCCGACCCACGCACGCGCCGCGACCGGCCGCGCACAGACCGGCGAATCCGGCGCGACCATCGACCCAACCAGCCGCGCGTCCAGCTGCACCAGCACCCGCCGCACCGAAACCGCCGCTGACGTTTGCGCCGCCCGCGCCGCCCAAACCCAAGCCGCAAATCGAATTGCCGGACAATCTCACCGTGCGCGATCTCGCAACGCATCTCCAGGTGGGACCCATCGACATTATCAAGAAATTGATGGCGAACGGCATAATGGCAAACATCAACCAGCCCATTGATTACGATACCGCCGCGCTCGTCGCCGGCGAACTGGGTTTCGAAGTCCTTGAGAAAAAAGTTGAGATCGTCGAGCCGGAAATCACAACGCTCACCAGCATCCCCAAGAAAAAAGAATACACCGAAGCAGAGCTGGAAGATTTGGTTTTGCGTCCGCCGGTCGTCACCGTGATGGGGCACGTCGATCACGGCAAGACATCGATTCTGGACGCGATCCGCCATGCGGACGTTGCCGCCGGCGAAGCCGGGGGCATTACGCAACACATCGGCGCATATCAAATCGTGCACAACAACAAACGCATTACGTTTCTCGATACGCCGGGGCACGAGGCGTTCACCGAAATGCGCGCGCGCGGCGCGCAAGCCACCGACATTGCGATCATCGTCGTCGCGGCGGACGACGGCGTGATGCCGCAAACGCGCGAGGCCATCGATCATGCGCGCGCGGCACGCGTGCCGATCATTATCGCGCTCAACAAAATCGACAAGCCGAACGCGAACCCGGAGCGTGCCAAGCAACAACTCAACGATATGGGACTCGCGGTGTACGGCGGCAGCGACGAAGTCACCGTCGTGCCCATGTCCGCCAAACAAAAAATCGGCATTGATGAATTATTGGAAAACATTGTGCTTGTCTCGGACCTGGCGGAACTGCGCGCGAATCCCAAACAACACGCTAAAGGCGTCGTCGTGGAATCGCGGCTCGACAAGCAACAAGGCGCGATGGCCACTTTGCTCGTGCAGGACGGGACCATTCGCGTGGGCGATGCGTTGTTGATGGGAACCGTGTCCGGCAAGATTCGCGCGATGTTCAATGATCGCGGTGAGCCCATTCGCCATGCGGGTCCCGCCGACCCGGTGGTGGTGACCGGCTTGTCGGATGTGCCGCCCGCCGGCGAAAAGTTCGCCGTGTTCGCGGATGAGCGCGAAGCGCGCAGTCAAGCCGAAGCGCACGCCTTGGCGAAACGCCAAGCGGAACAAAAATCGGGACGCGCCATCAGCTTGAACGATTTGTTCGCGCAATTCCAAGCCGGCAATGTTAAAGAATTGAGTCTCGTCGTCAAAGCCGATGTGCAAGGCTCGATGGAACCCATCGTCAGCTCGCTCGAACGCTTGGGCGATGAAAAACTCAAAGCCAAAACGATTCATCAAGGCATCGGCACTGTCACGCGCTCGGATGTCATGCTCGCCGTCGCGTCGCAAGCCATCGTCATTGCGTTCAACGTCGGCGTCGAATCCGCCGCGGAATCGCTCGCCGAATCCGAAGGCGTCGATATTCGCCAGTACAACATCATCTACAAATTGATCGAAGACATCGACAAGGCGCTCAAAGGCATGCTCGAGCCGGTGTATGAAGATCGAATGGTGGGCAATGCGAACGTGTTGCAGGTTTTTCGCTTGAAAAAATACGCGATTGCCGGGTGCCGCGTGAACAAGGGTAAAATCGTGCGCAACTCGACGGCGCGCGTCATGCGCGGCAACACCGAAGTGTTCAAGGGACCCATTTCATCGCTCAAGCGCTTTACCGACGATGTCAAAGAAGTCGCCGAAGGGTACGAGTGCGGTCTCGCGCTGGAAAAATTCACCGATTTCCAAGAAGGCGATCAGGTTGAGTTTTATCAGAAAGTCAAAGTCAGTTAGGTAAAAGATAAAAGATGAAGGATGAAAAATGTCTTTCTTGCATCTTTCATCTTTCCGCTTTCATCTTTGAGGTCTTGGGATGCCTTCTTATCGCGCTGAGCGCATTAGCCAGCAAATTCATCAAATCGTCAGCATTCTGCTCGACCGCGAAATGGCGGACCCGCGTCTCGCCGGCACGAATGTCACGCACGTCCAGGTCAGCGGCGATCTCCGCGTCGCCAAGGTTTTTGTCGCGCCGAACGGCGACGAAGCCACCACGCGCGCAATGCTGGACGGACTCGAACACGCCGCCGGCTTTGTGCGCCGCCAAATCGCCCGCAATCTCGAATTACGTTTTGCGCCCGAGGTTCGCTTTATGCTCGACACATCGATTGAAAAAGGCGAACGCTTTTTGCGCGCATTGGAGCAGTTGCACGAAGACGAACAAGAAGATCAAACCAACATACCAACGAAAGGCAAACCGACGACCGATGACCGATGACGGAACCTTCGTATCCGTCTTTCGTCACCCGTCGTCCGTTATTTTTAGATGGGCAAATCAATCACATTCGAACAAGCCGTTGACCTGTTCCAAAAATACAATCGCATTTTTGTCGCCGCGCACATTATGCCCGATGGCGATTGTCTTGGTTCCGCGCTCGGATTGACGTGGGCATTGCGCACGCTTGGGCAAGACCGTAACGGTTACGTGCAATGACCATGTGTCGAGTTCGTTCAAATATTTGCAGGGCTTTGACGAACTTGCGCCAAAAATTCCGACCGACGAAGAATTCCTTGTTTTCGTCGACGGCAGTTCCGCCGATCGCTTTGGCGCGGCGTACGATCCGGCAAAATTCAACGGGCGACCGGTGTTGGTCATCGATCATCACGTGACAAACGACGAGTTTGCGCCGCTCAATTACATCGACCGGCGCGCGGCATCAACCGCCGAAATCATTCTCCGTTTTGTGAACGCGTTAGGCGCGCCTCCCGACCGCACGATTGCCATGTGCTTGCTCACTGGCATCGTCACCGACACGCTGGGCTTTCGCACATCCAGCACAACCGTCGAAACCTTGCGCGCGGCAACGGCATTGATGGAAGTCGGCGGGTCGATTCCGGAAATTATCGAGCATTCGTTCAATCAGAGTACCGCTGGCAAGTTTGCGCTTGCGCGGAAAAGTTTTCGCTGAAGCCAAGCTCGACGGCGTGATCTTGTGGGCAGAGATTTCGTACAAAATGCAGCGCGACCTGGGATTGAACGGCAACGGCACGAGCGGCATCATCAATCAATTGCTGAGTGTTGAAAACGCCAAGGTCGCCGCCGTGTTCATCGAAAAAGAAGATGGCAAGATCGACGTGGGCTTGCGCTCGCGCGTGGGGTATGACGTCTCCGTCATCGCAGCGCGGTTGGGCGGCGGCGGACACAAGCAAGCGTCTGGCGCGCTCATTCCACGGTCCGTTGGCGGCGGCACGCGAACGCGTATTGGCGGAAATCAAAAAATCTTTGGTAGACAAGTAGAAACGTAAAATCGGTAGACAAGGACATGACTTGTTTACCTGTTATTCTTGTATTGCCTGAATACAATATGACCCAGTGCAATATTTGCGGCGCGGCGCACGCATGTCCGCTCAAACAAACAGCGATTCCTCCAGCCAGTCCTCTGCCGCGCGGCATGCACGGCATCTTCAATGTCAACAAACCGATGGGGATGTCCTCGCACGCGGTTGTCCACACGATTCGCAAAACCGGAAACATTGCGCGCGTGGGTCACGCCGGCACACTTGATCCGATGGCAACCGGCGTGTTGCTCGTTTGCGTAGGGCAAGGCGTGCGCGTATGCGAGTATCTTATTGACCATGATAAGAAATATCGCGCGCGCGTTCGGCTGGGCATCGAAACCGACACGTACGATGCAACCGGCAAAATCGTCGCACAACGCGAGGTCGATGTCGCGCGCGCGCAAATCGTCGATGCGTTGAATAGTTTCGTCGGCGAGATTGCGCAAATGCCGCCGGCGTTTTCGGCAATCAAAAAAGACGGCGTGCCGCATTACAAACTGGCGCGGCGCGGCGTCGATGTGCAAGTTGAATCACGCGCCGTCAAGATTTTTTCAATTGAGTTGCGCGACGCGGCTTTGCCCGAAGTTGAATTCGATGTGCATTGCAGCAAGGGCACGTACATTCGCTCGCTCGCGCACGACCTGGGCGAAAAGCTGGGTTGCGGCGCGCATCTCACCGCACTGACGCGCACGATGGTCGGACAGTTTTCGCTCGACGATTCGGTGACGCTCGATGCTCTGCGTGAGGCGTTCGCTGGCGGCTACGCCGAGCGCCATCTGACTCCAATGGACGACGCCTTGCTCAATTTTGAAGCCATTGTCATCGACCCACCGACAGCCACCAGCATTCAGCAAGGACGCGCGTTGAGTTGCGGACGCACATTTACCACACCCCTGCTCCGCGCCTATTCAACGACCGGCGAATTTATCGCGCTGTTAGAACGCGGGCAAGAAGCCGGAATGTGGAAACCGAGAAAAGTATTTTCGATTTCTGATTTATGATTTTAGATTTCAGAACAGACCCAAATCGACTGCAAATCATATAAATCGCAAATCTAAAATTGTTCATGGACATTATCCGCGACCCCAATACAGTTTTCCTGACTCGCCCCACTGTCCTCACCATCGGCTCATTTGACGGCATTCACCGCGGGCATCAGCACCTCATCCAGCGTGTCATCGCACGCGCAAAGGCAATCGGCGCGGCGAGCGCGCTCGTCACGCTGCATCCGCATCCCAAAGTCGTTCTGCGTTCCACCTCGCCGTTGCAATACATCAGCACCATCGAAGAGCGATTGGAATTACTCGCGCCGTTGGGCTTGGATTACGCCGTGGTTTTCCCATTTAGTCTCGAAACATCGCAGATGCGCGCGCGCGATTTTACGCTAATGCTTGTCGAGCATTTGCGCATGTGCGAGATTTTTTGCGGCAAAGATTTCGCGTTCGGTTACAAACGCGAAGGCACCGTCGATTTTCTGCGCGCGCTCGGCGCGGAAAAGGGATTCACCGTTACCGTCGTCGAGCCGCAGGCATTCGACGGCCAGATTATTTCCAGCACGCACATCCGGCAACTCGTCGCCGGCGGCGAATTGGACGAAGCGACGCGATTGCTGGGACGCTACCCGTCCGTGCGCGGGCGTGTCATCAAGGGCAATCAACGCGGACGCCAACTTGGCTTTCCCACCGCGAACCTTGCGATCGCGGAACGACGCTTGATCCCCGCCGATGGCATTTACGCGGCGCGCATTAAGATCGGTGAGACGTGGCACAACGCCGCCGTGAACATCGGCGTGCGTCCCACGTTTGACAACGGCGCGCGTCTCGTCGAAGTTTTCGTGCTCGATTTTACCGGCGACCTGTACGACCAATTCGTCGAAGTGCAATTCATCAAACGCTTGCGCGAGGAACGGAAGTTTGAAAACATCGATGCACTTATCGAACAAATGAATCGCGATGTTGCAGAAGCGCGGCGAGTTCTGGAAGACCCGAAGAGGATGTAAAAACTCTTCGGGTCTTGTGCTATAATTGAGCCAATGAAACGCTTTGAAGAAATTCCGCATACCGCCGATTGGTCGTTCCGCGCGTTCGGCAAAGACCGGCGCGAATTGTTCGAGAACGCCGCGTTTGCGATTTTTTCACTCGAAGGCGCAGATCGTCGGGCAAAAACCGAAATCTCACGCACCATCGATGTCATCGGCATCGATTACGAATCGTTGCTCGTCAACTGGCTCACCGAATTGTTGTGGCTTCAAGAATCAAACCGCGAGACGTACCATCGATTCCAAATCGAAACAATCACGCCGACGGAATTGCGCGCGCAAGTTTTCGGCACGGCGATAACGCAGTTAAACAAAGCCATCAAAGCGGTGACATATCACAATTTGAAAATCGAACAAACAGCGGATGGTTGGCAAGCGGTCGTGGTGGTGGATGTGTAGGAACGCATCGCGCCAGTAGATCAGTGACCTGACGGCCATACTCGACACAGTTGTGGCAAGGAGAGTGCAATGATTACCAAGCAAGACTTTGAACGCATCAGCGATAACATTTGGCAAATCCCGCAAACATTTCGTTACGATATGCGCGCGCCGGCGCGGCTCTATGCGAGCGAAGATTTGCTTGAAGACGCATTGCTCGATGAATCTGTGAACCAACTCATCAACACGGCAACGCTTCCCGGCATCGTCAAGTACGCCATCTCGATGCCGGACATTCATCAGGGCTACGGCTTTCCCATCGGCGGCGTCGTCGCTACGCGCGCGCCCGACGGCGTGATTTCGCCGGGCGGCGTGGGATACGATATCAATTGCGGCGTGCGTTTGCTCGCGTCACAAGTGAACGTCGAGCAAGTGAAACCGTACCTCAAGGACCTGGCGACCGCGCTGTATCAAAATTGTCCGAGCGGCGTCGGCTCGGAAGGAAGTGTGCGGCTCAACGAGAAACAGCTCGATGAGATTTTGGAAGACGGCTCAGAGTGGGCACGCAAAAACAATTTCGCGCGCAAAGAGGATTTGCAACGGACCGAAGAGTATGGTCGAATGCCGGGCGCGAGCGCGAACGCCGTTTCCAAGCGCGCGAAGGAACGCGGCAAGGATCAACTCGGCACGCTCGGCGCGGGGAATCATTTTATCGAAGTGGATCGCGTCGCGGAAATTTTCAACGCCGAGGTTGCGGAGCGATTAGGTTTGTTCGCCGATCAAATCGTCGTGCAAATTCATTGCGGCTCGCGCGGACTGGGACATCAAGTCTGCACCGATTACGTGAACGATTTTCAGCGCGCCGGTGCGCGAATACAAAATCGATTTGCCCGACCGCGAATTGGTCTGCGCGCCGCTCAACTCGCCGGAAGGTCAACAGTATTTCAAAGCGATGGCGGCAGCGGCGAATTTTGCGTTTGCGAATCGCCAAGTGCTTGCGCATCACATTCGCCGTTCGTTCGAGCAAGCGCTCGCCGGGCGCGTCCGCGATTTAAGTTTGCATCAGATTTACGACATCGCGCACAACATGGCAAAGGTCGAGGAGCACGACATCGAAGGAAAACGATGCGCGTGTGCGTGCATCGCAAAGGCGCGACGCGCGCGTTTGGTCCTGGGTCGGCAGTGTTGCCGGACGATTTGCGCGACATCGGTCAGCCGGTTTTAATTCCTGGGTCGATGGGGACAGCATCGTATGTGTTGATCGGCACGACCGGCTCGATGGCGCAGACGTTCGGCTCGACGTGTCACGGCGCGGGGCGTGTGATGAGCCGCGCGAAAGCCAAGCGCGAGGTGCGCGGCGAACAACTGCGCGACGAGCTAGCATCGCGGGGAATTCATCATCCGCGCCGGATCGATGCCGGGGTTGGCGGAAGAAGCGCCGCAAGCGTACAAAGATGTTTCGCGGGTTGTCGATGTCGTGCACAACGCCGGCATCGGCAAAAAAGTTGCGCGGCTGGAACCGCTGGCGGTGATTAAGGGATAGATGAGTAGGGGCGGGTCTGAGACCCGCCCCCACAGTTTCAATGTCGAAAATATCCGCGCTGTAACGTGCGCGCTTCATCAATCGTTACGAACGCGGTTGCATCCACGCGGTCGATGACCGCCCGCACGGTCGAAACATCGCGCCGCTGAATCACGCAATTGACCACCGTCATCCGACCATCTTTGCCGTGCGCATCGATTTCCGTAACCGCGTGCCCGGCTTGACGCAATGCCTCCGCAATCGCATGACCACTTGCCGGCGAATAGACACGCAGCATCGTGTGCCCAATCGCCATACGTTCCTCCGCCAACATGCCCACGATCACACCCGGAGCCAAAGCCCAACGCATAGCCAATCACCGTGAATGGATTAAGCGGACCACTCAACACGGTGGTAACCGCGAGGATAAACACCGTCGCTTGCGCCGTGCCGATTAGCCCGGCGATCAATTTACGTCCGCGCATCACGAACAACATACGCGTCGTGTCGAGCGACATATCAATGAGGCGCATGAAAAAGACAAATAGACCTGCCAAGAGCATTTGAGTATCCAATGCGGTTTCCCTTCTCCAGAAACCTTGCGAAGGTTGCGAACCTTCGCAAGGTTAACTCACTTGCGGCTTGATCGTGAGACAGCCAATCTCCGCCAACCGCGCGCGCAAGGTTTCGAACATCGCCTCGCCGGAATAGTGCCGATAGTCGCGCCGCCGGAGCCGGCAAATTTTGCGCTCGCGCCGCAACTGCGCGCGACCTCGACCATTTGCACTTGCCACGCCGCGATATTGTAAATGCTTCGCCGCGTATCGAAATTTTCGTTCATCAATTGCGCCAGCCGCGCCGCATCACGTTTCAGCAACGCCTCGCGTCCCTGCTCGGCAAGTTCGGCGAAATGCTTCATCGCGTTGACAACATTTTCCTCGCCGCGATTATAGCGCCCGCGAATATCGTTGTGGAAAATTTCGGTCGGCTCGCTGAGCTCCGCCGAGTACGCAACGTAAATCGACGGCAACAACGCAGGGTCAAGCGATTCGTAGGCGTAACATTTGTAGCCATCGATGATGCGTTCGCGCGATACATCGAAATTCATATAGACGACGCCTTCGTACACTTGAATCACGCGGTCTTGCAATCCCGCCGTGATGCCCAGCTCCTCCGCCTCAATCGACAAGACAAACGATGGTTGCACCTCGCGCGGAATTTCGATGCCGTAAAATTCCATCAGCGCGCGCAACGTCGCGACGATGAGCGCGCTCGAGCCCGCCATGCCGACCTGACGCGGAATGTTCGTTTGATAGCGCACGGAAAAATTGCGGTCGTGCAATTTCAAATTTTTCCGATTGCAGTAATCGACAAAGCGTTTGATCGTCGCTTTGATGAGCCGAATGCCGCCGTAATAACCGTGCAGTTGCACATCTTTCGCCAAATCGTGAATCGAATGAAAGCGCGCGCGGTCGTCCTGCGCCAACACGATTTCGACCGAGTCCCATTCGTACAACACGACTTCCGCCCAAAAATTCCGGACGATGATCGAAATCGTTTTGCCGTGATAGCCATCGGACGGATTGCCCAGCAGACCCGCGCGCGCAAACGCGCGTTTACGAATGAGAATCATGAATCAAATGCTCCACATGTTCCCGCAGAGACGCGCCGTGTTTTTCATCCGCCAGCGCAAATTCGACGAACGCGCGAAAGTACGAATCGAAATTGCCGATGTCGTAGCGGCGTTCATCGTCGCGCAACGTCATACCCAAAACCTTGCCGCCGTTGCGAATGATGAATCGAATCGCATCGGTCAATTGAATTTCACCGCCCTTGCCCGGCGGCGTCTGCTTGATCGCATCGAAAATTTTCGGCGCGAAAACGTACCGCGCGGCGATGGCAAGATTGCTCGGCGCTTCATCGACGCTCGGCTTTTCGATGACATCGACAAGTTCAAACACTTCGCCGTTGATTTTCGGCTTGGCGATGCCATAGTTGTGCACGTCGTCCATCGGCACGCGCTCGAACGCGACGACGACATCGGCGCGGCGGTCGATGAACACGCGCGTCATGCGCCGCACAATGTCGCTTTGCGCATTGATGCCGATGATCGAATCGCCGAGCGCGACGACAAAGGGTTGGTCGCCGACGAAAGGTTGCGCGCACAGCACCGCGTGACCCAGCCCCAGGAGTTGGCGCTGGCGCGTGTAGAGATACTGCACCGGCGCGCGCTCAAATTCCAATTCCTGAAGCAAATCCTCTTTGCCGGTCTCGCGCAAGACCTGAATCAATTCGCCGTCAAGATCGAAATGATTTTCAATCGACGATTTGCCCGGTCCGGTCACAAAGAGAAAACGCTCAAGACCCACGCGCGTAAGTTCTTCGACGACGTACTGCACGACCGGCTTGCGCCCGACCGGCAACATTTCTTTGGGCTGGGATTTTGTCGCCGGCAAGAGCCGCGTGCCCAGCCCCGCGACCGGTACCACGGCAATGTTGATTTCTGTCATTGAGTTTGTCCGTCAGATTGAAATCTGTCAGCTGTTTTCACCGCCGAGACGCAGAGGCCGCAGAGAATGTTTTCAATTTGCGTTCTTCGCGCCTTTGCGGTGAAATTGATCCGTAATTACCGAGTCGATTATATCCTCAACACGCGGATTAGCAAAAAAGCCGTTTTGCGAATCCGTCTAGACTGTGATATAGTTTTGGCGAAATGAAAACGCTCTCTCGATTATGGAATGCACAGCGCGATGTCATTATCAGCGCGACACTGTTTTTGCTCGCATTCGCGCTGTACGTCCGCACACTCGCGCCAACCGTCGTATTTCTGTTCGACGATACATTGGAATTTCAGTACGTCATCCCGCGCCTCGGCATTCTGCATCCGACCGGCTATCCGCTCTACGCGCTCCTCGGCAAACTGTTCACGCTCATCGTCCCACTCAACGATGTCGCGTATCGATTGAATTTATTCTCTGCGTTGTGCGCCGCACTTGCCGTGGCGTTCGTCTATCTCGTCGCGCAACAACTCACCACGCATCGCATCGCCGCGATCATGGGCGCGACAATCTTCGCCGTCGGTGAGCACATTTTGGGCACAAGCCGTCGTCGCCGAAGTGTACGCGTTGCAGATGATTTTCGCCGCGCTGATTCTTTGGCTCACACTGCGTTACGCGTCGCGCCTTACCCATCAATCTCTCTACACGCTCGCGTTTGTGATGGGGCTAGGGCTGACACATCATCGCCTCATCGTTCTCCTCTACCCGGCCATTGCGATTTACCTATTGCTTATCAACCGGCAAATTCTACACGAACGACAAACACTTACCCGCGCCGCGTTCTTTTTCCTATTGCCACTTACCACTTTACTTTACTTGCCTCTGCGCGGCAACCTTGGCTCCGCCGATGGCACATACGAAAACACGCTTGCCGGTTTTGTGTCGTGGGTGATGGCGTCCCATACACCGCCTTCCTCACGCAAAATCCGTTCCAAGTCCAGCACGACGCGGAATTTTTCGCGACGATGTTTCGCGATCAATTCACACTCGCCGGTCTCGTGCTCGCGGCTGGCGGATTGCTTTGGCTATTGCGCAAGCCGAAAGAATGGGCGTTGCTTGTCATCGCGTTGATCGCCGAATTGATTTTCGCGTTCAACTATCGCACCGCCGACGTCGACGTGCATCTGCTCACGCCGTTTTTGTTGCTCGCAATTTTCGTCGCCGGCGGCGCGGATGCAATTATCGATTTCTTAAAAACCCGATTTGCCGGCGTCGCCCCGGCTTTGGGCGGATTGCTTTTTACTCATCCCGATGTATTTGCTCGTTACCCATTTCGATGCGAATGATCTCTCGCAACGCTGGCAGGTGTACGATTACGGTATCGATGTGCTTAGTCAGCCGCTTGAGAAAAACGCGACGATCATCGGGATCACCGGCGAAGCGACGTTGATTCGATACCTGCAAGAACACCGCGGAATGCGCCCGGACGTGCAAACCATTGCCGCGGATACGGAAGACGCGCGCGCCGCCGCCATCGATGATGCGGTCAAACAAAATCGCGCCGTCTACCTCACGCGCCCGCTGAAAAATATCGCCGATAAATTTTCGCTCGGGTCGGTCGGTCCGCTCATCCGCGTGAATCCGCCAGCACCGACCATTGCCCATCGCCTCGACGAAAATTTTGGCGCGGTCAAGTTAGTCGGTTACGATGCGCAAATGCTGCGCGATCAACACATCGAAGATGGCAGATCGTTGCGCGTAACGTTGTATTGGCAAGTCGTCGCTGCGCCGACCCAATCGGCGTGGGTCTCGGTGAAAATTTTGCGCGGCGATGGTCGCATTCTAGGTCAAACCGATGGCGCGCCGGTGCTGACCGCGTACCCGACACGCGCGTGGCGTAAAGGCGAAATCATTGCCGACACGCACAACGTGCCGATTTTTCTCGGCGCGACGCCGGGTGAATACAATTTGACGGCAGAGATGTACAGAAGTCGGCACATTGAAAACGATTGGGCAAGCAACGCTTGGAAAAATTTCGCTTCCCGCAGAATCGATTGCGCCGCGCCGGGAAGCGCACTCGACCGGGCGCGCGCAAGATGAAACGTTGATTCTCTTGCTCACCGGGCATTTGCCAGATGCGTGGAATATCAATCGCATCGTTAACGCCGATTTCGGTGCAATTCAACTCGCCGGGTATTCATTCGACAGCGATACTCCAACTCGCCCCGGCGATGAATTGAACCTGGCTTTGCTCTGGCGCGCGGGGTGGCAAAAACCACCGGACAATTTGATGATGCGCTTTTGGCTCGAGGACGCAAACGGCAAACAAGTTGTTGCGCGCGACAATTTTGTCAGCATCGGCTATCCGCCGTTCCTGTGGCAACCGAATATCTTTGTGCGCGATTTTCCCCAGGTGCGCCTGCCGGCAAATCTGTCCGACGGTGTGTATCGCGCCCGGCTGGCTGTCTCGCGCAACAATGAATTGCTGGGTTCGTCGCTCTTGCCGTTCATCCCAACCATCGTCGATTTGGGTCCGCTCACGATTCGCAATCGCGAGCGCGTGATGACTGCACCGAAAATCCCCAATCCGCGCGAAGCGACTTTTGATAATACAATCAAATTGCTTGGATATGAGACGCAGATCGATGCCAAGAATAAATCAGCGCAAGTGACGTTGTATTGGAAGTCACTTGCGCTCATGGACACGTCGTACACTGTATTCGTGCACCTGCTGGATGCGAAAAACAACCTCGTCGCGTCCGGCGATTCAATGCCGGGCGATGCTCTCTTTCCCACGACGGGTTGGATCGCCGGCGAGTACATCATCGACCCGCACACCCTCAACGATATTCCGTCCGGCACCTACCAAATCGAAATCGGTTGGTACGATGCCGCGACCGGGACGCGTTTGAAAACCGGCGATGGCGCGAGCCAAATTATCCTTGGCGCGCTAACGATGCCGTAGTAGAAATCTACGATTTGGGAATGCTCGTCAGCTTTCTCAAAAAGTCAAACCAGAACGGCGCGCCCTGCGCCACGGCGAACGCACTGATCAGCCACCCAAAAACTTTGAAGAACAACGCTCCCCCGTTCATCTGGATTGCGGGTTGATTCGGTTTGGCGAGCCAATCGGATGGCGCAAAACGGAGGGAAAGCAGGCGCGTGATCGGATCCGCCCCTGGATTGGTCACGGTGACTTGCCAGCCAATCGGCAAGCCGAGCGAATTAAGTTGATCCAACGCCTTGTCTTTTTCCGGCGACCCCTGTGCGTACTTGTTGGCTTCAGCGACTAACATCGAACGCAACGCGGCATCGTTCCACAAATTCTTGCCAATCGAAACCGTATCAATATTGAGGAACATCGACACGAGCGCACCCAGAACCAGCGCGAAGCGCCACATGTGACCTTGATACAACTTGGTCGTCTTTTGCATCGTCGTGTCGTACCAATTTTCGATGTTGGTCCGCACCGTCGCGATGTTATTTTCTGCCGTCGAAATGACCGCAAGCAGCGGCGCGCGCAACGGCGAATTGGGCGGCAGAGTGGCGACCGAGGCGCGCAGTTGACTCACCGTAGTTTCGCCCATCGCGTTTGGAATGAAGAGATCAAATAGCGCGAGCGTAAAAGTCTTGGCGGGAATGTTCACCGGCATTTCTTTACGATGGCTGATGGTTCCGCCAATCAAAGGAAGCTTGGAAAGCATTTTCGTGATCCAGGGTTCTTCCGGCACAAGCGAATTGACCAGTGGATTGGCATACAACCCCACCAGCAAATCTTGATCGCCGGTCACATAATTGCGCAATCCCTCTTCCAAGCCCTTGGCGCGCCAGCGCAACCACTCGGAGACTTGATCGCCCACCGACGAGCAAATCAAACTCGTGAGCAAAAAGACAAAGACAATGCCGATAATGACATCCAGCAATGCGGAAGCGGTTTGTAACATGCGTCCTCCTTTGAGATGAAATCGACGCGATGCAAAAGAGGAAAGGGCAACTCTGCTGGCTTTCCTCTCCATCCTTCAATCCATTTTGAATCACGCGGTCTTTTCGTGATCCTGCCAATCCACCGGCAATTCGGCTTTGGTCAAAAGCAATGGCTTGGTGCGATTACGAATCGTGTCAGCGGTGATGACGCATTTTTGCACATCCTTGCGCGACGGAATTTCGTACATCACATCGAGCAAGAGACTTTCGATGGTCGTGCGCAAGCCGCGCGCGCCGGTCTTGAAGCGCAACGCCTCTTCCGCGGCGGCATCCAGCGCATCTTCGGTGAACACCAGCTCGACGTCATCCAGTTTGAACAAGCGCTGATACTGCTTGACGATTGAATTTTTCGGCTCGGTGAGAATTTGCACGAGCATCTGCTTGTCCAACGGATCAACGCTGACGATCACGGGCATGCGTCCGACAAATTCCGGAATCAGCCCAAAGCCCAATAAATCGTCCGCCGTCACCAGGCGCAGCAACTCGGTCGAGGTGAGTTCTTGCGCGGAACGTTCGCGCTCGCCTTTGAAGCCGACGACGCGCCGGTCGGCGACGCGTTGCGCGATGATCTTGTCCAGCCCTTCGAACGCACCGCCGCAGATGAACAAGATATTCGAGGTGTTGAGTTGGAGAAAGTCCTGATGGGGGTGCTTGCGCCCACCTTGCGGCGGCACATTCGCGACTTTGCCTTCGAGAATTTTTAACAGCGCTTGTTGGACACCTTCGCCGGAAACATCGCGCGTAATCGACGGGCTGTCGCCGCTCTTGCGCGAAATCTTGTCGATCTCGTCGATGTACACGATGCCGCGTTCCGCGCGATTGACATCGCCATCGGCGTTCTGAATCAGCGCCAGCAAAATATTCTCAACGTCTTCGCCGACGTAACCCGCCTCGGTCAAACTCGTCGCGTCGGCAATGGCAAACGGCACATCGAGAATCCGCGCGAGGGTTTGCGCGAGCAACGTCTTGCCGCAACCGGTCGGACCGATCAGCAAAATGTTCGCCTTGCCCATTTCCAAATCGTCCGCCGGTTTTGCACCGCGCGTGCGTTTATAGTGATTGTACACGGCGACCGAAAGAACCTTTTTCGCGCGATCCTGACCGACGACATACTGATTCAGGCGGCGATAGATTTCCTTCGGCGGCAAGCTGTCAATGGACAGCGTGGCACCCCGAATATCTGACGAGGCTTCCTGTGCCAAAATTTCGTGGCACAGCTCCACGCATTCATCGCAGATAAAAATCGATTCAGGTCCGGCAATCAGGCGCGTGACTTCTTCTTTGGTGCGATTGCAGAACGAGCACGATTCGTGACCGACCCTGACGAGATTAGGCATCCGGTCTCCGTTTTATTTCTTCTCTGTCCGGCTTTGCCGTTTTGGTCGTTTTGGCGGGCATCAACACTTCATCAATCAAACCGTACTGCACGGCTTCCGGCGCGTCCATGTAATAGTTGCGATCCGTGTCATGAATGATGCGCTCGAGCGGCTGACCGGTGTTGGAGGCCAACATCTGATTCAGGCGTTCGCGTTCGCGCATGATGCGCCGCGCTTCGATTTCGATATCGACTGCCTGCCCTTGCGCGCCGCCCCAGGGCTGGTGAATGTGAATCGTCGAATTGGGCAACGCATAGCGTCTGCCCTTGATCCCGGACGAAAGCAAAACCGTGCCCATGCTTGCCGCGAGTCCGACACAAATGGTCGAGACCGGCGCGTTGATCGTTTGCATCGTATCGTACATCGCCAAGCCCGCCGTGATCGAGCCGCCGGGACAATTGACGTACAAACGGATTTCCTGTTCCGGGTTTTCGTTATCGAGGTACAGCATTTGCGCGACGACGAGATTGGCGACGTGATCGTCAATCGGCGTGCCGAGAAAGATGATGCGGTTTCGCAACAGGAGCGAGAAAATATCATAGACGCGTTCGCCGCGCCCAGAATTTTCCACGACCATCGGAATGACATCGTGAACTGATTTTATAATGTTGCTCATTTGAACTCCTCTGATTAGTTGTTAGACGTTAGTCGCTAGTGCCGAGAATTTATTCCTGTCCGGGTAAAATGATCTTACCTAACTGGCTTGGCGTGCTGCTGCCGCGAACTTGCGAAGGATCGGTGATTAAACCCGTTGGCGCAGAAGCCGCCGCTTGCGCGGCACGTTCGGCTTGTTCACGGGCGCGCTGCTCCGCGATAACCATGTCCGGCGTCAAAATCTTGCCGCTGGTCGGTTCGCCCTTGGCACTCGCCACGAGAAAATCGATTGCCTTGCGCACCTTAAGCCCGTACTCGATGTCGTGACGCGATTCCGCGGTGGACAATTGACGCCGCATTTGATCGGCACGCCCGCCCTGCCGCGCCGCCGCTTGCGCGCGCGCATCGATTTCCATGTCGACTTCTTTGGGCGCCGCTTCGATCTTTTCGGCATCGATGACATTTAGAATCGTAAGCAAGCGTCGAATCCGTCGATCCGCACGCGGGCGAATGTCATCGGCAAAAGTGTTTTCATCTTTGCCAGCCAGTTCCAAATACTTGTCCCATTTTAATCCCAAGCGCTGCGCCAAATCGCGCGAGCGCGCAATTTCGCTTTTCATTTCATCTTCCAACATCAACTCGGGATAGTTGATTTTGGATTGCTCGACCACCGCATCGACCACTTGATCCGCAAAGCGATCATCTTCTTCCGTTTGTTTTTGCTCTTGCAGGCTCGCGCGCAAACGCCCCTTCAATTGCTCGAACGTTTCGAACGCGCTGACCGATTTCGCAAACTCGTCGTTCAATTCCGGCAATTGGGTTTCTTTGACATCGTTGACCAGCACGGTGTACGTCGCCGTTTTGCCGGCAACCTGCTCGACGGCATCGGCAGGATACGTGTAGTTCACCGTCCGTGTCTCGCCGGCATTCGCGCCGATGAGTTGATCAACCCAGGGAAACGTCGGCTCTTTTTCCTCGATGCGGACTTGCATGCTCTCTTGATCGATGGGCGTTTGCCCTTCGATGCCGCCTTTCACATTGACCGTGAGCATGTCGCCCATCTGCGCGGCGCGCGTGACCGGCGCTGTCGTCGCCTGCTCCATGCGCCAGCGTTCGATCACTTGGTCGAATTCTTCGTCGCTCACGCTCACCGGTTCCGGATGCATTCGAATGGATCGATAATCGCCGAGCGTAACGACCGGGCGCGTGGGAATTGTGTATTTCAAAATCACCGGCTCTTTTTGGACGATATCGAGTTTGCCGGCATCGTACGGTTCAACACCTTCCTCTTTCAACGCTTGCTTGTACAACGATTGCGCCAAATCCTCGATCGCTTCATCCCGCACGACCTCTTTGCCGAACGCGCGCACGACTTGATCGAACGGCGCTTTGCCAGGGCGAAAGCCGGGAATCGGACGAATTTTGGAAATGCGCGCCGCGGCGGATTTCATTGCGGCTTGCAGTTGCTCGTCATCGACTTCAATCGTGACGACCGCCGAGCAGTTTTCGTTTCTTTCGGTTGTTACTTTCACAGAGTATCCTTTGTTAAGATTTTGAATGGGGATGGGGAGACTCGAACTCCCACGAGCTTTCGCCCACATGATCCTAAGTCATGCTCGTCTGCCAGTTCCGACACACCCCCAAGCACGAAAGGCATTTTACCAAAGTTGGGGGCTTTTGGCAAAAGTGGAATTACGAGCCGTAACTATGGCAACGAAATGCCCGCCGCTTGGACGAGCCATAACACCACCAGCGCGAGCGTATTGTTCGAGGCGTGCAAGATGATTCCGGGCCACAACGAGCCGGTTTTTTCGTACAGCCACGCCAAGCAGAAACCCAGCACCAAAATCGGAATAAAGACATCGATGCTCAGGTGCAACGCGGTGAACACCAGCGTGCTGATCAACAGCGCGCCCAGCACGCCGAGGCGTTTGCGCAAGCCCGCATACAAAAATCCGCGAAAGAAAATTTCTTCGGCGACCGGCGCGAGAATGCCCACGACCAACAGGGTGAGCAAAAGATTCCAGCCCTGCAAATCCAAGCGACCGAGAATATCCTGCGGCTTTAATTTAATGCCGAACGCCATCACCGTCACGACGTAGCCAATGCGCACGACGTACGAGAGCGCAAACAACGCCGCGCTCATCAAGCAACCGATCGCGACATCGAACCGGCGCAAGCCCAGCATCCCCCAGCCCACCGGGTAACGCGCGAGGCTAAACAACCACGCCGCGCCGACGATGATCACGTCTTGGAGGACAGCAAAAATCATCAGAGTCGCGCCGTTGCCGGTTAGCGGCAGTCCCAGCACGTTGACCGCCGCAAGAATCGCGAGATTCAAAACGACGATGCCCATCGCGGCGACGGCAACCGCCCCAAGCATTTCTCGGAGATTCCAGGGGACCTGCGGAAATTCACGCGTGGGGCGCAGCGGAGCAATCGGCGGATTCATCGCGTTGATTATAGCGCAAAAGAGCGAAAGGACAAGCGGGAGATTCAAAAGCCGGGTTTCTCAAGAAACCCGGTTTTTGCCACTCGCGCAATTCTAGTCTGCGTCATTCTGAGCCGCGTTTTGTGCGGCGAAGAATCTTGTTGTAACTTTGAAACAACTTGGCAATTGTCTGGGCGGGCAAAATAGGATTCTTCGCTCCGCTCAGAATGACGGCGTACTTTACTCTCGCAATTTGGCTTTGAACTTTTTGCGAAACTGGACAACCTTGGGCGCGATGACGACTTGACAATACGGATTCCCCGGATTGTTGGCGTAGTAATCCTGGTGGTATCCTTCCGCTTTGTAAAACTCGGTGAACGGCGCGACCTCGGTCACAATCGGCAGGTCCCAAATTTTCGCCGCACCGATTTCGCGGATGACTTGTACGGCAATTTGCTTTTGCTCTTCGTCGTGATAGAAAATCACAGAGCGGTACTGCGTCCCAATATCCGCGCCCTGCCGATTCAGCGTCGTGGGGTTGTGGACGGTGAAAAAGATTTCCAGCAGCTCTTTGTACGAAATCACTTGCGGATCAAAAGTAATTTGCGTAACCTCGGCGTGACCGGTCAAGCCACTGCACACTTCGCGATACGTTGGATTCTTGCCCTTGCCGCCCGCATAACCCGACTCGACTTTTTCGACGCCCTTGAGTTCGTCGAAGACCGCTTCGACGCACCAAAAGCATCCGCCACCCAACGTGGCGAGCTGCAATTGTTTGGGCGGTTGCCCGTTGATATCTGGTTTTTGCATCCTTATCCTTTCTTGGTAAACAAGTAATGCGAAATGCCGTACTCTTTGCCACTGTGCAAGCCGAACGCTTCCGCGCAGACGAGAAAAAACATCCGCCAGTTGTTTAACCACTGGGCTTGATGTTCTGCGCCGTACGTTTGACGGATGATCGGTTCGATGGCGTCGAGCCGCGCGCGATATTTTCGTACCATGCCTCCAACGTCTTGGTGTAATGTGTACCGTCGATGCGCCAATGGTCGACGAGCGTTACATCGCGTTGGAAATGCAAAAGTAAATCATCGGATGGCATTGTGCCGCCGCTGAAAAAAGTGCGCGCCATCCAATCCTTGGGATTTTCGGTCATGAACGGGTACGCAAAATCGGTGTGACTGAAGATATGCACAAAAAGCAAGCCCGCCGCTTGAGCCAGGCGGCAGTGCGCGCCAGCAACTGCTCGTAGTTCTTGACATGCTCGAACATTTCGATGGATATGATGCGATCAAATTGGCGCGGTGCGGCGAAATCGTTGATGTCAGCGCAGACGACGGATAAATTTTTCAACCCGCGATGTTGCGCTTGGGCTTGAATGTACGCTCGTTGCGAGTGCGAATTCGACATGGCCAAGATGCGCGCTTTCGGATAGTGGTCTGCCATCCACAATGACAGCGAGCCCCAGCCGCATCCCAGTTCCAAAATGTCAGTGTCGTCTTCGAGCCGTGCGCGCTCGCATGTCAATGTGAGCATGGCTTCTTCGGCGGCGTCGAGCGCCGTGAGGTTCGGCGACCAATAGCAACAACTGTATTTCAGATGCTTGCCGAGAAACTGCTGAAAGAATTCGGTGGGGAGTTCATAGTGTTGGCGATTTGCCTCTGCCGGATTGACCGCGAGCGGACTCTTTTTTAATTGTTGGATGAATCGTCGTTTCAAATTATGTTGGGCTTCCAGCGGACGACTCCGCATCTCGGCAAGAAATGTTTCGATGTCTTGCCGTACTGAAGCCGCAACGTTTCATCGGATGGATGCATACGCATTTCCTAAAGTGTGGGGGTGAGTCAATTATAGCAGAAAACGGCGTCCACACACGGACGCCGTTGAATTCGTCGCGCGAGATTATTTTTGTGGGAATCGCAACCGCGCCATCGCGTACGTGTCGACAAACTTGCCGTCGCGGAACGCTTCGCCGACGCGTGTGCCTTCGATGTGAAAGTCAAACTTTTTGTACAGCTTGATCGCCGGTTCGTTATCGGTGTACACATCGAGTTCAAGGCGGTACAGGTTGAGCCACTTGTCCGCGAGATCGACCAATGCTTGCATCAACGCGGAGCCAATGCCTTTACCGTGCCAATCATCGCGCACCATCATGCCAATATCGCCGGCGTGCCGGCGGCGCGGTCGATGCCGGAAAAGTTTGCAAGCTAGCTTGTCCCACAACTTCGCCATCGACGCAAGCGACGAGACTGTAAAATCCTTCCGGCACCTCGGCAATCTTTTTGCGCCACTGCTCAATCGATGGGTACGGCGTTTGCAGTGTGCCCCAAATTACTTTGGGGTACGTGAACATCTTGGCGATGGCTTCATAGTCGCTGGGTTCAGCGCGACGGATGGTGAGGTTCATGATATTTCTTTCACTTTGTCTATTCGAGCAATTCGTCTTCTCGCAACCTCTTCGTTGTTATTATACCACACGCCGCGCAAAAAAACCTCCGAGGTTTCATAAACCTCGGAGGTCTGACTACTGAATACTGATTTCTGCCTACTGTTTCACTTGTCGTTCAACGCCGCGACGCCGGGCAACACTTTGCCTTCCAAAAATTCCAGCGATGCGCCGCCGCCGGTCGAAACGTGCGTCATTTGTTTGGCGACGCCGGCTTTTTTCACCGCGCTTGCGCTATCGCCGCCGCCGATGACGGTGGTCGCGCCGCTCGTCGCGAGCAGTTTGGCGATGGCGAACGTGCCTTCCGCGAATTTGGGCATTTCGAACACGCCCATTGGTCCGTTCCACACGACCAGTTTCGCGCCCTTGAGCGCATTGCTGAACAACGCAATCGATTTAGGTCCAATGTCCATCATGCGCCAGCCCGCCGGCACCTTGTCCGCATCGACGACCTGCGAATTGGCTTCGGCTTCAAACTTGTCGCCAATCACCGCGTCGACCGGCAAAAGCAATTTGCCGCCGGCTTGGCGATCAGTTTCTTGGCGGTTTCAATCGACCCGGGTTCGACGAGACTGTCTTGCATCGCGTACCCTTTTGCCGCGAGGAACGTGTTTGCCATTCCGCCGCCGATGATGAGCTTGTCGCATTTTTGCAACAGATTTTCGATGACCGCGATCTTGTCGCTGATCTTTGCGCCGCCCAGAATCGCGATGTACGGTCGCTCCGGGTTCAGCGTTGCGCGACCGAGATATTCCAGCTCTTGCTCCATCAAAAAGCCGGAAACCGCGGGCAAGAATTTCGCCACACCTTCGGTGCTCGCGTGCGCGCGATGCGCCGAACCGAACGCATCGTTCACGTACACCTCGCCGAGCGCGGCAAGTTGTTTGGCAAACGCGGCGTCGTTCTTTTCTTCTTCCTTGTGGAAGCGTACATTTTCCAGCATCAACACATCGCCGGGTTTCAATCGCTTTTGCCATCGCGTCAACTTCGGGACCGATGCAGTCGTTTGCCATCTTGACCGGCTGGTTGAGCAATTTGCTCAGCGATTCCGCCGCCGCTTTCAAACTGAAATCGGCTTCAAAGCCGGCGCCTTTGGGACGTCCGAGGTGGCTCATCAAAATGAGCGACGCGCCTTGTTCCAAAACGTGTTGAATCGTCGGCAGAGACGCGCGGATGCGTTTGTCGTCGGTGACCGCGCCCTTGTCCATCGGCACGTTGAAATCGACGCGCATCAAAACGCGCTTGCCTTTGAGATTAATGTCGCGCACGGTTTTCTTGTTCATAAGAACCCCAGTGGTCAGGGTACAGGGGTCAGGAAATGGACAGTGTCAGCAATCGCTGTCCACTGTCCCCTGACCACTCACCCCTAGAGTTTGCCCGCCACCATCACGGCGAGGTCGGCGAGGCGACACGCATAACCCCACTCGTTGTCGTACCACGCGACGACCTTGACCATGTTGCCAAGCACAACCGTATCCATCGAACTGAACACCGACGAAAAAGTCGTGCCGCGCAAATCGGTTGAGACGAGCGGCTCGTCGGTTACGTCGAGAATACCTTTCATCGGACCTTTGGCGTATTCCAACATCGCTTCGCGAATCGCTTCCTTCGACGCTTCTTTGTTCAAGATCGCGGTAAAGTCCACCACGGAAACAGTGGGGGTGGGCACGCGGAACGCCATGCCGGCGAATTTGCCTTTGAGTTCCGGAATCACGAGCCCGACCGCTTTTGCCGCGCCGGTTTCGGACGGGACGATATTTTGCGCCGCCGCGCGCGCATCGCGCAAATCTTTGGCGCCCAGGTCTTGCAATTTTTGCGTGTTGGTATACGCATGCACCGTCGTGAGAATCCCGCGATCGATGCCGAACTTGTCGTTCAACACTTTGGCGACCGGCGCAAGACCATTCGTCGTGCACGACGCGTTGGAGATCATGCGATGCTTCGCCGGATCGTACTTGTTGTCATTCACGCCCAGCACGATGGTAATGTCCTCGTTCTTGGCTGGCGCGCTGATGATGACTTTTTTCGCGCCGCCGGACGTAATGTGCCCAATCGATTTCGTCGCATCGGTGAACAAGCCCGTCGATTCGAGAACGATTTCGACACCCATATCCGCCCACTTGATTGCGTTCAAATCTTTTTCCGCGATGACCTTGACGGTCTTGCCATCGATCACGAGGTTGCCGTCTTTCACGGTGACGGTCGCCGTTGAATGCGCCGTACGTCGAATCGTACTTGAGCAAATGCGCGTTCGTCGCTGGATCGAACAAATCGTTGATCGCGACGATTTCAACTTTGCCGCCGCTGCGTTCTTTGAGCGTGCGGGTAAACCAACCGCCCAATGCGACCAAAACCGTTAATACCAATTTTAACTGCCACGTTATTTTTCCTCCAATGGAATTTATTTCTTACTTTGTGAATTATACCACTTTATAATCGACTTGGCTAATTTTGCGGGCGCATGCCGCCACGGCAAAGACTCGTCCACCAAATCGATCAAGACCATTTCCGCCGCTGTCGATTGATCATCACGCACGTGAACCATCTGGCTGGACGAGTGCGCCGGGAATTTTACATCGAAATTATTATTCGCGATGACCGAAGTAAACATGCCTTTGCCGGCATATTGCTCCAGCACCGCGAAATGATCCTGCACCGAAAAATTATCCGTCTCGCCCGGCTGCGTGGCAACGTTGCACACGTACACTTTGCTCGCGCGCGATGCTTCCAGTGCGCGACGAATGTCGTTCACCAACAGATTCGGCAGAACGCTGGTGTACAGACTCCCCGGTCCCGCGATAATCAAATCCGCATCAAGAATCGCGCGCACGACGCCGGGATACGCCGAGACATCTTCCGGTTCCAGGTAGACGCGCTCGATGCGTTTGCCTTGATGCGAAATATTCGATTCGCCGGCGACGCGCTCCAACATCCCCGCCCCGGTTTCGGCAACCAACGTCACATTTTGCAGCGTCGATGGCAGAACCTGCCCGCGCACCGCGAGCACGCGCGACGATTCTTGCAAGGCGCGATCAAAATCGCCGGTGATGCCCGCCATCGCGGCAATGAACAAATTGCCGAACGAGTGACCTTCGAGTCCCGAGCCATCGGCAAAACGATATTGCAGGAGCGAACTCATCAATGGCTCGGAATCGGCGAGCGCGGCGATGCATTGCCGGAAATCGCCGGGCGGCAACATGCCCAATTCCCGGCGCAATCGGCCGGAACTGCCGCCGTCATCGGCAACGGTAACGATCGCCGTGATGTGATCGGTGTACGTTTTGAGTCCGCGCAACAACGTCGATAACCCGGTGCCGCCGCCCATCGCCACGATTTTCGGTCCGCGTTTGCGCGTGCGTTTGCGGATCAGCGCTTCCGCGACATCGGTTTCGCCGGCGGTGAAAGGCAAGATGAGCGCGCGGCTGAGTTGCACGATGGCCAAGACGATCATGCCCAACCCCAGCACGCCTAGCAACACACCGCGCACATAGCGGTCGAGAAATTGAAGCGTGAGGAAATAAAAATAATCGGGCAAATCCGTATGGCGATAGAGGTCAAACAAAAAGTACGCCGCCCCAAGCGCCAAGAGGGTGACGCCGAGAAAGAGCAACGCCAACCAACGCTTGACGCCAAGCCCGACGTAAAGCCATTTGAAAATTGAGTTGGAGAAGACACGCGAGAGGAAATTCATCGTGGGATGATTATAATCTTGGCAAGACGCAATGACAAGTTTACGCCATCGCAGGCAAATGCCTCAAACTCTGGCGGGAATACCACGTCGTTCCCGGTATTCCGGAATCGATATCATCGGCGGGCGCTCGCGTACGCGAATATCGGCGACGTCAAGCTGAAACGCTTCATCGGTATGACGAATCAGTTTCATGCTCTTGTTCAATTCATTCACCAATTCGATGCCTCGCTCCGCGCCCACACGCATCAGTAGCACTTGGATGATTTCAAATGACATTTTGCTCAGCGAAGCCAACGATTGATTGCGATGAATCCGCTCTTCCAAATCCACCTGTCCCATTGCCCCAAGCCCAAAGCGTTTCCAGAGGTCAATCAACAAACCAATTTCGACACCGTAACCCGCGACAAATGGAACTCGTTCCAACGCGATGCGCCGTCCGGCGTATTCGCCGGCAAGTGGTTGGACAAATCCTGAAAGTTCTGGATAAAAAAGATTCAGGAGCGGTCGTGCGGTTAGTTCAGTTACGCGCCCGCCGCCACGTGCCTCGAATTTTTTACCGACGCGCAACGGACGCTGGTAGAATCCCTTGACGTACATCAAGTGTGGCTCGCGGATCAAGGGCCCTAGGATGCCATACACAAAGCGCGGATGAATGTTGACGATGTCTGTGTCAATCCACGCCACCAAATCGCCGTGCAGGACGTACAAACTATTCCACAAGGCCTCACCTTTACCCGCCCAAACATGGTACTGTGTCAAAACCTCCGGATGTTTAGCGACCGGAACGTGCATCGATTGGGCAATCTCCACGGTGCGGTCGGTAGAATTGGAATCGATAACGACGATTTCATCGAGCAGCGGATAATGTTCGACGAACATCCGCCGCATCGTTCGGATGATCTTGCCTATCGTTTTTTCTTCGTTGAGCGTGGGCAAGCCCAAACTGATGGTCAAACCTTGTTTCTCTTTGAGTTCGACCAGTTGCTTGATATCCTTGAATTCATGCGCGTGGAAAGTATTTTCCGCAAACCATTTGTCCACAACTACGGAAATGGTATAGTCAACCGGCTGGCTTTCCCCGGTTTCGCAAAAGATCGCTCCCAAGGTGGCGCAGACTTGACGACAACTGCTGGTATTTTGATCTGGTCGAGTACTTGGGCGGCAGTCGGACCGATGATCGGATCTCCGGGACGCGGTGTGGCGATAGCCCCCATGACAACCAATTGGTGCTTGTTGGCACACACTGCAATGGCTTGAGCAGGATTCCCTTGCGCATCAACCCATTGCGTAACTTGCTTCAAGCTTTTTAGATGAGAAACCACTTTTTGATACGATTGGGTTTTTTTCTCGATCAGGAGCAACCGCACGCATCACCGTGATCTCAGCTTGAAACGCATCGGCGAAAACCAGCGCCAACCGTAATGCCATTGCCGCATATGGACCACCCCGAATCGGTAAGAGAATCCGATGAATCCTACTTGGCATGGGAGATTTGATGAATGCGAGATCACATTGCAGATCACGGATCTGATCTTGCGGTGGCAGGTATTTCGTGTTTATGAGCACAACCGAAGAGTCTGTTCTCTTGATTATCTGATTCAATTCACGCCAGACGTTATGCCCAACACAAATCGTTGTGCGCGCGCGGGCGTGATGCGTGCAGGCATGCAGTTTTTGTCGCAACCGACGCGCTTCCAGTGCGCCGGCACTCAGCGAAGCATCGTGAGGTATCGACACCAAGCCCACCGCGATCACTTGCGAACCGCTTTTTTCAGCGATAGGTTGTGCAAACGGCAAGAGCGGAACGATTTCCTCGCAAGACGCGCCGACGACAAGAATCGGATGTTTCTGTTCGGTCATTGGCTAGTCTCCCTGCACCAGTGGCACGATCTGTTGGGTAAAGATTCGTTCCCACGCATATTCTTGCATCACACGCCGTTTGAGTTGATACGCCGGGTTGCGCGAGAGCATATCGATGATCTGTTGGGCAATCTCATCCGCCAAAGCGTCCGGAGAAAAATAGTGAGCATAATCGCCGGCGGATTCGCGGAAAGGAGGTAAATCACTGCAAAAGATTGGTAAACGCGCCAACCCGGCCTCAAGGATCGGGATTCCAAAACCCTCTCGCTCGCTGGGAAAAAACAAAGCGTCGGCAAGCAAAAACAGATCGCGCTGAGTTGCCGCATCGACCGTGCCCAATTCGTAAAGGAAAAGGACGGCGTCTTGAACGCCGAGCACTCGCCGCTGTGCTTGCAACTGTTCGAGGTATGCCACGTTGGCTGGATTATGCGGACCCGGCGGACCTGTAACGATGAGTTTTGCATTTGCCCCACAACGGCGCAATGCCGAGATGGTTTCAATTGCGCGTTCGATCTTTTTGCGCCGCGTCAGGCGCGCGGGTAATAAGAGCAAAGGCTCTGCACCGGCAAGACCAAGGTCTGAAATCCATTGCCGGGTTTTTTCGGTTACGCCGAGAAATTCACATGCGTCAATGCCGGGTGGAATGATCGAAATATTCGCGGACGCGTGCCACAGATTTTCCAATTCTCGTTTACGCGCTTCTGATACGACAATATACGCGACTTCCCGCCAGGGTTGTTTGAGCAAAGCCCACGGCAAACCGGGATGGATTTCATCAGCATACTGCGGATCCGTCCACGCGAAATCGTGACACCAAGCGATGAGTTTGAGACGAGGAATACTTTCAAGTGCGGTGGTGAGCGCAAGATTTTTGTGCAACGAAAGCACGTTATGTGCAATCAGCACGTCGCAATCGGCAAGCGCGTTGGTCAGAGTATCGATCAATCGATTGACAAGCGTCTGGAATTTCTTGCTGACGATGCCTTGCACCAATTCAGCGTTGACTTGCAGAACCAATTCCGATTTCGAGTCAACGTCGCGGATGATTGTAACCGGGATACGTGAGTCAAAGGGTTCGCCGCGACCGGCGATGATTTTGACCGGGTAGCCGTGTGATGCAAAAAGGCGCGCGTGTGCCGCGATGGTCGATTCTACGCCACCAATCGTCGGAGGCGCAGCGTAGTGTAGAATCGCAATTCTGGGTTGACTGATCATCGCGCGATGGTTTTTTGAAAGGTCAACAAAAAAACCACGAGTTTGTTTTTAGGTGGCAAGCCCATGCCGGCAACCTTGTCGCTGGGCAATCCTTGGATTGAGACATCGAACGCGCCGAGCGTGCCCCAAGGTGGATAGTGATTCTCGTCGAGCGGGAAATTGGCGGTGTATTCCGGCGCCGGCTTGTCTTGCGTTGCAATCACCAGCCGATCACCGGGCCACTCGACCAGAATTTCTTGTCCGATGATACGCGCGCCGTTCTCATCCAAAACATCGACAAAGATGTGGCGTTTGCCCTGCCGTTCCTTTTCGTCCCAGAACTCGGCTTTCACCAATCGCCAATAGAGATTGCCGGCGGATGGCGTTGCGCGAACGAGTCTAACACCCAGCACATCAAGACGATTGTCCCACACGATCGGCGCGAGCAACATGGGGGTGGCTGTACCCGTTACCGGGGCGAGTGTCCGCGTGGGTAACCGCGTCGAGGTGCTCACCGGAATTAATCGGGATGGGGTCACACTAGGCAATGGGGTCACACTAGGCAAAGAGGTGGGAGTCAAAGAAGGAAGTGAGCTAGGTGTGGCAGATGGAACCGATGTGGGCGGCGGGCCGGGTGTAGGTTCAGGCGACGGTAAACCGCACGCCGCTAGTCCCAGACAGGTGACTAGAAGCCAACGTGCGCGCATCAGCTCGTTTTCGGTTTCTCTTCGTCTTTCTCGGTAATTGCTTTTTTGAATTCGCGCAACATGCTGCCGAAGCCGCGCGCCACTTCGGGGAGGCGATTCGCGCCGAAAAGCAAAATCGCAACAACGGCAACGATGAGCAAATCGAGTGGTTCGGGTCGTAACATTTGGTTCTCCTCAGAGGCACATGAATCGAGTGCATCCTCAGTCTCATTCTATCGTTTTAGCATGTTGCGTGTCAATAATCTTGCGGTAAAGCGGACATTACATTATAATCGAATCGATGACACCAACACTTCAGTTGCTTTTGCTTCTGGGCATTATTATTTTCGCCGCGAAAACCGGCGGCTTGATCAGCACGCGCCTGGGACAACCGGCGGTGCTGGGCGAACTGTTGACAGGCCTCGTGCTGGGTCCAACGTTTTTCGATTTGCTGGGTCAGCCGATTTTTGCCGGCGGGCACATTGGAGAAATGGTGCTCCAGCTCGGCGAACTGGGCGTGATCTTTTTGATGTTTATCGCCGGGCTGGAGGTAGACATCGATGGGATGATCGAATCGGGACGCGTCGCCTTATTGGCAGGCGGGTTGGGCGTCGTCGTGCCACTCGCGTTTGGCACAGGTGTCACATTAGCATTCGGTTTCCCATTTCAAAGTAGCTATTTCTTCGGTTTGATTCTTACCGCGACAAGCGTGAGCATCTCGGCGCAGACCTTGCTCGAATTGGGATTTTTGCGGAGCAAAGAAGGACTAGCGTTGCTGGGTGCCGCTGTCGTTGATGATGTACTCGTCATTCTGATGCTTTCGATCTCACTCGCCCTGGCGGGCACAACGGGCACCAACGTCAATATCGGGTGGGTGGTCTTGCGCATGATCGTGTTCATGGTGATCGCAGTGATCATTGGCGCAAAACTTTTACCGCGTCTCACCACTTGGGTTGAAGCATTACCCATCAGCGAAGGCGTGATGGCATTCGGCGTCATCACGATCTTGTTGTACGCGTGGTCGGCAGAAGTCGTGGGCGAAGTGGCGGCTATCACCGGCGCATTTCTCGCCGGGATTGTTTTTTGCGCGCACGGCAGTGCGCCATACCATCGAGCAAGGCATGCACACACTAACTTATGCATTCTTTGTGCCGTTGTTCCTCATCGGCATTGGACTCAAAGTGAATGCGCGCACGCTCAACACCACCGATATTTGGTTTG
>CAVQYN010000039.1:0-39124 GCA_963718225.1 uncultured Chloroflexia bacterium
GGTCGCGTGGAACGACGATCCCTTCACGATCAAAACCGTCGACCTCCTTCAACTGAAGGCGGAGCTGACCATGGTGGGCGGAAAGGTGGTTTATCAGGTCTGATCGGTCGGCGGATCGCGAATCAATACGAGCTCCGTGATGGCCGAGTCGCCGGTGGGCAAGCGTGGATACAAGCGGGTCAAACGCTTGCCGACATCTGAAAGGAGCGCACTGCGAATTCCCTCCCAAGCCATCCGGCTGGCCGCTGATGAATCGGATGTAACAGTAAAGGGAGGAAATGAATTGGCGGACTCTGCTCTTTGCTAGCTCTTGCTATTGCCCTCGGTGTGCTGACTCTGGCCGGGACTGCAACGGTGGTTGCGGCATAGCCAATATCTGATCGATTTCTCCACCTGCATCAGAGAAAGGAAGACAAGCATGTCTGAGCACCATAGTCGTAGATTTACTCGCCGTGACTTTCTCAAGCTGGGCGCGCTGACCTTGGGCGGACTTGCGCTTGCCGGCTGCAAACGTGACGAGATCGTGCGAATGACCGCCACGCCTGCGCCCGTTGCCGCGCCACCGGTCGCGCCCACACTCGCACCCGGCACTTTTGCCGACACCATCCTGGTGAACGGGAACATCGTTACCATGGATGCCAGACGCACCAAAGTAAAAGCGCTTGCCATCAAGAATGGGCGAATCCTACTTGTCGGCGAAGAATCGGCAGCGCGTGCGGTAGCCGGCGCAAACACCAAGGTCATCGACCTGCGCGGGCGCACCGTGACTCCTGGCCTGAACGATGCGCACTGTCACTTGAGCGCGTGCGGTCAACTTGGGACTGCGTATGTCGATGTGAGTTGGCCCGCTGTTTTCACGATCCAGCAAATGCAGGCAAAAGTTGCGGAACGGATCGCCACGACACCGTCCGGCAAATGGGTGGTGGGCATGGGGTGGCTGACGTTTGATGGACGTTATCCGACCAAGCACGATGTTGATCCGGTGTCGCCGAAACATCCAGTGATGCTGATCAATCAGGGCGGGCACATGGCGGTGGTCAACAGTTTGGCGCTTGAAATGGCGGGCGTGAATAAGAACACACCCGACCCAGGCAACGGTCGCTTTTTGCGTGAAGCAAACGGCGAACCGAACGGTACGGTAGTGAATCATCCGGCAATGGATCGTTTCCGTCGTCTGTGGCCTCCTGAATTGCTCGACCTGAAAGCGTACGAGATGTGCGTGCTCAACCCGCAAGCTAAATTTGCTTCAATGGGTGTCACCAGTTTTCAAGACGTGTATGCGCGAGACTTGGAGCGGGTGCAGGCATACTATAATGTCGCGCGCCGCGGCGAAATGACGATTCGCGGTCAAGTGATGAACGTCCTCGAGTACATCCAGGAGTTGGATGGGCGCATCAAAGAGTTGGACAGCATCCGCTACGAGAGCGAATATATGCACTTTGGCGGCGGCCAAGTTTCAGGCGGACGGCAGTCTGGAAGGTTCGTACACAAACGAGCCGCACAACGGCATCGCGTGGAACATTCCCATCTGGAAGCCCAAGGACTTGAACGATGCGGTGCGCGCGTTCCACGATGCGGGATATCAGGTCGCCATCCACACCGGCGGCGATGCGGCAGTTGATATGGCGCTGGATGCCATCGAGGCGGCGATGAAAGCGAATCCGCGCCGCGACCCGCGCCACCGCATCGAACACTCCGTGCTGAACTCGACCAAGGCACTGCAACGGAGAAAGATCTTGGCGTCATGATCTCGACGCAGCCCACACTCATCACCGCCTTCGCCGATGCGTGCGTTAGGATCTGGGGCGAGGAACGCACTCAGCGCATGATCCCCACCCGTACCTGGCTCAATATGGGTGTGCCGCTGGCGCTCAGTTCCGATGCGCCCTCGATGCCGTGGTGGGACCCCCAGTCCACGCTGTTTGCCAGCATCGCGCGCGTTTCGGCATCGAAAAAAGTTCGTCGGCGCCGATCAAGCAATGACGATGGATGAGGCAATGTACGCGCACACGATGGGCGGCGCGTATGCGGACTTTGCCGAGAACAAGAAGGGTTCGTTGGAGGCGGGCAAGTTTGCCGACCTGGCTGTCTGGCACGACAGCCCTTACACCGCCGCCACAGTGGATATTCCCAAACTAACGATCGACCTGACGATGGTGGGTGGCAAGATCGTTCACCAAGTATGACCGGCTTGAAAGTGAGGACATTATGGATTCCTTCAGTTTGCACGAGCCGTTGGGCTGGCGCACGCGTC
The DNA here is from genome assembly GCA_963718225.1 of uncultured Chloroflexia bacterium. GTDB lineage: Bacteria > Chloroflexota > Anaerolineae > UBA4142 > UBA4142 > DAOTXS01. The sequence goes on from CAVQYN010000039.1 coordinate 2,255, forward strand.
TCCTTTTCACGATTCCTCTTCTCTTGCTGATTGCCGCCTGTGGTCGGGCGACATCGACACCACCGCAGGTAACTGCTCCCGTTGGTCAAACCGGGACTTTCAAGCCGGGCGATACAACGCGCTCTATGGTCTATGCCGGGATCGAACGGAAATACGTCCTGCACATCCCCGCCGGCTACGATGCCGCGCGCCCAACGCCATTGGTGCTGGCTTTTCACGGAATCGGATTGAACGCCGAGGAGATGATTCGCATCAGCAGATTGAACGAACAAGTCGGACAAGTCCGGTTTCATCGTCGTCTATCCGAACGGCACGGGCGCGACCCAGTCATGGAATGGTGGGCATTGTTGCGGAGAGGCGGCGCAAAAAAATGTGGACGATGTCGGATTCACCCGCGCGCTCATCGACGAATTGGCAAAATCAATCAACATTGACCCGCGCCGGGTTTACGCGACCGGCTTTTCGAACGGCGCGATCATGGTCTATCGGCTCGGCTGTGAATTGTCCGACCGGCTTGCCGCCATCGCACCGGTTTCGGCAACGCAGATTCTGGACGATCAGAGTGTTTGCCGTCCATCAAGGAATGTGCCGGTGATTCATTTTCACGGAACAGCGGATCGTCTCAATCCTTACGATGGCGGGACGACGGCGGCAGGATTCAAGTTCGTCTCGGTGAAAGAAGCGATGACATTCTGGTCGGCAAAGAATGCTTGCCCTGCCCCGCAGCGCACGGAATCGGGAACGATCCAGCACGATATTTACGCGCCGTGCGCGAACAAATCAGCCGTCGAACTGTATACCATCGTCGGAGGCGAACATGCGTGGCCCGGCGGCGAAGCCGTGACTCTGCAAATAGGCAAGCCGACGACAGAAATCTATGCCTCGCCGTTGATGTGGGAATTTTTCACGGCACATCCCATGCCATAGAGTTGATAATCCGTAGTATAATTGCAACTGAAGCTGGAGTTGCTGATGCCCGGCGCATGCCGGGCATTTATTGTTGAGCAAACACAAGGAGGTGGAAAATGCTCAGCACAATTGTTGGTCTCGTGCTCTTGGTTCTCGGCATCGCCTGCTACGTCGTTGCACTGTGGGTCTGGTTTAAGACCTCGATCAAAGCACCAGACACTCGTATCAGTGCCAAAGACAGAGACATGGCAGACAATGCAAAAGCCATCCTCGAAGCCGCCGCCAAGCTTCTGGAACAGTTTGCCAAGCTGACGGTGCCGGTACAATTCGCGTTGCTCGGCACATTATGGACTGGCGCGGGACTCTACATCCTTGCGAACAAACCACTTGGTTAGAAACCATGCTCTCGGGTTGAAACAAAAACTCGCGAGAGAAGCCTCTCGCGAGTTTTTGTTTATATTCGCCCCGCCGATTTCAACACACGCAGAGCATTCAGCGTAATCATTTCATTCGGACCGCCCCGCCCCCAATCGACGACATCCGCATTCGACTCGCCGGTCGGTTTCCAAAAATATGCTTCCGCACGCCAGCATCCGTCTGCTTTGCGTTTACTTTCGATAAGGTCAAGCGCTTCGTTGCAACGCGCGTCGCGCGTTTTGCCCGCGCGCGAGAGAACCACCAGCGCTTGCAAAATATCGTAATGATAGTAGAGCGGATAGTGCAATTTGAGCCACTCATCATCGATGACCGCACCGGTTTTCTCCGACCGGAACAAGCGATGTCGTAGAAATAATTCCGCCCCACAACTGATCGCCAGCCGTGCTTTTTTGTCTTGGGTAACCCTGTGCCATTCGACCAAGCCCCATAGCGGGATGAGCGATTCATAGAACGATGAATGATGCGCACGCGGATTCTTGTCACAGTTCCAGCCGCCATCATCCCACTGCCATTCGACGAGCGATTGCGCGAGGTACTGCACACGCGGATCGTTTGTCATCCCCAGCCGACTGCACACCGCGAGCGCGTTCCCTTCTTGCGACGCACATCGCCGCGTGCGTCCATTGATTTTCTTGATGCTTGCGCGATGTTCTTCACTCGTGAGCCACGTCAGCACCTGGTCTGCCGAAAGATGCGCACGCGGTTCGCTCGCCGGAATTCCCAATTCCACGAGCGACACGAGCCGCCAATGCGCGCCGTCCCACTTTTTTGTACGGGTGCACGCCAAATCCGCCCGGATGCGTGGCAAACATTCTGCCCGGCGTGCGTTTGCCCTTGCCGGGTGCGGTGAGCAACGCTTTCACACGCGCGCCATCAGGAATCGCTTTGCGTGCCGCAACGACCTCACGTGAACGCGGCGAAGCATCGAGCAAATCAGTCAGCGTCAAGTAGCGGATGGACGGATCGGGTGAATTGAGCAGAAATTGGATTGCCGGATCAGAACGATTCATCGAATCACTCCTCACTATCGTGCAAGCATCCTTGAGCCGCGCGCGGCAAACCACATACGCATCTGCCACACCACCAACATGAGCATGCTTGTATGCGCGACAAGGTGAATCAAAAATCCATATGTCCAGAAATTGCGATCAATTTGCGCAATCGTCAAACCCGCGCCGCACCACATAACCACCCAAGGATTCAGACGGCTCCAAGCCATCCAAACTAAAAACGGAACCAGAAAGAAAACATAATGGTGATACCACAGAACGTTCGGCGCGACCATCGAACCCAGGCACAAGACGATGAAAAACGGCTCGCGCATCCGCGAGGAAAATGCAAGGACACCGCTAACCGCAAAAATCATCGCCAAATAAATCTCTAACGATTGCTGAAATGTCACCCACTGGGCTGCTCGAATCCAGCCGAATCCTTGCGCCATCGTGACCAATGCTTGCACGTTTGCATCTGGTCCCGATGAGAACCAATTTCCGATCCACTGAAACGCAAATGGATAATCAAGCAATGTTTGCCAGCCGAATAGTGCGCCCACTAACACCAAAGAGATTAATATGCTGACGATGCCCCAAAAGAACGCGCGCCAATTACGATTTACTATCCAATACGCAAAGAAGACTAGCGGCACGGCTTTAGTTCCTGCCGCGAGCGCGATGCCGATACCACTTAACCAAGGCACGCTTGTCGAGAACACATAGAGCAAGGCAATGCCAAACTCGGTGATGATATTGATTTGCCCAACGCGCAACGCTTCCAATGTCGGTGCGAAAAACAATACCAACGGAAACCACCACCAAATCTGTTGCACGCTGTAACTGTACCGACGAGCAATGAGCCAAACGATCATCGCAAGGCAAATCAAGTTGGCAATCAGATAGAAGGCGTTGCCGATGTCTGGCGGATCGATGGAAGCAAACAATCCGACGACAAGCAATGCCGGCGGCGGATAAAAGAATCCTCGACCGATTTCGAGCATGGCATAGGCGCCTTCGCCGGCAAGCGCACGGTCAAAGGCTTGGCAATAGAAGCCAAAATCCTCAAGAAAGTATTTTGGCAAATCAACCAATGGCGAGGAAGCCAGCTCGGTGCGCAATCCCAGGAAAATATAGACGACTAACGCTAAAACACCGATTGAGTTGAGAATTCTTTGGCGATCCGTATTTTACCCCATCAAAGAGACAAGTGATGTGACAATTTGAATTTACATTTTGTTCATAAAGTACCACACCATGTCCAAATCGCCCGGCGAATGTCCCAAATCGGTCAGCATCAGCGCGATTTCGCTCCGATGTTGCGTGCCGTGATTTGCCACGTGGACGAGCGCTTTCCAGAGCGTAATACTTTGATCTTTGCCTTGCAGTTTGCGCACAAGAGGTTGCTCCAATCTCTCTGGCGTCAACGATTCAATGAATGCGCGACGTTCAACGTACAATTTTTCCCATCTCGCACGCACTGCCTCGATGGTTGGCAAGTCGTTTACGGTCAAACGCTCTTCCATCGGCGCGCCAATCCACGATTGATACCATCGCCATTCTGCGCTAACCGTATGCACGAACGAACCCAGGATGGTAAATTGGTAATTGGTGAATGGCTTGACGCAGTTGTTCGTCCGTCAACGCGCTCGCCGTGTCGAGCAATTTTTTGTTCGCCCAAATGCCGTAACTTGTACATCTGTGAAATGATTTGTTTGTCCATTGTTTACTCCCAATATGACCGAAGACGGAGGACCGAGGACCGAATTGCTTCCGCCTTCCGTCCTTCGTCCTCCGTCGTTCTACACAATCACCGGCTCTTTATACTCGCCCCACACTTTCCGCAGGACGTTCATAATTTCGCCGAGCGTCGCATATTCGTTCACCGCATTGATGAACAGCGGCATCATATTTGCATTGTCTCTCTTCGCCGCGTCACGAATTGCATTCAACGTCGCTTCGACCTTGACATTGTCACGTTCACGGCGGATGTGTTCCAGCCGCGCCGCCTGATGTCGCGCGCCCGCTTCGTCGACCCGCAAGAGTGGGACCTTCAAGTGTTCGTCGATCACATAATCGTTCACGCCAACAATGATGCGTTCTTTCTTTTCGATTTCGGTCTGGTACCGCGCCGCGCTTTCCGCAATCTCGCGCTGGAAAAATCCTTTTTGAATCGATGGCAAAACGCCACCCAGCTTTTCGATGCGATCAAAGTACGCGTTTGCCTCTTGCTCCATTCGATTCGTAAACGCTTCGACAAAGTACGAACCGCCGAGAGGATCGACCGTGTTCGCTACGCCCGATTCATTCGCGATGATTTGTTGCGTGCGCAACGCGATGAGCGCCGCATTGCTCGCTCGGCAACGCCCACGCTTCGTCGAACGAGTCGGTGTGCAACGATTGCGTGCCGCCCAGCACGCCCGCCAATGCTTGAATCGCCACGCGAATGACATTGTTCATCGGCTGTTGCGCGGTGAGCGAAACGCCCGCCGTTTGCGTGTGAAAGCGCATCAACCACGAACGCGGATTTTTTGCGCCCATCACCTCGCGCATCCATCTCGCCCAGATGCGGCGCGCCGCGCGATACTTGGCAATCTCTTCAAAGAAATCATTGTGCGCGTTGAAGAAGAAAGAGAGGCGCGGCGCAAACTCGTCGATGTCCATTCCGCGCTTGACGCCCCAGCGCACATATTCCATTCCATCCGCCAACGTGAACGCGAGTTCTTGCGCGGCGGTCGACCCAGCTTCGCGGATGTGATAACCCGAAATCGAAATCGTATTCCACAGCGGCATTTCTTGCGTGCCAAATTCCATCGTATCGACGACGAGCCGCATCGATGGTTCGGGCGGAAAGATAAATTCTTTTTGCGCGATGTATTCTTTGAGAATGTCGTTCTGAATCGTGCCGCCGAGTTTCGCGCGCGGGATGCCGCGTTTTTCCGCCGCCGCGATGTACATCGCCCAAATGATTGCCGCCGGCGAATTGATCGTCATCGACGTGGTCACTTGATCAACCGGAATGCCGTCGAACAACACTTGCATATCGGCGAGCGACGAAATCGCGACGCCGCATTTGCCAAACTCGCCGACGGCTTGCGGCGCATCGGTGTCGTACCCGTACAGCGTCGGCATATCGAATGCGGTGGACAACCCAGTTTCGCCGTGCGCAAGCAAATATTTGAATCGCGCATTCGTCTCTTCGGCAGTGCCAAAGCCCGCGAACATGCGCATCGTCCAAAATTTTCCGCGATGCATCGTGGAATGAACACCGCGCGTGTACGGATATTCGCCGGGCATTCCAATGTCGCGGTCGTAATCCATCGACGCGAGGTCGAGCGGCGTGTAGAGTCGGTCAATCTCTTCGCTTGAGGTTGTGATGAATTTTTTGCGGCGCTCAGGCGATTTGCTGAGCGTTTGTTGGAGCGTCGTCTCTTCCCATTTGTCTTTGGCGCGTTTGATATTTTCCAATTCTTGTTTGTCGAACATTGACCCCTCCTGAAATGCTGACGGAGGACGGAAGACCGATGACCGAAACGCTTTGCGTCCGTCTTCCGTCTTTGGTCATCCGTCTTTCGTCGGTTTTTGATACAACTCGATCAATACCCCGTGCGCGCTCTTGGGATGAATGAATGCAAAACGCATTCCGCTTGAGTTGGTGCGCGGTGTTTCATCGATCAATTGCGCGCCGTGCTCTTTGAGTCGCGCGAGTGCGGCTTCGATGTCGTCAACCTCAAAACAGATGTGATGAATGCCTTCGCCGCGCTTCGCCAAAAATTTTCCCAGCCCGCTTTCAGCATCTTGCGGCTCGACCAATTCCACATCGATGAACCGACCGGCATAAACGCAACCTGGGTGCGTCCGCCCTCCTCGCTCGCGATGTGATCGAGTTTCATTCCAAGCGCGTCTTCGAAAAATTTCAGCGACTCGTTGATGCTTTGAACGGCAATGCCAATGTGATCTATTTTAGCAATCATAAAATCCTTTCGAGCTATAACTTTTCGTATCGCTTCGTTCCGATTCTTGTCGCCGCGCCAACTCGTTCGCATATTTCACGCCCAACACATTCGCGTGCGCATCGACCCAAGTTGTCAGCTTGGTTGTGCCCGCCGGCGGCGATTGCGTGTACAACAAATCGCGCATCAAGCCCTCGATCTCTTCGCGCGTGATAAACACATCGCCCTGCATTCGGCTGATAAACGAGCCAACCGCGTACCCAAACCACGGCGGCACGCCAACAATCAGTCGTCGTGCACCGATGATTGCGCCAATCGTTTGCACGAGTTCGCGGTACGTGAATGTCTCGGGACCAATCGCGTCGATGATGCGGTTCTCGCGCGACCTGGCTTGCTCAACCGCGAGCGCGGCGAGGTCATCGACGAAAATGGGTTGCAAGCGATACTTGCCATCGCCAAAGACGCCGAACACTGGCAAGTGTCTCAGCGTCCACGCGATATTGTTGATGAGAATATCTTCGTCGCCGAAGATAACCGTCGGTCGCAGAATCGCGTACGACAAACCTGACTCGATGAGCGCGCGTTCGAGCCGGGCTTTGCCGGCAAAGTACGTCAGGTTGGAATCCTCGGATGGATTGGTAATGCTGACGTGAACAAAGCGCGCGACGCCCGGCTTGCTTTGCCGCCGCGATCATCTTGAGCGTGTTCTCGACTGCTTCGGAATGCTGAAACTCTTTGTGATTAAAGCGCACCCAGTAATTGTTGTACAGCACCGTCGCGCCGCGCATCGACTCGACGAGTTTATCGAAATCGTCAAAGGTGTACGGCAGTGCTTCCACTTGACCACCGAACGGATTGGCGCGATTGGGCGAATTGGTCAGCGTGCGAACACGCACACCTTCTTTCAACAATCGCGCCGCGATGTATTTGCCAGTATAACCGAACGCGCCAGTGACGAGGTGTAGTTGTTGGGTCATATTTTTTCACCGTAGACCTAAATATTTGACAGGATCGTTCTTCACAATCTATAGTAGATTGGATTCAACGAGGAGGATCAGCTGTGAAAGAAAAAACGAAAGATCTGTACTGGTTGCCGTCGTCTGTATTATTCTTTGTCGGAATGCTAGATATTCTCCGCGGTGTGATGCACACCTTTCTTTTATCATGGTCAGCAGCGAGTATTGCAGGATTCGCATATGAATGACTACACCGCAAGATCAGGTATTCTTACTCGGCGTCTTCGGGATTTCCAATTTCCTGACAGGCTTTATCTACTTGCTCATCAGTCGAAAGGCAAAAGAACTTGCGCCCTATATGCTCATCATTATTCCGCTCACGTACCATCTTGGGCTTGATTGGAATCTGGTCAGGCGGTGTACATGGGCAATCGGCATTTGAGGCAAATATTTCATGCTTGCCTATTTCGCTATCTGCATAATAACGTTTATTGCTTTTTCCATCCAGAAAAGAACCGCAAAATAAATCTTCATCTGCCGCGGACAAAGACGAATCAATCAGAACACCCCAGTCCATTCAATCCGTTTTTGCCCGTTGTTCTCTTCACCTTCGGCGGCAACGCCTGAGCGTACTCCATCCCCTTCGTCAGCCAACTTCGCAACAATCGCGGCGAGTTTCGCACATAGCGCGGGACCAATACATAATTGCGCATCGGACGACCTGGCATTGGCTCAAACAGCGGCGTGCCGTACTCTTTGCGAATCGCCGCGCGGTCATCATCGTTCAAGCGCAGGAACATCTCTTCCTGAAATAATCCCGCGAACATATTTCCATTGACGAATGCGCACGGATAACCAAACATCTTGCGCTGGGTCGCCATCGGAAAATCCTTCATCGCGCGTTCAAACAACTGCACCATTTCTGTCAGGCGCTTTGGTGAACTCGGGCATTGGTTTCTTTTTTTTGTTGGCATTATCAACATCCGTAAATGTGCCATAACGACTGCCAAACGTGCCGAAGACATTTGCTTTGGCAAATTGGCAAATTCGGCTCATTTGGCAAGTTTGATTTCAGAACATTCCGCCGCCGCGATACTCGCCAAACTCTTTTCGCAACGTATCGCAAATCTCGCCAACCGTCGCGTAGGCTTCCACGCACGTCAGAATCGCCGGCATCAAATTCGATGTGCCGCGCGCGGCATCGGTCAACGCATTCAAGGTGTTTTGGGTGCGGACATTATCGCGCCGATCACGCAACGCCTTCAATCGCGCCATCTGGTCATCGCGCACACGCGGATCGACACGCAGCATCTTGCCCTTGTATGGTGAACTCGATGTGAACTCGTTCACGCCGACAACCACGCGCTCTTTCGCTTCGACCTCGCGCTGGAATTTCCACGACGATTCCTGAATCTCGCGCGTGATAAACCCAGCTTCGATGGCTTTGAGACGCGCCACCCATTGCTTGAATCTTGTCGATGTACTCCGTCGCGCGCTGTTCAATTTCGTTCGTCAAGTTTTCGATGTAGTACGATCCCGCGACCGGGTCGATCGTGTTCGTCACGCCCGACTCGTGCGCGATGATTTGCTGCGTCCGCAACGCAATCTGCACCGATTCTTCCGTCGGCAAGGCGAGCGCTTCATCGTACGAATTCGTGTGCAGTGATTGCGTGCCGCCCAGCACCGCCGCGAGTGCTTCAATCGCCGTGCGCACAATATTGTTTTGCGGCTGTTGCGCCGTGAGCGATACGCCCGCCGTTTGCGTGTGAAACCGCAGCATCATCGACGATGCTTTTTTCGCGCCAAATTTTTCTTTAGCGATGCGCGCCCACAATCGCCGCGCCGCACGGAATTTTGCAATCTCTTCAAGGAAATCCATTTGCGAAACAAAGAAGAATGACAACTGCGATGCGAAATCGTCGAACGCGAGTCCGCGCGCCAGCGTCGAGTTCACATACTCGATGGCATTCACCAGCGTGAACGCGACTTCTTGCACCGCCGTCGACCCGGCTTCGCGGATGTGATAACCGCTAATCGAAATCGGATTCCAGTTCGGCAGTTCGCGCGCGCAATATTCGATGATGTCGGTGGCGAGCCGCATCGACGGCGCGGGCGGAAAAATGTATGTGCCGCGCGCGATGTATTCTTTGAGAATGTCGTTCTGCACCGTGCCGCGTAAAGGCAGACGGCCGTCTGCCCCTACAGCAACGCCTTGCTTTTTTGCGACGGCAACGTAGAGCGAAAGCAAGATCGACGCCGTCGCATTGATCGTCATCGACGTGGACACCTTGCCGAGCGGAATGCCGTCGAACAATCGCTCCATATCTTCCAGCGACGAAATCGCCACGCCGACCTTGCCGACTTCGCCTTCCGCCATCACCGCATCGGAATCATAACCCGTCTGCGTCGGCAAATCGAATGCGACCGACAAGCCAGTTTGTCCTTGCGCGAGCAAATATTTGTACCGCGCATTCGATTCATCGGCGGAGGCGTAGCCCGCGTATTGGCGCATGGTCCAAAAACGCCCACGATACATCGTGGGCTGGATTCCGCGCGTGAACGGATACTCACCGGGCATCCCCAGTTCTGCGTTATGTTTTTGCACGCCGTCTTCGGGCTGATAGACACGTTTCGCTTCAATGCCCGACAGCGTTTCAAATTTTGGTTTGCGTTCTTGTGCCATTAAAAGCCTTCGTTTCACCGCAGAGACGCGGAGAAAAACATATCTAACTCTGTGTTCCCTGTGTTCTCTGTGGTAAATTGATTTTATTTCACGATCAACAACACCTGCCCTTGCTCCACTTTATCGCCCGGCTTGACACGGATTTCTTTCACTGTTCCGGCTTTCGGCGTGCGCAGTTCATTCTGCATTTTCATCGCTTCCAGAATCAACACACCTTGCTTCACCACCACGCTATCGCCGACATTCACTTGCACCTCGCGCACCATTCCCGGCATCGGCGCTTTGATGACCGCTTCGCCGGCGTGCGCCGCTTGCGACTTTTCCGCTTTTGCCATTTTGCGCGTGCGTTCGTCCTGCACCGTGACGACATGCAGCTCGCCGCCGATCAATACACGGTACTCGTCCCCGTTGCGGTCGATCAACGCTTCCCAGGATGAATTGTCGAGCAGGAGCGAATACAACGCACTGCCGTCGATGGTGCGGAAATCGATGTTGTGCGGCTGACCGTTGACCATCACGGTGTTGTTCGCGTCGATGTCGATGTCGTACGTCTTATCGTTGATGATGGCTGTGTATTTCATCGTCCGAATCCTTCCATCGACCCAAAGCGTTTCCAACCGCCGCGCGCGCCTGACGTGGGCGGTGGAATGTTGAGCGCGTGCTGGCGTCGATCATGGGTGAGCAATGCCGCAACAATCGCCGCAACTTGCTCGCGGTCATCCGAGCCGCCTTGTTCCATCGTGAACCGTTCGTCAAGAAACGATGTGTCGAAATTGCCACCGATGAAACTAGTGCTTTGAAAAAGTTTTTGATGAAACGGAATCGATGTTGAGATGCCCAGGATTTTGTATTCGCTCAGCGCGCGCTTCATCCGCATAATCGCCGACGCGCGGTCAGGTCCCCACACACACAATTTGGCGATGAGCGGATCGTAATACAGCGACACTTCGAATCCCTCATACAACGCCGATTCCAACCGCACGCCCGGTCCGGTCGGCTCGTGCATACTGATGATTTTCCCGGTCGATGGCAAGAATCCGTTGTACGCATCTTCGGCGGTGATACGACATTCAAACGCCCAGCCGCGATGTTGCACATCTTCTTGTTGATAACTCAACGGACGCCCAGAGGCGATGCGCAACATTTCCTTGACGATGTCGATGCCGGTGACCAGTTCGGTGACGGGATGTTCGACTTGCAAGCGCGTGTTCATTTCGAGGAAATAAAAATTGCGATCCTTGTCGAGTAAGAATTCAATCGTGCCGGCATTAACATAGCCCGCCGCTTTTGCCGCCGCAACCGCCGCTTTGCCCATCTTGTCGCGCAGTTTGTCGTCAAGCGCAACCGATGGCGCTTCTTCGACCATCTTTTGATGCCGGCGCTGAATCGAACATTCACGTTCACCCAGGTGAATCACGTTGCCGCGCGTGTCGGCAAGAATTTGAAATTCGATGTGACGCGCCGGGCTGACAATGTGCTCCATATAGATCGTGCCGTCGCCAAATGCCGCTTCCGCTTCACTCCGCGCGCGTTCGATGGCGCTTGCCAACTCCTCGGCTTTTTCGACGCGGCGCATCCCTTTGCCTCCGCCGCCCGCTGTAGCTTTGATGAATAGCGGAAAGCCAACTTTGTTTGCCGCCGCGAGCATTTCTTCGTTGCGCAACGGTTCGTAGGTTCCTGGAACGACGGGCACACCTTGCTTTGAAACCGTAAGCCGCGCGTTGATCTTGTCGCCCATTGTGTCCATCGCTTGCGGCGGCGGTCCCACAAAAATAATCCCGGCTTGAGCGCACGCGCGCGCAAAGTGATCGTTCTCGGCGAGGAAGCCATAGCCGGGATGAATCGCTTCGGCTTTCGCGCGGATCGCCACATCGATGATGCGGTCGATGCGCAAGTACGATTCGCGCGCCGGCGCGGGACCGATGTTGTACGCTTCGTCGGCATAGCGCACGTGCAACGCGTTGCGGTCGACATCGGAATACACCGCGACGGTTTGCAAGCCCAATTCCCGGCACGCGCGCAAAACGCGCACGGCAATTTCACCGCGATTAGCGACCAAGACTTTTTTGAACATGAATAACTCCTGACGGAAAACCGAGGAAGAGGACGGAATTCATTTCCGTCATCGGTCGTCCGTCTTCCGTCAAGATTTAAGAAATTCTTCCAGCCGTGCTTTGACTGCTTGCCATTCCGTATCGATGATGCTGTACATCACCGTGTCGCGCAGATAGCCGGTGCGCGTGAGCATGTGTTTGCGGAGCACGCCTTCCTTCACCGCGCCGATTCGTTCAATCGCTCGTTGCGAACGCACGTTGCGCAAATCGGTTTTCAGTTGCACGCGCAAACAACCGAGCGTTTCAAAGGCGTGACGCAAAAGCAGATACTTGCATTCGGTATTGATCGGCGTCCGCCACGCCGAGGTGGTGATCCACGTTCCGCCGATTTCCAAGCCGCGATCTTTGCGATGAATGTCCATATAACTCGTCGCGCCAATCGCGCGTTCATCGCTCTTTCGAATCACGATGAACCAGATGCGCGTACCGTTTTGCGTCTCGCGGATCGCTTCGTTCATCCACGTCGACATTTCCTCAGGCGATTGCCCCGGCGCGGTGGCGATGTGTTCCCAAATCTCGTTGGGCTCTGCCGCTTGCACCAAATCATCAACATATTTCAAATCCGGCGGGACAAGGCGAACGTGCTCACCTTCAAGTGCAACAGGAGAAATATTCATCAGCCAAAATCTGCAATCTGAAATTACAGCGGTATGTTCCCGTGTTTCTTTGGCGGATTTGTGTCGCGTTTGTTCTGCAACATCTCCAAGCCGGCAATCAGTTTGGCGCGCGTTTGATGCGGCTCGATCACATCGTCGACGTAGCCGCGTCCCGCCGCGATATACGGATTCGCAAAATGATCGCGGTACTCTTGCGTCAACTTTTGCTTCATCGCATCTGGGTCGGCGGCGTTGGCAATTTCCTCGCGGTACAAGATATTCACCGCGCCGTCGGGTCCCATCACCGCGATTTCGGCGGTGGGCCACGCATAGTTCAGGTCGCCGCGAATGTGCTTGGAACTCATCACGTCGTAGGCGCCGCCGTACGCTTTGCGCGTAATGACGGTGATTTTGGGCACCGTGGCTTCACAGTAGGCGTACAACAATTTCGCGCCGTGCCGAATGATGCCGCCGTGTTCTTGTCCAACACCGGGTAAAAAGCCGGGGACATCTTCAAACGTGATAATCGGAATGTTGAAGCAATCGCAAAAGCGGACAAAGCGTCCGCCCTTGTCCGACGAGTTGATGTCGAGGACGCCGGCGAGGACCATCGGTTGTTGCGCGACAATGCCAACCGCGCGTCCGTTCAAGCGCGCGAAACCAACGACGATGTTTTGGGCAAAGTGCTCGTGGACTTCGAAGAACTCGCCGTCGTCGACGATAAGATGTAGGGCTTCTTTGATGTCGTACGGCTTGCTTGATGAATCGGGCACAAGCGAGTCGAGTGCTTGCTCCGCCCGCAAAGGATCATCGGTCGAGCGGACGAGCGGCGGCTCTTCCATGTTGTTCTGCGGCAAGTACGACATCAATTTGCGAATCGTCGCGACGCATTGCTCTTCGTTATCGGCGGCAAAATGCGCAACGCCGGATTTTTCATTGTGCACCACTGCGCCGCCGAGCGTTTCAAACGTAACATCCTCGTGGGTCACCGTCTTGACGACATCGGGTCCGGTCACAAACATATAACTCGTGTCTTTGACCATGAAAATGAAATCGGTCAGCGCGGGCGAGTAGACCGCGCCGCCGGCACATGGTCCCATCACCGCGCTGATTTGCGGGACGACACCGCTCGCCATCGTGTTGCGTAAAAAAATGTCGGCATACGCGCCGAGACTGACCACGCCTTCTTGAATCCGCGCGCCGCCGGAATCGTTCATGCCAATGACCGGCGCGCCGTTCTTCATCGCCAAGTCCATCAAGCGGCAAATTTTTTCCGCGTGCGCTTCGCCCAGACTTCCACCGAACACGGTAAAATCCTGCGAGAAGACATAGACAAGTCGTCCATTGATCGTGCCATAGCCGGTGACTACGCCGTCGCCGTAAAACGTTTGCTTGTCCGCGCCAAAGCCGGTCGTGCGTTGCGTGACGAATACGCCCAGTTCTTGGAACGAACCTTCGTCCAGCAGCAAATCGATACGTTCACGCGCGGTGAGTTTTCCCCGCGCGTGTTGCTGATCGATGCGTTTTTGTCCACCGCCGAGCCGCGCTTCTTCACGCCGTCGGCGTAGTTCGAGAATTTTGGGATCGATAGACATCGTCATCTCCGTGGAAACTTTATTCTGCCATAGAGCGCATACACTTGCCCCACCGGCACTGCACGTACGCACTACACTTGCCCTGGCGGGCAGTGCCAGGGTAGCCCCCGCAGCGAAGCGGAGAGGGGGTGCGGTGCACACTTGCCCTGGCGGGAACGTGACTGTGCTTGACTGTGGTGAACTACCCACAGCCAGTTCGCACAGCCATGCCAGGGAGTGTGGCGGGAACATGGCTGTGGTTGACTGTGGTGAACTACCCACAGCCAGTGCTCCACAGTCATGCCAGGAGAGGTCATCGAGAAAAGTTTTTCAACTCTATGTTCTCTATGGCCTCTATGGCTTGTTATTTTGCGTCCAACGCGGCGCGCGCAATCACGAGCCGCTGAATCTCGCTGGTGCCCTCGTAAATCTCGGTGATTTTGGCATCGCGAAAATATCGCTCGATGGGCAGTTCTTTGCTGTATCCCGCGCCGCCGTGAACTTGAATCGCTTTCGTCGTGACCCACATCGCGGTCTCGCTCGCGAACAACTTTGCCATCGCGGCTTCGCGCGTAAATTTTTCGTGGCTCGATTTTTTGATCGCGGCGTTATAAACCAACAGACGCGACGCTTCGATGCGAACGGACATATCGGCGAGCATCCATTGAATTGCTTGAAATTCGCCAATCTTACTGCCAAAGGCTTCGCGCTCTTTGGCGTACGCCACGCTCGCTTCGTACGCCGCTTCGGCGATGCCCAACGCTTGCGCCGCAATGCCGATGCGCCCGGCATCGAGAATGCTCATCGCTATCTTAAACCCGTCACCTTCTTTTCCGATGCGGTGCAAAACCGGCAATTGATAATTGTCGTACGTCGTCTCGCACGTCGCGCTCGCGCGAATGCCAAGTTTCGGTTCCTTCTTGCCGCGCTCGAATCCCGGCAAACTCGTATCGACGATAAAGCACGCCGTGCCGCGATGTTTCAATTCCGGTTGCGTTGCCGCAAACAGCACGATGAAATTCGCGACCGGTCCGCTGGTGATCCACGACTTGCGACCATTGATGACGTACTGGTCACCTTGCAACACCGCGCGCGCTTTCATGTTCCCGGCATCGCTGCCCGATTGCGGTTCGGTCAGCGAGAACGCGCCAATTTTTTTGCCGGATGCGCACGGTTCGAGAAATTTTTTCTTTTGCTCTTCGGTGCCAAATTGGTTGATGCCGTAGCAATAGAGCGAATTGTTGACGCTCAAAATCACCGCGTGCGACGCGCACACTTTGGCGGTTTCTTCGACTGCCAGCACGTACGACAATGCGTCGAGTCCCGCGCCGCCGTATTCTTGCGGGATTTCGATGCCCATCAAACCCAGCTCGCCCATCTTCTTGACGGTCGCGTACGGAAACTCGCCGGTCTCGTCGATCTGTGCCGCAATCGGTGCAATTTCATT
Source organism: uncultured Chloroflexia bacterium (assembly GCA_963718225.1). Taxonomy (GTDB): domain Bacteria; phylum Chloroflexota; class Anaerolineae; order UBA4142; family UBA4142; genus DAOTXS01. The sequence continues at coordinate 17,914 of CAVQYN010000039.1, forward strand.
TTGTGCAAAGTCGCGTGCCAAGTCCCGAATGGCTCGTTGCTCTTCATTGAGTTGGAAATCCATTCTAAATGCTCCGATTGAATCAAAGTTCGTTAGACGGAAGACGCGAAGACAGATGACGGAATCAACTTTCGTCGGTCATTCGTCCTTGGTCGTCCGTCAGAGGATTTCCGATCGCCATCGCCACCGCTTCGCCGCCGCCGAGACACAGTGAGGCGATACCGCGTTTCGCGCCGCGATCTTTCATCGCGTACATCAACGTGACGAGAACGCGCGCGCCGCTTGCGCCAATCGGATGACCGAGCGCGACCGCGCCGCCGTTCACATTCACTTTCGCCCAATCGATGCCAAGTTCTTTGCCGTCAGCGAGGACTTGGGCGGCGAATGCTTCGTTGATTTCAAAAAGATCAACGTCGTTCAACTTCCACCCGGCTTTGTCGAGCACTTTGCGCACGGCGTAAATCGGCGCCCAGAAAATATGCTTGGCATCTGTCCCGGCTTGCGCGTACGCGACGACGCGCGCGAGTGGTTTCAAATTATCGCGCATCGCCACGTCATCGCCGACGAGCACCACCGCCGCTGCGCCGTCGGAAAGCGGCGGGGCGTTGCCGGCGGTAACACTGCCGCCTTCTTCAAATGCCGGTTTCAATTTGGCGAGGGCTTCCATCGATGTGTCCGCGCGCGGGGTTTCGTCGGTATCGAACAGCACGGGACCTTTTTTCGATGGAATCGAAACGGGGGCAATTTCGTTTTTGAATTTGCCGGCTTGGATGGCGGCAATCGCTTTGCGATGACTATTGAACGCGAACTCGTCTTGCATGTTCGCGCGTAATGCCGCACTCGCGCGCGATGAATTCGGCGGCGCGTCCCATGTGCCAATTTTCGACCGCACACCACAACCCATCGAACACCACGGCATCGATCATTTCGCCGGCACCCATCCGATAACCAAAGCGCGCGTTGGGCAACAGGTACGGCGCGCGATTCATATTTTCCATTCCCGCCGCAACCATCACATCGGCGTCGCCAGCGCGAATCATCGACGATGAGAGCATCGCGGCTTTCAAGCCGGAGCCGCACACCTTGCCGATTTGCGACGCGCTGATCGAATCCTTCAAGCCGGCTTTGAGCGCAACCTGGCGTGCCGGCGCTTGTCCCAAGCCAGCGGTAACGACGTTACCGACAATGACCTCATCGATTTTTTCCAGCGCGACGCCGGCACGCTTCACTGCTTCGCGCACAGCCGCCGCGCCAAGCTCGGGCGCCGGAATGCCGGCAAGCGTGCCTTGAAACTTGCCAATGGGTGTACGCGCACCGCCGACGATAAACACCTCACGTCGTTGTGGGGTCATGTTCCCTCCATATTAGTTGGATAGTATGTTAGTGCAACTATCTGTGCGAACTGCTACCACCACCCCCCCACTCCTCAGTGCGTTAGTTGCCACACCAGGTTTTCAACTAACGAACTAATGCACTATCGAACTAGTGCACTAGCCGCATTTTACCAAATATCTTGGTGTTTGGGAAATACTCTTTCGCCGCAACGTTTGATCCGAACGTATCATTGCGCGCGAATGCGCTGTCGCCCAAAGAGGAGCGCGCCGATGAGACGCAAGGCGGCACCGACAAGCAACAGAGCGCGGATGTCAAAGAGCGCCAAAAGCGTTGTCGAGACGAGCGGTCCGACAAAAGCGGTAACGTTGATCAGCGTGCTGTAGGCGGCGATGTAACTGGCGCGATGCAATTCGGGCGTCACTTCGAGCAATCGATTGAAAAACGCCAAGCCGAATCCGGAGGTGAACACGCCGCCGATGAATGAAACGAGGATGATCCATTCGACGCTAGGCGAAAGCGCCGTCGCCAGTGGATACAGGACCAAGCCAAATGCCGCCAGAACGATGATGTATAGATTTCCGCGTTGCGTCGCCAAGCGACCCCACAGAGGATAGAACACAATCGTCGTTGCGCTACCGACCATGCTAAACACGCCTACCCAACCTTCGCTTGCTTGCAACACGCGCACCCAATAGATCGCATAGAGTGGCACCGGGAAAAACAAGCCCCAATGGAAAACAAATGACGCCAGTGTAAATTCGGTATAGTTGCGACTGCCGCGCAACATAGCGATGAACGCGCGCGCGCCCTGCGGCGCATCATCAACGTGCGCTGGCCGAGGGGCTGCTTGATCTGGCAAACGAATCCGCGAAAGGTAGTACGAACTCCCCATCGATCCCGCAAACGCAATCGCAAACAGAATTTGATAATTGATGGGAAATAAAACCGTATCGAGAAATTTGCCGCCGAGAAACGCGGTGATCGTGCTGATAATACCGATCCACACGTTGCGAATCGCCACAACCCGCGCGCGATTTTCCGGGCGCACCGCTTGGGCAAACATCGTTGTGAACGCAACGTTGGCGATCGCACCGGGAATCGTCAGCAACGCGACGAGCACGACAATGATATCCGCGCGATTTACCAGGAAGAAAAACGGAACGAGTCCAATCAACAAATAGCCCAGGCGATTGAAAAACGCGCTGATTTGTAAAACCGATAGCGGCTTTTTTTCACGCTCGACCAGTCGACTGCCGGGAAGCGATGCAAAAATTCCGATCAGCGCCGGCAACGCTGAAAGCAGACCCACGTGAGTATCGCTTCCGCCCACGCGGATGACAAACACCGACAAGAATGAATTGACGATCCCAGCGAGAATCCCCCACCAAGCAATATCGGCGTAGAGATTGTATGTGTTTTGCGATTCGAGTGACGTGCGCGGCTTGAGCACTTGGCGCACGCGTTCTGTGATTTGTAAATCCATTTTTGATTTCAAATTGCAGGGGCGAGGTAACCTCGCCCCTACTTGCGTCGACGTTTCTTTTTCGTGTCCGCACTATCCATGGTTTGCAACGCCGCGAGCAATCCATCGTACGTTTGCGGCAAGAGTTCCGGAATCATCCGTGTCTCGGCAAGCACCGGCATAAAGTTGGTGTCGCCGCCCCAGCGCGGAACAATGTGAATATGTACGTGGTCATCCACACCCGCGCCCGCCACGCGCCCCAGGTTCGCGCCGATGTTGAATCCCTGCGGGTTCATCATTTTCCGCAAAGCGCGAATAGATTTGGCAACGAGCATCATCATTTCTTTCAGCGTCTCGCCGTCCAGCGATTCCAATTCGCCGGTGTGCGCGTGCGGCGCGACCATCAGATGACCATTTGTGTACGGATACAAGTTGAGCATCACAAACGCACGCTCGCCGCGCAAGAGCACGAGATTCTTGCGGTCACTGCGCTTACTCGCGCGCAGTTTGTCGCAGAAAATACATCCTTGCTTTTCCGAGCCTTTGGGCGCTTTCAAGTACTTCATCCGCCACGGCGTCCACATTCGTTTCATAACAACCTCAGTCGCCAGTTATCAAACAACGGTCAGTCAAATTTAACTTGCGCGAGTGTACCACCGATAGCATTGCGAGTCAAGATTTTTGCTGATATAATGGCAAATGCGCAAATGACAAATCACCAATTACCATTTACCGCAAATGAGATTGCGCGTGGATTGCAGACCCAAACGCTCGGACGCCGCATTATCTTCCACGAACGCATCGGCTCGACGAACGACGCGGCGAAACAACTTGCCGATGCCGGCGAAGCCGAAGGCACGGTGGTCATCGCCGATGAGCAAACCGCCGGGCGCGGACGACTTGGGCGCGCGTGGATCGCGCCGCCGCGCTCGTCGATTCTAATGTCGATCATCCTGCGCCCCAAGCTTGCGCCGCGCCAAGCATCGCGCGTGATGATGGCGGTCGCGCTTGGCGCGTGCGAGGCGATTCGTGCTGAAACCGGGTTGGATGTGCAAATCAAATGGCCCAACGACTTGCTCGTGCGCGGGAAAAAGTTCGCAGGGATTTTATCGGAATCGGGAATCGTCGGCGACAAACTCGAGTACGTCATCGTCGGTATCGGCGTCAATGTGAATTTTACATAGCTTCAGTGTCATTTCGAGCGAAGCGAGAAATCTGCAGAAACTGAAGATTTCTCAGTCACTCGCTCCATCAAATATATTTGAATGCCACGACCATCGCCGATGAGTTGGGCACCTCGTTTTCGCGCGTGCGACTTGTGCAAGCATTGTTGACTGAAATCGAAAAGTACTACGCGCGCATCGACGAGGATTTGCGCGCCGAATATTGTCCTCGATGCGTAACGCTGAATCAACTGGTGCGTTCGCGCACGCCGCACGGATTCATCGAGGGCTTGGCGGAAGATGTGAACGAAAACGGCGCGCTGTTGCTTCGGCGCGCCGATGGTGTGCTGATGGAATTATTGGCTGGCGATGTAACGCTTAGCCCGAGGAGGATAATAGCCGATGACGTATCGCCAGTGGTTTGTAATTGCTTTGCTCGTGCTGATCAACGTCGTGATTTTTGGTTGCGTGATTTTGATGTTGACCGGCAAGATGGTCGTCTAGTGCACTAGTTCGCTAGTGGATAGTGCGATAGTTGCTCGTCGGGCAATCTGATTACTCGCCGAGACAACTATCGCACTAACGAACTATCCAACTATTGCACTAGGGCACTAAGACCAGCGTTCCCTCTTTCGACCTTGTCCAACAACGCGCGATCAAAATACATCGGTGCGTATTTCACATCGCGCCAGAGCAAAATCATATCGCTAAAGTGTTTGCTCAAAGGTTGACCCGATTGCCCGGTCGTGTGCGTGTGCAACGAGTTGCTGAGATTCGATAGATCGTCGATCACGCGCATCGACGTGGCGTGCACCGTTTGGTACCGATTGTTTGACACGCTAAACCGCGTCGCAAACACCGTGTGCTGATCCCCGGGCGTTGCCACGCCGCCGGCGTTGAACAAGAGATCGAGCGGTTGCACACTGCCGAGCGGATGATTGAACGTCGTCAAGTGCAAGCGCCCGTACTTCCAATCTCCCGGCGCATCGCCGAACTGACTCCCCAACCAATCGACTGCTTCCGCGTAACTCTTTTGCACCACCGCGTCACGCCCCGCACTGCCCCACCACGCATTCTTGGGATCGTCAAGCATTGCAATAACCACACGGCGATGATAATCACTCGCGCCGCGATACGTGTCGAGCAAGTCCTTGGGCAGTTTGTCCGCAAAGATATTTTCGAACAGGCGGAGGTATGTCGCTTCCATAATCGACGCGCCGACGCTGTCCGTGTTCAAGTAGCCGTCCCAGGATTTCACAAATTCGAGCGCGCGCGTCTGCAAAAATCCTTCGGGCTTGACATTGACAATCGATTTCTGCACTTGCGTGAGCGGAAGCGAATAGACATCGGCATGAACCGCCTTGATGTCATCGATGGAAAGTTTGTCTTTCGCTTTCAACAAATCGGTGATGCGTTGTTCGCGGAACGGCGCCGCCCAATCGGTGCCGAGCAAATACTTGTACGTCGGCGGAACGATTTGCTGATTCGCCGACGCGATAAAATGTGTGGGCGGATTGTAAACGAACGGCAAGTCGTCGAACGGAATGTAGCCCGTCCATTCATAGTCGCCGGTACCCGGCGCCGGCACTGTGCCATCGCCCTTTGCGCGAATCGGCACATTGCCCGGCATCTGATAGCCGATATTGCCATCGATATCAGCGTAGACAAAGTTTTGCGACGGCACGTTCCACAATTTCAGCGCGGCGCGAAACTCGTCCCAGTTGTTCGCGCGGTCGATTTGCAGAACCGATTCAAACAAGCGACTGCGATCGCGCAACGCCGTCCATTGCAACGCAAGCGGTTGCGTCACGCCACTGCCAAACACCGGCGTCATGATCGGACCGTGCCGCGACACTTGCACCTTCAACGTTTCCGAGACGACGTTCTTGACTTTGATCGGCTCTTCGATAACTTGGAAATCTTCCCACTTGCCGTTGAACTTGTACTGGTTCGGATTCTGCGGATTGATTTCTTCGACGAACAAATCTTGCACGTCGGGACCCGCGTTCGTCACACCCCAAGCAATGCGCTCGTTATGCCCAATGATCACGCCGGGTACGCCGGGAAAAGTAAAGCCGACGACGTTGTACGAGCAAGCGTCGGTCTTGGGCGCACAATGCAATCCGATTTCGTACCAAATCGATGGCATTTGCAGACCCAAGTGTGTGTCGTTCGCGAGAATCGGTTTGCCGGTGGTCGATTTCGTGCCATCGACGACCCAGTTGTTCGAGCCGATGCCTTCGCCGCGCAAACCGAGCGACGCGTCGAAAGCGGCGATGCCGGCTAAATCAGGAGAGCCAATCGAAATATCTGCGATTGGGTAATTGGTAATTGGTAATTGCGATTTGTACTCTTTCGCTTCCGGCGGGATCGTGAACGGACCGGTTGCCGGGTACGGCGGCAAAAGTTGTTTCGTCTTGTCCGCGCCAATCGCTTGGATCATCGCCGCGCGCGCGAGCTCGGCGTCGTAATTGCCGCCAAGACTGTACGCCATCACTTTGCCCCACGCGACCGTATCGGCGGGTTCCCAGGGCGCGGGCGTGACACCGAGAATCGTGAATTCCAGCGGCAGATTATCGCGATGTGTGTCGATGAATGCCGTCACGCCGTTCGCAAAAGCTTGCAGAGGTCGCTTGTCGGCATCGGACATCGCCGCGACATCCGCGCGCGCCGAGCGACCCAAGCCCATCGTGCGGAGAAATCGATCTTGCTTGATCGTCGCCGCGCCAAACACTTCGGACAGCGTGCCGTGCCCAACGCGTCGATTGTATTCCATTTGCCACAAGCGATCCTGCGCCTCGACGTAGCCCTGCGCGAAAAACAAATCGTCCACGTTATCGGCGTAGATGTGCGCTACGCCCATCGCATCGCGGACGATTTCGACTTTCGATTTCAACCCTTTGACTTGCAATGTACCATCGATTTGCGGATGGCTTTTGGTGATGAACCAATAGCCGCCCGCGCAACCAACGACGAGCAAAATAATGACAAGAACAAGAACGAACAACAAAACGCGCTTGAGCAATTTCATTTTGACTCCTCCTAGTTTCCTTCACTCACCTTATAGCATATCGAATGGTGCAAGTCAACCGCTGTACAAAGAAAAGACCCGGAAGGCGCCTGGGCCAAGCTTTTGGATCGGGCACATCACAAAGATTTGCATTTTGGGAACAGGTTGAGTATGATAGAAACGAGTAACAATGAAAGGGGGTGACGCCATGGTCAAGTGGCATCGCAGGACGTGATTATGAATCGCGCATGACAAGATGCACGTGTTGCATCTGATCGTTCCTTGCGCCGCCGTGGTTGGATCATTCGGCAGCGTCGCCCCAGTACATTCCCCTCGGTAATTTCTCCGGGCGTCCTGTTGCCGCGTGGTTGCGCCACGCGCGGCGACATTTCAAAACAACAGGAGCCCAAAATGACCGCTGTTTCACAGTTCCTTTCTTCGCGTTGGGGTCCCATCGCCACCGGTATTGCCGTTGGCGTACTGGCCCCGATCCTCGTCAAGCTCGGTAACCCTGGCAACATGGGTATTTGTGTTGCCTGTTTTAGCCGCGACATTGCTGGCGCGCTCGGTCTTCAACGAGTCGCCACAGTCCAGTACATCCGACCGGAGATCATCGGTTTTGTGCTCGGTTCGCTCGTCGCCGCGCTTGATCTTCCGCGAGTTTCAAGTCCGCGCACTGGCTCTGCTCCCTTGGTTCGATTCTTGCTCGGCATATTTGCCGCCATCGGCGCGCTCGTGTTTCTTGGCTGTACGTGGCGCGCATTTCTGCGCCTGGGCGGCGGAGATTGGAATGCAATCTTTGGCATTCTCGGTCTTGTTCGTCGGCGTGGCAGTCGGCATTGTCTTTTTGCGAAGGGGTTTTCAGCTCGGACGCAATCGCGCCGCGCCGCAAGCGCTGGGCTGGGTCATGCCGACGTTGATGATTGCATTCTCCTGGCGCTCGTCTTTGCCCCGCAGTTCGGCGCGAAAGATGCGCAAGGCAATCCCACCGGTCCGATTTTCTTTTCGATCGACTGGACCGGGCAGTCAACATGCGCCATTGCTTGATCTCGCTGGCGCGTTGGTCTGCTCATCGGCTTTCTTGGCGCAACGCAGTCGATATTGCACGATTGGCGGCTTGCGCGATTTAATGTTGTTGCGCGATACACATCTGTTCAACGGCATCGTTGCGCTCGTCCTTGCCGGCGTTCGCGACGAATCTTGTGCTCGGGACAATTCAATCCAGGCTTTGAGAAACAACCGATTGCGCACATCGATGAATTGTGGAATTTTGGCGGGATGGTGCTGGCTGGACTCGCGTTCACCCTCGCCGGCGGATGCCCAGGTCGCCAACTCATTCTCTCTGGCGAAGGCGATGCCGATGCCGGCGTGTTCGCATTGGGGATGATTGTCGGCGCGGGATTCGCGCATAACTTTACGCTCGCTAGTTCTACGACTGGAGTGGGCGCGTTTGGTCCTGCGGCGGTCATCGTCGGATTGGTCGTTTGCGCGGTCATCGGATTAGCCTTCCGCGAACCGGCAATGCGTAACCATCAAAGGCTAGTCACAGGAGAAATCAAAATGAGCGAAATCAAAACTCTCGACGCGCGCGGCTTATCCTGCCCGCAACCCGCGATGCAAGCCGAACAATTTTTGAGCAAGCTGACCAGCGGTACCGTGGAAGTACTGGTCGATACCGGCACCTCACGCGACAACGTTGCACGGATTGCGAAGAAAGCTGGCTGGAGCGTCGAAATTGAAACCAAGCCCGGCGAAGGATTCCGCTTGGTCTTGAAGAAATGATCTATCTCGACAACGCCGCCACCTCGTTTCCTAAACCCCCCGAGGTGATGCAAGCGATGGCGAGTTTCCTCGAGCGTGCCGGGGCAACCCCGGCCGCTCTGGTCATCGTTTGTCGATTGAAGCCGGGCGCATCGTATATGACGCGCGCGAAGCGCTGGCTGAACTCTTCAACGCGCCAGATCCTCTGCGTGTCATCTTCACGCTGAATGCCACGCATGCAATCAACCTTGTCTTGCGCGGAATGTTGCGCCCCGGCGACCGCGTTGTCACGACGAGCATGGAACACAACGCGGTGATGCGTCCTTTGCGCGCGCTTGAGAAACAAGGCGTGCACGTCATCGTCGTTCCATGTGAACGCGACGGCTCACTCAACCTCGATGCGATGCGCCGCGCCATCGAACCGGGCACGCGACTCGTCGTCATCAACCACGCGAGCAATGTTGTCGGCACGATTCTGCCGATTGCTCAAGTCGCGCACATCGCGCATCAAGCGAATGCACTGATGCTTGTCGATGCGGCTCAAACGGCGGGCGTGTTGCCGATCGACGTGCAAGCAATGAACATCGACTTGCTCGCGTTTACGGGGCACAAGGGATTGTTCGGTCCTCCCGGCACCGGCGGACTCGTGATGAACGATAACGTCGATGTCAATCTCATCGAGCCGTTGGTGCGCGGCGGGACGGGAAGTCGCTCCGAATTTGAAGAACAACCCGCCGATTTGCCGGATCGCTACGAGAGCGGTACGCCAAATGGCGTTGGCATCGCCGGATTGGGGACCAGTGTACGCTGGGTGATGGAACGCGGCATCGAAAGTATCCGCGCACACGAAATCAAGTTGACGCAGATGTTGATTGATGGCTTGGTAGCAATTCCGAGCGTGACGGTTCATGGCACACGCGATGCGACACGAAGTACGGCCGTCGTTTCGTTTACGGTGGAAGGACGCGAGGTTTCAGAAATCGGTCTGCGGCTCGATGAGGAATTTGGCATTCTGAGCCGAGTTGGCTTGCATTGCGCGCCAACCGCCCATCGCACGATCGGCACATTTCCAAAAGGCACCGTGCGCCTCGCGCCGAGCATCTTTACCACCGTCGATGAAATTCACACAACGATCGATGCCATCCGGAGAATCGTTCGACAATGAAGTACGGCGTTGTTTTATTTCACACGACCTCTGCGGCGATGCGCGCGGAGAAAACACTAGCCAACATAGGGCTGAACGTCAAGTTGATTCCAACGCCGCGTGAGTTTTCCAGCGATTGCGGCATCGCTTTGCGATTTGAGTGGGAATACCGGGCGCAAGTGGAATCGCTGGTTGAGCAGCGCGCGGCGTTGAGATTGCGGAAGTTCGGCAGATGCTTTGATTGAAAAAGAAAACTTCTGATTTCCAATTGCGGATGGCAAATCGAAAATCAGAAATCGGGTGTGCCGCATGGGGGATTCGAACCCCCGGTCTCTGCCTTGAGAGGGCAGCGTCCTGGTCCACTAGACGAATGCGGCGAACTGCGGCTATTGTATGCGGGTTGACAGGGTGTGTCAAATTGATTTCGTTTTGCATCTCCCCGCTTTGATGCTATAATCGCCCACGTGAAATTTCTCTTTCCACTGCTCGTCGTGCTCCTCGCGGTCTTTGCGATTGCGCCGCTCGGATACCCCGGCGCGTTTCAATCTCACACGGGCTTGATCGCATATTACAACCTCATCGATCTCGACCAGCACCCGGCGCTGGGCTGGGCGCCGATCATCGGCAGCACGATTTCGATTTCTTCCGCACCGAGGGTCCTCTGCCGTACCTCATCGCCGAAATTCTTTCATCTCTTCGGATTCGATTATCTAAACTCGATCAAACTCGTCTACGCGCTCGCGTGGATTGCCAGCGGCTTGGGCATGTTCGCGCTCGCGCGACGATGGATGAGCGAACCCGGCGCGCTCCTCGCATCGATTGTGTACACCTACTTGCCGTTTCACATTGCCACAATTTACGTGCGCGGCGCGTTCGCCGAAGCATTTGCGTGGGCATTGTTTCCGCTCGCTACGCTCGCAGCCAGCCGCCAGTCGTCAGATGTCAGTCGTCAGACTTTTGCCTTTTTACTTTTGATTTTCGCCTTGTTATTTCTCACCCAGCCCGGCATTGCGGTTTTATTTGCGCTCTTTGCATTCGCCGCTGCGATTGCGTTACAGCCCAACAACTTTCGTCTTTCGTCGTCCGTCCTCCGTCTCTCCGGAATGATTTTCGGGGGCTTGGCGATTGGCGGGGTGCTCTACCTCCCAACGCTTCTTCGCTACGGCGCAAACATCACGCGCGATGGCTTTAATGCTAACTTTATTCACCCATTCCAACTTTTTTCCGCGCTGTGGGGATTTGGCATGAGCACCGGCAGTTTTCTCGATCAATTCCCATTTCAACTCGGCGTTGCGCCGATTGGCTTGGCAATCATCGCGGTCGCGTTGGCGAAGAATCGCCACGATACGCGCCGCGTCGTTTTCGTTTTTCTCGCCGCCGCGATTCTACTCTCGCTCTTGACGTTTGAAATCGCCGCGCCGCTTTGGAAATTGCTCGGCGTGTTCGTCGCGTATCCATGGCAATTGCTCGCGTTTGTCGGACTCGCGCTCGCAATCGTCGCCGGCTCTGTTATCGAATTGGATACCCGCTTCGCTCGCCCGGCGATGCTCGCGTTCTTTGTCGCCTTGCCGGTCGTCGCATCGTACAGTTTTCTCGCGCCGCGTTTCATCGATGTAAATCCATCGCGCCCGCCGATTGCGACTTTCGGCAACAATGAAATCGCGATTTGGGACTATCGCATCGTTGGTCCACTGCGGCACGGCGCGACGTTGCGCGTGCAATTCACGTGGCAGGCGCTTCGTCCCGTGGATTACGATTACACCATTTTTCTCCACGCCGTTCACGCCGATCGCGGCACGTTTGGCGAAGATGATTCCAAGCCGGCGGAAAGCACGCTCAAGTGGACGCCGGGTCAGGTCATTACCAGTACGCACACAATTCAAATCGATGTGGATGGTCCCACCGAGGGCTACCATCTCGAATTCGGAATGTACAACGCGGCAACCGGTCAACGCGCGCTGACCGCGACCGGCGCGGATCACATCAACTTGCCGCGCCCCGGCGATCCCGAACCGATTATCAGCGAACAGTTGCCTCTGTCCAAGTAACTTTGGATTTCACTTTTGCCTTTTTACTTTTTCCTTTTGACTTGATATGAAACGCATCGACCCGTATCTCGTTCTACTTTTACTCTTTTCGATTTTCGCCATCGGTCCGTTGCTGGGTCCCGGCTATTTTTGGGGCGCGCACGATGGACGACATTCGGTTTATTTTTTATTTGAATTCGACCGGTCGATTCAAGACGGCATTTGGTATCCGCGCTGGGCGCCGGACTATACCTTCGGCTACGGCTATCCGATGTTCAACATCTACGCGCCCGGCGCGCTCTACGTCAGCGAAGCGTTTCATCTCCTCGGTTTCGATTTTGTCACCGCCACGAAGATTGTTTTCGGCTTGGCAATTCTGCTCAGCGGTCCGGCAATGTTCGGTTTCGTCAAGCGCTTGACCGGCTCAAGCCAAGCAGCGTTCTTGTCCGGACTCGCGTACGTATATATCCCGTATCACATCGCCGATCTGTACGTGCGCGCCGCGCTCGAAGAATCGGTGGCGTTGATTTTCGTCCCACTCGCGCTGTGGGGCTTTTTCGAAACGGTGATGCGTCCCAGCCGCCGGGCACTCGTCGCGACCGCGTTCGCCTACGCCGCGATGATGTTTTCGCACAACGGGATCACGCTCTTGTTCACCGTCATCCTGGGTATCTGGGTCTTGTTCTTGATGCTCGGCAAAATCCGGGAATCGAAAATCACCGCGCCGAAAGAAATTTTTAGCGCGTTGATTCGTCTTGGTTTGCCACCGCTCGGCGCGCTGTTGCTTGGGCTTGGCATGGTTGCGATTTTCTTCATGCCCGCCGTGCTCGAATACCAATTCGTGCGCACGGATCAATGGCTGGGCAATTATTACAATTACACAAATCACTTTGTGAACGTGTTCCAACTATTCGATCCGCGCTGGGGCTTTGGGATCAGCATCGCTGGACCCAATGACGGCATGTCATTTCAACTCGGCGTCGTCCCGGTTCTGCTCGCGATCTTTTCAATCATTGCCATCATCAAGAATCCCAACCATACGCGCCGCTATTGGCTCTTCTTCGGCGCACTGGTTCTCATCGTCGCGGGCTTGATGCTGGGTCCGTCGCTGTCCATCTGGAAAATCCTGCCGATCCTTTCGTTCATCCAATTTCCTTGGCGTCTGCTTGCGTTCACGACCGTCGGACTTGCGGTGCTCGCCGGCACAATCGTCCTGACGCAAGATGAGGATACGCGTCTGCCGACGATTCTGCTGGGCATATTGATCGTGCTGGGCAGTTTTCCATACCTGACTGCGCAAATGATACAACAACCCGCCGAGGGTCCGGTCAGCATTCTTGGCTTGTTTCGATTTCAGCAGAGCGCCGGCGAAATGACCGGCTCGACCTCAACCGTGAAAGAAATTCCGGACTGGTCGCCGATGGCAGATGTGTATTTTGCCGGCAAGCGGTTGAAATCGCGCATCGATTACACCCACATCGATCCGGACAAGGTGTGGATCGGCATCCTGCCGGATTTCACCGGGCTCAAGGCGAACGGCGAGCGCGTCGTGTACCACGCGCAAGAAGATACGACGCTGACATACAATCTTTTTTATTATCCGGGCTGGCGCGCGTATCTGGTCAAGCCGCAGTCCACCGACATCATCCGCGAATTGCCGGTTTTCGTGGACGCCGACGATCCGCTCGGGCGCATCAACGTTTCGATTCCCGCGGGGCAAGAGCAATGGCTCATGCTTCGCTTTGACGATACACTGCCGCGAACGGTTGGCGGTTTTGTCTCTGCGGCGAGTATTTTGATTGCGGTTGGTGTTTTGATTGGGACCAGGAAACAAAAGCAGAAGGATGAAAGATGAAAGATGAAAATCTAGTCACAGAGAATTCATCTTTCATCCTTCATCTTTCATCTTTTGGGCAATTTTTCGCCTCGCCGATTTTTCTTCTATTCGCCTTTACGGTTTTCGCCCTCGCCCCCCTCACCGCGCCGGGCTATTTCAGTTTCGCCCACGACGCGCGCCACTCGGTCTATTTTCTTCAGATGTTCGATATGTCGATTCGCGACGGCGCGTGGTTTCCGCGTTGGGCGGCGGATATGACGTTTGGCTACGGCTATCCGTTGTGGCTCATTCTTGCGCCGATTCCATTTTTCGTTGGCGAAGCGGTTCACCTCGTCGGCTTTGATTTTGTCAGCGCAGTGAAAATCGTCGATGGTTTGGCGGTCTTGTTCTCGGCGTTGACGATGTACTTGTTCGCGGCGCGCGTACTGGGGAAAAACGCAGGACTCGTCGCGGCGATAGCATACGTCTACGTGCCGTACCATCTCGTCGATTTGTATGTCCGCGCGTCACAAGCCGAATTGGTTTCGTTTGTCTTTCCGCCGCTCGTGTGCTGGGCGTTCCATGGACTTGTCACGACGCGGCATACGCGTTACATTGCGTTTGCCGCACTTGCGTATGCCGGGCTGGTCCTCTCACACATGGCAATGACCGTCCTATTCACGCCGATTATCGGGCTGTATATCCTTTTCCTGCTACTGAGCCGGCTCAAAGAAGACAGAAAGCCGAAAGCAGAAGGCGAAAACTTTTTCCGGCTTACTGCCTCCCGCATACTGCCGATTGCATTTTCCCTCGCTCTCGCGCTTGGCATCGCCGCGATCTTTTGGCTGCCGGTTCTCTTTGAACAGCGCTATCTCACCAGCGAACCGCTCGTCGGCGGCTTTTTCAACTACCGCAAACATTTTCTCAACGCCAATCAACTCTTGTCACCGTTCTGGGGCTACGGCTACGCCGGCGAAAATGGCAATGACCAATTTTCGCTTCAACTTGGCTTGATCCCGGTTTTGCTTACGTTCATCGCGCTGTGGGGCTGGAATCGCGTGCGCGGGGAAATTCGCGCGCACATTGGATTCTTTGCGCTCATCGTTTTCGCTGTCGTGCTTCTCGTGTTGCCGATTTCCGCACCGCTGTGGGAACCCTTTGCATCGATTATTGCGTTCGCGCAATTCCCGTGGCGCCTGCTCATCATCAGCGCGTTCGCACTCGCGTTTTTATCCGGCGCGGCGATGCACGCGCTCGATGATACGCACAAACTTGCGCCGATGCTCGCCGTCGTTTTGCTTTTGGTCACAGCGAATTATCCGTACACCCAGCCGCAACACACTGAGGCCGTGTTCAATTATCAAACGCAAATGGAATTTGAAGTCAAGTACGGCGAACTCTTGGGCGATACGATTTGGATGACTGGGGCACGACCAACAACATCGCCGCTCGTCGCGCAGTACATCGCCGGCGAGAAACTGACCAAGGCCATTGCGCTTGATGATTTCGCGCGCGTCGAAACGATTCGCTACGGTGGTCAGTCCGTCGATGTACGCGTGGAATCAAATCAGCCAGCCCGCGTGCTCCTGTACACGCATTATTTTCCCGGTTGGACCGCAACCATCGATAATCGAGCAATCGACATTGAGCCGTTCGGCGAGCAAGGACTGATTCTCGTCAACGCGCCGGCAGGATCGCACATTGTGCATTGCGTTTTCAAGACACGCCGATTCGACAAATCGGCGCACTCGTATCGATGCGTGAGTGTCATCATCGCGTTGGCGATTTGGCGACTCTCAAAATAAACGACGGCGGTTGGCAAATCATGCAAGATTTGTTATAATGGTAGCAGGTTAGGCAGACATCCATGAGTCAGGATCAATCCACTCCGCCATCACGACCGGGCCGCAACGATTCGTGGCGGCATGAACGCATGGTTCAACGCGTGCCGGCGCACTTGGGCGAAAATACCGGCGAGTCCGTGCCACCGACGGTGATGATTGTCGGCGTCGCGCTCTTGGTATTGATTGTGTGCACGGTCCTGTTCTTTTTGTTGGGCGGTGGGACGCGCCTAGGTTTAGGCGCAACCAGTGCGACTGCCACGCCGCGTCCCGGGCGCACGCTGACGCCGGGCATCACAATTATTCCGGTCACATTGCCGCCGCCGGTATCGCCTTCCCCTACGCCAACTATTCCCTCGGTGAAATACAAAGTGAAATCGGGCGACTCGTTGCTCGAAATCGCCGCAAAATACAAAGTGACTGTGCAATCGATTCGGATTGCCAATAACCTTAAGGACGATACGATTCGCGCCGGCGATGAATTGATCATTCCTTTGCCCACACCATCGCCGGGACCGATCTCCCAACCGCCGGTGCTCGGCACCCCAACGCAAGTGGCATTTGAATCACCCCCGATTTCGGCGACACCCGCCGCGAGTCCGGGGGTGATTCGTCATACGGTCAGACGCGGCGATACGCTCATTGGTATCGCCGCGATTTACGGATCGAGCGCCGATGCAATTCGGATTGCGAATCAACTTGAATCCGATTTCCTTTCGATTGGCCAAGTGCTGGATGTTCCGCCCGGCAACTGGACGCCCACCGCGACCGCCACGGTTCCAATTGCCACGACAGCAACCGCGACGCCGCAGTTTCCGTACACCGCACCGAGTTTGATCTTTCCGGCAGACCAAACGGTTTTCGCCGGCAAGGAAGATCCACCGACGTTGGGCTGGGTTTCATCGGGCACGCTCAAGTCAAACGAATACTATGTCGTTCACATCGATTACGCCGTCGGCAATCAAAAGAAATCGCTTGTGCGGCAAGAGCGCAGTACCAGCATTCGTCTACGTCCTGAAGATTTCCCGGGCGCGACGCCCAATGGCACAACTTTTTCGTGGTACGTCGTCATCGTAAGCCAAGGACCCACGCGCACGCCGAACGCAACGCCGCCGGTGCTGGCATCGAGTCCTGAGAGCCCCCATTGGACGTTTGTGTGGAAGTGAAACAAAAAAAGCGTTGCCGCATTTGATTGCGCAACGCTTTTTTGCTTTGGGTTGAGAAAATTTTTCACTTGACCTGAAACGTCGTCAACACAAACGAATTGTCCGCACTCCCTGACACCTCCAGCCGATCACCGGTTTCTGAATCGTACCAGCCCATCTTGAGCACGTACCGTCCTGACGACAAATTCTCCGGCACAACCAACGCATAAACTTCGCGCACCATTTCTCCAGACGCCCAACGCGTCGTTGGGTAAATTCCGCCCCGCGGCTCGCGGTCATCTTGGGTAACCCGCGCGTCATCCGTTTTTTCAAGATGCGCGAACGCCGTGTACCGCCGGTTCAGCGTCCGTTGCGCTTGCCAGACCATCGTCAACGTCTAAGGTTCCAGAGTTCAAAGTTTCAGATGGCGTACTCCAACCGACGAGCGCAATCTCATCGCCAAAATTCGCCGATTGCAAACGCAAACCCGGCGCTGGTGTGTACACCTCATACTTGCCAATTGACTGCGTGCGCGCATAGTAACGATCCAGCATAGACACAAACTCGCGCGTGAATCGGCGATAATGATCAACATCTTCGCGCGTGCCGCGTTCGAGAATGACCAGCGGAAAATTTCCGTCGCGCAAGCCATTCAATTCCCAACTCTGATCCCACTTGCCGCTTCGCGCAAGCGAACTGTACTGAAATGTATAGTACGCCACTGGCTTGCCACTTGTCACCAGCGCACCCATGTCTTCGGAAATCACAATCCCCGGCGTCTGGCGCAACACCGTGGCGAGTTGCTGATTTGCCGGAAAATCTTGGGCGATCAGGTTTGCGGCAATGCGTGGGTCTTGCCACAGCAAAGCAATCTGAAGAAGCAATCCAAG
This sequence comes from uncultured Chloroflexia bacterium, assembly GCA_963718225.1. GTDB lineage: Bacteria > Chloroflexota > Anaerolineae > UBA4142 > UBA4142 > DAOTXS01. Next base: position 35,508 of record CAVQYN010000039.1, read on the forward strand.
TGGCAGCAAGTAATTCGTAATTCGTAATTCAAAATTCAAAATTCGCGAACCGAGATTTGGAATTTGGAATTTGGAATTTGGAATTTCAAATTCAGGATGAGTGAACGCCAAGACACACGCAATTGCAATTGCCTCAAAAAAATAATTTTCCCACGCGCCGGTGCGTCCCGCCATCGCCAATGCCGCAAATGCGGTAACCGCATAGCATTCGAGGATACCGAATCGTCCCACACGCACACGCGCGATGAACGACCACACTGCCAACGCCAGTAAAACCGGAAACGTATAGAGAAAATCGAGGCACAAGGCGATCAATTGCTCGAACAGGAAAACGGTCGCATTTGATTCGAGCAAGCCGAAGGTAAAGCCGCCGTGCGTGAAAAAATCAAGCAAGAGGTAAAGCGCGCCACCGGATGCGCCGAGGCAAATCGCAAAAATAAATGCGGCGCGTTTGTCGCGTATCGCGAGTGCGAAGAACGCGCCAATCGGCGCGGCGAACAAGGTTTGTTTTGTGTACAGCGCGAGTAGAAAGAAAACTAGTAAATAGCAAATAGTAAAGCACACGTGGCTGTTGGCTGAACTTCCAAACACAATAGATTCCGGCAAATGTAAACGCCAAGCCAATCAAATCGACGCGGAAGAGCGGAATCCAATGGTACACATATGACGAGCCGATGAAGAACAATGCGGCAATCGATGCGGGAATTTTTGCGCGCGTCTCGCCAAGCACGATGCGATAAATCAGCACGGCAACCATCAACGCCGACGCAAAATTCAGCAATCGCCCCGCCGTGTACCCTTCGCCGAAAATCGGCATCAGCATCGCCGAGAGCAACATGGCAATCGGCGGATAATTGTTGGAGGCATACGGAAAACCGGTCAACCCTTTGTAAATCGTCTGACCGTGCGCAAGTTGTTGCGCAAACCACAACACAATGCCTTCGCCGTAATCAAGTTGGTACGGATAGACGAGCCCGGCAAAACCCAGCCACAAGGTTTGCGCAAAACAAATCGCCAAACCGATACCGACGCACCACCACAGAACACGCGCAAGTCGATTCATCGCAAACATCTTAGCAGAGGTTCTATCGAACGTCAAAACCTTGTCAAGGTATCGGTTTGTGAATATAATAGGCGCACAATTTTACACGAGGTGCGAAAGTATGTACTCTGCTCGACACGGCTTGATCGCCATCTTGGCGCTTGCCGCTATTCTGTCGGTGGCGTGCGAAGCTACCGATGCGACTCCTACCCCACGCCCGACTTGGACGCCGCGCGCCGCTACCGCCACATCGATACCAATCAACGAACCCACCACGGCGCCGGGGATGCCGACTACCACACCGCCGCCAACATCATCGACAAAGCCGGGCACAGCGCCCACAACGCAATCGATACCGCGCGGTGCCGCGCCGGCAATCGCCGATCCGCTCTTGCCCAAGTTCGGACCCTTTCCGCCGATTGCAATTCCGGCGCGTCCCGCCAATATCAATCCGCTCACCGGTCTCGCCGCCGATCCGGCGCTGTTGCAACGCCGCCCGATTGTCGGACGCATCGGCAACGATCAAATCGTGCGCACGAATAATTGGCACGCCGGGCTGAGCGTCGCCGACTTGGTCTTTGAAGAACTCATCGATATCCTGGGTTCGCAGTATGCCAACACGCGTTACAGCGCAGTGTTTCTCAGCAACGATCCGCCGCTCATCGGACCGATCCGGAGTCAGCGCATCATCAATTTCCAAATCGTCCCCATGCTCGACGGCGCGCTCGCGAGCGCCGGCGGCAGCAACGGCACGCGCTGGCTCTTTTCGCAAACGCCGCTCGTCAATCTCGATGAAGGCATCAATAGTCAACCGGCGTTTTGCTACATGGACATCAAGAACCGATCTTATCAAGGTCGCTTGTACACCACCGGTCCGCGCATCCGCGAGTATCTGAAACTCAAAGGACTTGAAGCGCCGGTGCAGTTATACGGCTTTACGTTTGCCGACCGCGCATCTGCCGGCAATCCGGCGACGAATATCGGATTGAACAAATCGCCGTGGCCCTCGTGGGCAACCGTGCAATGGCAATACGATGCCGCCAGCGGAAAATATTCGCGCTTTACAACCAACACACCGCACATGGACACGCTGTACAGTGTCACCGCGAAATGGGGGAACGGCGCAGATTGCGTGCCGGCGGGCAATCCCACCACGACTCAAATCAAAACATCGAACATTGTCGTGTTGTATGCCAAGCACGAAAAAACGGAAATCATCGAAGATGATAACAACGCCGTGTCCGCGTACATTCCGTTGACTGGGCAAGGCGATGCCGCATTCTTCCGCGACGGCATGATGGTGCAAGGCAAATGGCAACGCGCGAGCGAGCAAGAATTTTTCCGCTTTACCGATAATTCCGGCAATGCGTACTCGCTGAAACCCGGCAACACCTGGTTTGAGATTGTGCCGCTTGGTTATCAGTTGGATGTGAAATAACCCTCACCCCGAAACCACAGTCTCCCGTTCGCTTGGCGAACATGAGAGGGAGACCTATGAGCAACTTTTACCTCATCGGACTCGTTGGAACAATCGGCAGCGGCAAGAGCTCCGTTCTCAAAATGCTGGGGCAACTTGGCGCGCGCGGCATCGACGCGGACGCGCTGGCGCATCAAGTCATGCGGCGCGGTTCGCCGGCGTGGCAGAACATCGTCGCCACATTCGGCAAGGAAATTTTGCAAGCGGACGGACGCATCAATCGCCGACGCTTGGGCGCGTGCGTGTTCAGCGATCCCACTGCGCTGAAAAAATTGGAATCGATTATTCACCCGGCGGTGCGCGAGCTGACTCTGCAAACTCTGCGCCAAAATCGCAAACCGGTCGTCGTGATCGAAGCGATTAAATTGTTGGAATCCGGCATGGCGCGCTGGTGCGATGCGTTGTGGGCAGTCACATGCGCGCCGGACATACAAATCGAACGCATCGTGCGCACACGTCACATGCGCGAGCAAGATGCGCGCACACGGCTCGCGGCGCAAAAATCGCTCGCCGAAAAATTCCGACGGGCGCAGGTAATCATCGATAACAGCGGCAAACCCGCCGCCACGCGCGCCCAAGTTTTACGCGCCTGGAAAACAATCGATGTGCAGAACGCGCGTGACAAGCGCGCTTGGTTGAAATGATTTACCCCTGGCGGTAAATCGATGGAGGAAAAATCGGAATGACCGCACTCAAAAATCTTGCAGAACAACATCCGCGCCTAACCGCGTGGTTCGCTTTGGCCGTCGGCATGGTTGTGATCATGCTGTGGTCTGCCAAAGATGTGGGCTTGTTACCAACTCAACTCGCGGCGCTCGTCGTCGCCACGATTTTGTTGGCCGGGCTGTGCGTTTGGATTATCGGCTGGGAAGATGACACGGAGGAACCCCAGGTCTAGCGCATTCTCATCGATGATTTGCCGGCGTCCACACCCGCCCGGCAAGAGTCTCTATGTCAAATTTGCTCGCCGCAACAATGTTGTTGCTTGCGTCTACCTTTGCGCTACTCCTCTGGCTTGCATGGCGCGCCTCTACGCGTTTGATTCATCCGCCGCATCGCCGCGCCGAAAAATCCCCCACCGATTATCAACTCGCTTTT